>NZ_REGA01000016.1 GCF_003841505.1 Natrarchaeobius chitinivorans
CTCGCCTGACGAGACGGGCTGGATCGCCCGGACTGATCAGCGATGGCTCTGGAACGGCGGCGCACTCACGACTGCGAGTGCGCCGCCTGTGACGGGAGACATAACGAAGAACCGGCTGGTTTGGTGGAACAGCAGCTATCTCGGTATGATAGCGGTCAGACTCGGTGCAATTTCGGCGTGGTCGCCGTCTCAGCCAGTCACTAAGCTAGAACGGATGGTAGCCGTTCAAATATTCGTATGAAATACGTGCCTTTCTGTTTCGAACGGTTGATGGGGACGTAACATAGAGCGTGCCCCCGCTAAGTGCTGCGATGCCACTCCCAACAGCAGCGAGAATATTACGACGTTTCATAAAGTCCGAATTCTATAACCGTACAATAAGTTTTCTGTACTGCGCGTTCGACTTTCCGCGTTGATCCCGCCTCAGCCCGTCTAACATTCGCACGCAGTATTCAGCAGCAACTGAACCCCTACTCAGATTCTGTCACAAGAGGTCCGTTGAATGTAAATCATAAACTCATCACTAATTGAACTCAAACCGACCGTTCATTCGGGTATCATATGCTACGACCGTGGCCGCTGACTGGCGTTAGACAAACCAGAATCGGGAGATCCTGTCGACCATTTCTATAGTAACAACTGGAACTATTCACACACTGATCGCACAGCTCACGGGTCACTGCGTTCCCCGTTCGCTATATCGCGGTTCTCGTTCGTTACACTCACTCCGAACCGCGCTCTCGTCGTGCGATCAGGTGTGCAGTGACTTCCAGTGGCTACTATATTTCGAGTTACACTCACGCTTTGATTGCGGCCGTTTGGAGATACTGATTCTCGACGATTGCGGTTCCATCAGTCGCACGATTGTATCGACTCATAATGGTGGTGAGATCATCTAAGAGCCGCTCTCGATTGGCAGAATTCAACTTTTCAAGCGCCCGGATCGTCGGGCCGAAGTACGTGCTGAACACCTCCACAGCATGGTCGATCGACCGGTAGTACTGGAGTGCCGTCCGTTGGGTACTCTCGACGGATTGGACGCCCGGACCCAGTAGTTCTTCAAGCCCCTCGTTTGTCCCCCAGCGAAGGGGTGACTGAACGTCAGGCGGTGGCGGCACGTACTCGGCATGCGCAGCAAACCAGTCTCCGCTCCACCCTTCGGAGATCGGCCCCGCCAGACCGATCTTTCCCCCGGGTTTACACACCCGAAGTAACTCGTGTGCCGCCCGCTCCTGATCGGGCGCAAACTGCACCCCGTAGACGGAGAGCACCACGTCGAAGCTGTCATCGGGGAACGGCATATCCTGGGCGTCGCCAACGTGGAAATCGATGGATTGTCCGTTGGCCTGTGCACGTGCCGTCGCACGGTCGATCAAGTCGGGGACGTAGTCGATGCCGGTGACGTCACAGTACCGCCGCTCCGCAATCAGGGCTGCCGTCCCGCTACCACAGGCCACATCCAGCACCCGCTGTCCGGGGTGTGGATCGATCGCCTCAACGAGCGCCTCCGCCATCACCACGTTTTGGCGAGCAATTTCGTTGAAATCGCCAGTTGTCCACGTCTCCTTCTGGTTCTCTGTAATGTCAGTGTAGTCTATTTCGTTCATGATTTCGTAGCGACGTTTACGAGCGACCTCGATCGCACGTCGGGATACACCCTCTCGTTCTCGTGAGTCGCCCACGCGACCAGAGAGGCACTTGAGAAGACTCAGTGAGCCGCACGTTACCGAACAGCATAACAGTGTCGGGTAGAGTGTCCGGTGTGCCAATCTCTGGTAAGGTTGCTCCCACGCCAACACCCGTGATAGATACGCACGGTGTCTTGCAGTTCCTCGACGGACTACTGGGATCGTAGTAGAACTGGTGTGGGGGATATTGAGGCCGTATTCACCACCTGTCGGTAACCTGTGACGCAGACTTATTATCGGGTGCAGCGTACGATCATCGTTATGCCGTACGTCCAGTGTAACGGGGCAGACCTCTACTATGAGGACCATGGTGAGGGCCCTCCGATCATTTTTCTTCACGGTGTGATGTGCGGTCTCAGGTTTTTCGAGCCGCAATTAGCCGGTCTCTCGAACGAGTATCGCACAGTCGCCGTCGATTTCAGGGGGCACGGTCGCTCTGAGAAAATAGAAGTCGGACACACAGTCGCACAGTACGCCCGTGACCTTCACACGTTCCTCAAACAGCGTGACCTCGAAGATGTTGTCCTCGTGGGGTGGTCGATGGGTGCATTCGTTTCATGGGATTACGTGGATCAATTCGACACAGAGCGGGTACTGGGACTGGTTAATGTCGATATCGAGGCGTCCCGATTTCAGTGGGATGACTACGATTACGGACTCACTGACCTGGAGGGTCTGGAAGACACGCTCGCACTGGTCCAAGAAGACCAAACGACCTTCATCAATCGCCTCACAGAGCAGGTCTTCTCAAATCCCACCACGGAGATGAGAACGTTACAGTTCGACGAAACGTCTCGAACACCAACCCCTATCAAAAGCGCCATCTTGTTCGATGCGCTCACGCGTGATTATCGAGCAGTCCTACCCAAGATCGATGTTCCGATGTTAGTGTGCGCCGGCGCGGATGAAACACGGGGAACGGGAACCGTCGCGGCGGTGAGACACGTCGCAGATCTCGTCCCGGAGGCTACGTTCGAACTATTCGAAGGCTGCGGCCACTGTCCGCCTATAGAGCAACCCGGGCGGTTCAATCGGGTAGTGAGCCAGTTCATCGAAACACTGTGACTGGTGCGTGCCTTCTATCAAAGCAGGACGAGAGAGTCAGTGACTCCCATCCTGACAGCGACGAGAGCTTCGTTTGACTGTTTACGTAATTCCGTATAGTCGTTATCCTGAAACAAAGTGGAGTACAACCGTGTCCGTCTCAGCAAAGGTCGGAACATGAAACCGTCACTGTACGCCGCCGACTACATCCTTTGTGAGTACCAGACACGACCTGACGTTGACCTCTCCGAGGTCAAAAACGTCCAGCAGGTTCGAGCGGTCTGGACTGATACCGAGTGGGAACTCCACTTCGTCTGCAACGTCGAGATCGAAGTTGCTGAAGCCGCCGGTGAGAAAACCGTCGACATCGATCTTGGTATTACCACCTTTGCCGCGCTCGCCTACGAGGACGGCTACAGCGAATTGTACCCGTTGAACTGCCTGAAGCAGGACGACTACTACTTCAGCAAGCGAATCGCTCGCTGTGACGACTCGGGCTCCGAGCAAGCCACGCGGTTGAACCAGAAGAAGTCGGCTCGCCGAACCCACTACTTCCATACGCTCTCCAAACACATCGTTGAACGATGTGTCGAGGAAGATGTTGGAACAATTGTGGTGGGGGACCTCTCCGGTATCCGTGAGAACGAGCAGAACAGCGAGTCGAAGGACTGGGGCACGCACGGTAACCTCGATCTGCACTCGTGGGCCTTCGACCGCTTCATCGACCTCCTCGAATACAAAGCCAAGGTGGAAGGCATCTCGGTCGAGCAGGTGTCTGAGCGGAATACCGCGAAGTCGTGTTCGTGCTGTGGTCGCAACCGTGACGGGAATCGTGTTGAACGCGGACTGTACGTCTGCGATGAGTGCGGAACGGTAGCGAACGCGGATGTGAACGGTGCTGAAAATATTCGGCAAAACGTATCTCCGAGTTCACCGAGTCCGTCGGTGAATAGGAGTAACGGCTGGTTGGCACAGCCTTCGACGTACCTGTTTGACAAGGAAACTGGTGCGTTCGCACCTCGAGAACAGGTCACGTCGTAGACCGTAATATCCCAACGTGGGAATCCCACGGCTTCAGCCGTGTGGAGGATGTCAATATACTGCAAATCCGTCTATGAGACGCTCTCCGTCTGTGAGATGCTCGATCAGAGCAGGAAGGTGTCGGGCCGATCGTTCAGATCGAGGAACGTGTCGGCTTCGTCGATCAGTTCCTCGGCTGTCGACGATTCGAACGCCATCACCTCGACCCGGACGCCCTCGTGACGGAGGTGGGAACACAGCCTCGAGAAGTCCCCGTCGCCCGTACAGAGGACGATGGTGTCGACGTGATTCGCGAGCGTCACCGCGTCCAGGCTCATGCCGACGTCCCAGTCGGCCTTTTTCGTCCCGTCGGAAAACGTCTTGATGTCTTTGATCTTCGTCTCGAAACCGATGTCGACGAGTGCGTCGAAAAAGCTCTCCTCTTCGGGCGATTCGGCTCTGATGACGTAGGCGATCGCGCGTGTTAGCTGGCGATCCTGTACTGCCTTCTCGAGCAACGCCGAGTAATCGATATTCCGGGTATGGAGGCTCTGGGCGGTGTGATAAAGGTTCTGGGCGTCAGCCAGAACGGCGACCCGCTGCCCCGAGTGAATTTCGGTCACGACCGATACTCGAACGGGCTAGGGTAAAAATCACCGCGTTCGACCGCACGCCGATCCGCGCGTCGCGTCTCGGCCGTCGGCCCGGAATCGCTCGGCGATCAGTTTCGGAGCTTCTCGATTCGCTTTTCGGTCGGTGGGTGTGTCGAGAACACCTGCTGGAGCAGGCTTCGGTCGGCGTTGAAGATACACAGCGCGTTGACGCCGCTGTCCTCGATGCGGGACTCGCGTCCTTCCGCACCGCGGGAGATCTTCTCGAGTGCGCGGGCGAGGGGGTCGCCGCGGCCGATGTACTGGCGGGCGGTGTCGTCGGCGACGTACTCGCGGTACCGCGAGATTGCCATCACGAGGATCATCACGAGGAAGTTCGCGACGATCGAGGCGACCCACGCGAGGACGAAACTCGCGGGGTTGTTCTCGCCGATCGCCCGGACGACGAAGAACACGGCGTAGCCGACGATGGTCGCGATCGACTGACCGAGGACCATCATGACCGTGTCGCGGTTTTTGAGGTGGGCGAGTTCGTGGGCGACGACGCCCTCGAGTTCGTCGTCCTCGAGCAGGCGCATGAGTTCGGTCGAGACGACGACGACTCCGGCTCCCTTCCGTCCCGTCGCGAAGGCGTTGGGAACACCCATGTCGGCGACCATCAGTCGCGGTTTCTCGAGTTTCATGTCCCGGGAGAGCGACTCGGTCATCCGGTGAACGCGGGCGTACTGTCCCTGGTCCGGCATGTCCTCCGCGCCGGCGCTTCTGATCGCGAGCCACTTGCCGAGTTTGTACTGGCCGATCGGCAACAGGACGACGCCCAGGACGACCAGCGGTGCCATCGAAACACCGAATACCATGACGAAAAACCACGCTGCAGCCAGATAGAGTCCGAACAGGAGGCTGCCGACGAAGGCCATCCGCAGTTGCAAGCCGGTCTTATTCATGGTCGGCCATTAGGCTTCGATCGTATAAATATCGTTGGAACCGGTATCGAATATTGACTGATTGACACGGAGCGAGAGAAGTCACAACCGATAAGTTCGTCCGGGTCACGTACTCGAGTATGCGCTGCGTCGCTCGTCCACCAGTTCGTCCCGCCGTGAGCGACGCCCGTCCTGGTTTTCCGAAACGCAAACGTGTCTGAGTGTGCTCGCGGCGGGAGTGGCACCCCGTCCCGGGCACGGTTCGACGCACCGACACACAAAAACGACAGTTCCGACGTGTCGACCGACACGTCGTATCGACCACCAACACCACGAAATCATGAGTTCAGAAATCGACTTCACGGGCGTCTTCCCGGCGATGTGTACGCCCTTCGACGGCGACGAGCGGATCGACTACGAAACGTTGCGAGCCGACGCCAAGCGACTCGAGACAGCGGGCGTCGACGGGCTCGTTCCCGTCGGCTCGACCGGCGAATCGGCGACGCTCACCCACGACGAACACGTCCGGGTCGTCGGAGCCGTGATCGACGCCGTCGACGACGTCCCGGTGATCGCGGGGACGGGATCGAACAACACGCGCGAGGCGCTCGAACTCTCCGAGCGCGCGGCCGACGCGGGTGCCGACGGCCTGTTGCTCATCTCGCCGTACTACAACAAGCCCGAACAGCGCGGGCTCGTCGAGCACTTCCGAACCGTCGCGGACGCTGTCGACCTGCCACAGATCGTCTACAACGTCCCCTCCCGAACCGGGCAGAACGTCGAGCCGGACACCGCCGTTTCCCTCGCGAGCCACGAGAATATCGCCGGCTACAAGGCCGCAAGCGGCGACCTCGGCCAGATCGGTGAAGTGATCGAGCGAACGCGTGAGGAAGAGTTTGCCGTGTTGTCCGGCGACGATGCCCTGACGCTCCCGACGATTTCGATGGGCGGAAACGGCACGATCAGCGTCGCCGCCAACGTCGAACCCGAGCGAACCTGTGCGATGGTCGGCGCTGCCCTCGACGGCGACTACGAACGGGCTCGAGCGCTCCACCACGAACTCGGCCCGCTCTTCCGGACGCTGTTCGTCGAGACCAACCCCATCCCGGTCAAGGAAGCGATGGCGATCCGCGGCTACGGACCGGGGCGGCTCCGTCCCCCGCTCTCGCGGCTCTCCGAGGAGTACCGCGACGAACTCGAGGCGATCCTCGCAGATCTCGAGGACGAGCGGGTGGCGGTCGCCGACGATACGAACGAAACGGCCGCGTCCGGGACGGACGGAAACGCGGACCGCGAGGTCGAGCGATGACGGTCCGAATCGGCGTCACCGGCGCGACCGGTCGCATGGGGCGGGAGGTGATCGACGCCGTCGGCGACCGCGAGGACTGCGAGGTCGTCTTCGCGGTCACCCGCGATCCGGACGGACGGTCCGTCGGCGGAATCGAAGTCGAACCCGACGGCGAGTTCGACTCGCTCGTCGTCGAGCGCGAGCCGACGGTCGTCGTCGACTTCACGGCACCCGGATCGGCGGTCGACTACGCTCGTTCGTGTGCCGGCGCGGGCGTCGCGTTCGTCACCGGAACGACGGGATTCGACGACGAGGGATTCGAGGCGCTCGCGGACGCGGCTGAGGACGTTCCGGTGCTTCGCGCGCCGAACTTCGCCCGCGGCGTGGAGGCGCTCGTGAACGTCGTCGGCGAAGCGATCGGGAACCTCCCCGGATACGACGTCGAACTCGTCGAGACCCACCACAACGACAAGGTCGACGCGCCGAGCGGGACGGCAAAGCGGCTGCTCTCGGAGATCGAAGCGTCCGGCGACTTCGCCGGCCGAACCCACGGCCGCGAGGGAGACCAGCCTCGAGAGGCGGGAGAGATCGGCGTTCACGCGCTCCGGGCGGGCGACGTCACGGGCGAACACGAAATCATTATCGCGAACAACCACGAGGAGGTGCGATTGACCCACCGCGCCGAGGACCGGGGCGTGTTCGCCGCCGGCGCGGTCGACGCGGCGGTCTGGCTCGCCGGTCGCGACGCGGGACTGTACGAGTTCGGCGACGTCGTCGCCGACTGATTCGCGAAACCGCTCGGCGTCGTCTTTCTGGCAACTAGCGTGTGTCGATCGTCGGTGACTGTCCGATGGCGAATTATGCCGATCGTCGGCGTCTGTCCGGTCGGAAGCCGCGCTGACCGTTGGCAACTGTCCGATCGGAAGCCGCGCTGACCGTTGGCAACTGTCCGATCGGAAGCCGCGCCGAACAGGTGACCTTTTGGCCCTGCACTCGACACTGTCGGACGACAATGAGCACGCTCGAGACGGACGTACGCGAACTGTGGGAGCGAAAGGAAAGCGGCGACGTCGACGCCGCGTCGGCGGGCGAGGACGACCTCGCGACCCTCGACGAGTTCCTCGCGGCCCTCGAGGCCGGCGACGTTCGCGCGGCCGAAAAGCGGGGAGACGAGTGGGAAGCGAACGAGTGGGTCAAGCAGGGGATCTTGCTCAACTTCGGGCTTCGCGAGACGAAGCCCCGGGAGTACGGCGGCGTCACGTACAACGACGTGCTCCCGCTCGCGGACACGAGCGCGTACGGCGACCGCGGCTCGCGGAACACGCCCGACGGGACCGTCGTCCGGCAGGGCGCACACGTCGGCTCCGATTGCATCCTGATGAGCCCCGCGTTCGTCAACGTCGGCGCGCACGTCGGCGACGGCACGCTCGTCGACTCCTGTGATACGGTCGGCTCCTGTGCCCAGATCGGCGAGAACGTCAAACTCGGCGCGAACACGCTGATCGGCGGCGTGCTCGAGCCCGTCGAGGACGCGCCGGTCGTCGTCGAGGATAACGTCTCGCTCGGCGCTGGCTGTCGGGTCACCTCGGGGTTCGTCGTCGGCGAGAACAGCGTCGTCGGCGAGAACACGCTGTTGACGCCGCGCATTCCCGTTTACGACCTCGTCGAGGAGGAGATCGTCTACGGCGAGCTGCCAGCGAACCGGCGCGCGTTCACGCGGTTCGTCGAGTCCTCGGTCAGCGACCACGACCTCTTCGAGGGCGGCGCGTACAAACCCGCCGTCGTCGCGACCGACCTCGCCGAGGAGACCCTCGAGGCGACCGAGCGCGAGGACGCACTGCGGGAGTGACCGGCAGTAACTCATGTGGATTGCTGTAACCGTGTACCGAAGCGACCGGGCGCCATCCCGCGGTCACTCCGGCACCGACGTACAGTAACCCGTATCAAGCTGGTTCGTCGCGGAACCTCACGATGTCGGCTTCTAGCTCGTCGAAATCATCGTCTGCTCCGACGAGAAGTGTCCCATCGACAGCGTCAGCTGTCGCAAGTGCATATGCATCGCCGAGCGCCATCGGATACGCTTCTTTGAGGGCAGCCGCATCGTCCCAACACGCTCGAGGATCGTAGACTATGACGCCCAATTCTTCGAGTCGCTCGAGGCTCGCTCGGACGTCAGCAGGACGAAACCCGACCCGAGAGCCAACGTAGAGGACCTCTGTTTTCGTCACTGGACTGATGTAGCCCGTGATCTCGCCAGACGCGACGCGGT
The DNA here is from genome assembly GCF_003841505.1 of Natrarchaeobius chitinivorans. Lineage (GTDB taxonomy): Archaea > Halobacteriota > Halobacteria > Halobacteriales > Natrialbaceae > Natrarchaeobius > Natrarchaeobius chitinivorans. The sequence continues at coordinate 8,844 of NZ_REGA01000016.1, forward strand.
CGATCCACGCTTCGACAGTATCGGAACCAGGTTCGTCGTCCAGATAGGCGACGAGTGGTTCCGTATCGAAGACGATTGGATCCGTCATTCGTCACCCGTATCGCTGGCAAATCGGTCGACGACATCATCAGTTCGCTGTGTGTCGCGTTCGCGTTCTTCACGAAGGGTTGCTGTCGCAGGGCGGTCCTCGTCGCTGTCGCGTTCGAGCCCGCGGAACTCTCGCATCGAACCCACTGGGCGGACGACGATTTCTCCGTCCTCGTTCTCGACGAATTTGACCCGTCCTGGTGCAGGGATCCCGTGTTTCTCCCGGAGTTGCTTGGGAATCGTGGCCTGCCCCTTTTCGGTGACAGAGACGATCCGCTCCTCGCCACTAGATGTATTACTCGACATAAGTAATACACCCTTGTAGAATTACTTAGTTCTGTCCTCGGCTCACCGATTCATATCGACGTTCTGGTGAGTACCGTAGCCGGGGCCGGTCCGATAGGCGTCAATCGTGGCGACAAAGAACAGAATCGGCCGCGAGGCGAGATCCAGGAACGATATAGTAGCCACTGGAAGTCAATGCACACCCGATCGCGGGACGGATCGGCGATCAGTGCGTCAATCGTTTCAGTTGTCACTATACTTCTGATACGGATTGCTGTACCGGTGTACCAGTGCACCCGCCGCCCGGGTCGCGCCTGGACCGGAAATGGCGACAGTAAACGTACGAATCAGCGCTGGTCTGCTGGCTCCTCTAACTCGCTTGCGTCGAGTTCTCCCTCGAGGTATTGCTCACCCAGATCGGTGATTTCGTAGTACCCACGCTTCACCCGACGTACTACCCCGTAGTCGACGAGAACCGATAAGCGTCTGTTGACCTCGTCTCTGGATTTGTCGATATTGATCGCGAGTACTGCAGGAGATAAGATCAGTCCCGAGGAGTCTAACGTCTCAAGAATCCGATCATCAATAGGTAACTGCATCCAAGATGCAGGCTTTCGCACTCTTCTTGCCACCTGAACCGGTATCATCGCTGCTGGGATATATCAGATTTGGATAATGGATGTGTGTGGATAACCTCATTAATGGATGTGAAAATTTATAGTAGAAAAAGAAGAACGGTTGAATGACGGGAGTTCCGTGTGAACCAAACTACGGTCACGTTTGGTTTGAAAACGCGGATCGGTGATAGAGACACCGAGTCCGCGGTGGCTCCCGTATCCGCGGTACGGAAGCCATGTTCGACGACACTTCACGGGACCTTGAAGGTCCCGAACGACGAGATGAATCGCTCGAGAATCGCGCACAACCCGTCACCGATGGCGGCCGGGACATGGCACCTGACCGGTTCGTACTCACCCTCGAGTACACGACGATGGACGGTCGTCGCCAGCGCGTCACGTTCGTCCGGGGCGTGGACGACGCCCGGCGGATCACCCACGAGCGCCGCGATGGTGAATGGCGAAAAACCGGCCGTCAACCGATTTCGGATCTCGCCGTCCAGTTCGATGGCCGCTCCGGCCGACTCGGTAGTCACTGTGTGGGACCGTGAAGTTGCCTCGAGGACACAGTTTACGATCCGGCCTCACCACTCCGACGACAACCGGGATTGGACCGGCCGCGTTCCGCGCGTGCTCGCCTCGAGGTCGAGTAGCCGGCGCTTCGTCCGCACGCCGTCGGCCCCCGAATACCCCCGAAGGCCACCGTCGCTCCCGACCACGCGGTGACAGGGCACGATCACCGGCACCGGATTTCGACCGCACGCGCCGCCGACGGCGACGGGAGCGGTCTCGAGTTCGGCGGCGAGTTCGCCGTACGAACGCGTCTCGCCGTAGGGAATCTCACACATCGCTCGCATCACGTCGCCGGTCGTCCCGTCGGGAAATGCGACGGTCAGGTCGAACGTCCGGCGGTCGCCGGAGGCGTAGTCGGCGACCTGCGATCGGATCTCGTCGACCGGTTCGGCGACGAGCGACTCGTCGACCTCGATCGACGAGCCCACGATTTCGACGTTCACGACTCGAGTCTTCCCTCCATTCTCCGAACGTTTGGTCGAGAGTATATAAACGATAGCCCCACGGTGGAACTGATCCAGTACCGCCAGGGAGGAGACCCGACGAGGGCGGTGCGCTCATACGGATTGCTGTGCCGATGTACCGACACCCCCGCCGCCCGGCTCACGGGTTCGCGGGAACTGACGGGCAGCACACCGTATCGAACCCAAACCCTTGAAGCCTTGCGGATAATTGAAGTGGATAATGACCGATTTCGCCGACTCGCCGGCCGTTCGCCGGCCCGCAGACTGGAATCTCGAGCGACTCGAGCGGCTGGCAGACGAACACGACACGCCGCTTTACGTGATCGACCTCGATCGCGTCAAGGAGAACTACGCCCGCTTTGCGGCCGCGTTCCCTGACGCCGACGTGATGTACGCCGCGAAGGCCCACACGGGGAAGGCGGTCCTCGAGGCGGTCCTCGAGGTCGGCGGGACGATCGAGTGCGCCGCGTGGGGGGAACTCCAGCGTGCGATCGACGCCGGTGCGGAGCCGAACACGCTCCAGTACACCGCGGTCAACCCGCCCGATCACGACCTCGATTACGCGGTCGACCTCGCGGCGGACGCGCCGGGGCTGACGATCACGATCGGCGCGACGGACACGCTCGACCGCCTCGCCGAGCGGGGTTACGACGGCCGGATCGCCATCCGGATCAATCCCGGCATCGGGACGGGCCACCACGAGAAGGTCGCGACCGGCGCGGACGCGAAGTTCGGGATCCCCTACGAGCAGGTCCCCGAGGTCGCCGACCGCGTCCGCGAGGAGTTCGATCTCGTGGGTCTCCACGCCCACGCCGGCAGCGGCGTCCTGACCGACGGACTCGAGGAACACTGTCGCGCCATCTCTCGAGTCGGCGAGATGGCCCGCCGCGTCGGCGACGAGCATCTCGAGTTCGTCGACGTCGGCGGCGGCTACGGCGTCCCCTACCGCGAAGAGGAACAGCCCCTGGACCTCGAGAAGACCTCGGAGATGGTCCGGGACGCCGTCGGCGAACTGGACGCACAACTCAAACTCGAGCCCGGCCGGTACGTCGTCGCCGACGCCGAGGTGATCCTGACCGAGGTCAACACGATCAAGGAAGCGCCCGACACGACGGTCGTCGGCGTCGACGCCAGTCTCTCGACGATGATCCGGCCCGCGATGTTCGGCTCCTATCACCCGATGCTCAACGTCAGCGCGCCCGAGCGCGGGCCGATCGAGGCGACCGTCGGCGGTCCGGTCTGTACCAGCGCGGACGTCTTCGCCCACGACCGGCCGATCGCCGAACCCGAACGCGGCGACGTGATCGCCATCGGGAACGCCGGCTCCTACGGCTACGAACTGGCAAACCAGTTTCACTCCCAGCCCAAACCCGCGGAGGTCGCACTCGAGGACGGCGAGGTCCGCGTCGCCCGACGGCGCGAGACGCTCGAGGACGTGACGCGACTCGAGCGGTGATTCGATGAGTTTCGATCCCGTCGACTTTCACGCCGACGCTGTGAGGACCCCCTCCCACGAGGACGTCTCGGAAATGCGGGAGTTGTTGCTCGAGACGCTCGAAGACGCCGGTCTCGAGCCCGAAGTCGACGACCTGGGAAACGTACTGGCGAGCAAGGGAACCGGCGAACCGCACGTCGTGCTCAACACCCACATCGACACCGTCGCACCCCACGTCGCCTACGAACGCGACGGCGACGTCGTCCGCGGACGGGGTGCCTGCGACGCGAAGGGGCCGCTCGCGGCGCTGCTCGCGGCGTTCCTTCGAGTCGAGCCCACGGCTGGCAAACTGACGCTCGCGATCACGCCCGACGAGGAGACGCTGATGACCGGCGCTGCCGGCCTGCAGAATCGACTCGATGCCGACGGCTACATCGTCGGCGAACCGACCGATCTCGACGTCTGTATCGCCGCCCGCGGACAGTGCGAGGGAACGATCACCGTCGAGGGCGAGAGCGGCCACGCCGCGAGCGTCCCCGCCGAGCGAAACCCCGTTTTCGGCCTCGAGTCCGTCCTCGAGGCGCTTCGCGAGTACGACGACGAGGCGGGACCGGGCGCGGACGCCGTGCTCGGCGAGCCGAAACTGACGGCGACGGGCCTCGAGGCCGGCGGCGCGCCCAACCGCGTCCCCGGGCGCTGTCGGCTCACGTTCGACCGCCGGAGCGTCCCGCCGGAGACGGGAGACTCGTTTCGCGCGGACCTCGAGCGGTACCTCGAGGCGCGGATTCCCGAACCGCTTTCGGTCTCAGTCGACCTCATCCGTCCCGACACGCCGTTTCCACGGGCGTTCGTCACCGACGAGGACGCGGCGCTGGTCCGGACGCTCGAGGAGGCAAGCGACGGCGACGTCCGCCCGTTCGGAGCCGCGACCGAGGCCGGCTTCTTCGCGGCCGACGCGCCGACCGTCGTCTTCGGCCCGGGCGTCCTCGCCGACGACGAGGGCGCGGTCGCCCACGCCGAGCGCGAGTACGTCCGACTGTCGGACGTCGAACGGGCGGCCGAGGCGCTCCGTGAGACCCTCGGGTCGCTACTCGTGTGAAATCGTGGCGGCTCACGCTCGAGTGAAATTACGGTGGCTCACGCTCGAGCGGTGACGGGCGAACTCGACGAGCGGTCGACCGACCGTGCTCCGGAACTGCAACGGAAGGGGATTCAATTTAGTGTCACGACGGCGGAGTTCTCGTATGGCCTCGATTCCCGACGACTTTCAGGACCTGTTCGAGAAAGAGACGTTCGCGCACGTCTCTACCCTGCTCCCGGACGGGTCGCCCCACGTAACGCCGGTGTGGATCGACTACGACGCCGACAAAAACCGGCCCCTCGTCAACACCGAGCGCGATCGGCGCAAGGAGAAAAACGCCCGAAACGATCCGCGGGTCGCCGTGAGCATGACCGATCCCGACAACCCCTACCGAATGCTCTCGGTGACGGGCGACGTCGACGAGATAACGACGGCGAACGCCCGCGAGCACATCGACGAACTGGCCCAGCGGTACACCGGCGAGGACGAGTATCCGAATCCGATCGAGACCGAACGCGTTATCATCTCGATCGAACCCGATCGGGTGAGCGCGTTCGAGGGGTAATCGTCGTCCTCGAGCCGCCTATTCCTATACTTCGGTTTTCGAAGTTACTTCAAAAATTGAAGTGAAAGCTCGTCGAGAAAAGGCGACACGAACGGAATCCGGACGACCCCATACGAGCGGGCCAAACCCATACGGGCGAACTCACGCATTCGATCGGGCGGGCGTCGTCGCCGGTTGCCTTAGCGACACAACGCCTTCCGATCACTCGAGGTCGTCGACCAGCTCGTCCGCGACGCCGGTGTAGCCCGTCGGGGTCAGCTCGCGTAACTCCTCGCGGACCGACTCATCGACCGCGAGGTCGTCGAACAGCTCGCGGAAGTCCGCGAGCGTGACGTCCTTGCCCCGCGTGAGGTCTTTGACCTGCTCGTAGGCGTCTTCTTGCCCTTCGCGACGGAGGATCGTCTGGACGGCCTCGCCGATGATCTCGGGGGTCGACTCGAGGTCCTCGCGCATGACGGCCTCGGTGGGGACGACCTTCTCGAGGCCGGCGGCGGTCTTGTCGTAGCCGATCAGGCAGTGAGCGAACGCCGCGCCGATGTTGCGTTTGACCGTCGAATCCGAGAGGTCGCGCTGGAGCCTCGAGGTGGTGACGTAGTCGGCGAGGAAGGTGAGATCGGAGTTCGCCTTCGAGAGGTTGCCCTCGCTGTTTTCGAAGTCGATCGGGTTGACCTTGTGGGGCATCGTCGACGAGCCTGTTTCGCCGGAAACGGCCTCCTGGCCGAGGTAGCGGTCGGAGACGTATAGCCAGACGTCCAGATCGAGGTCGAGCAGGACGTCGTTCGCGCCGCGGACGGCGTCGAACAGCGCCGCGAGGTCGTCACAGGGGTTGACCTGCGTCGTCAGCGACTCGAACTCGAGGCCGAGGTCCGTGACGAACGCCTCGGCGAACGCCGGCCAGTCGACGTCCGGGTAGGCGGCGTGGTGGGCGGCGTAGGTGCCCGACGCGCCGCCGAGTTTGCCGCGGAGGTCGTCCGTGGCCTCGCGAATCCGGCCGGTGGCGCGAGCCAGACGAGCGGCGTAGACTGCCATCTCCTTGCCGAAGGTGGTCGGCGTCGCGGGCTGGCCGTGGGTGCGCGCGAGCATCGGGAGGTCGCGGTGGTCGCGGGCCATCTCCGCGAGCGAATCCCGGACCTCGTACAGCGCCGGGAGCAGCACCTCGTCGACGGCCTCGCGGACGAGCAGCCGGTGGGCGAGGTTGTTCACGTCCTCGCTGGTCAGCCCGAAGTGGATCCAGGGGGAGGCGTCGCTGCCCTCGGGCAGACGGTGGCGAACGAAGTACTCGACGGCCTTGACGTCGTGGTTGGTCGCGTCGAACTCGGCGTAGCCCTCCGTCTCGAGGGTCTTGATCAACTGGGCGTCCTCCTCCGCGAAGCTCTCGTACAGCTCGCGAAGGTGGGCTCGCTCCTCGAGGTCGAACTCGAGGGGCGTGGCCTCGAGGTTGGCGAGCGCGATCAGGTACTCGACTTCGACGCGAACGCGGGCGCGCATGAGCGCGGCCTCGCTCGCGTACGGCGACAGCGGCGCGGTCCGGCCGCCGTATCGCCCGTCCAGCGGCGAGACGGCGTACAGCGCGTGGGTGTCGGTCATCGTCCGACACTTTCCAGCGCGGTGCAAAAGCGTGTCGAAACCCGTCCCGGTGAGAGTCACGAGCGTGCATACTCGAGCGTACTGTTCACCGATCTTGGCTCGAACGATACACGATCGTGGGTATCGGTGGGCTCGAGACCGCAACCACTTTGCCCCTCGCGGGCGGCGATCTATCCATGACGCGAATCGCCGGGATGGCCGGCAACCGAGGGCGCAACCTGTTGAACATCGCCGATCGACGACCGGGCGGAGCGGAACTCGCAGTAATCGTCGCGACGAGCGAGGACGCGCCGGTGCTCGAGGCCGCCGCCGAGCGGGGGATTCCGACCGAAGTCGTCCAACCCGAAGCGGAGATGAGCCGCGGCGACCACGAGGAAGCGGTCCTCGAGGCGCTGTCGGACTACGAGTTCGAACTGGTCTGTCTCGACGGCTACATGCGCATCCTCTCGGATACGTTCCTCGAGTCGGCCCCGACGACGCTGAACGTCCACCCGTCCTTGCTGCCGTCGTTCCCGGGAGCCGACGCCTGGGGCGACGCGCTCTCCGCTGACGTCTCGGTGACCGGCTGTACGATCCACGTCGTGACGGACGCGACCGACGAGAACGGCGACGTAATCGAGGCAGAGATCGACGCCGGACCGATCGTCACCCAGGAGCCGGTGGCGGTCTACGAGGGCGACGACGCCGATTCGCTGAAAGAGCGCGTCCTCTACGAGGGCGAGTTCCGGGCGTATCCGCGTGCGGTGAAGTGGTTCGCCGAGGGAGCGGTCGAAGTGAACGCGGCCGAGGGCGAGGTGACGGTCGGTTCGGACGTCTCGAGCGCCGACGGAGCCGACCACGACGGCCTCCCGTCCCGACGCGTCGCCTCGAGCGACCGACTCGATACGCTGCGTTACGGGGAGAACCCACACCAGGACGCCGCGGTGTACGCCGATTACACCTGCGACGAAGCCAGCGTCGTCCACGCCGAGCAGCTAAACGAGGGCGCGAAGGACCTCTCGTACAACAACTACAACGACGCCGACGGCGCGCTGAATCTGATCAAGGAGTTCGACGAGCCAGCCGCCGCGGTGATCAAGCACACGAATCCGGCCGGCTGTGCGACGGCGGATTCGCTCGCGGAAGCCTACGAGAAGGCCCTGTCGACGGACCCGATGAGCGCATTCGGCGGCATCGTCGCGCTCAACCGCGAGTGTGACGCGGCCACCGCCGAGGCGATCGTCGACTCGTTCAAGGAGGTCGTCGTCGCGCCCGGCTACGCCGAGGACGCCCTCGAGGTGCTCTGTCAAAAGGAGAACCTGCGCGTACTCGACGTCGGCGAACTCGGCGAGCGGACGGATCGATTCACCGAGAAACCGCTCGTCGGCGGCCGACTCGTCCAGGAGCGGGACCTCCAGTCGATCTCGGTCGACGACCTCGAGGTCGTCACCGAACGCGAGCCGACCGAGGAGCAACTCGAGTCGATGGTCTTCGCCTGGCAGACGCTCAAGCACGTCAAATCGAACGGCATCCTCTTCGCCGACGGCACCGAGACGGTCGGCATCGGCATGGGGCAGGTGTCACGCGTCGACGCCGTGCGGCTCGCGGCGATGAAAGCCGAGGAACACGCCGAGGGCAAGGACGCCGAGGGCGCGGTGATGGCCTCCGACGCCTTCTTCCCGTTCCCCGACGGCCTCGAGGAGGCCGCGAAGGCGGGCATCGAGGCCGTCGTCCAGCCCGGCGGCTCGGTCAACGACGACGACGTGATCGCGGCGGCCGAGGAATACGACATGACGATGGCGTTTACGGGCCAGCGGTCGTTCCGACACGACTGAGACGGGTTACTGTACGTCGGTACCGGCGCGAACGTGGGACGGCACCCGGTCGCTCCGGATCCAACGAACTCTCGAGCCTTACAGGGAGGTGGTGGTATCGAGGCCGGCTGTCAACTGGTGGTGCGTCTGAATCCCCGTGTGGAACCGCTGAACGATCTCGGACTGGTGCTTCGGACACGCCATCGGGATGATCACCCCGTCCTGGACCTGGACCAGGGGATGGGAGGAATTGTACGGGGCGAGGCGGCAACCGGGACACGGTACCCCGCCGGCCGGTCGATGATGCAGGAGATCCGCTGTGTCCTCGGAGGTTAATCCACAGACCGACGAGAACTCCTCGAGATGCTCGTCACAGCTGAGGACGGGGATCGTGAGTTGGTCCAGGAGGAGAAACGACACCTCTTGGTGCCCGTCAGACTGGACGGCAGAACGGCACGCATCACATCCGATAGTCGACAGCGGCTGCTGGACATCTGGTGCTGCCATCGTGTATCCGCATGCCCCCACACAGGTAAGTCATGGGATGGTGGGCCTCCTCGCAACCGCTGGTGGAGACAGCTCCCTCGAATCCAGACGCGTTCTCCGACAGTCGCCCAGCTGGAACGGAGCCGAAAGTAGCCACTGCAAGACATCGCACACCTGATCGCCAGACGGATCGGTGATGGGCGTGTAAATCGTTGCAGTTGGTACGATAGCGGTTAGTCAGCGAACAGATCGTCGACGTATTGCTGTTCCCAGTCACGCCGGGCCTCGATCTCGCGGCTGCCGCGTCGGGTCACCGAGTAGACGTTCGTACGGCGATCGGCCTCTCCCTTCTCGAGGAGACCCTTGTCGACTAGCGTGTCGAGGTTCGGGTAGAGTCGGCCGTGGTGGATTTCCTTCTCGTAGTAGTCCTCGAGTTCATCCTTGATCGCTAAGCCGTGTGGTTCCTCGAGGCCTGCACTGACGTACAGCAGGTCGCGCTGAAAGCCGGTCAGATCGTACATATAAGAACTCGTGTCTGTTTCGGCTTAAGAATAGTGGATGAGAGAACTCCAATCGGTCGATAAGCAGACCCACGTATCGGCCACCCACCGAGAGATCTGATCGGTTTACCCGACTCACCGTAGTCACGAAACCGGTTTTGCAGCCGAGATATCCGGTCGAAACCAGCTCGTTAGGGGTGGCGGTTAATTCGCTGGCTACCGTAGAGCGTGATAATGACCACGTCCCTCGTAATCGGCGGGGGGATCGGCGGCCTCACGGCGGCACACGAACTCGCCGAGTGCGGCGTCGACGTTACCGTCCTCGAGGCCAACGACCGCTTCGGCGGGAAGGCGCGATCGATGCCGATCGACGACGGCCCCGCCCCGCTCCACGGCGAGCACGGCTTTCGGTTCTTCCCCGCGTTTTACCGCCACGTCGTCGAGACGATGGCACGAATTCCGGACGGAAACGGTACCGTCGCGGACAACCTCGTCGAGACCGAGGCGACGCTGCTCGCGAGCACCACCGGGCCCGATCGAGTCGCCGAGACGCGGACGCCCGACTCGGTTCGCGGCTGGCTCGAGGCGCTCCGGCCGGCGTTTTCCGACGAGTTGCCGGCCCGGGACGTACACTTCCTGCTCGAGCGGCTGGCGTACCTCCTGACCTCTTGCGAGCGCCGCCGGGAGGAGGAACTCGACGACGTCTCCTGGTGGGAGTTCGCCGACGCCGAGAACCGCTCGCCGGCGTTTCGGAATCGGCTCGCGTCGACGACCCAGTCGCTCGTCGCGCTCAGACCGCAGGTTGCCAGCGCGCGGACGATGGGGACGATCTACCTCCAGTTGCTGTTCGGACAGCTCGACCCCTCCAGACCGACCGAGCGGATCCTGAACGCGCCGACGAACGAAGCCTGGATCGACCCCTGGCTCGATCACCTCGAGGGCCTCGGCGTGGACCTGCGTCCGAACACCGCCGCCCGATCGATCTCGTTCGATGGCCGGCGGATCGACGGCGTCGAACTCACCGACGGGACGGCGATGACGGCCGACGAGTACGTCCTCGCGGTTCCGGTCGACGTCGCACCGGCGTTCGTCACACCGGAACTGGCTCGCGCCGCGCCGGAACTCCGCCGGATCGAGCGCCTCGAGACCGCCTGGATGAACGGCATCCAGTTTTACCTCTCCGTGGACCTCGAGTTGAGTCCCGGCCACCAGGTCTACACCGACTCGCCGTGGGCGCTGACGTCGATCTCACAGCGACAGTTCTGGACCGACTACGATCTCGAAGAGCGGGGACCGGACGACGTCGCCGGCGTCCTCTCGGTGATCGCCTCCGACTGGACGACGCCGGGGGTCCTGTACGACAAACCGGCCCGGGAGTGCACCCGCGAGGAGATCGCGGCGGAGATCTGGGCCCAGCTCCGGGCACACCTCCACGCCGCGGAACCGCAACTCACCGACGACGTGCTCGTCGACTGGTTTCTCGATCCCGCGATCGTCGAAACCGACGGCGGCGTCGAGAACCGCTCGCCGCTTTTGATCAACACCGTCGGCTCGCTTCGCAACCGGCCACCGGCCGACGTCGGCGTCGAGAACCTTACCATCGCGGGCGACTACGTCCGGACGAACGCCGATCTGGCATCGATGGAGTCGGCGAACGAGGCCGGCCGTCGGGCCGCGAACGCGATCTGTCGACGCCACGGAATCCGCTCGAGCGCCCGGGTCTGGGCCCTCGAGGAACCCGTCGTCTTCGAGCCGTTCAAGCGGGAGGATCGGTTCCGCTACCGCCTCGGGCTCCCGCATCCGGCGGAAGTGACGCAGTCGCTGCGTTCGGTGACGGCGCGGCTCGGCGGACGGTCTTAGGGGCGTCCCAGGCCTGAACTGATGAGCGAGATCAAGCAGTATGGTCCGATTTCGCTCATCAGTCGACGCTTGGAGGGTACTTAGCGAAACACCGAGCCAACGCGGTCACGAACCCGCCGCCACAGCGCGGTCGAGACGGGATCGTTTCGTTTGACCATGACGACGGAGCCGTCGGCTTCGCGAGCGACGGTCTCGGGAACGTCACCGACGAGAACGCGCCGGTAGAGCCCACCCTCGGCAGCGCCGACGACCGTGACGTCGTGGAGCTCGCTCCGGTCGACGATGGTGTCGACGACCGGTCCCTCGAGGACGGTTTCTTCGACCGATTCGACGGCCCCGAGCGTCGGTGACGTCCGCGTCAACATGTCTCGAGCGCTGGAGACGGCCTCCTCGGTGCGGTCGGGAACGACCGTGAGAAGTTCGACGCGGGCGTCGTACGCGCGAGCGAGCGAACCGGCGACCGACGAAGCGAGCGCCGTGTGCGGCCCGCCGGCGACGGGGACGAGAACGGACGACACGCTGGTTCGATCCCGATCGATGCGTTCGACCAGCACGTCACACGGCGCGTCGGCCAGCACGGCGTCGATGTAACTCCCGAGGACGACGTCACGCCGACGCGGTCGTCCGCGCCACCCGAGCAGAACCGCCTCGGCGTCGACGTCCGCCGCGACGCCACAGATCCCGCTCGCGACGCTTCGGCCGAACCGCACGCGTCCGGACGCGTCGACGTCGTACCCGCGAACGCGCTCGACCGCGTCGCTTACGAGTTCCTCCTCGTCCTCGACGTCGAGTGACTGTCGTGCCTGGACGAGCGAGAGTTGCATCGGGACGGTGACGACGGTGAGGACCACGATCTCGAGATCGCGATCCGCTGCGAGGTCGACGGCCGTATCGAGGAGCCGGTCGGCAGTCTCCGGATTCGCGACCGGAACGAGGAGGCGATCACCAGCCATAGACGCGGACTATCACGCGAGCGGACATAAGTGCGATGCCGGCTGTCGAAGGAAGTGCTGTGCCGGCCGTCGAAGGAAGTACGATACCGGCCGTCGAAACCGGTGAAAGAGACGTTTTAGTTTGGCGAAGGGGTATGTCATCCTCGACCGATACTCGAGGTATGGATCGACGACAGTTCCTCGCCGCATCGACGGTCGGCATCGCCGCTGCGACCGCCGGCTGCATGGATAGCGTTCTCGGAAGCGACTCGAGTGCGGGCCCCGAGGCCCGAATCGACGGCGCGGCCGACGGGTCGATGGAGCGAACGATCGAGGTGAGCGCGAACGGCGAAGTCGAAACCGAGCCGGACGAAGCCCGACTCCGGGTCGGCGTCGAGGTGACCGGCGAGAGCGCCGAAGACGTCGAAACCGAACTCGCCGAACGGGCCGAGACGTTGCGAGACGCGTTCGACGAACTCGGAATTCCCGACGACGACGTCGAATCGGGGCGGTACAGTATCCGACCCGAGCGAAACGGCAGCCGATACGAGGGGACACACACGTTCCGGATTCGCCTCGACGACGTCGACAGTGTCGGTGACGTCGTCGACGCAGCCGCCGAGGCTGGAGCCGACAACGTCGGCCGAATCAACTTCGGCCTGAGCGACGAGAAACGGGCCGAACTCCGAAACGAAGCGCTCGAGCACGCCCTCGAGAACGCCGACCAGGAGGCCCAGTACATCGCGGACAACCGCGGCGTCTCGATCACCGGCACGAAGTCCGTGTCGACCAGAAACGTCGACGTCGTTCCCGTTCGAGCGGACACCAGTTATCTCGCGGCGGAAGCGGACGTCGCCGACGACGCGGGGCCGAGCACCGAGATCGACTCCGGACTCGTCACCGTGACCGCCTCCGTGGAGGTCGTCTACGGCTTCGAGGACACCGGGTGAGTATGCTCGGCGAGCCGCTCGGACTCACTGATCGATACGGTCCGCTGTAAGTCATTGCCGTACGGCCCCAGGCGAGTCGAGGTTCTCCGGTATATCGTGCCAACAGACCGTACGCATCTCGGCGATCGACCCCGGTAACGCCTCGTTCCGTCACGCAACTTCCAGTATCACGCCAGGTGAACCCACTGAACGGCCCGGGAACTGACGGACAGCAGAGCAATCAGTCGTCAGCAGATCGCATCGGACGGGTTCCTGTCACGATGTGCCGGCACACCCGACCTCGGGTCGCGGGTGCGCCGGAAATGACCGACAGTAAACCGTATCAGTCGTCGGCTGGAACGGCCGTGGTCGTCTTCGCGGGTGCCATCGCGAGGACGTCGTCGAAAAAGTCGAGGGTGTCCTCCGGCCCCGGATTCGCTTCGGGGTGGTACTGACGGGTGAGGACGTCGTACTCGAGGCCGTCGAGACCCTCCGGCGTGTCGTCGTTGACGTTGATCTGGGTGATCTCGAGGTGATCGCCCGGTTCGGCGACGGTGTAGCCGTGATTCTGGGTGGTCATCACGACCTGTCCGGACTCGAGGTCGAGGACGGGCTGGTTGACGCCGCGGTGGCCGAAGGCCATCTTCTCGGTGGTGCCACCGAGCGCCTCGGCGACGATCTGCTGGCCGAGACAGATGCCCGCGACGGGGGTGTCCTCGACGAACGCCCGGACGAGCGAGATCGCTTCTTCGTAGTTGGCGGGGTCGCCGGGGCCGTTCGAGATGAACAGGACGTCCGGGTCGATCGCGGCGACGTCCGCCTCGCTCACGTCGTAGGGCAGGACGTGGACGGTCGCGTCGCGAGCGACCAGCGAGTCGACGATCGAGCCCTTCGCTCCGCAGTCGACGAGCGCGACGTCGGGACCGGCGTTGTCCGCGCCGTGGACGACCGGTTCGTCGACGCTGACCTGCGCGCCGATGTCGGTGTGTTCGCTCATCCCCTTACACTGCCCGAGTTGCTCGAGTGCGTCCTCTTCGGTGACGTCCTCGCCGACGGCGATGCCACACTTCATCGCGCCGCCGTCGCGGATGTCGGTGACGACCTCGCGCGTGTCGAGGTGGTCGACGGAGGGAACGCCCTCGCTCTCGAGCCAGTCGACGACGTCGGTGGTGAGTTCTTTGGCGAGCACCGCGCGGGGGTGGACGCGGTCGTCCTCGAACCGCTCTTCCCGGACGCCGTAGTTGCCGATCAACGGGTACGAGAAGGTGAGCACCTGCTCCTCGTAGGAGGGATCGGTCAGGCTCTCCTCGTATCCTGTGTACGCCGTCGTGAAAACCAGTTCTCCGCGAGCCGTGCCCGGAGAACGACCACGTCCCTCGAGTACGTGGCCACCTTCCAGTGCAACGTAGGCCGCTGTCATTACGATCTACGTATCGGGCACACCTCCATAAGTGTTGTCTTCGAAGCTGAGTTACGAAATTCGTAATCGGTAAGTGGGGCCTGATCGTAGTCTCGAATCTCTATGGACGACCTGGACCGACAGATCCTCGATATTCTCCGCCGAGACGCCCGGACGCCGTACACCGAGATCGCGGACGAAGTCGGGACGAGCGAGGGAACCGTTCGCAACCGCGTCGAGCGGATGATGGACGACGAGATCATCGAGCGCTTTACGATCTCGACGCGGACGGGGAACGTCAAGGCGATGGTCGAGATCAGCGTTGCCGTCGACGTCGATACGAAAGCTATCTCGGAACGGATGGCGACCTGGGAGGAAGTCGACTTCGTCTGGATGGTCTCGGGCGAACAGGACATCGTTCTCGTCGTCGACGCCGCCGACACGCGCGGGGTCAACGACCTCATCACGCAGGCTCGAGACCAGGAGGAGGTCGTCAGTACGAAGACCCGACTGATCCTCGACGAGGAACTCGGCTAGGTCGGCCTCGCGGGACCGCAACTCGCCGAGTGAGACGGACCGTCCATTGCCGGGCGGGCGAAACCAACCCCGATCTCGCCGCTGTATCACTGTCTCATCCCGTATGAGCCCGGTCTTCGAACGGACGTTCGAGCGTCAGCAGGCGCTTCGAGACGCGAAACTGACCGTCTCGGCCAGTTGCTCGAGAGAACAGCGCCTCGAGCGGCCGTCACTCCGACCCGGACGGCGAGTACGCGCGAGCCTCGGCCGTAAACGCCAGCAGCCCGATGCCGGCGATGCAGTCGGAACAGCACGTCTCGGTGACGGCTTCGTACCGCCCGGAGAGTTCGAAACACGGATCGCTCGAGAGGCGGATCACCCGGTCGTCCCGAACGCGTTTCCCACAGCGATCGCAGTCGGTTTCGGACGAACCGTCGACGCCCGTCCCGTCGGCGACGTCTCGTCCGTGACTCATCGGGGACGCCTCCCCGCTCGTCGCCTCGAGCGTCGTCGGTCGGTGTGGCTCCCGGCGCGGTGGCCGCCGTCCGGAGCCGCAGGTCGATCGATGCCGATACGCCGTCGTCGTGCGAGAGCTTTTTGTCTCGGTGGCAGTAACGAAAGCATGGCAGCCAAGTGTCCGCTTGGAAGCCACCCGTCTCGGGTGTGCTCGCACCCGGGGCGTTTCGTACGCACGCCCCCGCGTCCGCATTCTGGAGCGCGTGGCTTCCATCACGATGATTCAGACGAGAAATAATATAATTTTTGGTGTGCAGTGAAGAAATCGGAGTGGCGGGCTCCGAGACGAAACCGGTGTGTTACCCGGACCTCGAGCGCGGAGCCACGGCTCGGACTCGAGTACGCGTGCGAAAACGAACGTTCAACCGCGTCAACTATTGAATGTGGCCTTCTCGGCGAAGCTGGTCGGCGTCGCTCTTCTCGTAGCGCCAGGTGATGTCGGCCTTCTCGTCTTGCCAGTCCCAGGGTTCGACGAGTACGACGTCGTCCTCGCGGATCCAGATGCGCTTTTGCATCTTGCCGGGAATGCGTGCGGTCCGCTCTGTCCCGTCCGCACACCGTACTTTCACTCGATTCGCCCCGAGCATGTTGGTGACGGTCGCGAAGACCTCGTCGTCTTCGGGCATCCGAAGGTTCTTCCGACCGCCCTCGCCGTCGTCGCTCATGGCTCGAGATTTACGTCCGAGCCGTTTAACCCTTTATCGATCCGCTCGAGAGAACGTCACGCTATCGTGTCGGTTCGGATCGACGAAACCACGCGTTTTACGTCCCTTCCCTCGAGTCCTCCGACATGCTCGATACTATCGGTCCGCTCGGAATCGTCGGTATCCTCGTCTTGCTCGCCGGCATTGCGGTTGTGGCGTACGCAAACTGGATCATCGCTGCGGGGATCGCGTTGATACTCGCGGGGATGGGACTGGTCGTGAAATCGCTAATCACGAGCATGCTCCAGAGCTTCGGAATGTTCTGATATACTGTCGGATGGAACTATTTGAAGATCGGTCGCGCTACTGCGGCCGTCCCCGAGGCTGACGGCCGTGATTCCGCGACCTCACTGACTTCTGTCCGACAGTATACGAATCGGCAAACGCGACACCGATCCGTATCACACTTCGTCGCTTCCGGCCCGGTGTTCGCTGATGAGCTGGTCGACCATCGCCGCTTTCCGATCTAGCTCGCGTTCCTCTGCCAGTTCGTGCCAGTCGTCGATGACCGCTTCGACGTCGTCTTCGCGGGCGACGGCGAGTTCGTCGACTTCCTGCATCGCGACGTCGCCGGCCGGCCCCACCGGGATGTCGGCTTCGAAGAGAATCTCGTCGGCGACGTCGGAGAGCCCGCCGTCTTTCAGGACGACTCGAGGGTCGAACTCCGCGAGCAGTTCGGCCGTCGACCGGCCCGCGCCGCTCGCATCGCGCAGGTAGACGACGTCGTCGACCGCGATTCCGTACTGGTCGTCTGCTTCGCGAATTGCGCCTTTGGTGAACTTCTCGACGACCTTGACCGGAACGAGACCCTCTTTCTCCGCGGAGACGTCGCTGAAATTCGAGTGATCCAGCTTCCACAGCGCCTTCATCCGGTCGACTTTGTCCTCGAGCGCCTCGACTCTCTCGCGGGCCTCGTCGCGTTCGTACTCGAGGCGCTCGGCCTTGCGCCGGTGGCGCGTTACCTCGCGGTTCCGTCGGACCTCCTTGCGTTCTTCCCGGCGAGCGGCGTCGAGTTCGCCCTCGAGTTCGTCGATCCGGTCGTCTTTCTCCTCGATGCGACCCTCGAGGGTTTCGACGTGTGACTGGAGGCGCTCGACCTGTCGCTCGAGATCCTTGATCCGGCGTTCTTCCTCGGTGAGCTCTCTGGGTTCGTGGCCGGTCGAGTCCTCCTCGGAGTCCTCGTCGTCGTTCAGATCGGCGAGGACGGCTTCGACGCTCTCCTCGCCGGCGACGACGCGGGCGATGACGTCGCCCCGGTCGATTCCCGGCGGGAGCTTCGTCGAGATGCGTTCGAACTGGTCCTCGTGGGCGTCGAACGCGTACAGCGCGGCCGCCATCGCGTCGCGCTGGTGGTCGTCCTCGTAGGCGTGGTCCCGGGTCCGGTGTTGTTTCTCGTCGATCGGAAGGTCGCGGGTCGGCTTCCACCCCGCGGCGTCGAAACTGCGCCGGAACTTCTCGACCGTCTCGGGCATCGGCGTCACGTCCGCGGCGACGACGATCGGCCGACCGCGTTCGACGATCCACTCGATCACGTCGGCGGCGTCGCTCGTTCGCGAACTCCAGACGTCGAGTACCTCCCCCTCGAGCGAGACGATCGCGACGGCGGTCGTCGTTCCGGGATCGATGCCGACGATGACGTGATCCCGCCGCTTCGCGAGCGGGCGAAACTCGATGCCGTCCCGGCGCGTCCGTTCGATCTCGACGCGAACGTCGCCCGAGCGCTCCCGGGAGACGGGGATGTCGCTCGGACGCGCCTCGACGGTGAACACCGCGTTCGCGTAGCCGCCGTAGGACTCGCGAACGTCTTTCTCGTACTCGAGGTTCGCCTCCTCGAGATCGGACTCGACTTCGCGGGAGCGGCGCTTGACCGAACCGTGGATGCGACGGGTGTACCGGTCCTCGCTCCAGCCGCCGCTGCCGGTCGACCGCCCCCTCGAGACCTTGACTTCGGTCGTGTCGGTAAACGCGGACACCTCGTAGCCGACGTTGTGGGCGGCCAGTCGAGCCGCGGCCTCCGCTTCTTTCATCGGCTCTTTCCCGTAGGGAATGCCGTGACGTTTCGCGACCCGAGAGAGGGGCTCCGGCCGCTCGTCTCCCGTCACCTGAACCAGCCTGGTCCCTGCAGGAAGCGAGCCGAGAAAGTGAACGAGCTGGTCTTTGTCCGCCGCCAGTTCGTACATATTGTCCGTCGCGACGATCGCCGGCTCCACGTCGTCGATCAATCGCCGGAGTTTTCGGTGGGAGACGACGTCGCGATCGATTTCGTCGCCGTCGTACTCGACCAGTGCGTAGGAGGGCGCATCACCACGCACGTCACCGCTCTGGACGTCGACTCCGAAGACGACCGCATCGAGCGCACTCGTTCGCGTACTCACGGACGGTCCTAGGGACGAGTCGGGTATAAATCCGACGCGGCCGTGAGTACGGGACCAGTTCGTACTCTGGGTAGTCACCGACGGGCCACCCGATCTCGAGTAAATCGATCGACAGGAAGACTCCACGAGACCGTCCGTTTGACACGCGCGGATATCGAATCGCCGGCCGAATCCGCTTTCGCCGGCCAGATTCGTTTTCGTCGGCCAAATTCATTTCACTGCGCCCCCCGTTGGAGACGTATGCGGGGGACATACAGATGTACGTCCTGTACGGCCTACTTCAGGGCGTCTCGAGTGCTCTGTGGCGTTTGCGGGACGCCCGGGCTCGAGACGGATCGCAAGCGGTGTCCGGGCTGTGGGTCGAGTTACAGCGACTCCCCACACCAGCACTGCCCTCGCTGTGGGTCCGACGAGGTCGAACTGGTTCGATCGGGGTAGTGCCGTTCGTACGACCTCGCGTGTTGATTTGCTCCCATACGTCGACGCTAACCCACCGGTACGTCCTACAGGGATCCGTCCGAGGCGTGACTACGTTCCCGTGACCGGCTCGTCGGTCTCCGTCGGCGTCTCGAGTTCGGCCCCACCGATCGTGACGAACCGGACCTGGACGTCGGTTTCGCCGGCCGTGTGGGCGTTTATCCGTTCCTCGAGCGTCTCGACGGCGACGGCGTCGTACACGCCCGGTGGGCCGCCGATTTCGATTACCACGACGTCGATCTGCTGTGTGGCGTCGAGGGAGGCGTCGAACGGCAGTCCCTGCTCGCGAACTTCGACCTCGAGCTCGAGAAGCGACATGTCGTCGTACTCGGCGAGGACGTCCTCGGTCTCCTGGGTCGCCGTTCCTTCGAACTCCGAGATCTGATAGGAGGAGTACGTCATCCCGGTGAGAAACAACGAGAGGAGGAAGATGATGACGACGAAGACGGCCACCTGCTTGAAAAACTGACGCTGGGCCGTCGAAACCTCGAACACGCTGCCGGGCCGATACCCCATGTATCGAAGCGTCAGGAGGCCGGCGAGGTTGACACCGAGGAGGTTCACCAGGACGAGTACCGTCGATCCGAGCGCGGCGACGGGGAGGCCGTAGGCGATGGCGATGCCGGCCGCAGCCATCGGCGGGACGAGTGCAGCGGCGATCATCACGCCAACGATCGCGATCGAAAAGCCGGTCGCGAGGCTGAGAATCCCCGCAGCGCCGGCCCCGAGCGCGACGGGTAACAAAAGCAGTTCCGGTGCGATCCGTTCGACGATCTCGTCTATCTCGGTAATCTCGGCACCGGGCGGAACAAGAAACAGCGCCTGGAACAGCCAGGCGACGAGCGCTGCGGCGGCGATACCGCTGAACACGCCGGTAAACTGATAGCGCATCCCGGTAGCAAACACCTCCCGATCGTTGACGACGGTCCCGATCGCCGCGGAAAGCGCCGGACCGATCAACGGTGCGATGACCATCGAGCCGACGACGACAGCCGGCGAGTCCAGCAGAAGTCCGACGGTCGCGACGACTGCACTGATCACCGTCATCGCGAGGAACACGCTGAACGTCGGCGTCAGTTCGTCCGCCCGGGTGAGCAGTTCCTGTCTCGAGATCTGTTCCTCTTCGACGGTTTCGGTCGCGTACTCCTCTTGAAGGGCGTCGAATTTCTGTGAGATAACCGTCTCCGCGTCGACGACGACGGTGTACGACTCCTCGTCGATTCCGGCGTCCTGGAGCGAATCGAGGATCGATTCGACGGCGTTCGTCGGGACCGGAAACGTGACGATCGAATCGTACTCGCGAGTACTGGTCTCGTCGGTCACGACGTAATCGATTCCCTCCTCGTCCAGCAGGTCGAGTACCGCCTCCCGTTTCCCGACGGGAACCGTGACCTGGATGTGCCGCATCCTCAGTACGTGGGCCTGCGGGGCGAAAACGACTGGGGCAGAAAGTGCGTGGCTACGAAGACAGCCGCTCGTCGTTCTCTGTAAGCGGATCGAATTGGTTCAACGATTACTCTAATGGGCGGGGAACACTCGGACGGACAACTGCTCAACGGAGGACAATGACGGACGACTGCTCAACGGAGGGTAATGACGGACAACTGCTCAACGGAGGAGACCGCTCGTCGAACTACTGCTCGACCCGTTCGTCCTCGGCCGCCACGTCCCCGTCTCCATCCGCAACTCCGCGTTCTGTGTGCGGGTTCGGGTTCGGCTGATTCCAGTGGCGAGCGATCGCGAACATTCCGATAGCACCCAGCAACACACCGACAGCCAGTGTTAGCCCACCCACGGGAGCGGGGAACCACGATTCGCCAATTCCAACCCACCACGCGGCGAGCAGCGAAATCGCGACGACGACGATCGTCGTTCCGACGTCGACGGGGTCCCGGTCGTCGGTTGTCACCAGTCGCCCGACTGCGATAACCGACATCGTCACACAGAATGCAACGAGCAGAGCGACCGGCGACATCGTCGCCGATGATTCACAACGCCTCGTCGTAAGTGTGGGGGTTTTGTCTCATCCGACCGGTCACTCGCCAGGCATTATACCGATCAGCCCAGAGGTGGGTGCATGCAGGTACTCGTCCACGGCGGTGCCGGAACCGTTCCCGACGAACCCGAACCGAGACGCGCCGTCCTCGAGCGGGCGGCCGACGCCGGCGTTGATCAGTCCAACCCGGTCGACGCCGTCGAGGCTGCAGTGGCCGTCCTCGAGTCCTCACCGCGGTTCAACGCCGGCGTCGGAAGCGCGGTCCAGAGCGACGGGACCATCCGGACCGACGCGGGGATCATGACCGACGACCGAGCGGTCGGTGCGGCCTGTTCGATGCCGAACGTCGAGCACGCCGTTCGCGTCGCGCGGATCGTCATGAAGGAGACCCCACACGGGTTCGTCTCCGGCGAACACGCCGTCTCGCTGGCCGACGCCTACGGGGTCGAAACGGACGTCGATCTCTGGACCGACCGCACTCGCGAGAAGTGGAGCGACGACTCATCCGAGCGAGGAAAGGGTGGAGTTCGGTCGGAACTCGAGTGGATCCGCGGGCGGTACGGCCGATCGGATCCGGACGGAAACGATCGTCCACAGCGCGATACCGACGACGACGGCCGATGGGACGACCACGACCACGACACCGTCGGCGCGGTCGCGCTCGACGGCGACCGTCTCGCGGCGGCGACGTCGACCGGCGGCCGCTGGCTCGCACTCGCGGGACGGGTCGGTGACGTTCCGCAGGTCGGCTGTGGCTTTTACTGCTCGCCGGCGGCCGCCGTCAGCGCCACGGGTGCCGGCGAGGACATCGCCCGCGTGACTCTCTCCCGTCGCGTCGCGAGCCACGTCGAACGCGGCCTCGGGGCCCAGGCGGCCGCCGACCTCGCGATCGAGGAGTTCGCGGAACTCACGGGCTCGAGCGCCGGCGTGATCGCCCTCGACTCGCGGGGGGAGGTCGGCTCGGCGTACAACAGCCGAGCGATGCAGACCGCTCGAGCGTCGGATCGATCTCCGTAGCCTCGAGGTGAGTTCGACGATTGTCGTCAGATATCTTTATAATCGTCGACTTCGATCGGTCCGGTATGCTACAACCGCGCCACTGCGGGACGAGACACTGTCCCCGCTGTGAAGCGACGCTCACTAACGTTCAGGGAATCGACGCCTGTCTCGAGTGTGACTGGGTCGGGAGTCGGACGAACTGATACGGAGTACTTAGGGATTATCGTAGGAGTTCATAGTTTGCCGCTAAAGAACCGAGACACAGTGTCGGAGGCCCGGTTTCGAGATCTCCGGGAGGCTACGATAATCCCTAACTGTAACCGTTTACGGGCGCACCCGCCGCCCGGATCGCGGGTGCGCCGGCAACGACGTACAGTAAACCGTGTGAGGGCGAATCTCGGAGCCGTTCGTCGGTTCTCCGACGAACCGGGACGCGACGACGGAGACTGGGCCCGGTATCTCCGGTTGGCTACGGTACTCCGTATCCCACTGAGCGATACTGTTCTTCGAACGACCCGTTGCAGTGGGTCGGAAACAGCGGGTCGGTTTATCACACTTCGTTGCCGGTTGTCAACGACGAACTTCAGCAGTTCACCGTTTATATTCGAACCGTGTTTTGAGTGACAGGATATGTATGGAATGATATTCGAATAAATCATCCCCAGTTCGCGAAGATTTTTGTTAATTTCACGAGAACCTGACTGTCGTCGTATGCCATCTACCGACTTCTCGGAGCACGATCGACGATCGGTTCTCAAAGCCGCCGGTGCGCTCGGCGCACTCTTTGGGTCGTCCGGCGTCGCCAGCGCGACGCCAGAACGTGCTCCCGGTCCTAAGAAAGAAGAATTGCTCGTCGGCGTCTCCCCCTCGGCTTCGGACATCGAACGAACGGTCCAGTCCGGACTTACCAGTGATGCGGACGTCGTTCACTCGAACGAGGTCATAAACTACGTCTCCATTACGTTTCCCGCACAGACGCCCGAAGAGGCGAAAGAACGCGTTAAAGAAGCGCTCGAGCGGATCGACGAAATCGAGTACGTCGAAGAAAACGCGACGATCGAGGCGCTTCACACGCCGAACGATCCCCATTACGGCTCTCAACACGCGCCACAACAGGTCAACTGCGAGGGGGCGTGGGAGCGAACGCTCGGCGACGACGACGTCGTCATCTCGGTCGTCGATCAGGCCGTCCAGTACGATCACGAGAACCTCGAGCCGAACGTCGACGACCGCATCGGCGAGGTCTTCGTCGGTCGGATGAACACGCCCTATCCCGCCACGTCGAACGAAACCCACGGAACGATCGTCGCCGGCATCGCGGCCGGGGCGACCGATAACGGGACCGGGCACGCCGGCATCAGTAACTGTACGTTCCTGAGTGCCCGCGCGCTCGACGAACGCGGCAGCGGCTCGCTTTCGGACGTCGCCGACGCCATCCAGTGGTCGGCCGACAACGGCGCGGACGTGATCAACCTCTCACTCGCCAGCTCGAGTGACTGGCGGACGCTCGAAAACGCCTGTGAGTACGCCGTCGAACAGGGCTGTCTTCTCGTCGGCGGTGCTGGAAACGACGGCGGTTCCGTCCTCTACCCCGCCGCTTACGACTCCGTGATCGCCGTCTCGGCGCTCACCTCGAGCGACCGACTCGCGTCGTTTTCGAACCGCGGGTCGGCGATCGAACTCGCGGCACCCGGAACCAGCCTCGTCTCGACCGACCTGAACGACAGCTACACGCGCGCGTCGGGAACGTCGATGTCCACGCCGGTCGTCTCGGGCGTCGCCGGTCTGGTGCTGTCCGCGTATCCGGATCTCCCGGTCGAGACGCTGCGCGAGCACCTCCGGAAGACGGCGACCGACGTCGGCCTCTCGAGTCACGCACAGGGGTACGGCCGGGTGGATGCGAACGCCGCGGTGAACACGGTTCCCGACGGATACGAACCGGACGACGGGGATGGTGAAGACGAGGACGAGACCGAAGACGACGAAGACGACGAAGAGGAGCCGGCGGGACGCCTTCTGGCGTTCATCACCGAACCCGACGCACGGTCCGCGGGTTACGAGTTCACGGCCGACGGACCGGTCGAGTTCGCCGACGCGCCGTACGAGAGCCCCTCCGGCGGCAGCATCGAGGGCGGCACCTACACCTCCGAGGACTTCGTCGAGGAGGACGATGGGACGTGGCACGCCGGCGGCGTCACCGGCGGCGGTCACGGCGACGCCTTCTGGGTCGACGGCCCCGTCACCTCGATCGACCTCGAGCAACCCGACGGCATGTGGCTCGAACTCGATCGCGAGGAACTCTCCCCCGAAGAGGTCATCGCGGAAACCGGCGGCGAGGAAGACGAGGAGGACGACGAAGAAGACGAGACCGAAGCGGACCTCCTCGCGTTCATCACCGAGTCGGATACCAGGGGTGCGGGGTACGAGTTCACCGCCGAAGGCCCCGTCGAGTTCGCCGACGCGCCGTACGAGACCCCTTCCGGCGGCAGCATCGAGGGTGGAACCTACACGTCCGAGGACTTCGTCGAAGAGGACGACGGGACGTGGCACGCCGGCGGCGTCACCGGCGGCGGTCACGGCGACGCCTTCTGGGTCGACGGCCCCGTCACCTCGATCGACCTCGAGCAACCCGACGGCATGTGGCTCGAGCTCAACCGCGAGCGGCTCTCCCCCGAGGAGGTCATCGATGCGACGGGTGGCGACGGCAGTGACGACGAAAACGACGGCGACGACGATGGCGACGAAAACGACGGTGACGAGGACGAAGACGAGCCCGATCGATGCGGGGCCGAAACGGAGACTGCGAGCGTCGAAAGCAGCCTCCGTGCGAGCTGGTGGGGTGGAAGCGACAGGTGGAGCTACGCCTTGCGAACGTCGTCCCCCTGTGGTGCAACGATAACGATCGACGGGCCGTCGGACGCCGACTTCGACCTCTACGTGACCACCGACGGGAGTCGACCGTCACGGACGAGTTACGACGAGGCGTCGACTGGCGACGGGAGCGACGAGGAAGCCACCGTCGACCTCTCGGGCGGCGAAACGATTCGTATCCTCGTCCGTGCTGTCGACGGGAGCGGGAACTACACGCTGACCATCGAGGAGCGCGGACGGTAACCGGCAGTTCGAGTCGGTTGCGCTTCCGACCGTCGATAATGGGGCTCGACCTCTCCCATGAATTCGATCGAGGCGGTGTCGAAGTCCTCATACGGATTACTGTACCTGTGTACTGGCGCACCCGTCAGCCGGGTCGCGGGTGGGCCGGTAATGAGTTACAGTAAACCGTATCACAGAGAGTGTCGGTTCGACGACGGATACGAATCGGAAACCTCGAGCGCGCACCACCCGAGGAATCCGACCGGAAGCGACGAAAAGACATTACTGTGTACGGAGTGTGGGTCCGGATATGCCGCTTCAGACGCCGCCGTTGCGTGGGATCCACGACGAGCGTGGTGCGAAGTTTACCGAGTTCGGTGGCTGGGATATGCCCGTCGAGTTCGACTCGATCCAGACGGAGCACATGGCCGTCCGTGAAGACGCCGGAATCTTCGACGTCTCCCACATGGGACAGATCCACGTCACCGGCCCGGACGCGACGGCGCTGATGCAACGGCTCACCACGAACGACGTGAGTCGGGTCGCGGTCGGCGGCTCCCAGTACGCGGCGATCACCGACGAGGATGGACTCGTCATCGACGACACGGTCATCTACCGGCTGCCCGACGAGGACGGGCACAACACGTATCTGTTCGTGCCAAACGCCGGAACCGACGAGGCGACTCACGAACGCTGGGTCGACCACCGAAACGAGTGGGACCTCGAGGCGACCGTCGACAACCGAACGGACGAGTACGCCATGTTCGCGGTCCAGGGGCCGAACGCACCCGAGCTCGTCGATGCGGCCTGTCGCGAGGACGTCCTGGATCTCGGTCGGTTCGAAGCGATGGAAGCGACCGTCGACGGCGTGGAGTGCTGGACCGCCCGGACCGGTTACACCGGCGAGGACGGCTTCGAGCTGATCGTTCCGGCCGACGAGGCCGAACGGATCTGGTCGGCCATCGACTGTCAGCCCTGCGGACTCGGTGCTCGGGACACCCTCCGGATCGAGGCCGGCTTCGTCCTCGCCGGCCAGGAGTTCGACCGCGAGTCGAACCCGCGAAATCCGTTCGAGGTCGGCATCGACTTCGCGGTCGACCTCGACACCGAGTTCGTCGGGCGAGACGCGCTCGCCCGCGTCGAAGCCGACG
Organism: Natrarchaeobius chitinivorans; assembly: GCF_003841505.1. Classification (GTDB taxonomy): domain Archaea; phylum Halobacteriota; class Halobacteria; order Halobacteriales; family Natrialbaceae; genus Natrarchaeobius; species Natrarchaeobius chitinivorans. The sequence goes on from NZ_REGA01000016.1 coordinate 35,264, forward strand.
GTCTCGAAGAACAGCTCGTCGGCTTCCAGCTGATCGACCGCGGCGTTCCCCGCCACGGCTACGACATCACGAACACCGAGGGCCGCGTCGTCGGGACCGTTTCCAGCGGGACGATGAGTCCGTCGCTCGAGCAGCCGATCGGCCTCGGCTACGTGCCGGTCGAGTACGCAGAACCCGGAACGACGCTGCAGGTCGTCGTCCGCGGCCGATCGAAAAAGGCAAGAGTTGAAACCACACCCTTCGTCGACACAGTATAACATGACGTTCGACATCCCCGAAGACAGACAGTACATGGAATCGCACGAGTGGGCGCTCGAGACAGAAGACGGTGTTCGCGTCGGTATCTCCGACTTCGCCCAGGACGAACTGGGCGACGTCGTGTTCGTCGAACTCCCCGACGAGGGCGACTCGATCGCCCAGGACGACGAGTTCGGCGTCATCGAGTCGATCAAGGCCGTCTCGGATCTCTACGCACCGGTAAGCGGCGAGATTGTCGGGGTCAACGAGGACCTGTTCGACTCGCCGGAACTCGTCAACGACGAACCGTTCGAGGACGGGTGGATGATCGAGATCGATCCCGAGGACGAGAGCCAACTCGAGGACCTGCTCTCGCCCGAGGAGTACGAGGAGCAGATCGCCTGACACGGACCGCAGTCGCTGTGGTTCGATGTACTCACACGCCGTTTTCCGAGCTGGCTTGCACCGGTGTTGTCCGTGTACAGTGACTCGTAGCGTTCGACGCCGCGACGCGAGACGTCACTCGGCCGTCGCCGACCGGTTGTAGGCGATCATCGTCCATCCGGCGACGAGGACCGCACCGACCGCCCACGCGAGCCAGACGACCGGATCGTCGACGACGTAGACGCCCGTCAGCGTTGCGACGTAACCGATCAGTAATCCGAGCGTCAAGCGCTCCGTTCGATCCAGTCGGGAGACGGTGTCGATCGGTGTCATCGGTTTGGAAACACGACGCGGCCCGGCTCACTCGAGCGTGGCGAGTTGCTCGAGGACGTCCTCGAGCGGTTCGGTCGTGACGGCGAGCGAGTAGTCGTCGATTCGCGCGAGATCGCGGGCGTGTTCCCACAGTTCCTCTTTCTCGAGACCGTGAAGGATCACGGCGTTCGGCGTCGGGTTGAGAACCCGAAGCGCGATGCCGACGCCCTCACCGCGGGTGACGTTGGTGAACACGAGGACGCGGTTCGTACTCTGGCCGTACAATCGGAAGAACTCCTCGCTCGAGAGGCGGGTGATCGCCTCGATGCTGTCGATGACGGTGTGGCCGCTGATCCGGTCGGTGCTCCCGGAGGTGACCTCGGTCGCGTCGATTTCGTCGTACAACTGCGAGAGACGGATCGACGTCGCGTACTCGCGCAGGTCGAGGACGACGTCGCTTTCGAACCCCGCCGAGAGGACGCGCCCGTACTGGCGAATGCGATCGCCGCCGCGGCGTTCGTCGATCGAGAGCAATCCCTGGACGAGCCGTTTGACGACGACGATGCCGGGGCTCTCCCGGCGGCCGCTCTCGTAGTCAGAGATCACCGACGACGAGACCTCGAGTTCCGACGCGAGGTCGGTCTGTGATACGTCGAAGTCGGTCCGCCACTTGCGCAGCGTCGCCCCGGGGTCGTCGCTGAGGGTGATCTCGCCGGCGATCTTTTCGGCGAGTTCTCGTTTCGGTCCACGTCCGCCCATACGCGTCGGTCACGCGGTCGACCCAAGTAGCTACCGGACCCTCTCGCCGTCGGCTGGAACGATTCGACGATCGCCGCACGTCCCGCGTCCGTTTCCGTCGGTGGGCGGTCCGGACTCCCGCGACGAGGAGAGTACCGTTCGGGAGCCGTCTTTGCCCGACGCGGTGACGCTGCGTTGACCCGCCGCTCTCGAGGCCATCACACGTTGGAAGCGTCCTTTTGCCCGTTCGCGATCTGAACCGTACAATGATTCCCCTCAACGCGGAACCGACAGTTCGCCGCGGCGACGACGGTACGGACCGAGACGTGGTCGGTTCGGATCGAGACAAAGACGGTTCTGACCGAGACGAGGTCAGTTCGGAGCGTGACGAAGACGGTTCTGACCGAGACGAAGACGGTTCAGACCGGGATCGGGACCTCGAGGCGAGGCTCAACGATCTCGAACGGGACCAACGGCGGCTCGAAACGACGGTCCGTGGCGTCGCACGCGAGATGGGCTTCTCGACCGGCTGTCTCTGTTCGCAGTGTGAAGCGTCGTACACGATTCAGCAGTCCGATTCGATGTACTGTCCGTCCTGTCGAAACCGGACGTGTCTGTGAGCGGTTCCGATCGCCGGTCCCGTTCGAACGCTTCACCTCCAGTTCCCCACCCCGCGCCGTAGAGCGCTTGTGTCGGTGCCAGCCCACGCTCTTCGCATCACTGTTGGCCGGCTCCTGTGTCGGCGGTCGTCCTGTCGCCTCGAGTTCGATCCCCGGTCCAGTTCCGTCTCGATCGGCGGCCCCGGCGTGCGATCGCCGCGCGGTGAGCCCGTGAGGACAACAGTCAAGCAGCGTCGATTCGAGACGGCGTATATGCCGTCGACTGTGGTTCACGTCGCGATCGCGGGCATGATGGGGGTCGCCCTGCTGGGTGATCGGTTCGACACGAAAGCGATTCTCGTCGTCATGGGAGCAACGGCGCTGATCGACCTCGATACGCTGATCGGAATCTACGTTCCGGGCACACACCGAGCGGCGCTTCACAACGTGTGGGTCGTCCTGATTCCGGCAGCGATCCTCGTCTGGGACGTCAAGCTTCGCGAGGAGTCGTACGTCCTGAACCGCTGGGGCGAGTACGGCTACCGGGTCGCGTGGGTAACTCTCGTGACCGTCCTGTTCGCGCACATACTGCTCGACGCGTTCTTCAACGGCGTCAACCTCTTCTGGCCGGTCCACGACCGGTTCTACGATCTCTCGGGACGGCTCCTCGTCACTGACCAGCGCGGCCTCGTCCAGACGTTCGTCGAATTCGACTCGAGCACTGGCGAACTCGACGAGTCGACGACGCGGGGAACGACCGCGGACACGCACTACTCGACCGGATTCGACCCGACGCGGGACGAACCGCCGGCGGACGTCGAGCGCATCTTCCCGATCGCGGGGTCCGGCGAGCGGTTCGTCCTCACGGTCGCCGGTTTCGGCACGGTGCTCTTCCGGATCGCCGAAGATCTGCGCAGTGACGACTAACGCTCGAAGAAGATTTATGTCGATGACAGATCCAGTGGCGATGTAAATCGCCTCGGGGTCAAGTGGTTCGAAAGGTCGAAGACCTTTCATCATCACGGAAATAAAAGATTTCCGTACGACCCCGAGGCTTTCGCGTGGACTCCCGTTCTATGCCTCAACCGAGGCAGGGGGGACGTACTCCCCACTCACGTTCAACGTCCCACGATTCAAGCGCACATCTACGGGTGCGCCTCCGTCGTCTGCATTTTGCCTGCGACGGAGATACTGCAAACCAATGTTCTTGGAAGCGTTGTAGTCGGCATGGTTCTCGTACCCGCACTTCTGACACTCGAACGACTCTCCGTTCCGGTTATCGTCGTGGGTAAACCCGCACGTCGAACAACGCTTCGACGTGTTGCGCGGGTCAACCTGTACGGCTTCGACGCCGTGTTCTTCGGCTTTGTATTCGACGTACTCGTAGAGGCGTCGAAACGCCCAGACGTGTTGCCACGTCGCCTCGGGGATGTTCTCCCGAATGTGGGTCAAGTCCTCGAACACGATGTGCGAACAGTCGTTCTCCATAGCCTCTTCGATAAGCTCGTTCGCTACAGTGTGCAGGTAGATCTCGAACCGTCCGCACTCTTTCTGTCCAACGCTCTCGATGTTGTCGTGGGCGTGGCGAGACCCACACTGCTGGAGGGATGCACGACGCTTCTCGTACTCTCGACGCCAGTGGTTGAACTCGTCTGCCGACCAGAATCGGCCAGTCGAAGCGACGGCGAGGTTGTTCACGCCCAAATCCACACCAAGGACTGTTCTGTGCTTGGACTCGGATTCAGGCGATTCCTCGTTTGCTTCGACCTTCCGCATCGAAGCGTGGAGGTACCAGTCACCGTCGCGATACTGGAGGTGGGCCATCCGAAACTCGAAATCCTCGTCGGAGACGTACTTTGTCGGTGGTGTCTCCGAGTCGTCGGGAAGGATGTACTCGCACTCAACGCGCCCGTCTACGGTCGAAAGAGAAACGTGGTTGCGGTGGAACGTCGCGCTTCGCTTGTCGTAGGCTGCGCTATCAGCAGAAATGTGCGGTTTCGACGTGTTCTCACCACGTTTGAGGCGTTCGACGCCGCTTTTCACGGCTTCGACCGCTCTGCGAATCCCTTTCTGGACGAGGTTCGCGGTAAGGTCGGTTTCGTCGCGGAGTCGGTCGTAGAGGGCGCGTTCGGCTTTGGCTTTGGAAGTGACGTGGTAGCCGTCGTCGCCGTACCAGCACCATTCGCTCGCGGTGTTGGCGCAGTGTTTGAACTGCTCGACAGTCTCTCGAAGGGAGTCGTCGGCCCCTTCAGGAGTGTCGAGTTTGATGACGGCGGTGCGACGGTATCCCACTTTATTTCACATATGTAGTTAGTATTACTTATACATTTGGGGGTCGGCCTATCACTAGAACGTGGTTTGTGTCATCGAGGGTCGGCTTCCTCCACGGGGTCAAGCCCCGTGGCATCCGCCTCGCTTCTTCTGTGAACCGACGGAGACTGATCGCGGCGGTAGCCGGCGCAGGTACCGGCGCGCTCGCCGGCTGTACCGGAAGCGACGGGGAGCCGTTCGAGCCGGACGTTTCCGAGACGATTCGACTCGGAACCGACGACTCCGTCTCGCTTTCCGACGAGATAACCGTCTCGAGCGACGATTCCAGCGACTTCGAGGAGGACGCGACGAGACGCGCGAACGTTCGCGTCCACGACCGCATCGGATCGATACTCGCAGATCGCGAACTACTCGGAGCGGGCGTTTTCCTCGGGATCGACCGAATCGCCGCCGACGGAATCGACGACGACGTCGCGTCGGACGAATTCGAACGAGCGATTCCGCTCGCGACGGTGGTCAACCAGCGGTACGTCTACGGCCCCAACGGTGAGTTACGCACCCGTCCGGAACCGGTCGACCTCGAGACGCTTCTCGAGGCGCTTCCGCGGACCGTTACGGTCACCGTCTCGTCCGACGGAAACCAGTACACGGCCGGTCTTCCGGTCGTCGTCCACCGGTACTGGATTCACCAGCGCGACGGCTGAGGACGTTACCCGCGTCGTTCACTGGATCTTTTTCCGCGCTTCGGGTCCTGTTCGCGGTGATTCGTCGTCGGGTCGATACTCAACAGGTCGAGCCTCGAGTCGTCACCTCGCCGTTACTGCCCGATTAGACGGTACTGTTTGATACAGATTACTGTCACTGTGTACCGGCGCACCCGCCGCTCTGGTCGCGGGTGCGCCGGTGAGGACTGACAGTAAACCGTATGAGATAGCGAAGGCGGCGAGAACGATCCCCATAAACACCAAGAGCGAACCGAAAACCGCCCACCGATTGTCGTCGACGAACGCTCGAAATCGGCCGGATATGGCCGTCGCGACCGACAGGACGGCGACCACACCGGCCAGAAGCGAGAACGCCGGTTGGACTCGGAAGAAGACGATCGCAAACAGTCCCAGCGTCACCGCTACCAGCATCGACCTGACCCGCCCAGCGGCGTCTCGAGCCACAGTTCTCAGCCAGTCGGCTGTTGATTTCCGCACGGTGAATCCCGGTGGAAATTTCGATTAGCCTGGAATCAGTGTTCCGGTCAAATCCGATCGGATCGGACATCGACACGGACCGCAGTCACGGTGTCCGGTGTACCCACATACCGTTTGCGGTCCGACCGGTACTGACCGACAGCAGTCCGCACAGACCGTTTCACCGACTCTTCTCGATGAATTTGAAAACGGCCAACCCCACGAGATGAGTCGGCCAATGGATGCAATAGAGCGTTTCGGACGCACCGACGGTATCGAAACGGGGCCGTCGACAGGGATTGTCCGACGTCACGCTGACAGGGGTCCGTATCAGGCGTTGTTCATCCGCTGACTCTCGCGGTTCCCACAGCGTTGACACTCCCGAACCCGGTACGGTTCTCGAGAGTATCGCGCGTTTTCGCCTTCACCGCCCTCGGTTACGAGTTGGACGGAAACCTCGTGTAACGTATCCGTTTCGCACTCTTCGCACGGTTCGGTCATCCCATTCGAGACGTCATTAGTCGTTGCCATACCTGACTCTCACACCTCTATACCATATATCATCGACAGTAGCCTCGTTTCCCGATAATCGGTATATAAAGGTATTTTCTCGTCGTGATAACACCGGTCTCGCCGGCGTGTTTTAGTCGTACTATTTACATTTACTCGCGACCTGTACGACCTCTTCTGAGAGGTATAGGCGCGTAACCATTCAACAAAATTACAATACAGGTCGAGTATTTCACTAACCCAGAAAACCTTTTGCATGAGGATTCCCGTAGCACACATACATGGCGGATGAAACCCCCATCGAAGAGATCCTCAACACAATCGGGGACGAGCACGCTCGTACCGTACTCGCCTCGGTTAGCCGGAAATCCGGATCCGCAAAGGAGCTGGCCGACCGGCTTGATCTCTCTCAACCGACGATCTATCGACGACTCGACGTTCTCCAGGAACACGATCTTATCAAAGAACGGACGCTGGTTGCAGACGACGGAAACCACTACAAAGAGTATCGGTGTAACTTCGATAGTACGGTCATCTCCCTCGAGGACGACGAATACGACGTCCGAATCTTTCGAAAGGAAAACCTGCCGGACCGGTTCACTCAACTCTGGGACGAGCTTGGTGTTAAGTAGAGTGGGTTCGAACGCCAGAGAACGGGCACCAGTATGAACGAACTACTCGAAGTATTGCTGATGTTACTGCAGATGGTCGTCTTCGCCCTCGCGCTGGGGCTTACCCTCATTAGCTTCCAGTCATACCGAATGAATCCGTCGAAGCGCCTGGAAAGCGCGTTTATCGGGTTCGCGTTTCTCAGCATGGGCGTGGGGCTTACCACGATCGTCTCGCAGCTATCCGAGCCGTTGACCGCCTTCTACATCGCCGAAACCGTCCCGTTCATCGTCGGGTTCGGCATGCTCTACCTGTCGCTCTACCGGTGACCGGCGCGACAGGACGAGACGCTTTTTCGGTGAACGACTGGTCCGGGCAGTCGAACGAATCCGATGTGGACCCGGTGTACCGAGAACGCCGACTGTGCGTCGTCGGCCGTTCGTGAACGCAGAGCCACGCTCGGATACGTGGGGTGTGGGTATTCGCATATATCGGGGAACGCTTTTACTTTCTCCCACCGTACACCGAGGTATGGCAGACGTAGCGCTTGACGACCGTGGCCGTCTCACGCTCCCGAAGGAGGTCAGAGAGCGATACGGGGACCGATATCACGTCGTTCAACTCCCCGATGGAGTTAAACTGGTCCCGGTCGCCGACGACCCGCTCGAGGCACTCAGGGACGAGTTCGAGGATGTCCAGACGCCAGCCGACGAACTTCGTGAAGAAGCGCGTGACGCAGCGCTCGACGAGGCTGGACGGTAAATGTATGCGGAAACAGATTTCCTTCTCGCACTAATCAAGGACGACGACTGGCTCGGCACCACCGCCGAAACGGTATACCGAGAGCATCGCGACGAGTTATGGACGTCGCAGTTCACGCTCATCGAACTCCTGATGGTCGCCTACCGCGAGGAGCGTGATACCGAACGCGTCGTCTCGAACGCCGCCAGTCTCGTCGAGGTACGCGGTGACGTGGAGACGGTCGTGACGGCGGCGACGTACGTGGAAGACCACGGGTTCACACCGTTCGATGCACTTCACCTCGTCGAATCGAACGGCGATACCATCGTCTCGAGTGACGAGACGTATGCGGACGTCACCTCCCGTCTGGACCTGAAGACGGTCGCCGAGGAGTGACGCTCCGCAATCCCTAAACACGACTCGCCCCAACCAGTGTCCAATGAGCGACTGGACCGAAACGTACCGACCGACGACGCTGTCGGAGGTACGTGGGAACAACAAGGCCCGCGACAAACTCGAGGAGTGGGCGAAGACGTGGGACGACCACCGGAAATCGGTGATCGTCCACGGGAGTCCCGGGGTGGGAAAGACGTCCGCGGCTCACGCGCTGGCAAACGACATGGGCTGGCCGGTGATGGAGCTCAACGCCAGCGACGATCGCCAGGCCGACGTGATCCAGCGAGTCGCAGGCGAGGCCTCGAAAAGCGGGACGCTTACGGCCGGCGGCAGTGGCCGTCGGCTCGTCATCCTCGACGAGGCGGACAACTTCCACGGCAGTGCGGACTACGGCGGCTCTCGGGAAGTCACTCGAGTCGTCAAGGAGGCCAACCAGCCGGTCGTCCTCGTGGCAAACGAGTTCTACGAGATGAGCAACTCGCTTCGAAACGCCTGCGAGACGATCGAGTTTCGTGATGTCTCGAAGCGCTCGATCGTCCCGGTGTTGCGTGACATCTGTCGTCGCGAGGGTGTCGAATTCGAGGAGACCGCCTTAGAGAAGATCGCGGAATCGACCAGCGGCGACCTTCGTTCGGCGGTCAACGACCTGCAGGCGGTCGCCGAGGAGGCCGAACGGCTGACCGTCGACGACGTCGTCACGAGCGAACGCGATCGAACCGAGGGCATATTCGACTTTCTCGACGCGCTCATCAAAGAAGAGGACGCCGAGGGAGCACTCCGAGCGTCTTACGACGTCGACGAGACGCCCGACGAGTTACTCAACTGGATCGAGGACAACGTGCCGAAAGATTACGCGGGAGCCGAACTCGCGGACGCCTACGGCTATCTCTCGAACGCCGATCGGTGGCTCGGCCGCGTTCGGGCGACCCAGGACTACTCGTTCTGGCGGTACGCGACGGACAACATGACCGCCGGCGTCGCAGCCTCGCGTCGGGAGGACAAAGGCGGCTGGACGCGCTACGGTCCGCCGAGTTACTGGTCGAAACTCGGCCGGACGAAAGGCACCCGGAACACGCGCGACTCGATCGCGGAGCGAGTGGCCGAACGCGAGGGGACGAGCGTCTCGACTGCACGGCGGGAGATCCTCCCGTATCTCTCAGCGATGACCCACCACTGCCGAAATCGGGACCTCACCGTTCGGATGGCGGCGACTTACGAACTCGACGAGTCGGAGGTCTCGTTCGTCACTGAAAGCGGCAAAGACACCAACAAGGTCCAGTCGATCGTCGAAGACGCCGAGGAACTCCAGACCGAACAGACCGTCGAACACTCCGGATCCGCGTTTTTCGGAACGAGCGACACCGACGGCGACACCGACTCGAGTTCGGACGAGAAAGTCGACGCCACGGGCGGAGCGCCGAGGGACGAACAGGAAACGCTCGTCTCCGCGGCCGACGAATCGGACGGAAGCGAGGAGGAAAACGGCACGGGATCGACGGAGTCGGCGGACGAAACCGACGAGACGGACGACGGTCAGTCCGGGCTGACCGACTTCATGTGAGGTCGGCGACCGTATTTACGGAGTCGTTCGACCGATGGAAGGGGTACCGATGTCGGTGTGAATCACGGTGAGCACAAGCTATATCCCCGCACGCACGGGTGGCTGAACTATGGCGCGGAAATCCTACCAGGAGAAACTCGCGGAACTCCGCGAGGATATCCTCTACATGAGCGAAGTCGTGATGGAGCGACTTCGACTGGGGCTCGACGCTCTCGAGCAGAAAGACCAGAATCTCGCTCGAGAGGTCATCACGAGCGACGACGAGATCAACCAGATGTACCTCGACTTAGAGCAGGACTGCATCGAGTTGCTCGCGCTCCAACAGCCCGTGGCTTCGGATCTGCGGTTTATCGCCGCCTCGTTCAAGATCATCACCGATCTGGAACGGATCGGCGACCTCGCGGTCAACCTCGGCGAGTACACCCTCGAGGCCGAGCACGACCGCTTCCCGGACGTCGACGTCCAGGAGATGGGGTCGTTGACGCTTGCGATGATCGACGACGCGATGCAAGCCTACGACACCGAAGACGTCGACGCCTGTCGAGAACTCGCGGCTCGCGACGACGACCTCGATCACTTCGCCGAGCGGGCGAGCGAAATCGTCGTCCGGGACCTGATCGAACGCGAACTCGACTCTCCGAACGAGGTCGAGCGACTGCTACAGGACGTCTCTCGGCTCCTGTTGACGATCCGGGATCTCGAGCGCGTCGGCGATCACGCCGTGAACATCGCGGCCCGGACGCTGTACATGGTCGAAAACGACGACGAACTGATCTACTGATCCGCGACGACCTGATAAACTGACCCGCAACGGCTCATTTTCGGCCGGACGTCTCGAGGTGGCAGCGTTACCCCTCGCGTAAGCCCAGGCGATCGAGGTCGGAGAGTTCGACCCGGCCGGTCGTATCGACCGTCACGCGATAGCCGGCGTAGGCGAACGACACCGTCCCGGCGGAGCGCTCGAGGGTGCCGGACGAATCGAACAGCGCATCGAGTGCGGACGGATCGATCGATTCGTACAGCGGTCCGAACTCGCGAGCGACGGCGACGGGATCGTCCAGTTCTTCCCGTTTCGAAACGGCGACCGTGATGGCTTCACTGAGCGGTTGTCCCGGTTCGGCCTGGTGGACGAACGGGCCGCCGTCAGTGCCATGATCGCGTTCCTGCCCGTCGGCCGACAAGCTCGGCGTCGTTGGTTCAGTATCCATACCGAATGGACGCCTCGCGACCTGGAAAGGAGCCGCATTGATTGACCAACGTTTTACATCGGGGCCGGTGTTTGACGTGTCAGGATGGCAGGCCGGTGTTTGGCGCGTCAAGATGGCTGATCCTCCGCCAGCGTGTGCTCGAGGAGGTTCGTCTGCCCACGGCGGAGTCGCGCCGAAAGCGCCTGATCGGAGACGTCGAGGTCGGTCGCGACCGAAGACAGCGTCGTCTTTCGCGGCACGTCGAAGTATCCCGCCTCGAGCGCGGCCAGAAGCGCGTCGTACTGTGCCTCCGTGACGCCGTACTGTCCCGTTTCGGACTTCTGTTCGGGGTACAGTCTACGAACGCGGAATCCGGAAACGCGCTCGAGACACCGTTGTCGATACGCGGCGAGCGTCTCGCGGGAGGGGACTCGTACGCGTAAGACGGTTTCGTCGGTGATGGAGATCTCCAGGACCGAAACGTCGTACTCGGCTGCGATGGGATACGTGAGCCGGCTCGCGGCCCGGTCGGACAGGACGATGCTGTACAGCCGTCGATCGACGGCGTCGTCGAGTGTGGTGGCTGTGCTGACGGTCGAATCCTCCTCGAGTGCCGATTCGAACCGTTCGAAATCGTCGCCGTACGCACAGAACAACAGCTTCGACTCGCCGGATTCGGTTTCGTACACCTCCTCGATCCGGATCTCGTCGGTCCCCTCTGCGGCGGTACGGAGAATCGGCGTATCCAGTTCGAACTCGACGATGAGAGTCACGGGTTTGATACCTCGGCCAGGTCGTTGACTGTTTCGCCTATCGACGGTGACCCGCCCTGGAACGAAGAGATATTTCGTGGATCACCGCAAGGGGACACCGGTAAGCAACTGGCCGACGTCGTCTACGTTTCGCGTCTCGAGCAACAGTTCGGCCGCCTCGCGAATCGAGAAGTTCGCCTCGAGTTCGACGCCGTAACACCGGGTGTAACACTCGAGCCAGGCGTTCATCGCACGCTCTAAGGCCGCCAGTTCCGCGGGCGAGAACTGCACCATCCGCCCGCCCGTTCGCCCCTCGACGTAGAGCCAGATCGACGGCCCGACACCCTCCCGGAGGTAGGTGGAAGCGTCGTCGGGGCCGATCTCCCGGTCGCCGCGCTCTATGCGCTCGCGGTCGCGTTCGGCGCGACGTTGCAAGGCGGCGATGCGCGGACCGTACCGGTTCACGGTCGGTCGATCGCGCTACCCCTCACGGTACTCGACGCCCTTGCCGCCGCGGGGGTGTTCCCACTCGGTGTCGGCGACGATCGCACAGGTGCCACACTCGACGCAGGGCTGGGTGTCGAGGCTGACGAGCGTCTCCTCGGTGCCGTTCGTCTGGACGGTCTCCGAGCGATAACAGCCGCCGCCGAACTCCTCGGCGCTGACCGGGCAGGCGTAGACCGCCGCCCCGCTGGCGTCGAACGATTCGTCGAGTAGTTCGATGTGAGGATTGCCGACGTCGGTGTCGTAGGTGAGATCGCCGATCCGCTCCTCGAGCGACGGCGGTTCGATCTCGTTTTCCCAGTGGATCGTCTTGCCGTGGGTCTCGCCGATGACGGAGGGCAGCGTGACGTAGCCGGTACTCGTATCGGGCAGCATCGAGACGAGAAACGGCGAGTTGTACGCCCGCTGCAGCAAGCGATTCGAGATCGGATTGCCGACCGCGACCGAGCCGATCGGCGACTCGAGGACCGTATCGACGACGTTCGTCACCAGGTCGCGCTCGCCGACGGCGCGTGCGACGTCGTACCGACGAGGCCTGAGTTTGTCCATCGTACCGGAGTCCTCGAGCATCTTCGCGTACCGGCGACCGGCCGCGGCGGGATCGGCGTTGCCCTTCGTGACGGCGAAGGCGTCGGCCGCGAGCGCGCCGGCGGTGACGGCGTGGTTCATCCCCTTGATGATCGGCCCCTGGGCCTGCATCTGGCCGCCGGCGTCGCCGACGAGAACGAGTCGATCCTCGTACGGTTCGCGGTGGGCGACCTTCTTCGAGTCGGGGACGAGTTTCGCGGCGTACTCGCGTTCGTCGTACTCGTCGCCGAGCCACGTCGCGAGCAGCGGATGGGTGAGCAAGGCGTCGAGCAGTTGGTGTGGCTCAGCCTGCTGTTCGACGAGGCTGTCCAGGTGGAAGACGGTCCCGATCGACAGCGAATCCTCGTTCGTATAGAGGAAGCCGCCGCCGCGGACGTCGGAGAAGAGGTCGCCCGAAAAGAGGTGGGCGACGCCCTCGTCGGGCTCGAGGTCGAACCGGTCGTCGATCACGTCGGGGTCCATGTCGACGACGGCTTTGACGCCCTGGAACCACTCGTCGGGCTCCTCCCAGTCCATCAGTCCCGCGTCGCGGGCGAGTTCGGAGTTGACGCCGTCCGCGGCGACGACGAGGTCGGCCGTGATCGGATCCAGTTCGTCGCAGGTGACGCCGACGATCTCGCCGTCCTCCCGGAGAAGGCCGTTGACGCGAACGTCGGTCAGCACGCCGCCGCCGGTCTCGCTCGTCTTCTCGTGGACCTGGTCCTCGAGCCAGGAGTCCATGCGCCGGCGGAGCACGGCGTCACACCAGTCGGTGTCGTGTTCGTGGAGATCGGTGAGGTCGTACGTCTTGACGCTGTTGCCCGCCACGTTGTGGATCCGATAGTCGGTTACCGGCCGCTCTGCGGCCTCCTCGCGGAACCCGTCGAAGAGGTCGTCGACGGTGTAGGGTGCCGACTCTTCGGCGTAGATCAGCCCGCCGGAGACGTTCTTCGATCCCGATTTCGTGCCGCGCTCCAAGACGAGCGTCTCGACGCCGTGGTCGGCGAGTCGAGCGGCTGCGGCCGCTCCGCCGGGGCCACAGCCGACGACGATCGCCTCGTAGTGTTCGTACTCCGACTCGTCGCTCATTCGTCGTCACCTCCGCGGCCGTCGGCGATCGCTTCTGGCGTCATCTCGCCCGATTCGACCACATCGGTCAGCCGAGGTAAGACCTCGAAGAGATCCCCTTCGACGAAGTAATCCGAGAAGTCCCGAATTCGTGCGTCCGTGTCGGTGTTGATCGCGACGATCGTGTCGGATTCGTCCATGCCGACCTTGTGCTGGACCGCTCCGGAGACGCCCGCGGCGATGTAGAGGTCGGGAGCGACGACCTGTCCGGTTTCGCCGATCTGGCGCTCCTCTTTCGCGTACTCCTCGACGTGTCCCTCGAACTGGTAGGAGGACGTGACGATCCCCCGCGTGATGCCGAGTTTGGCGTCCTCGAAGGCGTCGACCAGATCGAGTCCGAGCTCCATCCCTTCGGTCGGATCGTCGGCGATACCGCGTCCGAGACAGACGATCACGTCGTGGTCGGTCAGATCGATGCCGGCCTCGAGCTGGTCGTACTCGGTGATCTCGACGCGGAACCAGTCGTCCTCGAGATCCATGTCGTGTTCGATCACGAGGCCATCCCGGTCGTCGTCGCGTTCGATCGGCTCGAAACTGCCCGGAATGATCGACGCGCCCTGCGGGTGGAAGTCCCGACTGGGGTTGTCCAGACAGAGGATCGTCGAGTACTCGAACCCGGAGAAGTCCGGCCGCTTCATGTGCAACACCTTCTCGAAGGTCTTCTTGACGCCGGGTTCGCCCGTCTTGACCGGGTTCGACACCTCCTCTTCCTGGATAAAGAGGTCAGAACAGTCAGAGGCCAGCCCGGAGTCGAGTTCCGCCTGCACCTTCGCCGAGAGGTCCCGGCCGTTGTTCGTCGCCGGGAACAGAATATAGCGGGGCTCGTCGTAGTCGCGCCAGTCCGTACTCTCGACGGTCCCCTGGCCACGAGCCATGTGCGCCGAGATCTCGGTGTAGGGCTTGTGCAGGAACCGCTCGAGGCGTTCGTCGTCGTGGTACACCGCGACGTCCGCCCCGTAAGCGATACACTCCTCGGCCAGTTCCTCGCAGTCGTCGCCCATCAGGAACGCGACGACCCGCTCGTCGTCGCCGTACTCCGCTTCGAACCCGTCCATCAACTCGCGGGCCTTGCCGAGCATCTCTTGGGAAACCTCGAGCAACTCGCCCTGCTGGGTCTCACAGAAGACCCACATGTCCGCGTAGTCGCCGCCGTCGAGGGCGCGAACGTGTTTCTTGTCTCGAGTGGGCTGGGAGAGTCCGTCGTCTTCTTCCTCGGCGCTCGCGTCGTCGTCGGTTCCGTCGTCCGCATCCTCGCTCTCGTCGCTCACGGCCTCCTCGTCCCCGTCGTCTGCATCTGCCTCCTCACCGTCGCCCGCCTCGACGTCGTCCACGTCTTCGCCGTCGGCCTCCTCGCCGACGTCTTCTTTCGTCGCCTCGTACTCGCCTTCCGTCTCGGTTCCCTCTTCGACGCCGTCGCGATCGTCGTCGATCGCGCCGATCGCCTCGAGGCGTCGGTGGACCGCCTCGCGGGCGGTCTTGCGGTCCTGCCCCGCCTGTTCGGCCTCGAGGATCGTCTGCAGGACGTCCTCGTCGTCGACCGTCTCGAGGTGGTCGTCCAGTTCGTCGACCGTGTGTTCGTTTGGATCGAATTCGGACACGTTCAGTCACCTCCAGCCGCGTACGGTTGCATCTCCTCGAGTACCTCGCCCATCGCCTCGCCGTCGTCGAAATCGATCATCGTCGCCTCGCGCTCCGAGGGCGCTTTGGGGATCGGATCGACCGAGGAGACGATCGTCGGGGAGCCGTCGAGCCCGATGTAGTCGGGATCCAGATTCAGCGCTTCGTGATCCCACGTCGTCAGTTGCTCCTCGTGATCGTCGGCCCGCCGCTGGGTCTCTGCGCGGAGTCGTTTGTGTGTCAGCCGGTGGGAGGCCTTCCGGTATCTCGGTTCGAACTCCGGGTCCGTGACGACGAAACAGGGCAGCGGTGCCTCGACCGTCTCGATTTCGTCGACGTCCCCTTCGACCAGTCGCTTCGCTCGCAAGATTCGTTCGTCGGGGTCGATGTCGAGGGCGATCACGTGCGTGACGATCGGCCAGTCCATCGCCCAGCTGGTCTGGGGGCCCGTCTGGCCCGTCTCGCCGTCGGCCGTCTTGAAGCCGGCGAAGACGAGGTCGATATCGCCGACTTCCTCCTGGTACTTCTCGAGTCCGGCGCTGAGCGTGATCGCCGTCGCCCACGTGTCCGACGCCGCCAGTTCGCGGTCTGATAGCAGGTACGTGTCGTCGGCGTACACCGACTCCATCGCCTCCTCGAGAACGGATGCGTAGCCGGGCGGCCCCATGCTCATCGCGCTGACGTGGCCGCCGTGGCGGACCCTCGTCTGGAGTGCGGCCTCGAGGGCGAACGCGTCGTTCGGGTTCATCACGGTCGGCGTCTTCCCCCGTTCTAAGTGGCCCTCTTCGTTGAACGAGACCGCCCCCTCCGAGAAGTCCGGTACACCCTTCGTCAGAGCGATCGATCGCATGGACACCTCCGTCGTCGAACTATGTCTCTTATTCTCATGCCTGCTTTTCCCTAACGTACAAGAACTATTAAGAATAGGGGTCGGCGATGGTCGCATACGGCGGCGACTTCGGGGGTCGCACGCTCGGAAACCGAACCGATTCGGCAACAACCGTTAACTGTCGGAATTACCGATACGTTGGCAGTGTTCGAACGCGCGCACGCAGTTCGAGTGGCCCTCGAGACGATTTCGTCGACCGAGGCGCGAATGGCGATCAGCGCCGGAACGGTGGCTCTGGCGCTGGTGATCGGATTTCTCGTCGCGCCGTTTGCCGTCCGGAGAGCGGTCGAGTTCGCCGACCGGAAACTCGAGGAGAGCGAAGCCGGGACGCTCCTCGAGACGATCGACGAGGTGACCGGCGTTCCGTTCCCGATGCGGGCGGTCGTCCGGACGTTGCAGACGGTCGTCGTCGGCACAACGGGACTCCTGTTGCTGGTCGTCTGGGGATACGCACAGCTAGCGACGGACGTCCTCGGGGCGACCGCGACCGTCCTGCCGTACGCCGTTCGACTCGTCCTGACGGTCGGACTCCTGTTCGGGGCGGTCGTCGGAACGCGGTATCTCGAGCACCGCCTGGACGAGTGGCTGGCGGACGCGAAGTACGTCACGGCACATCAGGAGGGAGTCGTCTTTCGCGTCCTGCAGGTGACGGTTTTCGTGGCCGCGGGGCTCGCGTCGCTGTCTTTGTGGCACGTCGAACTCGGCGGGTTGCTCGTCGGGGCGGGATTCGTCGGGATCGTCCTTGGGATGGCCGCCCGGCAGACGCTCGGCTCGCTGATCGCCGGTTTCGTCCTGATGTTCTCCCGACCGTTCGAGATCGGCGACTGGGTCGTCGTCGGCGACCACGAGGGAATGGTCGTCGACATCACCATCGTCAACACGCACCTGCGGAGCTTCGACGGCGAAACCGTCGTCCTCCCGAACGATCAGGTCTCGAGCAGCACGGTCGTCAACCGCAGCAAACGAAACCGACTCCGACTCACGCTCGAAGTCGGCGTCGACTACGAGACCGACCTCGAGCACGCGGAGTCGGTCGCAGTCGAGGCGATCGAGAACGTCGACGACGTCGCGCCGGCACCGAAACCCCAGATCATCCCGACCGGGTTCGGCGACTCGGCCATCACGCTCGAGTGTCGGTTCTGGATCCGACAGCCGAACGCCCACAAGAAGTGGACGACGATACGGGCGGTCGTCTACGAACTCAAAACGGCGTTCGAGCGAGAACGTATCGCCATCCCGTACCCACAACGAGAGCTCAGCTCGAGAGCGAACGGCGGGTTCACGGTCGAACCGGGCGAGCGCTCTCGTTCCACCGAGGATACGGCCGGCGAAGCCGAACTCACCTACGACGAATCGGAGTGACGAATCTCGAGGTGCAACGGGCCGATCGGCACCGACGAAGTGTGAAACGCCGATGAGTCTGGCGTAGGTAGAACCGCTGACGGTGCCGACGGAGTGGGAAACGTCGGTCGATGCTGGCGTAGTTCGAAACGCCGATCGGTGCCGACGCCGATCGCGTCTCTCGAGCGAGCGTCGGCTCCGTGACGTGCTGTCGGCTCCGTGATACGCCGTCGTCGCTGTACCGTAATCCGATCACTCCCGCTCGCGTTCGGTCGTCCCCATCGTGATCTCGCCGTCGGCCCGGATCGTACCGTCGATCTCCGCACCCGGCCCGAGCTCGAGGTCGTTACAGGAGACGTCGCCGAGGATTCGAGCGTCTTCGCCGACGACGACGTCCCCGTCTCGAGTCGTCAGATCGCCGTGGATCCGGGTGCCGTCGCCAACGTCGACCGCGCCTCGAGCGCGGAGACTCCCGAAGACGTTGCAGTCGTCGCCGACGTCGATCGTCTCGGCTCTCACGTTGCCGTGGAGGCGACAGTCGTCGCCGATCGTCGCGGGCGTCGACACCCGCCACGCGTCGTCGCCCACCGTTGCGTTCCGGGGGATAACGAGCGGTTCCGTCTCGGGTTCCCCGTCCTCCTCGTCGACGAGTTCGGAGATGAGACGCTGGGCGGTATCCTCCTCGCCGATGAGAAGCAGGTGCTTGAGGTAGACGAACAAGAAGACGATCGTCGGCATCGGGTTCCGGATGACGATCCAGCCGTTGGCCTCGAACCCTTCTTCGATGTCGACGTCGTCGCCGATGTCGAGGTCGCCGGCGACTTTCAGTTTCCCGCCGATGTGGACCCGTTCGCCGATGTAGGCGTCCTGGCCGACCAGTACGTTCTTCGCGACGTCACACCACATGTCGAGTCGACAGTCTCCGTCGGCTTCGATCTCGCCCGCGAACTCGACGCTCTCGCCGGCGAGGACGTTCCGACCGCGCACGCCGAACTCGATGGACGACCGAGCGCCGACGAGCACGTCTCCGTCGGTCTCGAGGGCGACTTCCTTGGCTTCGGTCCCGTCGGGGACGACGAGTTCGTCGAGCGGATCCCTGCGTACGGCCACACTCGGCTCCAATGTGACCCCCTGATAATAAACTTCGTCGTTGGCCCTGCGCTGTCTGTCGCCCGTCTGACGGTAGCATCTCGTTCGGCTGTCGACGAGTTCCGATCGCGTTTCGTGAATCGTCGGGGCCACCGGTCACCCGAGCACCATCGATGACGGACGGTTCCGGCCGTCACCCCGACTCGAGAGGGTCCCGACGCGTAGCGTCTCCCTTTTAGGGCCACACCGCATACGGATCGGACATGACTACCCTCGCGTTCGACGACGACGGCGTCGACGTCGTCTACGAAGGCACCGAGTTCCGCCTCGAGAAGGACCTCATCGAGGAAGCGACCGAGAAGTCCTACCACGACGTGACCGACCACGAGGTGCTGAAGATCGTCGCCGAACAGCCGAACCTGCAGGGCGAACCGCGGCGCATCGGCGACATCCTCGATTAACGAGGGTCGTCCGATTGGCAGACCGCGCGACTGCGCCTACGACGCGACGTCGACTCTGGGGGACTCGGAGTCCGGACGCGATTCGTCGAAGAAGCCGGAGACCCCCTCGAGGTCGAGGACGAATCCGCTCCCGAGCGCGCCGGCGGGCGTCCGGAACCCGTCGCCCGCCTCCCCCTCGAGGACGCGCTCGGTCGCCGCCACGGCCGCGTCGACGGTTACGACGTACGGGTCGGGGGTCTGCAGCCGCGAGACGACCCGTTCGTCCTCGGCGTCGGCTCGAGCCTCGCCCCAGACGTACGCCGAACCGCGCTTTCGCGACCAGGAGGCGGGACCCTCGCGAACGATGCCCGCGATCCGTTTCAGGCCCTGCCGAACGGGAATCGTCTCGAGCACCGGCGCGAGGTACCGGTGGGATTTCAGCGCCAGCCGCCCGGCTGGGGCATCACGGCGTAGACGGAGACGTCCGGAACCCCGGTCGTGTAGTGGGCCGTCGAGACGTCGCCCATCGGCATCGTCACCGCGGGTCGCTCGCCGCGGCCGAAGTCGATGGAGTGCGTCTGCCAGGCGGCGGGTACGTGCTCGAGGCGGCCGTTCCGGTAAGACCCCTGCCAGCGCGTGCCACTCCGGTCGCGGCGCGTGCCACTCCACTCCCAGCGCGTGCCACTCCGGACCCCGACCGTTCGGGATCGAACGCGAGTTCGGACCGACGCGTTACTGATCGTCGCCGTAGCGGTCTGCGGCCGACTCGAATCCCAGTTCGTCGTACTCGCGCCCCCGTCGCTCCTCGAGCGCGGCGATCGCCTCGGGATCCGGCGCGGCGTCGTCGGTGATCCGGGCCCACGAGTTGTGGACCTTGGCGTGACACCACCGACAGAGGTAGACGGTGATCTCGTGTGAGAGTTGCTCGCCGTCGCGGGCGTACGAGAGGTGGTGTTCCTCGAGCAACGGCCGCTCGTCAGTCTGGGCGATTCGCTTCTCCTCGAGGCCACAGCGGACGCACTCGCGGTCGCGGTTGCGCGAGCGAAAGTGGGGACACGTCGACCAGTCGGGATCCGCCGTGGAGTCGGGATCGGCGCTCTCCGACGACGCGGGGGCGGAGCCCTCGAGCGCCTCGGCGTCTGGATCGACGATCGGACACGCGTAGTCCGCTCGAGCGCGTTCGCGGGCGAACTCGGGATCGTGCTCGTAGTGGTCGTAGGCGTATCGACACCGGCCGTCGCCGGTGAGGTGGTCACAGAGGCCGGCGAACTCGTAGGGGTCGTCGACCCCGACGGACGTCCCGTTCGGGGTTCGCTCCATGTTCGATCGGTCACAGGACGCCTATCGGTTTGAATCCCTCGGAGCGACGGAACCGGTCGTGAGATTTTTGCCGTCCCGGTGTCGACTGGATGGAGTGAAACTCGTCCACGAACCGGACGGCGGGGAGCCGACGGTGCTCGCCTCGACGGTCGACCTCGCAGACTCCATCCCGGCCCAGATGCGCGGATTGATGTTCCGCCGGTCGATCCCCGCCGACTACGCGCTCGCCTTTCGGTTCGACGCCGCGAAGACGCGGGACGTGCACATGCTGTTCGTCTTCTTTCCGATCGACGTGGTCTGGGTCGTCGACGGCGTCGTCGAACGCGTCGAACGCCTCCGGCCGTGGCGCGGGTTCGCCCGAGAGACGGCGGACCTGATCGTCGAACTTCCTGCCGGTGCCGCCGATCCGGTCGCCTCCGGCGATCGACTCGTCCTCGAGGACTGATAGGGATTATCGTAGGAGTTCATAGTTTGCCGCTAAAGAACCGAGACACAGTGTCGAAGGCCCGGTTTCGAGATCTCCGGGAGGCTACGATAATCACTATGAGACGGACCGACGTCGATACGCGGTCGATTGCGAAATAATGGCCGCTCTCACCGGTGACAGCCGCGACCACCCGGCGGTTTCGTCGGCGAACCGGTAGACCAGTCCGCATTACTCGACGATCACGACCGACCCGTCTTCGACCCGGACGTCGAGGAGGCTCGTCACTTCCCGCGAAACGTCGTGATCGGCGTCGACCCGCCGGAGAACGGTCACCACGTCGACGATCTCCGCCTCGACCACCTCGAGGGCCTCGCAGACCGCTTCGATCGTCCCGCCGGAGGAGAGCACGTCGTCGACGAGCAGAACGCGGTCGCCGGCGTCGACGCCGTTCAAAAAGAGTTCGTCCTCGCCGTAGCTGGTCTCCTGGTGGACCGCGACTTCGTCGGGGAAGCCGTACTCGCGCTTGCGAACCACGACCAGCGGGATATCCGTCTCGAGCGAGAGGGCGGCCCCGTGGTGGATCCCCATCGCCTCGGGCGCGATCAGTTTGTCGACCGACTCGAGGTCGATCCGGTCGACGATCGTCTTCGCAATTCCGCGTAACACCTCGGCTTCGAGCGGCGGGTTTCCGTCGGTGACGCCGTGGACGAAGTACTCGTAGCCGTTTCGCTCGACGACCGGGGCGTCCCGAAGCGATCGGACGAGCGGCTCCAGCGTGTGGTCCATACTCGGTGTACGGCGGCCGAAGGGATGGAGATTTGGGTGCCTCTCCGGGGTCAGGACGACCGACCGGATCACTTCGATCCACCGCAAAACGGTCGGAACCGGCGGCTTTAAGTCGCGGTCGTTCGATAGGGACAGATACAATGGCACGAGATTCGTTCTCAACGCCGGACGACGGGGATAGAGGAAGTCGGGGCAACCCGGCTGGGCGTGAAATTCCGCGACGATACTGATCGCAGTTCATCACTCTTGCCTGTACATTACTCCACCGAACAGACGATTCCATCCGATCGCACAGTCCGCCTTCTCGATACGACGCTTCGCGACGGCGAACAAGCACCGGGCGTCTCGCTCTCGCCCGACGAGAAAGTCGAGATCGCCCGTGCGCTAGAGCGGACGGGCGTCGCCGTCATCGAAGCCGGCAGCGCCTGTACCGGTGCGGGTGAACGGCAGGCGATCTCACGAGTGACCGACCTCGACCTCGAGGCGACCGTGACCAGTTTCTGTCGCGGCCTCGAGTCCGACATCGATCTCGCACTCGACTGCGGCGTCGACGGCGTCCACGTCGTCGTCCCCGCGAGCGACCGTCACGTCGAGGGGAAAGTCGGCACCTCCCGCGAGGACAACCTCGAGACGACGGCCGAACTCGTCGAGTACGCCAAATCCCACGACCTGTGGGTCGAGGTCATCGGCGAGGACGGCTCGCGGGCCGACCTCGACTACCTCGAGACGCTCGGCGAAACCGCCCTCGACGCCGGAGCTGACCGGACCTGCTTCGCCGACACCGTCGGTCACACGGGCCCGGAACGGACCGCCGAAGCGGTCTCCCGGCTCGCCGATCTCGGACCGGTCAGCGCACACACTCACGACGACCTCGGACTGGGCGTGACGAACGCGCTCGCGGCGATCTCCGCCGGTGCCGATCTCGTCCACTGCACGGTCAACGGACTGGGCGAGCGCGCAGGGAACGTCGCGCTCGAGGAGGTCGCGATCGCACTCGAACACGTCTACGGCGTCGACACCGTCGAACTCGAGGAGCTGTACGACCTCGCACAGATCGTTTCGCGGTCGACCGGCGTCCAGTTACCGCCGAACAAGGCCGTCATCGGGGAGAACGCGTTCACTCACGAGAGCGGCATCCACACCGACGGCACGCTCAAAGACGACAAGATGTACGAGCCCTACGCGCCGGAGACCGTCGGACGCGAACGCCGGATTGCGCTGGGCAAGCACACCGGCCGCGCGGGCGTGAAAGCCACGCTCGAGGAACACGACGTCGAGGCGACCGACGACGAGATCGCCGAGATCGCGAACCGCGTCACCGAACTCGGCGATCGCGGCCGCCGGGTGACCGACGCCGACCTGCTCGCCGTCGCCGAGGACGTCACCGGCGACGACCGCGAGCGCGTCGTCGACCTGCTCGATCTCACCGCCACCAGCGGCGGAGCCGTCCCGACCGCCAGCATCCGCCTCGCGGTCGACGGCGAGGAGCGGGTGGCAAGCGGCACCGGCTCCGGTCCGGTCGACGCCGCCGTCTCCGCGGTGCGGGAGGCGCTCGGGTCGGCGGCCGACGCTGAACTCGAGTCCTACCGGGTCAACGCGGTGACCGGCGGGACGGACGCCGTCGTCACGGTCGAGGTGACGATGGCCAGAGACGACCGTTCGGTCACCGTCGCCAGAAGCGAAGCCGACATCACTCGAGCGAGCGTCGAGGCGATGGTCGACGCCCTCGACAGGCTGCTGGCCGCCGAGGACCAGCCGCTCGCGCCGGCCGACGACTGATACGGATTACTGTAACTGTTTACCGGCGCACCCGTCGCCCGGGTCGCGGGTGCGCCGGCAATGACTTCAGCAACTGCCCTCGAACCTTCCTTCACAACATTTCAGTAATTATATTATTACTCAGTACGACAGTCACGATGGAAGCTATTCGCTCCAGAAAGCGAACGCGGGGGCGTGCGTACGGAAACGCCCCGGGTGTAGCAGCACCCGAAGCGGATGGCTTCCAAACTATCGCGCGTTTGGCTGCCATGCTTTCGTTACTGCCACCGAGACAAAAAGGTCTCGCACGACGATACGGTATCGCTCTCGATCACCGCTCGAGTCGACGGCTCGACCGACCACGAGCCGGGAGGCGACCTCGATGAGTTCCAGACGCGAGGCTGCCGACGCCACGAGGACCGACGATCCGTCCGAGTCGGTCTGCGATCGCTGTGGTGATCCGGTTCCCGAAGACCGGATACTCCGCCTCTCGGTCGAGCCCTGTCCCGAACTCGCCGGGCGGTACGAGGCCGTGACCGCAACCTACTGTCCCGACTGCGTCGCCGGCATCGGCCACCTCTCGTTCGCGGCCCGCCCCCGAGGGCACCCGCCGACGGATTCCGAGTGACGCGAGCGACGACCGCTGTCAAAGACCCGGACGAATCGTCGTCCGTCGACGACCGACTAGTCCGACCGCCGAATATCGCGCCGGAACAGCCTCGAGGGTCCGCGGCGGGAGTACTCCGCGACCGCGACGAACGCGATCGCCCAGAGGATGGCCAATCCGCCCCACACCGCACCCGTCGAACCCACCTGGAGGGGAAACGCGATGGACAGAAGCCCGTAGTAGACCATCGGAAGAGCGGCGAGCCACGACGCGAGACGCCAGCCGGCGAACCCGAGCGCGGCGACGACGCCGTAGGCGAGCGGCGCGATCGCGAGGGCGACCATCATCACGTAGTGACCGTCGACGGCGTGGGGGTCGACCGCGCTCGTCGTCAGGCTCAACTGGGTCCCAACGAAGGCGAGCAGCGGAACCGCGGCGACGGCGACCAGCCCCAGCAGCGCCGGACTGAACGAGTCACCCCGCCGGAGCAGCCGCCGACCCGCCGGGTGCGTGAGGAGTGCGATTCCGGTGAGGAGGAAGAACGGAATGACCTCCTCCGGTCGCCCGACGCCGTACCAGACGGTGCCCGCGGTGGCGACGAGGATGACCGCGAACGCGCCCCACATCGACGCGACGCGCTGTGTCGGTCGGTACGCCTGCGCGAACAGACCGAGCAAGAACACGCCCACGACGGCGGCGATACCCATCACGTGGAGTCGGTGAATGCCGAGTTCCGCGGCACCCGCGGCGGTCCAGCCGGTCGCGAGCGTAGCGAGCAGATCCGGAAGGAACGCCACCGTCAACACGCCGGCAAGGAGGAGCGAGAGGTAGAATGCCCCCGTCCGAACCGCTGCGACCGTAAACCGGCGCTGGCCGGCGTTCTCGAGTGTGCGCTCTTCGTTCGTGAGGTTTCCCTCGTCGATAGTCGTTCCCATGATACGAGTATACATACGACGGATGAGTAGATAAACATATCCTAATTGACATGAGAATTGGATACTCCGATTTCCGGGACTGACGGTCGGAGAAACGTCGCGGATCCGTGAGTGTACGCTCGAGTCGTCGTATCGTGCCCGATCCGTATCGGCACCTCCTCACCCGGCCGTCACGATACTTCTTTCCACCCGCGGGTTGACCCGTCTTTCAACGGCCCCGATCGTTCACTGGAGTGACTTCTCGCTGATGACGTTCCACGGGTCGAACAGGTAGACGACCGCGAGAAACAGCGCGAGCGCGACGACGAACAGCCGTGCGATCGCGCCCGTGGTCGACGGCGTTCCAACTCCAAGAGTAAGCGCCATCAGCGCGGCGACGACGATCCAGATCACCCCGACGACGGTTCGCTTGCGACGGTTCATACGCGACCTTTCGGGTGAACGGTTATGAATGATCTGAGTCGACTCGAGTCCGGAATTGGTCTGAATCGTCTCGAGTCCGGGAATCAGATAAGTCGACTCGAGTCCGGGTGCAGTCGATTTTCGCTACGGGACACATCTCCGCGGTCAGACGGCGAAATCCACTGCACGATCGTCAGAACGATAGCCCCTCGACGCCGCCGACGGTCTTCTCCTCGAGGACCGTGTTTCGATCGTCGACCATCCCGACGTCCTCGTAGGCGATCGGACCTTCGACCTGTTCTGCGTTCGCGCCGGGTTCGTTGCCGATGTACGTGACGTTCGGGTTGGTGTTGTACTCCTCTAAGAGTTTGAAGCGCGAGCCCTCGTTGCCGTACTCGGCTTCGACGAGCATCAGCGCCTCTTCCTCGTCGAGTTCGTCCGGCTCTTGCTCGCCCTCGAGGATCGCGATGGCCTCCTGAAGCTCCTCGTCGTCGGGATCGGCTTCGATCGCACGGGCGAGCGGAACGTTGTCGAGGTACCGGCGCGGATCGCTGTCGGGGTCGTTCATGTCGCCGAACTGGATCGCACCGGGCGGACAGGCGTCCTCGCAGGCGGTCGTCCCGACCATCTCCTCGCCCATCTGACCGTCCTGACGGGCGGGATCGAAGATGCACTTTTCCATGACGCCGCGGGGACCCCGGCTGCTGACTCGCCGGTCGCGCTGGTCGTACACCATGTCCTCGTCGAGGTCTTCGTCCGGCACCTCCGGGTCGTCCCACTGGAAGTAGTTGACGCCGTAGGGACAGGCGACCTGACAGTATCGACAGCCGATGCAGACGTCGTAGTCGGTCAACACGAGTCCGCCCTCCTCTCTCGTGTGACGCGCCGTCGTCGGACACACTTTCTCACAGGGGGCGTCGGTACAGTGCTGGCAGGGCCGGATCAGGTAGTTGAAGTCGCGGACGGAGTCTGCTTCCTCGGGTTCGGGCGACTCGACGGTCCCGTCGTCGTACGCGAGGATGTACATCCAGTTCGCCCCATCGTCCCAGTTGTGCTCGGCGTTGCAGGCGACGACACAGGAGAGACAGCCGTCACACGTCTCGAGGTCGAGCGCCATTCCCCACTGGACGTCGTCCCCGTCCTCCTCGTCTTCGTCCTCCTGGGCGGCGACGCTGGGGTCGGGATCGCCGCCACCGGTCGCTCCCCAGGCACCGAGGCCGACGAACCCGGCACCGGCCCCCATCTTCTTCATCATCTCGCGCCGGGAGTCGTCGCCGACCCCGAGCCGGTCGAGCGTCCGCTCGAGACGACCCTCCTCGCGAGCTTCCTCGATCCGATCGGCCATCGGTCGCTCGTCCTCGCCGAACTCCTCTAAGACGTCCTCATGATACCGGTCGTAGAACTCCTCGTCGGACAGCTCGCCTTTCGTCACTCGCATGGCGTCTTTGGCCATCTCCATGCCGAGTTCCGCGTCGTAATCGCCGTCCTCGAGCAACGCCTCGTACCGCTTTTCTGCCTCCGGTCCGAGCGGGTGAAACGACTCGTCGTCCCGCCGGTCGTCGTCCGAACTCATCGAGTACCGCCACCTCGAGCAACCGAACGGCTACCATCGAGCCTCATTGCTATTCACTAACACCTCGTGCTGTCCACCGAGACGTCAATAAGAAACGGCCTTGCGTGTGACGGTGACTGTGCCCATCTCCGCCCGCGTCGCTACGTTCACCCACGGCGTGCGTTCTCCTGTCAGAGGTCGTCCTCCCGTCAGAGTGCGTTCACCCACGGCGTGGTTGCTGTCGAACCTCGAGCGGGAGAGTTACACCACTCGGAGCGCGTTATAGAATGACCCATAGTAATAAATCGACATTTGTCACGTGTATCTCGGTTCTGGGCTGGTTTTTTGGCTTCCAAATGGTGGTTCTCTTTCTGAGATACCCACCAGATATCCGTTGTATGATGCGGTTTTCTACCAGTCTACCGACGAGCGAGATCGGTAGTTTTCGAAGCAACTACGTTGTCGCCATCTAGTATTTCCATCTGCAATTGGTACGGATCAGATCTGGAATGTTCGATACTAAATTCACTATCTCCCACGAACGGTGTAGTGCAGAACCCTGACTCGTTATGTATCTGGACGCTATCTCCGTTCTGAGGTGTCTGTAATAGTAAATCCAACTCGTATACATCCGAGGTCGTGTCGATATATTGTACATCGTGAATCAATTCTACACTGGGGTTTAGGCTCCCTGATTCAACGGCGTACAAATAATTAACTTTTAAACGTTCGGTCTGTCCTGGGCAATCAATTTTGGATCCGTCCCCAAGATACTGATAGACACGCGCCGACCAGTCAAGTTCGACTTCTCTTCTGAGATTGCTTCCATCAAGTTCTACAGAGTATAATCCAGGGGGGAGTTTGTGGATCAATTCCGGATCAGATTTAATGTCAATCTCTTCTATCAGTTTGACAATGTCCCAACCCGGACGATACCCAGGGCGTCTACTACCGACTTGGCGATCCCGATTTGGTCTTTGGTATATTTTGACATTCAACGTTCCCACATCGGCATATCCGTCAGTACTTGATTGCATTTCGAATGAGTGGAGAATTTCTGAATAATGGGGCACAGTCATCCAATATCTCCTCGAGCGGGGACCAAACGTGTTCTGTCTGCCAGTTTGACTTATAGATAGTATCTCACCCCGATTCGGATGTTCTTCTTCGTCTTCTTCAATACAGCCCGAGAGTAGGGTGAACGAGGTTGCTCCTGCTAAAGCGGTTTGGTGTAGTAGCTTCCGTCTCGTGAGAGAACATGTCTCGTTCATATAAGAATTGAATCTGTGCTCTATAATGAAATAGGGAACGTTCAGAGAACGGTTCACATGTTTCGGTGACTCTATAGCATGAGAACTATTCTATGACGCCTTCCCCCCAGAGTGATTCGCGCCACTATGCGTTGCTCATCGGATTGGTGTTGTGAAAAGCGCAGAGAGGGAGATTTGAACAACGTCCAGACGTGCTCACTTCGTTGCGCGCGCCTGGCCTCGTTCAAACTCCTCTGTATCGTTTTCACGACGACAGACGGTTCGCTCCGCTCACCGGTATTGTCGTCGTGAAAACGCCGAGAGGGAGATTTGAACTCCCGAGTCCGTGAGGACAGCAGATTTCGAATCTGCCGCCTTGGCCGGGCTAGGCTATCTCGGCTCACCCATATCTACCGGGGAGACGTTTTTACCGGTTTCGATTCGACTCGTCGTCTGCGAACGGGCCCCGAGCGAGCGCGACACCCGGTCGGTCGGCGATACGAGTCCGACTGCTGGCCGTCGTCTCGGAACCAGGCCACTAATCGGATGCTCCGTCAGCCCCACCAACATCTTGGGGAAGGATCTATCCGATCGATACTCGAGACGATAGATATGAGGGAAACGCACGACGCGGATCGGGTGGAGTGGTGATGATCGGGGAACTCGGGTCAGGGTCGATAGCCGTCGATTCGACGATGGCCGTTCATATCCTCGCGGGTATCGGAGCCCTCCTCGCAGGACTCGGCGCGATCGCGACCCGAAAGGGCGGCACGCGACACAATCGCTTCGGGAGAGCGTACGCGCTTTCGATGGGGATCGTGGTCGTGACGGCCGCTCCGCTGGCGATCTGGGCGGACAACTGGTTTCTCCTGGCGATCGCCGTCTTCAGCGGCTACCTGGTGTTTGCCGGCTATCGGGCGGTCCAGCGACGACGTGCTGGCCTGACAGCGCCAGTCGCGCTCGACGTCGCCGGGCACGGAACGATGGTCGCGGTCGGCGGGGGGATGGTCGTAGCCGGTATCTGGCAGTCGGTTACCGGCCCGGTCGGGCTGGCACCGGCGCTCGCCACGTTCGGCGGAATTGGGGCCGGATTCGCCGCGTTCACGCTCGTACAGTTTCGCTCCTCGCCGGCGAAGCGTCCGCCCTGGATCCAGAAACACGTCGCGTTCATGGGCGGCGCGTACATCGCGACGGTGACCGCCGTGATCACGGTCAACCTCTCGACGGTCCCGCCGCTGATCAGATGGCTGGGGCCGACGATCGTCGGGACGCCGCTCGTCGTCTACGCGATCCGGACCTACACCCCCCGATTCGCACCCACAGGGTGACCGCGAGCCGGCAGGAAAGGGCCTCTCGAGGGAGTGAGAACCGAGAAAGACGGCTTCGAGGCGATCGAAAGCGGATTCTGGGAGAGCGAAAACGACTTGACACGAGCGATCATGCTCCACTCTATGAACGTCAGTCAGGCCAGCGACGAGTGTGGAGCCGTCCTCGAGGCGATCGGCGAGGCGGTCATCTGCGACCGGGCGTTTCTCGAGGAGATCCTCGTCGCAGTCGTCGGCCGCGGCCACGTCCTCGTAGAGGACGTGCCGGGGACGGGAAAGACGTTGACCGCCCGAAGCGTCGCCGCCGCCCTCGGGCTCTCCTTTTCTCGCATCCAGTTCACGCCGGATTTGCTTCCCGCGGACGTCACCGGAACGCACGTCTTCGACGAACGCGAGCGGGGGTTCGAGTTCAACGAGGGACCGATCTTCGCCAACATCGTACTGGCCGACGAGATCAACCGCGCGCCGCCGAAGACACAGGCCGCCTTGCTCGAGGCCATGGAGGAGGGACAGGTGACGACCGACGGCGAGACGCGCGCGCTACCGGACCCCTTCTTCGTCATCGCGACGCAGAACCCGGTCGAACAGGAGGGGACCTTTCCGCTGCCGGAAGCGCAGGTCGATCGCTTCCTCGTCAAGAGTTCGATGGGCTACCCCGACGAGGCCGGCGAGGTCGAACTCCTGCGCCGGCGTGCGGGTCGCGAGACGACCAGCCCCTCCGTCGAGGCCGTCCTCGCGCCCGAACGGGTCGACCGACTCCGGCGGGTGCCCGAATCGATCCGCGTCGACGAGGACCTCCTCGAGTACGTCGCCGCGCTCGCTCGCGAGACGCGCACCGACGGCCGCGTCGAGGTCGGCGTCTCCCCGCGAGGCACCCAGCGGCTGTTCGAAGCCGCGCGGGCGTACGCGACGATCGTCGGCCGGGAGTACGTCACGCCCGACGACATCAAGCGCGTCGCCCACCCCGTACTCACCCACCGGCTCGTGTTGACGCCCGACGCGACGGTCAACAACGTCGACCGGCGACAGGTCGTCGACGACGTCCTCGAGTCGGTGCCGGTGCCGACGCTCGAGGTGACCGCGGACGCCGGTTCGGGCTGACGGACTTCGGAACTGTCGGGCACCGGACCGACGGAGCGTACGCGACGATCGTTGGCCGGGAACTTCAGGACTGATACACAGACGGTCGATTACAACGAGTTCGACCAAAACGAGCAGGTAGTATCCCTCGGCGATCCGGGTGGCGGCGCGCGCTCGTGATGCGTCCGAGCGATGCGAGGGCGCATCGCTGACGCCGTGCGAGGGGCGAGTGAGCGAGCGTGCGAGCGAACGAGTCGGCTGGGGAGGGTGAGGGCGGGCGGGACTGAAAGGGGCCGGCACGGTCGATCCGTCCCCGGCGACGGTGAGCCGAACGGAGTGAGGTGAACGACGGAAGACGAGCGGTGCGAGTCTTCCGGACGAGCACGCGAGTGAAACGAGCGCGCGCGGCGAGCCGCGGACGGTCGAGCGTGCCGGGGGCTTTCTGACCGGTAGTGACGGCGGTAGATCGGGTGCGAGAGACCGACGGCGAACGATCGGACATCGGATAGTGACAGGGATGGATCTGACGCGAGATTACGGCAGCGTTGCATCCGACGGAAATGCGGATATCGTCTCGAGGGGACGTACAGAGGCCCTCCGAGAACCGGCCTCGAGTGTTCCTTCGTTACACACCAGTAATTATATTATCGCTCGTGTCCATCATCAAAATGGAAGCTACTCGCTCCAGAACGGACGGTAGGCGTACGGAAACGCCCCGGGTGGTAGGACACCCGAAGCGGGTGGCTTCCAAACTCGACACGTTTGGGTGCCATGCTTTCGTTACTGCTACCGAGACAAAAAGGTCTCGCACGACGACACGGTATCGTTCACGATCAGCCTACGGTCCCGGTTCGTGACCATCTCGTCGCACCTCGAGCCGATCGCCCACGCACCGACCGGGAGCCACGACGCCGGGTTCGCAACCGCCACTCGAGTTCGCGGAGGCGAGTCCCGTGAGTTTCACCGACGAAATCCACGATCTAACGAGCGTCGACGATGCCGACTTCGTCTGTGCTCGCTGTGACGACCCGCTATGCGAAGAACGGATGGTGTACCTCTCGAGTCGGCCCTGTCCGGAACTCGCGGATAGCTACGCGGCCGTCACGAAGGCCTACTGTCCCGACTGCATCGCCGGCATCGGCATGCTCGCGTTCACGGCCGAGGCTCGAGCGCACGCACCGGGACCACTCGAGTGAATCGAACTGCGGCAACGATGGTCCGGCTCAACCACAGACCGCTCGCGATTGTGCGATGCTGAAAGCGGCCGGGAAGTCAGTACTCGGGTCGCTGGGCCTGGATAACGTCCGAGAGCTGCATGTGTTCGTCTGCGAGGAGTTCGTTGAGGTCGTCGAACGTGATGATTCCGACCAGTTCGTTGCTGTCGTCGCAGACGGGAAGTCGGCGAACGCCGTGTTCGCTCATCAGTTCGGTCACCTGGTAGAAGCCGTCGGTGTGGTCGACGGTCGTCAGGTCGTCGGACATGACGTCGCCGGCCGTCGTCTCCGAGGGATCCATTCCCTCCCCGACCACGCGTGTTGCGATGTCGCGGTCGGTGACGATTCCGGTCGGTTCGTCGCCGTCTACGATCACGACGCTGCCGACGCCGGAGTCGTCCATCAGCGTCGCGAGTTCCTGTACGTGTTCGTCTTCGTGTGCCGTTACGACATCGCTTCGAGCGAGATTTTCGACTGGCATAAATCCGGATTGCCGTCCCACAGACGCGAATATAAACCCATACCGTACCTCCATATCGGCGTCACTGCCACGAAGACTAACAGGAATACCGCCCGGCCGAGACGGGCAGCAATAATCAGTTGTCGGTCGATTGCCGGCGTTGTGTGATCGATGAATAACGGCTCGTAGCAGCCCGTATGTCGGCATCGACTCGAATCCGCGATGACGGCATCGACTCGAGTTCGTGACGACGGAACCGGTCTTCACTCGTGACCGACAGTACCCCCGTGCAGGGATATTCGCTACCGTTGAGCGCCCTTCAGCGCGGCTGAGCGGCTTTCGTACCCGATGCCGATCGCATCGCAGTCCACACACGTCCAGCGGTACTCGCCTCTGAACCCGCGGATCGAAACGACAGCGCCACAGTCGGGACAGCGCTTGCGCCGGCGCGACTCGCGTACTCGCTCGAGCATGTCGACGACGGTCCGATTCTCGTCCATTACGTTCCCTGCTCGAATCGTGCCGTATAGGCTTTCTCGTTCGCGACAACGAGCTACTTCGCCTCACTCGAGGAGCAATCCGGCGAGTTCCGTCGCGTCGGCGAGCGGGGTCGCCACCGTGGCCGCCGGAACCGTCGCCGCCCACTCGCTCGTCTCCGCAGTCGATTCGACGTCCGCAGATCGGTTCGTCTTGGTCCCACAGCCACAGCGTTCGGCCCCGCCGCATCCGTTGGAATCGTTCGCCATACCCCTACTTTGAAATTCGAAGTGTTTATACTTCGAAGTCCGAAGTATTGGAGTAATTCGGTGATCCAAAGCGATGGAGAACTCCCGGGGTTCGGAGGCCGCCCCCGACCAGTCGTGTCGAACGGACCCGTCGTGTTACTGCCAACTCGGCGGCGTACTCGAACTATTGAGCCGCAAACACGCGATCCAGGTGATCTGTCTCGTCGGCGAAATCGGCCCGGTGCGCTACGGCGAGATCGAGACCGCCTTCGGCGAGGTGAGCAGTTCGACGCTCTCGACGCGACTCGAGGAACTCGTCGAAGCGGGCTACCTCGCGCGCGAGCAGTACGACGAGATCCCGCCACGCGTCGAGTACGACCTGACGATGACCGGCGAACAACTCCAACAGCGACTGCAGCCGCTGCTCGAGTGGGCAGTGATCCACGAAGAGTTCGAGGAGTCGGCGGCGTAGGACGGGTCGATCGCGTTCGTCTCCGGCCGGCGGCCGGGTTACTCGAGTTCTTCGACGGCGTCCTCGCCGCAGTGTGGACAGTAGTCGTGCTCTTCGGTCATCCGCTCCTCGCAGGCCCGGCAGACGTACGTCGCTCCCTTGCCGGACATGTACGACTGCTTCGCTTCCTCGAACGTCTTCCCCGCTTTGCTGAACAGACCCATCGTTCGAAACAGGCGATCGGTCCGAATAAGCGTTGGGTCGGGGCGGTGAACGGCGAAGCTTTGGTCCGTTCCATTCGTAACACCGATCCGCGGTGAGCCCTCCCCCGGAACAGAAACGCGCCGACCGCGGGCCGGGAACGGTACCGACCGCGGGACAGGAACGCGCCGACCGCGGGAAACGAACGGTTCTCCCGGCGGGTCAGCCGGTGTTTTTCATCCCCGCGGCGACTCCCTTGACCGTCAGCCGGAGGGTTCGCTCCTCGACGTCGGTCCGGTGGGTGCGATCGAGCAGGTACGTCTGGATGATGTTCAGCGGATCGACGTAGGGGTTTCGTCGCTCTAAGTTCTCCCCCAGCCAGTCTCGAGTGTGCAGTTCGTCTCGCTGGCCGATCGTCTTGACCAGTTCGGAGGCTCGCTCGTACTCCTCGGAAACGCGCGGGAAAAAGCGCTCGCGAAGGTCATCGTCGGCCAGGTCCGCGTACTGCTGGGCGATCTCGAGTTCGGTTCGCGACAGCGACAGCGCCGCGTTGTCGAGCGTCGTCCGGAAGAACGCCCACTCGTCGTACATCTCCTGGAGCGTCTCGACCGAGCCGCCGTCCTCGAGGTAGGCGTCGACGCCTGTCGCGAGGGCGTACCAGCCCGGCAGGATACACCGCGACTGGGTCCACGAGAACACCCACGGAATCGCCCGGAGATCCTCGACGGTGCGTTCGCCCGACCGGGAGGCCGGCCGCGAACCGAGGTCGAGATCCTCGATGACGGTGATCGGCGTCGCCTGCTCGAAGTACTGGACGAAACCGTCGCTCTCGAGCAGGTCGCGGTACTCCTGGCGGGCGGCGTCGGCCATCGTCTCCATCGCGTCGATCCACTCCTCGTGGACCTCCTCTTCTGGCTGTTCGATCGCGTGCAGGCGCGAGCGAAGCTGGGCGTTCAGCATCTGCTCGATGTTACGCTCGGCGATTCGTGGGTTGCCGTACTTCTCGGCGATCGCCTCGCCTTGTTCGGTGAACTTGACCTGTCCCGTGACGGTCGAGTTCGGCAACGCGAGCAGCGCCTCGTTCATCGGTCCGCCACCGCGGGAGATGGAACCGCCACGGCCGTGGAACAGCCGCATCTTCACGTCGAAGTCGTCACAGATCTCCCCGAGTCGGCGCTGGTTCTTGTACAGCGACCAGTTCGCGGCGAGGAAGCCGTTTTCCTTGTTCGAGTCGGAGTATCCCAGCATGATCTCCTGGGTTCGGTCGCGGGCCTCGATGGCCTGACTGTACGCCTCGTTCTCGAACAGCGTCCCCATGATGCGCCGCGCACCCGAGAGGGCGTACTCGGTCTCGAGCAGCGGGACGACGTCGATCCCGCAGTGTTCTGGCAGGGAGACGACGCCGGCCTGATCGGCGAGAAACAGCACCTCGAGAACGTGACTCGGCTCGTCGGTCATCGAGATGCAGTAGGTGTCGATCGCCTCGACACCGTACTCGGATTGCCACTCCGCGAGGTTGTCGAACAGCGTGAGGACGCGTTCCGAATCGTCCGAGAGGCCGTCGGT
The DNA here is from genome assembly GCF_003841505.1 of Natrarchaeobius chitinivorans. Lineage (GTDB taxonomy): Archaea > Halobacteriota > Halobacteria > Halobacteriales > Natrialbaceae > Natrarchaeobius > Natrarchaeobius chitinivorans. Next base: position 70,376 of record NZ_REGA01000016.1, read on the forward strand.
TTCCGCGAGGTCGACCACGGTGTTTTCCTGCATGATCGCGTCCGTGAGGAACTCGACGCGTTCGTCCTCCGAGAGCGCGTGATAATCGATCCCCTCGCCGTCGAGAGCCTCCGCGATTGCGTCAGTGTGTTTTTGCTGGTGTTCGCGCAGATCGAGGCTGGCAAGTGAGAAGCCGAACGTGGCGACCTGACGCCGGATCGGGTCGACGTGGGCGTCGACGACGCTCTCGCCGCCGTTCGCGCGAAGGCTCTTGGCGATGATCTCGAGATCCGAGAGGAGCTCGTCGACGTCGTCGTAGCCGCCGGGTCTGACGTCCCCGACGCGCTCGAGGCGGGCTCGCATCAGCTTGAGCTTCTGGCGGTAGGGCTCGCCGGGGTAACGCTCCTCGGCGGTGCGGGCGCTGCCGGGCAGTCGCTCCCGATCGGCCTCGAGAGCGGCTTCGAACTCCGAGCCGACGTCGATCCGACTCCCGTCCTGGCTCAGGACGCCCGAGAGCCGTTTGAGCTGTTCGCGGTACTGCTCGAGGACGACGGAGCGCTGGCGCTCGAGGGTGTTCGCGGTGACCTCCGGCGTGACGTAGGGATTGCCGTCCCGGTCACTGCCCGCCCACGAGCGAAACTCGAACAGCTTCGGAATGTCGAGGTTCCCCGGCACCTCCTCGTCGATCGCGTCCGCGAGTTCGTCGTACACCTCGCCGACGACGTCGAACAGCGTGTTCTCGAGGTACCACTGGACGTTTCGCGCCTCGTCTTCGACCTCCGGCTGGCGGTTTCTCACCTGGGGAGTCTGCCAGAGACTCGTCACCTCGGCGTCGATGTCTCGCCAGATCTGTCCCTTCTCTTTTTCCGTGAGCAGGTGTTCGTCGAGGCGCTCGAGCAGCGTCGAGATCCGTCGGAGCTTCGATTTGACCGTCTTCCGTCGGGCCTCCGTCGGGTGAGCCGTAAACGTCGGCTCGATCAACACGTCCGAGAGGACCTGTTCGACGGTTTCGACGTCGGCCTCGCCGAGTTCCTCGGCGGCCGTCTCGAGGCTGTCCGAGAGGGTTCCCTCCTCAGACTCGGTGCGGATCGAGCGAACGCGCTCGCGCTCTTCTGCCAGGTTGATCAACTCGAAGTACGTCGTGAACGCGCGGGCGACGATCCGCTGTTGGTGTGGCGACAGTCCCTCGAGTTCGGAAACCAGCGGTTCGCGGGAGTCGAGTTCCCCGGATCGGTAGTCGATCGCCTCTCGCCGACAGGATTCGACCGTCTCGAACGCTTTTCGGGAGGTCTGGCCCTCGAGGACCTCGCCGAGCAACGCTCCAAGTTCGCGGACGTCCTGTCGAACGCCCCTGTTGTGGAGTCTCATATCACGGCCATCGAGTTCGACTGTAAAAAACCCCGTCGAACCGGGACGGCACATACATTTTCTTCCGTGATAGTTTCGGGCGGATGCGGCGGGCGGAAAGGCGATTCTGTATTTCGGTTCGAAATACATATGCCCCTCACTTCGAAACGAAACCCGTGAACGAAGACCGCCGTCAGTTCTGGGCGCTCTATTTCGCCCGCTTCGCCGAGGGGTTCGGGTTCATGACGCTGGTCACGCTGTTGCCGTTTTACATCAACGTTCTCCAGCCGACGGACACGACGATTCTCGGGGTGACGATCAGCGCCGGACTGATCGTCGGCCTGTACACGTCCGGATTCACGCTCGCCCAGACCGTCGCCGTCGTCCCGGTGGCGTGGTCGGGCGACCGATTCGACAAGCGAACCGTCCTCCTCGTCGTTCTCGGGATCGGTGTTGGCGTCTACGCGCTGTTCCCGATCGTCGACTCGAGCGGTTCGTTCATCGGTATCCGAGCGTTACAGGGGATCGCGGTCACTGGCTCCGGGTTGATGACGCTCTCGCTCGTCGGACAGATCGCCGACGTCGGGACGCGAGCGAATCACATCGGGAAGGCAAACGCCGCCAACTTCGCCGCGTCGATCGTCGGCGGACTCGGTGCGGGAACGCTCTACGAGGCCTTCGGCTTCGGTCCGATCTTTACGATCATCGTCTGTATCACCCTGGTCGCCTGGCTCTCGACGTTTGGATACCTCGAGACCGACGAGACACGGGTTCACGGGTTTCCGTTCGCCGGCCTCGCGCTCAACCGCCGCATCCTCACGATCTCGGCGTTTCGCTTCCAGTATGCGTTCTCGGTGACGCTCGTCCGCACGTGGATTCCGATCTTCGCCGGCGTCGCCGCGGCGGAAGGCGGCCTCGCCTACGGCGGCCTCGCGGTCGCACTCGCCACCGTCATCGAGAAGTTCACGAACATGTGCTGTCAGCCGTTTACCGGCCGGCTCTCGGATAGCTACGGCCGCGCGCTGTTCGTCTTCGCCGGCGGCGGAGCCTACGGCCTGATCGCGCTCGCGGTCCCGTTCACACCTGCGATCGGCGCGGCGTTAGATCTCCCCGCAGAGATCGTGCTATTCGGCCAGGTCTCGCCGGCGTTTCTCCCGCTCGTCGCGCTCTCCGGCCTGCTCGGCGTCGCCGACAGCTTCCGCGAACCGGCGAGTATGGCGCTGTTCGCCGACGAAGGGACCGAAGACGGTGGCGTCGCCTCGAGTTTCGGCATCCGCGAACTCATCTGGCGACCGGGGAGCGTCGTCGCACCGCTTTTGGGCGGCTGGCTCATGTACGAAGTGAGCATGGCGTCGGTGTTCTACGTCGGCGGCGCGTTCGCGCTGACTGGCGTCACCGCCTTCCTCCTAATTCTCGTCCACACGCACGGGCGGCAGGCCCTCTTCGAGTGGTGACCGGTAGTGCCCTCGAGTCATACGGTCTCTTGTACCGATTTACCGGCGCACCCGCCGCCCGGGTCGCGGGTGGGCCGGTACACAGGGACAGTAATCCGTATCAGTACACTTCGTCGGGTCGAACGACGACCTTGCCGAAGCCCTCGCGGCCCTCGATAATCTCGTGGCCGCGGGCGGTCTCGCTCATCGGGAGGACCTTCCGTATCGCGGGTTCGAAGGTACCGTCCCAGACGAGCTCCATCACGTCGTCGACCTGACCGGGCGTCCCCATCGTCGAGCCGATGATCCGAAGCTGATTCCAGAAGATGCGGGGAATGTCGGTCTGGGGATTTCCACCCGCCGTCCCGCCGCAGGTGACGAGTCGGCCGTTCTTCGCGAGGCTCTTGATCGAATCCTGCCAGGTTCCGGCCCCGATGTAGTCGACGACGACGTCGACGCCCCGCTTTCCCGTCTCCTCGCGCACCCACTGCGGGAACGATCGCTCCTCGTAGTTCACCACGTGATCGGCACCGAGCTTTTGGGCGTACTCGAGTTTCTCCGGGGTACTTCCCGTCGCGTACACCTCCGCCCCCGCGTAGTCGGCGATCTGCACCGCCGCGTGGCCGACCCCGCCGCTTGCGCCGAGGACCAGCACCGACTCGCCGGCCTCGAGGTCGGCCCGGTCGATCAGCATCCGCCAGGCGGTCTGAAAGACCAGCGCCGACGCGCCGGCGGTCACCCAGTCGACCCCGTCGGGAACCGGTATCAGGTTGTCCTCGGGAACCGCCGCGTACTCCGAGTGGACGCCGGTGACGTGTTCGCCGAGGAGGTGAAAGTTGACACAGAGCGTCGGATCTCCGTGTCGACAGAACTCGCAGTCGCCACAGTTCACGCCGGCCGTCACCGCGACGCGATCGCCCGGTTCGAACCGCGTGACGTCCTCGCCGACCTCGCGGACGACGCCGGCCGCGTCGCTGCCCGGGACGTGTGGCATCCCGAGGGAGAGCGTCGGCAGCCCACGGCGAACCCAGACGTCTAAGTGATTGAGCGCACCCGCTTTCACGGCGACGAGCACCTCGTCCCGGCCGACTTCCGGGTCGGGGTACTCGCCGTACTCGATGACGTCCGTCCCGCCGTGGGCGGTGATCTTGACTGCCTGCATACACGCCCACGGACGGCCACGCGACCCATAACGGTTCGGTTGGATAGAACTCGAGTCGGGCCGATGCGGTTCGGTTGGTCAGACTCGAGTCGGATTGGTTGATCAGAACTCGAGTCACGTCGGGTGCCCTGAATCCGGGTCGAGTCAGGTGGTCAGACCTTTCTCGGTGGAACGCCAAGCCGACCCATGAACGAGACGAACGCTGGTCCGGACGCGGCCGAAACCAGCGACGTCGGCGAAGACGACGCCCGACTCGGTGTCGCGGTCGTCACCATCGCCTCGAGTCGAACGCTCGAGACCGACGCGGCCGGCGAGGTGATCGAGACGGCCCTCGGGGAGTCCGACAACGAAATCACCACGCGAGAACACGTCGGACCGGACCACGACCGGGTCCAGTCGATCGTCCTGCGGGTGATCGAACGCGACGACGTCGACGTCGTGGTCACCGCCGGCGCGACGAGCGTCGAACCCGACGACGTCGCGATCGAGGCCATCGAACCGCTGCTCGACAAGGAACTCACCGCGTTCAGCGAACTGTTCACGATACTCGCCCACGAGTCGGTCGGAACACAGGTCGTCGCGGCCCGGACGCTCGCCGGCGTCGCCGAGGGAACGCCCGTTTTCTGTCTCCCCGGCAACGCCGAGGCCGCCGAACTCGGAATCGACGACATCATCCTCCCCGAAGCGTCCCACCTCGTCTCGCTCTCGCGCGGAAACGGGGACGTCGGCGACGGCATCGACGTCGACGCGGACGTGAGCAGTTCCGACGACGGAAGCGGTGAGACCGGTCCGAGCAGTCCCGACGACGGGAACGGTGAAAGCGGTTCGAGAAACGCCGGAGCGAACCGACGGGGGTCGGGTGGGCGATGACCGACGGCGACCGACGGAAGACCGACGACGAACGGGAGGCCGCCAGTGACGACCTCGAGAAAGACGCGATTCGTGAACGGGTCTGGGACGACCTCGAGGAGAGCGGCACGGCCCGGTTTCCGTTCCCGCCTCACGGACGAATCCCGAACTTCGAGGGGGCGAAGACGGCCGCCGACCGGCTGGCCGACCAGCCCGAGTGGATCGACGCCGACGCGATCAAGGCCAACCCCGACGCGCCACAACTTCCGGTCCGGCGACGGGCGCTGCGGGAAGGGAAAACCGTCTACATGGCCGTTCCGCGCCTTCGCGACGAGGACTGTTTTCTGCGGCTCGATCCGGACGAACTCGAGGACTACGACGCGGCGACGACCGTCTCGGGTTCGTCGAGCCACGGCGTGCAGGTCGGCCCGGAGCAACTCGAGCGGATCGACCTCGTCGTCTCCGGAAGCGTCGCCGTCAGCGCACCAGCCGGGGGGAACAGATCGGACGGCGAAGCGCCGGCTAGCGGGACCAGATCGGACGGCGAAACCGGTGACCGTACGGCCGCGGCCGGCGGCGGCCGCATCGGAAAAGGTGAAGGGTACAGCGACCTCGAGTACGCGATCCTCCGGGACCTCGAACTCGTCGACGACGAAACGACGGTCGCGACGACCGTCCACGAACGACAGCTGATCGATGCGGACGTCGAACTCGCGGACCACGACGTCCCGATGGACCTGATCGTGACGCCCGATCGGGTGTTGCGACCCGATCGGGACGACACACCCGATGGAATCGACTGGGACCTCCTCAAGGACGACCGACTGGACGAGATTCCGGTGTTGAAGCGTCTCGACGAACGACGCGGGTGAACCCGGCGTCGGCTACTGGAAATCGTCGTTCGGGCTCGAGTGCAACTCGCTTACTGGCTCGAGTGCGATCGGTAGCGAACGCTGGTCGAGCGTATCACTCGAACGCAAGAAGTCCGTACGGGACGCGAAATGCGTCCCGGATGCCAGAACCGCAGGGTGTGACGCAGGCCGGTGCAGCGTAGCCCGCGTCGGAAACGGTATGGCAGTGGTGGGGGGAAGGGTGCTGTGGTGGGATTGCTGGAAGTCACGGGAACAGGCGTGGGGTGCCTCGGTGGGAATGCCCGTCGACCTCCATCCCTTGCTACCGGGGAGAACCACTTGAACGGGGATGACGGTATACCGTTCTTACGCCGAATTCCCCCAAATTTAACTCGAGTTTAATCGTCCGATACCGAGGGGTAGACAGTTCATACCGGGAAATCGGCGAATACTTAATAGTTTTAAATGTAGGTCGGCACGGACCGACCAGCCGCGTCAATCGATCAGTTCTTCGGCGACGACGGCCGCGTCGACGAGTTCCGGATCGACCGCGAGATCCAGCTGTCCCCGCACGAACTCGGGGACCGTATCCCGCGAGTAGACGACGGTTCGGAGATCACCGTTCAGATCGCAGACGATCGGAATCGTCGTCGCCTGATCGGTATCGGTCAACACGTACAGGTCCGCGCCGACGATCCCGGCGTTCTCGAGTTGTGGCCGGGAGATGACGCCCTCGAGACGGGTGATACTGGCTCCCTCGGCCTCGAGTGCCGTTCCGAGTCCGTCGTCGTCGGCTCCGGCGACGATTACGTCCATCGTCACTCGTACTCGATGGTCGCCGGCGGTTTGTGGGTCACGTCGTAGACGACGCGGGCGACGTTCTCGTTCGTCCCGGTGATTCGCGACTGAATCCGCTGGAGGGTTTCCCAGTCGATCTCCTGGGCGCGGGCGGTCATGCCGTCCCGGGAGTCGACCGAGCGCACCGAGACGACCCAGCCGTGGACGCGGTTGTCACCCTTGACGCCCGTCGCCTTGCCGATCACGGCGGCAAGCGCTTGCCAGGGCTCGTACTCCTCGAGTTCGTCCTCGACGACGTGACAGGCCTCGCGGGCCACCTCGAGTTTCTCCTCGGTGACCTCGCCGATGACCCGCACCGCAAGTCCGGGTCCGGGAAACGGCATCCGCTCGGCGACGACTTCCTCGAGACCGAGGTGGCGGGCGACCTCGCGAACCTCGTCCTTGTAGAGGTCGCGAACGGGTTCGACGATGCCGTCGAAGTCCACGACGTCGGGAAGTCCGCCGACGTTGTGGTGGGACTTGATCCCGCCTTCGCTCTCGATGCGGTCGGGGTAGATCGTCCCCTGGACGAGGTAGTCCGCATCGGCGTCTCTGGCCTCGCGCTCGAACTCGCGGATGAACTGCTCGCCGATAACTGACCGCTTCTCCTCGGGGTCCGTTACTCCGGACAGGGCCTCGAGGAAGCGATCTTTCGCATCGACGACGCGAAGCGACTCCATGTAGTCGAACGTCTCCTCGATCTGGGCGGTCTCGCCTTTCCGCATCAGGCCGGTGTCGACGTAGACGGGGGTGAGCCGGTCGCCGATCGCCTCGTAGGCGAGTGCCGCGGCGACCGAGGAGTCGACGCCCCCCGAGAGGGCGATGACGGCGTTTTCGTCGCCGATTTCGTCTTCGATCTCCGCGATCGCGTCGGGAACGAAGGGGTCGACGTCGACCATCAGCACACCACCTCCGCGATGGGGGCTGAGAACGACAGTTGACAGTACGTATTCATAGGTATGCTCCCAGTGGCGGCGGCAAAACCGTTTCGAAACCACGTCTGCGTCAGGGGGGTGCCCTCGAGTTATAGTAACAACTGAAACGATGTACACACGGATCGCCGATTCGTCCCGCGATCGGGTGTGCAACGACGTTCAGTGGCTACTATCGACGGCTTTCGATCCGATGCGACGAAACGGGGGAATGCGGCCGATGGCGGTGCCGACCAGCGCACCGACGACGCTGAAGAAACCAAAGGCCGCGAAGGCAAAAAGGTGCCAGAGTAACGCGAACGCGACCCCGAGAGCGGCGTACCCGACCGATATCGTCCATCCAGACGCGATGAAACTAGCAGAGGCCCAGACGGCGAGAAAACTGCCGATGACGCCGGTTCGCAAGCCAGCGCGAACGGCGGAGGTCGATCGGGTGCTGTAGTACAGGCCCGCGAGGAACCCAGCGAGCACTACTGGGCCGGCACTGTAGTGAGACGGCCACGGTGACGGGAATAGAGAGGAGCCCAACCGCTGTCGCAACCGATACGTCTTCGTCGAGGAGCCACTGGACGACTCTGGCAGGGACGGCCATGACCTACCCGCCTGTTGTGTCGACTGGGCAATACCTCTTTCGTCACGTCAACACAGTCTGTGAAAGAAACTGGACAACGAACGACGGTCAAATCGAGATCGATCGCGAGTCGGGGTGTCGCACTGATCAGGGCTCCACGTGCCTCACCGTTCAGGGCTCTACTTCCGTTTCGGGCGCGGCGATCTCCCCACCGTCGGTCCGCTCGAGAACCGCCTCGACCAGTCCGAGAAACGGCGGACTCGGCTGGCCCGGTCGGGACGTGTACTCGGGGTGGAACTGCGTTCCGAGGAAGTAGGGGTGGTCCCCGAGTTCGAGGATCTCCATGCGGTTTCCGGCGGTGCCGGAGAACGTCAGCGGCTCGTCCTCGAACGCCTCGAAGTACTCGGGGTTGACCTCGTAGCGGTGGCGGTGGCGCTCGGAACAGGACGTGTCGCCGTACAGTTCGTACGCGAGCGTTTCCGGCTCGATGACGGTCGTGTGTTCGCCGAGGCGCATCGTTCCGCCCATCTCCTCGACCTCGTATTGCTCCGGCAGAATGTCGATGATCGGGTGGGGCGTCTCCTCGTCCATCTCCGCCGAGTGAGCGCCCTCGAGTCCCAGGACGTTCCGGGCGTACTCGACGACGGCCATCTGGAAGCCCAGACAGAGTCCCAGGAAGGGAACGTCGTTCTCGCGGGCGTACTGGACCGCCCGGATCTTTCCTTCGGAGCCGCGCATTCCGAAGCCGCCGGGGACGATGATCCCGTCGACGTCCTCGAGCTGGTCGTCGTAGCCGTCGGCCATCCCGTCGGCGTGGATCCAGTGGACGTTCACGTCGACGCCGAGTTCGAAGCCGGCGTGTTTCAGCGACTCGTGGATCGACATGTAGGCGTCCTCTAAGTCGTACTTGCCGACCAGCGCGACGTCGACCGCGCCGTCTTTCTCGGTGGTGACGATCTCGCGCCACTCATTGGCTCGTTCCCCCTCCGGAAGCGCTTCGTCGGCGAGACCGAAACGCTCGAGAACGTACTGATCGAGCCCCTCGTCTTCGACCATCAGCGGGACGTGGTAGACGTCCTCGACGTCGGGGTTCGAAAACACCGCTTCGGTCGGGATATCACAGAACAGCCCGATCTTCTCTTTGGTCTCGGGCTCTAAGCGGTCCTCACAGCGGCCGACGATCACGTCCGGCTGGAGGCCGATCGAGCGGACCTCCTTGACCGAGTGCTGGGTCGGCTTCGTCTTCTGTTCGCCGTTTTTCGAGTAGGGAACCAGCGTGACGTGGACGAAGAGGATGTCCTCTGGGTCTTCCTCGTGGGCGAACTGCCGGAGCGCCTCGAGGTAGGGCATCCCCTCGATGTCGCCGACCGTGCCGCCGACTTCGACGATGCAGACGTCGGTGCCGTCGGCTGCCTCCCGGATGCGGCGTTTGATGTCGTCGGTGATGTGCGGAATGATCTGGACGGTCTTGCCCAGATAGTCGCCGGCGCGTTCTTTCTCGATGACGTGCTGGTAGGTCTTCCCGGTGGTGACGTTGTGATCCGAGGTCATGTCGACGTCGAGAAACCGTTCGTAGTTCCCCAGGTCGAGGTCGACTTCACCACCGTCTTCCAGAACGTAGACTTCGCCGTGCTGGTAGGGGTTCATCGTCCCTGCATCGACGTTCAGGTACGGGTCGATCTTGACCGCGGTGACGTCGAACCCGGCGTTTTTGAGAAGACGGCCGGTGCTCGCGGCCGTGATCCCCTTGCCGAGTCCCGACATCACCCCGCCGGTGACGAAGATGAACTTGTTCCCCAGAGCGGGGTCATAATGAGTGTCCGATTCCGTCGGCATACCGAGTGTGCGCGCGAGCAGTTGAAAACGATTTCGGGACCGGTCCGTCCCCGACACTCGCTGTCACCCCCGTCGCCGTTCGATTTCCACGAGAGACGAACGCGTACTCGCCCTACTCGAGGGCTCGAGACGAGAGCCCGACGGTTGAAGTGACCGCGCTTCGTCGCTCCCGTATGGCCGACCTTCGAGTTATCGTCGACGGGATCTCCCTCGAGGCGAACTGGACCGGCGACGCGCCGGAGACGAGAGACGCACTCGAGGGCGCGCTCCCGGTTGCGGGCGAGGCGGTTCGGTGGGGCGACGAACTCTACTTCGACGTGCCGGTCGACGTACCCGCCGAGAACGCCCGCGAGGCAGTTCCAGAAGGGGCGATCGCCTACTGGCCGCCCGGGAACAAACTCTGTCTGTTCTGGGGGCCGACGCCAGCAAGCGTCGACGACGAACCCCGGGCCGCCTCGCCGGTGACCGTCGTCGCACGGGTGACTGATACCGACCCGCTCGAGGCCGTCGACGGCGGCGCGCGAGTTGGGATCGAGCGTTTTCCCTAAGCAACTGAACGTCACTGTACTCCATCCAACAGACAACGCCCGGAGACCTGACGGAACACCCCGTTCTCCGGGCGCTGTCTGTGTGCGGTCTGTGACTAATTTCAGCTGTTGCTATAATGGGTGAATAATTGCATCCTGACGCGTTTACTCCGCCGTAACAGTGGTTTAGCCGATGAATCGGCGGAAGTTTTTGGCCGTTTCCGGTGCCGGAGTGCTTACGGCCGGCGGAGTCGCCCACGTCGCGTCACCGTCGTCGGTTCGAACGACGGCGGCGCGTCTCTCCTACGAGCAGTTGAACGACTACGTACCGCAATCGCTCGCCGTCTGTACGCCGTCGGAGGCAGGGTACATCGGCGTGCTCGATATGCCCCCGGCAGACGCGATTACGGAGTTCAAACGGCGCGGGTTCTCCGAATACTACCTGTCGTACCTCCACGCGTACGAGCGTGACGACGAGGTCGTCTACGAACGCGGCAACCTCGTTCGGCTATCCGACGATGGGGACTGGCAGTTGCACGCGCGACTGTTTCCACGCGACGGGCGGACAGAAGTCCGCGGTCACTGGGAGCCCAGCGTCCGGAACCAACCGCGAGCGCACGTCGCAGGTGACGACGTCGATCACGAGAAAGGGGAAGCGATGATCCGGGCGGAGTTCGACGTGATCGACGAACCGTTTTCCGGCGATCTGTCGATGGTCGATAGATGCGGGTGAAATCCACGAAAACAGCTCGATAACACGCTCGCAGCGTCTGCTTACTTGCCCCAGAAGTGAACGCTGGCGTACTTACAAAGTGCACACAGCGGCTCGATCAGACGGATTCTCTGTTATCGAGATAGTTGTTCACGACCATCGGTGCGACGACGCCAACGAAAATCAGCACTCCCATCAGCATTTCTGAGGATAAATCGGTCAGCCAAAATCCTCCGTAAGTGAGAACCATTGCGACCACGACGAACCCACCTACGACTTTGTTTTCACGGGAAACCATACCCTCCGTTCTCGTCCGATATCCCAAAAGAATATCGGGAATTTGATTTTTTATTTCCCCCAGAACGGATCGCGCTTGCGGAGTTTCTCGAGGTACATGTTCAGCGCCTCGAGTTCGTCGCCGGGGATCTCGCCCGCGAGTTCTTGCTCTAAGATCTTCGCGTGCTTTTCGGGGATCTGGGTCCACAACTCGTCGTCCTCTTCGATCTGGCGGCCGACGGTCGGGCCGTCGATGGCGACCGAGACGCGGTTGCCGGCGCGGGCCTCGTCGATGTCCTCACCCTGTTCCTGAATGCCTTTGACCTGACCGACGCGTTCGGGCTCGTTGCCGTCGAACTTGACGACGTGGGTGTTGTTCTGCAGCGTTCCGGAGTTCACTTCGACGCCGACGACGGCGGGGTCGTTCTGGCGGAAGGTGTGATCCGGGAGGATCCTGAATCGGGCCGGTCGAACGATGTTCTCGAGGATCGTATCCTGCTGGGCACGCTCGAGTTCGTCGACGAACTCCTCGTACTCGTCGATCAGCTGGTAGATGACTTCGTCGGTGAAAATCCTGACGTCGTCGTTTTCGGCCCGGCGTTCGGCGTCCGAAACCGTGTCGACGTTGAACCCGAGGATCACCTGCTGTTTCGGATCCTCGGCCGTCGACGCGACGGAGACGTCCCGCGGGGCGACGTCGCCGACCTCCGCGCGCACGATCGGCAGTTCCGCCTCCGACAGCGCGTCGGCCATCGCCTCCAGACTCCCCAGGGTATCGGCTTTGACGACGACGCCTTGCTCTTCGGTGTCGACGGCGATGTCGGCGAGTTCGGCTTCGACTTCTGTGCGTACCCCTTCGAGGTCACGATCGCGAACGATCCGTACCGGCGCGCCGGCCATCGCATCCGCCAGATCGGGTGCCGCGACTTTGATTCCGGCCGCGGCCGAGACCTCCTCGACCTTTTCGAAGCGGCTCTCGGTACGGATTTCGGCGAGCGGCCGGGGCTGGAGCAACGCGCGAACCTCGGTAACGATCGGATCGTTCTGGCCGCCGACGACGATCTCGTCGTCGGCCCGGATCGTCCCGTCGTAGAGAACGGTGTCGATGGTCGTCCCGAATCCTTTCTCCTCTTTGACCTCGAGGACGGTGCCGACGCCCGGCCCCTGGACGTCGATCTCCATCTCCTCTTTCATGTACCGCTGGGAGAGGCCCATCATGACCGCGAGCAGGTCGGGCACGCCTTCGCCGGTCATCGCCGAGACGGGGACGACGCCGACGTTGCGCTGGAAGTTCTGGACCCGCCAGTAGAGGTCGGCGGAGAATCCCTCGTCCGAGAGGTTGCCGATGATCTCATAGAGGCTCTCGTCGAGTCGCGAACTCACCCGGTCGCTCTGGGCGTCGTAGGTCGCGTTGATCGGCGAGTCTTCGTTCGGGTTCCAGCCGGGGACGGTGTCGATCTTGTTCGCGGCGACGATAAACGGCGTCTGCGACCGCTTGAGTATATCGAGCGCCTCGAGCGTCTGGGGCTGGAAGCCGTCGTTGACGTCGACGACGAGGATGGCGATGTCCGCGAGCGCGCCACCGCGCGAGCGAAGCGTCGTAAAGGAGTGATGGCCCGGCGTATCGATAAACAGGAGGCCGGGGAGGTCGAAGTCGTCTGGATCGACCAGATCTCCTGCGATCGACGAGATGACGTCGAGCGGGACGGCGGTCGCCCCGATGTGCTGGGTGATCGCGCCTGCTTCGCCCTCGATAACCGCGGAGCCGCGGATCTTATCGAGGAGACTCGTCTTGCCGTGGTCGACGTGTCCGAGGACGGCCACGATCGGCGTTCTGAGGGATGAGGGGTCGAGAGTGTCTGAATCCGGTTCCGACATGGTAAACCACCAGAGAAGGTCTTGTCTAGACGTCCGCAGGCCGGTAGTTAAACCCATCGTCACGGCGCCGTCGGTTCGCGGACCGCGATTGGGGTCGGGAGACCGATACCGTAGGGTTCCTGCCCGGACCGTCTCGAGTGATGTGGGGGTGTTGATACAACGCGTCCCGTGTTTTTAATACCGATTAGTAAATACGAGTATGCATGAGCGAGATACTCGCTGAAAACCTCTCGGGGAAGTCCGTCATGGGATCCGACGGCACCGAGCTCGGATTGCTCTATAACATCACGATGGACCTCAAAACCGGTGGTCTGCACGATCTCATCGTCGAACCCGACGAAGAGGTGCCGACCCAGACAGTAGACTTCGACATCGACGACGCCGGCCGATTTCTCGTCCCTGTCAGCCGCGTTCAGGCGGTGAAAGATTACATCGTCGTCAAGCGCTAACGGTATGTACGTTCTCGACTCCTCGGCTTTTATTCACGACTTTCACACGACAGGACAGACGTCGACGATCCCGCTCGTCCGCGACGAACTCGAGGACGAAAGCGCCTATCGCTACGATGCGATGGAGGGCTCCGGGATGCACATCCACATTCCGAACGATGATACGACGGAGAAAGTCGAGCGCGCGGCCAGAGAGTCCGGCGACCTCGAGGTGCTCTCGGAAACCGACGTTCGACTCGTCGCCGCGAGTTTCGAACTCGACGGAACGCTGGTGACCGACGACTACGCGATGCAAAACGTCGCCGAGAAACTCAACGTCGACGTCGAGGTGATCGCCCGGGAGGGGATCGACGAGCAGCGCCACTGGCACTTCCAGTGTCAGGGCTGTGGACGGGAGTTCGACGAGGAGAAAGATCGGTGCCCGATCTGTGGCTCCGCGCTCGCCCGGAAGAACCCGAACTGAGACGGAAACCGACCGAATTCGCGTCTGAGGCGGAAACTGACTGAATTCGCGTCTCGAGTGTCCAGGCGGTCATACGGTTTACTGTAATCATTGCCGGCGCACCCGCCGCCCGGGGCGCGGGTGCGCCGGTACACAGTTACAGTAATCCGTATCAGGCGACGCTCAGATAGAGGTTCGCAAAGAGGATGGCGTTGTACGCGCCGTGGATGAGCGCCGGTACGACAAGGTTCTCGGTTCGTTCGTAGATGATTCCGAGGACGATCGAGAGTCCGAACACGACGCCGAGACTCGCGATGACCTCTCCCACGCCGGCAGTGGCGTACGCGAGTACGTGGACGGCAGCGAAGATCACGCTCCCGACGACGACGGCACCGTAGCGCGAAAACGTCTCGTACAGCGATTTCTGGATTACGTTCCGGTAGAGCAACTCCTCGAACGGGCCGATGACCAGCAACGACGCGGGGATCAACACGAGCAGTATCTCGGGGTTCTCCTCGGCCTGCTGGGCGGTTCCGTGGTCGGAACTCTCCACGCCGGTCGTGTAGAAGACGGTCGAAATCACGAACAGCGCACCGAAGAGGACGATGATGCCGCCGACGGTCCAGAGAACGTCGCGCTTCGACGGAATCTCGAGGTCGATATACGACAGGTCGAACTGGCGGACGAGGAGATATCCTCCCGCGACGACGCCGGTTCCAACGGCCATCCCGATCTGGGAGAGGACCATAAACTGGGGCATCGACGGCATGCCGGCGGCGAGTACGATCGGGAGCAACAGAAAGAGCGTCGCGAACTGGGCGCTGACCAGGCCGACGGCACCGACTGCCGAAAGGAGTGCCGTATAGGCACTTCGAACCACGAGCCCGGTGATATCGACTCCGACGGCGTAGGCCGCTCCGATTCCGGTGGCCAGTCCTGCGACACAGAACGTCGCGAAGAGCAGCGGTGCCGGGGTGGAGACGAGCGGAACTGAAACCGGTGCGGTGATCCCCTGATTCAGGGCGTAGCCGACGAGCAAGACGACGACGGTGCTCGAGGCCGCCCCGATCCAGCCGCTTGTCCGTGAATTGGCCACGGCTGTCGCGCCGACCAGAAAGGCGAGTGTGGCGACGGTCGCGAACCCGACCGACGCCCAGATCGCCGGATCGTCGACGCCGCGGTTGACGGGGACGAACAGGGTGGCGAGCACCACGGCCGAGAGGAAGATCCCGATTCCGGGGACGACGGCGGACGGAACGGAGACCGCGTCGGACCGTGCAGTCTCGGTCATACGTACGATTTCGAGCGAGGCCTCATAGGACCTCCGCAACCGGCCAACGACCGGTGTTCGAGCGGGACCCGGGACGCCGACCGACCGGCAGACGGGACGACCACCCGATCGTAAATCGGTTCCGTTGGTACTGTCTTTCGCCGCTCGAAGCGGCCGTTCGGTCGGGATAGTAACAACTGCAACGATGAACACACCGAGCGCAGCATCCGCGGTTCTCATACGGTTTACTGTCAGTCCTTACCGGCGCACCCGCGACCAGGGCGGCGGGTGCGCCGGTAAACAGTGACAGTAATCCGTATCACTCACTCCGTTCGTTCTGATACTGTCGGACGGAACTGTGTGAATATCAGTCGCCCTCCTGGGGCCGTCTCCAGTGGCCACTCTAGTACCCTCCCAAACGTCGACTGATGAGCGAAATCGAACCACACCGCATGATTTCGCTCATCAGTTCAGGGTTGGGACGCCACTAGGCGTCACCGCTCGACGCGGAGTTCGGTCTTTTCGGTGACGGCGTCCGCTTCGTCGAACTCGCCGCCACCCAGTAGTCCCCGCGTTGCCTTTTTCGCCCACTCGACCGCCGGCTGGGTGAACGTCTCGACGCCGTACAGCTCGCCCGCGAGCACGCAGGCGGCCTCCATCCCGTACAGCAGCCCGCCGAGTTCGTACTCGTCGACGCACTCGAGTTCGACGCGAACGTTCGGTCGGCCGGCGGCCGCCAGACTCGCTTCCGTCGCTTCGAACTCGGCCTCGAGTAGCTCGCCGAGCGTCGAATCGCCGAGGTACGCGAGGTCGTCCACGTCGGTTTCTGGGATCGGGCGATCCGGCCCCGTCCGCGGTTTGACGAAGGTGACGAGCTTGTCACGCGGGCCGGCCCGGTAGAGCTGAAGCTGGGAGTGCTGGTCGGTGACGCCGAGGGCGCGAACCGGCGTCTGGCCGAGTTCGTCCTTGCCGAGGCTCTCGGCCCACAGCTGAGCGAACCACTCCGCGTAGGTCTCGAGGGACTCCGCGTACGGGATCATCGCGTTCGTCCCCGCTCCGCGGGCGTCGAGAGCGTAACTGGTCGCGCCGTAGGCGTAGGCCGGGCACTCGAACAGCGAGCCGGAAAGCGAGTCGGCCTCGGCGGCCGCGCCCTCGAGCAGCGCCTCGGGGTCGTGGCCACAGACCGCGGCGGCGACCATGCCGACCGCGGAGAGGGCGGAAAAGCGGCCCGGAACGCCGTCGGGGACCGTCAACGCCGGGAGATCGTGACGGTCCGAGAGGTCCCGCAGCGGGCCAGACTCGCCGGTCGTCACGATGGTCCGCTCGGTCCAGTCGACGCCTGCCGACTCGAACGCGTCGCGGACGACGAGGAAGTTCGCCAGCGTCTCCGCCGTGGTGCCCGACCGCGAGACGACGTTGATCGCGGTGTGCTCGAGTGATGCCCCTTCGAGGTGACTCGAGACCCACTCGGGATCGACGTTGTCGAGGTAGATCGCCTCTGTGTCCCCCTCGTCCGCCAGCGCGTTCGTGATCGTCGCCGCGCCGAGTGCACTTCCGCCGATGCCGATCGTGAGCAGCGTCTCGGTGTCGGGGCCGGCGACCGGTTCGACGGCGGTCCGAATTTCGTCCGGCTCGGTCCGGTTCGGCAAGTTCAACGCTTCGTAGCCGTGTTCCCGGTTTTCCATCCCCCGCTCGATGCGCTCGTGAGCCACGGCGACCCGCTCGTCGAGGCGCTCGAGCCCCTCCCTCGAGACGCCCGGCGAGGCCACCGACGCGAGCGCGTTCCCGATGTCGACGTCCATGGCCGAGAAGGCGTTCGCCGGGGCTAAAGGGGTTGCGCCACGCGCTGGCGTCTTCGGGCCGTCTGCGTCTGTGACGACCGACCGGAGACGAAACCCCGAAAACGGCCCCGGCCCTACGAGCCGGTATGAGCGAACAGACGGGGACGTTCGTCGTCACCCACGCCGAAGCCGAGTCGGCCGTCGTCCGGGACGTCGAGACCGCACAGGTCCACACCCTCGCGTCGAACCCGGGCCTCGAGGTCCAGGACGTCGTCGAGGCGACGCTCGCACCCGATCCCCCGCTCGAGGTCACCTGGCAGGTGATCGAGGTCGACGACCGTCGGTCGGTCGACCTGGTCGACAGCGACCTCGAACCGACTCAGCACTCGAAAGATCTGGCGGCCGACGCGGCCGTCGGCGACCTTCACCGGGAGGAGCGAGCCGGAACCGGCGAGGTCCACGTCCTCCGGGTTCCGGATGGTGAAGTCGACGACGCTGCCAGGGATATCCTCGAGGACGACGAGACGATCGCACGGGCGGCACGACTCGAGGCGGTCCGCGTCGAAGTGCGCCGGTCGGCCGACGACGGAGTGGTGAGCGTCCGGTATCTCCCCGACTGAGACGGACCGTTGTCCGTCTTCCCGGAGGCCGCGACGACCTGTGAGTGTATCGCAGACCGGTGAACGATCCGTCCGATGTACCGTCGCACGTACGAAGTGTACCGTCGAGGGTGGGCTGTATCGTCCTCGAGTGGCCGAACTCGAGTGGTTCAGAACGAGTTCGAGTGGGTCGTATCGTCCTCGAGTGGCCGGACTCGAGTAGATCGGAGCGAGTTCGAGTGGTCCGAAGCAACCCCGAATCGTACGGAAACTTACGTTCGACTCGGCCCGCCTGCGCTCTGGACCCGCCAGCTCCCATCGAGTCCACAGGCGTCACGGACCTCGTACTCGATCGTCGTTTCGTCTGCGATCGTCGCTCCGCCATCGACGCGTTCGACGCGCAACGGAACGTCGAGCGTGTTGCCACAGCACCCGACGCCGACGAACTCCTCCCACAGGTCACCTTCCCGGGCGCTCTCGCGGGTCTTTCGCAAGAATGCGCGGAACGACGGTTTCTCGACCTGAAACCGTCCCCACTCCGAGAGGTCCGCCGGATACGAGACGACGACGCGATCGGCCGACGGCGTCCCCGCTCGCGTCTCGTCGGCGCGCTCCTCGAGTCGGTCGCCGGAACGGCTCGAATTGGACGTCATACCCGTCTGTACGGGCTCGAGACTCTTTAGCCCCTCGTAAATTCCGCACACGACTGATGTGAAATATGCTGAGGAAATTGAGAAGGCTTACTTCGGCTGACTGCCAGTGGTCCGATACATGGGGTATTTCGACGTACCGGAGATAGAGTACACCCGGTACAGCAACCGCCAGCTCGCGGCGGTGCCACTTGCGCTTCTCGCGGTTGCACTGCTCGTCCTCAGCGGGTCGTTTCTCCTGACCGGAGCGCCGGTCCAGTTGGGGATGGACTTCGCCGGCGGAGCGGAACTGACGATCCAGACGACGTCGTCCGAAGAGGAGATCCGGAACGCCTTCGATCGCGAACCCGATTCGATCCAGGCGATCCAGGCACCGGGCGTCGACAATCAGTACACGGTGCAGTTCGCCGGCATCGAAGACGAGGGGATAATCCAGGGACTGAGTGATCAGGCCGAATCGAACCTCGAGGCCGACGGAGACGCGTCGATCGTCCAGTCCGAATCGACGGCCTCACCGAGTTTCGCCCAGCAGGCCCAGCAGACCGCGCTGCTGGGGATCGCCGTCGCGTTTCTCGGAATGAGCGTCCTCGCGTTCTTGCTCTTTCGGACGTTCGTCCCGTCGATCGCGATCGTCGCCTCGGCGTTTTCGGATATCGTGATCCCGCTCGCGTTCATGTCGCTTGCGGGCATTCAGCTCTCGCTGGGAACCGTCGCCGCACTGTTGATGTTGATCGGATACTCGGTCGACTCGGACATCCTGTTGAACAACCACATCCTCCGACGGAGCGGTGATTTCTACGAGAGCGTTCACCGGGCGACCCGGACCGGTATCACGATGACGGTTACGTCGATGATGGCGATGCTCGTCATGGGGATCGCGGCGTCGCTGTTCGGCGTCGAACTGCTCGCGTCGATCGGCATCATCCTCTTCGTCGGCCTCGCGACCGACCTGATGAACACGTACATGCTAAACGTCAGTCTCCTTCGCTGGTACAAGTTCGAGGGGGTGAGATCGTAATGGGGCCGAAAGCGTTCGTCAAAGAGTACTGGCGGCTGATCCTGATCATCGCCTTCGTCAGCGCTGCGCTCGTCGCCCTGTTCATCCCCGGCGGAATCATCGCCGACGACTCGCTGGCCGGCGAAAACGAGACCGTCGACCAGGGCGCGTCGAACATCGAGTACGGTCTCGGACTCGAGGGCGGAACGCGGGTGAGCGCGCCGCCGATCGGGATGACCGCCGACATCGACATCGAACACGACCAGCAACGCGAGGTGGCACAGGCGCTCGCAGTGTACGAGTACGAAAACGCCGATCTCGAGTCGGCCGACACGCGAGTCAGGTTCCACGAGGACAACAACCGCTACACTGCGGAGATATTCTCCGCCGACGTGAGTCACGCGGAGTTCGCGGAGGCGTTGCAGTCGGCCGGCGTGGAGGGGGTCACCGAGGACGACATCGAGGACGGCGTCACCCAGCAGACCCGCGACTCGATTCTCGATACGATCGAGTTGCGCATCAACGAGGCCGGTCTCTCCGGCGGACAGACCTACCAGGAAGCGACCCTCGGCGGACA
This sequence comes from Natrarchaeobius chitinivorans, assembly GCF_003841505.1. Classification (GTDB taxonomy): domain Archaea; phylum Halobacteriota; class Halobacteria; order Halobacteriales; family Natrialbaceae; genus Natrarchaeobius; species Natrarchaeobius chitinivorans. Next base: position 90,331 of record NZ_REGA01000016.1, read on the forward strand.
GTACTACATCGTCACCGAGGTGCCCGGCATGAGCCCCGAGGAGCTCCGTGAGCTGTTGAGCGACCGTGGTGACGTCCGAATCGTCGCGTACCACCCCGCCGAGGACGGCGGCCACACCAACACCACCGTCCTTCAAGGCGACCAGATCGCCGAACCGGGAACGGCGTCGTACAACGACCAGCGGGGCTACCACTACGTCCCGGTCACCGTCGACGCGACCGAAGACGAGGACGGCAACAGCCCCGCAATGGAGTACCAGGAGTCGATGCGTGAGCTCGGATTCACGAGCGAAGGGCTCGAGCGCTGTCACACCAACGAACGGTTCGATCGGACGACCGGCGAGTTCGACGACCAGCACGACGACCCGCAGTGGTGTCTGCTCACCATGGTCGACGACGATATCGTCGACGTTCACCGGATGGGCGGCGACCTCGGCCAGAACATGCACGCACAGACGTGGGTGAACGACCCGACGTTCCAGATGATCGTTCCGACCCAGCAAGACGCCCACCACCTCGCGGTCAACCTGCGTTCCGGCGCACTCGAGGCTCCGCTCGACTTTAGCCGCGAGCAGACGTACTCCGTCGAGCCGACGCAGGCCCAGCAGTTCCAGCTGTACTCGATCATCATCGGCGGGCTCGCGGTGTTGACCGTCTGCGGGATGATCTTCCTGCGATACCGGAACCCGCGGGTCGCGGCACCGATGTTCCTCACGGCGATGGCCGAGGTGGTCATCCTGCTCGGCTTCGCCGCGGCGATACGCATGCCGCTGGATCTCTCCCACGTCGCCGGGTTCATCGCCGTCGTCGGGACCGGGGTCGACGACCTGGTCATCATCGCCGACGAGGTGATGGACGAAGGCGACGTCAACTCGAGTCGGGTGTTCGAGTCCCGGTTCCGGAAGGCGTTCTGGATCATCGGGGCCGCCGCGGCGACGACGATCATCGCGCTGTCGCCGCTTGCGGTGTTGAGCCTCGGCGACCTCCGCGGATTCGCGATCATCACGATCCTCGGCGTGTTGATCGGCGTGCTCATCACTCGACCGGCCTACGGTGACATCCTTCAGCGTCTGCTGACGGACAAGTAACCCCCCGGACGATTTCGTTTTACACCTCCATTGTGGGGTCGCTTTCTCCGTCCCGAGCGCTCTCCCGACCGTCAGGTCGGGACGATCCCCGTCGCACCGACGCTCTCGAGGACGAGCCACGCGACGAACACGCCGTAAATGGCGAGCAGCGCGTACGCCTCGCGCACGGTCAACAGCATGTCTGTGCGTACGATCGCGAAGAAGACGATCGTCGCGGCAAGCAGGAACCCCATCATCGGGACGACGTGAGCGAAGGTGATCGTCAGGGTGCCGGCGACGAGGACGCCGACCGGGACGGCGACCAGCAGGTCGAAGACGTTGCTCCCGAGGACGTTCGCGAGGCTGACCGACGGCCGACCCGATCGGGCGGCAGTGACGCTGACGAACGCGTCCGGGACGCTCGAACCGGCGGCGACGACGATCATCCCCCACAGGAACGCGGGCGTGCCGAACGCCTCGCCGAGGCCGATCGCCGCCCTGACGAGCCCCTCGACGCCGATCACGATGACGACCAGCCCAGCCCCGAAGCGGAGCCAGGCGCGGGTTCGATCCACCGTCGGATCGGCCGCGCCCTCGTGTTCGGCCGTATCGAGGTACTGCGTGAACACGTAGAGGCCGTAGATGACCAGCGGAAACGCCGCGAGCGGCCGGGTGACGTCGCCCTGGAGTCCGACCCCCTCGACCGGGTTGTAGATGACTGCCAGTGAGAAGGTAAGTAGGAGGGTCGCGACCGCCAGCATGTAGAACAGCGCCTCCTTGTACGCGAGCGCCCGCCCCGTCTCCATCCCGCCGGGTCCGGCGAGGGCCGCGATCCCGGGAATGACGAGGAGGTTGAACACCGCGGAGCCGACGATCGCACCGACGCCGAGTTCGAACTCGCCGTGCAGCAGCGTCGCGAGGAGGACGGTCACCAGTTCCGGCATACTCGAGCCGACGGCGGCGATGATCGCCCCCTGGACGACGGCCGGAACGCCGTAGCCGACCGCGATCCGATCGGCGGCCGTCTCGAGCCACGTACTGCCGATCCAGACGACGATTGTTGCGATCGCGGCCAGCCCGAGGAGCGCAAGGACGACGATCACGGACGTACCTCACGGGGATTCGAGACATCAAACCACAGGATCGACACGCTGTGACACGGAAGAATCCGCCGCTCGGGTTGCGGACGCGTCATGCGTACGGACGTCATCGAGACTGTCGTACCGCGTTAGCGGTACAACCAAGGGCGATTCGCGGCCCCACGGCACTCACGGACAACGGACCGTATCAGAACTGTCCCAGTCCGGTCTGCTCGGCGTCGGCGAGCACGTCCGCACAGGTCGACCACGACTCGCGTGCGAACGGCGGGAGGTTACCGTGATCGTCGACGTAGGACTCGAGGAACTCGCGGGTGGTCGGATCGCTCGGGTAGCCGCTGCCGACGTCCCCGTACTCCTCGGCGAGGGCGGTGACGTGGGCGTCACGTTCGACCTTCGCGACGATACTGGCCGCGCCGACGAGTTTCGACTCGTCGTCCGCGCCGTGGCGCGCTTCGAGGTCGAGCCCGGAATCAGCCTCGAGCGAGCACGCCCCGACGACTCGACGGGCGAACCGCTCGGCGTCGGTATCACAGGCGTCACAGAGGCCGGCGATAGGGTCGGTTTCGGACTGGACGACGTCGTATCCCTCGAGCGCGGCGTCGATCGCTCCGGCGTGGGCCTCGACGGCCAGCGAGTTCATGTCCGTCTCCGGGTGATCGATCCGCGCCGGCGTGATCTCGGCGACGCCGACGGCGATCCGGTCGTCCGCTCGCAGTTCGTCCGCCAGTTCCTCCCGCCGGTCCGGCGTCAGTCGCTTCGAGTCCGCGATGCCGTCGGGAAGGTACGCAGGGTCCTCGAGGGAGACGGCCGCGGCGAACATCGATCCCAGGGCGGGTCCCTTTCCTGCCTCGTCGACGCCGAATTGCATACGGGCACGGTGGGACGCCCGCCGATAAATCGTTTTATCGTCCCGGCGACCGGTCCGGTCGAGATGGCCGTTACGCCTCGCGGGGCTCGTCCCGGAAGTACGCCTCACGTTCGAACGGCTCGTCTTCCCCTTCGACGCCGGTGACGTCGAGGGCGGTCACCTCTGCGTCGGTCTCGAGCAATCCGGCGAGACTCGGCTCCGTGCGGCCGTCGTCGCTGCTGATGAGTTCCTTGACGTACAGCCCGCCAGCGCCGTGGAGGCGGACGTCTGCACGCGTCGGCTCGAGCAGTTCGCCGTCGATTTCGTAGACGGTCCGCTCGCGGGTGAGGTTCGCCCGCCGGTGGTCGACGCGCTGGGGGGTGTACTGCTCGACGGTGGTGCCCGAGAGTTCCTCGAGTGCGGCCTCGAAGGCCTCGCGGTCGACCGGGTCGCCGAACTCGACGTCCGCGCGGTAGTGCTTGCTCGCGTCGTGTTCTTTCACGCGCTCGACCATCTCGTAGGTCGCGAGTCGGAGACCGTCGACTTCGACCGCACCCTCGGCGGCCGCGTTGATCTCGCGCTCGAGTTCGGCCGGGTCCGGATCGCGAACGCGGGGCCGTTTCACCTCGAGCACGAACGGCCGACCCTCCTCGAGCATCCGGGCGTCGACGTCCTCGCGGCCGGCCCCGTGGAAGGTTCCCTCGTCGCCGTCCATCGCCTCGACGACGTGCGGTCTGACGACCTGTTCGACGCTCGTCTCGTACATGTAGCCGGTGCCGTCGCAGTGGTCACAGGGCTCCTCGCCGTCGTCGCCGAGTTGGACGCCGCTGGCGCCACACTCTCGGCAGGGCCACTCGGTCTGGGGAACGTCCCGCTCGAGTTTGCGGTAGCGGCCGTATACGAACGCTGGGTTCACCTGTACGTCGACCGCGTGGCTCGTCACGCTATCCGACTCGAGCGTTTCGAGCGGATCGAATCCCGCGAGGTCGACGACGGCGAGGACGTCAGGCCGGTCGAAGTCGACGTCGGTGCCAGTTTTCGCCCCGATGCGGCGGCCGACCTCGCGGTTCACCTCGCGTTTCATCGACTCGCCGACCTCGGGGTCGAGTCCGGCGTCCTCCCGAAACAGCCGCTCGTTTTCCTCGACCAGCGGCGGCACCTGCGAGCCGACCTGGTAGGTGGCGAACTCGACGCCCTCGAGGGCGTCGACGACCGCGGCTGCGACGGCGTCGAACGTTCCGCAATACCCCTCACAGACCCAGCAGTTGGTCGGTTCGTCCGGTTCGAAATCGTCGTCGGCGGCCAGCGCGACCGTCGTCCGGAGCGCCCGGCCGCGTTCGGCGTTGGTCAGCCCGAAACTCCGATCGGCGAACGGCCGCCCGAGACAGGAGTCACAGACCGCTCCCGTCGCCAGCAGTTCGCGGGCGTCTTCCGTGATCATGTGCCGAGGGTGGGGGGCCGCGCGTAACACGTTTTCCTTTCCCGGCGCTCGAGGGTTCCGTTCCGGCGCTCGAGGGAACTGGCGCCCCGACGCTCGAGGGTTCCGTTCCGGCGCTTGAGGGAACTGTCGTCCGCCTCGAGTCGTGTCGTCCTGCTTTCCCCGGTGTTCAAAAGGGTGTGGTCCTACCCGTCGGATATGCACGGTCCTAATCTGAGCCGTCGGCGCCTCCTCGCTGCGGCCGGCGGCGGTTTCGCCGGCGTTCTCGCCGGTTGTGCGGAACCCCAGCGCGACAGCGCTCTCGAGGGCGGCGTGTCCTCGGAGATCGAACGCGGCGACGTCGCCGACGGGTCGGCGTTCACCGACGTCTACGACGCGATCATCGACTCCGTGACGCAGGTCCGAGTGTTCGGCGTCGAGGATCCCCTCACCGAGGGCGAAGGCCGCGGTCAGGGCTCGGGATTTCTCTACGACGATCGACACATCGTGACCAACGAACACGTCGTCGCGGACGGCGAGGAGGTCGACCTCCAGTATATAAACGGCGACTGGACGGCGACGCGACTCGTCGGCATCGATCGGTACAGCGACATCGCCGTCCTCGAGGCGGACCACGTGCCGGACGCCGCAACGCCGCTTTCATTGACCGAGCAACGGCCCGTGGTCGGACAACAGGTGCTCGCGATCGGCAACCCCTACGGCCTCGAAGGGTCGATGTCCGCGGGCATCGTCAGCGGCGTCGATCGCACGCTCGACGCGCCGGGTCGGCAGTTCTCGTTTCCGAACGTCGTCCAGACCGACGCGGCGGTCAACCCCGGAAACAGCGGCGGCCCGCTCGTCGACCTCGAAGGGAACGTCGTCGGGATCGTCAACGCTGGCGGCGGGAACAACATCGGCTTTGCGATCTCGGCTGCTCTGGCCGAGCGCGTCGTGCCGGCGCTGATCGAAGACGGCGAGTTCGACCACTCCTACATGGGGATTACGCTCGCAACCGTCGACCGCCTCGTCGCCGAGGAGAACGACCTGGACGCGGCAACCGGTGTCATCGTCGTCGGCGTTCTCTCCGACGGGCCGGCCGACGGCGTACTGAAGGGAGCGGATCGATCCGCCAGACGCCGGGGGGAGTCCATCCCCGTCGGCGGCGACGTCATCCTCGAGATGAACGGCGAGCCGATTCCGGACCGTCACGCGCTCTCGACGTTTCTCGCTCTCGAGACGAGCCCCGGGGAGGACCTCGAGTTACGGCTGCTCAGGAACGGGGCGGAGACTGTCGAGACGATGACCCTCGGCTCCAGACCGGAGCGGTAGTCTCGGTGGGAGCTCCGACGGGTGGTCGTCGTCGAAACGTACCAACCGCCCGCTTCCGAACGGTGGAACGGCTCGCGTTAAGACACTATTATCCGAAAGAAATTCTGGTTTACCCGACGGAACTAGCCGTCTACTCGACGGAACGGGCCGCAACGACTGCCTACACGTTATCTCCCGTCCAGTTCTTTATTACCTGTGTAAACGGTTCGAATCAGATCGGCGTCGGTAGATTGCGCTGCGTTCGGAGTCTTAACCTATCGATAACAATACTCCGGGACCGGATAGATTCTGCTGGCGGGACCCTCGCCTGTTATCACATGTCACACAATGCCGAACCCCGAACTCCCGACCCCGACGATCCGACCGACGAACTCGACCACGTCGTGATCGAGAACGACGATGCGCCGAACGAGTGTGCAATCTTTCCGCAGGGTGCGAGCGAGGATCGACTGGTGAGCAGTTGGCTGACGGCTCACGGTGATTCGTTCATCGCGCTTGAGTCGATGCGCTGAGGTCGTACTCATGCGTCTCGCCGACTCCGCAACCGTCGCCGGCTTCTGGCTCGGAACGCTCCTGCCCGTAGCGTACGTGCCCATCGTTTTCCTGGGTATCGACTCGGTGGGAATGCTGACGCTGTTCGTGGGGCTGCTCGCGATCCACGTCCTCGCACTCGTCGTTGGCCACGACTACCCGGACTCCCGTCCCCAGTGAGCGGGTCACTCCCGTCCGACGGGGGCGGTGAAACAACCGTTTCGCCCTCTGATACGGTTTACTGTAACTGTTTACCGGCGCACCCGCGACCCGGGCGGCGGGTGCGCCGGCACGGACGTACAGTAAACCGTATGACACCGTCGGACAGAACTGTAATCGTAACGACAACGACCTGCCGACCCCCTTTAAGTGCCTCTGGTCACAAGGTAGAGATATAGTACGGGGTAGTCCCCACACGGGACCGGCCCTCGATTCGTTCTTCCGATGACGACCGTTCCAGCGGCCGTGGTCGATGCTGTCGACGGTTCGGTAGCCGCGCTCGAGTCCGACCGTGACGTTCGCGTCGTTCTGGCGGCCGCTCGCGGAAGCCACGGGTGGGCCGCGGCCGGGCCGGAGAGCGATTACGACGTCGGACTCGTTTTCGTCCAGTCGGACCTCCGGCGGTACGCCCATGTTACCGAGCCACCGACGACCATCGTGGCTTCCGAACGCCTCGAGGACGGCGACTGCGCCGGAATCGATCTCGAGTTTCAGGGGTGGGACGTCCGGACGTTCGCATCGCTGCTCGTCGACTCCAACGACGGGGCGATCGACCTGCTTCGGAGCCCGATTCGCTATCGGAGCGCGTACGATCCAGCCGACCTCGCGGCGTACGTCGAACGGACGTACGATCCGATGGACCTCTATCACGCCTGGCGGGGCATTGCGACGAGCAACTACCGGAAATACGTCTCCCACCACCTGGTCCGGACCGACGACGAGACGTTTCCGATCGTCGAGACGACCGACGACGGCTACGTGGTCGAAACTGACGACGGCACGGCGACCGTCTCGGCCGAGAACGACCGGTACACCGAAACCCAGACTCGAGCCACGGTAAAGCGAAACCTGACGATCTGTCGGGCGTCGATGTACGCCCGCTATCTGCGCGCGACCGGCGAACGCTGCGATCACGACCTGCCTGCCCTCGAGTTCGACCGCTTTCTGACCGAGCAAGCACCGACGGCGTTCGAGGACGACCGGATCGACCGCGCCCGCGCGTTGCTCGAGCGAAAGCGACGCGGCGAGGGCGGCGTCACGGTCGGCGACGTCGTCGGGCGCTCGTTCGCCCATCCCCCGCGGGAGATCGATCCCGCGGTCCACGCGCGGGACGGACCGGACGCCGACCGAATCGACCGGTTCGTCGACGAGATGATCGCGGCGACTCGAGCGGGCGATTCCGACGCCGTTCTTTAAGTGCTTCTGGTCACAAGCCGAAGATACGAAGGGATTTTCGAGGGCAATAACTGCTCGAGCGGTGGCTTTCGGCGACGGATCCGTCTCGGACGGCTGACGCAGCGCGGGCGGCCGAAGCTACGACAGCGCCCGGATCGTCCTGTTTCGCTTTTTCGTCACGACGGCCACGGGCCTGCGAAACGAGCGAGCATTTTTCCGTCTCCCCCGCGGAGCCACCGACGAGATGAGAGACGACGGTGTCGATTCCGGATCGAATCACGAGCAGGGCGCCACGCTCGAGCGGCCCCGCGACTCCGACGGCGAGCGCCGCCTCGAGACGCGCCCCGGCTCCGGATCGCTCTCCCGTGCGGACGGAAAGCGCGATGGGACGGTTCGCCGGTGGGGCGTCGTCACGCCGAGTGCGACCGTCATCGGCCGCCCTGACTCGCCCGACGGTGACCTCTCCGAGAGCGTTCGCCGCCTCCACGACGAACAGCACGCGGCGACGCCGGGCTACAGCGAACGTGCCCACCACCTCGATCGACTGCGGACGACACAGGCGCTGTGTAACGCACTCGAGGTGACGCCGTGGCAACGCGACCTCGCGCTCGGCGTGATGGACGAGATCGACCTCACGGAGTTCGGGAGCCAGCGTGCGATCCCGAAGGTCGCGCTGGTCGTGATCAGACACGTCGTCGACGTCGACCGGCAGGCGTATTTCGGCCTCGACGACGTCGATGCCCAGGCGCTGTCGGCCGACCGGATGGACGAACTGTTCGGCCGGTACAGAGCCCACGACATCACCGACGAGCCGGCGTTCGAACGGCTCGCGGCACAGTACGGACTCGACACGACGAGCCTGAACCGACTTCGCCGAGTCCTGAAAGCACAGCTCGAGGAGGGGCTGCCCGCCTACGGACGGAATCCGTATCGCGATCCCAACCTGCCGGTACCGTCGGCCGTCGAATCCGGGCCCGGTGAGAGCGAAGAGACCGACGGGGCAGAAAGCGCCGAGACGGCCGAAACCGACGACGGCCCGTAACCCCCGGTTCGCTCACTCGAGTTTCTCGAGGCCGCCGACGAAGTTCGTCCGCGGGCCGACGAGCGTGACGGGATCGTCCGCGAGCGTGACGGTGACCGTGGCGGGTGGCTCGAGGCGCGTCCGATTCCGCCCGTCGCTGATCGCGTAGGCCGTCTCGCTGCCGGAGACGGTGAGGGTCAGTTCCGAGTCGGGGTCGACGACCAGCGGCGGCATCGCCTCGGTCGCGGCCATCTGCGTGACGACGAGCGCGTCAGCAGTCGGGTGAATCAGCGGCCCCCCCTCACTCAGGTTGTACGCGGTCGAACCCGTGGGCGTCGAGACGAGGACGCCGTCGGCGTGGCCACCCGCGTATCGCGTTCCGTCGATGTAAACCTCGATCGACGCGCCGCCGCCGTGGCCCCGCCGGGGCCCGTGAACGACGATTTCGTTGAGCGCCGGCTCGAGCGTCCAGCCGTCGCCGCGCGCCCGCAAGCGGTCGAGTTCGCGGCCCTCGATATCCTCGCCGCGCTGGAATCGGTCGACCAGACCGGTGACGACGTCGACGGCGTCGTCGGGGGAGACGGCGTTCAAAAAGCCGACTTCGCCGAGGTTCACCCCGAGGAGAGGCGTCGGTCCGACTTCCCGGGCGACGAACAGGAGCGTTCCGTCGCCGCCGATGCTGACGACGAGGTCGCGCGTTGCCATCGCGGCGACCGGAACCGCGGCCGCGTCGACCGCGCTGCCGGTCTCCTCGTCGACGACGACGCTCACCCCCTCGCGTCCACCCTCGAGTTCGTCGACGAGTGATTCGGTGAGCTGCTGTGCCCGCTCGTTGCCACGTTGGGCGACGATTCCGACGTCGGCGTCCATCGTCGGCGGATACCCGTCCCGGGGTCAAAAAGCCACGCCTCCTCGGTCACCGCCGGCCGGAAACGACATTACGCCGGCTCGACTCAGTTCACCCGGGTGAACGAACCGCGACGCTCCGTCGCAGTCTCTCGTATGACATACGCCTCGACGAACGCACTCGAGTCGCGAGCCGACGGCGTCCGCGTCCACTGGTCTCGACTTTTTGGCGACTCGAGGTGGGCTCCGTGACTGACGAATCCGGCGACTGGTTCGAGCGAGCGCTCGCCGAAGAGGAAGACGAAGAAGACAAAGAGGGAAACGAAGTGGGTGGCGAGGAAGACGAACCGAGAGACGACCCCGGTTCCGGAGCCGACCCGGACGACCACGAGGGCGACGAAACTGCGGTCGGCCGAGCGGACGGAACCGGACGTCCCGACAAACGAGGGACGATCGACGTCGACGGTTCGGGTGAGACCGATAGCGCCGATTCCGAGCCGCCGTTTACAGCGGGCGAGAATTCGATCGAGGCGGGGATAGGTAGTGGCGGTGGAGTAAACGAAGAACTCGCCGAGCGCACCGAACCCGACGACGGCGACTCCCTGTTCGACGAGGATTTCGGAGCCGCCTTCGAGAGCGCCCCCGACGTTCCGACGGACGACGAGCAACGCGGCGCCGACCCGTCGGGATTTTCCGACCTCGATTTCGGCCTCGCTGGTGCGGACGAGCCCGACTTCGAGGAGGAACCCGACACGGATCTTCCCCGCATCGACCTGGGCGTCGACGGACTCGACGGGATGATCCAGGGCGGCATTCCCGAGCGGTCGCTCGTGGTCGCGATCGGGAGCGCCGGAACGGGGAAGACGACCCTGGGCCTCCAGTTTCTCGCACACGGTCTCGAGCAGGGCGAACGCGGAGTGTTCATCGCCTTAGAGGAGAGCCGCGAACGTGTAATAAACAGCGCGACTGAGAAGGGGTTCGCGTTCGACAAACATGTCGCGGACGGCAGACTCGCGATCGTCGATTTAGACCCCGTCGAACTGGCCCACAGCCTGAACTCGATCGGGAACGAACTGCCGGCACTCATCGAGGAGTTCGGGGCCTCGCGACTCGTCCTCGACTCGGTGTCGCTGCTCGAGATGATGTACGACGACCAGTCGAACCGTCGGAACGAAATCTACGGATTTGCCAGCAGCCTGAAAGACGCGGGCGTCACGTCGCTGTTGACGAGCGAGGCCTCCGAGGACAACCCGTATGCGTCCCGTCACGGAATCGTCGAGTATCTCACCGACGGCGTCTTCGTCCTGCAGTACGTCCGCCCGGACGACTTCCGCGAGACCCGACTCGCGATAGAGATTCAGAAGATCCGCGATGCGAATCACTCGCGGGAGAAAAAACCCTACGAGATCACTGCCGACGGCCTCTCGGTGTACCAGCAGGGGAACCTGTTCTGAAATTCGCTCGGCGACGACGGGGCTGTCACTTCCGGCTGCTGATACGGATTACTGTACCTGTTTACCGGCGCACCCGCGACCCGGGCGGCGGGTGCGCCGGCAATGACTTACAGTAAACCGTATGACAGTAGGCTCCCCCCAGACAGCAGGTGGTTCGAAGACGTCCCGATCCGGTAACGACGTATTGGTGGGTGTTCGCTGCCCATACTTTTTCCGACTCACCCTCCATACGGTTCCATGGCAGAACGGACGACAGCCGACGAGACACTCACGCGGGAGGAAGTCGTCACGTACTTCGATCACCTTTCGAACGCGTTCGACGAGACTGACGACGAGGTTCGCGTCAGAGTCGGGAACAAAACGGTCGAACTCGAGCCCCCCGAAACCGTCGAACTCTCGGTCGACGTGATCGAGCGTTCGGCGATGTTTCGAGGGAAACGCGAGACGATCGAGATCGAACTCAGCTGGAAACCCTGATACGAACTGTTGAAAGGCATCTGCGGTTGGACCGTAGACGGGTTGCGGTCCGATCGGTGCATCGTTAGAATAAACCGTACGACGTCAGCTCTCCCGTCGCCGTTTCACCGACCCCCTCTCGTCGCCGTTTCACCGACCGCCGCCGTCACCGTTTCACCGACCGCCGCCGTCACCGTTTCACCGACCCCCTCTCGTCGCCGTTTCACCACTGCCGTTCGCCGCTCGAGCCTCGAGTTCGAAACCAAATCGAATCGTTCCCAGCGAGCAGGAGATAGCGAAGTTCTTGTCTTTCCATCCGCGTAGTTCGATATAGATGTACGACACGATTCTCTTCGCCACTGACGGGAGCGATCACGCGACGACCGTCGCAGAACACGCGATCGACGCCGCATCGACTCGCGATGCGACCTTACACGTCCTCTCTGTCGTCGACGACCGTGCGTTTCTCGTCCTCGACGACGAGCGGGTCGACGCCGTCCGCGACGACCTCCGAACGAACGCACTCGAGGCGACCGACGAAGCCGCAGCCCGCGCCGAGGAGGCGGGACTCGAGGTGGAGACAGCCGTCGAGACCGGTAATCCGGCGGAGTGTATCGTCGATCACGCAGTCGACGTCGACGCCGGCCTGATCGTCATGGGAACGAGCGGAGACGACTACGAAAACAACGTCGTCGGCAGCGTCTCCCAGCGCGTCGTCCGCACCGCGCCGGTCCCGGTGACGACTGTCGGACCCGACGCCCGATCCGGTCGTCGCTGAGCGTCGATTCCAACAGATCGCATTAAAATCGGGTACATTGATATGCGGGCCGCCGGTAATACGCTGTTATGCGCCGTTCGCTCGTCGTCGCGATCGCAGTGCTCGCGATCGCGTTTCTCTTCGTCGGCGGACCGTCACTGCTGTTCTCGCCGTCGACGGAAGGCATCGCACCCGAGGAAGATGAGGAGCCGGAACTCCATATCGTCTCGTTCGATGACAGCGAGAGCGGTTTCTGGCCGTATCTCAACGCTCGAGAAGCCCACGAGAAACGCAGCCCGCTCAACGTCATCGTCCGCGGCGACGCCGACGACGTCGTCAGACTGTTAGCCCAGCACGGCGACGGCGACTGGGAGGAAGCCGAACACGACCACTTCGAAGCGGAGGAGCTACTCGACCCTGCGCAAAACGAGACCGATTCCGCGATGGACCCCGACAGCGACGGGGAGTCGAACACGACCGTCGACGCGGTTCGGCCAGTTTCTCCGACCGACATCCCGTGGTCCGAAGCCGATGGGACGACCCGCTACGCGTACGTCGACCCCGGTCCCGGCGAAGAGGCCTACTGGACGACCGAAACTCTGCAACTCGAGGACGGCGAGTACTACGGCTACCGGTATCACATTCGCCTCTACGAGAGCCCGAACCCCGACGACCAGTGGATCGTGATGCAAACTCACTCCGAACACTTCGACTGGTTTACCCTCCGGCACCGAGTCGACGGCGTCGAACAGGCCCAATCCCGCCTCGAGGGCGACCTGATGGCGATCCCCGGGGTCGACCTTCGAGAGGACGTCAGCCGGATCTATCTCGACAACGCGGGACCATCCGACGCCGACGGCTGGGCGACGAAGGTCGATCTCACCGCGATGGCGCTCGCTCCGATCGCGATCGGACTCGCGGCGAGGCGAGAACGCGATGTCCGCGCAAAGAGTACCGGCGTCATCGAACGGGCCGAAAGCGGGATCGACGACCAGCTCACCGAGTCCGACCGAGCGCGTCTCGAGGCCGCGTCCGACCGCCTCGAAGCCGGGCACCTCGTTCTCGCGGGCGTGGTTTTGACGATAATTCTGGGCGTCCGAATCGGCGGTATCGCCCTCGATCGACACGCAAGCTTCCTCTCGGCCCACGCGATAGCGGCACTCCTGTATCCGTTCATCGCGCTCGGATTGCCCATCGCGACCTACGCCATCGCGAGCGGGCTCGAGCGTCGTCTCGACGCGGCGCTTGCGGCGTCGACGTCGCTTGCGGTGGCGATCTGGATCGATTACTCCCTGCTCGGCGTCGACGTATTGCCCCTCGACGTCGTCTTCCAACGTGCGTTCGTCGTCGTCGCGCTCGGGCTGATCGCCGCCGGCGCGGCCAGACGTGCGACCCGCGACTCGAGGCTCAACGACATGGTCGTCTTCGGAGTGGCACTGTGGTCGCTCGTCCTGGTCGGGACGCTGTTTGGCTACCTGTGACGTCGATTCCGTCTCTCGAACGCGCCCGCAGACGATGGTGGTTCGAAGACGACCGATCCAGTGACGCTGTTCGAATCACGGCGTCTGAGACACCAGCGCACCCGCTCGAATAGATATTACGTTACTTTTAAATAATTTTGTTTCGACAGGACATCTAACGACAAGAGACGATTATGGATCTGCTCAACCGCGGTAACTCTCGATCTGCGAACGACGCTGGCGGTGAGACCCAGACCGAAGAGACGTACGATTACGGATCCATGTCCGACGAGGAGTTCTGGTCGACGATACGCGCCGAGAACGCGGCCCTGCTGGGCGTCTCAGAGGAGCGAGTCGACGAAATGTCCTTCGCGGAGATCGAAGAACGGCTGGAGATCGAGACGGACGAACCCCGGTTTCCCATGGGAAGCCGAGAGGGGTATCGCGACGTGGGGAGTTACGAAGTACTCTCCGAAGACGATTACGAGGCCCGGAAGAAGGCCGTCGAACGATTTCTCACCGACTAATGTCACGGGACGACGACGTGGCCCGCACGGGTGACGACGTCGAACTTACGCACTCGTCGTCGGGTCGGGCCGAACCCGACACCGGGGTCGATCAGGAGGACGTAATCGAACTGTGTGCGACCGTTCTCACGGATCCGTACGTCAAAGCGCGCGACCTCCACATCAACAACGAAGCGGCCCTCGGAGAGCGGGACTGGGTCGGACTGACTAACTTTCGGGATGCGCTGGACCACGTGCGGAAAATTCACGTGTACCTCGACGACGACGAACCCGAAAAGGCGTTCTCCGAGGTCGTCGAAATGCAAGGTCACATCTACAGGGCCGCCTACGACGGTGCACAGACGATTCCCGAAGCGAAAATAGAGAGCGTCGAGGCTAACAAGCTTCCGAACGTCCTGTACACGATCACTCTGACCAGTGCACCGAGCGATAGAGAGTACAAACGACGAAAGAATCAGATCCGGGAGGCGATCTCGAGAGGACGACGAAACAAACCGGAAAACTGGAAAGAAAGCGTAAAAGCCTTCGAAGAGGCCAAACAGCTGTCGACCACTCTGGACGAGGAGATCCCCGACAAAAAGGACGTGTACTTTCGAGTAGTTATCCTTCTGATGGGCGTTATCGGTGCGTTCTCCGGACTGTACACCCTCGCCTCTTTTCTATGAAGTGACGACGATACGACGGAGTAATCGGTGAAACGAATCGTCACGTTCGTACTCAAGCCTACTGCACCGTCTCACTTTAACGTAGATCTCTCGAGCGGTTGCCGGACGGATTTGGCTACTAGATTTACGTTCGTCCACTTTTTTCCGGAAACGCGAGTCTATTAGGACGACGAACCCGTATCGACGGTCGATGATCGACCTTCGCTTCTCCGAAGAGGAACTGGAACTGCGACGCGAACACGTTCTCGAGTTCGTCCGCGACAGCGTCGACGCCGCTGGCGCAGACGGTGCTGTCCTCGGCTTCTCGGGCG
Source organism: Natrarchaeobius chitinivorans (assembly GCF_003841505.1). GTDB lineage: Archaea > Halobacteriota > Halobacteria > Halobacteriales > Natrialbaceae > Natrarchaeobius > Natrarchaeobius chitinivorans. Next base: position 105,513 of record NZ_REGA01000016.1, read on the forward strand.
GAATCGATAGCACGCTTACGGGGTACCTCGCCGTCGAAGCGCTCGGCCCGGAGAACGTCCACGGCCTCGTCCTTCCGGCGCGAGTCAGCAGCGACGAGAACATGAGCGACGCCGAACGGGTCGCCAGGGACCTCGAGATCAGCTACGACGTCATCGAAATCGAACCGATCGTCGACTCGCTGCTTTCGGTCTACCCGGAAGCCGAGGGCGACCACGAGGCCGTCGGGAACGCGAGGGCCCGCGTCCGCGGCGTCCTGAACTACCTCGTTGCCAACCACGAAAACCGGCTGGTCCTCGGAACCGGAAACCGCAGCGAGGCCGCCGTCGGCTACTTCACCAAGTACGGCGACGGTGCCGTCGACTGTCACCCGATCGGGAACCTCTACAAACAGCAGGTCCGCCAGCTCGCCCGCCACGTCGGCGTTCCGGACGACCTCGTCGCCAAAACCCCCACCGCCGAACTCTGGGCCGACCAGACCGACGAAGCCGAACTGGGTATCGACTACGACACCCTCGATTCGATCCTCGCGATCCACGTCGACGGCCCCCTCCCGGTCGACGCCACCGCCCGACTGCTCGAGGTCGACGCCGAGACCGTCGAGATGGTCCGCGGGCTGTACGAACGCAGCGAACACAAGCGAAACGCCCCGCCGGCACCCGAGCCCCTCGAGTGAGTCGAGCCGACCGAAAGGCCAACGACCGCTACGGATCGCCGGTTCGCCACTCGTCCTCGAGCAGCCCGTACCAGTACGTGTCCTGATACTCGCCGTCGGCGAACCGCGCGTCGCGGTGGATCCCCTCTTTCGAGAAGCCGATCGACTCGAGCAGCCGCCGCGACGGCTCGTTGAACTCGAAGACGCGGGCCTCGATCCGGTGAAAGCCGAGCTGGTCGAAGCCGTATTCGACGACCAGTTCGGCAGCCTCCGTCCCGTACCCCTGCCCGTGGTGGTCGGGCGCGAGCCAGTAGCCGATCTCCGCGCGGCGGGCCGGCCAGACGATCGAGTTGAAGCCGACGATCCCGACGCGCGTTCCGTCGACGTCGATCAGGAAGTCGATCGTCTCGTCTCCGCAGACGACTTCCTCGAAGAACTCCCGTTCTTGCGCTCGGTTGACCGGCGTCTGCCGACCGATCGCTCGCCAGATTCGCGGATCGTTAATCCACTCCTGGAGAAACTCGAGGTCGTCCTCCTCGATCGGTCGAAGCGTGACGCGATCCCCGGAAAGAAACGCAACGGTGGTCATAATCGGTCATTCGCCGACTCGTACAAGAAACCGCACATGCATTGCTAGCATTTCACTCGAGCAGTGCGTCGATATCGTCCGCGTGGGCGGCCACGAGGTCGCCAAACGCTTCGGCCTCGCGTCGTTCTTTCATCCCGCGGTCGGCGTCATCACGAACCCGACGCTTCAGAACCGCGCAGGCGTCGGCCTCGTTGTCGGTGATTTCGAGCGCGACGTCCCGGGGATCGTCCTCGAGTCGCGAGATCAGCCCCATCCGACGGGCCTCCTCGGCGTCGACGACGCGTCCCGTGAGCGCGAACTCGAGGGCGTTGCTCTCGCCTACCAGTCGTGGCAGGCGGACGGTGCCGCCCCAGGCACCGAACAGCCCGAACGTGACGCCCGGTTCGCCGTACGTCGAATCGGGCGTGCCGACCCGAACGTCGCAGGCGAGGGCGAGTTCGAGCCCGCCACCGCGTGCCGGACCGTCGATACCCGCGACGACGATCGCCGGCGACTCCTCGATGGTGCGAGCGACGCGTTGTCCCAACCGAGCGAACTCGACTGCGTCCTCGCGGTCGCCGTCGAGGGCCGCGACGACCTCGAGATCGGCCCCCGCACAGAATGCGGGTCCGCGTCCGTGGAGGTAGAGCACCGATTCGTCGGCGTCGGCGACCGCATCCTCGAGCGCCTCGAGGCCGCCGACGGTCAGGGCGTTTCTGGCAGCGGGCCGGTCGAGGGTCACGATCCGAATCGACCGGTCGGCGTCGATCTCGACGTCGATCATGCCTCGAGTCGACCGAGCGTTTCCAAAGGTCTTTGCTTCCCCCCTCGTAAGGTCCCGCCAATGGAAGCCGACGACTGTCGGCGTGCCGCCGTCGAAGCCGTTGCGGACGTCGAACCACCGCGGTTGCACGATCTCGTCGAATCCGTCCTCGCGGAGGCGTCGATGGTCCCCGGCGTACTCACGGTCGAAAGTGCCAACGCCGCGATCTCCGACCCACCTGTCTCCCTCGAGGACCGAACCGACGGCGGATCTCGCACGCGACTCGATCCGAACGCGAACGGGGTCCTGACCCACGCAGCCGGCGTTCAGCTCATCTACGAAGGGCTGCGACTGACGCGAACGCTGGCCCACGAGGAACCGTGGAGTGCGAACACCGGCGACGCGTTCGATGGAACGGACGGCGACCTCGAGATCCTCGTCGCCGACATCCTCGTCGCCCGCGGGTTCTACCTGCTCGCCCGAACCGACGCCGCGGGAAAGGCGGTCCGGACGGTGCAGGCGTTCGGACGCGACCAGACGCATCGAGACGACCTCCTCGACGCCGACGACGGCACCGACCGAGGCGTCGATCCCGCGTCGATCGACGCGAACCTGGAACGCGACGTCCTCGAACTCGCCGTGCTCACCGGCGCAGCCGCCGTCGACGAAACCCCGTCGTCACGCCTGCTCTCTGCTGCCGGCGAACTCGCCGACGACTTCGCACCGTCGTTCCCGCCGGTCGACGAGTGTTACACTCACTTCGACCGATCGCTCTCGGATCGCTCGCTCGAGGACCACACGACGGACAGAGCGACCTCTGCAACCGATCCGTGAGCACTCGAGCGTGAACCGGTGTCTCACCCCACGCCCCACGGCGAATCGAAACCCATAAAGACGACTCGAGATAACCAACAGATGCGTGCCTGGGTAGCTTAGCGGTAAAGCGCGTCCTTGGTAAGGACGAGAGCCCGGGTTCAAATCCCGGCCTAGGCTTCATTCGGCCTTCTATCCTTTGTTTTCGGCGTTTCCCGTCGAATCAGCATGACTCAATTGAAAGGACGCGAGGGTGGTCCGATCCAAGTAGGGTCGATGCCGTCCCACGGTTTTGGAAAAGTATCGGGCATACTGACAAAGGAATTTAAACTTTGGCGGCTAGCTAGACTAGCTTTTCCATGGAGAGGCTGAATACCATGGAATCTGAAAACAAAGTTGATGGAATAGTTCTTATCACAAGCGAGGCGGAAAAGTACCTGAATCCGCGTCAGAAAATCTCTTACAGAACCCATAGAAAAGAGTTGGCAGAGTGGATGCTATCTCTCGGAAAAAATCCAGGGAAGGCTGATGGCTACAGCTACACAACGGCGAAGAACCGTATGAACCGTCTTGATCTGTTCTACCGTTTTGTCTGGGACAAAGAAGGCCGGTATGTCCAAGACCTGTCTACGGATCACGCCGATGATTGGATGCGGGAGTTAGCAACCAAAGACTACAAAGAATCCACGAAGTGCCACTATCAGAAGGCTGTTCAGACCCTGTTCAAATGGAAACGCCACGAACGGAACAGTAACACGGAGTGGGAACCGGTAATCAGGTACAGCGATCCTTCCACGAGTTACCAGCCACGAGACTACTTGACCCGGGAGGACCGTAGAAAGCTTCGTGAAGCCGCATTAGAGTACGGAAGCGTTCCTCACTACAACTCTGTAACCCCGAGTGAACGTGAACGTTGGAAATCTTATCTGGCTCAGCGTTTTCAGAAGCCGAAAGAAACTGTCTCTAAACGTGACTGGCTTCGTGCGAACTCGTTCAAGTATACCTCGATGATCTATACCGCGTTGGATGCCGGGTTACGGCCTGTCGAAGTCGGTAACGCGAATACTCGATGGATCGATACCGATAACCAAGTACTCCGGATTCCTCGGGAAGAGTCCTCGAAGAACCGGGAGAACTGGACCGTCGCATTGAAACCCGAAACCGCATCGATCCTGAAACAGTGGCTCGAGGAACGAGAACAACACGAAAAGTACGAAGGAGAGATGGCTTTGTGGCTTACCAAGTACGGAAACAGGTACGACAAAGACTCGTTCAGAACAGTCTTCCGAAATATAGCCTCGGAGGCAGGACTTGACCTCGAGAATAGAGACCTAACGCCTTACAGTATACGCCACAGTACAGCCACATATATCACGGATGATGCGGGGCTGGCGGTAGCCGCAGAACAGTGTCGGCACAAATCACGGAGAACAACAGAGAAGTATGTACATAGTTCGGTGGATCGACAGTCGGATGCAGTAAACAAGCTGGACTGACCCTGGTTTCGCTTGAGTTGTAGCCAACCGTTATACGGTGTATAGTCGTTCGGTGTTTCAAGGCTGATTTAGACCTGTTTTTCAAAGCCGTGTGTTTTGAGGTGGTGCTGGTTTGATCTGTAAGCATTTCGGCGGTTTCGGCAGAAATGAAGAACGGTTAGTGCTTGGAGAGGGGGAGTTCGGCGGTTTCGGCATATCGGAATATACAGCTCTGTTGACTCTCACTTCATATATGGATGAAGGACAATACAACACTCAGATTTTGTTCTATCTCATGGGAAATCCTCTCTACAGAAAAAGGGTCATTCGTCACTAGCTTAGTTTCGTGAGGGCAACAGAGCATATTTACTATGTTCAAATCAGGTTGCTGAGTGATTCAGTAGTATTTCCGGTATTTCCCGACTTCAACGAGGACGAGCTGCCGCCGAGGTAGGTATTCCCGGTATTTCCGGATATCGGAATATACAGCTCTGTTGACCTCACTCCCACTATTGGAATGAAAGAAATGGCTCAGCCTGGTTTTTTCAAAAACAAGTCTTCAGAAGAGAAACCATGTCTCTTTACAGTCGAAGTGATCATCCAATTCTAACGAAATTTTCGTGAGGTCAACAGAGCATACTACACTGAAACACGTTTACAACGCAGCCTGTTCGATGTCGCTCCAGCTAACTCCCTCTGTTTGTTCGTTATATCTGTCTGCTAGTTCTTGGCTGATTGAGAGAACGACATGATCTCTGTTTTCTTCACTGTTTTTGTAGAGGAAGCTTCGGTGACCTTGTGGTCCGTAGTAGTGTGCTGCCGTGTACAGTTGTTTTGCGCGTTCGTAGTGTCCGTCCTGTCCGTAGCGATCGTTTTGGATAGCGTCCATTCCTTCGAGGACTGTTGAGTCATTAATACTGATTCCCTGTATACTTTCAGAGTCTGTTCCTATTCGAGCTGCTCCTACATAGGCTGCTACGCCTAAACCTTTCTTTCTTCTGTATGTCTGTATTCCTTGTTCTGGATCTGGTTCCCCTGTGTGGTAGTCGACTATGGGTGAGAATCTTGAGGTACTGGCCTGTATTCTTGCAGGCCCTACCCATCCAGCAGGATCTGATGTTATTACTTCATCAGTCTCAGGAAGGTAGTGGTAGCTCATGCCGTGTCCAGAGTTACTTGCGTTGAACGGGATTAATTCTTCTTCTAACTCAACTTCATGGTGTTGTTTGACGAGTTCTGCCTGAATATGCGCCATTTCTTCGGCGTTTGTGCTTGGGGATCCTTGCCCAGTTGCTCTGTATGCTTGTCTCCAGGCTACTAACCCATCGTTGAGCATGTCTATTCGGTCTTCCGGCCAGTCTAGGCTTTCATACTGGTCGGTGTTCCATGTGTCTTCACCGTGACTGTATTCTAGTCCGATTTGGTCCGGTGTGATTTCTAGATCGAAGTCTATCCGGTTTTCTTCACGTGTTCTCTCTGGTATTGATTTCTGGTTGTAAGCTGTATCCGCATATTCCAGCTGGTGTTCATGATATTTTTCTCTTTCTTCTATGTGGTATTCGTCCAAGTTTTCTATTGTGTTGAAATTATACGGTGTTTCATCTTCGCTGTCGTAGATAAACGTGTCCGGCAACTCTTTCTGGACTGTTAGTGTGTCTTGAAGTGTTTCTCCATCAACTTCCGCGTACAGCGTTAGTTCTGTTTCCAGTTCTGGTAGAACGTCTTCAGAAAGTTCCTCTGTGTACTCGGTTTCCTCACCATTGATCTCGAGGTAGAGTTCGTCGGGTTCAATTCCCTCGCTACCAGGTTCGAGAGTGTAGGATAGTTCGCTGGCGTATTCGCCGGCGACCTGATCCTCTTCAAATGGTTGTTCAAGGTCAAGCGAAGAAAGATCAATACTAGAAGCAGAAAAACCCAAACTATACTCTTCACCGTTCTCCGAATTATGATCGTTGTCTGAATCTTGACCAAGGTCCGACCCTTGTTCGTTCTCCTCAGAATTGTCATCCAGTAAGTCGGCGCAACCTGCTAAACCGGTTGCTATACCTGCAGCTCCGGTTCCAATCAGTTTTCGGCGAGAGTAGAGATCTTCACGGCTCATCAGTTGTTATTTGAGTATTTGAAAAACAGGTTTCAAATAATTACCGGCAAGTAAACACACTAGTTCGAACCGAAATACCGTACTCAACCCTCTAGACCTATTTAAACTCTAGTCGACAGTATTTCTCTTGTAAACCTCAAACGAAACAAGGAGTACCGGAAACAACGAGAATGAAAGGCTATAAACCGCTAATATCGATGCGGGTCCTGCCACTCTATTAACGGTTCAAAGGCTGCCAAACGAAGAAAGGATAATCGAGCTCAAGCGAACCGGCGTGTAACCTGTTCTCCTTGGTTCTGGTGAATCGCCAGACAGCGACGACTTGATCCGTCAGAACTAGGGAGTTGAAGCGGGAAACGGCGGATGTTCTATGTCCAAAATTTCCCGCTTCACTGGGAAGGTAGTGACATTGGCTAAAAGTGCTGTTGGTGGCC
>NZ_REGA01000017.1 GCF_003841505.1 Natrarchaeobius chitinivorans
TCCAAATTGCGCCGTGAGAACGGTCAACGCCGAGTAATTCGAGGACTGCAACGACCTCCCGAACCGACAATCCCATCGAATGCAGACGCACCGCGAACACCCTGACGGGTGTCGGGGTGCGCTCGTTCTCCCAAACCTCATCACAATCCACGTCTAAGGTCTCTCTGAGCAGGTTGGCGAGTTGCATTGGACACTTCTCGCCACCACCTGCTCGTTCCTCAAACTCTCATCTAGACAGTGCCCTCCGGGGGTGTCCTCATTATAGCGGCAATTCTCGGGATGATCGTTTGCATATTACTGGGTCTTGGAATGCCGACGACTGCCGCATACACGATCGTCGCGTTGCTGGTCGCTCCCGTCTACGTCAACGAATTTTTCCTGCCGGAGCTAGCCTCTCACTTCTTCGTCTTCTACGCGGCCATTTTAGCTGGTCTGACGCCCCCAATTGCGACATGCGTCGCTGTCGCTTCCGGTATCGCGAAATCGGGCTTCTGGAAAACCTGCGCCGAGGCCATCAAAATCGCGGGTCCACTCTGGATAATTCCGTTCTCGTTCCTGTATCATCCGTATTTCGTCGATGGTAATTTCAGTTCAGCCACACTCATTCTGGCAGGGATAATCCTTGTCGGATCTGTCTCGGTTATTTACGGTCTCAACTATCCCTTCACGTACCGGACGCACACGAATCTCCTCTTTCGAACGTTTTTCGTGGTGTTCGGAGCGATCACTATAGTACACCCGTCAACCTATATACAGGCCCTGGGAATCGGAGCAGTGATTGTATTGACGGCTCTACATAGGTCGAGTACGTTCATCAAGCCAAAAGCAATATCGAAAGAAGGCGTGTGACTAATTTCGACGCCAATTCGTTTTACCTTTCTCCTTCTAACTGCGTATCGAGCAAATCCGTTCGGAAGTGATGGAAAACGAGACACAGATCCATGATGAATAGGATGAACTAGACGCTGCTCGTAGAAATTTTGTCTTCCCGTTGATGAGTCGAAGCCACTCGAGGTCGTCACCTGTAGTGACGGGCTTTCGTGCTCCCTGAACCAACTTGTATTATGGTAGTTCGTCGAACGACTGGACGCGGTAATCGCCGAGGACGCACTGGCCGCGACGGTCGTGTCCGACGCGCTCGACGTGGATGGCGTCGAGTCCGGCGTTCCAGGCCGCGCCGACGTCGTTCGCGCCGTCGCCAGCCAGCACGCCGCGGTGACCGTTGTTCGCGACACCGAGATCGGCCATCACCGACTCTACCGGCTCCGGGTCTGGCTTCCAACCGGTCTGTTCGGTACAACAGAGGCGGGCGTCGAACCAGTCGCCGATACCGACGTTGTCGAGGACGGGTCCACAGAGGAACTCCTGACAGTGGGTGACCAGTCCGATCGGCGCGTCGAGGTCGGCGACGAACTCGGCGTCGTCGTGGAGGTAAGTCTGTTCCGCCCGGACGAGCGGATCCTCCTCGGCGTGAAACGCCTCCCAGAACTCGAGCGGGTCGATTCCCCACGCCTCGAGTTGGCGATCGCGGGACCCGGTCAGGCCGTTCCAGATGATGTCCGCCTCCTGATCGGTAAACTCGCGACCGATCCGGTCGCCGACGCTGTCGAACACCTCCCGGGTGTACGACCACTCGACGTCGACGAGCGTCCCGTCGAGATCGAGCAGCCAGAAGTCGTATTCGGACACCATTGGGGACACAACAGTACGGTGTTCTCGAGTAAATGTCTGTCGGTCAGTCGAACAGGTCGGGCAGTCTGAGGACGGACTCCCGGTCGCCGATATCCGTCCGCCGCCAGCGCTGATACCCGTTCGCCGCCAGCGCTGATACCCGTTCGCCGCCAGTATCGACGCCCGATGCCGGTCGCCGATCCGGCTGGCGATTCACGCTTTCGGTCGACCGAACCGGCCGACTGCGACCTCGAGAACCGGGCGGCATCAATCCGCCTCGGTATCGACGACCCGAATACTCGAGCCGAGGTATTTCGTGAGCACTTCCGAAACTGCGTCGGCGTTGAACGGCTCGAGATCGTCGGCAATCGCCGCTTTCAGCGTCTCGAAGTACTCCTCGTCGACCTGAAGTTCGCGGAAGGAAACGGATTCGACGGGGAGGTCGAGCCACTCCTCGGCGAGTTGGCGGCCGTGTTCTTCGTCACCGACCTCGCCCCGCCAGAGCGTGTTTCGGAAGAACAGCCAGTCGCCGGTGCCCGGTTCGGCCGCCTCCAGAAAGACGGTGACCGTCGTCTCCGCCGTGTTCGGATCGAGAGAGACGAACTCCCGTGCGGGCTCGAGTCGAACCTGTGCCGTGAACACGTACTGTCCGTCCATCTCCGATTCAGGCGTTTCGTTCGGACTCGATCAGCTCCGCCATCTCGAGGTCGTCGTCGGTGATGCCGCCTTCCTCGTGGGAGGTGAGTCGGATCTCGACTTCCTTGTATCCGATGACGATTTCGGGGTGGTGAAACTGGGACTCCGCGATTTCGCCGACCATCTGGGCGAAGTTGACGCCGCGGAGGTAGTCGTCGAACTCGTACGTTCGGACGATTTCGTCGCCCTCGCGGCTCCACTCCTCGGGGAGTCGATCGTCTACGTCGTCGTCTGAGAGTACGTCACCCATGCTCGGTCGGACGGATGCCAGTCAAATAACGATTGTGCCAGCCGCCCCGGCCGGGCAATTAACCGAATCGGCGATCAGTCGTCGTCGGCCGTTCCGATCCGAAGATCGGAGCGACCGTTCGCATCGATCAGCGACGGCGAGCCGCCTTCGTCGCCGAATTCGGGATTGAACAGCTGGAGCGCGGTGTCGATCGTACACCAGTCGTCTTCGGCCGCCGCCTCCCGAAGGCTCCGCGTCGGCGGGGCGAGTAACTGACTCACCAGCGCGTCGGCCATCGATTCGACGACCTCCCGCTGGTCCGGCGTCAACTCCCCGTCGAGTCGCGAGAGCGCCGTCTCGAGCTCTCGTTTTTTGATCCGTTCGGCGGATTCGTACATCGCGGCGATGACCTCGTCCGCGCGGGCTCGCTTGTACTGTTCACAGAGCAGGTCGAATTCGCGGTCGATCATGGCCTCGACCTCCCGGGCCGCGTCGACGCGTTGCTCGCGGGTTTCCTCGGTGACCGACTCGAGGTCGTCGAGGTCGTAGACGGTGACACTCGACAGCGCATCGGTCGCCGGGTCGACGTCGCGGGGCTGGCCGAGGTCGACGATCACCCGGTCGTCCTCGTAGCCTGCATCGCCCATCGCGACGTGGGCCGGTTCGAGTATCGGTTCCCTGCTGTTGGTTGCCGTGACGACGACGTCGGCGGCGGTCACCATGGTCGCGAGGTCGTCGAGCGAAACGGCCCGGGCGTCCGTCTCGAGCCCATCGATCAGATGCGTTGCGTTGGAAACGGTCCGGTTGGCGACGACGAGTTCGTCGACGTCGGTCTCTGCGAGGCTGCGTGCCGCGAGTCGACCCATCTCGCCCGCACCGACGACCACCGCACGCGCCCCCGCGAGCGGGACGGTCTCGGCGGCGAGCTTTACTGCGGCGGAACCCAGCGAGACGACACCCTCGTTGATCTCCGTCTCCGTCCGCGCGCGTTCACCGACGTGGATCGACTTCGTGACGGCGGCCTCGAGCATCGAGCCGATTCCGCCGGCCGCCCGGGCGTCTTCGTAGGCGGTTCGGACCTGACCGCTGATCTGGTCTTCGCCGATGATGACCGACTCGAGACCCGCCGCAACGCGAAGCAGATGTTCGAGACTCTCCTCGTGGTCGGTGAGAACGACGGCCTCGTCGTCGACAGCGGAGAAGAACTCCTCGAGGGTGGCCCGGCCGACCGCGGCGTCGGAGCCGACGACGTACGCTTCCACGCGATTACACGTCGAGAGGACGTAGGCTTCGTCGATTCCGGGAACCGAGAGCAACCGCTCGACGCCAGCGCGCTGACTCTCGGGGCTCGCAGCGGCGAGTTCGTCGACGGATGCGCTGTCGTGAGAGACGCGTGCAGCCGTGACGACGCCCGAGGGGATCACTGGCGTTCACCTCCGTCGGGGAGTTGCTCGTCGAGTACGTCCTCGATCACTTGCCGGTTGTTGGAAGCACCGCTACGTAAAGCTGTCCAAACCGCCGGATCGTTGACGACGTCGGTGACGATCCGCCGCCGATGGTCGGGATCGACCTCTCGCGCTTTGAGCTCCGATCGAAGCGCCCCGCACAGCGTCGCCATCTCGCCGGCCCCCGAAATCGACTCCTCGAGTTCCCGTCGGAGGTGCTTGCTCACTGCGGGTGCGGTCCCACCGGTCGCGACCGCGACGACGACGGGATCGTCCCGGACCGTCGCCGGCACGACGACGCTGCCGGGATCACGTCCGCTCGAGCGATCCGCCCGGTTGAGGAGCGTTCCGCGGTCGGCGGCGGCGGCGGCGATCGCGTCGTTGACCGCCTCGTCGTCGGTCGCGGCGACGACGAGCGCCGGTGCGGTTCGCTCGATCCACGACGCCACGTCGTCCGGACCGGGTTCCGCCCGGATCAACTCGGCGGAGCCGAACGATCGCTCCCCGAACGTCGGGCTGACGACGACGACGACGTTCGCCTCGCGGGCGAACCGACGGGCCTTCCGCGCGCCGACCGGTCCGCCCCCGAAGACGAGCACCGTCGCGTTCGTGAAATCGTGAAGCAGTGGAATCATCGGATAATCGCTACTCGGTGGGCGTCGCTACGCCGATCTCGTGTTGGCGTCCGCCCGCTCGGCCAGCCGAATGCCGGTCTTTTTCAGAATTTGGGTCGAAAACAGCGAGTCCCAGTCCTCGTCGGTGACGTTCCAGTGGTCGGCCATCGTCTCGCGGACCTGTTCGATCCGTCGCTCGCTTTCGGCCTCGCTGCGGCCGTGTGTCATCGCGAAGAAGTTGTACGGCCAGACCCCCTCGTGGCGCGGCCGTTCGTAACAGTGCGTGACGAACGGCAGCGACGCGATCTCGGGACCGACGTCGCCGACGAGATCGTCGGGAACGTCCCAGACCGTCATCCCGTTTTCCGTGTAGCCGAGGGCGTAGTGGTTCGGAACGACGCCGATACGACGAATCTTCCCCTCGAGGTCGAACCGTGCGATCGTCTCGAGCACCCAGTCGGTCTCCTGGCCGATCGCCTCGGCGACGTCGGCGTAGGGCGTCTCGGTGAGCGAAAGACCGTCCTGAATCTCGAGGACGAGGTCGCGTTCGGCGGGTGAGAGCCTCGAGTCACCGCTCGCCGTGACGGCGGGTCCCATGCCGGAGCAGTCGATCCCCGCGGCGTCGTTCCTCTCCAGTTCGCCGCCACGGTCCTCGGCCCCGGCTCTGGCCGCGTCCTCGCCGTCCGCGGTTCCGGATCCGGAGAGCGGCCCGTCGACGTAGAACTTCGCCTCGACGCGGAACTCCCGTTGCTTGGGCAGGTTGTACGTCTCCCGGCCGGTCTCGTCTTCGATCTCCTCGAGGACGGCCTGAACCCGCGTCTCGTCGGCGACGCTCACGACGAACCAGACGTTCAGGTGGGGGTGTTCGCGCTCGTAGTTGTGTGCGACTTCCCGGTGGGCGTTGACCCGTTCGACGATTTCGTCGAAGCGGTCCTCGGGGGCGTGCATGGCGACGAGTGTCGCCGCGCCGCCGATCTCCTGGGCGTTGACGAGCGGCCCGAATCGGGAGAGGACACCGCGATCGTCGAGGTCGCGAATCGTCTCGAGCAACCCCGTGGCGTCGATGTCGACGCCCCGCTCGCGCATGGCCGCAGCGGCCGGGCCGAACGGCCGCTCGACGACGGGGAATCCGCCCTGATAGGCGTTGACGACCGCCCGCTCACGGCGCGTGAGGTCGAGGTCGGTGTGCATACGAACGTTTCGGCAGTCCCGGGACATAAGCGAACCGGACCGGTTACTCGCCTTCGACGCCGGTGACGTCGTAGCCCAGATCCCGGACGTCCTCGAGGATCGCCTCGTGGTCCGCACTCGCTTCGTAGTAGACGACGACGTCGAACGACCCTTCTCGCAGGAGTTGCTGACACTCCCAGACGAACTCCTCGTCGTCGAGGGTCAGCCCCTGGTGCTGGTTCGAGGAGAAGTCGGGATCGTCGTTGCCCGAGTAGACGTAGCACTCTTTCGGATCGTGCCCGGAGTGTTCGGCGACGATATCTCCCACGTCGATCGTCGCCTGCATCATCTGTACGTCCTCGCTTCCGTCGTACTCGGTGTGAAGAACCAGCCCGTTGAGTTCGATCTCGCCTGGCTCTAAAAGTGCTTTCGTCCGCCGGTAGAGGTCGTCGTCGATCGGACTCGAGTTCGCATCAGCCATCGCGTAAACCCAGGCCGCCTGTACTGATAGCCGTCACGATTCGGCGGTGTCCGGTTCGACGGTGGCGCCGTCACTCGTCGATGGGGTTGGTGTGTTGACGGTTATCAGTGGCGGAGATTGACACACAAGACACATAATCGTCGGTATCATCAAGTCGACCGATGAGGCGGTGGTTCCGGCAGTACGTCGATGCGGCCTACGAGCGGTTGCTCTCGCGTGAAATCTCCGGCGCGCCGACACACGTGGCGGTGATTCAGGACGGCAACAGACGGTACGCTCGTCGCAACGGGGGAGATGCCCACGACGGCCACCGCGCCGGCGTCGAGACGACCGAACGCATCCTCGAGTGGTGTAACGACGTCGGGGTCGAGGAGTTGACGCTCTATACGTTCTCGACCGAGAACTTCGATCGGCCGGCCGAACAGAACGAAGCGCTGTTCGATCTCCTCTGTGAGAAACTTCGCGAGTTCGCCGACGCCGAACAGGTACACGAACACGAGATCTGCATACGCGCGATCGGCGAGACGGAGATGCTTCCCGAACGCGTCCAGAACGCGGTCGATTACGCCGAGCGTCGCACCCGCGAGTACGACCGGTTCGTCCTCAACATCGCACTCGCCTACGGCGGCCGCTCGAGGCTGCTCGAGGCCACCCGCGGCGTCGCCGCCGACGTCGAGGCGGGCGACCTCGAACCCGACCAGATCGACGTCGAGACGATCGAGCGGCGGCTCTACGACCGACCGGTCCGTGACGTCGACCTGATTATCCGGACCGGCGGCGACGAACGCACCTCGAACTTCCTGCCGTGGCACGCCAACGGCAACGAGGCGGCCGTCTTCTTCTGTACGCCGTACTGGCCGGAGTTCTCGAAAGCCGACTTCCTCCGGGGAATCAGAACCTACGAACACCGGGCCGAGTCCTGGCGGCGAACCCGCGCTCGCAGGGCACTCGCCCTCCTCGCTGCGGTGAGCGAACCGGACCTGCCGGAAGCCCGCTCGATCGTCGACCGCTTCCGGGACTCGCTGCCGACCGCCGAACGCTCCGACCTCGAGGCCATCGAACGCGCCGACGCCTCGAACGAGAACGGGCAAGGAGTCGAGGGGATCGACTCGAGCGGACGGGCGGCCGACTGATACCGATCGCTGTCGCTGTGTCCCGGAGCGACCGCGGGACAGCGCCCGATCGCTTCGGACCCGACTGACAGCAGTCCGTCCGAGACGGTCCGATGGACTCGTGGCTCGGTCCAACCGCGACCGCCCGGCGACCCCACCGGCGAGACGGCCCAGCAGATCGCATCACAGTACGAGAACGTCTCACAGTACGAGAACGTCTCACAGTACGAGCAACAGTACTCCGTACGCGGTCGCACCCACCGCGAACGGCCAGAATCGACTCTCCCGCGTTCGAGGAAGTTCGTCTTTGATCGAGTTGAAGACGATGCCGCCGGTCAGCAGGCCGAGCAGGGTCGTGAACGCGACGTCGGAAAGCGCGTACGCCGCACCGACGCCGGCACCGAGGACGACCGCCGCCGCGAGGACCCACTTGCCAAAGCGGCCATACAGGTCGCGGTGGTGGTGTTCCATCGCTTCGTCGTTTCCGAAGAGGTGAAGCGCCATCGCGATTCCAAACAGCGCGACGTTGTCGGTTCCCGTCTCGCCCCGGACGAGCGCGTAGCCGATGAACGCGTTGTAGACGGCGAAGCCACCGACGTGTACCCAGAAGACCGGTTCCTCCGTGAACGACCCCAGTTCGCGCCCGAATTCGTGAGAGCGCGACAGCGCCGCAAGCCGCTCGAGGCCGTAAAATAGCGCGAGTCCGACGAACGCGACGGCGTAGACGTGGTGTGCCGCAAGCGACCAGACGAACAGCGTGACGCCCTCGAGTGCCTCCTGGCGCTCGTCGAGTTCGGGCAGCAAGTGTACGAACGCGTGAAGTACCGCGGGCGCGGTGGCCCGCGGCATCCGTGTCTACCCCTCGCTGGGCGCAACGGACTTTAATTCCCTTCGCACTTGCTCCCCGCTGGAAGCTTGTGCCGCCGTTCCGCGGCGATTAACACCCGAATCAAATATTGGTCCGTGAGGGTCGGCCCCTCCACCAGGGCCCGATACCGTCCGTCTCACCTTCGTTACTCGCGGAAGGGTGTTGAGAGACGGCACAGTCTCATCTCTATCCCACAGCCACTCCTGACATACGCACACTGCTGCTTTCCGATCTGCATGATCCTGGAACGAACACGCCGTACACTTGAACCGCTTCTTCCTGCGGTTTGTACGAGCTTTGTGCAAGCACTCAGTGCATGGGCAACGCTGACTCGTGTATTCAGGATCGACGTCTTGGCTTGGGATGGCGTTCCAAGCGGCTTTGTACGTGATGAATTCGCGTAGTTTAGCGAATGGGAGGCTGTGGAGGCGTCGATTCATTTTGGTGCCGTAGTCGATGTCGTCTCGCATGTCTTTGAGGTCTTCAAAGACAACAACCGGTGTATCGAACTGCGAGAGCCACTCGACCACGTCCCGTGAAACCTTGTGAAGCTGATCGTGAACGAAGTCCCGTTCCTCAGTCTGCACGACCGCATCCATCGCACTCTGTCCCGCCTCTTGCATACGCTTGCGTTTCGTGAAGAACTCGTGACGCACACGCTTGATATCGGGATATTCGATGACCGTGGAATCGATGACGCCGTCTTCACGGGTCATGGCGGCGAGTGCGATGCAGTCTTCGTTGATATCGACACCGACGATCGTTTCAGCGGTATCTGGTGAGGCAACTGTGTGCGTTTCGTGAGTAGTGGTGACGTGAAGCCGCCATTCGTCGTGTTTGTACACGAGTTCGGCAGTGCCGACACGCCAGTCAACGCTGGTAAGTGCAGTCTTTACTCGTTCGAGGTGATCTGGGCTGCCCTGGAGGGTGCCGCGAACGAAGTGCCGTTTCTTGTAACTGATGCGGAACTCAACCTCTCCATCTTCGTTGAGTGTGAGGGCGTACCCTTCATTGTGATTCATCCGCACCGGGTACGGCTCATCGATGTATGTTCGCGGCCTGCCCCAGTCAAGGCGATCGTTGTCTTTGTGTTCGTGGTAGGTTTCGATCTCTTGGAGAGCCTTCTCGATGAGTTGTTGGGTGGTGTTTTTGACGTGGATAGCGCGTTCAGTGACGGGATCTTCGATGTCGTCCCAGTTCCACCCTTGCCGGTCGAGGCGGTTGACTTCGTTACGGATGCGTCTGGCTTCAAGCGACGCCTCACGCAAGTTGGCAGGCTCACCCTCGGTAATGTCGAGACCGAACGACAGCGAGCGGGTGAGTGCTACCTCTTGCATATGTCTATCATTGTGATAACCCATTGTAAAACTACAGATCCGCAGTGAGAGTTGCACTGAGTGACGGCATTCAGCCCCGGGCACGGTGGCCCAGGGCACTCTGCCTGTTACCTCTGTAGACGATCGAGACGCCTCCGGTCAGCGAGAGCAGGTTCTCCCTCGAGAGACCGACCGAATCGGGGAGCTCGTCGGGCAGCAGGTGGACGGTCGCGACGATCGCCACGAGAACGACGACGAGAATCGTCTCGCTGTCGACCGCCGTCGCGAACGCGGCGGGCATCGTTCGCAACTGTCACCGTGAAGACTGCTTTCGCTTACGGTGCACCTGCCGGGTGGACGCCGGGCTCGACTTCGGACCGTCCCGACGTCGTCCGGCATATCGTCGGTGTCGGATTCGCGGATCGACTCGAGACGATTGAGAGGCGGCACTTCGAGTGCCGATGATGGTACTTGAACTGCCGCTCGAACCGACGCGAACCCCGACTGCCGCTCGAATCGACGCGAACCCCGACTGCCGCTCGAATCGACGCGAACCCTGACTACCGGCGGATTGATACGAAATTCGATCATCGGCCGAACCGTCGCGATCGGTTGCAGTACTCCCTGACGGCTCGCAGGAAGTCCCGTCTCCGAAAGTCCCGCCAGTTGACGTCCGTGAAGTACAGTTCGGAGTAGACCGACTGCCAGATCATGAAATCCGAGAGCCGTTCGGCCCCGGTCTTGACGACCAGATCCGGTTCCGAGGGGAAGACGAGGTGTTCTTCGACCCGTTCGTCGTCGATCTCCTCGGGATCGATCTCCCCGGCCTCGACGCCCTCTGCGAGCGTCCGGACGGCGCTCGTAAACTCGTGTTTGCCGCCGAGACCGATACCGATCTGTATCGGTGCGTCCGCCGTCGTCCGGTCGTCCGGGCCACGGACTGCTACGTCACGCGGCGCGTCGATCTCCTCGAGGTCGCCTCGCAGCGCCGGAACGGCTTCGGCATCGAGGACGCTGACGTAGACGGTTACCCGCGTCGCGTACTCGAAGGCCCACTCGAGACAGTCGGCGAGCGTCTCGTAGCCGCCGGGTTCGAGCAGATCGCGCTCGGTGATGACGAGTGCGACGTGATCGGGGGGGTCCCCCTCGTGGCGTCGAATTCGACGAGCGAGGTAGCGTTCGTACAGTCCCACGCCTTCGCTTTCCCGATCCGAAACTATACAGGTTCCGGGACGTGTCCGCCAGCTGGTTCGTCGGTGAGAACGAAAGGGGCCAACAGATGCGCTGAAACGGACTAAATCGACGCGGCTCCCGTTCGGGAACCTTCAAGTAACCGCCACAGAAAGACACCGGTATCGTGACAACATCCGTTCGACGAGCCGCCGTCTTCGCGGCGCTCTGTACGCTTTCGCTCGTCGTTCCGCTGTTCGGACCGGTGGTGGGAGCCGCGGTGGCTGCGGTCACGCTACTGGGTGCGTTCGCCATCACCGACGGTCCGCTGTTCGACCTCCTCGCCTACCCCGGCGATTACGAAGACAACCGGCTCTACGGGCTGATCACGTTCGTCCTCGCCGGAATCGCACTCGGGCTCATCGCGGTAACGTCGTCGATGTCTCTCGCCGTCTTCGTCGGGACCGTCTTCCTCATCGGCTACGGCAACGTCGCCGAACAGATCGCTCGAACGCGTACGGACCACGACGTCGTCGTCGTAACCGTCTTCTGTCTGGCCGCGACGGCCGCCGCGGTGGTCGGTCACGCGGGAACGCTAGCGATCGAAAACGTCCCGCTCGAGACGGTCGCACCGACGATCGTCTTCCTCGCGGCCAGTGGCGCGTTACTCGCCGCCTTGCTCCGCGACGTGTTGTTGCTCTACGACGATCCGGTCGTCATGCTGTCGGTGGGGCTTCTCCTGTGGCTTCTCGCCGAACTCGAGCCCGCGATCGGTTCGCTCGAGATCGTCGCCGCGATCGCGGTCACCATCGCGCTGGGATACGTCTCGTATGCGCTCGATACGGCGTCGGTCGCGGGGATGTTGACCGGCGTCCTCCTCGGACTGGTGACGATCGTCCTCGGTGGCTACGGCTGGTTCGTCGTCCTCATCGCCTTCTTCGCGCTCGGGGGGCTCTCGACGAAGTTCAAGTACGGCCGAAAGGAGGATCTCGGCGTCGCCGAGGACAACGACGGCGCACGCGGAAGCGGCAACGTTCTGGGTAACGCCGCCGTCGCGCTCGTCGCCGTCCTCGGATACGCCGCCAGTTCCGCGTTGCTTCTGCCCGGAAACCCCGATCCCGGTCTCTTCCTGTTCGCGTTCGCCGGCTCCGTCGCGACCGCGATGAGCGACACGTTCTCGAGCGAGATCGGGAGCGTCTTCGAGACGCCGCGGTTGATCACGACTCTCGAACCCGTCGAACCGGGTACCGACGGCGGAGTCACCTGGCAAGGCGAGGTCGCGGGACTGGTCGGGGCCGCGATCGTCGCCGCGATCTCGTACGCACTGTTTCCGGAAGTCGACGCCGTCGGGGGGGCGATCATCGTCGCCGCCGGCTTCATCGGGATGACCGTCGATAGCCTCCTCGGGGCGACCCTCGAGGGGTCGGTCCTCGGAAATCAGGGCGTCAACTTCCTCGCGACGCTTTCGGGTGCGCTGGTCTGTGCGGTTCTGGTCCTCGCGTTCGCCCTCCTCGGCTGATACGGATTCCTGTCCCGATGTCCCGGCACATCCGCCGCCCGGGTCGCAGTTGCACCGGAACTGACGTACAGCAAACCGTATGGGGCCTTCTGGCCAGCCACCGCGGTGAAAACGGGATATCAGGACTTTTTCGGCGGCTTCTTTGCAATCTCGTCGATCGCGTGGACTCGAACACTCGTCGGCCGTTTGGTGAACTGACCGAGCGATCGTGCCACGATTCGGTCGACGCCCCGGTCGGCGGCGAGGTCGAGCAACTGCTGGTTGAGGATGCCGTCTACCACGAGCGTGTCGGGGACAGGTTCGGTCTCCTCGAGCGAATCGTAGGTGTCGTTCGCGTCGATTTCCTCGAGAACGGCCCCGTCGTCGCCGACGAACCGACAGCGGTCGGTTCCCGATCGGATCACCTCCGTCGCGTGCTCGTAGACGGTCGACGGAACCGAATCACCGTTCTGGTCGCTTTCGGCCGCAGAGTCGGCGGCTTCGACGTCCGAACTGTCGGCGGACGTCGTCCGCGGTCGTGACGTCCCGGGTGCAACGGATTCCGTCCGCGATCGGCCGGAATCGTCGGCGTCGGAATCGACCGATTCCTCGTCGATGGTCGGCGGCGAGACGACCTCGGAGTCGGTCGGTGCCGGTGCCGGCGTCGCGCTCCCGTCGGTCGCCGCGACCGCCTCGCGAGGATCGTTGAGTTCAGAAACGCTGTCGTAGGGGACCTTGTTCCGGAGGGCGGCGAACAGCTGGTGGTGGTCGAGTTCCTCGACGGATTCGTCGGCGGGCGCAAACGCGACGTAGTCGACGTCGCCGACCTGTGACAGTTCCTCGAGGATGAGGTCGCCGCCCCGGTCGCCGTCGAGAAACGCCGTCACGGTCCGGTGGCGGGTGAGTTCCGCGACCGCGTCGGGTACGTTCGTTCCCTCGACAGCGATGGCGTTTTTCACGCCGTATTTGAGCAGCGTGAGGACGTCCGAGCGGCCTTCGACGATGATGATGGCGTCGCTGTCGGTCACCCGCGGGCCGGCCGGAAGGCCCTCGTACTCGGTGATGTCCTCGACGCGAACGTGCTGGCGGACCTCGGCCAGTATCTCTTCGGAGCTCATTACGGTTTCGTCGAATCCCGCTCGAAGCAACTCCTTCGCGCGATCGACGACCTCCTTTCGTTTCGCCGCACGAACGTCTTCGATCTCGGTCACTTCGAGGTCGGCCCGGCAGGGCCCGACGCGAGTGATCGTCTCGAGGGAGGCCGCGAGCGTGGCCGTCTCGACCTTATCGAGGCTGGTCGCGATCGTGAGGTGACCGTGTGAGTTCCCCTTGGTACTCGAGATTTCGACGTCGATGCGGCCGACCCGTTGTGACTGGCGGAGATCGCGGAGATCGAGTTCGTCGCCCAGCAGACCTTCGGTCTGACCGAAGATAGCGCCGACGACGTCGCTCCGCTCGACGACCCCGTCGGCCCTGACGTCCGCGTGAATGAGATATTTCGTGGTGTCTTCCATTGGAGATCAGCCCCTGGGAGGCTCGTCGGCCTGCCGTACCGAGTTGCCGGTGTAACCGCCGGATGGCCGTGGTCCCACCGGCAACGACGGGCAGCAGTCCGCTATCGATAGCCCGGTTGGTGCGTACAGAGACTGGTTTGTGTAGAATATGGACCGTGAGATGCAAATAGCTGTTGACCTCCGGAAGAAATCGACCGATCAGTACGTCGGTCGATATAGTAACAACTGGGACTATTCACACCCTGATCGCACAGCTCACGGGTCACTCCGTTCCCCGCTCGCCATATCGCGGTTCTCGCTCGTTTCACTCGCTCACGGGTCACTTCGTTCCCCGTTCGCCGTTGCGCGGTTCTCGCTCGTTCCACTCGCTCCGAACCGCGTACGCTCCGAACCGCGTACACTCCGAACCGCGTTCTCCTCGTGCGATCAGGGGCGCATTGCCTTCCAGTGGCTACTATACCAGTACCAGTAGATCGTCACGGCGAGCAAGACGACCAGCCCGCCGAGAAAAAACAGCAGTCCTGGCGGGATCGTTCCGACGACCGCGTCCGTGGCCTCAGCGCCGCCGTCGACGAACGTTCCGTCGTCGGCTGCTGGCTCGGGTCCTGTATCGAACTCTACCGTCGGCTCTCCGTCGTCGGCGTCGGCTGTCGGCGCCTCTTCGTCTTCCTCGAGTGCCGGCTCGGCGTCCGCAGCGTCGGCGTCGTCGGCGGACTCGTCTTCGGGGGCATCCTCTGCGTCGACGTCGTCCGCTTCGTCGTCGGCTTCGGAGATGCCGAGTTCGTCTTCCTCGTCGGCCGGCTCGTCAGCGCCAGAACTGTCCGCTGGCTCCTCTTGTCGGTCCTCAGCGTAGAGATACTCGTCGCGACTCGCTTCGTCTTCGTCGGCCGTCGACGGCGCGCTTTCGCCTGCCGAGGGAGCGGAATCATCGAGCAGGCTTTGTCCCCCGGCCCACCGACTAACGCCGTACTGGACCAGCAGACTCCCGCCGGCGAGCGCGCCGATACCGCCGATCAGCCGAGAAATCGCGGTTTTCAACTGCGAGGCCGTCGACTCGTCGCTCGTGACGATCAACGGCCCGTCCGTGGTCGCGTAGACGCTCATCTCGTTGCCCCGCGACGAGTACCACGTATCGATCACCTCGATGAGACCGGCCTCCTCGAGGTTCTCCAGGTGATACCGAACGTTCTGGATCGAGGAGTCGATGGCGTCGGCGACGTCACTCGGCGTCCCGGGATCCTCGTCGAGTTGCGCGTAGATCCGTCGAGCCGTCGTCGACGAGAGGGCACTGAACACCGCGTCGGCGTCTTCCCCCTCGAGATCGACGATACGTGGCTGCCCGTCCCGGGCAGTCGTCTCGGAGCGAAATGGAAACAGACGGGCCATGTCGACTTCGGCTGTCAGTCTCTGTCCGACCCCTATACGCTTTTTCCTACGTGAAAGAGCGGTTTTAGCTATCAGGGAGTGGCTACTCGTCGGTGCGAGGCCCTCGGATCGACGCTCATCCGTCCCGACGGATCGGTATCTTCGACGTCGGTGGTCGAACGAAACGGTTACACACGATAGGTACCGACTGACTCGCATGCGCCGGCGAGAACTCGCGGGGTGGGCAGCCGTCGGAATCGTCCTCTGTACGTTCGCGATTCCGTGGTTCCTGTGGGGTGATGGAACCGTCATTGCTGGCATTCCGCTGTGGCTCTGGTGGCACATCGGCTGGATGGGACTCGCCTCGGTTGTCTTCTGGCTGTTCGCCAGCCGCGCGTGGGGTATCGGCATCGAAACCGAGCCGAGATCGGCGTCCTCGCGCGACGACCGCGGCGGGGATCGATCAGCCACGACGGCTGCCGGGGGTGACGAGGCGTGACGCTCGCGATTCAACTCGGGATCATCGTCGGCTACCTCATGCTCGCGCTGGTCGTCGGACTGGTCGCCTACCGGGTGAGCGAGCGGACCGCCGAGGACTTCTACCTCGCGAGTCGGACATTCGGGACGATCGTCCTCCTGTTTACGACGTTTGCAACGCTTCTATCGGCGTTTACGTTCTTCGCCGGCCCGAACATCGCCTACCACGAAGGTCCGGAGTGGGTCCTCGTCATGGGGTTGATGGACGGAATCATCTTCGCGATCCTCTGGTACGTCATCGGCTACAAACAGTGGCTGCTCGGGCAACGGTACGATTACGTCACTCTCGGGGAGATGCTCGGCGATCGGTTCGCCTCCCGGGAACTTCGCGGACTCGTCGCCGGCGTCAGCCTGCTCTGGCTGTTCCCGTACGTAATGCTCCAGCAGGTCGGCGCGGGAACGGCCCTCGAGGCACTGACGGAGGGAGCCGTCCCCTACGCCGTCGGCGCGGGACTGATTACGGCGTTTATGATCCTCTACGTCGTCGTCGCAGGGATGCGCGGCATCGCCTGGACCGACACGCTCCAGGGGGCGTTCATGCTGGTAACCACCTGGGTCGCGATGATCTGGGTGCTCGCCGTCGTCGGCGGTCCCGGCGCGGCGACGGCGGCGCTCGAGGCCGAGGCCGCACACCACCTCGCGCTGGGAAGCGATCACTACACGGTCCAGTGGATGCTCTCGACGGCGATCGTCATCGGCTTCGGCGTCGCGATGTTTCCGCAAGTCAATCAGCGCTTTTTCGCCGCCGGCTCCCGGACGGTTCTCAAGCGATCGTTCACCCTCTGGCCGATCCTCTGTGTCTTGCTTTTCGTCCCTGCGTTCATGCTGGGTGCGTGGGGACGCGGCCTCGACGTTACTGTTCCGGAGGGTGGAAACGTCCTTCCTGTGATACTCGCCGAGTTCACGCCCGTCTGGTTCGCCGCGCTGGTCATCGCGGGCGCGATGGCCGCGATGATGTCCTCTTCGGACTCGATGTTGCTGTCGGGATCGTCGTACTTCACGCGCGATCTGTACCGGCCGTTCGTGGACCGAACCCTTACGGACCGCCGCGAGGACCTGCTCGCCCGCGTCGGCGTCGTGATCTTCGCGACGGCCGCCTTCGGCGCGAGTCTCCTCAATCCGGCGACCCTGTTCGAACTCGGGGACGCCGCTTTCAGCGGCTTCGCCCAGCTCGCATTACCCGTCCTCGTTGCACTCTACTGGCGGAAGACGACTCGAGCTGGCATCACGGCGGGGATTCTCGCGAGTCAGCTCTTTTACCTGGCGAGCCTGTTCGTCCCAGCCGTGCCCGGTTCCTACGCGGGGTGGACCGCTGGCCTCGTCGGCATGGGGATCGGCCTCGTCGTCACTGTCGGCGCGTCCCTGCTCACGTCCCCCGCGGCCGAGGAACGGCGGTCGATCTACTTCGACGAGCTAGGGGCGGACTGATACGGTTTACTGTACGTCATTGCCGGCGCACCCGCCACCCGGGTGGCGGGTGCGCCGGTACACAGTTACAGTACTCCGTATGATACAGTCCGCTTAACGATTTGTCGTACACCCGCAGGACGGTGCGCGGGCACATCAGAAGGGGCCGACAGTATCTGCCCGAGCAATCGCCACATCGCCAGACCGAAACCCGTCCGTCCACTACTCGAGTCCGATGACGCGTGATTTGCCGGAGTCACTCGCCGAGACGTGGACGCCGCTTGGGACCCGAGTCGGAGAATCGAGCGTTCTCGTCGTTTCGATCACCGCGGAGACGACGCTGTACGAACCCGTCGAACCGTTACCGCTCGCCGACGCCGTCACGAGTGACGTTCCGCTTCGATCGCTGTTCGCGGTGGAC
Organism: Natrarchaeobius chitinivorans; assembly: GCF_003841505.1. Lineage (GTDB taxonomy): Archaea > Halobacteriota > Halobacteria > Halobacteriales > Natrialbaceae > Natrarchaeobius > Natrarchaeobius chitinivorans. Next base: position 17,515 of record NZ_REGA01000017.1, read on the forward strand.
CTGTCGTTCTCGCCGTCCCTGTCGTCGGTCGGCGTCTCCCCCGAGTCGGTCCACTCGACCGCTGCGTCCAGAGCCAAATCGCAGTTCGTCGACTTGCTCGAGGACGACGGAGTGGCCGTCGAGGGCGTCCGCGACGACCTCGAGTTCGAGGGGCCAAACGGTAGTCAGGGAACGTGGTTCGTTCTCGACGTCGTCTACCCCGTCGACCCCGCGGTGACCGTCGACGGAACCGAGTGCATCCGCGCTGAGGGCCACGTTGCCGTCTGGCCAGCGGAGACGACCTACGGAGTCGCCGGCGGGACACTCCCCCTCGAGACGGTCACGCTCGACGGTGATTCGACCGAGGATCAGCGACCGAGTACGGATTCGGCTGCCGTCGACCCCGAACGCGACCGGGAAGTCGTCTCGACGCTCGTCGACGGTCTCGAGTGAGTTTCGACCGGGTTCGATAGCGGAGTAAACGCAGCTAGACCTGGATTTCTCCCTCGTTGATCCGCTCTGCGGTCTTGTAGGCGTCGTAAATCGTATAAATTGCGACCAGGGGGAACGTGACGAAGCCGATGAGCACGAAGACGAGGAGGACGTTTACCGCCTGAATCAGTCCGAACGCGATCCCCTTGCCGACCTGTCCGTTGTATATCTGTCCCGCACCGGCGGCGATCGGAACGAAAAAGCCGATCCCCGAGAGCAACGCGGCGACCCCCGGATCCTTCTCGGTGGACCCCGCCGATTTCTTCTGTTCGACCCCGCAATGGGGACAGATCCGCGCCTCCGCCTTGATGATCTCACCGCAACTCGAGCAGTACTGTTCGTCCGGCCGGGGCTCGTCGCGTCCCCCGTTCCCACTGCCTCCCGACTGCGCGGTTACGTCCTCCGACTGTGCCGCTTCGTCATCTGACTGCGCGGCTTCCTCCTCCGGCTGCGCCGTCTCGTCCGTCTCCTCGGCGACATCGGCCGTCGACTGCACACCGTCGCCGACTGCCGGTTCGCTTTCGGCACCGTCGGCCGTTCGGTCGTCGTCCGAGCCGTCGATAGCTGGTTCGTCATCCAGGCTGTCGATAGCTGGTTCGTCGTCACCGCCAGCGTGGATCGAATCGCTGTCAGTGTCGTCGACTCTCGAGTCGGCGACTCCGTCGTCGCCCCCGTTCGCGTCCCCATCCCGTCGTTCCTCGACTTCGTCTGGCATTTCGATCGTTCCTACTCGACGACTGATCCATAAACGTTTGCCAGAACTGATATATGATAGAACCTGTACGGTCCGTACGTCCGTTGGATCGTCTCTCTGACGTCTGCTCCTCGACTTCTCTCACACTGGTTGATTGCACCCTCTCCGCTGGTGAACTGTAGTGGCCGCTGGGCGTTACTGCGCGCCTGATCGCCAGACGGATCGGCGATCGGTGTGTGAACCGTTTCAGTTGTTACTATACACAACTGTGCTGATCGTTCGTCGAGGAGTCACAAAGACAGTATACGATCCGTTCTCTGACATTCGCTTTTGTTACTGAGGGCTGGGACTACACTTGAATTCGGCGTGGTGCTTGTACAACGCTTCTAGTACCGGCCTGACGTCACCGAACCTCGGTCCTCTTTCGACACGGTCTAACTCTCTGTTCCAGTTGATAAAGCCGTAATCGTCTAACTTCGGTAGATGTTTGTGACGATATTCGATCCGGTCTAGGTTGCCAGGCGGCGTATCCAGATTATTTGGCAGATCTGTCTGAGGTGCCTCATTTAGTAGCGAAAACAATAGGTTGCGTCGCGTTTCGTTCGATATTGCGTCATATAACTCGTCCTGATTGGCACACATACAAACATCATCATTATACACACACATAGCCATTTCTATACCTCGTAGTAATTTCACCATCCCGTAACTGTTCGAATCCGCTATCCCATTTTGAACCGAGTCACAAGACGGTCCGGGCCGCGGAGACGGCAAACAGCGACGGTCGGTAATCGAGTAGTCGAAAGTCTGGTGATATTTATACGCCCCGAGTCGCTGTATCACGTATGCAGACTCACATCGTCCCGGTCGGCTTCGACTACGACCGGCTGATCGCCCCGCTGGTCCGCGATCAGATCGACGTCGACAGCGTCATTCTCCTCGAGGGCGCGGTCGGGAGCGAGGCTAACGTCGAGTACTCCCGTCACCTCTCGACGAAACTCGAGACGGACTTTCGGAACCTGCTGGGTGCCGAGACGGACCGGTTCGTCCTCGAGGACGTCTACGACTACGACGAGGCGTTCGAACAGGCATACGAACTCATCACGGCCGAACTCGACCGCGGGAACGAGGTGTGGGTGAACGTGGCAGCGATGCCTCGAACCGTGAGTTTCGCGTTCGCCAACGCCGCCCACTCGCTGATGGTCGAACGCGAAGACGAACGCGAATCGATCCACACATACTACACCGCCCCCGAGAAGTACCTCGAGACCGAACTCGCCGAAGAATTGCGCGAACAGATCGCCCTCCTCGAGGACCTCGACATCGACGACAGCGAGGGGATCGAAGACGAACGCATCGGGACCCGCCTCGAGAGCGCCCGCGACCTGCTCGCGGAGTTCGACGAGCGCGGGACGACGATCGGAGCGAAAGAGATCGACGGTCGCCACATCGTCGAGTTGCCGGTCGCCTCGTTTTCGAACGTCAAACCCTTCGAGGAACTCATCCTCTACAAACTCGGCGAGGACGGTGAGTTCGCTTCGGTCTCTGAACTCGCCGAGTCGCTCGCGCGCGAACTCAACGAGGAGTACACCGACAGCTTTCGCTCGAAGGTCATCTACAACGTCGACCGACTCGGGCCGGGCGGCAAGGGGTACATCGAGCGCGAAGAACACGGGAAATCTTACCGTACACGCCTCTCGAGAATCGGGGAACTGTGGGTCCGAGCGCACTCCGACAGCGGCCTCGAAGGTTGACATCCGCCCCCCTCTGAAGAGACGGGGCTTTCTCCTTGCCTTTCCGTATACTGTGGGGCCGAGCTCTGTGAAGATCGGTCACTCAGAGAGCGACCGCGCGACGACCGCGAGGGGATCGTAGCCGTCCTCGAGAGTTGTACGTGCGAACCATCCCCAGACGCGGGCGAGGCCGTTGAGGGCGTGCAGCGTCGCGAACAGAAGGGCGACGCCGAGGACGGCGGCGAGCAGGGCTTCCGGAAGCGTCGAAATCCGCCAGTAGCCGAGGGTAAACACGGCCTCGACGCCGACGAGCAGGTAGTTCCAGCCCAGATAGAGCGTCTGGTGGATCTCGGGGGCGCGATCCGAGACGACGCCGACGTACAGCCCCGGTCGGTCGTAGTAAAACGGAAGCATCACCATGCTCACCGCAGTCGACAGCCCCGTCGTCACGAGGACGAGCGAGACGACGCCGAGAACGAACTTCACGGGGACGTAAATCAGCGACGACCAGGTTTTCGGTTCGGTGAGCAACGAGACGAGCAGATCCCGGTGTCGCTTTCCGTCTAACTCGGTTCCCGGTTCTATCTCGAGGTCGAGTAGCGCCGCCGTTAGCCAGCGTTCGAAGCCGGCGACCGCGAGCGTGATGCCGACCGTAAGGAGGAGGATGGGGATTCCGATCGGAAGTCCGACGATGGAGAGCGAAAAGCCGATCCCGACCGAGACGCCGATCGTGACGACCACGAAGTATGCGAGTCCCAGCGGAAACGCGAGCACGAGGTACGCGAGGTTGAGATACGTCTGCCGTCGAAGGGGTACCGCGACGAACCGTCGGATACCGGCACCGATCCGGCCGGATCGATCGTCGGCGTGTGTGGTCGCGGCACCTGACATTCGATGGTGACTGCCCGGCGTGAGCAAATAAACGTTCGGCTCGAGCGTCGTGCCCGGCCGATGTAGTCGGCCTCGAACGAGGAAAACGGCTCAGCTGAGGGAACCGAGCGTGATCCGGCCGGTACTCGTCTCGAACCGAAGCGTCGGGCCGCCGTCGCCGAGCGTTCCCGTGACGAGGTCGCTCCCCTCCGCCGCGTCGGTCAACTCGAGGTCGTCGACGTCGATCCTTCCGGTACTGGTGGTGACGTGGAGGTCCGCGTCGATCTCCGGATCGATCGCGGCCTCGATACGTCCGGTGCTGGTCGACACCGTCGTGTCGCCGTCGATCGCCGGAACGTGAGCGTCGACGCGACCCGTACTCGTGGTCACGTCGTGGAGCACGTCCACGTCGCGGATCGTCACCCGACCCGTACTCGTTCGTGCGCCGACGGCCCCGTCGACGCCGTCGACGTCGACCCGGCCGGTACTCGTCTCGACGGCCAGATCGCCGGTGACGTCCCTGACGGTGACGCGGCCGACGCTGGTCCGAACTTCCTCGAGCGGGAGATCCCGGGGCAGTTCGACCTCGAGGTTCATCGACGGCTCACTCTGGAACCACCCCTCGCGACCCTCCCACTCGGGGCCGATTACGAGTCCGTCGTCGGTGTGATCCGCACGGAGGCGTAACTCCTCGAGATCTGTCCGGATCGAACTCGATTGCTTCTCGGCGTCGACGGAGACGTCGTCGCGGTCGCGGCCGGTTACCGAGACGGTACCGACGTTGCCGTGGACGAGGACTGATTCGGCGTCCCCGAGCGAAATCGTCTCGGTTTGCTCGAGGCGCTGTCCGACCAGCGGGGTCATACTGCTACAGCCGGCGAGCGCCGCGAGACCGGTCGTCGCGACGCCGCCGAGGAGGGCTCGTCTGGTTTGCTCTGCGGTCATATGCGACACGACGGGTGCACGAACCGTTAAAACGGGTGGACGACTGGCGACCCGCCATCCGACCACCAAGCTATATATATGCCGATCTCACCTTCCGGCCGACCGCCAGCCGAGGAACCGCTCGCGAAGCACCAGCAGACACGGTAACACGGTGAGACAGGCGACGAACGCGAAGACGATACTCACGCCGGTCACGATCCCGAACCGCTGCAGCGGCGGGGCGAGTGCCAGTGCGAGGACACCGAACCCCGTCGCGGTCGTGGCCGCACTTCCGAGCAGGGCACCACCCGTCCCGGTGACCGTCGCCTCGAGGGCCTCTTCGACGGCTTCGTCTCGGTCAGTACCTTCCCCGTCACTCGTGGTCCCATCCCGGGAATCGGCTCCGCCGACCCCTCGTCGTTCCCGTTCGACGACGAACCGCTCGCCGAGGTGGATGCTGTAGTCGACGCCGAGACCGATCGCCAGGCTCGTGATGACGGCCGTCTCGCTGTTGAACGGGACGTCGAGCAGGGCCATCGTTCCCAGCAGCCACGCCAGTGCGATGACGACGGGCGCGAGCGTCACGAGTCCGAGCGAGAGCGCCCGATGGCGCACCCAGTAGAGGATCGTGAGGAACGCACCGATGACGACGAGCGTCACCGCGAGCGCCTGCACCAGCGTCTCGAGCAAGGCATCCTGGACGACGGCGGTGGTCACGGGACCGCCCGTCGCGACGGCCGTTACCGGCGCGTCACTGCTGTCAATCGTCGTGTCGCTGCTATCGAACGCAGTATCCCCTCCGTCGCTCGCTCCCGAACCCGTCTCGGATTCGATTCCGCTTGCGAGCGCCCGTACGTCGTCGGCGACGGCCTGTGCCGACTCGTCGCCGCGGACGCTGACGATCAGGCGAGCGGACTCGTACTCCCCGTCTTCGGTCCGGTCGAGTACTGTCGATGCTTCATCCGAGTCGGCCTCGTACAGCAGGTCGTACAGCCCCGCAAGATCTTCGTCGGGGACGCCGTCGCCGGTCGTGTCCCGTTCATCGAGTCCGTCGGCAACCGTCTGGTCGTCGTCGGCGACGGCCTCGAGGACAGTGAGCGGCCCCTCGACTGCCGCCGTTCCGTCACTTCGGGCGTCGATGGTGGCGTCGTCTCCCGTTTCGGCGTTCTCGCGAGCGTCCTCGATCGCGGCGAGCGTCGTCGGGTCGGTCACGTCCCCACGTATCAGTATTTCCGCCTGCGAGTCGGGATCCTGGAAGTTGTCGGCGAGGTACTCGGCGTCGTCCGCGATCGTGTAGGTGTCCGGCGCGAGCGGGCCGGGCAGCGATTTCGCCCAGTCGGGCCCGTCCTGGGGGAGGAAATCGGCCTCGTTAAACTCGGTGTCGATCCCGGTCGCGCCGTACGCGCCGCCGACGGCGAGTAGGAGGGCGACGAGGACGACCGCGAGCGGTGCCCGTCGGGCGAAGACGACCCCGCTCGAGAGCACTCGATTGATCGGTCCCGGCGTCACTCCGAACGCCGGTTTCGCGCGGGTGCGGTCGGACCGCTTCTCGAGCAGGCCGTCGACCTCAACTTTGAGCGCCGGGACGAAGACGCCGAACGCGACGAACGTCGCGAAGATGCCGCCCGCCGCGAGGATCGCGAAGTCACGAATCGCCGGCAACGGACTGACCACGTTCGAGAGGAACCCGACGCCCGTCGAGAACGTGGCCACCGCGAGCGCCAGGACGACCCCGCCCAGCCCGAGTACCATGCCGGCACGGACACCTCGAGCTACCCCGTCAGTCACCTCCGACGACCGACCGTCATCCCTTGCCGGTGCCTGGCCGCTCGAGTCCTCTCTCAGCCGACTGTCCGAGTCGTCTGGGACACGATCTGCCGAGTCCGGGTTCAGTTCTGGGCCACCGATCTCGAGCGTCCCCGCCCTCGCCTCCCGGTAGCGCATGACGACGTGGAGGGCGTAGTCGATCGAGAGCCCGATCAGCAGGAAGGGGACGGCGATCAGCAACTGGCTGGTCGGGATCTGGAGCCATCCCAGCAATCCGGCGAGCCAGGCCATCACGACTCCGATACCGGCCAGACCGATCACCACGTCGACGACGTCCCGGTAGGTGATCGCGAGGATGGCGAGGACGGCCACGAGCGCGACCGGCGTGATGATCGCGAAGCTGTCGCCGACGGCGCTCGACGTCGCCGCGTCGGTGATCGCCTCGCCGAAGACGAAGCCGTCGTCGAAACGCTCCTCGAACAGCGACTGAACCTCGAGTTGGGCCTCGGCGGCGGGTTCGGAGAGGTCGTCGTCAGCGGCTTCTGACGGGTCGTCGTCCCCAGCCTCGGCACCGCCGTTGCCGGTTTCGTCCCCGGCAGATTCGCCCTCCTGGAAGAAGAACGTAATCCGTGCGTCCGCGGAAGTGTCGCCCGGTTCGTACCCCTGTGGAACGAAAACGGTTGGATCCTGGCCGCTGCCGGCGTCCGAATCGGGGTCGAGCACGTCCGCGAGGAGTTGTTCGACCGCCTCGTCCGACCGATCCTCGAGGGCGGCGATCTGTTCGTCGAGCGTCGGACCGTCGTCCTCTTCGAACGCGTCGCGTTCCGCCTCGAGCGCCTCGAACTCCTCTTCCAGCGTCTCGAACTCCTTTTCGAGGAGGCCGACGGTTGCGGCGGCGTAGACCCCTTCGATGGCTTCCGTCGTCTCCTGGTACTCGGCGGTTTCCTCCGGTTCGTCGGTCGCCTGTTCGATCCCGAACTGCGCGGACTCGAGCCCGCGAATCTCTCTCGTGAGGTTCTCGTACTCCGCAGCCTTCTCGTCGTCGAGTTCCGCCGCCTCGGTCGCGTTCTCGACGGCGGTCTCGAACTCGGCCTCGAGTTCGGCGGCGCTTTCCTGGTACGCCGGATCGCTCTCGTCGGTCGTCGCGTTCAGTCGTTCGTAAGCGCGCTGGATCTCTCGAACGTCGTCGAGTCCCGCTTCGAGGGCGTCGCTTCGGGCCTCGAGTTCCTCGCCGCGCTCACCGAGTTCCTCGCCGCGTTCCTCGAACTCCTCGATCCGATCTTCGGTGTGTGCCGCGGTTGCGACGACGTTTTCCACGCCGACGAATCCGTCGTCGTCGAGCGTCTCGGTTACCGACTCGTTCTCGCGGGCCTCCGCCTGGAGCGCCAGCCCCTCGAGCAGCGACTCTCTGGTGAGAACGTCGCCCCCGTCCTCTCGGACGACCAGTTGGGTGACGATCCTGTCGTCGGTCTCGTAGTTCTCCTCGACGTACTCGAGAGCCGCCTGCTCCTCGGAGTCGGTTTCGAACTCGCCGATACCGGCGTCTTCGGTCTCGTTGACGACCGCGCCGGCACCGACCAGCGCCGTGAGGAGGAGGACGACGGCGACGACGATGGCGCTCCGTCCGACCACCGCGTTCGCGTACCGATCGGCGAGATCACGACCCATCGACGGCGTTCCATCGACGTACTCGCTGGATCGGCTTCGGTCCGTTCATCCAGATGTGCTCCAGTACGCCGACGGATAACGCTTCCCCCAAACGGACGGATTTCACCGACCAGGCGCCCGTCGACACGGCACGACCCCGAGGACCGACGAACGCGAAACACCTAACACGGATCCCCGGAGTATGAGCAGGTATGAACGTCGCCGTCGTGAGAGATGGCGGAGCCGTCTCCGAACCGCAGACCGCAGTTTTCGTAGGGGCCTCGTAGCCCCCCACTCACCACCCCGTTTCGACGGATGTATTGTCGGCGACCAGCATTCATCGACCAACGACCAGTACCAGACATGATCGATCTATCACGCAGACGGCAGAATTCGATGCACCGACGACGCCCCACGCGGGCGGTGAGAGCATGAGTATGGACGCGCCGGAGCAAGCGGACGACGGCGGCGATGGGCCGTCGCTCGAGGGCGGCTACGATCCCGAGGCCGTCGAGTCCCGCTGGCAGCGACGGTGGGTCGACGAGGAGACCTACGCCTACGAGGGCGATGCGGAACGCGACCCGAACACCGTTTACGCGATCGACACGCCGCCGCCGACGGTGTCGGGCAGCCTTCACATGGGTCACCTCTACGGTCACACGCTGCAGGATTTCGCCGCGCGCTTCCAGCGGATGGCCGACGGCGACGTGCTCTTTCCCTTCGGCTACGACGACAACGGGATCGCGAGCGAACGGCTGACCGAACAGGAACTCGACATCCGCCACCAGGACTACGAGCGACGGGAGTTCCAGGAACTCTGTCGCGAGGTCTGTACGGAGTACGAGGCCGAGTTCACCGACAAGATGCAGGATCTGGGCTGCTCGATCGACTGGTCGAGTACGTACAAGACGATCGAGCCCCGGGTCCAGCGCATCTCCCAGCTCTCCTTTCTCGACCTCTACGAGAAGGGGCGGGAGTACCGTAAGAAAGCGCCGGCGATCTGGTGTCCGGAGTGCGAGACGGCCATCTCGCAGGTCGAGATGGAAGACGACGAACGCGGATCGCACTTCAACGACATCGCGTTCGAGGTGGCCAGTGACGGCACGGACCGCAACGAGTTCGTCATCTCCACGACGCGACCCGAACTGATCCCCGCCTGCGTCTCCGTTTTCGTCCACCCCGACGACGACGAGAATCAGGACCTCGTCGGCGAGGAGGCGAGAATCCCGATCTTCGGCCACGAGGTGCCGATCATCGCCGACGAGCGCGTCGACATGGAGAAAGGCAGCGGCATCGTCATGTGCTGTACCTTCGGCGACCAGAAGGACATCGAGTGGTACCAGGCCCACGACCTGCCGCTTCGCGTCGCCATCGACGAGTCCGCCACGATGACCGACCTGGCGGGCGACTACGAAGGGATGTCGACCGAGGAAGCCCGCGAGGCCATCGTCGAGGACTTAGACGAGGAGGACTACCTCCGCGACCGCTGGGAGATCACCCACGCCGTCGGCGTCCACGAGCGCTGTGACACGCCCGTCGAGTTCCGCGTCTCCAAGCAGTGGTACGTCGAAATCTTAGATCACAAGGATGAGTACCTCGAGGCCGGCCGGGAGATGGAGTGGTACCCCGAGAAGATGTTCACCAGGTATCGCCACTGGATCGAGGGCCTCGAGTGGGACTGGCTCATCTCCCGCCAGCGCGACTCGGGCATCCCGTTTCCGGTCTGGTACTGCGAGGAGTGCGATCACCCGATTATGGCCGATCGGGAGGACCTTCCAGTCGACCCGCTCTCGGACGAACCGCCGGTCGACGCCTGTCCGGAGTGTGGCCACGACGGGTTCGAGGCCGAAGAGGACGTCTTCGACACCTGGGCGACCTCCTCGCTGACGCCGCTTATCAACGCGGGCTGGGACTGGGACGCAGACGCCGAGGAGTTCGCGATGGAGAAGCCGGAACTGTACCCGTTCGACCTCCGTCCGCAGGGCCACGACATCATCTCGTTCTGGCTGTTCCACACTATCGTCAAGTGCTACGAACACACCGGCGAGGTGCCGTTCGACGCGACGCTGATCAACGGCCACGTGTTAGACGAGAACCGCGAGAAGATGTCCAAGTCCAGAGGGAACGTCGTCGCACCCGACGAGGTGCTTGCCGACTACCCCGTCGACGCGGTTCGCTTCTGGGCGGCCAGTGCCGCCGTCGGCGACGACTTCCCGTATCAGGAGAAGGATCTGCGCGCCGGCGAGAAACTCCTCCGGAAGCTCTGGAACGCCTCGAAACTGGTCGACACGCTCGCGCCTGCCGATCCCGACGAACCCGACGAACTCGAGCCGATCGATCGCTGGCTGCTCGCGGAACTCGACGACGCGATCGAAACGCTGACGGCCAACTTCGAGAACTACGAGTTCGCCAAAGGCCGGGATCGACTGCGAACGTTCTTCTGGAACACCTTCTGTGACGACTACCTCGAGATCGCCAAGGGGCGAGAGGACAACCCCTCGACCCAGTACGCGTTGCGGACGGCACATCGAACGTTCCTCGAGCTGTGGGCCCCGTTCTTGCCCCACGTGACGGAAGAGATCTGGCAGGCCGTCTACGCGGACGGCGAGGAGCGTCGCGTCTCGGAGAGCTCGAGCGGCGAGAGCGAGCCGCGAGACCGCCTCGAGAGCATCCACACCCGCGACTGGCCCGAGCCGCAGGGGCACGAGGCCGACCTCGAAGCAGGCGAAACCGCGATGGAAGTGATCGGTGCGCTCCGCCGGTACAAGAGCGAGAATCAGCTTCCGCTGAACGAACCGCTCGAGACGGTGTCGGTGTTCGGACCCGTCGGCGGTTTCGAGGACGCGATCCAGAACGTGATGCACGTCCAGAACCTCGACTTGCTCGAGACGGAACCGGAGGTCACCACGGAGATCGCGTCGATCGACCTCGACTACTCGACGCTCGGACCGAAGTTCGGCTCCGCGGTCGGGGACATCGACGCCGGTATCGACGCCGGCGAGTACGAAATCGACGACGACGGGGACGTCCTCCGCGTCGCCGGCGAGGAACTCGAGAGCGACCTCTTCGAGGTCGAACGCGAGCGCACGTACTCGGGGGCAGGCGAGATGCTCGAGACCGACTCGGCGGTCGTCGTCGTCGAGTAAGATCGTCGATTTTCGGGATAATCGAGCGAACGGTTTTCGGAGACGATCGAACGATTTTCGGGGGCGATCGAGCGAACGGTTAGTTATCGGAGTCGGAGTCTCCATCGTCGCTATCGGAGTCGGAGTCAGCATCACCGTCGTCGCTATCGGAGTCAGTGTCCCCGTCGGAGTCAGCATCACCGTCGTCGCTATCGGAGTCGGTATCAGCGTCGGTGTCGCCGTCGAAACCAGTATCACCCCCGCCGTCTGCGTCGGTCGAGCGCGGACTACCGGTGACGCTCCTCGAGTCGTCGTCCGTCCTGCGGCCCCGTTCGGTCCGGGCGCTGTCGCTCGAATGTCGCCTACCGGTGGCTTCCGGACGGTCTCGCTTCGATTTGCTCGGGCGGACACCGACGTCGACGCCGAGCGTGTAGAGGACGACCGGTGGCAGGACGTAGGACGCGATTGCCACCGCTGCAAAGATCGGATCGACGAAGACGAGCAGGCCGAAAATGGCGAGCGCTGCCGCCGACGCGGTGTGGATCGGAGTCGCCGTATATGTCCGGTAGTACTCCCAGAGGCCGCGAATCCAGCCCGCCACCGTCGGCCGCTCGCCTCGGTCGATCACTCCCAGGGGCATACTCACAGTTGGGCTTCGACGACCAAGAGCCCCCGTCCAGCCGGCGGACAATCGGTCAGACGTCCCGGCGGTGTACTCGAGCGAGGGCGAGTTTTAGTTTCTCGACGCGGATCGCAAGCGCGAGAAAGAGCGCGAGCAGCGTAAACGTCACCTCGCCGGCGGCGACGACTCCCAGCGCGTCCGCGCCGAGGAACATCGGCGTGTCCTGTCCGACGGGAATCGTCGTGTGGTGGACGCCGTGTGGCCCCTCGACGATCGGAACGAAGTAGTCGACGATCAGGTTGCTCGAGTACCACAGAAGCGCGACGGCGACTGCCCGAACGGGGAAGTCGGTGATACGGTGGAGGACGAGCGCCTGGACGACCATCCCGAGGTGACTCCAGAAGAGAAACTGGTACATAAGCGGGTGGAGGTAGGAGTAGGCGTCGGAGAAGACCAATAGCGTGTAGGGCGTCCAGAGGCCCAGAATCACGTTTCCGAAAAACGCCAGTGCCGTCAGCCACGGCAGTTCGTAGCCGAGTTTCCAGGCTGCAATCGCGAGTGCGATCAACAGCGTCGCCATCGGACTGTCGGGAACCCAGGGCCACATGATCGCCGGCGTCTCGGCGAACTGGCCCGAGTAGTACCAGAAGCCGAAAACCGTCCCCGCGAGGTTGACCGCGACGACGAGCCACGCAAACCGCAATCCGAGGTCCTCGATCCGTTTCGGGACGGGTGCGAGGTATCTCGGCAGCGGATCGCGCGCCGGGAGGTCGCGTCCCCTCGAGTCGGTCATCGTCCGGCGCGACGGACGGCGGACGCAAAACGATAGCGATTACGACCGTTCGGCTCGAGACAGGTTTGCGTTTTCGCCAGCCTGTTTTGGAGTGACAGGCGACGTGCGTCGCCGGTCGTGGGTCCGTGAGGAAACACGACACGCGTAAGTGGAACGGATCCTAACGCCGGAGTATGCCAGAGGATACTGATCTCGAGGAACTGCGACGGGGAACCGACCTCGTCAAGCGCGGGTTCGCACAGATGCAAAAGGGTGGCGTAATCATGGACGTCGTCGACCCCGAGCAGGCCAGGATCGCCGAGGACGCCGGCGCGGTGGCAGTTATGGCCCTCGAGGCGGTGCCCGCCGACATCCGCAAACGCGGCGGCGTCGCCCGGATGGCCGACCCCGCAGACGTCGCCGAGATCGTCGACGAAGTGTCGATCCCCGTCATGGGCAAGTCCCGGATCGGCCACGTCAAGGAGGCCCAGATCTTGGAGGCCGTCGGCGTCGACATGATCGACGAATCCGAGGTGCTGACGCCGGCCGACGACGCTTACCACATCGACAAACGCGACTTTACCGCCCCGTTCGTCTGTGGCGCGCGCAACCTCGGCGAGGCGCTCCGTCGGATCGACGAGGGCGCGGCGATGATCCGGACCAAGGGCGAAGCGGGCACCGGCGACGTCAACCAGGCCGTCCACCACCAGCGTACGATCAAAGGCGAGATCCGCAAGATCGAGGGGATGACTCACGAGGAACGCGAAGCCTACGCCCGCGAGATCGAAGCGCCCGCCGAACTGGTCCACGAGACTGCCGAGATGGGCCGACTGCCGGTCGTGAACTTCGCCGCGGGTGGCATCGCGACGCCTGCCGACGCCGCGCTCATGATGCACCACGAGTGTGACGGCATCTTCGTCGGCAGCGGCATCTTCGGCGCGGAGAATCCGCCGGCGATGGGCGAGGCGATCGTCGAGGCCGTCAACAACTGGGACGACGCCGAGGCGCTCTCCGACATCTCGAAGAACCTCGGCAAGGGGATGAAAGGCGACGCGAACGTCGATCTCCCCGAAGAGGAGAAGATGCAGGGCCGAGGCGTCTAATACGGATTACTGTCCCTGTGTACCGGCGCACCCACGACCCGGGCGGCGGGTGCGCCGGCAATGACGTACAGTAAACCGTATAACACGGCGACGACTGTCTGCTCGAACCGAAGCGTCGTTTTCACGGTTATTTCGGGGACCGAATACGATGCGGTCAGCTCTGCGAACTCGTCCTCGATCGACGGACCGTCACGAGAGCCAGAAATACCAGATACGTCGTGAGTGCGCCGCTCACTGCTGAAAGGACGTGCGAGGGTGCGACGGTCGCGCCGCCGACGATCGTAGCGAGAGCGGTGACGACCGCAGCGACCTGTACCGGTCGCGACTCCCATCGCCGCCGGATCGGTTCGGGGTTTCGAGCCGCCACGACCTCGAACGCGACCGTTCCGAGGCACCCCAGAACGGCTGCAGAAACTGAAACCGACGCCTCGACGAGGACGAACGCAGCCCACGCCGCGAAAAGAACGATCACCGCGAGTGCGGCGTCCGTCCTGTGGCTCATACGCTACTCGCGATACAGTCGCGCACTCTCGCCGACGTGGGTCTGGTACGCCCGGCTCTCGATGCCGACGGCGTCGAATGCGTCGAGCATCGCCGAGGCAACTGCCCGACGACTCGAGCGCCGACAGACGGCCAGTACGCCCGGACCGGCACCGCTTACGGTGACGCCGGTCGCACCCGCCTCGAGTGCGGCGTCGCGCACGCGGTCGTAGCCGTCGATGAGTGCGGCGCGTTCGGGCGTGACGATCTCGTCGTCCATGCCCCGGCCAACGATCGCCGGATCGTTTTTCGCCATCCCGACGGCGAGCGTCGCGGCGTGACCGACGGTGTCGACGACGTCTTCGATCCCCGCTCGATCGGGAACGACCTCGCGCGCGTCCCGCGTCGAGACGGTCGTTTCCGGGAGACAGGCGACGACGGGAATGGAGGCGTCGACCTGGGTCACGTCGTCGCGAGTGACGATCGTGAACCCGCCGAGCAAGGAGGGGGCGACGTTGTCCGCGTGCGCTTCGCCGGAGACGAGCGCCTCGCCTTCAGCGGCGATCGGAACGAGTTCCTCGCGCGAGAGTCCGCGATCGTAGAGCGCGTTGAGCGCAACGGCGGCACCGGCGGCGCTCGCCGCGGACGAGCCGAGGCCCGAAGACGGACGAACGCCCTTGTCGATTCGGATGTGTGCCGGCGCGTCGAGCGCATCGGCGACGGCTCCGACGGTGTTTTTCTCCGGATCTTCGGGGATGTACTGGCTTCCGACCCCGGTAACCGAAATCGTCGTTTCCGAAGCGCGTTCGACGCGAACGACGTCCGCGGGCGCTCCGAGCGCGACGCCGAAGACGTCGAAGCCGCTCCCGAGGTTCGCACTCGTCGCTGGGGCCCGCACGGTAAGCATGCGGATTTCTTGCCAGAGTGCAGGCAAAAAGGTAGCGAACGACGACGGCAACGCCGGGACGACTGTCGATCCGCTCGAGGACGTCCACGAGAGTCGGCGCATCGTCTTGCGGCCGATCCCGACGTTACCGGACAGACGTTCGGCCGCTGGCGACGTCGCTACTCCTTCTCGGTCGTCTCTCCGAACGTGAACACATCGTCAGCGTTTTCGAACTCTCCGCCGTCGTCTTCGGATTCGTCGCCTTCCGGGTCGGGTTCGGTGTCGCCGTCTTCGGACTCGACGCTCTCGTCGGCGTCACCGTCGAACTCGGCGTCGTCTTCCGTTTCGGATTGGGTGTCTCCGTCGAGTTCGACGTCATCGTCCACCTCGAGTTCGCCTTCGCCGGTTTCGACGGCTGTCTCTTCTGTCGCCGGAATCGACGACTCGTCGCCTGGTTCCGAGTCAGAGGCGTCGTCGCCCGGTCCGAGAGCGAGCGGATCGTCTTCTGTCTCGGTATCGACCGACCCGTCTGCGAGCGGATCGTCTGCCTCGGGCGTAGCCGTGTCGTTTTCCGACTTGGGTACGAGTGGGTCGTCATCCGGACCGATCGCAAGGGGATCGTCATCCGCACCGCCGGTCAACGGATCGTCTTCCGATTCGGTGCCTTTCGACTCGGGTGCGTTCGGATCGTCGTCCGTATCGAAAGCCAGTGGATCGTCTTCCGATTCGGAACCTTCCGAATCAGCCGCAAGCGGGTCGTCAGTCGACCCGGCGGCAAGCGGGTCGTCAGTCGACCCGGCGGCAAGCGGGTCGTTTTCCGCCTCGAGACCTCCGGGGTCGTCCTCGAGTTCCTCATCGCTCGGCCCAGGATCGGCCGGCTCGTCACTCCAGTCCGGGTCGCCGAGATCCCCGGCTTGCAGTGGATCGTCGATCGTCGGTGCCGTGTTCGGCTGGGCCGACGTCTTTTCGTCGCTCGAGTCGTCCTCTGGCTCCGGGTCGAGGTCGTCGTCACGATAGCCGAATGCTTCGTCGTCGACCGGCTCGTCACTGAGCGCTTCGTCGTCGACCGACTCGCCGTCGTCATCGCCTCGAGAGAGATCGACGGGGCCGCTTCCGAGCGGATCGGCAGCCTCGATCGGTTCGTCAGGTGTCGCTTCGGGAGTCGATGAATCTCTGGTCACCTCGCCCGCGAGATCCTCGGTCGGTGGCTCCGCGTCGAACGAGACGGATTCGTCGTCGAGGTCGAGTCGGTCGGCTTCCGACTCCGATTCGTCGGTCGGACTGGCATTCGACTCGAGTGGGTCCGACTCCGGTCGGTCGGCTGTGAAGGTAATTCCCCCCTCGAGATCTTCCTCCCCGATTGAAATTGCATCGGCTACGGGTTCATCGGCGTCAGTTGCAGCTTCGTCGGGATCGGGTACGGGTTCATCGGTGTCAGGTGCGGCTTCGTCGGCGGCGCTGTCCGCATCCGCCACGTCGACGGAGGGAGAAGCGGCGTCGCCGTCATCGACACCGTCGCCCGTATCGTCGTCGACAGCACCCTCGTTGGCCCCGACCGCGTCTTCGGAATCGGCCACGACATCCCGCAAGGCGTCGGCGGGTCGGATTTCGTCGGCGGCGGCGCTTTCGCCGGTTGCCGTATCGTCCGAAACGTCCGCGACGGTTTCTCCGGGATCGACCTCGAGGTCGTCCTCGTCGACGTCGGTGTCGAATCGATCGAGGATTCCTGCTAGTTCCGTCGACTGTTCGGCGAGTCTCGAGGCCGACTGACTCACTTCGGTCAGCGCACTCTCCTGTGCTTCGGCCGCGGAGGCGGCGGTCTCCGACCGCGTGCTCGTTCGTTCGGAAATCGTCGCCACGTCGTCGACCATGGCGACGACTTCCTGGGTCGACGCGGCCTGTTCTTCGGTCGTCGCGGAGATTTCCTGTACCCCGCTGTTGGTCTCCTGGGCCAGATCGGCGATCTCCTCGAGGGCCTCGACGGCTGCCTCGACCTGTTCGCTCGCGTCTTCGATGTGCGCACTGGTTCCTTCGACCTCGGCCGCCGATAGTTCGGTCCGCTCGCGGATCGCCTCGAGTCGCGCTTCGGCTTCGTTCGCCGCTCCGGCGACGTCCTGGGAGAGGGCCTTGACCTCTCTCGCGACTGCCGAAAAGCCTTCTTCGTTCTCCCCGGACGCCGAGCGCGAGGCTTCGATGTTCGCGTTGAGCGCCAGCATGTTGGTCTGGTGGGCGATGTCCGAAATCGTCGCGATCAGTTCGTCGATCTGCTGGACTTCTTCTTCGAGTCGCTGAATTTCGGCGACTGCGCCTTCGGATTCGCCTTCGATCTCGTTCATCGCCTCGATCGCCGCGCGTGCGGCCCCACGCCCCTCTTTTCCGGTTTCGACCGTCCGCTCTGCGATGTCTGCGACGTCGTTTCCTGTCGCCGCGATCTCTTCGGTCGTCGTCGAGAGAACGCTCATCTCCTGGTTGACTGCCTGCAACGACTGGTTTTGTCGGTCGGCGTTGTCGGAAATCTCCCGGACCGAGTCGGTGACCTGCTGGGAGGTGGCCCGAACCTCTTCGCTCGAGGCCGTTACCTCCTCGGAGGCCGCCGAAACAGACGCGGCGAACTGGTTCAGTTCCGCGACGGTTCGTTCGACCTCCTCGATCATCTCGTTGAACTCCGTCGCGATCGCGTCCATCGCGTCGTCCTCGGCGTCGCCGTCCATCCGCGCCGTCAGGTCTCCCTCCGCAGCCGTCGCCAGTACCTCGCTGTACTCGTCCGCGCGTCGCTCGAGGCGGTCGTTGACCTGGGCGAGGTGCTCGCGTTCCCGTTCGGCGTCTTCACGCGCCGCGTGCGCGTCGTCGATCTGCTCGGTCAGCGACGTCTGTACCGATTCGAGTTCGGCGGAAAGACGGCCGATACCGTCGATCCGTTTCGTCTCGAACGCGACGTCACGGTTTCCGTCCGCGACCTCGGCCGCCTGTGCTCGGAGACGGCCGATCGCCGACGACGTGTTTCGCCCGAGGACGATACCGACCAGCCCGAACAACAGGATACCGACTCCTGCGCCGATGGCCCCCCACTCGTTGACCGCAGCGACGAAGCCGTACGCCTCGCTTTCGGGCGTGTGAGTGAGAACGACCCAGTCGGTGCCGTCGACGACCGCACCACTCACGACGTAGCCTTCGTCTCCGTACCCGTAGTTCTCGAGAACGCTCGCGCTTCCGGCGGACGCCTGTCGCACGTACGTCCCGTCTCCCCGCGCCCAGCCCGGATCGCCGCCGTCGTACTCGAGACCGAACGCCTCGGAGCCTGCACTGTCGAGGACGATCCGATCGTTTCCGTCGACGACTACCGTCGTGGCCGAGCTTCCGTCCGCGAGCTGGCTCCCGTAGGATTCGACGTCGACCGTGTAGACGACTGCCCGATCGTTCTGGCCGGAGGCAGCGAGGACGTAGGTCACGACGGCCGTTTCCTCCTCGAGACCGTCGTCGGTCAGGTACGGACTCGACGTCCAGGGGTCGTCGGTCGGTGCCCCGGTTGCGGCGTCGGCGTCGACGCCGTCGAGGTCGTCGAGTGAGCGGTCGCCGAGTTCGTCGGCGGTGCTCACGAGCACCGTCCCGTCGGTCGTGTCGACGTAACTGAGCGCGACGGCGTCGTCGCCGAGGCGTTGTTCCCACTCGAGGAACTGCGCCTCGATCGCGTCGGTATCGTCGCCCGCGATGGCGTCCGACGAGGCGACCATCGAAACCGTTCGGTCGTTCCGTTCGTGCCACTGCTGTAGTCCCTGTGCGTCCCGTTCGGTAACGGAGAGCTGACTCGACTCGGCGCGCTGTTCGACGTCGTCCGTGACGACGGCGGCCGCACCGAATCCGAGGAGGCCAACCGACAGACCGACGAGCAGGAAGACGATCGCAAATTTGACCGTGTACCTGCGTCGGATCGCTGCCGGTACCAGTCGTCGAAGGAAACTCATGGATATCGAACGGGTGAGGGCGTCGGCACATAAATGGTAATCCACGATTATCAGCTCCGATAATCGATCGCGTTCGAACGGGGTGCTGGCGTTCGTCGGCGGGGATTCTCGCCGATCGGATCTGTCGCGGGTGCGCCGTAAATCGGTACAGCAATCCGTATCAGTCGTCGGCTTTCGCTTCGGGACCGTGTTCGGCCCAGAGAAAGCGGTGGAGTCCGGCGGCCAGCGTCGCCGACAGCAACGCACCGGCGAGGGCGAAGCCGGCGATCAGCACGAAAAACGCCGCGAGGGAGAAGTCCTCGAGGACGAATCCGGCGATCGCGATGCTCGCCGCGCCGAGGCCGAACTCGCCGAGGTAGGTGTACCCATAAGAGAGCCCCCGCGTGTCCGGCGGCGTGTACACTGCAACGGCGTTCTGGTAGAACGGCTGGATGGCAAAGAGAAAGAAGCCGAAGACGCCACAGAGGGCGACGATCGCGCCGAGACTCATCGAGGTAACCGGCACGAATGCGAGCGCGAGAATCGCGAGTACGGCGAAGAGGCCGACCAGTCCGCGGGCCGGTGCGACCCGATCGGTCAACTTCCCGCCGACGTACTGGCCGGCCATGCCGACGACCAACAGGCCGACGTAGATGTAGTCCGCCGGTTCGATCCCCTCGAGGCCCGCCGGGAGCGCGAGGTCACCCATCGCGGGCAACCCGTGAAGGATTTCGGGGAGATACGTCAGCATCCCTCGGTAGTAGAGTCCTTCGAAGGTGACGACGACGAAGACGATCGCGAACGCGCTCGCGAACAGCGCACGCGAGTTCGAGACGAGTTCCGACGGCGAGAGCGCTTTCGACGACGCGGCGTCGACCTCGTCGTCGACGGCCCCGGTCGGATCGAACTGCGCGCTGACCCCGTACAGACACGCGAGGAATCCGGGGACGGCGAGAATCGCCGCGACGAACTGCCACTCGAGGGCGATCAACAGCGTGGCGGCGACGAACGGGCCGAGGGCGATACCGACGTTGCCGGCGATGCCGTGCCAGGCGAACACCGTCCCGCGGTCCTCGACGCCGGTGCTGATGAGCGAGAGGCCGGCGGGGTGGTAGACGCTCGCGGCGATGCCCCACAGGACGAGGCCGAGGGCGATGGCGTATATCGAACTCGCGAGCGCGAGGACGAGAAACGCCAGGCTCATGCCGGCGAGACAGGCCAGAATGAGCCGCTTCGTCCCGTATCGATCCGCGAGGACGCCGCCCGGCAGCGCGCCGAGGCCGAACGGCGCGTAGCCGAGCGCGACGACGAGGCCGAACAGCGCCACGCTCACGTCGAACTCGGCCAGCCAGACGACCAGAAAGATCGGGATCGACGTTTCGAACCAGTGAACGAGCGCGTGACCTGCCATCGTAAATCCCGCGATCGACCGATCGTTCTCGTCCATGCTCGAGTCGTTGTGGAAAACGGAACGCCGGGGCTACTTAGCCGCTTGGAAACGTTGTTTTCACGCCAGAGGACACTCTCGGAATCGCGTCCGAAATCTCGCTCGGACCGCGGCGCGTCTTCTTCCCGTTCGGTTCTGTCCGTCGTTGCCGTATGAGCGCGACCTGTCCCCGCTCCCACCGGTATCTCGGTACAATCCGCCTCACTCGTCCGCGTCGGGAGCGTCCTCGACGCCGACGGCCTCGGAGACGTCGACGTCGTTCGGCTCGTCCCGCCCGCCAACGACGAGTTCGCCCTCCGCCGTCTCGACGTAGACGTCGTCCGCGAAGCCGCCTTCGGCGTGGGGGTGTTCGGGGTCCTCGAGCCGTTCCGGTGTCGACGGCGCGTCGGGCAGTCCCTCCGGCGGCGCGAACTGCCCCAGCGGCTCGTCGATCGTGATATCCCAGCGCTCGAAGAACTCGCGGTACCGATCGTAGTGGGCCTCGAGTTCGTCGGCCGGGAACTCCATCATCTCCGTCCAGCCGTGGTTGTAGAAGTCGAAGTTCGCCTGAACGTGGGTAATTTCGCGCGCCTCGGCT
Source organism: Natrarchaeobius chitinivorans (assembly GCF_003841505.1). Taxonomy (GTDB): domain Archaea; phylum Halobacteriota; class Halobacteria; order Halobacteriales; family Natrialbaceae; genus Natrarchaeobius; species Natrarchaeobius chitinivorans. Next base: position 38,574 of record NZ_REGA01000017.1, read on the forward strand.
TCGGAGTAGCCGTCCTGCAGCGCCCGGAGGTACGTATCGACCGTCGCCTCGAACAACGCGTCGAGGTGGTCCTCTCGCTCGTCGGCACGGGCCGGATCCGCCTTCCCGAGAAACACCCTCGTGTGAAGCCGAACCAACCCCGACCTGGCGACCGACCGGACGACCGGCGTCTCGAGTGCCTTTTGCGACGCGAAGTGGCGAGCGTTCTGGCGGAGTTTCATATCGGCGTCTTGGGCAAGGACGGTAAAGAGCGATTCGCTCTCGCGAGCGAGCCAGCTGTTCGAGCACTGCTGCGTGTGGACAACCCGCTTTGATTACCGTACTCGAGGGGGGTGCCACCACGGGACAAACCGGAAATATTCACGCAGTCCTCCCGGAGAGTTTACAATATCGAGAAATACCCTTGAAGGAGCGACTCTCGAGTGAAATCGTAGTCTTACGTTCGGTTTCGGCGAACGATCGTCAACAGGAGGCGGGTTGAGAGGTGAAATGAAAGAGATAGCAACCCACTTTAACCCGCATTACGAACGATCCGGATATGAGCCAGTACGTTATCATCGGTGACGGGATCTCGGGCAGTTCGGCTGCCGAGACCCTACGGGAGGAGGACCCGGAATCGGAGATTACCGTCATCACCGATGAAGGGGAGCCACTGTATAACAGAATCCTCATCAAGGAACACGCGAAGGGAAAGCTCCCCGAAGCACCGATCTCGATCCACGAGGAGGAGTGGTACGAGGACCGCGACATCGAACTCTCGCTTAACACCCACGTGACGTCGATCGATACCGACGAGAACGTCGTCCACACTCACGAGGGTAACGATTTCGACTACGACAAACTGCTGGTCGCGACCGGGGGAACGCCGACCCAGCTTCCGGTCGAGAACAGCGACGCCGACAGCATCCACCACTTCTGGACGTTTCAGGACGCCCGTGCGATCCGCGAGAGTGCGCAAGCGGCGGATCGAGGCGTTATCGTCGGTGCCGGACTTCTCGGGATCGACTTCGCGGCCGTCTGTGGCGCACAGGGCGTCGACGGCAAATACCTCATGCGCGGCGACCGATGGTGGCGCTACGCGCTCTCGGGAGACGGCGCGGAGATCATGCACGAGGGGATGCGCGACGTCGGCGTCGAACCGATCTTCGACAGCGGCGTCGATCGCTTCGAGACGGACGACGACGGACGCGTCACGGCGGCAGTCGACCCGAACGGCGACCGCTACGAGTGCGATTTCGCCGGGGTCGCAATCGGTCTGACGTTCAACACCGAATTTCTCCGAGGCGCCGGTCTCGAACAGGAAAACGGGATTATCGTCGACGAGTACATGCAGACGAGCGTCGACGACGTCTACGCTGCCGGCGACATCACGCGCTTTTACGACGTGTTGCTCGGAGAGCAAGCCCAGAACGGTTCGTGGGGGTCGGCAAAGGAGCAGGGCCGGGTCGCTGCGATCAACATGGCTGCCGACGCCGACGAAGAGGCCTTCGAGTGGGTCTCGTCGTACTCGATCACGCACTTCGACTTTCCGTTTCTCTCCTTTGGCCACCCGACGCTTGGCGACGAACACGCCGAACGGCGCTACAGCGACACCGAGTGGCGACGAATCGCCTTCAAAGACGGGAAGATCGTCGGCGGCGTCCTCATCGGCGACCTCTCGCCACAGAGTACGTTCAAACAGCTGATGCGTGAACAGCGCGAGGTAGCCGATCAGGCCGAACTCCTCCTCGAGAAATCGGTCAACCTCGACGAACTGGCGCCGACCCAGAGCTAGATCGGGTCATAGAGCGCACGCGTCGTCGGCTGTCCGATGCGGCTTTTCGATCGTCCGATGGTACAACGTGGCTTCTGTTCGATGCGGCTTTTCGATCGGTTCAAGCGAGGACGACGAGCGTCGTCGCCGGTGAAACGGGCCTGCGAGTGCAACGCCGGAAACGATACCCGTGGCCGGAATACGTTCGTGAGATTCGGTCACAATGAGTACGAAAACGCCGAGTGAGGAGGACATTCTCAGACCGATTCGACAGACGTCGACGAAGTACTACGTGTTGCTTGCGGTCGCGGGACTCGCGTTTGCACTGTTTCTCGTGGGGTGGCTCTACCAGCTCTACGAGGGCATGGTCGTAACGGCGCTTTCTGACTGGGGGACCGGCGGCGGCGTGACGTGGGGGGTGTACATCGGGGCGTTCATCTGGTGGGTAGGGATCGCCCACGGTGGGATCATCCTCTCGGCAGCCGTCCGTCTGCTGGGCATGGAGCGATACATGCCGGTGGCTCGGCTGGCGGAGTTGTTGACGCTCGCGGGGCTCTCGGCGGCCGGCTTTTACATCGTCGTCCACCTCGGTCGACCCGATCGGATGGTGACGAGCATCATCGGCCACTACCACATTACGATCCACAACTCGCCGCTGGTGTGGGACGTGACCGTCATTACGGCGTACTTCGTCCTGACGGCGACCTATCTCGGACTGACGCTTCGGTACGACGTGAGCCGACTGCGCGGGGATCTTCCGGATCACTTCAACCCGATTTACCGGGGACTGACGATCGGATACACCGAAAAAGAAGACGAGATCGTCCAGCGGATGGTCTGGTGGCTCGCGCTCGCGATCATCATTATGGCCCCGCTGTTGCTCCACGGCGGCGTGATTCCGTGGCTGTTCGCCCTGCTCCCGACCTACCCCGGCTGGTTCGGCGGCGTTCAGGGCCCCCAATTTCTGACCATCGCGTTGACTTCGGCGATAAGCGGCGTCATCCTCCTGTCTTACTCCTTCCGCCGGGCGTACGACTGGGACCACATCATCACGAACGACATCTTCCGCGGACTCACGCTGTGGCTCGGCTTCTTTAGCCTGCTGTTTCTCTGGCTTCAACTCCAGCAGGTGACGACGGGAACGTTCTTCCCGCCGGTCGATCTGGGCTACGCCTGGCTGGCGACTCTCACGCACCCGGTCTACATCGTCTCGATGGGACTCGTGGCTGCCGTCCTCGCGTACATCTTCGCACAGACCGTCCGGCCGTCGCTGTTCTCCAGGGGTCGTGCGGTCGTCTGCGGCGTCGCAATTCTGACGGCGACGCTCCTCGAGAAGATCCTCTTCGTCGTCGAAGGGCTGATGTACCCCTCGTTCGACATCTACTACGCAACACCCGGCGTCTACTTCCCGAGTTTGATCGAAATCGCGTCGGTCATCGGAACGATCGGGATGGTGATTGTGTTTTTCTTGCTCGTCTCCAAGGTGGTTCCGGTCGTCGAACTCCACGCGATCGAACACCTCCGTGCGGATCACGACCACGATCCCGAGGAGCAACGACACGACTAATTCGGATCGTCGTTCCGACGCCGCGGGAATCTCGATCGGTCGGCGACTTCTGCCTCGAGACGCCCGTGTAAACAAACACACCTTCACAAAGACAAATCAGGTAGTATTTTGTCGGTTCTCCGTCGATGGCCACACATGCCAACCCAACAACCGGTCAGAGAGGAAACACCGCTTCAGGACTCGTTTACGGAGATGAGTGAGATACTGATGCCGAACAACACGAACAACCTCGGGCGAGCACTCGGTGGGTCGGTCCTCCACTGGATGGACATCTGCGGTGCGATTGCCGCGCGGCGATTCTCTCGGTGCCAGGTAGTTACGGCCGCGATGGACCACGTCGATTTCATCGCACCGATCGAACTCGGGGATATCGTGACGATCACCGGCTACGTGTTCGATACGGGGCGAACGAGCATGGACGTCAAGGTCGACGTACGCGCCGAACGTCCGATAGAGGGGGAGCGAAACGAAGCAGCGACGTCGTTTTTCAGCTTCGTCGCGCTCGACGACACCGAGACGTCGACCGCAGTTCCGGCGCTTCGCTGTCCGACGGAATCCCAGGCAAAACTCCGAGAACACGCACTCGAGCAGCGACGCGAGCGTCGGCGAACGCTCGCGGAGACGACCGCGGACAAAAGCGATACGTGAACCGGGCGAGTCGAGGACCCGGGGCTGATACCGTCTGACAGAACTATTCGATGATCGGTCGCTCTCTTGTGGCCGTCTCCGATAGTGACGGCCGCGGATTGGCGACCGACGTCCACTGACTTCTGTCCAACAGTATGAATCGGCATCGAACGGGGGAGCGCAACCTCTTTTTGTCGACCGGTACAACCCCGGTGCATGACCGAATCCGAGGTGGACCTGACGTCCGAGCAGTACGAAAAACACCGCGAAGCGGGCGAAATCCTCGCGCAGGTGCGCGAAGAGACGGCCGAGCGCGTCGAGGTCGGCGTGACCCACCTCGAGATTGCGGAGTACGCCGAAGACCGCATCCGGGAACTCGGCGGCAAGCCCGCGTTTCCGGTCAACATCTCGATCGACGAAGAAGCCGCCCACGCGACCCCGTCGATCGACGACGACTCGACGTTCGGCGAGGAGATGATCAACCTGGACATCGGGGTCCACATCGACGGCTGGCTCGCCGACACCGCGATCACCGTCGACCTCTCGGGCAACCCGGAACTCGCCGAGGCACCCGAACAGGCCCTCGAGGCAGCGATCGACGTCATCGAACCCGGCGTCGAAACCGGCGAGATCGGGGCGGAAATCGAGGACGTCATCGACGGCTACGGCTTCAACCCCGTCGTCAACCTCACCGGACACGGACTCGGCCACTGGGAACAGCACACGAGTCCGAACATCCCGAACCGCGCCGTCTCGCAGGGTACGACCCTCGAGGTCGGCGACGTCGTCGCCATCGAGCCGTTCGCGACCGACGGCGGGGGCAAGGTCAGCGAAGGGGCGAGCGAGGAGATTTTCTCCCTCGAGCGCGAGGGAACGGTTCGTAACCGCCAGGCGCGGGATGCGCTCTCCCAGATCACCGAGGAGTTCCGAACGCTGCCGTTTGCGACTCGGTGGCTCGAGACCGATCGAGCGGAGATGGCGCTTCGTCGACTCAAACGAAGCGATATCGTCCACGGCTATCCGGTCCTCAAAGAGGACGACGGCTACCTCGTCAGCCAGAAAGAGCACACGATCATCGTCACCGAAGACGGCTGTGAAGTGACGACTCGGAACTGACGGCTCGGAACTGGCCAGGCGGTAGTACGGTTGGCGGCGAAAGAGCAGCGCAATTTGTGGATTTCCCCACTGGGACGGTCTGCGATGAGTCGTTACCGGCCGATCCCACAACGGCCGGCGATCGACCGGCAATCACTCCAGCAAACCGTATGATACTGTCGGGGATTTCGATGGGGGTGGAGGAAATCGGCCGAAAAAAGCACGGGAGACCGGGGGTGGCAACAGGGACGGCGGTTCAGACGCCTGCGATCAGGCGTTGTTCATCCGCTGGCTCGTCCGGTGGCCACACTGTTGACATTCGCTAACGCGGTACGGTTCGCGGGAGAACTGCGCGTTCTCTTCTTTTCTGCTCTCGGTTCGAATCTGCACCGAAACTTCGTGAAGAGTATCCAGGTCACAGCTCTCACAGTGTTCGGTCATCCCGTTGAATGAGTCATCTGTCGTTGCCATTATCGAATTCTTCCGATAGGATTGTCTTAAACCCATGCTTACTATCGAATCGTGAGCCGACCCCGTTCTCGTCGCCCCCTCCCTCAAAACACGGCATGTGAGCGCTTCTTACCGTTTAAATCGAGTTTTAATGACTCATTAACCACACTCTCATAATTGACAATCCGGTAACTTTGTATCATACGTCGGTCAGTAGCTGATGATAATTCCTAATGAAGATAATTATTACTTATTAGATGTGTTCGATCGGCCTCTCGATAGCACGTCCCCACCGACACAACAGACCGCATCTGTTTAGGACTCCCTCGAGTGGTATCGAGTATGGATCAGGTGTTCGCACCGTGGCGGATGGACTGGATCAGACGCGAGAAGAAAAACCCGGACGTCGAGGATTGCGTCTTCTGTGAGCTCCCCGAGTGGGACGACGACCGCGAGAACCTCCTCGTCGCACGAAGCGATCACGCGTTCGTCCTCCTGAACAACTACCCGTACAATCCGGGGCACGTGATGGTGATTCCACGAGAACACACGGGCGACTACGGTGACCTGACCGACGAACAGTTGCTCGATCACGCCCGTCTGAAACAGCGGACGTTCGCCGCTCTCGAGGTCGCACTCGAGCCCGACGGCTTCAACGCCGGTCTGAATCTCGGCGAGGGTGCAGGTGGATCGATCGGCGATCACCTCCACACTCACGTCGTCCCCCGCTGGCACGGCGACACCAACTTCATGCCTGTCCTGAGCGATACGACGGTGATCGTCGAAGCCCTTGAGGAAACCTACGACCACCTCCACGAGGCGTTCGCGGAACAGGATGGTGCGGTCGTTCCGGACGAGGAGTCGGCGGTCGTCTTCGATTGATCGTCGCTCGATACACCGCCGTCACACTATCGACGGCACATCGCAGTCACACCATCGACGTCTCCCCACGGTATCTGTCACAAAACGAGCCGAAATATATGGCTGTACTCGACTGATCACACAGCTTGGGTTTCGAATCGCCGCGATCGAAACCCATCGGACTGGCACAATTCGTTCTCGGGGCGCTCGTCGTCGTGATCAGTGCCTACGCTATCGTCACGTCGTATCCGTTGCTGGGTGCCCTCGCGGTGGCGATCGTCCTGCTCGGATATTTCCTGATCCAGTTGCTCATCGAATTCGTTCGCCTCTTCCGTCGGATGGTCGTCGCCCTCGAGCGGATCGCGGAGAACTCTTAGAGCGTGTGAGGGTCGTGCGAGCGCTGTATCCCGCCCCACTCACTCGGCTTTGCCTCGCTCCTTGCGGACGGGGGCTTAGCCCCCTATAATTCGGCTAAACGGGCTCGCCGAAGGCGTACATCGTCTCGTGAGCCGTCACCTCGAGATCGACGAAGTCGCCGGGCTCGAGGCCGTACTCGTCGGCGTTCTGGACGATGATCTGCCGGTAGGCCGAATCGCGACACTTGACCGAGTCGGCGGTGCCTTCCTCGACGACGAGACAGTCCTCCCGACGCTCGCCGACCATCTCGGCGTGGGCCTCGCCGACGATCTCTCGCTTCGCGGCGCTCATCTCCTTCGATCGTTCCTTCTTGATCGTCCCGCCAAGCCCCTTCATTTCGGCGGCGTCGGTCCCCGGTCGCTTCGAAAATCGAGTGACGTTGACCTTCTCCGGTCGCGTCTCCCGGAGCAACGCCATCGACTGGGCGTGGTCGTGATCGGTTTCGGTCGGGAAACCGACGATGAAGTCCGTCGAGAGCGTCCAGTACTCGAGTGCGTCGTCGAACGTCTCGACGACCTCGAGGTACTCCTCGACCTGGTGCTGGCGGCGCATGTCGCCGAGGACGTCGTCCGACCCGGACTGGACGGGTGCGTGCAGGAAGTCGTAGAGTTCGTCGTGTGCGGCGAAGACGTCGGCGAGCTCCCGGCGGATCCCGTGGACGCCTTTCGGGTTTGCCATCCCGACCCGGACGCGAAAGTCGCCATCGATCGCACAGACGCGCTCGAGCAGTTCGTGGAGTGTGCGCTCGCCGTCGTCCCAGCCGTAGACGCCGGTGTCTTGACCCGTGATGCGGATCTCTTTCGCGCCGGCGTGGATCAGCGCGCGGGCCTTCTCGACGTTCTCCTCGATCGGCGGCGAGTCGATCCGTCCCGTCGCGTGCTTCGTGATACAGTACGAGCAGTCGGACAGACAGCCCCGTGCGATCGGGAGGATGCCGACGACGCCGTCCAGGACGGGTTCGGCGTCGGGCGTCGTCGTCGGACACTCGCCGTTGGTGACCGCCTGGGGGACCTCGTCCCAGTGGAGCACCTGGCCGTCGACGTCGCTCCGTCGAAACTCCTCGCCCTGTGCGAGGGCCATACAGCCCGTGATGAAGAGATCCGCGGTCTCGTCGGCCAGCTCCTCGGCCCGACGGAGCATGTTTCGCTCGGTCTTCTCGACGACGGTACAGGTGTTGAGGATGGCGACGTCGGCCTCGTCGGGGCCGTCGACCCGGTAGTGGCCCGCATCGCGGAGCCGCCGCTCGATCTCCCGGCTCTCCCCGCGGTTCGACGTACAGCCGTACGTTTCGATGTGATACCGGGCCATGCTCGGTAGTCGTCGGTCGTACGTCGGTTGCGAGGAGCCAAAAGCCCGACGGATCCACGCTCGAGACGGGCCGAGCGTTCGACGCCTCGTCCGTCCGAGACAGCCACCAGTTCGAACGCGCCTCGAGTCGCCGGACCCGTTTTCACAGTAACCCGTATCAGTTGCGTCTCCGACCTACGTCGGTTCACCGTCGTCTCCGAGTCGGTCGTAGTGTTCGTCGAAGACGTTGATCGTGGCGATCAGGGCACCGATGATGACGGGACCGAAGAACAGCCCCATAATGCCGAACGCGTAGATACCGCCGAGCACTCCGAGGATGATGATCGCCGGACTGAGATCGGCGTACCGGTCGACGACGATCGGTCGCAAGTAGTCGTCTGCGACCCCGACGACGATCGCGCTGTAGATAGCGAGTGCGATCGCTAACAGCGGCTCTCCGGTCGCGAGGAGGTAGACCACTGCGGGGCCCCACACCAGAAAGGCACCGATCAGTGGAACGAGCGAGAGGATCACCATGACGAACGTCCAGAACGCGGCGTTAGGAATCCCGGTCGCAAACAGCCCCAGCCCGGCGATAACCCCCTCGATAATCGCGATCAGGACGTGACCGGCGAGGACGGCCCACATCACCTCGTCGAGTTCGCCGTAGAAGTCGTCCTGGACGTCCGACGGAAGCGGTGTTCGGTCCCGAATCCACTCCATCAGTTGGTCTCCCTCCTTGAGCAGGTAGTAGAGTACGAAAAGCGCCAGTCCGAAACCGATCAACGTGTGCGTAAACAGTCCGAACCAGGCCGTCGTCTGCTCGACGATGACCGTTCCGATCTGTTCGGCCGATCCTGCGATCGTCTCGGTCACGTCGACGTCGACCCCGATTTCCGCTTCGATCCACGCTTCGAGGTCCGCGATCCGCAGGTCCTGCGGGTCGACGGTGGCGAGTATGTCCGCGGCGTCGTCGGCGATCACTACCGCGACGAGGACGACCGGGACGATGAACCCGACGACCGCGAGGGCGACCAGCGCGAACGCGGCGATCGTCGGCGAGCTCACCCGCTCGAGTCGGCGCTGGAGCGGGTAGAGAACGAACGCCAGCAGGAGCGCTCCGAGTACGTACTGGAGAAACGGAACGACCAGTTGCCACGAGAGATACGCGAAGATCGCGACGAGAACGAGGAGAAATCCCTTGCTCCGATTCACACGGGATTCGACCACGTTCGAGAGGATAAAACCGGCTGGGATTTATCCGGAAACGAGACTGTCGTATTCAGGCGTCACACTCCTTCAAGGGGCTGGTTCGCCAATGTTAGGTCGAATGTCGACTCAGCTCGATCCGCTCTCGCTCTCGGCGGATCTGTTATACACGGTGAAAACCGAGGGCGAAGCCGACTGGTTGCGAGAGCAACTCGCAACGCTCGAGCGACCACGGCTGAGACGAGCGCTCTCGAGTCGCCAGGCGAAACTTTCCTTCTGGCTCAACTGTTATAACGCGTACGGACAGGTGTTGCTCGAGGAGGAGTCGACGCTGCTTTCCGGCAGCGTCCTCGATCGCTGGAAGTTCTTCGCCCGCGACCGGATTCCGGTAAGTGGCATCTGGCTGAGTCTCAACGACGTCGAACACGGACTCTTGCGCCGGTCGAAACTTCCCTGGGGCTTTGGCTACCTGCCACGGCCGTTCCCGTCGTCGTTCGAACGGCAGTTCCGACTCGAGGAGTGTGATCCCCGAGTCCACTTCGCGCTGGGCCGTGGCGGCGAGAACTGTCCGCCGATTACGGTGTACTCGCCGGCAAACGTCGACGAAGAACTGGACATCGCCGTCGAGTGGTACCTGGAAGAGAACGCCGAGTACGATCCCGACGAGGGCGTCGCGACGATCCCGCGGGTGTTTCGACGGTACCGGGGCGACTTCGGCGGAAAACGCGGGATTCTCGAGTTTCTCCGGGAGTACAACGCGATCCCCGACGAGGCGACGCCGTCGCTGACCTACGCTCGATCCGATCGCGCGCCCGACTTCGACCTCGATCTGGAACTGGACGACCTGCGGCCCTGATCGACGACTCCTGGTAACTGGCTGACTCTCCAACGGGGCGGCTACGGTCGAGTTCTCCCTCGAGTCGGTTGCGCCCGGATCCTCCCTCGAGACGGTTGCGCCCGAGCCCTCTCTCGAGATATAGTAACCACTGAACGTCATTGCACACCCGATCGCCAGACGGATCGGCGATCGGTGTGTACATCGTTTCAGTTGTTACTATAGTTACGACCGGGATCGTGTGCCGAATCCGGACGGAACGACAGACCCGGCTCAGCCGGAGTACTTTTGTCGGTTCCCCGTCTTCGCTCGCTCGTGACTACGAGCAATCGACACGGCGATCCGGACGCCGTGTTCGACCGCGACGAACACACCTGTCGGCGTTGCGGAACGACGGCCGACGAGGACCCCCAGGGGCTTGCGCTCTATCCGGTTGGAGACGTCTCCGAAACGGGAACCGTCCACGAGAGTTCCCTCGTGACCGTCTGCTCGCCGTGTTTCAGCTCCCTCCGATCGACGCCGGACGCCGACGTGGTACTCGACGGCGACGAACTCTTCGACCTCGTCCGGGAGACGACCGAACGCCAGGGCGTGACGGTCTCTGCGGTCGCCGCCTTCGCGTCGCTCGCCACGGAGCTTCCGCACGACCTCGAGGCCGCCGTGTCGTCCGACGAATCGGCGTCTCCCGACTCGAGCGATGCAGTCGCGGACGAGTACGTCCAGGCCCGGCGCGAAGTTCTCCTCGCGATCGACTCCGTCGACTCGCGTCTCGATCGATTCCACGCCCTCGACGATTCGACCCTCGAGGACGTCGTCGCAGACGCGGTCGTGGCGTTTACCGGGGCCGGGACGAAACTCCAGTCGGAACTACGCGGCATCGTCGCGCTCGGCGAGGGCGTGGCCGCTTCGCTCGAGCGCTGCCACGGTTGTTTCGAGGCGCTCGAGGACGACGTCGATTCCTGCCCGACGTGTGATCTCGGCCGTCGCGACGTGAGCGACTGGGCCGGGGAAGACGGTGTGGAGTTCCACCGGCTGTTCAACGCGATCAACGACACCCTGCTTGCGGCCTCGGAGACGACGAAAACGTTGACGACGAAAACGACCGCCGTCGCCGAACAGCTTCGGGGTTGATCGTTCCCAGACGACGGGTTGGCTCGAGGGCGTGAGCACCCGTCGATCTGATCCAATTCTCGGGTTCTCGAGACAGTCCGGAGCGATCGTGTACCAGCGTATCGTCAACGGTGTTACAGCGTCGTCGTCGCCTCGAGGGCGATGTCGATGGCGCGACCGACGTTGTCTTTGGCCTTCTCGGGAAGTTCGTCGTCTTCGGTGTCGGTCCCTTTCTGGGTGCCTTTCACGAGGTTGCCGTCGACGGTACAGATCGCGCCGGCGCGGAGGCCGCGGCGGCGAGCGATCGTAAAGAGCGCGGCGGCTTCCATCTCGATCGAGAGCAGGCCGGCTTCTTCCCAGTCTGCGACGTACTCGTCGGTTTCGGCGTAGTAGGCGTCGTCCGAGACGATCGGGCCGACGTGGATCTCTTCGCGGTTTTCCTCCGCGGCGTCGACCAGCGCGGAGAGCACGCCGTAGTCGGGGACGGCCGGGTACTCGGCGTTCTCGTAGCGTTTCGTCGTTCCCTCGTCTTTCGCGGCTCCGGTGGCGACGATCATGTCGCCGATCTCGATCTCCGACTGGAGCGCGCCGGTCGTTCCCACCCGGATGACGGTGTCGACGCCGACGTTCGCGAGTTCCTCGAGGGCGATCGCTGCCGACGGACAGCCGATCCCCGTCGAGCAGATGGTCAACTCCGTCCCCTCGTAGCTCGCGTTGACCAGCTTGTACTCGCGGTTTTCGGCGATCGTCTCGGCGGTATCGCAGTGGTCGGCGATCCGGTCGACGCGTCCGGGGTCGCCAGGGACCAGCGCGATATCGTTCAGTTCGCCCTCCTCGACCAGCAGGTGCGGTTGCGTTCCCATACGCCGCGTTCCGTGGGTGACGAGAAAAAAGGTTCGAGAGAGCCGGATCGGTCGACGCGTTCGGACGGGCTGCTGTCGTGAATCGGTACCGCCGCACCCGGCCTGTATCGTGAGTGTACCGATAAATCGGTACAGTGGTCCGTATCAGTCGCTCGAGGACACCTCCACGCGACTGGGCTCGACGACGACCGTCGCCCCCTCGACGTCGAACTCGATCCGCCGAACGGTTCGCTCTCGCCCGTCGTTGGTCCCCGAAAACAGCGAATCGAGCGCCTCCGGATCGACGTACTCATAGAGGTGAGTGGACGATCCGAGGACGTCTTCGCCGCGATACTGCGCCAGCGCGGTCGCAACGGCGATGCTGGGCGGTTCGTCCTCCCCACGTTCGTACTGGACGCGTCGACCGTACGCGCCCCGGTCTGACTCGCATGTCCTTCGTTTCGTCATGTCTCTCCGTCACGTCTCCGTGACTGTCTATCAGAACGGCCAACGGCTCGGCCCATATAGTTACCGTCAGACGACACGTTCTGAGAAGGTTGAGAGGCGGTACCGCATGTCAGTACCGGGACTCGAGAAAGGCGTCGACTGCCGCCGCCGTCGGCGCGCTTCGCGCACCCTCCTCGCTCGCGGTGAGCGCACCACAGGCGTTAGCGTACTCGAGTGCGCGTTCGACGTCGCCGTGTCCGAGTATGCTGGCGATGAATCCGGCGGCGAAGGCGTCTCCGGCCCCCGCGGTGTCGACGGTATCGACGTCGAACCCCGGATGGACGTACGATCCGTTGGGGGTGTGCACGTTCGCACCGTCGGCTCCGTGTTTTACGACGACCGTCCGATCGCTGAAATCGGAGTCGACGTACTCGTCCTCGAGGAGGGAAGCGACTTCCCTGTCGTTTGCGAACACGATGTCCGTCATCGCGAGCGCCTCGCCGTAGTCCCGATCGCCCAGTCGCCGTCCGGGATCGAAACTGACCGTCGAACCCGTCTCGCCCGCGATCGTGGCGATTCGCGCCGCCGTATCGGGCCGCTGGCTCGTGAGGTGGACGTGGTCGGCGCGTTCGACTCGAGAGGCGTCGACGTCGCCGGGACCGACCGCTTCGTTTCCCCCGTCGTTTCCGAGAACCGCGACTTCGCCCTCGTCGTCGACCAGGAGGTATTTAACCGCGGTGTCTGCCCCGGAGACGACGCGGAGTCCGTCGAGCGAGACTCCGGCGGTCTCGAGGTCCCGGCGGGCGAGCAGTCCGTTGTCGTCGTCGCCGAGGCTGCCGATGATGCCGGTTTCGACGTCGAGACCGGCGAGGGCGGCAGCGACGTTCCCCGCGCTTCCGCCGCCGGACTGGCGCTGGGAGCGGATGGCAGCCTCCCCGTCGGGTTCGGGAAGTCTGTCGACGCGAAGCGTCACGTCCCAGTTGACGTGGCCGGCAGTGAGGACCCGTACCATTCGATTACCGGAACGTCGGTCGCCGACGAGAAAAACCTAGGCGATCATGAAGAGGAGAACGTTGTGAACCCCCGGACCGAGGCCGATGGCCGCGATAAATGCGAGGACGATTCGTGCCTGTGCGGGGTCGACCTCGACGTACTCCCGAAACAGTCCGAGGATGACCAGCGCGAGGGCGACTTTCACCGCGACGAACAGCCAGCCGGCCCCGATGTACTCCGCCGTCGGGAGCGCTTCGCCGGCCTCGAGGATCAGCCGCGAGGCCGGAACCTCCTCGTGCGCCCCGAGGAGGTCGTAGCCTACGGCCGTCGAAATGCCGTCGAGCGTGTGTCCGAAAACGACGAGCGCGCCCGTCGCGCCGGTCGTCGCGGCGACGTCGGTAAACCAGAGCCCGAGCCCGAACCACGCGAGTGCAGTGACGACGACCGAGAGAACGACGATGGCGATGAGCCAGAGCGGTCGGAAGGTTCCAGACCCGACGGCTCTCGCGACGAGCAGGGACACTGCGCTGACGAAGACGACGGCACCGATTCCACCCAGGAGTCGCTCGCTCGACCGCCGAAGCCCCGCCTCGTAGAGGAAGATGCCGACGATCCAGACTACGCCGGCGAGAGCGGCGGTCACCAGATACACACTCGGCGTCGCGAACAACACCGAAATCGCGTCCGGATACATCTCGAGGCGGTAGAAGACGTGCAACGTCGACCCGACCATCATCCACGGCGCGAACGCGAGGACGGTTCGATCGGTCACCGGCGGCTCGAGCGACCACAGGAGCGCCACGACCCCGAAGAGGACGGCCAGCAGCGGAACGAGGAGGTACCACGGCGGAAGCACGAACCCCTCTGGAAGTACCATATCGGCAGAGGAACCCGCCGGTGGCTAAATGTTCCGATTATCGACCGTTCAGGTTTCCCACGGCTCGCCGATCGTTTCGCCGAACAACTCCCGCATGAGCGTCACGATACTTTCCGGCGGGAACTGACCGCGCTCGGTCACGATCGCGTCGACGTGTCTCGGCGGGGTCACGTCGAACGCCGGGTTTTCGACTGTCAGGCCGTCGTCTTCGGATTCCTCGAGCCCCGTAATTTCCGTTCGTTCGTCCGGCGCGAGCACTTCACTGTCCTCGCGCATCTCGATGGCGACTGTGTGGCCGGTCATCGTGTCCGGGTGCAACTTGATCGTCTGGGCGGCGACCATCACCGGCACGCCTCGTTCGCGGGCGTTGACCGCGAGGCCGCTGGTTCCGATCTTGTTGATGACGCTGCCGTCGGCGGCGATGCTGTCCGCACCGACGAGGACGTGATCGGCGTCGTCCAGGTACCGACGGGCGGCGTTGTCGACGATCAACGTCACCGGAACGCCCCACTCCCGCAACTGGCTGGCCGTAATGTGGCCCTGCTTTCTCGGTCGGGTTTCCTTGACGATCGCCTCGACGTGTTTGCCCGCCTCGAGTGCGGCCTCGATACACGACAGCGCGTCGGTCGAGTGGCAGTGGGTCATCACCACGTCGCCGTCGCGCAGACGGTTCGCGCCGATCTCACCGAGTTGGGCCTGTGCCCGTTCCAGGTCGCGCTGGAACGTTTCGGCCCTGTCCACCGTCGACGCTCGGAGTTCGGAGACAGTCTCGCCGTCCATTCCCTGAAGGACGTATCGCAGGGCGTTGGGCAGGCTGACGGCCGTCGGGCGCGTCTCGTAGAGCCGTCTGGCGGCGGCTCGCATCCCGCTTCGGAACGCGTCGGGACTCGAGGCATCGGAACGGGTTGCTTGCGTCGCGAGCGCCTCGGCGGCCGCGTCGGCGATCGTCGCAGCGCCCCGGATCCGCATGTCGGCGATGTCGGCGGCGGTCGAATCGACGACGGGTTCGACGCCGGGCGGTTCCTCTCCCATGCGACCGTCTTGTGCGTCTGAGACCAAAAGGGATCGGTCGGCTTTTTGATCGTCCGGCGAGTCGGTCCGCTATGGATCGAAGCGAACTCGCCCCCCTGATCGACCACACCGTCCTCGGACCCGAGACGTCGATCGGTGACGTCAGAGACGTCCTCGACGCCGCCCAGGACCACGGCATGAACGCCTGTATCCCGCCGTACGCCATCGAGGAGGCGGCGGAGTACACCCCTGACGTGACGCTCGCGACGGTCGTCGGCTTCCCACAGGGTCAAAACAGCCGGGACGTGAAACGGCGAGAGGGGGTCCTCGCGTGGAAAGCGGGGGCGGACGAACTCGACGTCGTGATCAACGTCGGCCGGCTGAAAGCGGGCGAAGACGACGTCGTCCGGGCCGAACTGGCAGAACTCGTCGCCGCGGTTCCGACTCCCGTCAAGGTGATCCTCGAAACCGCGTTGCTCACCGACGAGGAGAAACGTCGGGCCTGCGAGGCCGCCGTCGCCGCCGACGCCGCGATGGTCAAGACCTCGACGGGCTTCGCTGACGGCGGTGCGACCCTCGAGGACGTCGAACTGATGAGCGAGTACCTCCCCGTCAAGGCAAGCGGCGGCATCGGCAGCTACGACGAGGCGATTGCCATGCTCGAGGCCGGCGCGGAACGGATCGGTGCCTCGAGCGGCGTCGCAATCCTCGACGGTTCGCCCGAGAACTCGGCGTAATCGCGCGGATCGCGTCGACCGCGCCAATTCCCGACCGTCCGGTCACTCGTCCGAGAGGATGCGGTCGATCACGTCGGAATCGTCCCCACCCAGCGCGGATCGCACGAGCAGATGCCCGCCGAGCAACGCCGGGCTGATGACGACGTCCGCACCTGCGCGCTCGAGTTTCCTCGTGTTCTCGCGGTCGGTCGCGGCGGCGACGATGCGCGTCTCCGGGGCGAGCTGTCTGGCAGTGAGGATCGTAAACGCATCCTGTGCGTCCTGATTCGTCGCGACCAGGATCGCGGCCGCCCGTTCGATCTTGGCGCGGTGGAGTGGGCTCTCGTCGCTCGGGTCTGCCGTCACCACCGGTACGTCCTCGTCCGAGAGCGCGTCGGCCGCGTCGTGGTTCGTGGTCACGACGACGAACTCTCGGTCGTTCGCGGCGAGTTCGTCGACGATCGGTTCGGTCAGTTCGCCGTAGCCGAGCACGAGGACGTGCTCGTTCAACAGTTCGAGTTCTGATTCGGTCATCTTTCCGAGGGTTTTCGCGATTCGCGTCTGGATCGCCGGCCCGACGAGCACCCCGACCGCAAGGCCGAAACTGGAGACGCCGAGGACGAGCACCGACATCGTAAACAGCTGTCCCTCGGTCGAATCGAGGTGCGGCGTGACGTCGCCGTAGCCGACGGTACTCGAGGTGATCAGCGTGAAGTAAAAGGCGTCGAGAAGCGTGTCGATGCCGTCGAACTCACCGCGGAGCGCGTACGCGCCGATCGTTCCGTACGCCTGGACGCCGACGAGGGCCGCGCCGGCGGCGATCTGGGTCGTGTTCAGCGAGAGCGGCTTGGTAAAGTGATCACGGGTGAGCAACAGGATCGGAATCGAAATGAGCGAGAGGGCGATCAGCGGCACCGAGTACTGGCTCACCTGCAGGAATCCCTGCGCCGCCGTCAGCGGGAGCAGGAGGGTCGTCGCCCACCATCCCACGCGCAGTCCGCGCCGGAGTGCAAGGGCGCTTGCGACCATCAAAAACCCGGTCACCGCACCGGTGAAACGGGCCGTTCGCTGAACGATATCCGGAATGAACGGATCGAGCGGATCGTACGCCGGCTCGACGCCGATGTTGAACACCGCCGTCGCGACCGAGAGCAGGGCCACCGCCAACGCGAGCCCGATCGCGGCCCGCGTCGTGAGTACCCGCCGCCAGTTTTCGGGGAGCCACGCCTCGAGCGACCGGCCGTCGACCATACCCCCTCTTTCGCGTCGACGGCAATGAAGTCGGGTGGTTCGTGGCGGTTCGCTCGAGGGACGCGGACCGAGTCACATCGTTTCGGGATCGATCCGATCGACGAGGCCGTCGAAGTCGTCGTCGAAGCTCACGACGTGGTCGATTCCGTGACGCGCCACCAGCGCGACGGTGGTCGCATCGGTGAAACTCAGCGCCTGATCGTCGTATCGTTCGAACACGTCGACCGCGTCGGCGAAGGCAGCAGCCGTGACGCGAAGCATCTCGTAGGTTTGCGGATACGGATCGACGCCGCGCAATCGATCGCCGAGCCGTTTTGCCGGCTCGAACGACTCGCCCCGGGTCAGCGTAAGCGTGACCGACTCGTCGTAGACGTAGTCGCTGACGTACGGCTGGCCGAACTCGCCGTCGTACACGCCTCGAGCGCGGTGGTCGCCGCGGTGTGACGGTACACGTCCCTGTCGTGGTCAGCGTACAGAACACCCGTGTCGACGTGCACCGTCATCCGTAGAGTATCTCGTCGATGTCTTCCTCTCCCGTTTCGACCCCGGAACTGAATCGCCCGCGCTGCATCGTCTCCTTTTCACCATCCGAAAGTGGCACTCGTGATTCGCGAAACGAGTCGATAACGGCCTCGCGGGATTCGTAGGCATCGTCGATCAATCGCGTCAGCAGCTCTTGTTGCGTGACGCTCGATCCCGTTTGAATCCGGATCTCCGCCTGCAACTCTTCGAGTCTGGATTTCGCGTTTTCGTCGACTTTTACTGCCGTCGCCATGAATACTAGTTCCATCCGAAACTGAGTAACTCTTTCTACCACCGAGACGATCGGTTCCAGCGCGATGGGACGCCCCGGAGCGGTAGCTACTTGCCCCCGGCGGCGATAGCGCCACCTATGACCACGGAGTGGAAACTGTTCGCCGACCTCGCCGAACACGCGGGAGACAGACACGTGACGGTCGACGCCTCCTCGGGCGACACCGTCGAGGACGCCCTCGAGCAACTCCTCGAGGGCCGGCCGGATCTCGAGGATCGGGTTCTCGAGGACGGAGCGCTCCGCTCACAGATCAACGTGCTTCGCAACGGGACGAACGTCCTGGTCGAGGAGGAGGGCCTCGAGACGGAACTCGACGACGGAGACGAACTGGCCCTGTTCCCGCCGGTCAGCGGAGGGTAGGGCCGACCCCGATGTCCGGTTCGATCAGCGGCCGTCGGCGGTCAGATCGATCTCGAGGACGAACTCCGGTTCGTCGGCGAGGCCGGCACCCGTGGCCGCCGCGTCGGTGACGAACCCGGCCGTCTCCGGAATCGCGACGCGGGTTCGGTCCGCACCGGTCGCCGCGGCGTCCCGTGAAATCGCTGCGAACAACGCTCGAGCCGCGCCGACGTCGTCCCAGGCACCGACGCCGTACTCGGCCCACGTTTCCTCGACACCGTCGTCGTTCCGACGGTCGTACGTTCGCGATCGGTAGGCGACGCCGGAGAGCCCGTCCGGCCCCTCGACGACGATCACCGACGTCTCCCCGGCGAAGCGCTCGAGGTCGGCGGCCGTAAGTTCCCGAAGCGCCCACGACTCCTCGGACGCGAGACCGAGTCCGCGGAGATGATCGCGTGCGTCGCTGTGTGTCCAGTAGCGCCACGCGGCCGTCGGATCGGTCGAGATGGTCCGAGACGCCGGCCCTGTCGCGTCGGGATCGGGGTCGGGGTAGGCGAATCGAAACTCGGTGCTCGGATCGAAGCCGATCGCCCGCGCACTCGCGAGCGACGCGGCGTTCCAGGAGAAGACCATGATCCGGCCGACCGTCGCCCCGCGGTTGCGTGCCCACTCGAAACAAGCCTCGTTCAGCCGGCGGCTCACCCCCTGTCGACGGTAGTCCGAGGCGACTCGCAGGCTCTGAAACCAGGCCTCGTCCGGCGAGAGCATCACCGCCTGAACGATCCCGACCGCGGTCCCGTCGACGGTCGCCAGAAACGTCTTCCGATCAGTTTCGTCCTCGTCCTCGAGCCACTCGTGGTAAATGTCGGGGAGGTAGTCGCCGCCGCGGTCGGCCCAGATGTCGCTCGTGAAGTCGACGACCCCCTCGTAATCGTCGTGGGTCGCTCGGCGAATCTCGAGGGGGCCCTCCGCGTCGCTTTCGTCGTCGGTCGGGGTCTCGGTGTCGTCGGCCGAGATTTCGATGTCGCCACCCATCGGGTTCACTCCCAGGGGACGGACCGTTCCTGAATCTCGCCAGCAAGCGACGTTTCCATCGCCTCGGGGACGTCCTCGGCGTTTGCGATCGCCCACATCAGCTTGACTTTCGCGGTCCCGGGCAGGGTATCGCCGGCCTCGATAACCCCTGCCTCGAGCAGGTCGCGACCGGTGTCGTACACCCGATCGCAGACCCGTCCCTCGAGACACTGGCTGGTCATCACGACCGTCGTCCCGTCCGCGATCAGTTCTTCGATACGCGGGATGAGGTCGGTGTGGACGTGTCCGAGTCCAGTCCCCTCGAGAACAAGTCCCGCCGACCCGTCGACGACCTCGAGGAACGCGGGATCCATCCCCGGCGTGAATTTGAGGAGTTCGACGTCGTCCTCGAGGTCGGGTTCGATCGTCAGGTCGGTGGCGGCACGCGCCCGGTACTCGCGTCGGAACTCGATCGCGTCGGCTCCGTCGTCCTCGAGGGCGTCGTAGTCGACCTCGCCGAGGGGCTCCGCGCCGACGGTTTCGAAGGCGTCCCGTCGGGAGGTGTGGTTCTTCCGGACGCGGGTCCCGCGGTGGAGCGCGCAGACGTCGTCGCTCTCGGAGGCGTGCATACAGACCAGTACCTCCGCGCAGTCGCTTTTGGCCGCTTCGACTGCACAGACGGCGTTCATCACGTTGTCCGACGAGGGTCGGTCGGCCGAACGCTGACTTCCCGTAAAGACGATCGGAACCGGCGTCTCGAGCATGAACGCGAGCGCCGAGGCGGAGTACTGCATCGTGTCGGTGCCGTGCATGACGACGACGCCGTCGGCTCCGGCCTCGATCTCTTCTGTGACCGCCCGGGCCAGGTCCCGCCAGATCGGCGGCTCCATGTTCTCCGAGAGGATGTTTGCGACGACCCGCCCGCGGTAATTCGCCCGGCCGGCGAGATCGGGGACCGCCCGCAGGACGTCTTCCGCGTCGAACTGTGCGGTAACCGCACCCGTCCGGTAGTCGACCGTCGAGGCGATCGTTCCGCCGGTCGAGATCAGCGATATCGTCGGCAGGTCGTCGTCGAACTCGATCGTCGAATCCGTGCCGTCGGCGTCCGCGGCGTCCGCGCCGTCGATTTCGTAGACGTCCTCGGCGAGCACCTCGACGTCGGCCTCTCCGCGGTCGACGCCGACGTTGTATCCGCCCTCGAGTTTCACCACGAGGTGATCGTCCGTACTGGAGGGGAGCAACACGCCTTCGTACGTCCGGTCCGCGCGGTCGACGCGGACGCGATCGCCTGCATTCATGGATGGGCGTTGCGCGTCGGCGGACTTGAAGCCACGCTTTCGACGCGGCGGCTCGAGCGATAGGTCCCGCCGTCGCGGGCGAAGCTACGCGAGAATCCCGACGATGACCAGCCCGATCCCCGTCAGAACGAGTACGCCGACGATCAGCGCGGTCAGCAGCCGAACCGATGCGAGTGCGTCGTCGGTGAGATCGAGCCGGGGATAGAGGTGGCGTGCAGCGTAGAGAAGTCCGAACCCGGCGACGATCGAGAAAGCTCCGAACACGACCAGTTCGACGTTCACTCGTTTCCCTTCCAGCCGACCGGTCAAAAAACGCACTCACTTCTTCACACGGGGCAACCGGACGGCTCGTACGGTCTGCTGTGAATGGGAAAGGTCCATCATACTCGGCCGACAGTAAGAACGTATGGGAGAGCGCTCGGACGAACTGACCGAGAGCCGGGAGACGGACGGCCCCTCCACGGAGGACCTCCTCGCGGAAACCGACCGACTGATCTCCGGTTCGGAAGCCGACGGCGGATCGGCAGGGAGAGTGGATCAGACTGACCGATCCGCGAGGCGTTCAGACTCCGCCGCCGACGAAACGAGCGACGAGTCTGGATCGTGGTGGCCGTTCTCGAGGGGCGACGAGACCGACGCGGACCACACCGCCGAACCCGATTCCGGTCGCCTCGCTCGGCTCCGTCCGAATCGATCGGCTCGCGAATACTTCTCACCGAAGGCGTTTCTCGCGGTACTCGTCCTCGCGGGCACGGGATTGTTCGTCGGCAGTGCGGTCCTCCCGCTCGGCGGTCTTGGTCGGATCGTCGGCCTGCTCGCCGTCACCTTCCTCCTGGGACTCCTGACGTCGAAACGGCGATACCTCGAGACGAGCGTCGCTGGGGCGTCGGCAGGAGCCATCTCTATGGTGTTTTTCAGCTTACCGCTTCTGATCGTCGGCTCCGGGCGGACGGGTCTCGCGGTCGGCGCGGCCCTCGGACTCGTCGTATCGGTCTTCGGGTACTACTTCGGTCGCGACCTTCGGAACGGCCTGGTTCGCGACATCGAATAGCCGGTGGCAGGCATCTGCCGGCGAGGGACACGACCTCGGTAGCGGGCCAACCCGGCGATCGAGTTCGGTGTGGGCTGTCTCGGAACCGACTGCGGTCTGGTTCGATTTCGCTCGGTAGTCGCCGGTTGAAACGGTACTACACGATTATTGTGTGGCACTGCGTAACATGGGCATGGATGCAACCCTCGATGACATCGAGTTCCTCGTCAGTTCGACCCATCGCGTCGGAGTGCTCGACGCACTAACCAGCGGTCCGTGCGATCGGACCGACTTGCGTACCACAACGGGGGCATCCGCTCCGACCATGGGTCGAATCCTCTCGGACTTTCAGGAGCGCCACTGGGTCGAACGAGACGGGAATGTGTACCGGCTGACCGGATTGGGTGAGTTCGTGGCCGCTCAGTTCCAGGAGTTCGTAGCGGCGATGGCGCATCAGCGTCGGCTCCGCGAGGTCTGGCCGTGGCTCCCGACCGAAATCGACGGGTTCAGTATCGAGTTGTTCACCGACGTCGTGGTCTCTCAGCCCGGGCCCGGCTATCCTTACAGACCCGTCGAACGCCTCACGGAACTTCTCACAGCAGCGGATACGATGCGCGGATTCGGCATGGCACTGCTCAAATCGGGGAATCTGGAGCCGTTTTTCGAGCACGTCCGGGAGGACCTGACGTGTGAATACGTCTATCCGCCCGCCGTTTTCGAGGAACTCCTCTCGTGGGACGAAACGACAGTCCTGGAGACGACGAGACACGCCAACTACACCGTCTTGCTCCACGATGACCTTCCGCTCGAGGACCGGTGTGGGATCTGCCTCTTC
Organism: Natrarchaeobius chitinivorans; assembly: GCF_003841505.1. Lineage (GTDB taxonomy): Archaea > Halobacteriota > Halobacteria > Halobacteriales > Natrialbaceae > Natrarchaeobius > Natrarchaeobius chitinivorans. Next base: position 61,252 of record NZ_REGA01000017.1, read on the forward strand.
GATGATCGGGTCTGCATCTGCTGTTACGACCCAGGGACGGGGGCGTTGCAGTCGCTCGTCGATACCGGAAGCGCCGAAATGCGTACGTGGGCGGAGTCGTACTACGAGCAGTTTCGAGACCAGGCCCGACCGCTCACCGACGCCACTGACCTGTCCTCGGTCGAATCGATCCACTGATCGAGAGTATCTGTCGCGGGCCAGCCCCGACCACGGTGCTTTCACGGCGTGAAACTTTTCACTAGACAGTTACACGTCCACTCGCGTCGTACCCGGTTTCGTGGTGAGTGTGTATGGACGATCACGCACGTCAAGCGGCCGGCTGGCAGGTCGAACAGAACGCCTCCGAGGCCTACGAACAGTATCTCGTGCCGTCGATTTTCGAGTCATGGGCCGACCGACTGATCGAGACTGGCGAGGTACACGAGGGCGATCGAGTACTGGACGTCGCCTGCGGGACCGGTATCGTGGCGCGTCGCGTCGCTCCCCGGGTCGGTACGAGTGGGTCCGCCGTGGGGGTCGATATCAACGAGGGAATGCTTGCAGTGGCGGCGGAAACTGCTGGTGACGTCCAGCCCTCGATCGAGTGGCGACGGGGCGATGCGACCGACCTTCCATTCGCGGACGACGGGTTCGACGTCGTCTGCTGTCAACAGGCGCTCCAGTTCTTCGACGATCCCGTCGCTGCACTCGAGGAGATGCGCCGGGTTCGTACACCGGGTGGGCGTGTGACGCTGAGCGTCTGGCGACCGCTCGAGTACCAGCCCGCATACGTCGTGCTGGCCGACGCCTTGGAGCGATACATCGGTGCCGAGGCCGGGGAGATGATGCGTTCTCCGTTCCCCGCATGGGACGGGGAGGATCTCCGAACGCTCCTCCGAGATGCGGGATTCGACGGCGTCACGGTCACGATCGAAATCGGGTCCGTACGCTATCCGTCGGTTCCGGAGTTCGTTCGCCGCGAGGCGGCTAGTTCGCCGCTCGCCGAACCGATTGCGGCCATCGAGCGAGCGGTGCGAGACGAACTGATCCGAGCGCTCGAGGATCGGTTAGAGACGTACATCGACGACGACGGTATCGTCTCCCCGATGGAATCGTACGTCGTCACCGCAGACTGATTGGTGTTTTCACACCCCGAGCGGTCGACACGGCAGGCTTCTGGGATCATCTCCTCATTTGGACTCCGTGTGGATCGTCAGCGGGGTTCTCTTGTGTCCCGTGACGTGGTCGTATTACCGACGGGTTCTCGAGTCACTCCTCTTCGACGGTCACTTCTCCTCGACGTGGCGAATCTCGCACGCGATTCCGCGCGTGCTCTCTTCCATCTCCCGGCCGAACATCTCGGCACGGCCGACGCCGAACGCCCGCGGCCCCTCGACGACGACCTCGTCTCCGATGCGAATCTCGTCGTCGGCGTCGACGATCCCCGGCGCGAGGACGCTGCCGTGGGGGACGAAGCCGTCGATCTGGACTCGCTTCGTCGGTGCGTCGCTCTCGACCCACCGCTTTGCGCCCTCGAGGGTAAACGAGAGGGTGCCGTACTGGGGAACCATCGTCGCGAGCTGGGTTTCCTCGCTGTCGCGGACCTGTATCTTCGGGTAGCGACTCGTCGTCTGCATGTCCTCGAAGAGGTCGTCGCCCGCGCCGTCGCCGAGCAGGTAGTCGGCGAGGGCGCGGACAGTGTTGTGTTCGCGCTCTCGCTTCGAGTACTTGAGTTCGCCCGACAGCGCCTCCGAAAGGTTCGACAGCGACTCCTCGTCGGTCGGATGGCCGCCTTCCGGGACGGTGTAGGTGAGCTCGAGGTCGTCGCCCTCCCACGACTCCTCGACGCGCTCGACGATGTCGCGGTAGCCGTCGTCGGGAACGTGGGCGACGATTTTCGGGTACGCGTTCCGCTCGAGGTACCGCTCCAGTACCTTCGCGACGAACTCTCTCTCGTCCTCGGACCACCGTCCCGTGACGACGGTATCGTAGTGCTGGGCCGGGTAGGTCGTCTCGAGTTCCTGTGGAACGACACCGATCGGACTCGTCATCGAGACGAGGTGGGCCCGCCACTGGACGGCGTCGTGGAACTGGCGGTGGCTCTGTGACTCGCTGTAGGGCTTTGCGGCGGAGCAGGGGACCAGCACGAGCGGGTTCTTGAACCGGTTGCGATAGCGCGTCGTCACCCGGTCGGCGAAGCGCTGGATCTCCACCCGACGGAGGGTGTCCTCGGTCGCCGCCGAAATCTGGGCGTCCCGGAGGATGGGTGTTCGCTCCTCGAGGTAGCCCCACTGCGAATCGAGTTCGCGCATCGCCGCGGTGAGCCACTGGTCCTGGCGGGCTTGCCCCTCGACGTAATCGCGGAGTCGACCGTCGCGGATGCGCCGGCGGACGATCCCGAGTTCGGCCTCGAGGGCGTTGACGTTGTGTTCGGCGCAGTCCTCGCGAGTGAACTCCTGGCGGGGTTTTCCACAGGCGGGACACGAACAGGGCAGTTCCTCGAGGTCCTCGAGGAAGTACGCCTCGTCGGTCGTCAGGTACCGCCCTTCGGTTCCCTTCACGACCGCCGCGGTTTCGTCGAAGAGATCGATCCCGGCGTAGGCCAGCAGGGCGACGTTTCGGGGCGTTGCGACGCCCGAGAAGAGGACGGCGGTGTCCGCCGGAACGGACTCGCGAACGCTCACGACGGCCTCGACGAGCGCCGCGCCGTGGCCCACGATCGACTGCACGTCCGAGACCGCGTAGGCGTCCGTTCCGTGATCGTCGACTCCCACACTCGAGACGACCGCGACGCTCGGATAGTCGACGTCGGGGTACTCGACAGCGAACGACTCCTGGACCTCGTCGGCGGTCCCACCCGGAAACGCCCGGTGGGGCAAAACGGTGAGTTGCGAGTCGTCGCTTTCGGGCACTTCGCGGTCCCCACTCCACAGCGATCCCGCGTCCGTGAGAACGTCGTCGACGAGTGCGGGCGTCGTCCGCGAAGACTCGAGGCGAAGTTCGCCCACTCGCGCGGCCCCGTCGCGCTCGTGGACCTCGAAGTAATCGGTCATACCTGTGACTGCGTCGGGGAGAGCGAAAGAGGCTGTCGGTCGCGGTCGACACGCGAACGGACGACACAGGCGATTTCCACTCCCGTACGGCGGCCGGTGTAGTCGATCGAACCGGAACCGATCGGAAATTGATTGTAGGGTTACCGACACTCTGTAGAGAATTTCCGAGAATATGAGAACATAGTGTTCTGAAATCGACTTTCCTACTTATCATAAAAAAGATAACAACCGAAACGGATTAGTGACGGTCGGCGGAGTTCGAAGAGTATGGGAGACCAGGTCCGGATCCTCTACGTCGATGACGACCCGGAGTTCGCCGACGCGGTTGTGGCTTCCCTCGAACGGGAAGACGACCGATTCGTCGTCATGACCGCGAGGAGTGCGAGCGAGGGTCTGGACGGACTCGCCGTCAATGGCGTCGACTGTATCGTCTCGGAGTACGATCTTCCCGACCGAACCGGAATCGAATTTCTCGAGACGGTTCGGGAGCGTGACCCGGATCTTCCGTTCGTTCTCGTTACGGGAGCGGGAAACGAGACGGTCGCGAGCGAGGCGATTTCGGCCGGCGTCACCGATTATTTGATCAAAAGCCGCGGAACCGACCAGTTCGAACGGCTGGCGAGCCGTGTTTCGACTGCCATCGAACGGTACCGTGAGAAGCGTGTCGAACGTCGACTCCGTGAACTCGCCCGGTTTCGGGAAGAAATCATCGAGAGCGCCAACGTCTGGATCAACGTCCTCGACACCGACGGCAACGTCGTCCTCTGGAACGAGGCTGCCGAACAACTGAGCGGGTACACCGCCGACGAAGTCGTCGGCCACGATGCGATCTGGGAGTGGCTCTATCCCGACGCGGAGTATCGGGCCGACATCGTCGATCACGCCGGCGATATCCTCCAGGGCGAAAAAGCGGTCCAGGAGTTCGAAACGACGATTACGACCAGATCGGGGGACGAACGGACGGTGTCGTGGTACTCGCGTGCGATCGTCTCCGGTGAGGAAGGCGACCTCGGTTCGGTAGCAATCGCTCGAGACGTCACCGACCGCAACCGGCGAATTCGAGAGATCGAAGAGAAGACGGCGGCCCTCGAGCGACAGAACGAGCGACTGGAGGCGTTCGCGAAGATCGTTTCTCACGACCTGCGAAATCCGTTGAACGTCGCCATCGGTCGGCTGGATCTGGCTCGTGAACAGCGGGATAGCAAACACCTCGAGGTGGTCGCGAACGCCCACGAGCGGATGACGCAGTTGATCGAGGATCTCCTGACGCTCGCCACGGCCGACGACGACGTTTGCGAGCGCCGAAGCGTCTCCCTCGAGAACCTGGTCGAAGCCTGCTGGGAGGGTGTCGACAGTCGGGACGCGTCCCTTCGAGTCGAACTCGAGGGGACCATTACGGCCAACGAGAGCCGTCTCCGTCAACTGTTCGAGAACCTCTTTCGAAACGCCGTCGAACACGGCCGCGACGACGTGACGATCATCGTTGGCGACCTCGATGACGGCTTTTACGTCGAGGACGACGGTCCCGGTATCCCCGCGGCCGAACGCGAGCGAATCTTCGAGAGCGGATACACAACGGCAGGGAACGGTTCCGGATTGGGGCTGGCGATCGTCGAAAACGCCGTCGAGGCACACGGGTGGACGATCGACGCGACCGAGGGAGACGCAGGTGGTGCCCGATTCGAGATAAGGGGGGTAGACTCGAAGGAGACGAACCGGCCGTGACCGGACTCTTCTGTCGAACTGCCGACCGATAGTCGGAAGACGAAAATCCTGGCGAAAACGATAGCAGGGGAAGCGAGACGCCGATCGCTGAAGAGGCGAAGGGTACTTACTCGTGGGCGTCGAGATACTGACGATGAGTCAACAGGCCGATCACAGCCGTCAGCAGGAGCCACGAACCGAACGTGTTGAACGGTGTGATCCGCTGAACATCGAAAGCGGGCTGGAGGCGCTTCGATCGAGTTCCGAGTTCCACGGAACGGTCGAACCGCTCGAGGGGCTCGACGACCTCGAAACCTGTGAACACATCGCGCTGTTCTACAGATCTCGTGAGGAGCGGTTCGCGACGGTGGCCCCGTTCGTTCGCCAGGGGATCGAACAGGGCGAACGCGTCATGTACGTCATCGACGACCTCTCTCGCTCCGAAATACTGACCGAACTCCGCGGCGGCGACGTCGACGTCGACGCGGCGCTGGAATCGGGACAGCTGACGTTTCACCCGCTCGAGGAGACGTACCTCCGGTCCGGACGCTTCGATCCCGACGATATGCTCGAGGTGTACAGCGAAGCCATCGACGACGCGGACGGGGAGTATCCGGGGCTTCGCGTGACCGCGAACACGAACTTCGTTCTCGACGAACACGCGACGATCGAAGATTTCATGGCCTACGAGAGTCGGGTGAACGACCTCTTCGAGGGCGAGGATTGCATCGCCCTCTGTCACTACGACTGCGAACGGATTCCGCCGGAGACGCTCGTCGACGTCATTCGAACCCACCCGCACCTCGTTTACGACGACACCGTCTGTCACAACTTCTACTACACGCCCCCGGAGGAATTCTTCGAACCCGACGAGACGTATCGAGACGTAGAGCGGATGCTGAATACGCTCGTGGACCGCTCGAGGGCGCGGGCCGAACTCAACGAAACGGTCGCGGAGCTCGAGGAGTCGAACGAGCGGCTCAGGCGGTTCGCGTACGTCGCCTCCCACGATTTGCAGGAACCGTTGCGGATGATTTCGAGCTATCTCCAACTGCTCGAATCACGGTACGCCGACGAACTCGACGAAGAGGCGCGGGAGTTCATCGACTTCGCCGTGAGCGGCTCCGACCGCATGCGAGAGATGGTCGACGGCCTGCTCGCGTACTCGCGGATCGACATGGACGAGTCGGATTTCGAACCGGTCGACTGCGACGCCGTCATCGACGACGTGCTGGCCAGTCTCCAGGTCCGGATCGAAGAGACCGATGCCACGATCAGCGTCGACGAACTTCCCACGGTCGTCGGAGATCCCCAGCAACTCGAGCAACTCCTCTCGAATCTCGTTTCGAACGCCGTCAAATACAGCGGAGACGAACCACCCCGGGTCGAAATCGCTGCCGATCGGCAGGGGGATCGCTGTGTGTTCTCCGTAAGCGACGACGGGATCGGGATCGACTCGGAGTACGTCGACCAGATCTTCGAAATATTCAATCGGCTCCACTCGAACGACGAATTCCCGGGCACCGGGCTCGGTCTCTCACTGTGTCGAAAGATCGTCGACAACCACGGCGGAGATATCTGGGTCGACTCCGAACCGGGCGACGGAGCGACGTTTTACTTTACCCTTCCGACAGCCACCGGATCCTGAGCGCTCGTTCGGTGTCACTCGAGTCAGATTGGCCGTTCACTGTCACTCGAGTCGATACCCTTCAGTCCCGTCCGGATCGGACGCACACGGCGTTGCGTTTCCGCTCACGAAAACCGCTGGCGGACCGGATCGCGTATCGACGCCGGACCAGTCGTGTGCTTTCATACGGATTGCTGTAACGATTTATCGGCGCAACCGCGAACCGAGCGACGGTTGCGCCGGAAATGACTGACAGTAAACCGTATCAGAGCGATTAACCGCTCTCGAGCGAAACCGGGGATATGCTCGAGGTTTCAGAGGCCGTTCTCGGCGTCGTCCTGGCGACGGTCGGGGCGCTGGCGTTTGCGGCGCAGTTTCTGTGTATTCGGCTCGGTACCGACGGCGGAAACGTCACCGAGGCAGTGTTCGTCGTCCTGCTGTGTAACGTGGCACTCGCCGGTCTCCCGACGCTCGTGCTTTACTCCTCGCCGTACTCGGCGTTGTTCACCCCGGTCTCGTTCGCGGCGTTCGCGGCGGCCGGCGTCGCGGGCATGTTCGTCGCGCGGCTGTTGATGTTCGAGAGCATTCAGGCGATCGGCGCGAACCTGACCTCCCCGGTGATCGCCTCGAACGTCCTCTTCGCGACGGTGTTCGCAATCGTTCTCCTCGAGGAGTCGTTGACCGCGGTTCATTTCGCCGGAATCGTATTGATCATCGGCGGGTTGACCGTCGTCTCCTGGGAGACCGCAGCGACGACCGACCCCGGCCAATCGATCCGAGAGACGGGGACCACGCTTTTCGTACCGCTCGTCGCCGCCGTCTTCATCGGGGCGGAGCCGATTTTCGTCTCGATCGGACTGGCGGAGGGGACTGCGATTCTCCCCGGGTTGACGGTCATGGCGACGACGGCGACGCTCGGATTCGTCGGCTACCTCGTGGTTACCCGATCGCTACATCAGATCGGAATCCGGAGTGGGTCCACAGGCTGGTACGTCGGTGGCGGCATCTCCACGACGGTCGGCTTCCTCTCCTATTTCGCCGCTCTCGAGTTCGCGCCGGTCGTCGTCGTGATACCGCTGTTGCAACTGACGCCGCTGCTCGTCGTCGTCCTCTCCCTGCTGTTTCTTCCGGCACGCCTCGAGCGGGTGAACTGGCGCGTCGGCACGTCGGCTCTCGTCGTCGTCGTCGGTGCGACGGTCGTCTCGCTCTCCGGCTGACCGATCTCCCGGCCAAACCGACTCGACGGCCTCGAGGTGGAACTGATACTGTCGGACAGGGAGAACACCGACTCATACGGTTTGCTGTCAGTCATTGCCGGCGCACCCGCCGCCCGGGTCGCGGGTGCGCCGGTAAACAGGTACAGTAATCCGTATCAGCGAGTGAGACGGACTGCCGTCATCCGGTTTCCTGTCAATCATTTCCGAAGACCGGCTGCCGTGCGGGGTCGCTCCGGAAAACAGGGAGAGTAATCCGAATAAAGGGGCAAGACGTTCTCACAACCGTCCGCGGTACGTCTCACACACGTCCGAGGTACGCCGCAGTCGCGGACGTATGGCCGCGGTTAAACGAGAGGACTTTGAACCGGATCACGTCGGTCGGCTCGAGGTCGGTGGGAACGTCCTCGACGAAGACGACGAACCCCTCGACCTTGCAGACCGCCTGTCGCTCGCCCGAGTGGTGTTCGGTAAACTCGTAGATCGCTGCTTCCCGCTCGTCACCGACGTCGACCGGCGGTTCCCGTCCCTGTGCGTCCCGATGGCGTTCCCAGGATTTGCGCTGGTCGGCCGACCGACTGGCGCCACGAACGCGCCGGAAGAGCCACGACGCGAAGACGACCGTCACGACCGCACCGAGGACGAACGATGCTTCCCCGAGCATACCGAAGCGTTGCGGGCTCGGCCCTTTGGTGTTCTGATATGGTCGGACCACGCCCGTGGGAATTGCCACGCCACTTTTATGCGTTCACCGACTCCTACGAGTAGTGACATCCTCCACAATCGTGTGTTCAGACACCCACTTCGAGGACCGCGTAAGTCTCGCCATCGTCGACGCGGTCGCCGAACGACGGGACGTCGATCCCGTCGACCTCCCGCCGCTTTACGAGTGGATCGAGCCCGACGCACTGAACGGACTTTTCGACCCGGCAACTCGCGGTGGCTGCAACTGCCGACTCGAGTTCACGTACGCCGGCTGTACCGTCGTCGTCGAACGATCACCCACGCTCTCGATAGTCGTCGACGGAGAGGAGACGGTGTCGGTTCTCGAGTTCGCCACCCCCCAGACGGAAGCGTAGCGCACGGGGACCGGACGGCGGGGTGGGTACTCACCGCCACCAGGTGTACTCGCTGCCGCCAACTGCTACTCGTCGCCGACAGTCAGATACTACTCGTCGCCGGCGCTGTCGATATCGATCAGATCGACGCGCTCGGGAACGCACTCGAGAACGTCGCCCGGCCATCCTCGATGAGCCAGCGAGATTTCGGCGTGTGGATTCTCCTCGACGAGTCGGCTGACTCCGTCAGAAGCAGCCTCGAGTGCGGCCCGGTCGGTCCGGTCGGGAACTTCGGCCGTCAGCGGGTAGCTCTTCGAGAGCGCCCGCGGAAACGGGCCGAACGGCGGCTCGACGCGCCAGCACTCGTCGAACTCGTCCGCGCGCGGCGGATCTCCCTCCGTCAGGAGCAACGAGTCGGGAACGGAGAGACGCTCGAGCCGTCGGTGATGGCGGATCACTTCGGGTCGGCGGGCGCTCTCGTGGGAGACGTAGAAAAACGACCCTTTCGAAACGGGATCGGAGCGCTCGAGTTGGTCGGCGTGGTCGAGCAGCGTCCGGTAGCCGTCGAGCATCGTCGGGTGAGCGCGGGCACGCCCTTCGACGAGTTCGAGGAGGTTGCCGGCGCGTATCGCCTGTTTGATTCGTCGAATCTCGGCGAAGGTGACGTGGAGGTTGTGGGCGGCGAGTTCTTCTTCCCTTTGGTCCCCCTCGAGCCTCCGGAGGTCGTCGGGCGAATGTGTGGTACAGACGGGACACGAGCAGGGGAGGTACTCGAGGTCCTCGAGGTGGCGGGTGCCGCGAACGGTCAGGTAGCGATCGTCGCGGGCGTACAGCGCGTACGCCGCGGAGTCGAACAGGTCACAGCCCATCGCGACGCTCAGCGCGAACATCATGGGGTGGCCGGCACCGAAGAGGTGGACCGGTGTGGCGGGTCCGAGCCCGCGCTTTGCGCCCGCGACGACGTCGATCACGTCGTCGTAACGGTAATCGTTCATCAGCGGCACCACCGCGCCGACCGGGAAGACGTCGAGATCGGTTTCGCTCGCGTGACGGCCGGCCGCCTCGCGAAGGTCTGGATAGGTCGATCCCTGAACCGGGGCGTTGACGAGCATCTCGCCCGTCTCTACCCTCTCGGCGACCTCGAGGCGCTCTTGGGTCGTCTCGAGGTCCGCCTCGGCTCGGTCGCGGGAGACGTCCGGCGGCGTCGGGATGTCGACCGGCGTTCCGATGTCCGATCCGATGGCGTGTTGGAACTCGAGGATTTCCTCGGTGGTGACGTCGATCTCGCCGTACTCGGCGAGTTGAAAGGACCCGGAGTCGGTCATGATCGCCCCCGGAAAGTCGAGCACTTCGTGGAGGCCGTCCTCGAGTGCGCGCTCGCGGACGTCGTCGGTGCCGTAGATGATGTACGAGTTCGTGATGAGGATCTCGGCACCGAACTCCTCGGCGAGACGCCGGGGAGCGATCGTATCCAGGTTCGGATTGATCACCGGAAGGAGGGCGGGCGTTTCGACGGTGACGTCGGCGCGTGGGACGGCGAGTTCGCCGATTCGCCCGCCGGCATCGGTATCCCGAATTTCGAAGCACTCTCGCATCGCTGAACCGTTGGGCCGTCGGACGTAAGTCAGTGAAGGTTTCGACCCGGCGAACTGTCGAACGCCAGAACGGACGGCGTTCGATCACTTCCCGGAGTTCCCAGTAAGGAGTTCATTCTCCGAAGGGTTGATACGTCGTGGCGAACGCAAGCACAACATGGAGTGTCGTTCGGTCTGGCGTGACAGTCTGTATCACGCGAAAGTCTGCTCTGTAAATACGTGAACCCGTGATTAGGAGTTTAGTCCGAGTTTCTAACTGTGTCTTTCGCCAGAATAATCTCGTAACAGTCGCTTCGCTTTAGCCGTAGACGGCCGGTAGGACCGTCTGCATGGCAACACGACCGCAGAAGCTTGGCGTCGTTTTCGTCGCGCTGATAGTCGCATTTTCAGCGTTCGGCGGTGCGACATCGGCGGCGAACGACGCCGGAGACATGGGCGCAACACTCGAAGACGTACAGGTCGACTCACTCGAACTCGAGAACGTCACGGTCGAAAACGCGACAATAGAGGAGTTGAACGTCGATGAACTCGACGTCGACGACGAGGAACTCGAGGACGCACTCGATGAAGACGGCGTCGACGACGAGACCGACGCTGCCGACGACAACGGTCTCGACGACGAGGCTGACGATAACGGTCTCGACGACGAGGCTGACGACAACGGTCTCGACGACGAGGCTGACGACAACGGTCTCGATGACGAGGCTGACGACAACGGTCTCGACGACGAAGAAGAAGTGACGATCTCCGACATCGAGATCGAGCAACTCGAACTTCAGAACGTCTCGATCGATGACCTCGAAGTCGGCGAGGACGATGAACTCGACGAGGCCGACGACAACGGTCTCGATGACGACGAGGCTGACGACAATGGTCTCGATGACGACGAGGCTGACGACGAAGACGAACTCGAACTGATCGACGAGGACGCTGACGAGCTCACGATCGAGGAACTCACGATCGAGGAGATGAACGTCGAACAGTTGTCCATCGACGAGCTGACCATCGAAGACGACGAGGCTGATGACGTCGATGCTGACGAGGAGCCGGGCGTCGATGATGACAACGGTCTCGACGACGATGAGGCAGACACTGCCGACGACGACGGCCTCGACGATGAGGTCGACGCGGACGACGATGCGGCCGACGACAACGGTCTCGACGATGACGAGACCGACACTGCCGACGACGGTCTCGACGATGACGAAATTGATGACAACGGTATCGACGACGAGGAAGACGGTGACGTCGCTGACGACGAGACCACGACCGAAGAGATTCAGGAACTAACCATCGAGCAGTTCGACGTCGACGACGTCACGGTCGAATCGATGACGATCGAATCGCTCGAGGAGGCTGACGATAACGGTCTCGACGACGAGGCTGACGATGACGGTCTCGACGACGATGCCGACGATGACGGTCTCGACGACGATGCCGACGATGACGGTCTCGACGACGGGGCTGACGACGGTCTCGACGACGAGGCTGACGATAACGGTCTCGACGACGAGGCTGACGACAACGGTCTCGACGACGATGCCGATGACGATGAAATGACCGATGATAACGGCATCGACGAGGAGGACGACGAGGCTGAAACCGTCTCCCACGTCTCCGCTTCGTCGATTACGATCGACGATGGAACCGCCGAATCGGTGACCGTCGCCGACACCGACGAACTCGAGGAGATAGACGATGGCGAAGACGACCTCGACGATGACGACGACCTCGACGACGATGCGGATGACGACACCGAAAACCAGCCCTCGCTCTCCGTTCTGGGCTAACGAACGCGGGCGATAGTCGAATCGATCCGGTTCGAATCGGGTATTTCGCTTTTTTCGACACGTCCACAGACCACCGATAGCCGTGGGCCGTTCGAACTCGAGTTCCCGGTGTGTGACCGGGAGTTCGGTCCGGTCGATCTGAAGCGAAGACCGGTAACGTGTCCGTTCTTTCGGGAGGAGATAACCCGGTGGCGATCGCAAGCGAAGCTGGAATATTCGGGGCAGTTCCCGCCGAAATCGACGGCTGTGACTCTCATCGAACGCGACAGAATGAATGGGAGATTAGCGAACGTCCCGCAAAACCCAACCGTCCTTTTCTCCGAGATAATCCTGTAACAGTCACTTCGTTTTAGCCCGAAATGTGCTGTAGAGCGGAGCGCAATGTCACGAACGCAGACGATCGGTGTCGTTTTCATCGCACTGATGGTCGCGCTTTCGGGGGGTCCTGCCCTCGCTGGTGCGACAGCAGGTGCCGACGACGCCGGAGACATGAGCGCAACACTCGAAAACGTACAGGTAGGCGAACTCGAACTCGACGACGTTACCGTCGAGAACGCGACGATCGACGAACTCAACGTCGACGAACTCGAACTCGACGCGGAGGCACTCGAGGAAGAACTCGACGAGAACGACGAGGCTGAGGACGACGAAGCAGAAGACAACGGCGTCGACGACGACGAACTCGACGAGGAAGACGATGACGCTGCTGTCGATGAGAACGACGAGAACGCTGACGACCTCGAACAGGCACAGGACGTGACGATCTCGGACATCGAGATCGAGCAACTCGAGTTCCAGAACGTCTCGATCGAGGACCTCGAACTCGACGAGGACGAGATGGACGACGTCGATGACGAGGAACCGGGCGTCGATGACGAGGACAACGGCGTTGACGACGAGGAACCGGGCGTCGATGACGAGGATAACGGCGTTGACGACGAAGACAACGGCCTCGATGACGACAATGGCGTCGATGACGAAGACAACGGCCTCGATGACGACAATGGCGTCGATGACGAAGACAACGGCCTCGATGACGACAATGGCGTCGACGACGAGGTCAACGGACAGGACCTGATCGACGAGGACGCTGACGAACTCACGATCGAGGAACTCACGATCGAAGAGATGAACGTCGAGCAGATGACCATCGACAACCTCGAGGTCGAAGACGATGGAATCCTCGATCAGATCGGCGACTGGTTCGAGGGTCTGTTCGACGATGACGACGAAGACGAGAACGACGAGGCTGACGACGACGCGAACGACGAAGACGACGGCCTCACGGACGACGAAGACGAGAACGACGAGGCTGACGACGACGGTGTCGCGGACGAAGAGGATAACGACGTCGCCGACGACGAAGAAGAGAACGACGAGGTCACCACACAGGAGATCGACGAACTCACCATCGAGCAGTTCGACGTCGAGTCGATCGCCATCGACACGATGACGATCGACGAGTTCGAAGAAGCGGACGAAGAGGATGACGAAGTCGACGACGAAGAGAACGGCGTCGACGACGAAGACGACACTGATGCCGAAGAAGAAAACGATGTCGCTGACGATGAAAACGACGTTGCCGACGACAACGGCCTCGACGACGAGGACGACGAGAACGACGTTGCCGACGACAACGGCCTCGACGACGAGGACGACGAGGTCGATGATGCGACGACCGAAACCGTCTCACAGGCCTCCGCAACCGCAATCTCGATCGACGAGGTGAACGCCGATTCGATGACCGTCGGCGACGCAGAGGACCTCGAGGAGGTTGCTGACGACGACGAGATGGATGACGACGAGATGGATGACGACGAGATGGACGACGATGAAGATAACGGCATCACCGACGACGAAGACGGCAACGACGACGGGCTGTAGCCTGCCACCGACTCGGGCTGATCGGAGCTAACACGACCGAAGCGTACGTCGGCGGCCACGGTCGTCCGTCGACCGAATTTCCAGCCGGCTCTTTTATCGTCGAAGCGTCGAGGTGCCGACGGCGAGTCGAGGCAGTATCACGGATTGGACAACTGGTAGTACGAGACGGCGAGAACCGTCCGTCCGTCGCGAATCTCTCCGTCGACGATCGCCTCGAGAAGGTCCTCGAACGCCACGGTCGTCGTCCGGATGCTCTCGTTGTGATCGAGTTGCTGTGCTGCCGTTTGTCGACAGTCGTAGGCGACGAACACGTGCAACGAGACGTCGGCGATACCGTTTGCCGGTTCGACGGTTACCAGCGGCTCGAGACGCTCGGCCTCGTGACCGGTTTCTTCTGTGAGTTCTCGTCGGGCCGCCGCCTCGAGGTCGTCGTCGTCCGGTTCGATACCGCCGACTGGGAGTCCGCGGCTGATCCGATCGACGGCCTGTCGCCACTCTTCGATGCAGACGACGTCACCGTCGGGAGTAAACGGGAGGATGCAGACGCTGGCTGGCTCGGAGAGGTAATCGAATTCGGTTTCGGTCCCATCAGGAAGCTGAACGCTCTCGTTAATGATATCGAAGCCCGGACAGGTGTACGCTACCCGGCGCTCGAGGGTTTCCCAGGCGAGCGGATCGGCTGTCATACCATCCGCTATGGCGGTGATCGTCAAAAACAGTCCGTCGCGGTCGAACGGCCGACGGCGAACGAGATCTCCGTCGGGAAAGCACCGGTGTACGATCCGCAGCCGGTCGTTTTCGGGCCTTTCCGTTACGTATCTGCTCTATAACAAAGCCACAGATCGGTGAACGTCGGCATTCAGAGGATGATCCATGGATCAGCTAACTGGATTTCAGCGTGACTTGCTGTACGTGATCGCCGGAAAAGACCGCCCGTCGGGCCAGGAGATTCTCGACGATATCAACCACTACATCGACCAGCCGGTTACGCACGGTCGACTGTATCCGAACCTCGATACCCTCGTCGACAAGGAGCTCGTCGAGAAGGGCCAACTCGATCGACGGACGAACTACTACGCCCTGACACCGAAGGGCCAGCGGGTGCTACAGCGTCGCCAGGAGTGGGTCGACCAGTACGTCGACGTCTAGCGTCGTTCCAGACCCGTACTGCTTCTGGAGAGTCGAGTCGACGGCAGTCGGCACTCGGCACACTCTCGCGATGCGAGCCAGAACGAACACTCGTGAGAACGATTTCTACGACGAGCCGGCGACCGGTGGAGTCACTGAGGCGGTCTGCTATGAGTCTTTACCGGTCGATCGCAGAACGGTGGGCGATCGACCGGCAATCAGTCATAGCAAACCGTATGGGACGGGACGCTCGAGACGACGTTGTTCCCGAGTGCTGTCGGAAATCCTAAAGGTTTCCGGTGCTCCCGAGTGTTGTCGGTGCTCCAGAGTGCTGTGTTGGTACAACCCACGCAGTTGCGGCTGTACCGGAGACGACGTACTGCAGACCGTACTACCGGGCAGAAGCCGAGACGACGGCGGTCAGGGACCGATACGGGCGTGTCGTCGCGATGTCAGGACGATTCGGGGGCGTCGACGCCGTCGATCGTGACTGCCACCTCGAACGGTTCCTCCTCCGGTTCGGGCTCGAGGTAGCCGATCGCGTACCCCGTGTACGGCGTCCCCTCCTCTAGTTCGAGTTCGAGTACCGCGACCGGTTCGTCTCTGGCCCCGGCGGGATATATCTCGAGCGTGAGCGGTCCGGGTTCGACGGGGACGTAGCCGGACGGTTCGGAAAACGCGACGTCTTCGAACACCGCCGCACCCGACTCCGCTTCCACGATGTCGACGGCTGGCGCGTCCGGAGACGCGTGGACGACGCGAACCTGGGCCGTCCCCGCTTCGACATCGTCCGGCGTTGCATCGACGAGGACCAGCAACTGGAAGGTTCCGTCGGGTTCGTCCTCGGGCTCGTGATCCGGCTTGTCGTCCGAATACTCGTCTTTGCCGTCCGAATACTCGTCTCCGTCGCCGTCTCCGCCGCCGAGTTCACCGATCGCCGCGGCTGTGTAGTACGCCGCGTCGACGGTTACCTCTTCCTCGAGGGCGACCGTTTCCGGATCACCGGCAGCCGTAATCGTGACCGTGTACGTTCCCGGCGCGACCTCGAGGTACGGCGAGACGTCCCCGTACGCCACGTCCGAGAGGACCTGCTGGTCGTCGACGTAGACGTCCACGTTCGGCGCGTCGGGAGAGAAGTGTGCAACCCGAACGGCACCGAGTTCGTCGTCGACCGGTTTCTTTTTCTCGTGACGCTCGTCGTCCTCGTGTTCGCCGACAGCGAGCACCGTTCCTGGAAGAGCCGCACCTGCGCCGACGACTCCGATCGCTTTCATCGCTGCGCGTCGTGATTGAGTCATTATCCGACTCGATATCTCGAACGTGGAACTGAAATACGGCTTAGTCAGTTGTCGTGAACTATTCAACATTTCTCCGACCCGCTCAGCCGTAGTCCCGGCATAACGGTAAGAAGGGGACGCATACATCGATCCAATTTCGGGGGCGTGAACGGTCGTCTCGCTTCGGGTTCGAATCGACCGGGCGGATAGCTGACCTGACTTCCACCAAAACCACGACTCGTTCCAGTTCTCATTGCACTGACGGACAGCAGACCGCGTCATACGCTTTACTGTAAGTCCTTGCCGGCACACCCGCGACCCGGGCGGCGGATGCGCCGGAAAACAGGTTCAGTACACCGTGTCAGTCGAACGAGACGGTCGAGAGGTCGGCCTCGAGGTCGTCGACGTACTCGTTGAACGCTGCGACGAACGCTCCGACGTCGTCGACCAGGCGGCGCAACTCCGAGGCGGGCGGGGGACCGTACTGCGAGACGAGATAGATGCCGTCCGAACCCCCGACACGGAGATAGGAGGCGGCGTCCCCGTCCCACTTGAGTTCCCAGCGCGTTCCCGAAATCGTCGTCGAGTAGGTGCCGTACTCGCCGTCGTACCGGTGGAGTTCGCCCGCCATCGCGTCGGCGACGTCGCGAATCCGTTCGAGGATCCGATCCCGTTCGGCGGTCAGGGTCGCCGTCGACGTCACGTCCGGAAACTCCGTCGAAACGTCGTCGAACAGTCCTTCGAACGAATCGACGTACTCGTTGTACGACGCGACGAACGCGTCGTAGTCGGCCATCGCCGCCTCGAGTGCCGCCGGTTCCGGCGGCTGTTTGCTCGAGACGACGTACGTCTCCGATCCCGAGCGTGGGTCGAACCGGAGATACTGGACATCCCCCGCTTCGTACTTCAGCGTCCAGCTCCCACCGTCGGTCTCGAACGTCTCCTGGCCGTAGTCCCCGCCCTGCAGGATGGCCAGTTCCCGAGCGATCTCGCCCGCGTGTTCTCGGACGCGAGCGGCGAGTTCGTCCCGGCGGCGTGCAACGTCATCCAGCCGGTCCACGTCGGCCTCGAGTTCGTCCGTCATCGTCCTCGGAGAGGTCGGCCGGGCCGGTAACCGTTGCGTTCCGTGACCGGTCGGTACCCGTCGGGGTGTGTGACCAGTCAGTACCCGTCCGAGTGTGTGACCACCCGGAGTCGATCCGCGACCGAGAATTAGAGGTCGTCCGCGTCGTCTTCCATCTCCTGTCCGTTCCCGGTGCCCTCCTCGGCATCGGGGTCCTCACCAGGGTCTTCTTCACCGGCTGGATCGTCCTCGGGATCCATCCCGTTTCCGTTTTCTTCACCAGGACCGCCACAGCCGGCGAGTGCGACCGCCGATACCGTCGCGGCAGCGGTTCCCAACAATCTTCGACGCGTCTGTCTGGTCTTCGGATCCATACACCGGTGTTGTCTCCCAACCGGATTAAGCCGAGAGCCGACATATGCGTGGTCCACCGGACGACCGGATCGTACTGTAACCCTTCACTGACTTACGTCGGCACCCACAGGGAGAGATATGGAGTACGCAGTGACCCGAGCGGGACGAACGCTGGTGACGCTTCACGGGGGAAGCGATACGACCGCCCGTGACGAGGCGCGCGAGCAGTTCCAGGAGGTGCTCGCACACCTCGAGGACGACGGAGGGATTTCCGAGGGAGAGATCACGGACACCGAGGTGTACGAACAGCCGACCGCACCGTTCGAACCGTACACGGTCGCCCTCGAGTTTACGGCGACGACGGTCGTCGACGCCGCCGACGACGACCGGGCGGCTGAAATCGGTTCCGAGAGGATCGCCGAGACGTTTGCGAGCGTCGACATCGACGGGGTTTCCTTCACGTCCTCGCCTGTGGTTTCGTCCGCCTGATCGTCCGCACATTGGCCGTCCGATCGGCGGGCTTCCGACCGCCCGGACTTATGTCGCGGCGCGACGACGACCACGTATGGAAATCGACCTTCGTTTCTTCGCGACCTTTCGTGACGCGGTGGGCGAAAAAGAACGAACGCGGACGGTCGCCGACGACGCCACGGTCGGCGACGTCCTCGCGTCCCTGGAAGCGGAGTACGACGGTCTCGAGGGGCAGTTGCTCGAGGACGGTGCGGTCCGTGAACAGCTGAACGTGTTGAAAAACGGCCGAAACGTCGTTCATATGGACGGAACTGAAACACCGCTCGAGGGGGGCGACGTCCTGTCGGTGTTCCCGCCGGTTGCCGGCGGATCGAAGTCGTGAGTCTTTATAGTAACAACTGCAACTATTTACACACTTATCGCACAGCCCTCGTTCGATCAGGCGTGAGTGACGTGCGGTGGCTACTATAGTTTCCGGCCGTCGAGTCACTCGCTTCGTCGTGGCCCGCCTCGTCGCTTCCTTCCTGATTCGGGCGCTGATCGACTCGATTCGACGGGTCGAAAGCGGCGCGACCGGGTGGATTACGAGAGCCATTTACGCGTCCTCTTCCTCGAGTCGGGTATGGGAGGTGAAACCGGACCCGCCGGGAGCGACGGCGCTCGCGCTCGTGGTGACGATGCTTCCGATCGCGCCGGCGACGCCGTGGCAATCGATCGCCGGACGGCCGGAAACTCGTCCGACGGCGAGCGCGATTCGGTGGGTGATGAGTCGGATCGGCCACGGGTCACGTTCGATCGTGAGGGGATTCGAACGGGGTTTTACACGACGGTTCCGGTGGCCCTCGGCGTCGGCGGCTACGGAATCGCGTTCGGCGTTCTCGCGAACCAGGCAGGGTTGAGCGTCGCCGAGGCGGCACTGATGAGCGCGACCGTGCTGGCCGGTGCGTCCCAGATCGTCGCCGTCGAACTCTGGGCGGACCCGATTCCGGTGGCCGCGATCGTCGTCACCGTGTTCGCGATCAACCTTCGATACTCGCTGATGGGTGCGGCGTTGCAGCCGTGGTTCCGACACCTCTCGCCCAAAGAGATCTACGGCAGCCTCTTTTTCATGGCCGACGAGAACTGGGCGCTGACGATGCGCGATCTCACGGCCGGGAACGGCCGTGGTGCGTTCTTGCTCGGCAGCGGTATCGCGATATGGGTGTTCTGGGTCGCGGCGACGATCGTCGGAGCGCTCGCCGGCGGTATCGTCGGCGACCCGACCCGATACGGCTTCGATTTCATCCTCGCGGCCGTCTTCGTCGCGCTCGCCGCCGAACTCTGGGAAGGGCGCTCGTCGCTCGCCCCGTGGGTCGTCGCACTCGGCGTGTCCGTCGTCGCAGCGGAACTCGTCCCGGGGCGGTGGTACATCCTGCTCGGCGGCCTCGCCGCCGCCGTCGTCGAGGTGATCCGCTATGGCGAGTGAGCCCCCGCTCCAGTGGTCGATGCTCGCACTCGAGCCACTCGTGGTCGGCGTCGTCCTTGCGATGGCCCTCGTGACCTACCTCACGAAAATCGGGGGAATCTGGCTCGTGCGCCACGTCGAACTGAGCGAGCGTCTCGAGGCGGGGCTGTCGGTGCTGCCCGGGGCGATCGTCGTCGCCGTCCTCGCGCCGGAACTCGCGGCCGGCGGGCCGGCCGAGTGGGGAGCCGCCGGCGTCGTCTTGCTCGTGATGTGGCGCACCGAGAGCATTCTACTCGCGTTAGTGGCCGGCGTCGCCGGCGTGGTGCTGTTTCGAACGCTCCTGTAGTCGATCTCGACGGCTCCTGTAGTCGAGTTTCGATCGCTCCTGTAGTCGAGGGTTTCGGCTCGACCGCCTCGAGTCGACGGTTCGTCCGCCTCGACACACCGAATCGACGCCTCGAGTCCCCGATTGGACGGCCCGATCCCCCGGGTCGGGTGGGGTGCCTCGAGTCCTCGGGGCGCATACCATTATCCGCCCACAGCCCAAACGATGAGTATGGCACCCCGAACGCGAATCGAACGGTCGTTCCGGGGAATATCCGAGCGACTCGCGATCCGATATCTGACGAACCTCGAGGGCGAGCGAGTCGACGAGAACACCGTCGCGGGGGACGGCTGGACGGCGACCGTCTCCTCGGAACAGGTCGGCGTCGGGCCTACGCTGTCGCTGACCGAGGTAACCGTCGTCTTCGACGGCGACGGGGAGCGACTCGAGTCGCTCGTCGAAGAGTTCGCCCAGAAGGCGATGCGCGCGGGTGGGTAAGGATGGCCGCCGATCCGATCGACGGGGGAGTGCTCTTGCTCACCGCCGCGAAGGCGAGCGTCCCACCGGCTCGGTTGCCGGATCTCGTCGAACGGGCACAGACGATTCTCGGAACCGATCTCGAACGGTATCGTCGACACCACGAACGAATGTACGCCGGGGACGACCGCGAGGCGTTTCTGGTCGATGAGGATCACTGGGTGAGACTCGGCGAGCGACTGGGCGTGACCGCCCGAGAACGGTCGGCACTCAGACGGGCACACGAAGAACAGTTCCGACGAATCGGCCGACGTACCGGTCGCGAGGACGAGTTCGAGACCGCCCTCGAGATCCGCGATCCCCTACTCGTCGGGATCGAAGAACCCCAACCGGAGTACGAATGAGTGTGATCACGGGCCGATGGCAACTATAAAGAGCGTGTTGCTCCTTGCCCAAGACATCGAGACGATGGCCATCGACCACGAGACCGAAATGACCGACGCGATGGTAGACGAGTTCCTCGGTCACCACGAGACAGGGGTACTCTCACTGGCACGAACCGACGAGCCCTACGCGATCCCCATCTCTTACGGCTACGCCAGCGACGAACGGGAGTTCTACATGCGGCTTGTATCGACGCCGGACAGCGAGAAGCGTGCGTTTCTCGAATCGACGCCGCGTGCGCGGCTGGTCGTCTACGACGAGCGGGGGTCGACCTATCGAAGCGTCATCGCGACGGGATCCCTCGAGAACATCTCGCCGTCGGAGTTGACTCCGGACCAGATTGCACAGTACGGCGAGGCAAAACGACCGCTGTTCGAGATCTGGGCGGACGGAAAAGCGGAACTCGACATCGAACTGTATCGTCTCGCTCCGGACTCGTTACACGGTCGTCGGACGGAAGTCGATCGCAAAACGGACGAGTAGACGGCCGCCGACGAACCCCCTGCGTTAGTGTCAATTCGTCGATTGCTTGGCGGCGAACGAGACGTCCGTGACGGAACTCCCACAGACGGGACAGCCGTGAGAGAGGATCGCCTCGCGCATCGCCTCGTTGACCTCGATCGCTTGCCCGCAGTCGGGGCAGGTAAATTCGTGTCTGCTCATGAGGTGGTCGATCCAGTGGTCCGTCGATCTGGTTCGTTACTAACTCCGCGGTCACTATATATAGGGTTGCGGTTCGGTTCCACGGTCCAGTAGTTTCCGAAGCGTTCTTGAGTAAGGGGTCACGCCGTCCCGTAATCGAGGATCGCATCGAGGAGTTTCGTCTGCGCTGCGGCGACGTGTTCGGAAAACGTCGCTCCCGAAATCTCGAGTTCCGCCGCGACCTCGCCGGCGTTTGCGCCCTTCGGATGTTCGAAGTAGCCCATCCGGTGGGCGGTCTCGAGTACCTCGCGCTGACGTGCGGTCAGCCGGCTCCGATCGACGAAGACGAGGTGTTGTTCCGTGCCCTCCTGTTGTGACTGGAGCAGCCGCTGGACGTCCAGGTTCGAGTGTCGTTCCTGAAGTTCGCCGATGATCGATTGGAGCTCACCCATACCGGTGGCGTGAAACGCCAGGTACAGCGACGACCCCTGCGTCCGGACGTCGACGACGGGCGAGTCGAACCGTTCGACGGTTTCGCAGGGACAGCCGCGACCGAGTTCGCGCTCGAAGCGGTAGGCTCGCCCGGAGCCGTACTCGAAAATCGCCGAAACCTCGGCGTCGACGTCGATCGAATCGAGAGATTCCTCGGCCTCGAGGACGAACTCCTCGGTGACGCGTTCGGGCGCGGTCGGATTAGTGCTTTTCGACACCGAGTGCGTTCGGCCGTCGACCGCGGCGGACGCCCGCGTCACGATACAGTCCGCCGGATCGTCGATTTTCACCTCCGCACGGATCCCCGAAGACATCTGTTGAACGATGGTGGCTCCGTTCAGGTAAACCCCCCGTCCCGATGTGTTCGGCCAGAGACCGCGAATCGGACGGCTGGCATCTACGCGCTGACGACCTCCCACCTTCCAACCCCCATATAAAGACCCCTGTATTTATTGGGACTCATTTGGAGGGTGCCCTCCCACTACTACGAAGTAACGATGTCTACGATGAATCCCAACGGCGTTCGAAACTGGCCCAGCGACGAGACGACTCTCGATACCGGCGCAATCCTTTCTGCCCTCGAGGACGACGCGTGTCGATCGATCCTCGAGACGGCGAGCCACGAATCGTTGACCGCGACGGAACTCTCCGAGCGCTGTGAGATCCCGACGTCGACCGCCTACCGGAAAGTCGAGAAGCTGACCGAGGCCAACCTCGTCGAGGAACGGGTTCGAATCAACACCTCGGGGAAACACGCCACCGAGTACCGCACGTCGTTCGACGACGTCGTCGTCTCCGTCGCCGACGGTGGCTCGGTCGAGATCGAACTCACGAAGCCGACTGCAGACTCCGAGTCCGCGCCTGCGCTTGCCAGCGACTGATCTGTTCTCCTCCGTCGATAGTGTCCCCTCGAGCCGGTCTACCGCCACACCATCATACGGATTGCTGTAACTGTGTACCGGAGCGACCGCGGGATGGTGCCCGGTCGTCCCGGTAATGACTGACAGCAGACCTATCACTCGACAAATCGTTCCGTGCCCGCCGCGACCGACTTTCGCAGTGCCGCGTAGCCGATCGAAACGACGAGCATTCCGACGACGACCGTTCGGACGAACCCGTCGAAGACCAACAGCGCGGGGAGCGCGAGCATCGACGCAAGCGCGAGGTCGCCCGGCGATCCGTCGTAGCCGATCCACCGACGGGGCTCGAGCCACCGTCCGTGGTAGTGGCTGTAGACGGCTCGAGGCGACTGCCCCTCCCAGGGCCGTAACTCGTGGCCGCCACCGAGTGCGTCCGAAAGGGAGTGGGCCGCCGCGGCGAGCAGGAAGACGGCGATCGCGACGGTCGGTCCGGCCGGCCTCGCGACCGCCAGTACCGTCGCGGGGACGGCGAGCATCGAGTAGTAGACCGGAAAGTGAAGCGTCTTCCGGTGGGCCGCCACCACGTCGAGGTCGGGGAAGAGGCCGCCGACGATCGCCGCGATCCCCGCCTCGAGCGCGAACGCCGGCTCGAGGAGGGCGACGGTCGCGGCGACGACGAGGCCCACGAAGACGTGGGTCGTGGCCATCATGCGCCGCGGTACGGAGAGCGTCGCCATATGTCCGTCGTCTTCGACGTTCCGGCGGGGTGTGATTCGAGAACTCGAGCGGGTGAACACGGGGAGACGAGTGGACGGACTCGAGAATCCAGGAGAAGGGGTCGAGAACTCGATCGGGCGGACGCGAGAAAACGGGGAATCAAACACGGTGGGCAGATCCACCGTTCGAAGGCGGATCGATCAGTCGTCGCCCGGCGCGGCTGCCCCGCCCTCGTCGGCGCTGATGCCGGTTCCGGGGCCGATTTCGATTTCGAGTTCCTCGAGTTTCTCCTCGGGGACGACGCCGTCGACCCAACCGCGGTGGTCGTAGTACTCGTCTTTCATCTCCTCGAGTTCGCAGTACTCGCCCTCGCTTGCCCCCTGGCCGGGGATGCCGTCTTCGAGGAATCGCTCGGGCAGCGAGTCGTCGTCGCCGTCGAAGCCGGCGAGGTTGTTGTAGTACCGTTCGAGGTTGTAGACGCGCTCGCCGGCCTCGAGCAGGTCGTCTTCGCTTACGTCCAGGCCGGTCATACCGTTGTACTGGAGGACGTACTCTTCGATTCCCTCGGCGAAGGCGTTGAACTTGCAGATGTCGAAGCTGTCGGAGATGGCGTGGAGGTCCTGGAAAGCGGCGGTCAGTTCGCCTTTCCCCTCCCACTCGTAGGGATCGACCTTCTCGGGGATGCCGAGAATTTCGGCGGCGGGGGTGTACCCGCGCAGGTGGCAGGCCCCGCGGTTCGACGTGGCGTAGCCGATGCCCATCCCCTTCATACAGCGCGGATCGTACGCGGGGATGGTCTGGCCTTTCACCGCCAGCGAGTTCTCTTCGGCGTCCCGGCGCTCGGCGACACGGCGTGGGCCTTCCGCCAGCAGATCCGCGAGGTCGTCCTCGCGGCGGGCGATGCGCTCGATCATGTCGATCATCGTCTCCGAATCGCCCCAGTCGAGCGAGCCGACGTCCTCGAGTTTGCCCTCCTCGGTCATCTCCATGGCCATCGCCATCATGTTACCCGACTCGATGGTGTCGATGCCCATGTCGTTACAGCGATCGATCATGAGCGCGATGTCGTCGCGCTCGGTGTGACCGGAGTTCGGGCCGAGGGCGAACGCCGACTCGTACTCGTAAGACTCCATCCGGACGTTCATCTCCTCGCCTTTGTGCATCGTCTGCACCTCGACTTCCTTCTTGCACGCGACCGGACAGGAGTGACACGTGGGTTCGTCGACGAGGATGTTCTCGCGGACGTTCTCTCCAGAGACGCGCTCGGAGTCGATGTCCGTCTCCTCCTCCTCGCGCATGCTCCGCGTGGAGGTGTACTTCGCGTTGCGCGTCGGTAAGCCGTCCATCTCCTCGGTGATGTTCATCAGGACGTTCGTCCCGAACTGGGAGAGCCCACCCTCGTTCGGCGCGGTGACGTCCGACTCCTGAATCGCCTGCATGGCCTGCTGGTGACCCTCTTTGAACGTCTCCTGATCCGCAGGCTGGGGCATCCTCGTGTTCGACTTGACGACGATCGCCTTGAGGTTCTTCGATCCCATCACACAGCCCGTGCCGCCTCGTCCGGAGGCCCGGTCGTCCTCGTTGATGATGCAGGCGTACCGAACCTCGTTCTCGCCGCCGGGGCCGATGGCCATCAACGAGAGGTTCTTTCCGTAGGACCCGTCGACCTCCTCCTCTAAGTGGTCGCGAGTCTCGTGGACGCCCGTTCCCCAGAGGTGGGAGGCGTCGCGAAGTTCGACTTCGCCGTCTTCGACGTAGGCGTAGACCGGTTCGTCGGCTTCCCCCTCGAACAACAATCCGTCGAACCCCGCCCACTTCAGGCGGGCACCCGACCAGCCGCCGTGGTGACTGTCGGTGACGGTGTCGGTCAACGGCGACTTGGTACAGACCGCGATCCGGCCACTCATCGTGACCTGTGTGCCCGACAGCGGCCCGTTCATAAATGCGAGCAGGTTATCCGGACCGAGTGGATCGACGTCCGGTCCCTGCTCGAAGACGTACTTTACCCCGAGGCCGCGCGCACCGATGTACTTGCGGGCGTCCTCGTCGTCGATCGGCTCGTAGCCGACTGACTCCTCGGAGAGGTCGATTCGAGCGACCCTGTCTTGAAATCCGCCGAGTTCTGTCATGGTAATCCGCTAGGGTTAGATTGGACGGCCATCGTGTTAGGCGTTCCCAACGTAGTGTAACCATCTGTGGTTACGCCCGAGATCGGCGAATGGGTCCCGTCGATCCTCCATCTATCCGATGTGTGTGACTGTCCGTGAAATCGACGCCTGGTAAAAATTGCAGGTTAGTAACCGGTTGTACACCTGCTTACAGCAACAGTGCCACGATCGCGAGGACGATGAAGATCAACACGAAGATGCGGGCGATCTCCATCGATATCCCCGCGACGCCGCGAGCACCGACGGCCGCCGCGATGATCGCGAGGACGAAAAAGACGATCGCCCAGTACAGAAATCCTCCGCCACCGACCTGAAGTGGAGTTGCGAACTCGAGCATAACCACGGCTATCACGAACTGGTACATAAACGCCGGCGACCGTCAACGACCGTTTGCGGTCCTAACGACGGGCTACAGTTCAACGCCGACGAGAATGAGACTCGCGGACACGAGTCGGCGTGAGATTCGAACGACTCGTCGGGCGCGCTGTTCCGGCGTACCGGTGGACCTGCGAACCCCTGCGGTTGCGCGGAACCGAAACAGCTAAACAGCGCGAAAAGGCCAGGAATACAGGCAGAGGGTTATCGAAAGCCCCGTTACTCGTCGCCAAACACCGCCCGACAGAGTTTCGCTTCGGCCGTTCGCAGGTGTTCGTGAAAGGTCGGTCGCGTGACGTCCATCGACTGGGCGAGTTCCTCGCCGTTGACCGGACGTGGCCAATCGAAGTACCCGCCGTAGTACGCTCGCCGCAAGACGGCCAACTGTCGGTCGGTGAGATCGTCCTCGAGGCGAGCGACGAACTCCTGACGGGTATCCCCTCCTCGATCACGCCGCTGAATGGATCGAACCGTCGTCCCTTCGTAGCGCTCTTCGAGGCCGTCGACTATCGAACGGACGGCCCCCGACTGGGGAATCTCGAGTTCGACCCGGGCGCGTCCGTCCTCGCAGTCGAGCGTCCGAACGCGGACGCCGCGGTCCGAGAGCCGGCGAACGGGATCGTCCCCGCCGGAGAGTTCGACGAGACACTCCGTCTCGCGCTCGACGACGATCCGGCAGTCGACTCCCTCGAGTCCGTCCACGGCCTCCTGGAGACCGGCCGCAGTTACGCCGCTGGCGGTAAACAGGGAGACCGTCCCGTCGTCTCGAGCGGACGATCGGCGGTACTCCAGCCGACAGTCGGCGTCGGCCGAGATCGCGATCGGCGGGATCGACCGGTCGGCGAGTTCCAGTTCGACCGCGACGACCGCATCCGTTTCGATCAGTCGACTGGTTTCCCGCGCGTTGATGCCGCTTGCGACGGCGCGAGCGAGCGCCGAGAGGATCGCCGTCTCGCGGTCGTCGACACCGTCGTCCCGATCCGTTCGAACGACTAACACGCCGTACTCGATAGCGTTGTGAAACAGCGGAAACGCGGCGCGGATCGTCCCCTCGGCTGTGTCGACGGTGGGTTCTTCGTTCTGGATCGTTTCGGTTGCCGGATGACCGGCGTTTCCGGGAACGCGCTCGGACGGGACGCCGTCGCCTGCGCCCGCACGAACGTCGATCGCTCCGGACGCGTGATCCCGTTCGCCGATCCAGACGGCGTCGTAGGCTGATTCGGCGGCGATTCGCTCACAGACTGCCGCCTCGAGTTCCGATCTGCTCGTCGACCCGGCGACGGCTGCGGTGACGTCCTGGACGAGTCCCTCGACTCGCTCGAGGACGTACTCGAGTTCCTCGGTTCGGCGCTCGAGTTCGAGTTCGGCCTCCTTGCGCGCGGTCACGTCGTTCTGGAAGCCGACGTAGTTCGTGAGTTGTCCCTGGTCGTTTCGGACGGGGGCAATCGTCACTTCGTTCCAGAACTCGGTGCCGTCCTTGCGATAGTTTTTCAACTCGACGGTCACGGGGCGACGTTGCTCTATCGCCGTCCGCATTTCGGCGATCGCGTCCTCGTCAGAGTCTTCGCCCTGAAGAAATCGACAGTTCCGGCCGGCGATCTCCTCGAACTCGTAGCCAGTAATGTCTCGATAGGCATCGTTGACGTAGACGAGCGGGTTGTCCTCCAGATCGGGATCGGAGATGGTGATCCCGACCGGTGCTTCGTCGATCGCACGCTCTTTGACGACGCGGTCGCTGTCTCCCGGGTGGGCCCCCGCGGTCGATTCGAACGTGACTGTTACGCCGTCGACGTCTCGATGGATCCGCACACCACCCTGATCGCCTCCGAGATCGACCCGTCTCGCGGTGCCGATCGTCGTCTCGTCGATCTCCGCCGCGAGCCGCTCCCACGACTCGAGCGTCGTGGCCGCCGGTTCGTCGACATCGGGGATTTCGAACGCCTCGAGTGCAGCATCGTTGGCATACGTAATCGTCCCGTCGACGATGGAGACGATCGGATCGACGATACGCTCGAGTGGCGCCACGGAGCCGTCGTCACCCCCATCGATTCCTTCTGCTGGCTGGGCGTCATCCATGATCGGTTCTAGGAGCGGCGCCGTCAAGAACCATGGTGCTGGCGAAACAGTTCGTTTCCCGAACCGGTACCCACACACGTTATGGTCTTTCATGATATACTATTATGTATGTCACTGAGTAACACGCCATTCGAACGGCTCCGGCGGAAGTTCGACGACTCCGGCCTCGAGTGCGGGCAGTGCGGAAATCGAGAGACGAACGGCGGCTGGCGCGTCACGACGACCGGGAGTCGGGTCCACTACCAGTTCGTCTGCCCGGCCTGTCGCGCCGTCGAGACCAAGGAGATGCGCCTGCACTCGAACCGATAATCGGGTCGCCCGGAACCAACTCGCTCCGGACAACCGGGACGGCCGCTCGAGCGAACGGAGAGACTGACGGCCTCCGGGCCCGGTACGACGCGCGACCGTGGTTCCGGGACGACCCGTCGACCACTGATACGGATTACTGTGACTGTTTACCGCCGCACCCGCCGCCCGGGTCGCGGATGCGCCGGCAACGACTCACAGTAAACCGTATGACTCGAGCCCCAACGAAGCCGCTTTACGCTTCGAACCGCTTTTTCCGCTAATGAGTCAACCCACGCCCGAGGTCTACGAGCAGGGCAAGGGCATGGACGCCCACAATCAGGTGATGCGCGAGATTCGGTCGCGCAAGGAGGCCAGTTACGATCCCCACGAGCCCACCCGCGTCTGGCTCGACGAGGACAACACGCCCGACGGCGTCAAGCAAAGCCTGACGATCATCTTGAACACCGGCGGCTGTCGGTGGGCTCGCGCCGGCGGCTGTACGATGTGTGGCTACGTCGCCGAGAGCGTCGACGGCGGGAGCGTCAGCCACGAGGCGCTGATGGATCAGATCGACGTCTGTCTCGCACACGAAGCCGACAACGCCGACGAGCCGGCGGAACTGATCAAGATCTACACGTCGGGATCGTTCCTCGACGAGCGCGAGGTCGGTGCCGAGACGCGGCGGGCGATCGCGGAGACGTTCGCGGATCGGGAGCGAATGGTCGTCGAGTCGCTGCCGGATTTCGTCGACCGGGAGAAGATCGAGGACTTCACCGAACATGGGGTCGACACCGACGTGGCGATCGGCCTCGAGACGGCGACCGACCGCGTGCGCCACGACTGCGTGAACAAGTACTTCGACTTCGCCGACTTCGAGGACGCCTGCGCGGCCGCCGTCGCGGCGGACGAGCGGGCCGACGACGCCGCAGCCGGGATCAAGGCCTACCTCCTGATGAAGCCGCCGTTTCTCACGGAGTCCGAAGCCGTAGCGGACATGATCTCCTCGATCGAGCGCTGTACCGACGTCGACGGCTGTCACACCGTCTCGATGAACCCCTGCAACGTCCAGCGCTACACCATGGTCGACGAACTCTACTTTCAGGACGGGTACCGGCCGCCGTGGCTCTGGTCTGTCGCCCACGTACTCGAGGAGACCGCCGACGTCGACGCCATTGTCGTCTCGGACCCCGTCGGTCACGGCTCAGAGCGCGGCCCCCACAACTGCGGCGAGTGCGACGACCTCGTCCAGAAGGCGATCAAGGACTTCGACCTCCGCCAGGACCCCTCGGTGTTCGAGCAGGTCTCCTGTGAGT
The DNA here is from genome assembly GCF_003841505.1 of Natrarchaeobius chitinivorans. Lineage (GTDB taxonomy): Archaea > Halobacteriota > Halobacteria > Halobacteriales > Natrialbaceae > Natrarchaeobius > Natrarchaeobius chitinivorans. The sequence continues at coordinate 91,070 of NZ_REGA01000017.1, forward strand.
GCGAGCTGACGTGGGAAACCGTCCTCGAGCGCGAGCGCAGTTTCAACCAGCCGCTGACGCGCTGAACGCCCCCGGAAGGGCTCTACGGATCCGGACGCGATACCGTCGGCGCGAATCCGCGGTCGGTCCGACGCGACCCCGTGGCCCCCACGGCGGCGGGCTGTTTCAGGAACCCGCTCGTTGCCGGGCAAGTCGCCCCGGAAATACGCTCGTTGCTGCGCGTTGCTGGGCGGGTCGGGCCAGGAATCCGCGCGTTGCTGGTTACACTTTATGCACGCGCCTCCTTACTACGGGACGTGACAGACGACGAACGGCGGTCGGTTCGGGGTCCGGCCGATGAGCGGACGACTGGTTCGCCACGCGACGGCTCGAGTCCGCTCCCATCGGCGTCGTCCGAGCACGAACCGTCGCCGATACTGCGGGGGTTGGTGACCGATCTACCGCCGGGACGAGCACTCGACGTCGCGACCGGACTCGGGCGGAACGCGATCTGCCTCGCGGACGCCGGCTGGACCGTAGACGCCCTCGACGTCTCGAGGGGACAACTCGTTCGGGCGCGCGAGCGCGCCGAGTCGCGGTCGGTCACCGTCGAGTGGATCCTCGCGGACGTCGACAGCTACGCCTTTCTCGAGGGGACATACGACGCAGTCACGATCAGCTTCTTCGATGCGCGGAGTCGCTTCCCGTCCGTGAAGGCCGCGCTCGCACCCGGCGGAATCCTCTTTTACGAACACTACCTCGAGTCGCCGGCCGGTCAGGAAGGCCCTGGCGATCGGTACCGGTTCGCGTCGAACGAACTCCTGACGGCGTGTTCCGACCTGACCGTGCTCTACTACGTCGAACGGCGGATCGACGGGGAGCCGCGGGTTACGTTGGTCGCGCGAAACGGGACGGACGGCGGGGACTCTCGAGCGCTCCTCCCTCTTTGAACCTCCAGGTCGAGAGCGACAGGGGGCGACCACCGGTTCGACGACAGCGGTGATCGGTCGCGGGCCGCGGTCAGTCGGCCGACGGCTCCGATCCCGTCGTCGAGATGCTGGTCGAACGCACCGACGGTGACCTCGAGATCACCGCCGACGGCAAGCGGACGCCCATTCGAATGAGATACCGGATCAGGTCACTGTTACTGCTTTGCCCCGAACGAACGCCCGATGCTCTGGCTCGGGCACACGGTCCATTGCAGTGGTCTCGTGAGATCAGGCGGTTCGAACGCACCGCGGCGGTCGCCGTCATTTATCCCGGTCGTCGTACACGTACCCGCCGATTAGGCTGCCCAGCACGCTTAGACCGACGACGTAGACGAGCGCGAAGGCGGTCGTTCCGGCGACGACGACCGCGGGCGAGAGACCCAATTCCGGGCCGGGAAGCGCGACCGTCGGGGACGAGACGAGATACGTGGCAACCAAGAGGTACGGGACGAAGGCGACGATCCCTGCGATTCCGCCTGCAACACCGCCGATACGGCCGACTCCACGATCCAGATACCCCGCGACCCCGCCGCCGATGACCGTCGACAGCGGCAGGAACGACAGGAAGACGGCCACGACGCCGCCGACGACGCCGTTGCGGAGGGTGACGAGTCGGGGTCCCGGATCCGGTGAACTGGTCGATTCGCTGTGCTCGCTGGATTGGTTTGAAACACTCATGGGTACTACCCACTCGATTCTACGCACTCCGTCCCGGAGTCGCTTGCACCCAGTGAGTTGGATACCTTTATCAAGGCCATCGGATCATCGGAGTGGTCAGTAGAATGGACTGGTTCGAGTGATCCCTCCACGGAGGAAACGTCGTTGCATCCATCCATCGATACCGCCTCGACTGACGGATTTCACGAGTTGGCGAGAAGGATACGTCACCCGTGGGATGACCGGGGCGCAATAACCGACGAGACCGTGACCGGTCACTCGCCGGGTTCGGCCACCGTTGCCGTCGTCAATCGGTACTCGAGTTCGACGGCGTTCTCGCTGTCGTCGAAGTACGGTTCTATCGTCTCGAGCAGTTGCTCTCGAAGTTCTCGAGCGTCGCCCTCGTCGACGTCCTCGAGTATCTCGATGAACATCCCCGAGTTCGCTGCCGTTTGCCCCCAGAAGTGCTCGGGCGACAGCGCCGGATACTGCACCGTCTGAGTTTCGAACGCGATGTCGTCGACGGCGTCTCCGAGTCGTGTACGGACGGTCCCCGAATCCCCCCACAAAAACGGCGGCTCCGAGAAGTTCGGCAGCTCCTCCGGGGAGAGGACCGCCCCAACTACGCCAGCCATCGCGGGATAGAGGCTCGTGGGCGTCCAGGATGTGAATCCGATCCGTCCGCCGGGACGGGTCACTCGACGCAGTTCCTCGGCTGCCGTATCGGGGGGATCACCGTACACGTGGCCAAGGTTCGACAGCGTCACCGTGAATTCGTTCGTCTCGAACGGGAGGGCAGTTGCATCACCCTCTCGCCACGTGACGGCTACGTCTGCAGTGTCGGCGTTCGTTCGTGCGTGTTCTATCATGGCGGGCTGGATGTCGACGCCCGTCACTCGAGCACCGCGCCTGGCGGCGGTGATAGCGACCGTTCCCGTCCCACACCCGACGTCGAGGACTTCGTCGTCGGAATCGACGGCGGTGCGGTCGACGAGGTGGCCACCCATTGAGACGTATTTCGGGGCGATTTTCTCGTACGATCCGGTGGCCCAGACGCGCCTGGACCACCGATCGGATGCCGATTCTCCATCACCGATCGAACAGCTACCGCCGGCTTCGCTCGATCCGTCTCGGTCACTTCGTTCAGGCCTCGGTTCGGACATGTGTTAGCCTCCACTGGAAGACCACGGACGCGACCGCAGAGGCGCTTGTTCCCAGATCGTTGGGCATCTTTATAAGTCGAGAGAGGTCCACGGTCCGCTGACAGTACACGACCACGATGAATTCGGATGGTGGCGGACTTCGGGCTGGTAGCGCACGTTCTCGACCCCTTCCAGACGACGGACGGGCATAGAATCCCCCAGAACGACGGAAACGGATCGATCGAGCGGTACCAGAAGCCAGAGCGCGAGAGTTCCGCTCGAGTCTTACCCGGCGTCGGGAGACACGCTCGAGTCGTAACCTCCGATTTCGCCACTCGAGGAACACTCCGTCCGGAGCGGTGAACGGAACAGCCGCCAGTTCGGTGCAGCGGCCTCATACGGTCTGCTGTGAGCCATTTCCGGTGGGACCGTGACCCGAGCGGTTGTACCGGTAAACCGCCACAGCAAACCGTGTCAGTCCGGACGACGGCAGTGACCTTAGTCCCGTCCGACGAGTTGCTGTGTGAGGAGGTTGCGTTCGGCACGCTGCAGGTGTTCGGAGACCGTCCCGTCGTCGAGTCCGATCTCGTCCGCCACGTCGCCGACCGACGCCTCCCGTGGAACCTCGTAAAACCCCATGTCGTAGGCAGTCTGCAACACCTCGAGCTGCCGATCGGTCAACGCGTCGAGCGCCCGTTGTCCACCCTCGTATTCGCCGAGTCTGTGTAGATCGGGGACGATTCCGGCTTCCTCGAAGTTACGAAGCATCGTTCGAATCGCATCCTGCGAGCCAACCAGCGACAACAACAGTCCGCGATTGCCCACCGTCGGATCACACACCCCGACCAGATCGTCGTGATCGACGGACGCGCTCTCGGGCATCTCGAGCGCGGTGACCTCGAGGAGATAGAGGTACGTGTCTTCCCTCTCGGCGACGAACTCCCAGCTCTCGACGCTATCGATGCGATCGAGTCGGTCCTCGTCGAACCGGGTCTCGACTTCGATCTGGGAGACGCCGCCTCTCCCGTCGTCCTCGAGTAACTCGATGTCGCGGACACCCGCCTCACGGCACACCGAGACCAGCTCCCCGTAACCCATGGCCTCGATCTCCTCGTCGGTGAGGCCGATGATCGCTTCCCGCATACCTCGATACACTCGAGGATTCCATAAAACGGTTCGCCCGAGTTCCAGCGCGTCGTCGCTCTGGTCCGGCTTCCGATGGAGCGTATAGAACACCGCGAGTTCTGTCTGGATACCCCCGGCGAATCTGTCGAATAGACCGGATGAATTCATCGAACGGACCCGTTGTTTCGGTATCGGTATGGCCGGATCCGTACTACCCGTATCGAACTCGGGGACTCGGTTTCACTACCCGCCACACAACGCTCGGACGAAACAGCGAGGTCGGTCGATTTTCCATTATAATAACGCGATTGAAGGCGTCGGCCAACCGCCCATCGGTGTGCGCCTTCCGGTGCAATCTGGCGACGTACCTGTTCACCAGGTTCGTTCCGAACGGTTTCGGCCCCGTCGTCTCTGGAAACTGAAAGTCAGAACCGACCGCGATACTCCACGCATCATCGACAACTCCCGCGGCTCGCTCGAAAAACCGGAGAGCGAGTCCGCCCTGGTCGTCCGTCGCCAGGGTGTGATGGAACTGCAACGCCTCCAGTGCAGCCACGGACATCCCCTGTCCGTAAATCGGATTGAAGCTAGCGACCGCGTCACCGATGACGACCAGCCCGTCAGGGAACCGGTCGAGGTCTTCGTAGCGGTGTCTGACCGAAGACGGGATCGGATAGTAAGAGATGTCCTCGGAAACCCACGCATGCTCCTCGAGGAGACGGCCAATATCGGCGACCGGAAGGCTGGCAGCGTATTCCAGAACCCCCTCCGGATCGGTCGGGGGGTAATCCCCGTGCATGCCGCCGAGCGTCAGCAACCATCGTCCGTTTTCGATTGGAAACGCAGCTGCACCGCGCGTCCGAGGAGCGTGGGGTAGTACGAGAAACGCCCGGCGAGTCTCGGCAGGTCGCTCGAGGAGGACCGTGCTATACGCCAGATCGATCGACACTTCGTCGCGTGGTGGGGCCGGATATCCGTTGTTTTCCAGCCACGCCGGCGTTCGAGAGGTTCGCCCGGTTGCATCGACCACCAACTCCGCATCGAGTTCTCGGTCACCATCGGCAGTTCGCACGCTCACACCCTCGACAGTAGACGCCTGATCGTCGACGAGGTAGTTACTGAAGTGGCATTCATCCAGAATGGTTACCCCGTCGAGTTCCGCAACGCGTCGTCGAGTAACCTGCTCGAATACCGGCCGACTCGCAGTATACTGGGGGATGCGCATCGGTCCACCCGCAAGGAAGTCACCTTCCTGGTAGAGCTTCACGTCGCTTGCAAGATCGAGCACCAGTCCACCTGCTTCGATTACGTCGTCACTGTAGCCCGGAAAGAGATTCTCCACCGTTACCAGCCCAGCCTTCTGCATCACGTGGATGTGACGTGCCTGTGGGATACCCGGGCGGAGGGCGGGCTCGTCAGGCAGTGAATCTTTCTCGATGAGCGTGACCCTCTCGAATCGATCGATTAAGACCCGGGTTGCCAAGAGTCCCGCCATACTTGCTCCGACGACCACTGCGTGGCCACTCCTCTCGGTGATTTGATCAGGATCGTACGGAGAAACGGTCGCTAAGGTCATTGGCTGGCTCCCGCTCTTGTTCTATCGTCGTGCGAGTTATCGCATTATCCGGATTTCCGGAGTGTTCACAAAACGTCATCTTTGTGGTTCGCGCACCATGGGGATCAGCGGCGGTATCTCGTTCTCCTGTATCGAGCCCAGTATCTCGAACCCATGTCGGGCATAGAGCGGGATGTTCTCGGGATTGCTGGATTCGAGATAGACCACTTCTCCCTCCTGATCACACGTAGTAAGCATATTCCCCAATAGCGCCGTTCCGTATCCCTTGCGTTGGTGTACCGGTTCGACGCCGAGAACCGTCAGGTGCCAGAACGGTTCGTCGGGGTAATAGCTGGCGAGCTGTTCGAGTACGTTCCACGCTTGCTCCTGTCGCTCCTCGGAGAGCGACTCCTGAAACAGTTCGACCAGCGCGTCTTCGTCCGGCCGTACCCCTGGTGGAAGCCAGAGTGAGCCCCCAGCGAACCCTTCCACGTAGTGGGCGGTGCCGTGGTCGAACGCTTTTCCGCCGTAGATTCTAACGAACTCGGGGAAATACTCGAGGTAGTCGTCTGTATCGGGGTAGTTCCAGCGCCAGGTCGGATCCGTGGTGAACGCCAGTACGAGGCTGTCGATAACGTGCTGTTTGTCGGGCTCCGTCGCAGTTTTGATCGTTTTGGATTGTTGTTCGGACTTCATACCATTACCTTGTGACACTGGTCTACGGCTTCCGAGCCGTGACGACTCCGTGTTCGTTCAACTATTCGCACGTATAGCGACGATAGGCACGATAATGTGACTATCTAGTGAAATATTGCACGGCGTGCAAACGGCTATGATGACCAGCCCACTATGGGACCGTAAACCGCTCAGGGACCGGAATATTCAGTACGGATTCGTCGATCGGTCTCGCTTCCCGTCGATATCGCTCGAAGAGCGAGAGCGCCCACTCTCGAGCCTCGGGTGCCTCGGTGTCGACCCATGCACGCAGTGCTCTGGTTTCGGTGTCGTGACAACAGATGCTGACACGGTCGTCGAAGATGTCGATCCCACACCGCGTCCTGTCGGGAAGGTCGTCGTGGACGAGGACAGTACAGTGGTCCCGGGCGGCCGCCTTCTCGAACAGTTCGGGATCCCACTTGACGGTCGCGGCCAGAACCGCCTGCGAGTACACGTACTCGATTTCCATGCCGTCGAGAGCAGCTCGACAGAACGTCTCGTTGGCGACCGCTTTGAATATCGTCGCGCCAAACCCATACATCGACTCGCTCTCCTCGACCAGTTGGATTACGCGGTCGATCGGTTCGTACGGATATCCCGGGCCGGGATAGGCGACGACGGCGTCTGCGAACAGGTCCACGGAGAACCCTTCCATTTCCCGCGGAAGCCACTGCCAGACGTCGCAGTTTCCCCTCGGTCTCCATCGCATCGCGTAGCTCGCCGAACCGTTCGGCAACGAATTCGCCGAGCGGTGTGAGTTCGTACGTCGGCCCGCTGCGTTCGATCCATCGTCGCTCCTCGAAGTCGCCGAGCACGCGTCCGATGGTCGAGGCGTGGGCACCGGTCTCGGACTGCAGGTCGGCCCTGTCACAGCCCCCCTCAGTGAGTGCGTCGAGCACTCCGACGCGGTGGTCAGAACTGGCGAGGAATGCAATGTCGTCGAGTGTTGAATCCGTGGTGATATTATGTGTTAGCACACATCAATCGTACGAAGGGCATTCCCGACAAGCAACTTGGCGGTCCGAACCTGAACTGACGAGCGAGCTCGTTCGGTGTGGTCCGATTGCGTTCACCAGTCGACGGTTGGAACGGTAAACTGCTCTGTGCAGGCCACCTCGGTACCGACAGGGAGAGAACCAATTGCGTCTCGACAGAGATTCTGCCGCAGTTATCCTCTGGCCCTCGCACGCCCTTCCGGATAGATAATCGATCGTTCGATACACTGTAAGGTAGAAGGCCCGGAGCGTTCACCGATTCCCCGTCGCTCAAAACTCTTCGATCACCTCGTGCAGATGCTTTCACGGGGCAACTCTATGTGAATGTGCACCATAGTAGAGTGGGAGTTACGTGAGAACGTCACCACCGCGATGATGATCGAATTGGGAGACATCACCGACATCACCCGCGACAACCCGCAAGTCGAACGAGCGCTCAAAGAGGGCCGTAGCCTCGATGAGATACGCGAAGTGGCTGGCGGCGAAGAGTTCACTACTGCGTTCGAGAACTTCCTCGACGAGTACGGGTTCAGGGCCCCCGCCGAAATCGAGTTCTCTCACCCGCGGTATCACGAGGATCCGTCACCGCTGTTGGGCACTGTTCGAGCGAAACTCGAAACTGGCGAACCGGGAGACCACAGAACCCACGTCGAACGCCTGGAGACTGAAGCCGAGCGAGCGATCACTCGTCTCGAACGACAGGCGAGCCGAGAGCGGTTTGGCTCAATTCGACGACGCCTCGTTCGTCCGTTCGCGCTGCGGTACCGGAGCTATCTCTCGATGCGGGAGGTCACCAAGTACGCTCTCTCGCAACTGCTGGATGAAACTCGGCGACAGGTACTCGCAGCTGGTGAGAAACTGGAACGTGACGGCCGTCTCGAAGACGTGAACGACGTCTGGCTCTACGACTTCGACGAATTGCTGTCCGAACTCTCGAATCCCGACACGCCGACCGATATTGATCTCGATACACGGCGGGCCGAACAGTTCCATCATCAGCAACTTCGTGCACCGCGTGTCATCACGAGTGACGGGGAGATCCCCCGAGGCGGTATTGCTTCGGACGTCGATACTGACGGACTCGTTGGCATTCCCACGGCCAGTGGTGTCGCAGAAGGACAGGCTCGGGTCATCGAAGAGCCGAGCGACGCGACCCTCGAAACCGGGGAGATACTCGTCGCACCCCACACCGACCCCGGGTGGACGCCGCTATTCCTCAACGCAGCCGGTCTGGTGACCAATAACGGCGGGAAGATGACCCACGGGTCAATCGTCGCTCGAGAGTACGGAATCCCATCGGTAGTCGTCGCTGGAGCGACGAAGCAGATAGAAACAGGACAGCGAATTCGAGTCGATGGTAACCGGGGCGTCGTCGAAATGCTCAAAGACTGATTTGACCAGCAAACCAGTCTAACGGGGATCGAACAATTATACGGTCTCACCGCATCTGTCGCGGTATGCGCAGACTCTCGCTCACGTTATTGACGCTCGCACTGACAGGGTGGATGGTCGCCGGTGTTGCACACGTACGGAGTCTCCGAGCGGATAACGAAGACGAGAGATCGAGGTGGACGATGAGACGGAACCAGTGTCTACTGCTGTCGAGTATTTCCATGAACTCGTTCGTCGTGATCGCTCTGTATCGATACGCGAGAAAATTCGCGTATCGAAGGGGCTGATACTGAGCGGAACGACCGGTTTCTCACCGTTCGACTCCCAGATTGTCCCCGGTTGGTGGTCGAGAATTGGTGTGAAGATACCCTCCGAGATAGCCGCCTGCGGTGCTCAGTCCCACGAACCAGAGTGCGAGCATCGGCAACATGATCAGGAAGATTATCGCCAGTTCCAGACCGCCAGGAGCGCCTGGGCTGGCCGCGGGGATTCCGGCGTACAGCAGCAGTCCTATACACATTACGAGGACGAGCGGGATGGTGGCAATCGCGCCGGAGATTGCTCCGGCCTTGGCTCCGCGCTTGGGTGTTTCTCTCTGAAGATATCCCGCAATACCCCCACCGAGCAGTGGCGAGAATCCCGTGAACGAGAGTGCGATCGTGGTGACGGCTCCAATAGCTGCATTGATCCACGTACTTCTGTTAGTCATGGTGAATATATGGCCCCACATCTGCATAGCCACCGTGTTAGATTCTCGGAAAGCAGGAAACGGACGAATTCGGATGAGAGGAATCGATAGTAAGCGGGAGGTTTGCAGATTTGACGCGCCACATGCTTCGAGATTTAAACGACTCCCTGTGGTACTGTCGGTGATGGCCACTGTCTTCGAGACAGGGACTCGTGTCGAGCGACGTGATGGCGTGGAGTGGCGGGAACTGGCGCTTACGATCGCATTTTGCGAACTCGTCGGTATCATCCCGGGAATCCTGACAGCAGAGGAGCTCGAAATCTGGTACCGAACGTTAGAGAAACCATCGGCATCCCCGCCAGATTGGGTCTTCGGTCCCGTCTGGGGGCTGTTGTTTGCACTGATGGGTGTATCGCTCTACCTGGTTCGTCGAGAACGGGTAGATTCACGGTCGAAAACGCGAGCGATCGGGCTCTTCGTGACGCAACTCGCGCTGAATGCGACGTGGAGTTTCGTCTTTTTCGGCCGCCGATCGACCCGTGGTGGCTTCGCCATCATCCTCTTGCTCGGTCCAGCGATCGCGGTCACCATCGGTTCGTTCGCTCGAATTGATCGCCGAGCAGCATTGTTGCTCGTTCCGTACTTGTTGTGGGTCGGGTTCGCAACATACCTCAACTACGAAATCTGGCAACTCAATCGGTGATCTGGCCCTGATCCAATAGCAGTCAATCGCGGATTTCGATGTCCCCGAGGAATGCGACTCCTGAGACGATCAGATCCGGATCTGTATCTGCGCCACGATCTCCGGAGTGGCGTGGTCGGCGGTCGGTAATATCGCCCAGGACAGAGATCGTCTCGAAGCGAACCTCCCACTCGGTCGGGACGCGCAGTTCTGCATCACCGAACACGGAAACGACCTCGACGATCGCGGGACGCGTTTTAACACTCGCATCACGAAGGTCGAGTTCGCCATCACCGAACACAGCGACGAGTTCCGCTCCCGTGAAGCGATCCGTGGTGATACGTCGTTCGTCACCCCCGAAGACACTCATAACGGACACCTCGCCGATTGCATCGATGCCCTCCAATCGAATACGTTGACGTCGCCGCGAGCGGCTGATCATGAGCAGAACGCCAAATAAGATGACGAACAGCGGCCACCAAGTTCCGATCGCATCGTCCGGGAGGACACCCACGTTTCGAAGGAAGAACGTCCCTGCGATGGCGATGATCATGACTGGGCCGACGAGGTTGCGAAACTCGCTCCGAATCAACGCCCACACGCCCACCAGAACGAACAGCGCTGCGATCCAGCCCCACACCGAACGCATCTCGACGAGTCCCGTCGTCGAGAGTAACAGTACGAGTCCGATGAGTACGATTACGCTCCCCGTCGTGAGACGTCCCGACAAGTTCCGCGTCATGGCTGGAGATCACGATTAGGATACACAAGAGAATTATTCAGATACGGAATAATAACGAGAAGCATACCGAATACCTCGCTACTGGACGAGTAATACGTGCTGGCTACCCATGCGACCGCTCCCGTCATGGTTCACGGTTCTCTCAATGACTATAGCATCCATTCAAATCCGTCGAGTACAGCCTGTTTACCTCCGGATTCGATTATGTCTCCGTGGCCAGGGATTACCCGGTCGAAATCCCATGCGAGAACGTCCTGAAGAGACCTGCGAAACGATGTGTTGTTGGCGATCGTGAGTCGAAAGTCGAGCGGCGGACCGACCTGTTTGTAGACGCCTGCGACGTGGGCCATTATGCGAGTTTTCAGCGGGCTTCCATCCCCGATGTGATACCCGACGTCGCCGAGAATGACCGTTCGACTCGGCCGGTGAAAGTACGCGATTTCGGAGATCCACCGATTTCCCAGAATCGCAACTTGATCGATATCCGGGGCCCATCGCGGATCTGGCGTATCACCCAACAACTGGTCGAATTGCAAATCAGGTCGGCGCACGTCGAGCCCTGGGGCAGCTAAGAGTTCTGCGGTGGGGTATGCGGCCTCGTACTGCTCCATATAGAGGTGGCCGTGGAGCTTGCTCGCCGGTGCGACGAACCGAACCTCCCCGAGGGCGTCAAGGGCTGATTTGAGTTCGGCTGTCAACTCGCTCGGTGATTGGATGAAGAGCCCACCGCTCGAAAGCCGAATCACGGTCATAATTCGTCCAATCTCGAAGCCGAGAAACCGAAGCGGTTCCTCGTACGTCCACAGTCGTTCCGACCATTGATTGAGCATGTGCGCCTACAATTCAGATACAACCGGTCGTGTAATCAAAGGTGGCACAGTAAATACCCATAGTACGAATCGTGCAACCTGATCGGGTGTCACTAACCGCTTCTGGATCGCCCCAACTAGATGTGCTCAGGATCGTCCTTGGGTTGCTCTATGCAGTAGGTGCGCTGGTTCACGGCTACTTCGCTTTGGTAACGCCGGATCTGTACCTGGTGTTCGCCGACATGGCACTCGTGACGACGTACCGGGAGCTGTGGCTAGCGGTCGTCGTTCCCAACCTCGGAGTATTACTCCCGGCGGTGATCCTCTTGGAAGCGGGGATCGCGGTGGCCATTCTGTGGCGCGGTCGCACCGTGACAGTCGCCAACCTCGTCGGCGGCTGTTTCCAACTTGGACTCGTCCTCTCCGGCCCATGGGGTGTGATCAACCTCGGGTTGGCCGCCGTTCATTTTTATCTCGCCCGACTCGAATTTCCCCGACCGGCAATACCTCTGAATACAAGAATATAGTTGCACCGTCCGGCCTCTCGTACGTGGTCTCATCAACGACTGATGACGTCGAGTACCTGTCTGTATTTCCCTGTAGTGGGTGTAACATACCCCTCTGGTGTGAATCACAGTGATCGAACCCGAATTCTGGCGGCTGCTGGCCACGATCTCGGCGACCATGATCGGTCTGGTCTTCCTCGGAACGATGTACTACCTGGAATCGGGGTGGAAAGAGTACGAGTTCTATAGCCGTGAAATGGAGGCACTAACCATTCGTGGTGCACAGATCATCGTCGCGTATTTCTCCACCGTACTCGTCCTGTCACTCCTTCAGGAACCGTTTCTTCCTCGAATTATCTCCACCATCGCCTTCAGTATGCTCGCTGTGACCGTGATCGTTGTCACTCGTTCGCTCAACGAAGCGCTTCGTGCCTTCGAGAACGGCCCTGCCGACCGGGATTCGATGACGTTCAAATCTTCCCGAGTGGGGAACTGGATCGCCTTCATCATCGTTTTCGTTGGGCCACCAACGGTCTTTCGCACTACGCAGTTAGCGGACTCTGCAGGTAGTCCCCTCTACGTTGCAGAATTGAGCCTCGCCTGGATCGCCATACTGGCCCTGCTCTTCGGATACTGGAATCTCATCCAGTTCCTACTACTCCCGTACGAGGTACGCAGATGGGAACGTGATCTGGAATGAAAATCCACCTCCGATTCGAGAGCGGCCAGCCTGGCCACACAAGCAGCGAGGTCGGGAGGCCAATTGTGGCGAATCACGGTAGTGCCGCTGGCTCTTCGATCAGCTCCTTCAACCGTTGAACGAACCGAGTTGCCGGTGCGCCGTCAACGACGTCGTGGTCGAACGTCGCCGTGAGTGACAGATACTCGCGGGGTTCGATCTCGCCGTTTACGACTCCCGGCTTCTGGCCGATCCCGCCAACCGTGAGTTGAAGCGTGTAGTTCGTCGGCGTGATTCCCCACCCACTTCCGGTTCCGAACATCCCGACTGAACTCACCGCGACAGTGCCTGCGATTCGTTTCCAGCGTCGAGGAAACCACTGCGGGAGCCGAAAGAACAGCCGCCGGACAGGCCCGGGGAGGCGAAAGGCCAATGAGGCAAACCCGGACTGCTGTCGTTCGCCTGGATCCGTCTGGACTGTCCGAATCTCGTCGTGAATAGACTGCAGTGACTGGCGATTCGCCGCTCTGATGACGTGCGGAATGCCGATTCGGTTGCCACCGATACCAACCTCGATGAGAACCATCACATCCACATCGTCGAACTGGATAATCCGTCCCCGCCAGTCACGGTAGGCGTTGATGTGGCGATGATCGTCGAGGGCTCGAGCCAGACAATGCACGAGAAACGCGGTGAACGAGAGTTTTTCGCCCGTTCTCTCCTCTCGCTCGTGAATACGCCGGCGGGCTTCGGTGACGTCGAACTCGACGAGTCCGTGAATGACGCTTCGTCGGCCAGCCATGCGCATCGCGTCAACAGTTCCTCGCCGCAGTATCGGGAACGGTTCGATCGTGTCACGTTGCTCGGTCATTCGAGTCCTGCGTGGTCGTCAGCAGCAGGAGGTGTGATACCGAGACGGCCTTCGGCAAACGCGGCAACGTCGGCGGCAAACGCCTCGACCTCGTCCTAATCCGTGAATTCGATGTCCCCCGCCGAGTCTGCGTCGGGCATCTCGGTCACGTTCCGCCTGGCGATCTGTTTCATGACCAATCGCTTCAAGAAACCGTATTGCGTATAGCGCAACGCGCCACCGAACAGGCCGATTCGATCGGGATGCCAGTCAGTGGTCTCGATGAACTCCTCGACGTAGCCAGCCGCCTGGGATTCCCCGCCCTCGTCGGCGGACGACAGCGATACCTGGAAGAAGGCGGTTGGTTTCGTCGCCAGTGAGTCGCGGGTAGCTGTGACGAACTCACGGACAGACGATTGGTGCTTGCCGGCGTGAATGGACGCGCCGACGAGGACCGCGTCGAAGTCGTCGATGGTGAAATCCGGAGAGACCTCGTTCGCGTCCACTGTCGTGGCTTCATGCCCGCGGTCGACGAGTACGTCACCGATTCGAGTTGCAACTTTCTCCGTCTGTCCCTCACCAGTTCCATAGACCACGAGGAATGTTGCCATGGGGAATCTCAGGTTACTACCCTCGCAACGACAATAAAGGGATGGCGGATATCGAGAGCTGCATCCCTTATCACTTCCCTTCGCCGTTCACCAGGTGTCTTAGGAGGTGAACCGGTTCCGGTATCTTCGTGTCCAATCACATGGTGACCCGAGGTGAACGCCTACGGATCTGGTTCATCAGTCGCCTGTATTCCGCCGGTCGGTTGAGGTGATATCTTTCCACCAAACGCCAGCAGGTAGCTGATTGCCAGCGCCGCCGCGATGACGAGCGGAAGCATCGTGAACACGATTACCCACACCGAGACGGTGATCTCGCCCTCTAGGACCAGCACAACGGTCATTCCCGTGATCGACGGGGTGAGCAGCGCGCCGAGCAGGAGAACGACGCCACCGACGACGTATCCCCACGGACGTCGCTGCCAGAGCCAGTAGCCGGCGATCGCCAGTGCCGGGACCACGACAGCGAGATCGATCGCGTGGCTGACCGTCGCCTGTTCACCGAGCTCGTCAACGATCGTGGGTGAAGTCCCTTCTATCAATGGTGGCACCAGATCCCCTAACCACAACAGCGCGAGGCCGAATGCGATCACCCAGAGGAACCCGCTGTAGACGACGGGCGAGACGCGACCGTGGACCTCGCGGTAGACTCGATCTTCGTCGATACCGGCGAAGCCGCTGATGAGCGCGAACAGCGAGAGTCCGAACAGGACGACGTAGCCGAGGAAGAACTCGTTCCACGCGACCGAAAACGCGAACGTTGCCCACATGTAAGTCATGTAGGCGAGCGCTCCGAGCCAGATCACGTATCCGCGAAGCGAGCCGCGGGCTGCCAACCAGAGTCCGAGCGCCAGCACCGGCACGCCGACGGCCAGGATCGTGAGATCCTGCATGTACAGTGCCGTGAGGAAATCCGGGTGATCCCTGTAGTGGCCCGAGCGGAAGAGGCCGAGGAGCGTCGAAACGATCGACAGGACGAGGATTGCAATCGTCGTCCCGATCTGCCAGCGCGAAAGTGAAGTAGTCATCCCTCTGTCACTGGTAACATACACGACTCGCAGCGCGATAACCTGCTACAGTGATTCTCTCCGTGGAGGAACACAGCGTTATGTCGGTCTCGTCATCAGCCGTTTCACGGTCGGCTCCGGATCACTCCGGCGATGACCGATTTCTGATTGAGCAGGTTTATCCCACTCACGCCGCTGTCGTACCGAAGCCGCTGAAATCCGTATCAGGAGGGATCGTCACCGCCTTTCCCATTACCTGCCGACGCTGATTCGTGCGTCGAAAACCAGTCGATCGAACTCGTCGAATATTCGGATATCGACCCAGTATTCGGTATCGGGTTCACGATTTTCGATTTCGATGACGAGCGGAGTATCCGACGAGAGGCTCTCCGTACGGTTCTCGACGGTTTCGATCGAGGGTCCGGGCTTCGATTGGACGTGATAGGAAACCCGATATTCCAGAAGCTGGTCCACTTTCGGAGTGAACGTGTGAACGATACGTTCGTCGTAGAGCGACGACTCTGCGGTAAAGGCAGTGGGCTCAGGTGACACCTCCGGCTCTTCAGGAGCGGAAACGTATCCCCCGAGAACAAACCCGATAAGGAGGCTGAATACGGCAACGGCACCGAACATGAGTAATGTCCGGTGGGATTGCCTGAGAGTCATACGGTAGACGCGATCTCACCCCACTTATACGAAGTGTCAAACTCTCGGGAATGAAGAATAGGCAGCTATGTTATCCGTTTTCTCGTTCAATTATACTCATGAAGAGTGTCGTTAACTCTCTCGGAAAGATCGCCCCTCGATCGATACGCGCATCTCTTCAGCTCGGGATCGCAGCAGTCGGAACGATCGTGATCCTCGGGAGTGTCGCCTGGTTTGCCACAATTTTCTTTGCTATGCCCCAAAGCGACAGCGGTTTTGCGGAAGGGTTAGCAATCGTGGTGTTTGGACTGTACGTGTTAGCGGGCTTCGTCGTGTTAGCGGTTGGACTGTTGATCCCACAACGTGGTAACGACGGAATCCGGTTCGCTCCGAGACAACGAAAACTCCTCGCGTATGGAGCAATCGCTCCGGTCGTCAGTGTTCTCCTCATCCCGATAGGAGCCACAATCGCGCCACCATTCGCGGAAGAAGTGAATTTTGTGCTGGTAGCTGTCTTGGTAGGACTGATCCTCAGCGGGCCGCTCGCCACGCTGAGTGTCGTGATAGGAAAACTGAAAGGGTGATCCTATATTAGCGTCGTCGTATGGTTGGCATTTCTGGAAAATACTGGATTCCTCGTCAGAGTTCTTCTTCAGTACGCGCACGCAGGAAACTCCCAGGTGGCGGGTGTACTCAGCTGCACACAGCAAATGAATATGCCAAATCTCACTAACAATCGCTCTGTCTGTTAGAGGGAGATCCGACGGCCCAGTCGGTGCTTGTGGTTGGAGCTATCAACAAAATGATAAGAGCCTAGGCCGGGATTTGAACCCGGGCTCTCGTCCTTACCAAGACAACAACATATCACGTATCCTGACAACCGGTTTTTCGACCGGTTCAATCCAACACGTTTCTCGAGGCTTTAATGGAACTTGGCTCCGTACCTTGTTTCCTGTTGTTGGCGTCTGTCTCCGTCACTTGTAGTGTTACCGCACACCACAATAAAACACCGGGCAAGCATGCTTCCGGCCTGCGTGGTAATACTAACAGGATTTGGCACGGTTGTAGTACTGTAGTCATATAGATTTAATTTCAGACCATTATTTCATTGCACAATGGAATGGACGGCCGTTGAGAACCCAGAATATCCGGATACATCTTTGGACGCTTACTCTGGTCTGGTAAATGGTGTTCTAAATCTGGAGACCAAGTCTGTTACCGGTCTCGCGTTAAACGATGAACCGTTGAGATCTCAAGATCTGTATGATCGGGTTAGGAAAATGATTGGAACTGATGACTTCGGGGAGAGTACACCTCGCGATTACTGTAGGAACAGTTTCGAAGATATAGGGCTTGTCACAAAGGCTGTGATCACCGACACAGGAAGTCTCGGTACAAAAAATCCTGTAGCTTACTCTGCCTCGGATTTTGGTAAGGATGTCCAACCGGTTTTATCATACCATCTCAAATATGTTACAGAATCAGAGAACATTGAGTCAATGAGACATATCTTAGGATCCACATCGAGCGGTACAGACAATAGATCTCCTTTGAACAGGTCGAAAGTTTTGTACCAGATCGGTGTTGATGATTTCCCTAGGGTAACATCTATAGCAGAAGAACAGGATCTAGATCCCGCCCATGTTCCTCAGATAGTATCAAGACTAGAAGAGAGCTCCGCTATAAAATGGAGGAAATCATATTATCCGGGAGGAACCAACGACTACCGTGTTTTAGAGCCTGATCCGGAAGACTACTCTCATACCGGTACCGTACATACACTCACAGACCAGATTGTTGATCTGCTTGAAGAGGATTCCGTTGTAAACGTAGATATCTTTGAACAGCTCGATGGTCATAGAACTGATGTCTCAAGGGTTCTTGCAGATTTAGCAAGACAGGATGTTCTAGAGCCTTTTCAGAGGTTAGAGCTTACCGAGACCGGGAAAGAAGCTATAGAGTTTCTGGATACTACCGCTAGATACACTGAATCTCTTTATGATAAAAACCGAGATCCGCCACAGGAAGTCAGAAAGGCCTGGGAACTTTACAGTTCGAATACTTCTAAATTCAACTCACTGTATACCTCGAGTGCTTGGAGAGCCTGTTGGAAACAGTCTTCATTTGTCGATAAGGTATCGAAGAATGATGGAATCAGACGTGTTGAAGAGATTTTACAGGAACTTTCTGAGCAGGGAAAAGCCCCAACCACTTCTACAATACATAAATATTATAACGAAAAGTTTGATGACCGAACTAGACATCATATAGCCAAAAGACTTAGAGAGGCAGAGAGTATCGAAGGAGAAAAATGGGAGAAAAATAGAAGAGAGAAGATCTGGTGGGTGGAAGAAAATGAAGAATAACTCGTCAATCCCTATGTTTTAGATCCGGTAACTTATCCAGTACCCCTTTCTCTTCAAGCTTCCTAAGACGTTCTAGAATCCTCTGTTTTTCTTTCTGCTCTGCCTCCTGTTTCAACGAGAGTATTCTTCCACAGTTCCGACACTCGGTGTGACCTGGTTTGTTCTCGGCGTTGCAGAAACCACACTTGATATTCTTTTCTTCGTCTTCGCCATTGTTGAGGCCGTACTCTTCTCGGATCGCCTTGTTCACATCGTCGTTGTTCAGATGCACATAGACTTTCGCACGATCGCTTCCAGGTTTCCATCCGGCGAACTTGTTGAGTTGTTCGTAGCCCATGAACGTTGCAACCTCGGTTAAACGAGTATGACGTAGGTTGTAGGGTTTGGTCTTGTTTTTCGGTAGCCCGGCTTTCTCACACGCCGCTTTGAAACGTCTGTAGTAGCTCGAGTAGTTCATCCGGTCCCTTAGATCAGGTTCGTACTCATGGCTCTCCGAATGGTTTTGCGGAAGTTCTCTGCAGTGAAGACATTCTTGTTGTTCGGTTTTAACGAAGAGAGGAGCACTTGGATCATCTATACTTCCGAGTTCTCCGCCGAGTGGATGTTGCATAAGGTATTCTCGAAGAGTTCTCCCTGAACGTACTAACTGGTTGGTTCGGTCCGGAGTTCCTTTCAAGCCTTGTAGTGAGATGAAGTCGCCTTTCCCATTACTCATGAAATCTCCTATATTGGTTTGAAGTAGTTCGCCGGGACGTGCCCCGGATTCGTAGAGCATCAAGGTAAACGCCCGGTCACGGACGTTCGAAAAAGATCGGAACAAACGTTTCAACTCTTTTTCGGTAAACAGGTCTTCTCGAGTGACCGAGGAACTCTCCTTTCCAACGTTGAAAAACCGGGTTTTATCGGGCTGTTCGTGTCCGCCGTTTTCGATTCTATAGTATTTTTGACAGCGGTCTTGAACTTTACTTTGGTAGAGTCAGCGTAGTCACTTCTGTTGACTCGGGCCATCAAAGTCTTTAAATCGGTTTCAGACGCGTTTCTGACCTGGAAGTGCTTGGGAGCATATTTGACCAGCATTGTCTTCCAGGACCAAGCTAAACGATCCTGTTGGACCTCACTGATTCCTTCCGCGGCACAGTGATCAACAAAGCTTTTTACGGCTTCAAAGTTCTCCGAGTCGACTTCATGTTTCAGGTTTTCCAGTGTTCTGTCTACGTTGACGTACTTGGTTGAGGACATAGCTCTGTTTCATGTTTCAGTTTAGAAGGAGAAGGCCGTGGTGAATCGCTATACGGCGCTTGATTTTACTACTTGACGGCACGCTTGATGTTGTAGACGACACACATCAGGACAATTTCACGGAACTCTCGATACCAGCTTCGCGCACGCACGGCGTCGCCGAGCGTGCGCT
>NZ_REGA01000018.1 GCF_003841505.1 Natrarchaeobius chitinivorans
TAATGAGTGACGGAAGTTATGGGCATGGGCTGAGATGGGCGAGTGATGGGAGGAGACCGGCGGGGCGATCTCGTTCGTCATCTGAGTGCAGAGGAGTTGGATCGTCTGCTGGCCGAAGCAGACGATCCAAAGGTCATCAAGCGGCTCACCTTTGTCAAACGTCTCTACAAGGGTGCAACGTACGAGGAAGCAGCCGACGACGTTGGTAAATCTGCGTCGACTGGAAGTCGCTGGGCACGTCGGTGGAACGACGGCGGACTTGGTCAGTTGACACCGAACTTCGGGGGCGGAAGGCCCCCGAAGCTCGGTGACGAGGAACAAGAGCGTCTTCTAGAACTCCTCCGAGAGGGACAGCCCTGGAAAGCACAGGAAGTCCATCAGCTCTTAGATGAGGAGTTCGATGTTGAGTATCATCCGGATTATCTCGGTCGATTCCTCCGGAATCTCGGACTCTCCTACGCTAAACCGCGTCCAAAACGCCCCTCCCGGCCAGAAAACGCAGATGAAATCCTCGAAGAACGCGTCGCAGACGCGTTCGACGAGGAGACAGAGACAGCACATAACAAGCGTCCTGATGATGAGGACGAAGGCTGGGTCCTCGACGACGATATTTGTACAGATGGAGGAACTGTCGTCGGTTTTTGTGACGCTTCGCATCCGCAACCATACGACAATTCGCATCGACTGTGGTACGTCGATGATCCGACACTGGAACGACCGCTGGTGAAGCTTGACGAACCAGCGGTCGGGTGCTATACGCTCAACGGCGAAAGTGTCCTGACGTTCCCTGAAGATCAATCGAAAGAGAACATTTGTGCTCTACTGGAGGAGGTCCGCGAGCAGAATCCGCGTTCCCGGATTCTGCTCGTCTTGGATAACTTCTCATCTCACATCTGTGAATACACGCGCAAGCGCGCACACCAACTCGGTATCGATCTCGTCTTTCTTCCGGTTGGCTCACCGCATCTCAACCCAATCGAGCAGGTCTGGAAAGTGCTCAAACGCAATGCCTCGCCAATCGTCGTGGCGAGCGAGAGCGCGTTCCGCACTCTCGCTCGCCGTCTCTTCAACACCCTCACCGATCGACTTGGATTCGCCAAGTCCTGGATCGACCAGTTCCTCAGTCCATATTTGCAAAAGTTATCTTGATCATTACGAGCATCTCGTACACCGGGCGGTAGTGGCCAGATGCTTCGATCGGAGCTTCGCCACCGGCGTACTGTTCGGCGAGCTCGTCAAGACGATCGTTTGGCAAGCGAATCTCATCTTGCAAGTTGCCGTCGTCGTCCACGACGGCAACTTGCGAGTATCGTGTGTGGGTGTCTATTCCGAGGTACATAGGACGCCTCCGTTGGGACTGTGGCGTGAACGAGAGATCCTCCTATACGTGCTCGGTGGCACAAGATTCCGCGTCTTATCACGGGCTCGGACCATTCTCTAGTAACGTGCTTATCGCACCGGATGAGTTGCGGTCTCAGCCAGTCCCTAGTGCCTCGTTCACGGCCTAGGCCCTTAGCTGCGGGATTTTCATGGATTCTCTATACTGATGGCTTTCGGGCGTATGACCCGTTGGAAGAGGACGACGCATTCGAGCGCGACTACGTTGTCCACGGCGATGACGAATACGTGCTGACGAGGTACACGTCAATACCTGCGAGAGCCACGCGTCGCTTCTGCGACGGTGGCTCTCGCCCCCATCGAGGCATCTCCAAAGACAAGTTGACCCAGTATCTCAGAGCGTTTCAGCTTCGTCGATAACTATACCGAAAACCGGGGCGAGAGGAATTCAGATACGCTGTCCGAGCCACGCTCTGAAATCAACAATGTGCTACGCAAAAGCGTACAATAGGAAAATTTCTTACGAACCGTTTTCGGAGTACCAACTAGGAGTAACTGACGACTCCGAAACTGCCTGCGCAATCGCGTCGCGTATCCCCTCCTCAAATGCGTCTACAGAAAACCGATCCGCAAACGAAGCGATGGTATCCGGATCCCATTGGACACCGTCTCTCTCAAACTGTCGAACGGTGTCAACCAGTGACGGGCCTTCCTCTCCGGGACGAGTGTGACGGTACCCGTTTTTCCCCTCTATTACCTGAAATTGTGTCATTCCCTCGTTAATGCCAAGCAGTGGCGTTCCAGCGGCAAGTGCCTCTACTGGGGCAATGCCGAAATCCTCATCTCGAGCATTGAAAACGAACGCCTTTGCACCAGATAGCAACCGACGCTTCTCTTGTTCATCTACGAATCCTGTAAACTCAATAGTGTCGCCAGCCATGGCCTCCAATCGCTCTCGCTCTGGACCATCGCCAACGACAATCAACCGTTTGGACAGGTGATTAAACGTTTCGATGATACTATCGATATCCTTGTGCCAGTCCAGTCTCGACAGTGTGACGTAGAAGTCTTCTGTATCTGCCTCAGTAGGATCGTAGGTGTGGGTGTCTACTGGCGGGTAAACGACCGAAATTTTTCGTTCTGGAACGCCCCAGTACCGTTTCACGCGACGTTTGACGATTTCCGAATTCACGACGAATAAATCCGGTTTATTTGTATTGTGGTCGAAAAGAACTCGAATGAGATAATGGAAAAGAAGCCGGATACTCGTGAACGGTTTCGACTCGATTTCAGTAATCTGGTCGGACTGGCGCCGATTCGTGTGGTGGATGTACGCAATCCAAGTCTGATCGTCCGGAGCAACGTAAAATAGAGGTTCGTTTCCACTCGTAAGTATCACGTCGTACTCCCGAAGCGGGGCGGCTATCTGCCAGCCAAGCATGTGGGCAAGTTTCCGTGAGAGACCACCGCTCGACAGCGCACGCTCCATCCACCACCCATTTATGAGCGCCTTTGGATCGATATCGTTCGGTTCAATTGATTCATCACGCCAGCCAACATAGAACGGTGGATAATCCAACGCACGGACAAGTTCCCACGCAAGGCGATCACCTCCTCCATTGGCGTGTTCTCCCCAGTGTGCAACGGCGATATCAGTGTCAACAACGGCGTTTTCGCCGACCATTGTTCGTGTCTCAAAGCCCAAGACTATATTATTCACGTTCCATCTCGATCCCATAAGTGATCAGCAACCGAAAATCCCAACCTACTTGTGATCACTCTCAGAGTTGTGAAATATGAACGGCCAGCGTGTATTGGTGACAGGTGGTGCAGGATTCATTGGATCGAACTTGGCAAATTTTCTCGCAGACGACAACGAGGTTATCGCTATCGACGACTGCTCACTGGGTGCCCCAGAAAATCTCGATCAATCTGTTCAGTTCTACGAACGTAGCGTCCTCGGTCCGGACCTACCGACAGACGTTGACGTCGTCTTCCATCTTGCAGCGCTCTCCTCGTATGCAATGCACGAGGAGAACCCGAGAGAGGGGGCAAAAGTCAACGTAGAAGGATTTATCAACGTCGTAGAACAGGCTAAAGAAAACGGCTGTGATACCGTCGCCTACGCCTCCACCTCTTCGATATACGGCAACCAAACCGACCCATCACCCGAGGACATGGATGTCGAAACGAACACTGCATACGAAGCGTCAAAGATGGCCAGAGAACGGTACGGCGAATACTATGTGAACCACCACGACATCGACGCCGCTGGACTCAGGTTCTTTTCCGTCTATCAGGGCTACGGCGGGGCAGAAGAACACAAAGGTGAGTATGCGAACGTCGTCGCACAGTTTGCCGAAGACATCGCAAATGGAGACGCACCCGTCATCTACGGCAACGGTACACAGACAAGAGACTTCACCCATGTTTCGGACATCGTACGGGCAATCGAGCTTGTCGCCGACAACCAGCTGAGCGGAATTTACAACGTTGGTACGGGGCAACGATACGATTTCAATACCGTCGTCTCGATGATCAATGACGAACTTGGAACGGATGTACAGCCGAAGTACGTTGATAACCCAATCCCAGATGACGTGTACGTTCACGACACCTGTGCCGACACGAGAAAACTCCGAAAGGCAACAGGATGGGAGCCAACAGTCGATTTCGAAGAGGGAGTAAAATTAGTCTGTCAAATTTATATGTAACTTAGAAGGGTCAGTTCGCCTCGAAGAGATCAAAGAGGTCTGGATGGTCGGAATAGTCAGCCTCGAGTTGCTCGGGGGTCGGTTCATCCATTCTAATTTGATCACGGGTTCGTTGCCAGGCTTCGTGACGAGTACACACGTGCACCGGAACTGCATCCACACCAAGTAATTTCGCGATGCACAATCTGTGTTGCCCGTGGTTTTGCCACAGCAGCCGGCCATCTCGGGCGATGTTGACCCCGATTTCGTCCATTTGTTCGGTGCCAGAGCACCCTGGCCCAGTCTGTGGATTCTCCATGGCTTGATCCAATTGTTCCTGACTCTGGTATCCGTCGCGACCGATCGAATGATGCAACTCGTCGAGATGGTCGAAAAACTGACCAACATCACTCATCGAAGTCAGTCCACGGAATTGCCCGCCAGATTTGATAATTGATTCGATGTGAATGTAGTAAGACGTTTGCTCCCACTCGACCCCCTCCTGAAAGTGGCGTTGCAGAGATCGAAACTCCATTCGCTCTGTGAACTTCGTCCGAACCAAATCCCACTTGCCACCGGAGACCTGTCCGTACTCGTCCAGCTGTCCCCCGAAGTAGGTTGTAGTTTCATACCGGATCGCATTTGGGGGAACCCAAACGATTTTTGCAGGATCTGCGTCAGTACGGCCACAGTCCCTTACGTACTGATCCCGTTGTGCAGTGACCCGAATTTCGTTGAGCGTCAGTTTCGATAGACGAACTAGGTTGGAACTCGTCCTCCCAATTCCGGACCGTCGAGATAAGAAATATAGTTTATAACCGACACGAGGAATCATCGGGCTCTTGGCCGCACATTGACAGGGGCAGATTAAAATGCTACTGTTCGAAAGACCCACCCACACTGGATCGCCGTGCTGGGCCGGCCCCAGGTCACGGTCTCCGAGGTCGCGATACCCAGATAAATGACGAAGGCACCCATGACATACCTAACATTCGTAATGGTTTCTCGGAACGATGGATACGGTGAGAACCTGCTTCATCGGATGCAAACCTGTATCGACTCCATCGTTACCCTCGCCGAGCGCCACGAGGTTCCGACGGAACTTCTGTTAGTCGAGTGGAATCCGCCAGCCGACACCACGTCCCTCGAGGAGGCACTCGAGTGGCCAGACCAGACCACGCAGACCGCCATCGACATACTCACCGTCCCGCCGGAGATCCACGCGACGCTTCCAGGATCCGACGAGCTTCCGTTGTTCGAATACATCGGCAAGAACGTCGGCATCAGACGGGCAGACGGCGAGTTCGTCCTCTCGACCAACCCCGATCTGATATACTCTAAGACGTTTTTCAGCCACCTCGCCAGCGAGCCGCTGTCCCACGAGTCGTTTTACCGAATCAACAAATACAACGTCGACTCGCTGGTCTCCCGCGAGATGAGTATCGACGAACAACTCGAGTTCTGTCGAAACCACATCGCGGCGAAGTACACTCCGGCCGGGTATCGCGAACGGCCCTACTCCCGTCGACTCAGAAATATCGTCTACAGCTACTACACCTATCTACAGAACCCGTGGCGGATCGTCGATCAGTTCCGGCGGCTCGGCGACGGCGCACCGAGGTCGCTGTACGATTTACACCACCTCGCCGCTGGTGACTTCATTTTGATGGGGAAAGAACAGTGGGAGACCATCGGTGGCCATCCAGAGTTCGAGTACAACTTCAACGTGGATTCGTACACCATCGTCAACGCCGCCGGGAACGGGCTGACCGAAACAGTGTTTCCAGACGAGATCAGAGCCTATCACCAGCCCCACGACGACTTCCACGACGTACGCCCGCAAGGCGATTGGGACGAACTCGTCGAGTACAGTCGGCGACTACTCACCGACGAGGAGCAACTGACCGATACCTCGACAACGTGGGGGCTAGCCGACGAGGAGATGCAGCGAGAGTCGATCTGTTCCCGGGAGGCGTGAGAGTCTCTCAGGACCGGTCGGCGTTCGGTTTCGGCGCGATACCGAATCCCTCGTACGGACGCTCGAGTCGCGTCTCCTCGAGCATCCCCCACAGATCGTACACGATCGCATCCGAAGCGACCGTCTCGTTGATCGTCGGTTCGATACCGTCGAACTCCGGATGATTGACGGCGAGGATCACCGTATCCGCCCCGGACAACGTCTCCTCGAGAGTCGCGTCGGTCGTCACGTAGGGATCGTACGCGGAGACGGCGATTCCCTGGGCCTGTAAATCGTCGGCGATCCGTTTCGCCGGTGAGTTGTACGTATCCCCGACGCCGCCTTTGTAGGAAGTACCGAGAACAGCTACCGCAGTGGGTTGTTGGCGCAGGATTTCTGTCACGACATACGCGGGGATGGACGAGTTCGTCCGCCGAGTAGCGCTGAACAGATCCGGTGTCGTTGGTTGCTCACAGACGCGTGAATCCATGAGGAAGTGAGGGTCTTTCGGCAGACACTTCCCACCGACAGTTCCCGGCGTCGGAATGTCGTTCCGGGGATACTCGCGGTTCGCGAGTGAGATGGCCGTATGTGCGTCGAGGTCGAGCTGGTCGGCCGTGAACGCGATCTGATTGGCGATGGCGAACAGCGCATCTCGATACGAGTTGTCGATGAGTTTGACGAACATCGTCGTCTCCGGATCGGTGAACTCGATATCGCACTCGAGTCCGGCCAGCAACTCGGTCATCTGGTCTTTCCCACGTTCGTCAGAAACGCCGACGATCTTGGGCAAGGTCTTGATCTCCTCGATCGCTTTCCCCTCCGCGAGCCGTTCGGGGAACACGGTAAACGTTGGATCAGAGGCCGCAGAGTCGGCGATCGTCGCCTCCATCTTGGTCACGACGTCGACCGGAATAGTCGTCCGGTTGATGATGACGTGGTCGTCGTCGATAAACTCGGCGTACTCCCTGATCACGTCGAGAAATTCCTCCATCCGATTGCGCGGCGCGTTCACCGTAATCGCGACGTACTGGTGGTCCGAGATGACTGACGGATCGGTCGTCGCCGACAGCGTCCCCTCGGCAACACCAGTTTCGATATACGACTCGAGCTGGGGCTCTTGAAACGGTGCCTCCCCCCGGTTGATCGTGTCGACGCGGTCCGGGTCGACGTCGATGCACGTCACCGTCTCGGAGAGTTCGACCGAAAGCACCGCTGCCCAGGGGACGCCAATTCGACCGGCCCCGATCACTGCAATTCCGTCTTTCATACGTGTTGGTGATACCAATCGATATACTCCGTGAGCGATTCCTCGAGACTGATCTCTGGCGTCCACCCGAGACGTTCTTTGGCCTTCGTCGAATCGGGAATGCGCTTTTTCACGTCATGTTCGAACGACTCCTGGCGTTCGACGGCGAACGGTTCCTCACGGTCACACCGTTCCCAGATCAGTTCCGCGAGCTCGAGCATCGAGATTGCCTCTGCGGAGCCGAGGTTGAAGTGGTCGTTCGTCGCCGCCTCGTCGTACGCACACTTGTATACGCCAGCAGCGATGTCCCTGACGTTGGTGAACGACCTGATCTGCTCGCCACTTCCGAGAATCTCCAACGGGTGCTGTTTCTCGTCGTTGATCTTCAGGACGAAATCAGGGATGACGTGTGCCTGGCCAACCTCCTCGCCTGGTGGCTCACGTGGCCCAACCGCGTTGAACGGGCGAAAGATACTGTACTCGACGTCGTGCTGGTCGTGATACGCTCTGCAGTAGTACTCACCAGCCAGTTTCTGGAAGCCGTACGCGCTATCTGGCGGAGGAATTTCCCCCAGTTGCTCTTCGGTAACGGGAAACTCCGTCGCGTTCTCGTACACCATCGAAGACGAGGCATAACAGACACGGTCCATGTCGTGTTCGACGGCTGCGTCCAACACGTTCCGATTCATCGCGTCGTTAATCGAGATGATGTCGGCTGGCACGTGGTGGAAGTATCCGATTCCGCCAATCTTCGCAGCCAAGTGAACCACGACGTCGATGTCGGATAACGCGTCGATCGCGGCAGTCCGATCACACAGGTCGACGTCACGAACGTCGACGTCGGAGAGAGAATCCGAGAGGTTCTCCTCGTGTCCACTACTGAAATCATCGATAACCACGATATCGCGACCCTGATCCACGAAGTAATCCACAATGTGAGATCCAAGGAAACCAGCACCACCAGTTACAGCTGTGGGCATCGTGCTGTCCACTCTGCTCGTAACTATTAGCAGTATCGTTCTCCCCCGAAGTGACAGTGACACCTCTCAGGTGAGTTCGCGGTACAGCGAGACGTGTTTCTCACCGACCTTCGCGAACGAGTTGTCCTGGCGGAACGACTGCATCCCGTCGATCAGTCGGTCACGGGCCTGGTGCTCGGCCAGGATTTCTCGGATCCGGTCCTCAGCGTCTGACACGGTCTCGAACAACAGGAGACAGCCGTATTCCGACTGCAACCGCTCGAAATACGGTAATCGGGTCGCGACAGTCGGTAACTCGTAGGCAGCACACCAGTTGAAGATCCCACTTTGCGCGACTTCGTCGTACGGAAGGACCGCGACGTCCGTTGCCTCGAACGCGAGGTGAAATCGGTCCTCGGCCAGATGCCCCGTGACAGTCACGTTCGCCGGTGCAGTCTCGGTGATCGACTCGAAGTAGGCGTCCGCTCCCCGGCTCCCGCCGGCCACGAGAAACTCGTACTCCGGAAAGCGCTCCGCGATCTCCAGGAACGTCTCGTACCCCTTCGACGGACGAACGTACCCCGGTTCCGTGACCACGATATCACTCGGTTCGAACCCGAACGCCGCTTTCGCGTCCGCTTCCGTCACCCCCTCGACGGTGTCACCGACGCCGTGTGTGAAACAGTGGGCATCGGAAACCGACACGCTCCGTTCGAACTTCTCC
Organism: Natrarchaeobius chitinivorans; assembly: GCF_003841505.1. GTDB lineage: Archaea > Halobacteriota > Halobacteria > Halobacteriales > Natrialbaceae > Natrarchaeobius > Natrarchaeobius chitinivorans. Next base: position 8,921 of record NZ_REGA01000018.1, read on the forward strand.
TGACAGTTGGCGGAGAGAAAGATCACCGACGTAGCAGTACCGGCGATGAGTTTGTTCGCGAGCCAAATATAGAGCCCCTTAGCTCGAGCCATCGGAGGGCTGACACGGTCGCTGTTCCACGCTTCGTGGACGGTGACGACGACCGGCGTTCGGTGAATCCGAGAGAGAACGAACAGGAGTGGATAAAACAGCCAGAGCAGGTACCACTTCGTCCCGAACAGTCCGTACTCGTGTTGAACGTGGATGATATCGTCGTCGGTCCGTCCCGCCCGGATAGCTGTCCTTGCGTACGAGAAAAACGAGACAGGAGGCGTGTCGTCCGTCTCCAGGATCACCGTCCGAACATCGACCGCGTCCTCGACTTCCTCGAGAAGTGATTTCGAATAGGTACCAATCCCACAGGAGCCATCCATCGGACTGGTAACCAGCGTCACGGACGTCATTGGGTTCGTGCTCGAGTAGGGACCCACCCCGGTTAATACATTTGCTCAACTGTGACCAAACCCCAAATAATTAATATGTTTGGAAAATGAGATTTATGATATTTCTTTGACTTGGAAGCATTGGCATGAATAGGTTCTATAGATATTATAGAATCCTTTCCTTTCTACACTCACTTTCAGGAAGGAAAGGTGTGGATGATGTGATAAGGTTCCAGATATATCAACCAGAATATGTGGATTGCATCTGGTTTTAAATATACGGAATGGAACAGAGCGAGTATGAGCAATCAGGGTAGCTTCAGCGGAAGGAATCCGATTGAATTGGTGACTCGTCTTAATCAGCTATGGCGGGAAGGTGGCCTGCATGCTATACGACAGGGAGCGGAAGATTATCTCAGACACAATACAATCATATTGGACAGAAAATACGAGGATGTAAGAAGTGATACCGACTATCGGTGGGAGTTCATAAACAATCACATCAATGATAGCACAGAGCGGTTACTAGATATAGGATGTGCAGAAGGATATTTTTGTGCTCGCGCGGCCGGAAAGGGCATAAATGCAGTTGGAATAGACACAAACGAAAAACGAATTAAGCAAGCCAAGGCAGATCATCCAAACGTTGATTTCAGAGTCCAGACGTTGTCCCCGGACAATGTAACCGAGTTACCCGAATCGGATATTATTCTGTGTTTGACAGTCCATCACGGATTTGTGAATGGGTACGGTTGGGACGAGTCGGTCGAAATGATGAAAACCATACTGGAAAAAGGTGATTTACTCGTATACGAAGGCTCCGGGATCAGACGCGATCATCCATCACTTGATGAGGACTTAGAAACAATAGACTATTACCGAGAGCTGTTGTTCGATATTTATGAAGACGCCGAAATAATCGAGGAAACATACACTGAATACGGATCAGGTGAACGAACAGACTCCATGTATATAGTTGACTGTTCCAATATATAGTATTCAGCGTCCAACTACGTATGGCAAAAATGAAGCAGATATAGCTTTTTGTGGCTCACCTCGAGGTTCCCTGGTACGTGATCGAAAAGTTACCCCGTCTGGAGATCCACGCGGACCCGCCGCTCGAGCAAGAGCGTGCCGACGAAGACGATATCACCAACAGCGCCCGGCGGTGACGAAACCTATTTGACGGTTTGTCCTAACGCGCAATCACCCAGCCCGTTCATGGACCAGCTGACACAGCAACTCCGAGAACTCGTGCGAAACGAGGGTGTGGCCACGGCGACGAAACGGGTACTCCACTACGGACTCGTCCGGACCCCGTTACAGCTACTCCCAGTAGATAGGTTGCCGCCGTGGGCTGTCCACTACGGGTATGCCGCTCGGTCCCTCGTCTCCCGACACAGCAGTGATGCCGATCCATTACGCCTCGTTCAGGTCGAGCCAACGGCGATCGAGTACACCCACACCACCGGCCACCCAACACCTCCAACTCGATTCGGTCGTGTCGTCGGCGGAGAGTGGGACAGGAACCGGGTTCCAACGGCCACACATTACGTCTATCGGTCAGTGCGACGCCGGTACGAGACCGGTGTGAGTTGGGAGGAGACGGCACTATACGAGGAACACGTTCGCAGAATTTCCGACGGCGACCCACAGCGAGGACCGCAAACGATCGAAGAGTTAGAGAAAGAGTGTTCGGACCTGGACGACCTCCTGGCCACAATCGAAGCTGAGGGATACAAATCTCAACGCCAATTGCTCCAGGAACGCCCCACGGACACTCGAACGTCGAACAACGATACGTTTCATCCAGTGCTGAACGAAGTCGCTGTGAATATCGGCCGGAACGGGGAGTTGATCAAACGTGGATCGGGGACACATCGCCTGGCAGTCGCACGGGCGCTCTCGCTCGAGGCAATCCCTGTCCTCGTTCGAACACGCCACGCCAACTGGCAGGCCATCCGAGACGAAATTCGAGCCGCCGGGACACCGACCGATCTGGGTCCCCAGACTCGACAATACCTGACCCATCCAGACCTCGCGGATATCATCCCGGACCAGTGGATTCAATAGTCAGTGCTGGGACCTACTCCCAGCAACGAGTCGCTCTCGACCGACACAACTCAGTGACCCATGTTTCACCATCTTCACCGTGCTAAAGAGGTCCTCGAGGAACGAGGCGCAGTCGACCTGGCGAAAACGAGTCTTAGGTACGCGCCGATCGAACTCAACAACATCATTTACAACCTGCGGAGCGACGACCCCACCAACGTCATGGATGAAGAGTGGGACGTCCTGATCCTCCTCGATGCGTGCCGGTACGACATGTTTCCGGACTCGACCAGGTGGGACGGCGAACTCGAGTCGCGGATTTCGCTGGGATCGACGAGCGAGGAATTCCTCCAGCGAAACTTCGCCGACGGGACGCACCACGATACGGTCTACGTGAACGCCAATCCACACCTCTGTCGACTCGGGTTCGACGCAGACGTCTTTCACGCGGTCATCGATTTACTGAGTGAGACGAAACCGATCTTTCCCGAGCTGGACTGTGACATCGAGACGGTCCACCCGGAGACGGTCGTCGAAGCGACCCGTGAGGCAATCGAAACGTTCGAGAACAAGCGATTCATTATTCACTTTCTCCAGCCCCATCACCCGTTCATAGGCGAAGCCGGGAGAGAACTCGCCGAAACCGGTCAGATCACCCACGACAAGGACATCTGGACGGCCCTCCGTGAGGGCGACATCACTGACCACGAGCTAGTCTGGGAGGCGTACAGGGAGAACCTCGAGATCGTACTCTCCAGTCTCGAGCCACTCATCGACGAGCTCACCGGGAAGATCGTCCTCTCCTCCGATCACGGGAATCTGGTCGGTGAACGCCCAGGGCCGATCCCCGTTGGGCCGGCCTATGGCCACCCGTACGGTGTCTACTGTGACGAACTCCTCGAGGTGCCCTGGTACGTGATCGAGAAGTCACCCCGTCCGGAGATCCGCGCGGAACCGCCCCTCGAGCAGGAACGGGCCGACGAGGACGATATCGAGCAACGACTGGAGGCGCTTGGATACAAATAGGCGCTACGAGTGGCGTTTTCGATCTCCGTTGATGAAGTACCAGTCCGAACAGTCTCCCTCCAGATACGGTTGGAGGTCGTTTTCGACGGCGAAGTCGACGAAGGCCTCCGCAACGTCACCGCCGGTGAAATCGACATCGTGACCGGCCAGGATGCCATCATCGTCTAACAGTGAATAATACGCCTCCATATCAGCCTTTACGTAGTCGTACGTATGGTTGCCATCGATGTAGGCGTAATCGAGCGGTTCGGAGATCTCATCCGCAGCTTCCTGTGAGGGTTTTTCGATCCACTCGAGGGTATCGTACGACTGTAACTTACGCCGTGCCTCACGTTTTGCGTCATGCAAGGTCGAATCGGTCTTCGGAGACGATTCGTACCCATCGTAGTTCGTGTACGGATCGATCAGATACATTTTCTCGACGTCCAAACCCTCGAGGAGCGTTTTGGCGTTGTCAGCCCGCCAGACCCCAACTTCGGCGATCACCAACCCCTCACGTTCTTTGAGCAATTGTCGGTGACCAGCGCGGACCCGTCGCGATGGTGTTACGCTGTTACAAATGTAGAGTGAAATACTGTTCGCCAATGCTCTCGGACCATCGGACCGAAGTATATCAATAGAACGACCGACTTTATCCATAATCGTTGACTCTTTCCCAGGTCGGCAGGGCTCTGGCATAGTCAGAGTTGCCAACTCGAGAGTTAAGTGTATTCCCTATATCATAAATAATATATGTCGCATCCATATAGGAGTTTTTGTCATTCTGGTGCCAATATCGGTACTGTGTACACTCACTACTGAAACGTTTCTAATTCCGACTGGACTTTCCGTACGGTATTCGATATATCCTCATTTTGAATCTTGATCACCTGCACTCCTTCTTCTCGAAGTATATCAGCAAGGGTTTCACAGATAGTGGAGATCTTCACTTGGGAATCACGGTGATTCGATACCCATTCCTTATCGACGGCAACACTGTTACGGGTGGATTGTCTCTCGAGACAAACCTCGACGGGGGCGTCAATATAGAATACGAGGTCGGGAAGTGGAACTGTCGAGAGGAACTCACGAGAAAAGGTCTTCGAAAAGTCAATACCCGAGTACCACTGTAACGTGCTGAGAAGTTGAATAAATCCCCTATCGACACTCAACGTCTCGTTAGGAAACACATTTTCCCTCCCCAATTGGTAAAGGCCTGCTGTTTCGTACAACCGAACGAAGGCGCCGTCCGGTTCGTTTTCAGCATAATCGAGCCCCCTCGAAAATGTGTCTAGATAGTCAGGAAAGTCCTGAACGAACCGTTTGAAAGCGTGGTAGGTGAACCGGTGCATGACGATCTCGTCGCTGACGTATCTGCCGAACCGTCCAGGAAGTACACCGTACAGAAACGCTACCGGTTTTGGGGCATCAGCACGTATATGTCGTTGAGCCAGATGGTGTCGGCTACTGACGTCGTTGATGCTGAGTGTCCTCGGAAACTCACTTCGGTCGTGAACGGTGGTTTTGCCGGCCCCATACGGGCCCATAAATTCTACGTAAGCGTCCATCAGTAGTCCGAAAACGCCTCCAGTTCGCCTCGAATCGACCCATACTTTCTCTCATCGATCAGCAGATACGCCGTCTCCCACGCGTCGAAGAACATCAATTTCAAAAGCCGATGCAGCTTTTCGTCCTGGGATTCGTTCGACAGCACGGTATCTCTGAGCTCATTCATTCGGTCCATATAATACGATGGCGGGCCGTCCTCGTTGTAGTAAAATACGGTTCGACCGACCAAGTGGGCCAGCTCGTCGGGCGGACTCGGTACGTAGAAGCCGTTGTGTTGTACTCTGTCTCGAAGCATCAGCCGATCAATTTCGGGGTCAACTCGGTATTTTCCCGAATGTAACGGCGACGAATAGCACATGTGATTCCAGACATCGAACCGCAGGGTTTCGTGTTTCGAACGTGAATCACCGTATGCGAACTTGGCTAATTTTACCTTATTGTCAGGTTCGTCCAAGTTCTGATGTTTCCGTCGAATCAGCAGATGGTCGATCACAATTTTCGGCTCAGAGAGAACACGACGGACCGACTCTCGAGGATCCTCTAGTGCGACACTGAGTTGTTCACGGATAGGGGCTTTCCTGTTCGGATCGCCAGGTATCGCATCCTCCATCACGCCGAACACAGCGTCGAAATCGTCTTCGTGGACGAAGATATCAATGTCATCACCCCAGACTCGTTCAGGGAGGTCGACGAACCCCCGCAAAATCACGTACGAAATATCGTCCTCAGAGAGGGAGTGGGCAACAGACTCCAACACGCTTTGTTCGTCCGGGCTTAGTTCATAATACATGTTTAGAGATCTTTCATCTCCTTGAGAGAAGTTCCCGCCTCGACGACGGCTTCTGCAAATTCTCGGTACTCTTCTTCCGTGAAGGTCAGTTGGAGTTCATCCATGTGCAGATCGACCCTCCCCTTTTCGTTTAGCTCGATCTGGACCTCAGTCGATTGATCCTCGAGTTCGAAGTCTGCAAGTAATCGTTCGACGATGCCCATCTCAGAGTTCACCCAGTGTTTGTTCGACGTTCTCGTAGAACTCGAGAAAGTCGTCGATCGTCATTTCCAGTCGCACGTTTCGATGGTGGATATGGATAGCTTCGCCGACGTTGTCCTCAATCCTGAAAACTTTCGGGTTCCGACCAGGGACTGGGTCCAGCTCCCGTTCGGCAAGTGAAAGAACGAGAACGTTTTGACCGCTACGTTCATCCATACTGGTTCCCCTGTAGCAAGAACCCATCACTATTACGGTTCCCTAAATGACCGGCCAGAAAACGAATATGACCCCATAAATAGACCAGAGTTTACTATGGGTAAAACGAAACACAAGAACAGTTGATGGATGAAATCGCCGTCATCTCAGATATTCATTTGAGAAGAGAACTGGAAGCGGAGATCGTTGCGGCGATAGAGGACTGTTTATCGTACATTGAACACCACACCGATGTCAGTTACGTATTCGTTCTCGGCGACCTGATAACGCACAGTCGATCTGTCGAGGAAGACAAGCAGAGGTTCCGAACGCTCCGGGCAATCTTCGACAACTACCAAGTCTCACCTGTCTGGCTGCTCGGAAATCACGATGTGATGACTGTCAGCCGACCATCGATAGGTGATATTCTCGATCAGGAGAAGTTCTTCGGACAGATCACCATTGGATCTCGATCGATCCTCTATTTGGATACGAGCTGGCCAGAATCGCAGAGTCCGAACGGGTTTCTGGATAGGGGCCAGCTAGAGTGGGTGAAAGAAACAGTGGAAGAACGTAAGAACGTCGTGATTCTGCTCCATCACCCGGTCGGGTTCTTCAATTTGGACAACAATCCATGGTTTCGTCACTATCCAGAGAGAGCATATCTCGCGAATCGGAAAGAGCTCCACGAAATACTCACTCGAAACAACACCACGTTCCTGACGATAAGTGGCCACATACACGCTACGCAACTCTCTGAGTCGCCTACAATGCCACACATATCCATCAATGCATTCAGTAACGAACGGCCATCGAAACCATTGACAGGAGAGTTCGCAATAGTCCGATTCGACGAGGGCGTATCGATCGAAATCAGGAACGAGAAACGAGTTCTCAGAACGTATCACGTCGACGAAAAGCAGGTACGCTCTCAGACGAATGCATTGGGTCGCTGGCTATCACTCCTTCGAAAATCGAAGTACACTCGGAGAGTCTTCGGACCGAGATGATCGAACGAGCCACGCTTCGAGTGAGGACGGTACCGGATACGCCCCCCATACCCGTCTCACATTCGATAGGTCCTCTGGCCAGGTGAACAACAAGGTTTTTCTCCCGAATCAGTCACTACCCGCATGATGGATACGGTCATTATGGCAGCGGGGAAAGGGGAGCGATTGGGGCCCCGCGAAGAAACTCTTCCGAAATTGTTTGTCGAAGTCGGAAATAAGACCATATTTGAACACCAACTCGAGGCGCTTTCCCCACTACAATCAACTTTGATCGACTCCGTCGTAACGGTCGTACTCGGATACGGGTTCGTAGATTCGCCAGACGCCGAACACAAACTCAGCGAGTACGTTCACATCGATCAGCGGTTCGAGTACAACATCGTATATCTCGAGAACTGGAAAGAAGTCGAGAACTCGAAATCAGCCCTCGCTGGCGTCGAGTCGGTAGATGGAGACGACCATGTGTTGCTACTTTGTGGCGACGTCATCGTATCACCTGGTCAAATGGAGGAGTTCATCCAGACATTTTACGAAGAGTGTTCGGACTCAGCGTACAGTGCTGTGGGGGCGTTCGAAGGATATCAAAGCGAGATGACAGCCATCAGATGGGATACGAACGATGTAGTAACCGATTACGGAGCGATCGAAGGTCACCAGGAAGCAGGCATGTTCATCCTTCACAGAGAACACGTACAGACAGCGAAAGACCGGTGGGAAAGATCTGGTGGAGAAGAATGGTTTCCAGTCGTGTTTCCGGAAGTTCCCTCGAAGGCAATTCGGTTGGACCCGGGTGAGCACATCGAAATCAACACCCAGGAGCATCTAACGGAGGGGGAAGAGATCCTTCCGTTCGAAGGAAAGAACACAGGCCATACTCGATGAACTGAGAAAATTATCGCCCGCAACGGTAGTAGTTTGCGTGACAGTGTAACGGGATGTACAGTTCAGATGCCATCCAAAAAAGTTAACAATTAGTGTAAAAGTGGTAGAGCAAGATGGAATCTGGCATATCTTTCTCCTCGGACCCAACCATAACTTTCTTCTCAAATGGACCTGTTCGAAAAGAAGCGCTGGACCCGATAGTAGCAGAGGCGGAGAGACGAGGATACGACACAGTGTTCGAAGAAGACCTATCAGCTGAAGCAGAGGTAGGAATCTATAACGAGCACACATACCGGATACAGGAAGTCAATGCAGCGCTGTCTGTGATTGGATTTCATAGTATCGATTGTCCCTACAAAGGAGACCACTGGATCGGTGAGCCATGGGATCAGTTCGATATTGGGTTCGTTCCCGGCGCTGCAACTGGTGAGAAGTGGGTGAGAAATTCTTGGTATCCGAAGGCAAGACCGGATATAGGTCTGTTCGAGGTCGGCTGGCCGAAATCCGACGACGTGTTTTCAGACTCGTTTCAGCAACGATTGGAAGCGATCCGGACGGAATATCGGGTTCCTGAGGGAAGTTCAGTCATGTTTACACCCTCGTATCCATCGACTGAAAAACTGCGCGAGTTTTTATCGGCAACTGAAAAGTACGACAACAGGCTGGTAAAGCTCCACCCGAGTCACAATAACAGAGAGATTGCCCAAGGGGTGAAAACTGATGACGTTATTTTCCTTGACGAAAATAAAAAGATAATGGAATGTCTGTCGATAGCAGATGTCTCTGTCTCCGATGAGTCCAGTGTGATTCAGGAGTCGATACTAACAGGAACGATCCCAGTGTCCGTAACCGATTGGATGATCGGATCGAATAGAGACAAAAAGCCGAGTGCACGGATGCCGGGTTTTGCAATTCAGACACCCCGGAGTAACCTCGGAAGTACGTTGAGTTCATTGGTTGACGACCTCGAGGCCCACCGCGAACAGCTCCTCGAACAACGAGACCACCATTTCGCGAACGTCGGCTCGAGTGCAGCGGTAGCGATGGACGTCATCGAAGCAGTGATACACGACGACCCACTCCCAGTTGCACCTCTCGAGCCGGAGTATTCCCTTCCAGCACACATCTACGGAATTGCGAGAGCAAACGTGGTGGACCACACGCCGGAGGCACTCAAAGATGTACTTCGCCGCTCCGGCACCGAACGAGTGTTACAGTACATTGACGATCGATCCATCAGGTGAACTCACGAACCGAAGGCAGTGAGGTGATTCGATCCCCGGTCAGGTGGCTATCTCTTGCCGTTTGATAGTCGGGATCGACGCGGTGGGATCCGTTTGATAATGTGAGTGGCGGATACGAATCTTTGCAGGGATGCGTTCGAGGTCAAAAACTTTCGCAATCGATAGGCGGTGGGCCCCATCGCGGCGGATTAACTCGCCATCTCTCCCGACATGGACCTCGATCGGGTACGATAGGTCGTAGCCGTTGTGTCTGATATCCTCGACAGGTCGTCGTATTTGGACAGTTCAGTAGTCTCACGTGTGGAGTGATCCTGTCGGTGGTTGTGGTATGTCGTCTCTCCCCATGGACTACCCTTCGAAAAATGCGATACGAAGCTCTGGTGAACGAAATGTGGATCGAATCTAGATTTTAGCTGATCCCACTCGCCACCGAGGACGCGATATCGAGGAACCTCTCCAAAATTATCACTGATGTCAGATAAACTGATTGAGTGGTTTATATTTTCGGGGTTGGCCTCAATGATCTCGGCAGGCCTCGGTGCGGACGCACCGTATTTCAGCCGATAATAGATGTACCGGAGAGCATAGGACGTCGTCGTCGATAGGGTTGTAACCGGCCACTTCTGCTCAAATTGGTACCGGAGGCCGAAAATTAATCACTCAGCGTTCACATCGTTTTTATCGTTCGAACAAGAATAATGGTTACGATCAGACGGTGCGTCGAAAGACTCCACCGATTCGTGGCCGAACCCAGACCATTTTATACTTCCTCTGATGAGGAACGCCACGAACAGTATGCGCCTTGGTCAAACGTCGTTTATTCTATTCCTCTCGAAAATATTCGGATCATTTCTCGGGTTCGTCGCGACGATCTACTTCGCCAGAGTACTCGGTGAAGAGGTCCTCGGACAATACGCACTCGTCTTGACGATCGTAGCATGGGTGGGAATCGTTTCTTCGGTAGGGTTCTCGGGAGCAATCGAAAAACGAATTAGCGAAGGCGACGAACCCGACCGCTATCTCGGGGCCGGGATCGTCATTACGGGAGGAATACTGATCCTGGCAACCGTATTTGTCCTCCTGTTTCGGAGTCAGATCAATGCGTACGTTGGTGTGCCAGTTGCGGAGTTCGTCCTCTTGCTGCTGTTCGCGAGCAAGCTCAAGGCTCTGGTGAACGCTTCTCTGAAAGGGACTCATCTCGTCCACGTCTACGCGGTACTCTGGAGTGGGAAACTTCTCACGAGGGCGACCGCCCAGATTGCACTGGTCGCAATCGGGTTCGGACTCACGGGCATGCTCTATGGATACGCAATCGCCTCACTCGTGACCGCGACTGTCGGCATCTGGGTGCTGGGGTTGCGTCCGGCACGGCCGACGACGAAACACGTCCGGAGCCTGTTCGATTACGCGAAATACAACTGGCTGGGCGGAATGCAGGGAAAGACGTTCGATTCGGTCGACATCGCAGTGCTCGGGTTTTTCGTTACGCAAGGATTGGTTGGGATCTACTCCGTCGCGTGGTCTCTCGGAAAGTTTCTCGACGTCTTCGGACGGTCGATCAGCAGTACCCTCTTCCCGGAGATGAGTGAGCTATCCAGCGCAAACGACATGAAGGCCGTGGCTACACTCACCGAAGATGCGCTCAGTTATGGTGGACTCATCCTCATCCCTGGATTGGTCGGCTCACTCGTCATCGGAGACCGCTTGCTCGCCATTTACGGTGATGGGTTCGTCGCCGGTACGGAAGTGCTGGTAATCCTTATCGCCGCGTTGTTGATCTATACGTACAACAAGCAACTACTCAATACGTTGAACGCAATCGATCGACCCAATCTGGCGTTCAAAGCGAACGGAGTGTTCATCGTCTCGAACATCTCCCTCAATGTCGTACTCGTGTGGCAGATAGGATGGGTCGGGGCAGCGATTGCGACGGCCGCTTCCGCGGCTGTCAGTTTATGTCTGGCATTCCGGTACTCGAAGAGGGTAGTACCGTTCGAGATCCCCGTTCGGGAATGTAGCTACCAGTGGATCGCAGCGCTTCTAATGGGGGCTGTCGTGGAATTGAGCCGAGAATTTGGAGAGCGAAACTGGGGATGGGTTCAGGACTACAACGTTGTTTTCGTCGTGATGCTCGTCACGATCGGTGCGGGAATCTACTTTGCCACGTATTTTGCTGTCTCCCAATCGTTCAGAACCACAGTTACGAACAATCTACCGATAGAGGTACCGCTGGTTAGCGAGCGATAATCACGATGCGAGCCAGATCGCCTGATTACTCTTCAAAATCCGACCGCCGCGTCGTCGCCAAGCCATACAGATATCCGAACCCCACCGCAGCGGTAAATACGAAAATCGCGCCGAACTGCTTGAGTTTGGAAAGTGAAGGTCGACGTGCGACCGAAGCCATTCGACTCGGCACAAACTCGAGCAGTAACTGCTTTAGATACTCGTTTTTGTCGCCCGCAGCCTCCGGCAACAGCAGGTCCATGATCCGCTTGGAGTACCCCTGCCAGAACGATCGAAACACGAGCCAACGAAACTCGCCGCGGTAGTCGAAGAGCTTGTGGTTGACCACCGCCTGCTTGTTGTAGATCACGCCCTTTCCGTACGCGTTCGCCATCCGGATGCAGACGGGCGCTTCGTGGGCCTGGATGTGCCGATCTCCCTTTCGACCGGTGTTCTCGTCGTAGCCGCCGACGTTCAAAAAGACGTCCCGGCGAAACGAGATGTTCGAGCCGTACGTGTTCCGCAACTCGTCCATGTGCTCGCCCATCCCCCGCTCGTCACAGCCGACGAGCCAGTAGAACTCGGCGGGGAAGAACTCCGGCTTTTCGGTCACCCAGTCGGGTTTCGCGTGTCCGCCGACGGCTATCGCATCGGTCCCCTCGTAGACGCGGGCCAGTTCCGCGATCCAGTCGGGTTCCGCGACGGCGTCGTCGTCGATGAACGCCACGACGTCGCCGGTCGCGATCTCCGCCCCTCGAGTTCGGCTGTAGGAGATCCCCTGGTTCTCGTCGTTACAGCGAAGGACGACGTCCTCGAGGTCTCCGTAGTCCTCGCGGACGCGGTCGAAGACCGCCTCGTTGCCGTCGACGACGACGACGACCTCGAGGGGATCGTACGTCTGCGCGAGAACGCTGTCGACGCACTCGGAGAAGACGTCGTACCGTTCCATCGCGTACGTACAGACGACCGCGGAGACCTTCATCGTCGCTCGATTACCGTGAACGGTGAATAAGCCTTTTCCTTCGCACGATCGCGCCCGCGAGGAGGGTAATCGTTAATTAGACCGGAGAGTCACCGATTGCTGGTCGATTTCGGCTGGGATATGAAAACAGCGCAAGTATATGACAAGGCTTATTCTGCGCTTGGGTCTGTTGCAACCTAATGAGTACGGACACCGAGCGTGTCGAGGGAGAGACGGAGTCGTCGCTGTCTCTCCTCGAGACGTGGAATCAGTGGTATCACATCCCGATCGTCGGGGTCGTGATGCTGTTTATGTTCTCGATTCGGATTCAGGCGTACGACCGGTTCGTCACCGAGGACGGAACGCCCGCCCTGGCCGCGATCGACTCCTGGTATCACTGGCGGACGGTTCAGTGGACGGCGGAGAACTACCCGCGGACGATGCCGTACGACGTCTGGACTAGCTTCCCGTCCGGCCGATACGTCGGTCAGTTCGGCACGCTTTTCGACCAGATTATCGTCACGGTGGCGATGATCGTCGGCCTCGGCGATCCGTCGACGGAACTCCTCTATACGATCGCGTTACTCTCGGTGCCCGCGATGGCCGCTCTCGTCGCGATCCCCGTGTTTCTGATCGGTCGCCGCCTCGGGGGGACGGTCGGCGGGATCGTCTCCGTCATCCTCCTCGCGCTCGCGCCCGGGACGTTCCTCGCACGAACGACCGTCGGCCAGCTCCAACACCACGTCGCCGAAGTGCTGTTCATGGCGATCGCCGTCCTCGCCTTCATGGTCGCGCTCCGCGTGGCCGAACGGGAGCAGCCGATCTACGAACTCGTCGTCGACAAGGACTGGGACGCCCTCCGAACGCCGACCATCTACAGCGCGCTGGCCGGCATCGCACTCTCGCTGTACATCTGGGTGTGGCCGCCGGGCGTCGTCCTGATCGGCATTCTCGCGGTGTTTTTCACCGTCCAGCTCTGTCTCGACTACGTTCGAAACGTCTCGCCCGACCACGTCGCGTTCGTCGGAGCGGTGAGCCTGGGGCTCACGGCGGTGATTACGGCGCTGCTCATCGAAGAACCCGGCACGAGCGTCACGAGTTTCGGCTACCTCCAGCCGGCAAGCGCCGCGCTGGTCGCGCTCGGCTGCGTCTTCATGGCCTGGTTCGCCCGTCAGTGGAACGCCTACGACGTCGAACGGGTGTACTACCCCGCAGCCATCGCGGGCCTGATCGTGGCCGGATCCGCCGTGGTGTGGCTGGCCCTTCCCAGCGTCTTCGATACGTTTGCGGGCAATGCGATGCGCCGCGTCGTTCCCTTCGGCCAGACCGCGACGGACCTCACCATCCAGGAGGCCCAGCCGCCCGGAAACTTCAGCGAACACGTCTTCGCCGAGTTCGGGGCCGCGTTCTACACGATGCTCGCCGGCCTCGCCGTCCTGATCGCGCGTCCGTTCCTGGGTCGGGAGTTCCGGACCGAACAAACGCTGATCGTCGTCTGGTCGCTGTTCCTGATCAGCATGGCCGCGACCCAGATCCGCTTTGCGTACTACCTTGTCGTCGCCGTCGCCGTCGTCAACGCGGTGTTCATCGCGGCGACCCTCGAGTTGCTCGACTTCGATATCGACTACCTGCGAAGCGTCGAGGCGATAAAAAGCGTCGAAGCCTACCAGGTCATCGTCATCGTGATGGTCGTCCTGTTGCTGTTCGCGCCGTTGCTCCCGCCCGTCGCGGCCGACACGGACACGGCGTGGAACCAGAGCGCGAACACGGGTCCGAACCCGACCGCCCAGACGTGGGAGCCGTCGAACCACTGGCTCAACGAGAACACGCCCGAACCGGGCAACTGGGGCGGTGCGGACCGCGCCGACGAACTCGAGTTGTACGGCACCTACGAGTATCCGGAGGACGGTAATTACGACTATCCCGAGGGAGCCTACGGCGTGATGTCGTGGTGGGACTACGGCCACCTGATAACGGTACAGGGCGAGCGGATCCCCCACTCGAACCCGTTCCAGTCCGGCGCAAGATCGTCGTCGGCGTTCCTGACCGCCGAATCCGAGGAGCGATCCGAACTGATCCTCGACGCCATCGCCGCGGGCGAGTCGCCGAGCGATCACTCGAACGAGCAACTCGAGTCGATGATCGCGGACGCCGACGAGTCGGACGAGGAGATCCGGTACGTGATGGTCGACGACCAGATGGCCGGCAACAAGTTCCCAGCGATCGCGACGTGGACCGGGCCGGAGTACAACTACTACACGACGCCGGAGGACCTGAGTCCGAACGAGCCGGTCGAACGCGACGAAATCGGCGAGACGTTCGCCGACGTTCCGTACTACAACACGACGGTGGCCAACCTGTACTTCGGCGACGCCATCGGTATGGAACACTACCGGCTGGTTCACGAGAACGACGAGCGGATGACGACGTTCGTCAGTTACGCGGTCGTCGATGCAGAAACCGGCGAACTGCAGTACAACGCAGACGGAAATCCGATGGTGTCCGTCAATCAGATCCTCGATCAGCGGACGTACATACAGATGATACAGATACAGCAACATCCGGATTTCGACATCGAGGAATTCGACAGACGACAACACACTCCCGTCAAAACGTACGAACGCGTCGAAGGCGCGACGATCGAGGGATCGGTCGACGTCGAGAATACTGAGGACGCGACCGTAACCGCCGCAGTCGAGCTCGATACGGGAGGCGAACGCGGAACCTTCGACTACGTCCAGCAGGGCGAACTCGAGGACGACGGCTCCTTCGAGTTGACGGTTCCGTACGCGACCAACGACGAACTCGGCGTCGAGGACGGGTATACGAACAGCGCCGTCGAAGCGACCGAAGAGTACAGGGTGACGGTGACCGCACCGACCGATGACGGGTTCGACGCGTACGACGGAGAGGTCGACGTTCCGGAGACCGCGGTCGTCGACGGCGAAACCGTCGAGGTCACGCTCGAGGAACTCGAGTTCGACGATGCAGAGGAGATCGAAGACGAGACCGACGTCGACCCCGAAGACGACTCTGACGTCGACGACGTCGACGGCAACGAGAGCGACGGTACGGACGACGGAGCCGAAGACGTGATCGACGACGAGGCTACGGACGACGGCGACACCGCCGGATCGTTCACGCCGGTTGCCGCCGACGTGGCCGGGTAACGGGTCGAACTCGAGACGTCCCGCGGTTCGTGGTACGTATCCGTTCGCGAGCGACGGACGTAACTCCCTTCTCGAGATGGTCACCGAGGACTCGTGCGCGCGGGACTGATAACGGTACTCGGTGGTTCGTCTGTACATCTCGAGCGGATGCGTTGGCGTCCCGGAAATCGTCGACGGAGTCAGAGGCGACGGCCCACGAAGTCGTGACGGCCCGCTATAACTGAGTACTATCGACCGGTCCGCTGTTGTGCGAAAGCTCGTAGCAGTCCGGAGTGACGTCGGTCGACATCTCGAGTGTCGATATTCAGAAGGGAGACCAAAACTCCGTCCGACGTTCCCAGCCGAGTGATTCTTTTGCTGTGGTGTCGGCTGAAGCGTCGTCAACCACTTCGATGGTTCATCGTGTAGACGAGACAACACCCATTCATCAGTTCACTGTATCTGGCACTCACATAGTACGATTTCTACCCCACCATATATCGAAGTATCTTTTTATAAAAATATATAAGTAAATATAAGATAATTATATTTCCATCGGGCACATCCATTGGAATGTGATGTCCGACAAAGACAGCATGAAAGACTACCTCGCAAAGCACCCACGAATGATCGGCGTCCTGTTCACCCTGTTCGTCCTGCTCAGTCAGGCGGGTACGGCGGCGGCAGGACTCCACGGCCAGGTTGGACCGTAAAATCGAACAGTCGCTTACGAAACAGCACCAGAACTGGTTTTGCGGGCGGATTAGTCGAGTTGGGGCGAGCCGATACCGTCGTTCCACCGCAGTCGTCCATCGAGTAAGACCGGCAACTCGGTCCAGGTGAGGTACTCCTGAATGGATTGTGCGCCGACTGCCGCGTGCGGAGTGTACTTCGGTGAGAGGTGGGTGTCTGCTACCGACTCGAGATCCGAAGCGGTTGCCGTTCCGAGTTTGTACTCTTTCGTCGAGTACGAGCGAATGGCGAAACCAAACTCGTCGTCGCTCCGGCGGTCAAGATCGATGATTCCGGGCGGACCGGCGTTCGACTGGGCGATGTCGGCCGACCCGTCGCCGACGATGAGGTACTGCTCGCCGAGAGCGGTGTTTTGCTGGGCGATTTCGAGTGCCCCCCGTAGCGAAAAACCGCGGTTGAGCAGTCTCGCCAGGGCTTCGCCGGCCTCGACGGCGTCTTCGTTGATGACGTCGCTGTACGTACTCACCCCGCCGAACGCGCCGCGGCGGGTGAGCGCGAGCCCCTGCTCGTAGGATCGACAGGCGTTCAGGAAGAAGACGCCGAGGTCAATCGACTCGAGGTCGCGGACGTCGAGGTCGTCGTCGGGACAGCGGATGCCGTCTTCCGTTGCGTGGCCGATGTAGTGGAGGAAATCGTAGCCGCCGTCGGTGAGCAAGGACGCGAACTGATCGGTGTCGACGCCGAACTCCGAGCGGATTTCGAACGGGAGTTCCTCGCGGTTCCCGTAGGTTTCGTCGAGCAGATCGTGTTCGGCGATCATCCGGGCGTCGTTGCAGATCAGCAGGATCTCGATCGATTCGCTGCGGGCGTCGCGGTCGATCTGGTTTCGGTACGCTTCGATCGTCGCCTTGGAGGCGTTGTGCGGAATGGCGTCGCCGAACCACGCGTGCTCGACCGATTCGTCGACGATATCGGGGGCGACGAACGCCGTCTCCCTGTCGTGTGGCGGCGCGGAGCGATACTCCGTCGCCGAACGGACCATCTGTGCGGTCGTCGGCTCCGGTTGTGGAACCGCCTTCGGCGTCTGTCCGCGGGCTTCGCGGACGATTCCGAGTTCGTTGACGACGAACGGAATCAACTCGACGCTCTCCGGTTCGTCGGGAACGTAGGCGGTCAACGGCCAGCGCGGAACGTGCGGTTCGATAACCTCGTACGGCACCTCGAGGTATCGCTCCAGCCGGACTGGAAGCGGCTCGTCGTACGTGTCGGCGAAGTCGAACGGCAGTTTCCCTTCCAGTGTGGCCCGTTCGATGATGTCGTACTGGAAGATTCCTTCCGTCCGGGTCAGGCAATCGAGGAAGAAAAATCGCTTCAACAGCTTGGCGATTCCGTCGCCCACATTCCCCTCTTCGAGCAGCGAACGCTCGAATCGGGGCGTTGCGAGCCTCGAGTTCTCGCCTAGTCGGACCGTCGCGCCGAGGAAGAACGCGAGCGGCGCAGCCTGATAGATCGCGATTTCCTCCGGCGGAACGACGAGTTCGACCTCTCCCTCCGGCGGATCGATTTCGGACGGGACCTCGAAGCGATCGCCCAGTTCGATCAGCGGCGGATGGCCGCGTAGCGTGGGCCACGTCCGTTCCGGTGACGTCGTCTTCAGTGCCGACGGAACCGCGGATATCGCTCGAGCCAATGAGTCGAGATCGGAAGGCGTCGTTATCGTCCCGACTGGCCGATCGTGGAGCGACCGGGCACCGACTTCAACCCCGGTTTCCCGTACAAGCGATATCTGCAGCGATCTCAGATTGATATCGATCGTCCCCGGAACGTCGATCCGAACGTACAGCTTGATCGGACCACTCAGACCGATGAACTGGACGTCGTCGTCGAGTTGGACCGTATCTCCCGCCTCGAAATTCGCCTCTGCCGTCCCGGTCTCGTCGTGAAGCGTCGCGGCGTAGAGTTGGTCGAAGACGATTTCGTCCGTCTCGAGCGTACAGGTTTCGTCGACGGTAAAACAGAACTCGTCGGGGTCGATCGAATCCCTCGAGACGGTTCCGTTCGTCTGAATCTGCAGGTGCCGCTGCTCGAGGGAATCGTGTACCTCCAGGCCCGTCGGGTCCGTCGTTTCTTCGAACTCGATCGTCATGTCTCCTCGCGTCGCTACCGGACCTTTCTTGCGCACCGACAAAAAGGATACCGTCGCCGGTGTCGGCGGTTCGCCGCGTTCGTTTATCCGGGTTTCTCACGCGCCGTTCGAGCCACACGCCGGGGTGAGCGACCGGAACACGATCGCCGGAAACCGGCGTTCGATCGCACTGGGGCGGCGGCCGGTTCCGTTCGCCGGGAGCGGGACGCGTTCGATCACGCCGCGATCCGCGAGTTCGTAGAGGAAGCGCTTGACCGTCCCGGCCGTCAATGACGACTGCGCGGCGATCTCGTCCGCGACGTCGCGAACGGGACGATCGGTGGAATCGATCGTCGCGAGCACCGCCAGAACCTGCTGTCTGGTCTCCGACAGCGAGAGCGCTCGATCGACGTGGACGCAGCCGTCGGGCACGTCGGCTATCGCCCGCTCTATGTGGCGGGGTTCGATCCGGTCGGCACCCTCGCCGGTCGCAGACACCGCCGCGCCGTAGAGGCCCGCAAGCGCGTCGTGGGCGTTTCCGTCGGCCCACTCCGCCAGCTCCCGAACGGATTCGTGGTCGAGGGTTCCCGGCTCGAGGCCGGTCGAGACGCGATCGGTGACGATGTCGACGAGTCCGTGATCGCGGTAGGCCGACAGTTCGACCGTCGTCCCGCCCCAGCCGGTGGGTGCGTCACATCCGACGGCGACGGTCGAAACGTCGTCGGCGACGGGCTCGAGGTACTCTCGGGCGCGCTCGTAGGACAGCGTCTCCGGTTCGTCGTGGTGGTCGATCGCGACGACCGCCCGTCGGTCGTGGCGCGCGAGTCGTTCTCGGAGACGGTCGCGAAGCGCACCGGTTCCGATGCCGCTTTCCGGAATCGGCTCCGCCGATAGCACGGAGAGGATCGTCCGATAGAGGGCGAACTCACTCTGGATGCGACGGGCGTCGACGTAGACGAACCAGGTGACCGGATCGGTTCGGTCCGCGCGCGTCGCCGTTCGGATCGACCGGTCGTTCCCACCCAGTCGATCGTTCATCGCCGCAAAGAGCGCGACCACGACCGCCGACGTCCCCGAGCCCGTTGGGCCGGTTACCGCGACCGGCTCGGGGAGCGTCCCGTCGAACACCGGCTCGAGGGCGTCGAGCAACTGCTCGAGGACCGGACCGCGACCGACGGGCTCCGTCGGGTGGACGACCGGGCTCAGGTATTCGCGGTCGACGACGATCCCCCCGCCGTCGCGTGCGGCCCGCCGCCGGTCGATCCGCTCGGAGAGGTCCATTACGTCGACTCCGTCGCCGCGTTCGGCCCGACGAGTGCCGCCTCGAGTACCTCGAGCGTGTGCGTGATCTCGTATCCCGTCCCGTGTTCCATCTGCATCGAGCAGGTCGGACACTCCGTCAGTCCCGCCGCCGCGCCAGCCTCCGACATGTGCTCGAACATCTCTTCCCCGATCTTCATGGACGTTTCGTAGTTCTCTTCCTTCCAGCCGTAGGTCCCCGAAATTCCGGAACAGGAGTCGCCGACGTCCGTGACGTCGACGCCCTCGACGACGTCGAGCACCTCGAGGGTCTGTCCGTCGAGGCCCTGGTTTCGTGCGTGACACGGGGCGTGGTAGGCGAACTCGTCGAACTCCGGTCCGACCGACGTCCCCTCGAGTGCGGACTCGAGGTCCTCGTGAACCCGCAAGTACTCGACGGCGTCCCAGGTGTTCGCGGCGACGTCACCGGTCCCGTCGACGTCGAACAGCTCGGGATACTCCTGGCGAATCGACATCGAACAGGAGCTACAGGAGGCGACGACGTCTGCGCCGTCGTCGATCGCCGACGCGAGTTCTCGGACGTTCGTCTCGGCCGAGCGGCGGGCGTCCTCGAGCATGCCGTTCGCGAACATCGGCGTGCCGGAGCAGTGCTGTTCGGGAACCACGATCTCGTAGCCGAACCGCTCGTAGACGCGGACGAGCGCCTTCGCGACCTCCGGCGTGTTGTAGTTGGCATAACAGCCGTGGAAGTACGCGACGCGTTTGTCCGGGTTCGATACGTTCGATCCGTTCCGTTTCGCCCACCACTCCCGGAACGTCTCGGTCGCGAACTCGGGGAACTCCCGCTCGCTCGTGATCCCCAGCGTCTTCTCGCCGAGCCACCTGGTGATCGACAGCCCCATGACGACGTTCGCGGTTCGAGGGAACGCCGCGGCCAGGGGTGCGAGTCGCCGGTAGTTCGCGAGAATTCGGTTTCGAAGGTACTCCCGGGAGAATTTGGACATGTTCTGCTCGACGTACTCCCCGCGGGCCGTGTTGTGCATCTGCGAGAGGGGGACCTCGGAGGGGCAAGTGCTGTCACAGCGCATGCAGTTCGAACACTTCATCACCGATTCGTCGACGTCGTGGTCGTCTTTGCGCTTGAGCCGCCACTGTTCGGGCCCCTGGAACTTCGGCCCCGGGAACTCGTCGTCGACCTCGGCGACCGGGCAGTTCGTATCGCAGGTCGAGCACTTGTAACAGTCGTCCGCGCCCGGCCGGAGGTCCATCTCTTCGGCCTCGGGAAACACCTGGATCGGTTCGAACTCGCCGGCGTCCCGGCTTCGCTCACTCGATTCACGTTCGTCCGTCGATCGCTCTGCGTCGCTCATGATCTCTCCTCCCTCGATCGGTCGCGTTCGGGCGAACTCGAGCGGGTTCGACGGCTCGGCCCGCACGGGCCGTACTGGCTCGAGTCGCTCATCCGCTCTCCTCCGCGGCGCGGGTTCCGGTGACGTAGCCCGTCGCGATGGAGACGCCCGCGCCCGATTTCTCCGCCGCGTAGTCGTAGCCGCCGAGGACCGCCCCCGCCGCGCGAAGGTTCGCGAACTCGGGGTCGCCGTTGGCGTCGAGCGGCCGGAGTTCGTGATCCGGCGCGAGGCCGAAGCGGGCGTAGGGCTGTTCGCCGAAGACGTCGTCGACGAACCAGTCGTACCGGTCGTCGGCGTGAGGGACGTGACAGTCGAAGATCTGCTCGACGAAGCGCTCCCGGTCCGCTTCGATCCCCTTTCCGACCAGCCCCCCGGTCGCGAGGACGTACTGCTCCGCGCGGTGGGGGATCTCCGCGCCGTGTCGGTCGACGACGACGCGAGCGATCCGATCGCTGCCCCCGGCGCTCGTCTCGTAGTCGACCACCGGCACGCCCGACGTAACCCGGACGCCGGCCGCCTCGAGTGCGTCGTACAGCATCTCCTCGAGGCGGATTCCGGGGAGACTCGGCGGCCCCATCGGGACCTCGAACACGTCGACGCCGAGCGCGTCGGCCAGATCGGCCCGGACCTCGTCGGCCCGTTCGTCGCCGAGGATCGCGGGGAAGCCGACCCGCGTCTCGTCCGCGAGGCGATCCCGGACGGCCGCGGCGAGCGCGTCCCGTGAACCTATCTCGCCGCCGTCGGTCGTGATCGCGGCCTCCTCGAGCGCGTCGGCTCCCACGCGTTCGTTCCGATCGAGCAGGTGGGCGTAACGAGTCACCTTCGCGTCGTCCCGGACGATCCCGGGAAACCGCAGCGTCACGCCGCGACAGTCGAAGGGGACGCCTGCGGCCTCGAGGTGGGCCGCCGCGAGCGGCGCGTCGAAGTCGGGAAGCGTCTCGAAGCCGACCAGCAGGCCGTCACGGTCGTCGCTGGCGAGTCCCGCCGCTGCCGAGGTGGGGTAGCGAGCGGTCGGCTTGACCGTCCCGCCGTGGGTCGGGACGAGCGCGTTCCGATCGGTGTGTCCGCCCGCGTAGGCGTCGCCGACGACCCCGTCGAAGAAGTCTAGCGCCTCGCGTACGGCGTCGATTCCGACGCGCTCGTAGGGATGTCCTCGCGGAAGCCCCTCGAGCGCCGGGAACGGATCCGCAAGCGGCCCCTCGCCGTCGGGCGCGTATCCGAGCACGTCGATCAGCCCGCTGGCGTGGCGGAGCGTACTCTGTTTGTACGTCACGAGTCGAACCCGTGCTCCGCGATCCGCGTCGGCGGCTGAGAGGGCCGCTATCGCCCCCGCGAGGCCGCCGCCGATTACGAGGACGTCGTCCTCGATCGCCATCTCAGCCGTCCACCTCGAGTCGGTCGGCTCCCATCATCGGCCCTCCCCGGCGTCGAACGCCGCGTACTCGAGCGAGGCCGCGTCGGCCTCGGGATCCGACGGGTCGGCACTCGCCGGATCCCGGTCCCGGTTCATCGTCGTCGCGTGAAGCGCGTAGTTCAACATCGCCTGCGAGAGCTGTTCGCCCCAGAGGGCGTGTCGTTGCCCCTTCCAGCGCTCTTCGAACAGTTCGTCGAGGGCCCTCCGAACCGTCACCTCGTCGTAGTCGGGATGGAGTTCGTTCGCCATCGGCCCACAGCAGAAGCCGCCCTGGCAGTTACCCATCGAGGCTCGCGTGCGGATCCGAACCGCGTTCAGGTCCGACCCGGACTGTGCGAT
Organism: Natrarchaeobius chitinivorans; assembly: GCF_003841505.1. Lineage (GTDB taxonomy): Archaea > Halobacteriota > Halobacteria > Halobacteriales > Natrialbaceae > Natrarchaeobius > Natrarchaeobius chitinivorans. Next base: position 31,867 of record NZ_REGA01000018.1, read on the forward strand.
CGCGTCTCGCACCTCGGCCCGCGTCACGCCCTCGCAGGGGCAGATCACCGGGTTCGGCTCGTCCGTCTCGAGGACCGCCCGCGAGCGACTGCCGAGTCGCTGTTTGCTCCGGCGGGCGATCGGCGACCGCAGGCCGAAGTCGTCCATCCCGTCCTCGAGTCGCTCGAGGTTCTCGCTGCCCGGAAGCGGCTCCTCGGCGGTGGGACAGGCAGCGCGGACGCCGAGTTTCCCGCAGACGAAATCCGAGATCTCCTCGGCCATCGCCCTGTAGGTGGTGAACTTGCCGCCGACGATGCTGACCAGCCCGGAGACGCCGTCGCGCTCGTCGTGATCGAGCAAGAAGAAATCGCGCGTGATGTCCGTCGGATCCGCGGTCCCTCTCTCCGGCGGTTCGTACAGCGGCCGGACGCCCCAGAACGACCGGAGCGTCCGCGCCTCCGAGAGGATCGGCACGAGTTCGGAAAGCGTATCGATCATCGTGTCGACCTCCCACTCCGCTTCCGGGTAGTCGTCGGGATCCGTGACCTCCTCGTCGGTCGTCCCGAGGATGGCGGTCGTCTCGTGGGGGACGATGATGTCCGCGTCGCCTTTCGGCCGACAGCGGTTGATGACGGTGTCCACCTGCCTGACGTTCATGATCGTCATGACGCCCTTCGACGGACGCACCTCGACCTCGAGGTCCGCCATCGCGGCGATCTGGCCGGCCCACGCGCCGGTCGCGTTGACGACGTACTCGGCGGTGATCTCCTCGGTGCTCCCCGAAGTCCCGTGGTTTCGTCGGCCGGGGCCCGAGTCGTGGCGGACTCGCACGCCGTAGACGTCCGCGCCCTCGCGTAAGAGGTCGACCACCTCCGCGTGCGTTTCGATTCGCGCGCCGTGGGCCTCCGCGTCGAGTGCATTCGCGACACAGAGGCGAAACGGGTCGACCGCGCCGTCGGGTACCTCGATCGCGCGCGAGACGTCTTCGGCGAGATAGGGTTCTCTCTCGCGGGCCTCCCGGCCGGAAAGTGCGCGTGCCGGGATTCCACACTCGCGACAGCCCTCGAGTTTCTCCCGGAAGTACGAGTCCGAATCCTCCGGCCGTTTTACGAACAGCCCGCCGGTCATCTCGACGCAGTGGCCTGCGATGTTCCGAAGGATTTCGTTCTCCTCGATGCACTCGGTGGCGCTCTCCCGATCGGAGACCGCATACCGGCCCCCGCTGTGCAAGAGACCGTGCATCCGACCGGTCGTGCCGTCGGTGAGGTTATACCGCTCGACGAGGGTAACCTCGAGGCCGCGCATCGCCAGATCACGGGCGATACCACAGCCGGTCGAACCGCCGCCGAGAACGAGGACGTCTGTCTCCGTTGCCATTCCGTTGGCACAATCAGGACGCCCCGACGCTTTATTTTATCGGTGATACGGCACCACTCATAACGAATATTGTATGAACAGCTGGGGTACTGATCCGATATCGGCGCTGCAGGCAGTCGTTACGGTTCAGCCTGGCGCTCTGGATCGGTGTCGCTGTACCAGAGTCGCGTCTCCGCCGGCAGGCGACGGACGCGACCATACCAACGTTTATGCTTGTCGTCCATGTCATTTACCAGCAGTATGGTGTCGGCAGTAAAACTGACCGTGGCTCGTCGAACGGGTGGGCGTCGGTGACCGGCGACGGCTACGTCGGCGCGGTCGATCAGGGAACGACCGGAACGCGGTTCATCGTGTTCGACCACGACGGGAGCGTCGTCTCGAGCGCCTACGAACGACACGAACAGCGCTATCCGGAAGCCGGCTGGGTCGAACACGATCCGGTCGAAATCTGGGAGAACACGAAGACGGTCATCACGCGGGCGCTCGGCCGCGCGGACGTCGGCCCGGAACGGCTCGAGGCCATCGGTGTGACCAACCAGCGGGAAACGACGGTGCTGTGGGACGCCGAGTCCGGAACGCCGATCTACGACGCCATCGTCTGGCAGGACCGCCGGACGACAGACCGCATCGAGACACTCGAGAGGAACGGCTCGACCGAGACGATCCGGGAGAAAACCGGCCTCGAGCCCGACGCCTACTTCTCCGCGACGAAAGCCGAGTGGCTGCTCGAGGAGGCCGATCCGATCAAGATGGAACGCGCCCGGCCGGCGGACGTCCGCGACCGTGCGAAAGCGGGCGAGATCCTGTTCGGGACGATCGACAGCTGGCTGATCTACAATCTCACTGGCGAGCACGTCACCGACGTCACGAACGCCTCGCGGACGATGCTCTACAACGTCCACGATCTCGAGTGGGACGACGACCTCCTCGCGGAGTTTTCGATCCCCGAAGCGATCCTCCCCGACGTCCGCCCCTCGAGCGACGAGGCGACGTACGGGACGACCGATCCCGACGGCTTCCTCGGAGCAGAGGTGCCGGTTTCCGGCGCGCTCGGCGACCAGCAGGCGGCCCTGTTCGGCCAGACCTGTTTCGATCCCGGCGACGCGAAAAACACCTACGGGACGGGGTCGTTTTTCCTGATGAACACCGGCGAGGAGGCCGTCGAGAGCGACCACGGCCTGCTCACGACGATCGGCTACCAGCGCTCCGGCGAGGACGTCCAGTACGCCCTCGAGGGATCGATCTTCGCCACCGGCGCGGCCATCGAGTGGCTCGAGGACGTCTCGCTGATCGACGATCCCGCCGAGACCGCAGAACTCGCCCGCAGCGTCGATTCGACCGACGGCGTCTACGTCGTGCCGGCGTTTACCGGCCTCGGCGCGCCCCACTGGGACCAGCGTGCGCGCGGAACGATCGTCGGAATGACCCGTGGAACCCGCCGGGAACACGTCGTCCGCGCGACCCTCGAGTCGATCGCCTACCAGACCCGCGACGTCGCCGAGGCGATGGAAGCCGACTCGGGAATCGAGATGACGAGCCTGAAAGTCGACGGCGGCGCCGTCAAGAACAACTTCCTCTGTCAGCTCCAGTCGGACGTCATCGGCTCGCGGATCGTCCGCCCGGTCGTCGACGAGACCACCGCCCTCGGCGCGGCCTACGCCGCCGGCCTCGCCGTCGGCTACTGGGCCGACCTCGAGGCGTTGTGCAGCAACTGGCGGGTCGACCGCGAGTTCGAGCCCGAAATGGACGAGGCCGTCGCGGACGAGCGCCACGAGCGCTGGATCCAGGCCGTCGAGCGATCGCGCGACTGGGCTCGAGACGATCGGTAATCGCACACCACACGATCGATAGACGCACATCACACGATCGGTAATCGCACACCACACGATCGATAGACGCACATCACACGATCGGTAGACACACACCACGCGAACGGATGCGAACTCCGAGTGTTCGACTCGAGCGGATCGGTCGTCGGCCGCCAGCGGCTTTCTCACCGAATCGATCCGGAGAGGACCTTCGCGGCGACGAGGACCGGATCCCAGGTGGTGTTAAACGGCGGGGCGTACGCGAGGTCGTAGTTCTCGAGGTCGAACACCGTCGCTCCTTCCTCGAGCGCGGCGACGACGGCGTGGCTGCGGTGGACCGCGCCTTCGCCGTACTCGCTGACCAGACTCGCGCCGAGCAGTCGCCCGGACCCGCGGTCGGCCGTCATCGTGACCGTGACCGACCCGCCGGCGGGATAGTACCCGGCGCGGGATTTCGCCGTGATCGTCTCGGTGACCGGATCGAACCCCGCATCGCGTGCGACCTCGTGATCCAGCACGCCGGTTCGAGCGGCCTCGACGTCGAACGCTTTGATAGCCGCGGTTCCGGCGACGTCGCCGCCTTCGGTTGGCCGTCCGGCGACGGTCTGGCCGACCGCACGCCCGTGACGATTGGCCGTCAGCGCGAGCGGGACGTACGTCGGCTCCCCCGTGACGACGTGAACCGCTTCGGCGCAGTCTCCCGCCGCGTAGACGTCGGGAACGTTCGTCTCCCGGTAGGCGTCGGTCGCGATGGCACCCGTCGAGCCGAGATCGATTCCGGCGTCTTCGGCGAGGTCCGTCCGGGGACGAACGCCGGTCCCGAGCAAGACCATGTCGACCGGGATGCTGTCTTCGGCCGTGAGGACCGCGTCGACCTCGTCCGCTCCCGACAGCTCCCGGACGTCGGCCTCGAGGTGCAAGACGACGTCGCGATCGCGGAGGTGCTCGGCGACCTCCTCGCTCGTCTCGTCGCTGAACCCCTTCAACACGCGCTCGCCCCGCTGAAAGAGGTTCACTTCGAACCCGTTTGCCGCGAGCGCCTCGGCCATCTCGATCCCGACGTAGCCGCCGCCGACGACCGCCACCGGGCCGGTACAGTCCTCGAGGTACCGACAGGCTGGGCCTCGATCGGGCTGCTGGAGGGACTCCCCGTCGCGGGCTCGAGCGACGTACTCCCGGAGTTCCTTCCCGTCGCTCATCGACCCGAGCGTGTAGACTCCCGCCAGATCGGTTCCCTCGATCGGCGGGGCCACCGCCTGCGCGCCCGTCGCGACGAGGAGGTGGTCGTAGGACTGAATCACGTCGTCACCGTCGTGCTCGGCGAGGACCTCCCTGCGGTCGGGATCGATCCCGACGACTTCGTGGCCCGTCCGAAGGTCGATATCGCGTTCGTCGCGAAACTCCTCGGGGGTGACCGAGACGAGCGACTCGAGCGACTGGATCTCGCCTTTGACGTAGTAGGGGAGCCCGCACGCGCCGTAGGAGACCCACTCCCCTTTCTCGAAGACGACCACCTCGAGGTCCGGATCGTCGCGTTTCGCCTTGCTCGCGGCGGACATCCCCGCCGCGTCGCCACCGACGACGACGAACGTCTCGTTCATGATTCGATCGATACGGTGTCCGCCGTCGTTATACTGTCGGACAGCAGCAGTGGTACTGTCGCTGGATCCGACCGCTTTAGGTCGCCGATCACCGTGATAAGGTAATGACAGCCGATCCGCCGCTCGTTCTCGACATCGACGGAACGTTGACCCGCCCCGACGGCTGGGGCATCGACCCCCGCGTCTTCGATCCCATCCGGGAGTGGGAGGCCCCGGTCGTCCTCGCCACCGGGAAGGCGTTTCCCTACCCCATCGCACTCTGTCACTTCGCCGGCGTGCCGGAACTCGTCGTCGCCGAAAACGGCGGCGTCGTCTACACCGGCGACGACGTCTTCTTCACCGCCGACAGGGAAGCGCCACAGGCCGTCGTCGACGCCTACCGCGCCGCCGGCTACTCGACTGGCTGGGGCGAGGAAGACACCGTCAACCGCTGGCGCGAGACGGAGGTCGCGATCAGCCGAGAACAGCCGGTCGAGCCGCTTCGCGAGATCGCCGCCGACTACGGCCTCGAGGTGATCGACACCGGCTACGCCTACCACGTCAAGGACCCGACGCCGACCAAAGGCGACGGCGTCGAGTACGTCGCCGATCACGTCGGATTCGACCTCGCCGATGCCGTCGCCGTCGGCGACTCGATCAACGACGTCTCGACGTTTTCGGTCGTCGGCCGGAGTTTCGCCGTCGCCAACGCCGACGACGAGGCCAAAGCCGCCGCAGACGAGGTACTCGAGCGACCCCACTTCGACGGCACGCTGTCGGTCATGGAGCGGGTGTCGGACCGCGACGCGTAACAGGCCTCCCTTCATCGAGACGACTGCCGGGTGCTCGCAGAACGCTTTTCTCCCGCCGCACGAAGGAGTAGCTATGGCAGTCGTGACCGCTCCCGCTATCGCCGCGTTCGGAGTCCTCGCGACGATCGCGATCTTCGTCTTCGTTCGCCGGGACGCGGTCCGGCGGGACGTCACGCGGCCGAACTCGTGGGCCGCCGTGGCGGCGGTACCGTTTCTCGTCGGCGTCTCGCTGCACCTGTTCGCGACCGTTCCAACGACGGGCGTCATCATGACCGCGAATACCGGGCTCGTCCTCTACACGTTCGAACGGGAGATCGCGGCCGAGGACGACGATCCGGCCGAACCGGGACGCCTTCCACACGACCCCGTCCGCTCGTCGTCGGATTCGACTCGAGGGCCCGAGTCAGACGAGGAGTAGCCAATCACGGGTCGTCACTGGATCGACGGGGGCGACCGACACCACACGGCTTTTGTCCGCGCCTCTCGAATCGACGCCAACATGAGCAACTCCGCCGATTCCGTCGACGCTTCGGCCGGGACGGAGACGGACGCCGACGGGGACGACAGCGACGGCGGGCCTGCCCAGGTCTCGAGTCCGGACTACCACAGCGAGAACCACACCGCGGCACAGACCTGCGGCTGGACCGCAAACGCCCTGCGCGGGGAGGGAAAGTGTTACAAGAACATCTACTACGGCATCGAGTCCCACCGGTGTATCCAGATGACGCCGGTGGTCAAGTGCAACGAACGCTGCGTCTTTTGCTGGCGCGATCACAGGGGTCACGCCTACGAGATGGACGAGGTCGAGTGGGACGATCCGGAGGCCGTCGTCGACGCGTCGATCTCGCTCCAGAAGAAGCTCCTGTCGGGCTTTGGCGGCAACGAAGAGGTCCCCCGGGACGTCTTCGAGGAGTCGATGGAGCCCCGACACGTCGCGATCAGTCTCGACGGCGAGCCGACGCTGTACCCCTACCTGCCCGAACTCATCGAGGCGTTTCACGATCGGGACATCACGACCTTCCTCGTCTCGAACGGTACCCGTCCCGACGTGCTCCGGGAGTGCGACCCCACGCAACTGTACGTCAGCGTCGACGCGCCCGAACGACACACGTTCGATCAGGTCGTCAAGCCGGTCGAAGACGGCGCCTGGGATCGGTTGCTCGAGACGATGGACGTCCTGGCCGAGAAAGACGAAACCCGGACCGTGCTCCGGACGACGCTCGTCGAGGGGGAGAACATGCACCACCCAGACTGGTACGCCGGCTTCTACCAGCAGGCCGACCCCGACTTCGTCGAGTTGAAGGCGTACATGCACGTGGGTCACTCCCGCGGACGCCTGGATCGGTCGTCGATGCCCGACCACGAGGATGTCGTCGAGTTCGCCGACGGGATCCGAACCCACATGCCCGAGTTCACGGAGCTCAAAGACGTCCCCGCCTCTCGAGTCGCCCTGCTCTCGAAGACCCGCGACACGTGGGTTCCGAAGCTGAAAAAGGACAGCGAGTTCTGGGACGCCGATCCCGTCGCGGGTGATTGACGCGATCTGCTGTACTCGAGACGCGGCCGTCGGTCGAGAGTGGCGGGAAACGGTACGATCGTTTCACCGACTACTATGACCGTTCCCGGCAACGTTCTAATCGCATCCGGCTTCACATCGGAGCAGGGTCGGAGTACCGCGACGGCTGGTTCGTCGCGTTCGGCGCGGACGCCGGTGACGCGGTTCACCGCATCGACGGCTCCGTCGCCACCGAATGCTGATCACTCGGCGGCCACTGTCGGAGTTGCACGTATCGGTGGGTTTTTCTCGCCGTCGCCGAACGGATACAGTATCCGCCGGGATCCGGACGGCACCATAACGATTTTGTTACGCGTTCCACATCCGGTACGCTTTTGACGGACTGTCCCGAACGACCAACTATGTCAGTGATAGCCGAGTCCGCCGTTGGCTACGACGAACTCGCGGTTCTCAAGCTTCTCGCACTCGAGGGCGGGCTCGAAGGGGACGTCAAAATCTCGTGTTCACACCTCGCGGACCGTCTCGACGCCTCGAACCAGACCGCTTCCCGTCGCCTCCAGCGCCTCGAGAGCGCCGACCTCCTCGTCCGGGACACCGTCAGCGACGGTCAGTGGGTCGAGATCACCGACGGGGGTGAGCGAGCGCTTCACGCGGAGTACGAAGATTACCGACGGATCTTCGAGACCGGTTCGGCGGTCGACCTCGCGGGGTCCGTCACGAGCGGAATGGGCGAGGGACGACACTACATCTCCCTTTCCGGGTACAAACGCCAGTTCGAGGATCGACTGGGCTACGAGCCGTTTCCCGGGACGTTGAACGTCGACCTGCGCGAGGAGAGCGTCCGGCGTCGGGGAGCGCTCTCGACGCTCGAGTCGATCCCGATCGACGGCTGGGAGGACGACGAGCGCACGTACGGACCGGCGATCTGTTACCCCGCGACCGTCGAAACGGCCGGCGGCGATACGTACGAGACGGCACACATCATCGCGCCCGAACGCACCCACCACGACGAGGACCAACTCGAGGTCATCGCGCCGGAGAAACTCCGGGACGAACTCGGACTCGAGGACGGCGAGCACGTGACGATTTCGCTGGGTGAGAACCGATGACGGGTCATCGCGCCGAACCCCGCCGGACCGCGGATGGGGGATCGAAGCCGTCGACGCCGCTCGAGGACACTCCGTTCGAGAACGCACTCGAGTCGCTCCGAGCCGGGGATCCGGTACTCGTCCACGACGCCGCCGACCGCGAGGGAGAGACCGACCTGATCTACCACGCAGACGCGGTCACGCCCGAGGCGGTCGCGCGATTGCGAAACGACGCCGGCGGACTCGTCTGTACCGCTTTCGACCACGAGACGGCCGACGCCTTCGGGCTCCCGTTTTTATCCGAGGAGATCGATCACCCGGCGACGACCGACCACGACCTCGGCTACGACGAACGGTCGTCGTTCTCGTTGACGGTCAACCACCGCGAGACGTACACGGGAATCACGGACAGCGATCGCTCGCGGACCATCCGGGCGCTTGCCGAGGCGGCCGCCACACCCGAACGCGTCGAGTTCGCCGAGGAGTTTCGCGCTCCCGGCCACGTTCACCTCCTGAGGGCCGCACCGGAACTGCTGGACCAGCGGGAGGGCCACACCGAACTCGCCATCGCACTCGCCGACGCGGCGGGTCTTCCACCCGCCGTCGTCGTCTGCGAGATGCTCGACGACGAAACCGGAGAGGCGCTCTCACCGGTCGACGCCCGCGCCTACGCCAGACGCAACGGGTTCACGTACCTCGAGGGACGAGAAATCCTCTCCCGGTTGGGATAGCGCAATCGTTGAAAATTCGCTTCTTCCCCCGTCTCCCCGATCCGGGCCCGAAAACGGCCACAGTTTTCGTAACTCCATCCAGTAGCCCGTACGAGAGACGGAACCTTCGGGTCGAATCCGCCGCCACACCGTTTCGACGCTCGCGGACTGTTACTTACGTCCGCGGCTGGCGAGCCGTTCGGAGTCGGAACCGCTTCGATAGACGGCATAGAGGACCAGGACGGCGATTGTGAAATCGAATCCGTGCTCGACGAGGTGATGAACCGTCATTGGAACGAGCCCGAACACCGTCCCGAGGCCGACAAACGACCGCACGGCGAGCAATCCGAGCACGACCGTAATCAGCAGATACCGCATCGATCGCCGTCGGGTGTACGCCACGACACCACACCCAAAGAGGATCGTCGTCCCAGCGGCTGCCAGCACGATGACGGTCAACAGCAGTGGTGCGAGTTGTGGATCGAGCCACCCGACCCCGAACGGACTCGTTGGGTGCATCTCCGCTATGTTATCTCGGTCTGAGAGTTACGTATGTGCTTCGGTTGTCGACGTTTTCCTCGGCGCTCGAGTCGAATACACTCGCGGCCTCGTCTGCGTTCGTGGTCGACGATCGAGATCACCGTAAACAGACGGGTCAAATGACGGTTCTCAGTTATCAGGAACGATCGAAATCCGTTAAGACAACCTGGCCACTAGGGTTCGATACACCGCGGAAACCGACGAGAACGTACCCGATACCAATGAACGACACTCGACGACAGATCAGAGCGCACGTCCAGACGAACGCCGGGATTCACTTCAACGAACTCGTCAGGGAGTCGGAGTTCGCACCGGGACAGATCCAGTATCACGTCCGCCGATTGATCGAGGCGGACTCGCTCGTCCGGGCGGAGTTCTACGGACGAACGCACTACTACCCCCCGGCGTACGACCAGTGGGAGCAGGCGGCGCTCGCGCTGTTCCGTCGGGAGACGACCCGCGAAATCGTCGTCGAACTGATCGAAACCGAGCCGACGGATCCAGAATCGATCGCTGAAGCGCTCGGAATCGCCCGGAGTACCCTCGAGTATCACCTCGATCGACTCGTCGAACACGAGATCGTAACGAAACGCTACGACGAGCGAAACCGGGTCACGCTTCGACTCGCCAACCCCGAGCGAACGGGCGAGTTGTTGTCGACGGTCGAGCCGACCGTCCCGGACCGGCTGCTCGATCGGTTCACTCGCCTCGTCGACCAGCTCCTCGAGCCGCCGGTCGACTCCCCCTGAGCCCGACCGACGTTCTGACCGCGACCCCGCTACGTCTCTCGACAAATCGGTACAGCAATCCGTCTCAGTCGAATCCACCACCGCGGACTCGCACCGACTCGAGTGCGACCGCGATGACTCCGCCAATCACTGTGAGGACGGCGCCGAACTGGAGGAGGATCTGGAAGCCCGTCGCCTCCACGCCGTCTGTGTGACCGTCCGCGTGGCCTTCAGGCTCGTGGTCGTCGACGTGGTCCTCGGCGTGGTCGTGGTCGTCGACGTGATCCTCGGCGTGATCGTGGTCCTCGGCATGGTCGTCGTGGTCGTGATCTTCGGAGTGACCGTCCGCCGGAACGACCACCGCAGCGATCCACTCGCTTACGTACGATCCCTCGGGCGCTCCCGTGATCCGAAGCTCCCAGATTCCATCGTCGGCGAGGGGCTGGACGACCGCGTACGCGCCGTCGTCGGTCTCCTCGAGTTCGACCTCGAACTCCGTTCCGTCGTCGCTACTCGCCAATAGGCGGACCGGCTGGTCGGACGCGACCGCCTCGCCGCCGTCGTCGAGAAACGTCGCTTCGAAGACGATCGGCTCGTCCGCCTCGAGAAGGAGCGTCTCACCCGCGGTCTCGTCGGCGGCGGGAAACGCCGTCACCTCGACGACGTGGTCGTCGTACTCGTACTCGATGGTCGATTCGACGAGGTCGTCGCCGCCGGCAACCGCGGCCGTCGGCGCGGACGTGAGGACGCCCGAGAGCACCACCACGGCGACCAGCAGGGCGACCTCGAGGCGGACGGAGCGTACGAACGTCGAGACCGACCGTCCGCGGCTCGAGCGTTCGACGCCGCCGTCCGTGCTCGCGGGTCGGGAGCCGTCGGCGGTTTCGGTGCGTCGGTCGGCCGCCATCCGGGGGAGAAGTACGAATCGCGAGAGGCCGCCGAGCCCGAGCGCCACCGTCGCGAGGACGAGTTTTGCGACCAGCGTGAGCCCGTAGGCCGTCTCCGTGAGCCCGTCGGCGGTCGGGACGTGCCACGAGGCGAGGACGAATCCCGACGCGACCACGAGCGTGACGCCGACGAACGCGAGGAGCGAAAACCGTTCGATCGTTCGCGCGAGCAGGTCCGCTCTGTCGTCCGGTTTCGCGGTTCGAACCGCGGGGACAACGCCCAGCGCGAGGACGGCGAGCCCCCCCGCCCAGAGGCCTGCGCCGAGGAGGTGTGCGAAGTCGACGGCTGCGCCCTGGAACCGATCGATCGCCGTCGCCGAGTGACTCGTCCAGGCGATCGTTCCCGCGACGGCGAGCGCGCCCGCGAACGCGGCGACGGACGAAGCCCGTTTCGCGACGAGCCCTCGAGCGGCGGCCGCGACGAGTCCCGTCAGGCCGACAGCGAGTGCGACCTGTGCGATCCAGGCCTCGCCGAGGGGCGTCTCGACGAACTGTGAGATCGTCTCGAGCGAGAGCGGGCCCAGTGCGGTCGTTCTGGCGAGTCCGAGGACGACCGCGCCCACGAGCGTGAGGCCGGCGGCTCCAGCGAGGAGCCGACCGATCCGTCCGTCGACGCGCGACCTGGTGGTGGCGTCCGCTCGAGCGAAGACCGGTCGGACCGCGAGCGTCGCGACCGCCGGGATCCCGAGCAGGCCGACGACGCCCACGAGCAACAATGCTTTCGCCCCCGCTTCGACCGGGGGAATCGTTTCGTCGCCCTCGTCGTCCTCGTAGGCCTCGAGGACGGCGTCGCGATCGAGCGGTTCGTCGCCGACGGCGAAGAAGAACGAGCCGGAGGTGGTGTGGCCGTCGTCGGCGAGCACCTCCCACTCGACGACGTACATTCCATCGTCACCGGCCGCGTCGTCGATCGGCACGCGGACGACCTGCGTGTCGTCGGGATCGATCTCGGGTTCAGCCGAGACGACCTCTCCGTTCGGGTCCTCGACGGTAACGTCGGCGTTGACGACGCCGTCGCCGGAGAAGTAAAGCGTCACGTCGTCGGGCGGCGAGTCGACCTGCTCGCCGTTCGCGGGGTCGCTCTCGCTCAGGTAAGCGTGGGCCGCGACGGGAGTTCCCACGAGCGCGAGCGCCAGCGAAGCCACGAGGAGACCGACGAGTGCCGCCGCGGCGAGCGACCGGGCCCGAGCCATCGAGGTGCCAGGGGGCATCGGTTACCTGAGTGTGCCGCTGTAGCCGACTCCCGAATCCCCGACGTACTGGACGGTATCGACGCCCTCCTCGACCTCGACGTGATCGACGACCTCCCGTGCGTCGACGTCGACGATGGGGACGGTTCCGTCTGCGTCCGCGGGCGAGACGAAGTAGCCCCCGCCGGCGACGCCGGTTCGGTGGAGGTGGTGTGCCCCTTCGGGTCGCTCGATGTCGCCGATGTCGACCGTCTCGACGGCCTCGAGTTCCTCGACGTCGATGATCGAGGCCTCGTCGGTCATCGTGTGGGCGGTGATCGCATAGAGCGCGTCGTCGCCTTCGTGATAGCGCAGGGCGTCGGGGCCCTCGCCGACGTCGACGACGCCGAGTTCGTCGCTGTCCTCGCTCGTCGCGTCGAGGAATCGAATGCTGTCCCCGTCGAGGAGGCCCATAACCTGCTCGTCCGGAGAGAGGTACATCCCGCCCGAAACGTCGAGCCTGTCGACGATCTCGTCGCTATCGGAATCGACGACGACGGTCTCGTCTCCGAACTCGAAGTACGCGAGCCCCGTTTCCGGGCTGTAGGCCTTGTAGTGGGTGCCCTGATCGTCGACGTCGTCGAATTCGATGAAATCGCTTCGCTCGTAGTTCTCGAGCTCGATCACCGGCACACCGGGGTCGTTCACGTTCGTCGCGTACCCCCTCGAGCCGAAGTCCTCGTGGTAGAGGAGCTTGCCGTGGCCTTCGTTCTCGAGGCCCGACTCGACGATCTCAGTGACCTCGTGGGAGTCGGTGTCGATGACGTAGAAGGTCCCCTCGTCGTCGCTGTGAACCCACATCTCGTCGTCGTTTGGATGGTACATGTGCGTCGGTCCCGGGCCGACGTCGACCTCGGAGACGATCTCACGGGTTTCGGTGTCGACGACGAGCACCTGCGATGGAGACTCCCGGATAACGTAGATCTCGCTGTAGTCGGCCGTAATCCGCGGGTCGCCCCAGCCTTCCTCGGAGAGTCCGTCGGTGATCTCGTCGACGACCTCGCCCTCCGCGGGGTCGATGATCGCGATCGTGTTGGGGGCAAAGGCGTAGACGAACCCGTCGCTTCCCACTGGGCTCGAATCGTCGGTATCGTCGTCGCCGTGACCGTCGCTGTGGTCGTGGTCATCGCCGTGATCGTCGTCACCGGTTACCTCCTGTTCGTCGCCGTTACCGCCGAGGCAACCGGCGAGGGCGATCACCGAACTGCCTGTCGCAACCTGTACGAATCGTCGTCGGTCGATGGGGGTTTGCATACCCCACCCTTTAGGAGCCACTATATTTCGACTTCTGGTTCAATAGTAGAAAAGGGCGTGTGCGGCTTTCACGGACGATTCTGGAATCTATCCGATCGTAGCTCGAGCGGCGGCCGACCGACGCGGAGTCGGCGGAGGCAGAGGCCTCGAGCTCAGCGGATCCGGCGGTGGCCCGGACGTGCCTGACCCGTCGCGCCGAAAAATCGCGAACACTTAGCTAGAAAAGAGGGCGCTAAGCCCCCGTCCTCAAGGAGCGAACGAGCATATGCGAGTGAGCGAGTAGGGCGGGGATACAGCGTCCGCACGACTCTCAAACGGCTCTATCAAAATGATTAACTAACTACAACTACTAGTGGAGAGCAAGTCGCATGGAGTACAGTCCACGATACAGACTCTTTCCCACGACCGAACAGCGTGAGAGCCTCGACTGGACTCGAAACATCGTGCGACAACTCTACAACCACGCACTCCACGAATTCAACAACATTCCAGAAGCCGACGGAACGCTTCGACAGCGCGTCTGGCAAGTCCGAGACGAACTCCCCCAACTCAAACAACAGTGGACCGACCTGAAACAGGTCTACTCCACCGTGTTGCAGAAAGCTGTCGAACGAATCCGCACCAACATCAATAATCTCGACAAACTCAAAGCCAAGGGATACGACGTTGGCTCACTGAACTGGAAATCGCCGCGAGAGTACAGGAGTTTCACGTATCGGCAATCGGGCTTCGAACTCGACAAGAAGAGTGGCCCGCGAAACCGAGCAATACTCCGCGTAAAGAAAGTCCGTGGCGACACACTGCAAATCCCGATCCGCCTTCACCGTGATCTTCCCGAACACGACGCTATCAAGGAAGTCACGGTAAAGAAAGAGCCCACGGGAGCGTGGTACGCCTCGTTCTGCATCAGCACGAACGAACCCGAGAAGCCCAACTCTGACGGCATTGACACTGAAGATACCGTCGGTCTCGACCTTGGTGTTCTCAACTTCGTCCACGACTCGGACGGGCGCTCCATCGGACGACTCGAGTTGTCCGACGATCGAGAACGGTTGGAACGCGAGCAGCGGTCACTCTCGCGCAAACAGTACGAGTCTCGCAACTGGGAGAATCAACGGCGTCGAGTTGCTGCGGTTCACGCTCGCATGTCGAACAAGAAGCGCGATTACAAGCACAAACTTGCACATTTCTATACGACGGAGTACGATGCCGTATTCGTCGAGGATTTGAACGTGAAGTCGATGCTCGAATCCGATGGTAATGCGCGGAACAAGGCTGAAGTCGGCTGGCGTGACTTCATCACGGTTCTCACACACCACGGTCGAAAGAACGGGTGTCACGTGGTCAAGGTCGAACCACATGGGACGACGAAGGAGTGCGCCAAGTGTGGTGTAGAGACTGAGAAACCGCTCTGGGTTCGAGAGCACACGTGTCCGTCATGCGGGTTCGAGGTGGATCGGGATTGGAACGCCGCGTTGAACGTAAAATCGCGTGGGTTGGACAAACTAGGAGTGGTTCACTCCGAAGCAACGTCTGTGGAGACTGCAACCGCTGTGGATACACTTTCCGTATCTGCAAGTCGCGTCGTCGAAGCAGGAAGCCCCTGCCTCAAGGAGCCAGCTACTGCTGGCGAGTAGGCAGGGGTAGTTCACTACGGTGGCATTCAACACACTCGACAATGGGATTCCACGAAATGGACGTCGACACGATCTGAATACTGCCAATCCCCAATATACCAACGCTCTTCCGTAAGAGATTGTTGATCCAGTTGTGTTGCCCGTCTGTTTGACTGAGATCTGCGTGTAGAGCGGTTCCTGATCGATGACTCAGTTCATCACAATCAACGCACAATCGCAAGAGGGCGCTCCATCAACAATGTGGTACACAAGAGCGAACGTGTTCGCTCTTCTGTAGGAGATTGTTGATACCGCTCAGCTGTGGCTGTCGAATCGAAGAGGACAAGGACACCGCGTCAGCGGTGTCCGATACATATGATTCCGCTCGATGTGTTTGAGTCGGAATTGGTCGCAGCGGACCTGCTCCAACAGGTTTGCTGGCGTTACGGAGTTTCCTGTCCCCGCTGTCGTTCTGACTTGACAGTCAAGAACAGAAGCTATGGGCACTTTCAGCGCTATCTCTGTAAGAATTGCGACCGTACATTCAACGACAAGACCGGCACGATCTTCGCCCATTCGAGGATTGCACTCAGAAAGTGGCAGTTCTCGATTTATGCGTTTCTCCGGTTTAACACGAGTCTTCGCCAGCTTCAGATAGAAATCAACGTTCAGTCCAAAACAACCACCAGCGCGTCGAGCGCTTCACGAAGGCGCTCGACGCACATTCGCTCGCCCTCGTAGGTCCCGTCGAAATCGACGAATTCTACGTCTCTGCGGGGATGAAAGGCCGCGAGTGCGACCGACCGTCGCGCTCGCGTGGCCTGTCCACGCGTGGGCGAGGATCAGTATAAGCAGGACAAACCGCCGGTGATGACGATCGTCGATCTTGGCACCGGAAATCGGTACGTGATCCCCACGAAATCCGCTGACGAATCGACGCGACCCCTTCTCGCAAACCGCGATAAGGAGCCACTGACCGTCTACACCGGCGGATTTCGTGCCTACGATCCACTCAGCGAGGACGACGCATTCGACCGCGAATACGTCGTCCACGGTGACGGCGAATACGCTGACGAAGACGTTCACGTAAACACCTGCGAGAGCCACGGATCGCTGCTGCGACCGTGGCTCTCACCTCATCGAGGTATCTCAAAAGATAAGCTCACACAGTATCTCCGAGCCTTCCAGCTTCGACGAAAATTACTGCGGAAACCAGGAAGAAAAGCGCTCAAACACGCTATCAAAGCTACGCTGTGAAATCAACAAAGTGCTACACAAGAGCGCATCCTCAATTTACCCGATTACTCGGTGATGAATGTAGGGGTCGTGTGACGGAAAGGGTTAAGAGTGAATTGGCGAAAGGTGGGAGTATCAGCCATGGGATTCGATGAAATGGAATCCGTGAATACGATCTGGATGGACGGCGAGTTCGTCGACTGGGACGACGCGCAGATCCACGTCCTCACGCACGGACTACACTACGGCAGCGGCGTCTTCGAGGGTGCACGCTGTTACGACACCGCGAACGGACCTGCCCTCTTTCGCTGGGAGGAGCACCTCGAACGGCTCTATCAGTCGGCACAGCCCTACGAGATGGAGATCGATCACGACCCCGAGGAACTCACCGAGGCGACGATCGAACTCATCCAGCGCCAGGAGTTGCCCTCCTGTTACATCCGCCCGATCGCATTCTACGGCTACAACTCGCTGGGCGTCAGCCCCAAAGACTGCCCGACGAAAACGGCCATCGCCGTCTGGCCGTGGGGTGCCTACCTCGGGGAAGACGCCCTCGAGAACGGCATCGACGTGATGATCTCCTCCTGGCGCAAACACGCCTCGAGTCAGATCCCGACGAACGCGAAGACGACCGGCCTCTACGTCAACAGCATGCTCGCCGGCGAGGAGGCCCGCCGGAACGGCTTCGCGGAGGCGATCGTCCTCAACAAGGAGGGCAACGTCGCCGAAGGGCCCGGCGAGAACCTCTTTCTCGTGCGAGACGGCGAGATCTACACGCCCGGCCTCTCCGAATCGATCCTCGACGGCATCACGCGCGACGCCGTCATCACGCTCGCAGAGGACCTCGGCTATACGGTCCACGACACCGTCTCGATCTCGCGGGGCGAACTCAACACCGCCGACGAACTGTTTTTCACCGGTTCCGCGGCGGAGGTCACGCCGATCCGAAAAGTCGACAACGTCGTCATCGGCGACGGTTCGCGTGGGCCCGTCACCGAAGCGATCCAGTCGCGGTTTTTCGAGGTCGTCGAACGGGAGACCGACGAGTACGACGACTGGTTCACGTACGTCTAGTACTATTTTCCGCCCGTCAGTTCTGCCGAACCCCGGAATCGTCTCGAGCTACGCGGGAGACCGGGACGGCGATCCGTCTCCGTCTCAGTCGTCGTCGGCGTCGGAGGGTTCGACCTGACCGCTCGCTTTCGCTTCGTCGACGACGTCGATCGAGACGCCGGCGTCCATTCCCCGCGTCCGGTCCGCGTCGCCGAACCCGGCGCTCAAGACACGTGTGAGCGCGTCTTCGACGTCCTCGTCCAGTTCCTCGATGCGCTCGGATTCGACCTCGATGACGAACCCGGTCGTGATGTTCGGCGACGTCGGCAGAAACAGCACCTCCCTGTCGTCTTCGGTCACCTTCCCCGTCTTGAACGCGGTCATCCGGAGCCCCTCCCACACCTCGAGTTTGACCGGGGTCTGGAGCGATTCTTGCTCGCCGAAGGCGGTTTCGGCGGCCATCTTCGAGGCGTTGTAGACGACTCGCATCACCGGCACCCGGTTCGCCACGTTGTCGACCACGCGCTCGACCAGTCCGCCGACGGTCGTCCGCATGAGATAGCCGACCGAGAGCGTGAGGATGATAAACACGGTCAGCGTGACGATGACCCGCAGGAACTGGGCGAGCTGTTCGCGGGTCTGGACGGCCTGGTCGCCGTCGCCAGGGATGAACGGTTCGAGCGCCTCGGCCTCGAGTATGAGTCCGGGCGTGACGCCGGCGACGAGACCGTAGATCCAGTAGATGACGTAGAGGGTGATGAGAATCGGGCCGAGGACGATCAGCCCGCTCGCGAAGTCCCGCTTCCACGAAGCCATGTTCTGTGACTCACGCCAGGGGCTAATGAGCCCTTCCCTTTATCGGCCGAGAACGGCACGGAGGGCGAACCGGAGGTTTTCCTTTCTCTCCATCGCTCTCCGATAAAAGTACGACTTCCAGCGATCGCCGTAGGGAGCGTACTGCCAGACCTCGTACTCCTCGGCGAGGTCGTACTGGGCGTCTTCGCGTACGCCCATGAGCATCTGAATCTCGAAGTCGGTCCCGTACTCGTCGTGTAACTCGATGGCGCGTTCGATCATCGCCGGATCGTGACTGCCCACGGCGATGCCGCCGTCGAACTCGGAGAAGGCGTACTCGAGCAGCCGCTCGTACTCGCGGTTGACCCGATCGGTGTCTTTGTACGCGACGTCCGCGGGTTCGTCGTACGCTCCTTTGACGAACCGGATCTTGCCGGGGACGTCCGCGAGCCGTTCGACGTCGTCTCGCGTCCGTTTCAGGTTCGCCTGGACGCAGACGCCGACGCCGTGTTCGTACTCGGTCGCGAGTTCCTCGAACGCCTCGAGCGTCGGATCTGTCGTCGTGTGGTCTTCCATGTCGATCCAGACGAACACGTCGTGATCGGCCGCGGTGGCGACGACGTCGTCGAGTTCCTCGCGGAAGACGTCGACCCCGAGGTCCAGGCCGAGCTGGGAGGGTTTGACCGAGAGAGACGCCGCGAGGTTCGACGTCGCGATGTCCTCGGCCAACGACCGGTACTCGGCAGCGTCGGACCGAACGGGCGGTCGACTCTCGTAGTGTTCGCCGAGCAGATTGACGATCGCGTTGACGTCTCGCTGATTCACCCTGTGGACGTGATCAAGCGCCTCCGCCGGGGACTCCCCCGCGACGAACCGACTCGCGATTGGCGGGATCATATCGGACGTATCGTCCGCGGAACATAAGTCGTTTCGTCCGTTCTCATCGATCTCGGCGTCATCGACCCACGCGGCCGCCCGTCCTCGGGGGTCCGGTCTGCAGATGGCGACCAGTCTGATACGGATTGCTGTCACTGTTTACCGGGCGTTCTCCTCACGGGATCGGTCGTCCCCTCCGCTCTCCGGCCACGTCTCCGCAACCTGTCGGTACGTTTCCCGACAGCGCTCGAGGACCGAAATCGAGACGCTCTCGTCTCTGGTGTGGGCCTCCCCGGGTTCGGAGGGGCCGTATACGAGACACGTCGTTCCGGCCTGTGAGAGCCATCCCGCGTCCGTCGCGTGCGGTTTCGTGACGAGTTCCGGGTCGCCCGACTGGCACTCGCGGGCGGCCGCGAGCATCCGGCCGGCGAACGCATCGTCCTCACACAGCATCGGTGGCAGATTCTGATCGACGGTCCACTCGACGTCCGGGATATCCGAGAGAACCCCGAAGTCGATGCGTTCGCCGGGGACCGTTCGCTCGTCGACCGTGAACGAACATCGATCGGGGACGACGTTGATCGCCGATCCGCCGTCGATCTCGGTGACGGCGACGCTCCCGGTAAGCGCCTCGCCGGCGACGTCGACCGCGGGGAACTCGAGGGCCCGAATCCGATCGATCGCATCGGCCGCGCGGTAGATGGCGTTTTCGCCGGCGTCGGGTTCGCTTGCGTGAGACGCGACGCCGTGGGCGGTGACGGTGGTTCCCCGTCGACCGCGGTGGGCGACGACGACGTCGGTGACTCCGGGTTTCGAGTAGTTCGTCGACCCCTCACCGACGACGGCGTAGTCGGGGACGAACCCCTCTTCGATGGCGTGGCGTGCACCGACGCCGCCGACCTCCTCGCCGACGAAACTCGCGAAGACGAGGTCACAGCCGTCGGGCGGCGTCGCGTCTCGGAAGGCGACCATCGCGGCCGCTACGGCACCCTTCATGTCCGCCGCACCGCGGCCGAAGATGCGGCCCTCGCGTTCCTCGACGAGGTACTCGCCCTCGCGTCCCGGGTCGTCTCGAACCTGCGAGTCGGCCGGCGGGACGACGTCGTGATGGCCGACGAGCGCGAGCGACGGCCGATCAGTCGACCCGTCGCCGTCCTGTCCTGTCGGCCCCTTTCGTGCGAGGACGTTTCCGACGGCGTCCCGGGTAACGCGAGCCGCGGTTTCCTCGCGGAGCCACGTCTCGATGGCGTCACCCGCGTCAGTCTCGTCTTCGTGACTCGGAATCGAGACCAGCGTTCGGGTCAACTCGGCGACGCTCGAGGTCATGGAGGACGGTTCGGTGACCCGCCAGTTCATACTGTCGAAGACACGTTCGTGACGGAATCCGTTCACATAGACCTCTTCGATTCCCCGAGTGTTCCCGCGGTCTGGGAAATCGATCTCGCCCTGGAGATGTACCGTGTGACGACCAGCGTCGTAGTCACTCTCGAGGACGGGTTTCGGTTACAACGGAGGCCGAAGCAGTCGGGGCCATGTACAGGGGCGGCGTCCGAGTCGGGCAACTCGAACGTCGACCCGAATACGTTTGTGTCAGAGGCACACGACGACTACCGACGATCTTTGCGAATCGAACCGATCGGCGTGCTCCCGCTTGACCCATCGGGTGGCAGTTGTCGTGGTGCATCGTAACGTCCACTGTGGGCCTCCCTTACCTTACCGTATGAACGCCGATTCAACGGGTGAACATCCATGGAAAATCGATCACTGTGTGAAATCCAGAACGTCTTCGAGGCGATCGTCGACTCGCCTCGTCCGAGGGCAGAGCCGCTACTATCGAGCGATCGATGGTCTCGTGCCTCCCAGAAGTACTAAGAGCCTGTGAACGGGACGAACAGATAATGGGGTACGACAGGGGGAAACAACTGTTCTCTTCGCCACACCGCCTCGCGTTACTTCGCGAGTTACGGTCCCAGCCTGCGGATACGCAGTCGCTTACTGACGCGCTGTCGATCTCACGAGTGACCGTCCAGCGCCACCTGAACCGGTGTTCCAAACTCGGCTGGATCCGCAAAGTCGACGGTCGCTACGAACTCACCCCGGTCGGAAAACACGCCTGTGAGGCCGCGACGGCGTTTCTCGACCGCCTCTCGGTGCTTGGGGAGTACGAAGACATCGTTCACACGCTCGCCGCGGTCGACGACTCGTTCGATCCGCTCTTGCTCGCCGACGCGACGATATCGGTCGCCGAACCCAGCAACCCACACGAGCCGATCATCCACTACCGGAACACGGTGACGGAAGCGGCCACGGATTCGATTCGGGGCATCCTGCCGGT
Source organism: Natrarchaeobius chitinivorans (assembly GCF_003841505.1). Lineage (GTDB taxonomy): Archaea > Halobacteriota > Halobacteria > Halobacteriales > Natrialbaceae > Natrarchaeobius > Natrarchaeobius chitinivorans. The sequence continues at coordinate 53,346 of NZ_REGA01000018.1, forward strand.
GTTCAGTGAACTCCTCACCGAAGTCCACCGCGATCTGTTGAAATCCGAGGTCGAAACCGAACTGGTGGTAACCCAGTCGGTCCTCGAGGCGGCACCACCCGACGCGACGGATATCCCGTCCGACTCGTTCGGCCTCTACGTCATCGACGAGCCACTCGAGTTCGGTCTGACGCTGTTCGACGAGACCGCGGTCGTCGGGACGTACGACGAAGGGACGTTCGTATCGTGTATCGAGAGCACCGATCCGGCGTTTCGCGAGTGGGTCGTAGCCGTCTACGAGGGCTACCGCGAGCGAGCGAGCCGCGTCCCGCTCGAGGTGACCGCCGACCCCGACTGCGTCGTCCAGTCTGGGTCCGATTCTGCGGAGTGAATGCGAGTCGGTGACGGCGCGACCAGAGGCGAACGACCGTCGCCACGAACTCCGCCAGCGGGGACTCGATTTCTCCGACTCGCGTTCGCCTCCTGCCGTCCTCCGACCCCACTCCCGCAGCCTTTTACGCGTACGTGACCAACACGCGGCTAATGAACGTCGTGCCGGATACGAGCGTGGTCATCGACGGCCGCGTCTCGGAGACGATCGAAGACGGGCAGTTCGAGGGAGCGACGATCTCGATACCGGAAGCAGTCGTCGCGGAACTCGAAGCGCAGGCTAACGACGGAATCGAAACCGGCTGGGACGGCCTGGAAGAACTGAAGCAACTGGCAACCCTCGCCGACGACGGCCTCGTCGACCTCGAGTACGTGGGGGAACGGCCCAGCGCAATCGAGCGCGGGCACGCCTCCGAAGGCGAGATCGACGCCCTCATTCGCGACATCGCAGAAGAGCTCGAGGCGACCTTTCTGACGAGTGATATCGTTCAGGCCGAGGTGGCGAAAGCGAAGGGACTCGACGTCACGCACGTATCACCCGAAACCCGCGACGTCGGAACGCTCACCGTCGAGGAGTATTTCGACGAGACGACGATGAGCGTTCACCTGAAGACGGATACGGTCCCGATGGCCAAGCGGGGCGAGCTCGGCGAGATGCGCTACGAGGAGATCGCCGACGAACCGCTCGACGAAGCCACGATGGACGAGTACGCCCGCGAAATCGTCGACGGCGCGAAGGAGGCGCCGGGAGGGTTCATCGAACTCTCCGAACCTGGCATGAAGATCGTCCAGTTCCGCGAGTACCGGATCGCCATCGGCCGTCCGCCATTCGCCGACGGGATCGAGATCACGGCCGTTCGACCGATCGCCCAGACCGACCTCGAGGACTACGACCACGCCGACGAACTCAAAGACCGACTGCTCGAGCGCCAGCGCGGCGTTCTCGTCTCGGGCTCGCCGGGAGCAGGCAAGTCGACGCTTGCACAGGCGGTCGCGCGCTATCTCAACGGTCACGAGTACGCGGTCAAGACGATGGAGAAACCGCGAGACCTGCAGGTCGGTCCCGAGATCACCCAGTACACCGAACTCGGCGGTGAGATGGCCAAGACTGCCGACGCGCTATTGATGGTCAGACCGGATTACACCATCTACGACGAGGTTCGCAAGACCGACGACTTCGAGGTCTTCGCCGACATGCGTCTGGCCGGCGTCGGGATGATCGGCGTCGTCCACGCGACCCGGCCGATCGACGCCCTCCAGCGGCTCATCGGCCGCGTCGAACTGGGGATGATTCCACAGGTCGTCGACACGGTCGTCTACGTCGACGCCGGGGAGATCGCCAAGGTGTACGACGTCAAGACCGAGGTCAAAGTTCCAGCCGGGCTCACCGAAGAGGACCTCGCTCGACCGGTGATCCTCGTCACGGACTTCCAGACAGGCGAACCCGAGTACGAGATCTACACGTTCAACCGCCAGGTCGTCACCGTTCCCCTCGTCGACGAGGACGGCGGTCCCGGAAGCGATTCGGGCGTCGACCGCATCGCCAAACAGGAGATCGAACGCGAGATCCGCTCGGTCGCACGAGGCTACGTCGACGTCCAGCTCAAGAGTCAGGACAGAGCCATCGTCTACGTCGAAGAGGACGACATCTCGAGTGTAATCGGCAAAGGCGGCGGCCGCATCACCGACATCGAAAACCGACTCGGAATCGACATCGACGTTCGGACCCACGACGAGAATCCACACTACGGAGCGAGCGGAGGCGGCGGTGCCGGCACGAACGGCGGCGGCGGCGGTGGCGGCGGTTCCGGGCAAGCCGGGCAGATGGTCACCCCCGAGATCACCTCGAGACACATCGTCGTCCCCGTCGACGGCAACCACGGTGAAACCGTCGAGATCCAGGCCGGCGGCGAGTACCTCTTTACCGCGACGGTGAGCCGCGGCGGCGAGATTCAGGTTTCCCGCGGCAGTGCGATCGCAGACGAACTCGAGGCTGCGATCGATCGGACGGAGCCGATCACGGTCGTCCCCTCGTAGAATATCTACCGCGAGCGAACAACGTGAGCGAGCGGCGCTTTTTTGGTGCAGATTTTTTATCGGGGTTCGAGCGCGCCAGCGGCGCGCGAGGACCCTGGCAAAAAAGGTGCGTGCGTGAGATCCAGGTTTCCCGCGGCAGTGCGATCGCAGACGAACTCGAGGCTGCGATCGATCGGACCGAGCCGATCACGGTCGTCCCCTCGTAGAGTATCCAACCGCCGGTAGAATCGGGCGACCTCAGCGGCCGTCGTCGTCCCGGTACAGCTCCGGATTGCGCCACCAGAACAGTCCCCACGCGAGGACGAATCCCGAAATCATTGCGACGATGTCCTGGACGATCTGAGAGAAACCGAAGTCGCTGATCGCGACGATCGCGAGCGACGACGCAGTGACCGCGCCGACGAGGACGAAAACGACGTCACCGACGATTCGCTCCCACCTGTATTCCCAGTACCCCTGGCGGTCGTCGTCGTACCAGACCCCGACGTAGATCAACACGAGCGACATCCCTGCGATGACCGTCACGACGCGATACTCCTCGGAGAGGCCGGCCGGCTCGAAGACGATAACGTTGATCGCGTTCGCGAGTATCGTCATCCCGAACAGCCCGACCAGCAGCCATCCCCACCGCGGCAACCGCTCTTTGTCCATGCGTGTGGACGGTCACCGTGACAAAATAACCCTACCGTTCTGCGACATTACGTGTCAGTGTCCGAGAGAATCGCAGACAGCCATCGATTCGGATTCGTTACTCGCCAGCCGGAGGACAAGTCGACCTCACTCCGCACAGCAGGCGTCTTTCGGACGCTCTTCGGCCCCGTTTCCGTCCGCGACGACCGGTTCCTCGAGCCGGTAGAGGCTCTGGCGAGCGTCCGCAAAGTAGATGTCCTCGTCTACCATTCCGATCTCCTCGAGGCGTTCGAGGGCGTAACGGACGGTTCGAGCAGATAACATCGATTCCTCGACGATCTGCTTTTGAGTCAGCGGTCCGTCGTACTCGAGAACCTTGAAAACGAGTTTCGCGCTCGGTGGCAAATCTTCGATTTCCTCCCCGTCGTTCTCTCCCATACTACGATTCGAAATCCCCCAGCAGTATAAAAGTTGAGCCTTACCCGTCGACACGATCAGTCAATTATTGTGAGTTACTAGTAGGGTAAATTACCTCGAGAGACCGTGAGCGTCGCGCATTCGAATGATTGACCGGTCAGTCAGGATTGCGAACCACGAGACGTGATCTTCGGGTAATTGTACGGACCGCTGTCACTGTTTTCGAGGACCCACACTCGTTACGGAATCACCAGAAACGACCGCTCGCAGTCGGTTTCATACGGATTACTGTACCGATGTATCGGCGTACCCGCCGCCCGGGTCGCGGGTGCGCCGGTACTGATTTACAGTAAACCGTATCAGACCTGGTCCCACACGTCTTCGTCGTCGAAGTCGGGTTCGCCCTCCTCGTCGAAGCCGTCGGGTTCGTCGAACTCCGAGATTTCGTTCGACGGCGACACCTGACCCGGCGTGGTAGCGGTTTCTCCCTCTGCGAGATTCATCGCCGGCCAGGTCGTCTGTTCCCAGAGGCCGCGTTCGCTGTAGTAGTAGACGACGTCGCCGTTGACGACGGCGAACAGTCCGCGCTGGCGGTCGTGGACGACCCGTTCGTTCGCGTCGATCGCGACGTCGACGACGTCCTCCAGCGTGTCGAGTGCGATGTGGTGATCGCCGATCCACATCGGGATCGATCCCCGGGATATCCACTCGGCGTACCGCCGCTCGTGGACCGACCGTCTGGCGGATTCGACGTCCGTCGGCGCCCGTCGGAAGATGAGAACGCCACCGGCGAGCGACAGCGTTCCGACCAGCGAGAGCACGGCGATGAGCGCCGGACTCCGCGGCTCCGAGATTTCTTGGGTGCCGACGGTGTGGGAGTGTGGTGGCTCGCTCGAGTCCGAAAGCGGCTCTTCGAGCCAGTAGGCCTCTTCGGTCAACTGCAGCGTCGTCGAGTCCGTGTGGGTTCCGGTGTGAGTTCCGGTGTCGTACTCCACCTCGAGGATCATGCGGAGTCCGATCGATCCGACGTTTCCGACCTCCTCTTCGAGATAGCGCTGGCGCTCGAGGTAGGATTCGACATCGATGGTCGTCGAAGACCGCGCGACGCCGTCTTCGGTGGTCGCTGTCGTGTTTATCTCTTCGTGCGTTTCGGTCCAGAACGTATCGTCGCCGCGGCTCGCCTCGAACTGCAGCGTCAATCGGTGCGTGACTTCCCCACCGTCGATCGGGGTTCTGGCGGTTTCGTTCGTCAGTTTCGTCTCCGGTTCGACGACGAGTTCCGGCGACGCGTCCAGAACGTAGACGGGACTGTCGGAGAGCTGTTCGTCCGCTTCCCACAGACTGCTCCCGTCGACGACCGTCGCGCTCGTCCGCACTTCAGAGGCGGCCGATTCCTCCGCAGTCTGTGTGACAGTGGCAGTCTCCGGACTGGCCACGGCCCATCCCGTAACGATGAGGGCGAGAATGCCGATGACGACCAGTGCGATTGCCACCGAACGGCCGTGGTTGGCAAGCACCAGCTCGAGTCGCGGATTGTCGATCACTCGTGTTCCCCCACGTCAGCCGACTCGGCGGTCCCCCGTGAGCGATCCATTACAGAGGAGACAGGTCGGCAGATCAACGTATAAATCGAATCAGGGATGCCATCATTATAACGGTAGTGGTTCGAAGACACGTCTTAGCGCCACTTGCGAAGCTTTCGTTCGATTCGCGTCGAGAGCGGAACGTGATCGCCTGTGGTCCGGATTCGGAAGTCCCCGGTTCCAAAGAGGACGATCACCAGGAGAGAAACGACGCCGACCACGACGCCGTTGACCGCGGCGATCGCGACGAGCGGATGAACGCCGTGGAGCGCGACGAGCAGGGTCGGCGGCAAGACGGCGAGATACCGATACTCACCGACGTGACGCGTGTACTCGCCGGTCGACTCCGGAGCAGTGAGCGAGACCGTTGTCTCGGCGTCGTCGCGCACGCCGACGGTCTGCCAGTTCGGATCCGTTTCGATTCCGGAGCTCTGGGCCTCGTAGACGGCGACGATGGGAACGTATCCCGCGTTGTCAGTCACTCGAGTGAGTTCGCCCGTCTCTCCCGGTGCGAGCACCTGCGGATCGTCGGTTGGCGAGTCCGTACTCACGACGCCGTACTCGGAGGTCCCGGCTGGAACCACCATCGCCGCGGTCGCGAACGTCACCAGAACGAGCAAGACGAGCCCCAGTGCGACCCAGAATCCGATCACGTTCGCCCGGCGACGGCTCCGTCTCGTCTCCCGTCTGGTGGGCCCGAACTGATCGAAGAGGGTGCCGAATGCGAGCATCGCGATCCCGACACCGACCAGAAGTGCCCCGGCGTTTTCGGTCCCATCGTCTGTCGCCAGACCCAGCACCTGTCCGACGGCGTCGGTGGCCGTCGTGACGATTCCCTGGATCCCCATGACGACCGTCCCGAGGTGGGGAACCGTGACGACTTCCCCGTTTACCTGCCAGGCGGTTGCGACGATCTGGCCGTCCGAGACCAGCGGCTCGGGGCCGTCCTGGTCGGTAAACGGGTTGGCGTCGCCGGCGGTTACGTACCCATCGTCGGTCACCTCGACGACGCGGTGGGTCGTCAACCCGCCGTCGTGTAACTCTCGAGCGTCGTATACGACGACGTCACCTTCTTCGATGTCGCCAGAGACGGCGGCCGGAACCGCGACGAAGCCGTCGCCGGCCGACATCGTCGGCTCCATGCTCCCGGTCGCGACGTACCCGAGCAGGATCGGCTGGCCCAGCAGTTGCCCGACGAGCAACGTGACGACGACCACGGCGAGAGCGAGACCCACTCCTCGTTCGAGATACGCTCGAGCCGTCATCTCAACCCCCGGGAGTTCGTCATAGTCGGTTCGCCGCTCGATCGATAGCTGATCGGAAGCACAGCCACATAAAGGCTGGAGAACTCGGGATTGGGTCCGTCATCACCAGCGGCGTCCGGCCCTCGTCAGCGCGAGGAAGAGTCCGACCGCAAGCGGCGGGGCGAGCGCCGCCGTCATGGACGCGGACAGTTCACGGGTTTCGATCGCGAACGGTCCCGGTTCGGTGACTTCGACCGTGCCGGCCGAGACGCCGTCGACGGTGAGGTCGTACGTTCCTGGCTCGTCTGGAGTCCACTCGAAGGAGACCGTTTCCGACTCCGACGGTGCGAGTTCGACGGTTTCCGTCCCGACGACGTCGCCGTCGACCGCGAATTCGACCGAAGCCACGCCCGTTTCGTTGCCGACGTTCTCGTAGGTCGCGGTCACCGTCACCGTCTCGCCCGTCTCGAGGGCGGTCGGGGAGGCCTCGAGGTCCGTCTGCTCGATCGACGCGGCGGTGACGTTCTCGCCTTTCTTCTCGGGATCCTCGATCGGGGGACTGGCTCCGCTCGTGCCGCCACTGCTTGCGTCTTCGCCGTCGTCGTCGTCCTCCGCGTAGGAGACGACGATCGTGAACGTTTCAGTTCCCTCGAGGGCGACGTTCGTGTCGACCGAGACGCCGACCGTCACGACGTCTCCCGCGTCGAGTTCGAGCGGGCTCGAGTCGGTTATCTCGGCGTTCGGGTCGCCATCCTCGTAGAACGCGAGTCCGTCGGCGTCGCTTTCGATCCGGACCGATTCGATCGTGTCGTCCGTGGCGGTTATAGAGAACGCCTCGTCGGTCTCGGTGACGGCCCGATCGTTGAGTCGGTCGAAGTCGAGCGACAACTCGCCGCCGTCGACGGACGCGTACGGCGACGTCGACTCGAGCGTGATCGGACCGGCCGTGTCGCTCTGGACCGACACGGCCGCAGTCGGCACTGCGAGTACCAAGGCGAGTACCGCGATTCCGACGAGCAGGTGTGCGTTCATCGTCTCGAGCGGTATTCAGCGACGACACTCCCGACCAGTTCGTGATCGAGATGGATCTCGTGGTGGTGCAACTGGAAAGACTGCGCGACGGCGTCGGTGTGACGACGCACCGATCACCAGTTTCGGCTAATCGCTCCTCTTCGATTAGGTCGACGCATCAGTGGCCGTGAACGTCATTTCGTCGAGTATGTCGTCGCCGTCGTTCAACGTCGTCTGCGTGGTGTCGATCACGAGGTCGACCGTAACCTCGTCCCCGTCCCCGAGTTCCCATTCGTTGCCGGATTCGGTATCTCCGATGAGGTCGTATTCATCGCTGACGCCCGTCGGCGTGTCGGTGCTCGCGCTCTCATTGAACTCGAGGCTGAAGATCGATCGTGCGTTGGTGTCGTCGACGTTCTCGCCGGACGAGAGCGTAACGCCGAGTTCGATCGGCTGGCCGCCGTTGTTCTCGATGTCGATCGCCCCGTCGACTCTGGTTGTTCCGTTGAGGTTGATGTTATTCTGGTCGATTCCCAGCGTTCCGCCGTCTTCGTCGATCAGCTGCGAATCGGTGTCGCCGCGGAGCGTCAGCAGCGCCGACGAGTCGTCAGCAACCGAGATATCTGCCGTTCTGGTTGCTTCCACCTGGCTGAACGCGCCAGTACCGATTGCTGCGCCACCGCCGGCGACGATCGTTCCGAGTCCGAGTAACACGTTGCGTCTGTTCATTCTCATGGGTTCAGTCTCACGATCCGAACCGTCGATCGGCGATCCGATCCGGTTCGGTTCTTACTCGAGTACCAGACAGTCCACCATCTTTGTATTAGGTAGCCAGAAGGTTCGAACGGTCGGCGAGAAGACGTTCAAGCCGGTCTTGAACGGAGACCATCGACGACGAACCGAACTTGTTCGGGGCCGTCGCCGATGATCTCTGCCGACTCCACGAAATCAGCAAACTTATGTGTCGACCGGGCGTCACTGTTGCTCGTGAGGGGGATCGATGGCGACGCTCGAGGGCGAGACTGACTCGAGCGACGAGGTGCCGGGATCGAGTCGCGGCGAGATTTTCGACCTCTTGAGTAACCACCGCAGGCGGTACGCGATCCACTACTGCAAGCGCGAGGAGGGACCAGTCACGCTCGGCGAGTTAGCCGAACACGTCGCGGCCTGGGAGCTGGACAAGGACGTGTCGGAGATAACCTCGACGGAGCGAAAGCGCGTGTACACCTCGTTACAGCAGACCCACCTGCCCACGCTCGAGCGCGCCGGGATGGTCGAGTTCGACGACCGGACGATCGAACTCACCGACGCCGCCGCCGAACTCGAGGTTTACCTCGACGTCGTCCCCGGTGACTCGATCCCGTGGGGGGTCTACTACCTCGGCCTTTCGGCGCTCGGATTCGTCGTGTTAGCCGGCATTGCACTCGAGATCGTGCCAACGGCGACGGTTCCGCCGCTTGCGTGGGCGGCGATCGTGCTCGTTCTGTTTGCGGCCTCAGCGGTGGTACACGTCCTCTCGAGTCGGCGGATGCGGCTGGGAGAAATCGAACGGCCGCCGTGATCTCGGAGACTGCGCCGAGACGCCGTACTTCGAGTGAGCGAGTCGTCACTCCTCACGGACGTATGGCGGTGGATCCTCGCCGTCGGCGACGGTCGTCACCGAGCCGGAATCGACCGGAATGCCACTTTCGGTCCACACTTCGACCGAGATCTCGTACGGTTGGTTGCTCGTCCCGCCCTGCGTTCCGCCGCCGTCAGGGTAGGTAACGGTGCCTGTCGGCTCGTCGGAACTCTCGACCGTCTCATCGGACCAGGAGTGGTTCTGATTATCGAACGTGACTTCGACGTGACCGAAGTTTTCGGTGTTCGACAGTTCGTACTCGACGACAAATTGGACCTGATCGCGCTGGAGATCCGTGTTGTCGGTTACCGTGAACGACTCGAGGATCGGGTCGTCGTCGCCGCCGAAGTCGTCGTCATCGTCGTCGCTCTCGCCGTCGGCGACCCTGGTCGTTTGCTCGAAGATAACCGATCCCCGTTCCTCGTCGAGGACCTCGAACGTGAACTCGTAGGTACTCCCCTCGGCTCCGCCGTCGTTGCCACTCGAGGGATACGAGATCACACCTTCAGGGTCCGTGACGGTGAACGACTCGTTCAGGTTACGATCGCCGTCGCTTACGTTCTCGACGAACAGCTCCATCCGATCGAAGTCGGGAACGTCGAGAACCTGGTACTGCACGTCGAACTCGACGTTCGAGTTCTGCGTTCGATCGATGATGGCGTAGTTGAGTCCCGGAATCGAGGTTCGGCGTCGCACCTCGACCGAGAGCGATTCGCCGTCGGACGCCGTCACGTCGAACGCGAGCGCGTCCGTTCCGCCGTCCCGTTCGGAGGCGATAGATACCGTAACAGGTATCGACTCTCCCGGCTGGAGCGTCGTTTCCGACGGAGAGACCGACTCCGACTCGAGCGGATCGACCAGTTCGACGGTGACCTCGAGTGGCGTCTCTGCGTTGTTGGTTACGTCGACGAGCGGTTCGTCCGAGGAACCGACAGCAACCAGCGGGGCGACGTCGAGACCGAGCAACGCGTCGCCGTCCGGTCCGACGCCGATCGACGCACCGCGAGTCGCGGCCGTTTGAGAGAACGCACCCGTCTCGGTGAGCATGAACCCGGCGCCGACGGCGACGAAACCGCCGGCGATGACGCTACGGCGCGTGGTCGATCTCCCCCCGGTTCGTCGACGGTTCCCCATGAAATCGAATACATATAAGCTCTCGAGACAGATAAGTAATCTGGTTGAATCCCGTTTTCGAAGAGTGTGCGCGGGGAATTAAGCACGCTCTCCGGTGACCTGCACCTGTACGCTCCCTGGTGACACGCACCTGTCTCGTCGAGTAGAAAAGCGATACGTCGTCACCTATCGCGGCCCAACGGCGTCTCCAACCCGAACGGCTTTTGAACTCCGCTACCCGAGTTCAGTCCATGTCGACCGAATCGATCAGCGATCGACGCGAGCACATCCGCTCGATCAGCGTAACGGCGCTGTCGGCATTGCTCGGCGTCGGCGCGGCGCTGGCCTCCGCTTCCCTGACCGGTGACGTTGCGCCGGCCGAGGCGGCGACCCAGACGACGCCGCTGTTGCTCGTCGTCGGTGCGATCCTCGTCCAGTTCGTGCTCTTCGATTTCACGAGCATCTACGACGACGACGAGTTCGGGGTCAAACACTACCTGTTCATCACGTTCATGACGTTCTCGTTCTGGTTCGTGGTGTGGGGAATCCTGCTGACCGCGGAGGCGGCCGTCTAACGATGGCCGACGACAGTATCGCCGTCGTAGACCTCGATCGGTGCCAGCCCGACCGATGTAGCTACGAGTGTAAAAACTACTGTCCGCCAAACCGGACGGGAAAGGAGTGTATCACCCTCCGCGGCGAGGACGCCGACGAGGGCCAGCCCGAACAGATTCACATCTCCGAGGAGATCTGTCTCGGCGAAACCTGTGGGATCTGCGTCGAGAAGTGCCCTTTCGACGCCATCGAGATCATCAACCTGCCCAAGGAACTCCAGGACGATCCGGCCCACCGGTACGGCGAAAACGCGTTCTCGCTGTACGGACTGCCCGCGCCACAGGAGGGGAAAGTGACGGGGATCCTGGGACCGAACGGGATCGGAAAGACGACCGCCGTCCGCATCCTCGCCGGGGAACTCGAGCCGAACCTCGGCCGCCACGAGGAGTCGCCGGGCTGGGACGAGGTGCTCGAGGCCTACCGCGGCACGGAACTCCAGGACTACATCGCGGACGTTCGCGACGGGGAGGTTACCGTCGCCCGGAAACCCCAGTACGTCGACCAGATTCCGAACAGCTTCGACGGCAACACCCGCGAACTGCTCGAGCGAACCGACGAACGCGACGAACTCGACTCGCTCGTCTCCCGCCTCGAGATCGGCCCCGTGATGGACCAGTCGATCGACGATCTCTCCGGCGGCGAACTCCAGCGAGTGGCCATCGCGGCGACGCTCGCCCGCGATACGGACTTTTACTTTCTGGACGAGGTCACGCCGTATCTCGACATCGGCCAGCGGGTGACCGCAGCGCGGCTGATCCGCGAACTGGCCGAGGACGAAGATCGATCGGTGCTGGTCGTCGAACACGACCTCGCGATCCTCGACTTGCTCGCGGACACGCTCCACGTCGCCTACGGTGAACCCGGTGCGTACGGCGTCGTCACCCCGCCGAAGTCCGTCCGAAACGGCATCAACGAGTACCTCGCGGGGTATCTCGACAACGAGAACATGCGGATCCGGCCGGATCCCATCGAGTTCGAAGAGCACGCCCCGCGAGCGAGCGTCCGCCGCGACACGCTCGTCGAGTATCCCGACCTCGAAAAGAGCTACGGCGACGACGAGTTCTCCCTCGAGGTCGAGGGCGGCGAGATCCGCCAGAACGAGGTCCTCGGCATCGTCGGTCCGAACGGAATCGGGAAATCGACGTTCGCGAAACTCCTCACCGGCAACATCGAACCCGACAGCGTCGGCGGTTCGGCCGACAGGGCCGACCTGGATCTCGACCTCGAGATCTCGTATAAGCCACAGTACGTGACGATCGACCAGCACATGCGCGTCGACGCCTTCCTCTCGTCGATCACGGACCAGTTCGGCTCCTCGTACTGGAACACCGAAATCGCGGGGCCGCTTCAGCTGGAGCGGATCATGGAGCAGAACCTCTCGGATCTCTCCGGCGGCGAACGCCAGCGGGTGGCGATCGCGGCCTGTCTCTCCGATTCAGCGGATCTCTACCTGCTCGACGAACCCTCGGCACACCTCGACGTCGAACAGCGGGTGCAGGCGACGAGCGCCATCCGCCGGTACGCCGAACAGCAAGACGCAACGGTCCTCGTCATCGACCACGACATCTACATGATCGACCTGCTCGCCGACCGGCTGATGGTCTTCGACGGCGAACCCGCCGTCCACGGCCGGGCCGGCACGCCACAGCCGATGCGCGACGGGATGAACGAGTTCCTCGCGAACCTCGAGGTCACGTTCCGTCGCGACGAGCGCACCTCGCGTCCGCGGATCAACAAGCCCGACTCGCAACTCGACAAGCAGCAGAAATCCGACGGCGAGTACTACTACGCGCCGTAGGCGGCGTCCCTGCGTTTTCCAGGCGAGGGTCGAACGGTGGCCACCCAGTCATCTCGTATTTCCGGCAACCAGTGCGAACCCGACCAGCGCGACGACCAGCGACGCGACCACGGCCGCGGCGACCGGAATCGAGAGGACGAGTCCGCCGACCGTCGTGACCGCGACCCCGACGCCGACCGCTGCGACGATCGGTGCGAGCAGGATCAGTACGATTCCGAGGCCCGACGTCAGATCGAGCCGGGAACCACCCTTCTCGATCGGCTGGCGCTCCAGTGGATCGACCAGTCGCCACTCGGGGCTTCGTCGCTCCTCTAAGTGGAACCGACCGCCGAGCGCGGAGAGGGCAACCTCGCCGATCGCATGGGCCGACGTCGTTAGCCAGGTCGGCAGATCACCGCCGCCTCCCGCCTCTTCCTCGAGATCGGTCCGCTCGAGGTAGACCCGTTCTCCGACGACGTGGCTGAGCGACGTCGCATCGTAGCCGACGTCCTCGACGATCCGGGCCAGCAGGAACTCCGTCGACCACGGGATCGGCTTCTCGAGGACGAACTCCTCCGTCTGTCCGTGGGGGAGCGTGACCTCGAGGAGCACTCTCGTCTCGTCGATCGACTCGAGACCGGTGATTCTCCCCTCGACGTACCCCGCCTCCGTCGTCTCGAGGTCGATGCGGCCGAGTTCCTCCTCGAGTCGTCGGGTCGCCGAGTCACGATCGGTTCCGGAGGTACTGCGACCGGTGGACGCGTCGCGGAAATCGTCGTCACGGTCGTACGGTCCTTCGCGGCCGTACGGGTCCGTCGCTTCGTCGCTGTAGCGGGCGCCCGTTTCCTCACGGTACTGATCGGTCTCGTCGACGCTGCGCTCGTCGACCCGTCGACCGCCCGATCGAGACGCACTCGGTCGGGACTGATCGTCGCGTTCGATCTCGAGTTCGATCTCGTCTTCACCGTCTGCCGTATCAGTCATGATTCGCGTGCTGGTACTCGCATCGATGTCGCGCCGTCGATACACGGCAGTAAGCGCCCGTCACAGTAAGGTGTTGTTCTTCCGACAGCGTGACGATCACTCCGTGTGAAACGACCAGTTCATCCTGCCTGAACAGGGGTCCCGTGGGGTGTGTAACCCGAAATCACCATCTGGCGTTTTCGATCACGAGTCGGCGGGAGCAGCACGAAAGACGGCGAACAGCCCCGTGCCGTGTCCGTCGCGTACCGTCGGTTTCTCGTCCGAATCGGCCTCGAGCGAGGTGGGGTCTTCGAAAATCGTCTGTACGCGTCGGTCGACGGCGAACCCGGCCTGCTCGAGCGCTTCCTCTGTCTCGTCGGCGGTCAGGAACTCGGCGTCGGCGTAGAACGGGTTCTCGGCTTTGTGCTCCTGATAGACCCGCCCGACCGGCGTCGATCGATCGAGGACGGCGACGACGAGCGTGCCGTCGGCGGCGAGGACGCGACGAGTTTCCGACAGCGTGCGCTCTATGTCGTCGACGAACGAGAGGACGGTGACGATCGCCACGAGATCGAGTGCGCCGTCGGCGACCGGAAGGAACTCGGCGACGCCGCGGACGGGATCGACGCCCCGGGAACGAGCGCGGACGAGGGGCTGGCGGGCGGGATCGATTCCGACGGATATGCCAAGGGGAGCGGCGAACCGGCCCGTTCCGACACCGACCTCGATGGACCGACCGTGATCGAACTCCTCGGGCAGAACGTCCTCGAGGGCGGCCTTCTCCGCCCGGTAGGCACCGGCGTTGGTCTCGAACCAGTCGTCGTACTCCTCGACGAGCGATTCGAAGGGGGCTGCGGTCATCGGCCGGACACACGAAGCGTCGGGTGAAAGTACTGCTACCTAATCGTTACGTCCTCGAGTGACGCTCGAATCGTCGAACGCTCGAGCCATATCGTTAGAAGAGATCGGTCCGTTCATCGGCGAGGACTGGTCCGTCCGTCACCGCTGCTCAGCTAATCAGTCGCTGGCAGCTTCCACAGAGGTTCTCCTCTTTGATGTCGACTTCGCGAACAGTCGGCGAGAAGTTCATCACACAGCGGTTGTTGTCGCAGTGTTCGAGGCCGTAGGTGTGCCCGATCTCGTGGACGATTTCCTTGCGGACCCGGTTTTCGAAGATGTCGCTCGCGCTCTTGTTCGAGAAGCCCCCGTCGCTCGAGGTCTGCAGCCGGTAGGTCGAGACCACGCTGCCGCTGCCGTCGAGATAGGCGAGCCCGAACACGTAGTTTCGGCGCCGATAGAAGAGGTCGTGGGGTGTGATCGCGATGTTTTTCGCCCCGTTACCGACGCGTTCGGCGAGCTGGATGAACGTCTCGGCGGAGTACTGGTTCCGGCCGGAGTCGTACGCGCCGTTCGGGACTGGTTGTGAATCGCTCACCGAGACGTCGCAGTTGTAAACCGATCGCAGTGCCGAGGACGCCGCCCGCTTGACGTTTGCGGAGACGTTACCCACCGGCACGATGTCGACGAGCATGGCAACAGCTATGGTCGCGGACGCTATAAACGTCCCGCCGTGTGTGACTCTCGCCGTCGATCTCCCGCAATGATCGATTACCTCCGCGAGTACGACCGTCTCGTCGAAATCGGGATCGGCCGTCGAGCCGATCTGGCGGCGGCGCTCGCGAAAGCGGACGTTGCCGTCACCGCAACGGACGTCTACCCACGGGCGGTTCCCGACGGCGTCCGGTTCGTCCGCGACGACGTCGTCGATCCCGATCCAGACGTCTACGCGGACGCCGAGGCGGTGTACGCACGGAATTTGCCGCCCGAACTGCATCGACCGACACTCGAGGTCGCCCGCGAGGCCGACGCCACCCTGTACTTTACGACGCTCGGTGGTGACCAGCCCGCGATACCGGTCGAACGGAAGACGATTCGGGAGGGGACGCTGTACGTGGCTCGCGCCGAGAGAAGGAGTTAACAGCGAGGGGGACGGTTTCGAATTACGATACGTGGCAATCGAGATCCTCCCGATTCCGATCCTGTTCGCCATCGTCGTCGCGGTGCTCGCGCTCGCGATCGTCGGCATCGGAACGCTCTGTGCTGTCGCCGTTCGCCTGTTTACGGTCCCCGGCGTCGTCGTCCACGAGTTCGCCCACGCGAGCGCCTGTCGTCTCGTCGGCGTGCGCGTGCTCGAGGTCGTCTACTTCCAATTTGGCGATCCGGCGGGCTACGTCCGCCACGAGCAGCCACGGCGGTATCGCGAGGCGTTCGTCGTCAGCGTCGCCCCGTTTCTGGTCAATACGATCGTCGCGTTCGTCGCGTTTCTCGGGCTCGCGACGCTCGTCGCGGCCAGCGACGTCGCGTCACTCGGCGACGTTCGAACGATCTCGAGAGAACCCCTCGCTGTCGGGGCCGGCCTGGCGTGGCTCGGCCTCTCGGTCGGCATTCACGCGTTTCCGAGTACGGGTGACGCGGACGTCCTCTGGACGCGCTCGCGCCTCGAGTGGCGACGGTCACCGCTCGTCCTGCTCGGGTTGCCGGTCGTCGCCGTCATCTACGTGGCGAACGTCCTCTCGTGGCTGTGGGCGGACGTCCTCTACGCGCTCGGGTTGCTCGCACTCGCGTTCGCGCTCGTCGGCGTTCCGGTATAGTAGCCACTGCACACCTGATCGCCAGACGGTTCGGCGATGGGTGTGTAACTCGTTTCAGTTGTTACTATTGTAGCCGACGTCGGCGAAACCGGACTCCTCCGAAAACTGTCGCGGGGTCGAAACCCCGCGACCGAAACCGACCGCCTTTATCTCTGTCGGCCCGTTCGTGGCGGTATGCACGCAGACGCCGTCGTCCTCGATATCGACGGAGTGCTCGTCGACGTCGCCGACTCCTACCGCCGGGCGATCGTCGACTCGATCGAGCACGTCTACGACCGCACGATTCGCAAAGAAGACATCCAGGAATTCAAAGATGCGGGCGGATTCAACAACGACTGGGAACTCACCTACGCCGCCGCGCTCTACGTCCTCGCGACGGGCGAGGGGTACGACGAGTCGATCGACGAGTTCACCGACGCCATCGCGGTCGAGGGCGGCGGGCTCGAGGCCGCCGAAACGGTCGTCCGCGACCGGATCGGCGCGCGGGCGACACAGCGCATCACCGACCGCTGGGACCGGGATCGATTGCGGGACATCTTCCAGCAACTCTACCTCGGCGCGGAACTCTATCGCGGTCTCGAGGGCGGCGAACCCGACCTCGAGACGCGGGGGTTCATCCACGACGAACCGGTGATACTCGACGGAGAGGGTCGCGACCGGCTGCTCGCGGAGTACGACGTCGGCGTCCTGACCGGTCGCCCCGAGGCCGAAGCCGAAATTGCACTGGACCGCGTCGGCCTCGACGAGGAGATTCCGGCCGACCACCGGTTCACGATGGACGACTGGGAGGAAGGAAAGCCGCATCCGCGAGCGCTGACGACGCTCGCCGAGCGGTTCGACGCCGACACCGTCGTCTTCGTCGGTGACACGCTCGACGACGTCCGAACGGCGGTCAACGCGTCGGAGGCGGATTCCGGGCGGACGTACCACGGCGTCGGCGTCCTGACCGGCGGGCTCACCGGCGAGGAGGGACGCCGGAAGTACGACGCCGAGGGTGCCGACGCCGTTCTCGAGTCGATCAACGACCTTCCGGGCCGTCTCGAGTCCTGACCGCCTCGAGCCCCGATTTTTCTCCCGCGTCTCGTGTGGTGTGGTCGACCTCGAGATCCGAACCGTCGGCGCGGGTCTCACCCGGCTGTCCGTCGAGCGTGCCGGCACGTTCGCCCGGCCGTTTTTTGCCAATCGGTGACATAGTGAGCGACCGTTCCGATGTCCGAATTTAGCCGTCACGACGACCTCCCCGGGGAACCGACGTCACCGTGGCTCGCCACCACGCTCGAGACCGCCGACGCCGACGACGGTCCGGCGCTCGAGGGAACAGAATCGGTAGACGTAGCGATCGTCGGTGCGGGGATTGCCGGGCTCTCGACGGCGATCTCGCTACGGGAACGCGGCGAGACGGTGGCCGTACTCGAGCGCGACCGAGTGGCAACTGGCGTGACGGGCAAGACGACGGCGAAACTGACGAGCCAGCACGGCCTGATCTACGATCACCTGCGTCGGGAGTTCGGGCTACGACAGGCGAGTCAGTACGCGCGGGTTCAGGAGGATGCCATCGACGAGGTCGAGACGCGAATCGACGCGCTCGGAATCGACTGCGGGTTCGAGCGGGTTCCGTCGTACCTCTACGGCAACGACCCCGCGAAGATCGAACGGGAGGCAAACGCGGCGCGAGAAGCTGGACTCGAGGCGAGTTACGTCACCTCGGTCCCGCCGTTCGAGCGTGCGCAGGCGGCTGTCCGGTTCGACGATCAGGCGTGGTTTCACCCCCGGAAGTACCTGCTCGCGGTCGCAGACGAGTTGCGCGGCGACGACGGCGCGGCGGTCTACGAGGGAACGCGGGTCACCGACGTCGATCCCGGAGATCCCTGTCGCGTTCGCACGCAAGCGGGGAGCGTGACGGCTCGACGGGTGGTCCTCGCGACCGGCTTTCCGATCCTCGATCGGGCCGGCTACTTCGCGCGGATGTACCCGAAGCGATCGTACGTCCTCGGATTGCGACTGGACGGTCCACACCCGGAGGGGATGTACTATCGGCCGGGAGATAACTACCGGTCCGTTCGAACCCACCGCGACGAGGACGGGCGACTCCTGTTAGTCGGCGGCGAGAATCACAAGACCGGACAGGGAGGCTCGACCGCCGAGCGGTATCGACGCCTCCTCGAGTGGGCCCGAAGCCGGTTTTCCGTCGAATCGGTCGACTACCGGTGGTCGACCCAGGATTACAAACCGGCGGACAGGGTGCCACTGGTCGGTCGCGCCGGTCCGGGAACGGAGACCATCTTCGTCGCGACCGGCTTTCGTGGCTGGGGGATGACCAACGGCGTGGCCGCCGGAACGCTGTTGGCCGATCTCGTCACCGGCGAGCGGCCGCCGGAACGCGATCTGTTCGATCCGCTGCGTTTCACGCCGAAGGCGTCACTTGGGGCCACGGTGACGGAAAACGCCGACGCCGCCAGCGAGTTCGCGACCGACTGGCTTCGAACGTTGCTCACTCCGGATCCCCCCTCGCTCGAACGCGGCGAGGGCACGATCGTTCGCCGTGGCGGAGAACCGATCGCCTGTGCACGCGACGCGAACGGCGACCTCCACACGACGTCGGCCGTCTGTACGCACATGTACTGTCTTCTCGAGTGGAACGACGCGGAGTGTAGCTGGGACTGTCCGTGCCACGGCTCTCGATTTTCCCCCGACGGCGACGTTCTCGAAGGACCGGCCACCGAGGACCTCCCGAATCGGGACGACGTGTCGGGTGGCGGTGACCAGTAGTCATGAGTGACGGCGTTTTCATCGCATCGGTACCTATTTAGTTGCATGAATGGTTGGCGGGAGTAGTACGGTGTTATCGCGTGAGCAATACGGTCCGGACCCTCCGTGCGACCGCAGCGTCGATGCTCCTCGAGATCGGAGCGGCGATCGGAACGTTCGTCGGACTCTCCTGGTTCGGGGCCAACGCGGCCCTCGCCGTGGTTCGGGGAGTCGGGACCTCGCCGGCGGATGCCGGCGTTCCTGAGGAGGCGGTCTGGTTCGGCATCCTGGTGGCCGCATCGCTCGGAACGATCTGGCTCGAGCGAAGCGGCTATCGGACGATTCGGGCGAATCCGGCGGGTGGCGGAGAGTTCGCCAGGCTGTCGGTGTGTTATCTTCCGGTTACGTTCCTCCCGGCGGGCTACGCGCTGTCGAGCGTCGTCGGGGGTTCGGGGCTGGTCGTCAACCTGTATCTGATCGCGTGCGTCCTGGTCGGTGGCTGGCTCTCGTTTTACGGCGGCCTCGAACGACTCGACGTCACGTCGGCGTACTTCGTCCGGACGTTTCTGCTCGTCTTCTGTTCGGCCGTTTTTCTCGCGGTCGCTGGCGTCCTGTTGCCCGTCTCGGACGTCCTCCGCGTCTTCGTTCGGACCCCGGTTCTCGGCGGGGCGACTCTCGCCCTCTTCGCTCTTGCCGGCCAGATCCTCGTCCTGTTCGCCGGGTTCGGAATCGCGGTTCGCGATCCGACTCCCGTCCTCGATTGCCGATAGTGACTACACCCCCACACGCCCGTCTGTCTCGCTGGGGTCCGGAGGTCCGAGACGCTCTCGCAGGCTCTCGGTCGTCGAGTGGCAGGTCCCGGTCGAACGTTCAAGCGTTCGCCCGTCGAACGACCGGCATGACCCACACGACACTCGAAGATGTCGAGCGGAGTCTGGATCGCGCGACGGAACTCGAGACGGCAGAGGCCGTCGCCGTGTTGCGGTCGGCACGAGAGGATCTGCGTGATCTCGGAACCGATCCCGACGTGGCCGAGGAACGTCGGCGGGCACTCGAGAACCGGCTCGACCAGCGGATCCGAGAGGTGAAAAACCGCGACGCGTACGATAGCGGACTCGGATCCGCGATGAACCCGGACGAAGACGACGCTCCGTGAGTCCGGATCACGCCGTCCTATCCGACAGCCAGGAGACGACGCCCCGTGAGCCCGGATCGCGCCGTCCAATCCGACGGCCAGGGCGAGTGACGCGAGTGCAGGGTGAGTGACGCGAGTGGAGAGTCCACGCGACGGTCGGGACCGTCGCCGGACTCGCGGCGAAATCGGCCGCCCACCGACCCATTTATTCGGGTGCCATCCAGAGGTGTGTCTATGCGTATCGCACTACTGGGCGGCACTGGCGACATCGGTGAAGGATTGGCGCTCCGGTTCGCGCGCGACACCGACCACGAGGTCCTCATCGGCTCTCGAGATCCGGAGAAAGCACGCGACGCGGTCGACGGCTACGAAACGGAACTCGACGAGCGGGGACACGAGGCGACGGTCAAGGGCTTCGCCAACGAGATGGCGGCAGACAGAGCCGACGTCGTAATCCTCTCGGTGCCGCCGTACTACGCCGGCGACACGGTCGAGGCCGTCGCGGACAGTCTCGACGACGAGACGATCCTGGTCACTCCTGCGGTGGGGATGAAAGGCGACGAAGACGGAATGCACTATCACCCGCCAGGTGCGGGCAGCGTCAGCGAACTCGTCGCTCAGCGCGCTCCCGAGGCGGTTCCGGTCGTCGGCGCATACCACAACCTCGCGGCCGGAAAACTGGCCGATCTGGACGTCGAGTTCGACCTCGATACGCTCGTCGTCGGCGACAATCCGGACGCGAACGAGACGGTCCGAACGCTCACGAACGAGATCGATGGCCTTCGCGCCCTCGAGGCCGGCCCGCTTTCGAACGCCGCGGAGGTCGAAAGCGTCACGCCGCTCGTGATCAACATCGCGAAGTACAACGACGAGATGCACGACGTCGGCGTGAAGTGGGTGTAGCGGCCCGGAGTCGATTCGAAGCCGACGCTATCCGGTCGCTCGCGGTCGAAAAACGAACAAACTGCGTTACGCGCCGGCGGACTCGAGTGCGTCTTCGATGTCCTCGCGCTGGGTGACGCCGACGAAGCGCTCGACGACGCCGTCGTCGTTCTCGATGACGAGCGTCGGCAGCGAGCGCACCTGGTACTCGTTTGCGACGTCCTGTTGTTCGTCGACGTTGACCTTCTCGATCTCGAATCGGCCGTCCCAGTCGTCTTCGAGTTCCTCGAGGATGGGATCCTGGGTCTTGCAGGGGCCACACCAGTCCGCGTAGAAGTCCTTGAGCGTGACAGTCATACGGTTCATCGACAGTTGCCACGCGCCGCGCATAAGGGTTTCCCACTTGCTCGCACGCCGTCGCTTCTGGGTGTCCGCCACCTCGGACAAACGTCGAAAGGTTTAGTTCGCCTCGGCCGGTAACACGTGGTATGGATAAAGGACAGAACACCGGCGGATTGATGTCCAGTGCCGGACTCGTCCGGTACTTCGACGCTGAGGACTCGAACGCGATTCTCATCAACCCGAAGACGGTAATCGCGACGGGCGTCATGATCGGCGTTCTCGTGCAACTGCTGACGTTCGTCGCGTAGTTTCTCGGTCCCGGCGGTTTCTCTGACTCGCGTTCGACAGCGACCGCCGTCTTTCGGCGACGGTCTCGACGGTCCGATTCGATTTCCTCGAGTGATGCCAGTCTCGCCGGACTTCGGGTCGGCCGAGTCCTCTATACGGAATCGGTGCGTACTGATCGTATGACTACTCCTTCCGGATCGCTTCCGAACGAGACGCGTCTCGGCCGAACTGCGCTTCGAACGGCCGATCGGGCCGAACTGGTCGCGTTCTATCGCGACGTCGTCGGACTCGACGTTCTGTCGGAGAGCGGATCAACGACGAGCCTGGGGGTCGACGAAACGGTGTTGGTCGTGGTGATCTCGGACGAGGACGCTCGTCCGCGCGACCGTCGAGAGGCCGGTCTCTTTCACACCGCGTTCAGGGTCCCGGGACGCGCGGCGCTCGGGGACGCCCTCGCTCGGATCCGCGACCGCTGGCGACTCGAGGGGGCGAGCGACCACGGATTCAGCGAGGCGCTCTACCTCTCAGATCCGGACGGCAACGGCGTCGAAATCTACCGGGACCGGCCGCGCGCGGAGTGGCCACGAGCGGACGACGGGAGTTACGTGGCACCGTCTGAACCCCTCGACCTCGATGGAATCGCGGCCGAGGTGGCGACCGAAGCGGCCTCGACGGCACCGCCGGAGACGGACGTCGGTCACGTCCACCTCGAGGTGTCCTCGATCGACGCCGCTCGCGCGTTTTACGTGGAGGCGCTCGGATTCGACGCGATGATCACCAACGGGTCGTCGATGCTGTTCGTCTCGGCCGGCGGCTATCACCACCACGTCGGGTTGAATACCTGGAAGGGCCGAACGCAGTCCATAGCGGACGATTCGCGAGGGCTCGCGTGGTTCGAAGTCGTCGTCCCTGACGCGGCGGTCGCGACGATCCGCGAGCGACTCGAGAGCGAGGAGCTGCGAGAAACCGACGACGAACGCGGCTTCGCGGTCGCCGATCCGGACGGAATCGGGGTTCGAATCGTCTCCGGGGAGTAGTCGGTTCGTGGTACCAATCTCCCGGTCGTACCGGGGACGGCGCGGTCGTACCGTGACGCGTCATTTTTGAGGGGGGCATCCGTACTCGCGGCTATGTCACTGACTGCGGGCGTCGTCGCCGTCCAGGGCGACGTCGAAGAACACGCCGACGCCATCGAACGGGCGGCTCGAGCCCGCGGCCGAGACGTCGACGTTCGCGAGATTAGAACGGCAGGAATCGTGCCCGACTGCGACCTGCTCGCGATGCCCGGCGGAGAGTCGACGACCATCTCGCGGCTGGTCCACGGCGAAGGGATCGCCCCCGAAATTCGCGCTCACGTCGAGGCGAACAAACCGTTGCTCGCCACCTGTGCGGGGCTGATCGTCGCCTCGAGCGACGCGGGCGACGACCGGGTCGACGAACTCGGCGTCCTCGGTGCAACCGTCGAACGCAACGCGTTCGGGCGGCAGAAAGACAGCTTCGAGGCGCCGCTGTCGGTCGACGGGCTGGCCGACGACGAGCCGTATCCGGCGGTGTTCATCCGCGCGCCGGCCATCGCCGAAGTCGGCGACGCCGAGGTGCTCGCCTCGTGGGACGGACGGCCGGTCGCGGTTCGCGACGGCCCGGTCGTCGGCACCTCGTTTCATCCCGAACTGACTCCCGACAGTCGAATCCACGGGCTGACGTTCTTCGAAACCGACGCGGCGTCGGTTCCGGCTCTCGAGAAGTCGCCCTGATCCGCTCGAGATTCGGGCGGCCGTGCCTTCGAATCGGGGCCGCCAGGCGGCCGTGCATCCAGCCCGGACCTGTCGGAGAGCCATGTAGTCGCGGTCGGACATGCACGCACTCGCGACCGGATATGCATGCACTCGCGACCGGACCTGTTTTCTCTCTCGCACGCGAGAGTAGGAATATGCAGGCATCCATCGATTCGGTTCGCGTCGCGGGGACTCCACAGGGTCCGGTTCCGGTCGTGGTCCTCGCCGTCGACGACGAAGACGACGTCGTTCCCATCTTCATCGGCTTCGAGGAGGCGACGAGCATCGCACGCGGTCTCGAGGCCGAAGACATCGGCCGGCCGTTGACACACGACCTCCTGCTCGACGTGATGGAGGAACTGGGCAGTCGGATCGACCGCGTCGTCGTCAACGCGATCGAAACTCGAGAGGACGGCCGCGGCGGGACGTACATCGCCGACCTCCACGTTCAGACGCCCCGCGGCGACGCCGTCGTCGACGCCCGTCCGAGCGACTCGCTCGCGCTGGCCGCCCGGACGAACGCACCGATCGAGGTCACCGAAGACGTCTTCGAGGACGGCCGAGACGACAGCGAGAAGTTCGAACAGTTACAAGACATCCGTACCGTCTCCGGTGAACTATAGATGGAGGACGTACTCGAGGAGCTGTTCGACGTTATCGAGGATCGCAAGGAAACGTTGCCCGAGGACTCGTACACCGCCTCGCTTTTCGCCCACGAGAAAGGCGAGAACGCGGTGCTCGAGAAACTCGGCGAGGAGACGACCGAACTCGTGCTCGCGGCCAAAGACGACGACCGCGACGAGGTTGCCTACGAGGCCGCCGACATCGTCTATCACTTGCTCGTGTTGCTCTCGATGAAAGACATGGAGTTGGCGGATCTCGAGGCGGAACTCGAGGCCCGCCGGTAGCGACCGATTCGGCCTCGATCACGAACTGTCTTTTTGACCAGTACGCGATCCAACAGATTTGTTTACCCACGGATCGAAACGAACGATAGTGACGAGTCGTCCTCGAGTAACCCGCGCAGCGTTCTCTTGGAGGCCTCCAGGTTGGACGGCGCGTTCTCTCGGAGGTTTCCAGATTGGACGGCGCGTTCTCTCGGAGTGTAAACGCGTGGGTACCTTCATGATCGGACGGGCCCCACGTCTACCGGAACGAACAATCGCCGCTTCGGATCGAACGCGGTGTGATACGTATTACTGTGCCGATGTCCCGGCGCACCCGCCGCCCGAGTCGCGGGTGCGCCGGAACTGACGTACAGGAACCCGTGTGAGTCAGGAGAGACGAATGGCTGCCGACGAACCGCCCGACGAGTCGACGAGCAGGGTCGATTACCGACAGGTATCCCTCGTCGTCCTCGCGGCGGCCGCGCTCGTCCTCGGAGCGTTTTTCGCGCCGGCTGCCGGCGGCGTTGGACTGTCGCTTCCGGACGCGAATCCGCCGCCTGAAGCCCAAGAGAGCGCGGACGGCGACGCGTTCGACTGGTTCGACCTGTTCGACTGGATCGAGTGGATCTGGGAACCGTCGGACCCCCCCGAGGTGGACACCGCGTGCACTGTTTGGCTGAACGACGATCCGACACCCGGCCGAGAGGTGACGGCGACGATCCACTACGAGGGAGAGCCGCTGGCCGACGCGCCGGTGTGGTTCGACGACCGTCGGATCGGCCAAACCGACGAGTCGGGACGGGTAACGGGCGAAGTGCCCTACGTCCGGGAACTCGTCATCCAGGTCGGGACCGGAGAACAGGCCGAGTGCCGGGCCGTCGGATCGACCACGCTGTCCGGCGCAGGCGAACGCACCGAACTCCACCAGGATCTCGGTTCTCTCGGCACCTCGAGGTCGGATCCAGACCACCTCTCGACTGTGCGGGCACAGACACAGCGAGTCGAAAGCGTCCAGCAAGGCGGACAGCCACGGAACGCGACGGCGGAGTACGAAATCGACGGGGACGTCCGAATCGGCGTCCGCGGCGAGCCGTACCCGGACGAAACCCTCACCGTCGTCGCCGAAATCGACGGTGTACCGATGCGGTCGGCCGACGTCACGGTCGACGAAACGACGGTCGGCGAAACCGACGACGACGGCACAGCCGCGGTGACGGTTCCCGACGACGGCAGCGACCGGATCGAGATCGGTGTCGCCCGCGGCGAGTTCGACGGGACGACGTCGGTCGACGTTCTGTTGCTCGAGACGACGCTCGAACCGGATGGAATCGCACCGGTTCCCGGAAGCGACGGTGCGGTTCTGGCCGAAACCGCCGACGAACCGGTCGATGGCGCGTCGGTGGCCGTCGACGGCGAACCTCGCGGAACGACCGGTCCGGACGGAACGATGGCGCTCGAACTCCCGCGCGATCCGACGACGCCGGTGACGGTCACCACGGACGATCAGACCGCTACAACCTCGCTGTTCGCCGTCTACTGGTGGCAGACGCTGCTGTTCGGATCCCTCGTCGGTGGCTTCACCGCCGTTGGCTACGGCGTCCGCGGCGTGCGCGGCGGGGCGACCGTTCTCGGGGCGGCGACGGCGCTCGCCGCGGGACTCGTCGTCGAAGCGTTCTACGGGCCACTCGCCGGACTCGGGACGCTCGCGATCGTCCTCTCGTTCGGTGTCGGCGTTGCTGCGGTACGGAGCGATCGAACCGTGACCGTCCGAACACCTTCTATCCGGGTCCGGAACGCGCTCGGACGGCTCCTCGAGTGGATTATCGCCCGGACGCTCGGCATCGTTTCCCTGCTCGAGGCGGGGCTCGATCGGGTTCGGTCGTGGGTCGGTGCGCTCCGTCGTTGGATCGCTTCGATACCGCGGTCGGTGACCGGGATCGCTCTCGCCGTCGCGGGCTGGCTGGCGTCGGTTCCGGGGCGCATCCTCGGCGCTCTCGCCCGTCTTCTGCGCGGAACGTCCCGCGCGGTCGGCCGGCTCTGGCCGCCGCGAGTGCGAACGGTCGTGGGGGGTCTGGGAGCGACACTGATCGTCGCCGTCACCTACGTCGAGTTCGGTCGCCGAGAGGCGGCGGTCGTCGCGGCTACTCTCGCCGCGGCAGGACTCGTCTTGCGCTGGTTCGGCCGTAGTGAAACCGGATCGGCAGAGTCGGTCGACTCCGAGCCGCCGAGAGCAACGAGTCCCACCACAGGGACGACCGACGAGAACCACGATCGGCCGTTTCGCGAGGTGTGGCGGTCGTTCGCTCGATCCGTCGCGCCACGAAAGTGGCGAACGCGGACGCCGGGCGAGATCGAGCGTCGGGCGCTCGAGCAGGGGTATCCACCCGACCCCGTCGCGGAACTGACGACGCTCTTCCGGGACGTCGAGTACGGTGGGCGTCCTCGGTCTCGAGCGGTCAGGGCGCGTGCAAACGACGTCTACGCCGATATCGTGGCTGACCGGGGCGACGGAGATGCCTCGACGACACGCGAGAGACGCGACGAAGCGGAACACGCGACCCCTTCCCCCGGGCAGACTCGATCGATCGAGTCCGATCGCCGGTCGACGGAGGTGGAGACGTGACGTCCGTTCGTCGACTCGCCGTCGTCCTGACGGGGCTCTTTTTCGTGGGCTTCGGAACGCTTCTCGGGGCTGTCAGTCGCTCACCGAGTGACGATTCGGTACACGTGGCGGTCGCCGCCGTAATCGTCCTGGTGGGACTACTCGTCGTGATCGTGAAGGTCTGGGGGACACCCGAGGTCGCTGGTGACGGGCCGGCGGTCCCGTGGGGGGAAACGGACACCTTCGCGGCCCCCGCACCGGAACGAACCAACCGCGACCCGCCACTGTCGAGTGACGAACTCGTGGCCGTGATCGACGATGCCGGCGCGGCGGCGCGCTCGGCTGGGACCGTCGAGGACGGCATCGACGTCGCGCGACCGGTACTTCGCGGGGCGCTGATCGACGCGTTGATTCAGGGTGGGATGGCGCGAGCGGACGCGGAGGCGACCCTCGCGGACGGGTCGTGGACGGACGACGACGTCGCCGCGAGCGTCCTCGAGGCCGACCTGACCGGTCCGGACCGACCGTTTCGGGACCGGCTGACCGCGTGGCTGTTTCCAGAGCGGGTGGTCCGACGCCGGATCGGTCGAGCGACGGGGGCGGTCGCGGCGGCCGCCGACGAGGCGTTGCCGACGGTTCCCGGCCAGACAGCGCCGCGAACCGTTCCCGTCGTCAAACCCCGCCTCGAGGAGCTGACCCGCGGCGCGGACGGGCGACTCGAGCGGGCGGCCGACCCGGATGCGATCGCCCGCGGACCACGGCCGCCACGGCTTCGACTCGGCGACGACGGAGCGAGTACCAGCGGTAAGAAAGCAAACGGGTCCACGAGCGGCGACGCCACCACGGCCGACGCACCGCCGACCGGAGCCGATACCGACCCGTCCACGTCCGGAGATTCGGCTGGTCGACGCGAGGTGGACGGTTCGTGACGACCCGCCAACGGCGGTGGCGCGGAGCCGTCGCCGCGGGAATCGCCCTCGCAGCCGTCGGCATCGCAACCGGGAACGGCGTCCTGTTGCTCGGCGCGGTCGTCCCACTGGTGTACGTGGCCTACGGCGCGGTCTCACACGTCGCGGTGCCGGCCGACCTCACCGCCCGGAGAACCGTGTCGCCGTCGCCCGCGCCGCCCGGCCGGACGGTCACCGTCTCCCTCGAGGTCGTCAACGACTCCGACCGGACGCTTCCGGACGTTCGCGTCGCCGACGCCGTTCCGGCCGAACTCGGCGTCGTCGAGGGATCGCCACGCGGCGCGGCGACGCTCGAGCCGGGGGACCGCCTCACAGTGGAGTACGCGATGATCGCCCGCCGCGGCGAGTACGCGTTTGATCCACCACAGGTCAGGGTTCGCGGACTCGGTGCGGCCTCCGTGGCGACGACGAGGCCCGATACCGACGGCGATCGAACGCTCGCCTGCCGGCTCGACGCCGACGCGCCGCCGCTCGAGCGTCTCGGAACCGAACGGATTGGGCAGTTGACGACAGACAGGCCGGGAGAAGGGCTCACCTTTCACTCGACGCGGGAGTACCGTCCGGACGATCCCGCAGAGCGGATCGACTGGCGTCACTACGCCAAACGCGGGACGCTCGCGACGGTCAACTACGAACGCCGGGTCGCCGCGACCGTCGTCCTGGTCCTCGACGCCCGAGAACCGAACCGGGTCGTCGCCGGTCCCGGCCGGCCGACCGCCGTGGAACTGTCGGCGTACGCGGCCACGCGATCGCTCTCGGACCTGCTCGGCCACGGCCACGACGTCGGCGTCGCCGTCGTCGGTCTCGACGGTCCCGGGCCGGCGGGACTGCACTGGCTCGAGCCGGGGACCGGAGCCGAACAGCGAACCCGCGGGCTCTCGACCTTCCGGGCGGCGACGGCCGACGACGGGTCTGAAGGCGAGAGCGGTGGGTCCCCGGGGCGGGAGTCGATCCGGACCTCGAACTGGAGTCGATCGGATCGATCGGCCGAGGCCGGACCGCCGGACGTGGACGAACAGATCCGAAAACTGATCGAACTCGCACCGTCCGGAGCCCAGCTCGCGCTGTTCTCGCCGGCACTCGACGACGGACCGGTTCGAGCGGTCGAAACCTGGCGGGGGGCCGGTCTCCCGGTTTCGCTCCTCTCGCCGGACGTGATCCCGGCGAACACCACAAGCGGGCAGTACGCACAGACGCGCCGGCGGACGCGGCTGGCTCGCTGTCAGGCCGTCGGGGCGCGCACCGTCGACTGGCGTCGGGGAACGCCGCTTGCGCTCGTCGTCGAGTACGCCTTCAGCGCGGACGCACGTCTCTCGAGCGCTCGCCTGTCTTCCGGGAGAGGGTCGGGGGCCGGTAGAACCGCCGAGAGAAACGGCGACAGCGTCGACGAGGGGACAGCCGCGGACAGCGCCTCGGGCGGTGATCGGACGCGAACGGCGGAATCGGAACGGATGGCAAACCGGGAAGCGGAGACGACGACCCGGGCGGAGGAACGGGCGTCGACGGGGGGTGAGGAGTAGATGTCCCTCGCCGGCCCGCGTCTCGATCGCCCGTCTGCAATCGGGGACGAGGGGCGGCCGCGTGCGGCAAGTCTCTGGATCGCTACGCTCGTGGTGCTCGCGCTCACCGTGGGGGCCGGCGTCGCGGTCGGCGAACCGTCGCTGGTCACGCTCCTCGCGACCGTCGTTGGGCTAACTGTGGCGGGGTTCGCCCTGACCGATCGGACCGGGTTCGTCGAACTGTTCGTCGGATACGGACTGATCGTGTCGTTCGGTCCCGCGTTCGCGTTGATCGTCCTGTTTGCGCCGGTCGTCGGACCTGCGGGAATCGCCGTCTCGGGGCTGACGATCTCCCTGTTCGGGATCGCGATGGCGTGGGCCGACGTCGGGGGTGACGAGACGATTCAGGCCGTCGGTGGCTGTGCGCTGACGTACGGCTCGTTCCTGTTCTCGTCCGCTCTCGTGGCGATCTGTGCCGGACTCGTCGTGTTCGGTTCGGTGGTACTCCTCGGCGTGATCGAGACGTCGACGGCGGCCGGTTCGCTCGCCGGGTTCGCGTTCGTCGCGATCGTCACCAGTCTCTGTCTGGTCGTCGCGCTGTGGGCGCTTCCGATTCGACAATTCACAGCCAGATCTCGTCGCGACCGCGTCGAACGGCGGCTCGAGCGTGCGCGCAAAGGGCTGGTGTTCGCGATTATGGCCGCGTTCGGCCTGGGAGCGGTCGCGGTCGTCCTGCTCGTCGTTCCCGCCGTCGAAGGGACGGGCGGCACGAACTTCCTCGAGACGATCTTTCTCGGGCTTACCTCGCCGGTGGTCGTCCTGCCGTTCGTGGCAATCGGGCTCGCCAGCATCGCTGCGAGCGTCCTCACGGTGGGTCTGCGTCTGCTCACCCGGCGGTTCGAGACGGACACGAGTCGCTGGATCGCCGCGATCGCCGTCGGTGTCGCGATCGTCGCGCTCGGGACCACCGCAGCGATACTCGCCGCCGTTGCGATCGCCGTCGTGAATCCGACCGTCGCGGTGTCGCTTACGTCGCTCGGTCTGATGGCGTTCGTCTTTTTCGCTGTCGGGCCGCCCGTGTTCTTGCTCGTCGGGTTCGCCGTGTTCGTCGCCGTCGTCGCCGGTGTGGTTCCCGACCGAGCCGGTGGCCCGGCGCTCGCCGCGGTGGGACTCGTTCTCGCCGCGGTCGGGCTGGCCTGGGTACACCCGATCCCCGTCTTCGCCTGTCTGGCCGGAGCGGCCGTGGTCTGGGACGTCTCGACGTACGGTCTCGGCCTTACGGCGGAGCTCGGACACCTCCCGGACAGCCGCCGACTCGAGTTGTTCCACGGCGTGCTCTCCGTCGCGGTCGCGATCGGGGCCGTACTCGTGGCGGTCGCGCTGGAACTGGTTCGAACGAGCGTCTTCGGCGGGTTCGGCGGAACTGGTGCGCTCCTCGCGATCGGCATCGGCGCGGTGATTCTCCTGTTTCCGCTTCGCGGATAGACACAGTCGGTGGTTCGTACGGATCGGTGTCACTGTGTACCGGTGACCGCGGGACTGCTTCCGGTCACACCGGTACTGGCTTACGGTAAACCGTATCAGTCCACGCCGGCGCGTCCGAAACTGGCAACGGACCGAGAATTCATGTCCGTCTAGCTCGACACTCGAGTATGAACGAGACGAACGTGACGCCAGACGAGGCCGCGACGGCCGTCCGCACGATTCTCGAGCGCATCGAAGAGGCCGCCGTCGTCGACCGTCGAGTCCTCCACGCCATGCTCGCCGCCGTCCTCGCCCGCGGACACGTCCTGCTCGAGGACGTGCCGGGGACGGGGAAAACGGTCACCGCGCGGGTGATCGCCGAGGCGATGGGCCTCGAGTTCACCCGGATTCAGTTCACGCCGGATCTGTTGCCCTCGGACGTGACCGGATCGACCGTCTACGACGAACACGCCGGCGAGTTCGAGTTCGCGAAGGGGCCAGTGTTCGCGAACGTCGTGCTGGCCGACGAGATCAACCGCGCGCCGCCGAAGACCCAGGCCGCGCTGCTCGAGGCGATGGAGGAGCGACAGGTTAGCGTCGACGGAACGACCCACGACCTCCCGAGGCCGTTCGTCGTCATCGCGACTCAGAATCCGATCGAACAGGAGGGGACGTTCCGACTGCCCGAAGCACAGCGAGACCGCTTCAGCGTCAAGACTTCCTTTGGCTATCCCGACGTCGACGGCGAGATGGGATTACTCGAGCGCAGAGCGAACCGCCGAACGCTGTCGCCGAGCGTCGACCCGGCCGTCACGCCGGACTCCGTGCGCGTCCTCCAGATGCTGACCGAAACGGTCGCCGTCGACGAGAAAGTTCGCCGCTACATCGTCGAACTCGCGCGGGAGACCAGACGCGACGGGCGGGCGGAAATCGGCGTCTCCCCGCGGGGCGTCCAGCGGGTGTTCGAAGCGGCTCGAGCGGCCGCGACCATCGACGGGCGGTCGTACGTCACGCCCGACGACGTCAAACGGCTCGCACAGCCGACGATGGCCCACCACATCGTCCTGACGACCGAGGCGACCGTCGAGGGGATCGAGGGACGCGACGTCGTTCGCGACGCCCTCGAGACGGTCGACGTGCCCGGCGTCGCGCCGAACTCCGACGAATCGGACGGAACGAACGAGTCGGCAGACGCCGACGGATCGTCGGTCGAGACGGAGGAAGTCTCCGAACCACTGCCTGAGGCCGAGGAGACGGCGCTCGAGAATCCTGCGGACGACGGGGTCTGACGACCGTCCGATTGCGCTGTCGGCAATGACGGACGACTCCGGTGTACGCTGCCGGCAACGACGGACGACGCCCCGAGAGGCGGCAGTCGGGGAGGAAACAGTCGAGTCCTCGAGCGCTTGCACTCGCCCGGCCCAGGTTGATGGACGCGTTCGATGTAGGGCATGTGATGGCAGTCCAACGGATCGAACACGCGGACGATCACGTTCGGGAGTGTATCGACAACTGCCTCGAGGCGGCCCAGGTCTGTGAGTGGTGTGCCGACGCCTGCCTCGACGAGGGCGAAGAGATGGCCCGGTGCATCCGTCTCTGTCGGGACGTCGCCGATATCACGACGATACACGCCCGCTGGATGGCACGGAATTCGGGCTATCACCGCGAACTCGCGGCCGTCTGTGCGGACCTCTGTGAGGAGTGTGCCGAGGAGTGTGAGCAACACGATCACGATCACTGTCAAGCCTGTGCGGAGATTCTGCCCGAGTGCGCCGAGAGCTGTCGAGAGATGGCGTCGGCCTGAGCTATCCCCCGAAATCAGTACTCATGTCGAAATCGTTGCCGGGGACCGCCGAGCGAGTGCCCGAGAGCACCCACGAGGCGGTCAACGAACGTATCGTGCGCGAGATCGGCGACCGAGTGCAGTACTACGCCGAACGGCGCGCGCTCGAGGCCATCCGGAACTCACAGTGATCGTCTCGTCGCAAAACGGCGACCGTTCGTGGAAACGTTTTCTTCCAGGACATCCGTACCGACACCTATGGAGTTCGAACTCGAGCGAGTCGGCGTCCACGAATCGGTCGACACGGTTTTCCCGGCGACGGAACTGTCCGCGTACCTCTCCGTCCTCCCCGCCGACGTCGACGTGATCGGCGACGACGATATCGCCGCCCGTGACGCTGTCATCACCCTCGACCACCGCGACGCATTCCTCGAGGTCGAGTGGGTTCACTCGATTCAATCGGGTGTGGACCGCTTTCCGTTCGACGAGTTCGATGCGAACGACGTAATTCTCACCAACAGCGCGGGAATCCACGGCCGGACGGTCGGCGAGACCGTCGCCGGCTACCTGCTCGCGTTCTCGCGGCGGCTCCACGAGTACGTCACGAACGGGACCGATCGCCGGTGGGAGAAACCGGGCTGGGACGACGCCTTTACGCTTCCCGGCACGAGCGCGTGCGTCCTCGGCACCGGCACGCTCGGGGGCGGCGTCGCCGACGTCCTCGGCGCGCTCGGCGTTCGCGTAACGGGAGTCCGACGATCCGCCGACCCCGTCCCCGGCTTCGAAGAGGTTTTCGCGACCGAGGACCTCCTCGAGGCCGTCGCCGACGCCGACTTCGTGGTCGTGACGCTGCCGCTGACCAACGAGACGGACGGACTCGTCGACGCCGACGTCTTCGACGCGATGGACGCGGAGGCGTACCTCGTCAACGTCGGCCGCGGCCAGGTCGTCGATCAGGACGCGTTGGTCGACGCCCTCGAGACGGGATCGATCGCGGGCGCTGCACTCGACGTCTTCGAAACCGAACCGCTGTCGCCGGAGTCGCCGCTGTGGGAGATAGACGACGTGATCGTCACCCCTCACTGTGCGGCCTTCACCGAGGACTACTTTCGGGACGTCGGCGACCTCGTCCGCGAGAACGTCGACCGACTCGAGGCCGGCGAGGCGTTTCACAATCGGGTCGTGTGACCGTGGGTCACGAGCACGAATCGATCGGTACGGACGACGTTCGGATCCGCGAAGCGACGGCGACCGACGCCGTCGGTATCGAAGACGTCCACGCGGCGTCGATTCGCGAACTCGGCAGCGACGCGTACGACGACCGGCAGGTCGAGGCCTGGCTCTCACACGTTCACTCGGAACGCTACCCCGTCGGCGAGTCGGGATTTCGGGTCGTCGTCGCAGACTACGGCGGGTCGATCGTCGGCTTCGGCCTGCTCGAGTTCGATCCGGCCGATCTCGACGAGTCGACGGCCGAGATCGGTGCCGTCTACGTCCACCCCGACGACGCACGCGAGGGCGTCGGCAGCGCGATTCTTGGAGACCTCGAGTCGGCCGCGCGTGACAGGGGGGTCGAGGCGCTCGAACTGACGGCTTCACGAAACGCGATCGCCTTCTACGAACGGCACGGATACGAGGGCCACGACGCGGCTTCCCTCGAGATGCAAGAGGGCGTCACGCTCGAGTGTCAGCGGATGCGAAAGCGATCGACGCCGTCCTGAGCGGATGGCGATCCCAGTGTCAGTTTCCCATCGGGTGGCTGATACGGTTTACTGTACGTCAGTACTGGAGCGACCGCGGGACGGCACCCGGCCGGTCCGGTACACAGTGACAGCAATCCGTACGAGAGTCACTCCTGGTGGCGAACGCGGACCATTCCCTCGGAGGTAACGCCGACGATCAGCGGCGTCGCGACCTCTCGGCCCGAGACGGCCGCTCCCGCGGCGTCGCTGACGACTTTCATCAGGTCGGGTGCGGTGTAGTCGACCTTGACGCCGGCTTCGTCACAGGCCTCGTAGACGAGTTCGGGAACGTCGTAGAGGTCGGTCCCCCGCGGAACGCGAACGCGAACCGGAGCGCGCAACGCCTCCGCGAACGCGACCGTCTCGCGGGCCTTCTCGACGTTTTCGCGAGCGCTCGACTCGACGGACGAGACGTTCGCTCGAGACGTTCCCAGCTCCTCGGCGATCTTCGCCTGCGAGATTCCGCGTTCGCGCAACGCGAGAACCTGCGCCTGTCGGTACGTCAGCACGCTCGTCGCTGGATCGAAGCCGATCTCTTCGAGCAGCTCCTCGGTCGCGTCCATCACGACGATCGCCTCCGTGGCAACTCGAGCCGACGGACCCGGGCTCGCATGTTCATATATCAACTCATCGGCGGCGGGATCAAAGCTTCCCCGGTCCGTTTGGCGGGACGACTTCGGCAATCCCCCACCGATCGGCCCGAGTTTCGCTCGTCGGTCGGCTGATCCCGGCGTCGATCGGCCGGATTCCCGCTTCGCACCGAACCTCGAGGGCAGGTCGCGGGCAACAGTCCGCATCAGTGGCTACTATACGCTTCCGGCCTAATTGGCGGTATGGATCGAAAGGAGTTTCGCGACCTCGTTTCCCCCGAGCGAGCGCGCGAAGCGATCGCGTCGCTGTCGCTCGAGGGTGGAATCGATCGCGTCCCGCTCGAGGAGGCCCGCGGCCGGGTACTCGTGGCGCGTCTCGACGCCGAACTCGACGTTCCGGGCTTCGACCGGGCCAGTCTCGACGGCTACGCGCTCCGGGCGCGAGACACGTTCGGAGCCGACGAGGCCGACCCCGCACGACTCGCGGTCGTCGGCGAGGTTCACGCCGGCGAGGAACCCGACGTCGAACTCGAGCGCGGCGAGGCCGTCGAGATTTCGACCGGCGCGGTGATGCCGGACGGGACGGACGCGATGGTTCCGGTCGAACGAACCGATACCGACGGCGACGACGTGCTGGTTCGAACGAGCGTCGCCCCCGGCGACAACGTCATGTTCGCCGGTGCTGACGTCGCTGCGGGCGAGCGTGCGCTCGGCCCCGGAACGCAGATCACCCCCCGCGAAATTGGACTCCTCTCGGCGCTCGGTGTCGAGGAGGTACCCGTCCGGAGCCGGCCTCGAGTCGGCATCGTCTCGACGGGCGACGAACTCGTCCGGCCGGGCGAGGACCTCGCGAGCGAGCGCGGCGAGATCTACGACGTCAACAGCTACACGATCGCCGCGGGCGTCGAGGACGCCGGCGGCGAAGCGGTCCTCTATCCCCACGCCGGCGACGACCGCGAGGAGATGGAGCGGGTGCTTCGAGCGGCCGCCGACGAGTGCGATCTCGTGCTCTCTTCGGGCTCGACGAGTGCGAGCGCGGTCGACGTCATCTACCGGGTGATCGAAGAGCGCGGTGAGTTGTTGCTCCACGGCGTCCGCGTTAAGCCGGGCAAGCCGATGCTCGTCGGTCGACTGGACGAGTCGGCGTACGTCGGCCTCCCCGGCTATCCCGTGTCGGCGATGATGGTATTTCGAACGTTCGTCGCGCCCGCGATACGCGAAGCCGCGGGGCGTTCCGAACCCGAATCGGCGACCGTCACCGGCCGGATGGCCAGACAGGAGCGATACGACGAGGGACGGCTTCGACTCATGCCCGTCGGCCTCGTCGAGAGCGGACCGTCCTCGACGGGGGCGAACGAACCCGTAGAGAGCGCCGGAGCCGAACCGCTCGTCTATCCCGTCGACAAGGGAAGCGGCGCGACGACCAGCCTCGCCGAAGCCGACGGCGTCGTCGCCGTCGATCCCGAAACGGACTACCTCGACGAGGGCGAGTCCGTGACCGTCCAGTTGTTCTCGCCGGACGTCAGGCCGCCGACGCTGTTCGGCGTCGGCGAGGACGACCCGACGCTGAATCGGCTCCTCGACCGCCTCGAGCACCCGCGATATCTCTCGGTGGGATCGCGACCCGCGCTCCGGCGGTTTCGCGACGGCGTTCCGGACGTCGCGGCCGTGGCCGGTCCGATCGACCGGGAGATCGACGCGGCGGAACTCGGCGGCTGGGAGCGCGAGTGGGGGTTGATCGTTCGGCCCGGAAATCCCGACAAAGTCGAGGAACTCGCCGACCTGATCGACCGCGACTTGCGCTTTGTCAATCGAACGACCGACTCCGGCCTGCGGACGACCCTCGAGCGATCGCTGGCCGAACTGGCGGACGAACGCGGGGAGAGTCGAACCGATCTCACCGACGCGATCGACGGCTTCGACCTCGACCTCAGAGCCCACGAGAGCCCCGCGCGAAGGGTTATCTCCGGCGACGCCGACGTCGGGATCGGACTCGCCGAGACGGCCGACCGACTCGAACTCGAGTTCGTCCCGCTCGGCGATCAGCCGGTCCGGATCCTCGCAAACCCGGATCGAACCGAAAAAGCCGGCGTGCGGGAGCTTTCGAGCGTCCTCGAGGGCGAGGGGCTCGACTGACGCGCGCCAGCACGCCGGCCAGTTCGACTACCTCACCGACATGGCTGGCCAGTTCGACTGTGGATACGTGTGCGAGTTGGTCGAACGCCGGCTCGAGGCATGACGGACGCTGGCTCGAAACGAGAGGGATACCGCTTCGAGACGCGACGGACGCCGGCTCGAGACACGACAGATGCCGCTTCGAGACGCGGCGGGTTCGATCACCGAAACCACCGGTTCGAACGAAATACCAACGGACGGGACGGTCAGCCGTGGCTGAACAGCGATTTTTACGTCACCGTGATGTACGTGGTGTGATGTCGACGATAGCCGAACTCCGGTTTCCAGTTCCGGACACGACACTCGAGACGGCCTTCGAGTACGCCCCAGATGCGACGTTCGAACTCGAGTCGTCGGTGTCGAAGACCCGGCCCTGTCTCTGGGTGTCGGGTGTCGACTGCGAACTGGCCGAGGCGGCGTTCGACACGGATCCTTCGGTCGAGAACTACGATCTGCTCGTCGAGACCCAGTCTCGGCTGCTGTTCGACGTAAGTTTCGCGGATGGGACGGGAATCGATAGCCTGTGCGACCCGCTGCTTGCGGACGGCGGATCGTTGCTCGAGGCGTGGGCGACCGACGGCTGGTGGCAAGTGCGACTCCGGTTTCCGGACCGAGACGCGCTGTGTGACGCCTACGACCGGCTGATCGAGCAGGGGATCAGCGCCGACCTCAGACGCGTTACCGACGTAACCGAGGCGACCGAACCCGACACCCGATTGACACCCGAACAGCGAGAGGCTCTCGAGGCAGCCCTCGAGTACGGCTACTTCGAGATTCCGCGCCGCATCTCGATGGAGGAACTGGCCGCCGAACTCGACATCTCCCACCAGGCGCTCTCCGAGCGATTCAGACGTGCCTATGAGACGCTCGTCGACGAGGAACTTCAGCCGGCAGGCGAGCGATCGGCCGCGAAGTGACGCCGGGGGCGACCGGTTAGCCGATCAGGTACCGGTTAGGCGATTAGTTGCCGGTTAGCCGATCAGGTACCGGTTAGGCGATCAGGCACCGATTAGCGGTACTCCCGAACGAATTCCTCGAGCCGTGACTCGACGCCCTCGAGGTCGCGGTACTCGATCACCTCGAACGCGTCGTTGCCGCGGATCATCGCCGACAGCTCGTGCGCCGAATCGGGTCGGTACAGACAGCACACCGGTTTCCCGGTTTCGGCGGCCCTGCCGAGTTCGTAGCCGACGCCGAGACTCGGCGTGGTGACTTCCGCGACGACGATATCGGCCCCTCGGAGCCACTCGACGTCCTGATCGTGGATTTCGCCGTCGGTGATCCCCGCCGCAGCCTCCGTTTGCTCGACGTTCTCCGTTCCGACGTGTTCGGTGAGGACGGTGCCGTGGCGCTCGAGGTGCTCGATGAGGTCGGCGTACAGGTCGCGGTCGTCTCGACCGCCGCGGATCGAGCCGCTGAAGAAGATATTCACGTTCGCCATCGAGATACCAGTCCGGTATTAGTATTACGAACGTCGGCGATCGACGGGGCTATCGACCGGTTTCGAGTCGTTCGTTAGGCGGCCTCGAGCATTGTCAGTCGACCTCGAGTCGCTCCCCGAGTTTCGGTGCGGAAGCGTCGTACCCCTCGGCGCGCAGCGTCTCGGCGAACGCCTCGCATCGGTCGCCGTGATCGACGAGTATCGTGGACTCACGGTAGGCCTCGAGAAACTCGAGCAGACCCGTCCGGTCCGCGTGCGCGGAGAAGTCGAACTGCTCGACGCGGGCGCTGACGCGCATCATCCGGCCGTCGATCTCCGCGCTACCGGTGTCTATGAGGTCCCGGCCGGGCGTCCCCTCGACCTGGTAACCGGTCATCGCGATCGTGTTGGCGGGGTGGTCGCTGACCGCGGGGACGTAGGTCATCGCGGGCCCGCCGTGGAGCATTCCGCTCGTGGTGACGATGACGGTGTTCTGTTCGGCGATGCGTTCGCGCTGGCCATCGCGGCCGTCGACGAAGCGGGCGTTGCCCTTCGCCCGCCGGAGGAGGTCGGGATCGCGCAGGAACTCCCGGTTTTCCTCGCGCAAGAGGAGTTCCGCGACGCGGGTACCCATCCCGTCGACGTAGCACTCGAGGTCGTGGCGCTCGCAGATGCACAGCACCTCCTGGGTGCGCCCGATGGCGAACGCGGGGACGACGACGGTGCCACCCTCCCAGATCGTCCCCTCGAGCAGGTCGACGAACGCGCGTTCGATCTCCGGGCGGGGCTCGCGCGTCGTGTCGGCGTAGGTGCTCTCGCAGATCACGACGTCGGCGTCGGGTCTGGCGGTCGTCCCCGACAGCAGGCGCTGGTCCTCGGTGTGAAAGTCGCCGGTGTAGAGCAGTCGGGTGTCGCCGTCGTCGATCAGAACGTGGGCGCTGCCGGGGACGTGGCCCGCGTCGAAAAAGGTGATCTCGTAGCCCGCGGCCTCGAACGGCTCGCGGTAGCCGTGGGTCTCGGAGACCTGGGTCAGCCGGGCGAGTTCGGCCTCCGTGAACGGGCAGTCGTAGGTCCCGCCGTGGAGTTTCAGCGTGTCTCGAGCCAGCAGCATCGTGAGATCGCGGGTGGGCGGCGTCCAGTGAACCGGCGGACGGGCGTCGCCCGACAGGAGCGAGGGGATCGAGCCGACGTGATCGAGGTGGCCGTGGCTCACCACGACCGCCTCGGGGTCGACGTCCTCGATCGGAAACGACGGCGGGTTACCGGAGTCCATCCCGAAATCGAGCAAGAGTCGGTCGTCGACGACGATCGCGCTCCGACCGATCTCTCGAGCGCCGCCGAGAAACCGAATATCCATTACTCGAGGGTAGTCGGTCCTGTCGTTTGACAACGTCGATCGTCTGGCGCTCGAGGAGGAAGGTTGTCGACTGGCGCTCGAGGGGAGAGGCTTCCTTCGGAGCAGGGGGTCCCCGTTAGACGTCCAGCGGCGGCCACCGGGAGAGGCGTGGCCGGTTATCGTCCCACGTCACCACCTCGAGGATCGACGGGACGAGCGAGAGTCGCTGCTCGAGGACGTTCACCGGATGGCTGTCGTGGAACACGGCCGGTTCGCGAGTGATCGTCTCGTCTCTGTAGTCCAGTTGAAAGTGACACTCCCCGAGGTCGGGATGCGTGCCGTCCTGGTGCCACCCGAACGAGTAGTTCCGCTCGCCGTCGATCCACTGAATCTCGTAGTGATCGTAGTCGGCGTCTTCCGGGACGTCGAACGCGACGCGAAGGTCGACCGTCTCCGGCGGGTGGGGCTCGCCGAGCAGGACCTCGGGATCGATCGTGGCGCGGACCTCGTGTCGCCGGATGGAACTCGGGACGTACCGGACGTCACGACACTCGCCCTGATTGGCCAGCCACGTCCGAATCTCGCCGTGGGCGGCGTGCTGGTCGAGCAAACTCCGGTGGGCGAGAAAGACGAATGGCGAAACCATCGGTCACTGTGCCATCTCGCCCGTCCGAGGGCCGGACTCGCCGTCAGTGACGCTCTCGAGGTCGTCGTACAGCGAGAGCGCGTGGTCGATCAGCCGTTTCGTCTCCCGGGCGCGTTCCCACCGGCGGACGACCGCGTTTCGCTCGCGAATCTCGTCGCTCGAGCGGTTCGCGTCGGTCACGGACGCTTCGAGGTCATCCACGGAGTCGACATCGTAGGCGTCCTGCCACGCTTCAATTTGCTCCTGGACGTCCGCCACTTCGGCCCGGAGTTCCTCTTTGGTGTGCTCCGCCGTGAGTTCCTCGACGCGATCGAGATAGCGCCGACGGTAGTTGGGGCCGTATCGATATTGCGTCTCGCTCCCACCGTCGTCTTCGACGCGGGTTAGCTGTCCGTACTCGAGGAGTCGCTCGAGTTCGTCTTTCGTGGTATCCCACGAGGCGACGTCGGCTTCGTTCCTGATCCAGTTGACCGTCCGGGGGCGGGTGAGCGAGAGCG
This sequence comes from Natrarchaeobius chitinivorans, assembly GCF_003841505.1. Classification (GTDB taxonomy): domain Archaea; phylum Halobacteriota; class Halobacteria; order Halobacteriales; family Natrialbaceae; genus Natrarchaeobius; species Natrarchaeobius chitinivorans. The sequence continues at coordinate 94,156 of NZ_REGA01000018.1, forward strand.
CGATCTTTCGAACGCGTTCTCTGGTCGTGAGTCTGTCAGTCCACGATTCCACGTTGTTTCACCTACGGCGGAGTACGTGTGTAGTTCTATTATAATTTGGGTCCGTTCAGGATATAGTGGTTTGTTTAAATAGTGGTGTTGTTGGGTGGGGTTGGAGCTCGAGGAGAATTCACGGCTGATATCGATCCAATAGCAGGGAGTCAGTGAACCAAACAGATGAGAATCGATAGCCAGACGCCTTCGTCAGCGATCTCCGTCGATCACCTCGACCTCGAGCGGCCCGGTTTCGGTCACAACCTCGTACCCCTCGTACTCGAACCGAACCATCATATCGGCGTCGGGCTCGAGCAGCGAGACGAGCGCCTCGGTGTCGACAGTCTCGTACAGCGGCGGGAGCGCCGTCCCGTGACGGCCCTCACGGGCCGCGACACGAGCGAATGCCGTCGCGAGTGCGGGATGCATCCTGATCGCTCTCGAATTCGATGATCGTCGCCTCGAATGCGGATTCGCAGTCGGGACAGGCGATCGTGCCGTCAGTGATTGCCGTTCGGACGTCGGTTCCACAGTCGCAGTGTATCGTGAGTCGTGTCATGTCGTAGCTCCGTCTCGAGACCCGACGTAGCGGAGCACGACCCGGCCGAAGACCAGCTATATACGACACTGGCTCGATGGAGCCAGGGCGTCAGACTGGTTCGGCGACACGTCGGCAGGTCTTTATTTCGCCGCCGACAATCGTGAGTTGCCTCCGCTACGCGGAGGTCGCGACGAGCCGGAGTTTCTGGTTGGAGCCACTGACTCCGGCTCTGCGCACTTTACGTGCGCGACTATTGCTTATTCAACCAAGGTAAAGAACGTTAGGATACTGATCGTTGGTGTGTTGGTCACTCGCGGTGAACGTGTTCGATAAACCGCCTGCAAACTCCATTCAGGGTCTGCTAGTCGAGTGAGTCGGGTCCTGTGACACTGTCGACTGCCTCATGATCGTCTCTCTTCTTGACCGTCTCTGCCATCGATACTACGACGAAAGCCCTCGCCGCGCTCGCGCCCGCTGTGACGGATATCCTCCCTGCGGTCGGATAGGGCCGCCACAGCGACCGCGACCCCGCCTCGCCCTTTCAGACCGCCAGGTACCGCACAGCGGCCTGCCCTTCCCCGGGTCCCGCGGCTCTCGCAGCGCTCGAGCCGCGCTCCCGGCCACGTGGCGCGCGCTGACGACGCGCTCGAGCATCGTGAGGGCCTGTGGGTGGGGCTGAAAGGGGCCGGTGCGCTCGAGGAAGGCAGGCGAAGTACGGACCGCAGCCGACTGCAAGGAGGCGAGGACCATGGTTCGAAAGACGCTTTGCGTCTTTCGTCATCACGAGAGAGCGTAATGATCAAGATAACTTTTGCAAATATGGACTGAGGAACTGGTCGATCCAGGACTTGGCGAATCCAAGTCGATCGGTGAGGGTGTTGAAGAGACGGCGAGCGAGAGTGCGGAACGCGCTCTCGCTCGCCACGACGATTGGCGAGGCATTGCGT
>NZ_REGA01000019.1 GCF_003841505.1 Natrarchaeobius chitinivorans
GGGCACTGCTCGTCGACTGTCGCTATCTCGAGACCGCAGAACCGACAGACGGGCGGCGTAAACGCTCGAACCCGCTGTTCAGGCGAACTCACGTGCATCACCTCCCTCAAACGACCGCAAGACAGCGTCGGGGTCCGTCACGCCCCCAAGTGGACTCTCTTTGAGATGGAAGATTCTGCAACGGTAATTCGCCGGAAAACCGCTACGAGAGGCTACCTCTCGTAGATTTAATTTCCCCGTGTAAAACGGATAATTCCGAGTGGACTCGCCGGGATTTGAACCCGGGGCCTCTCCCATGCCAAGGGAGTGATCTACCGCTGATCTACGAGCCCTCGTCGGCATTCACTGCTTTTCCGGGAGCACAAATAAACCCCTCGAAACGCTCGAGCCAGTGAGAAAGACGCACACTCCAGTAGCCATCCACATGGCAACGTTTTAGTCCGCGCCGGTGAAAGCGACGGTGGGAAGCGCACGGCCGCAAATCTGACTCGCCGTCCGGCTTCGGGCGGCTTGGGATTGCGGAAGTGCACCGACAGTCGGGAGTCGACTGTCGCACGTCTCGAGCGGTCAGTGCGATTCCTATCCTTGACCAATGGCACGAATGCACACCCGCCGTCGCGGCTCGTCCGGTTCGGACAAGCCAACGGCAGACGAACCACCGGAGTGGAGTGACGTCGACCCAGAGCAGGTAGAAAATCGGGTCGTCGAACTGGCAGAACAGGGCCACGATCCCAGCCAGATCGGGATCAAACTGCGTGATGAGGGCGTCACTGGGACGCCCGTTCCGGACGTCAAGCTGGCGACCGGAAAGAAGATCTCCGAAATCTTGGAGGAGAACGACGCCGATCCCGAGTTTCCCGAAGATCTTCGAAACCTGATGGAGCGTGCGGTGCGCCTGCGCGAGCACGTTCAGGAAAACCCACAGGACTACCAGAACAAGCGCGCGCTGCAAAACACCGAGTCGAAGGTTCGCCGCCTCGTCAACTACTATCGTGGCGACGAAATCGAGCCGGACTTCTCGTACTCGTACGACGTCGCAACGGAGATCATAGAGGAGAACTAACGAATCCGTATGTCCACCGACGGTCGAACCGCGGACGCGACGCAGGCCACTGCCGGAATCGAGAGCGCGAGCTTCGTCCACCTCGTGACGCGGGCGGACGGCGACGCGCTCGCGGCCAGTGGGCTCGTCGCGAGGGCGCTCGCAGACCGCGGGACGCCGTTTCAGATGACCGTCGAACGCACCGTCGCAGACCGAACACACCGGATCGGGGCGGCGGAGGCCGGTGACCGCGACCTGACGCTCGCTATCGGTGCGGTCGACGCGGAGGTCCCGCGCCTCGACGCGACCGACCGCGCCGCGACGCTTGCGGCCGTCGACCTCGTTCGAACTCTCGAGGGAACGCCTGAGCCAGTGCTCGCACTCGCCGGACTCGTCGCTGCAGGCGTCGAACCCGGTGCGGGTGAAAGCGAGTGGATCCTCGAGGCGGCCCGCGAACGCGGGTTGATCGATCGCCGACCGGGCGTCGCCGTCCCAACTGCCGATCCGGTCGACGGCGTCGCTCACTCGACGCAGCTTTCCACACCGTGGTCGGGCGATCCCGATGCCGCGGGGGAAGCGCTTTCGGCGGTCGGCGTCGCCGTCGACTCGGCCGCCGAACTCGACGCGGACGATCACCGGTCGATCGGTTCGCTCGTCGCGCTCGAGGCGGTCGGGACGGACGACGCGCCACCGGTCGCAGCGGAGACGGTGCAGCGAATCCTGCGGCCGTACGAGACGCCCGAGGCCCCTTTCGAGACGGTTGGCGGCTACGCCGACGTGCTCGAGGCATCCGCACGCGCGGAGCCGGGAACCGGTGTTGCACTCGCGATGGGACACGACGCCCGCGAGCCGACGCTCGCTGCCTGGCGCGAACACGCCAGGGCGGCCCACGGTTCACTCGCGAGGGCATCGACTGCCCGCTACGATGGGCTATCGGTTCTCGACATCGACGACGGACCGGTCGAAACGGTCGCCCGCCTCGCCGTCGAGTATCGCTCGCCGGAGCCGACCGTGCTCGCGGTCGGCGAGGGTGAGGCCGCGCTCGCGACTCGAAACCGCGAGCCGCTCGGACCGACCGTCGAACGCATCGCTCGAGAACTCGAGAACGAAACCCGTGAGAACCCCACCGAGGACGGGGACACGGACGTCGGATACGACGTCGGTCCCCGGCGTGGATATCTCCGGTACGACTCGAGGGTGGACGATTCGACTCTCATCACGGCGGTCCGGGGGGAGCTATGAGCCGGCGAGCGACGATTCGGACGGCGTGCGACGATCCCGACCTCCTCGCCCGGGCGCTGTGTCCCGACAACACGGACGAGATGGAGACGAGCGTCGAACGCGAGAATCGACAAGCGGATGGCCGGATCGTCACCCGAATCGAGCGCGAGACGACGACGGGTCTCCACTCGACGGTAGACGACTACGTGGTCAACCTCGAGGTCGCTATCGACGTCGCGGCCCACGGACGGGACGAACAGGACGACGAACCGACGGACACGGGACCTGTGTCCGAACCCGACTGCGAATCAGAACACGACTCTAACACACAATGAGTGAACGATCAGTTTCACGCACAAAACAGGAAAAGCGGTGGTACACCATCCTGGCACCCGAACAGTTCGATCGTCAGGAACTCGGTGAGACACCGGCAGATGAACCGGAGAAGGTCTACGGCCGAACGATCGAGACGACGCTCGGCGAGTTGACCAACAACGCAAGCGAGAACAACACGAAGCTCACTTTCAAGGTGACCGACGTCGGCAGCGATTCGGCGTACACGGAGTTCAAAGCGCACTCGCTGACTCGTGACTACCTTCGATCGCTGGTCCGACGCGGCGCGTCGAAGATCGAAGCGTACGTCACCGTCCTCACGACGGACGACTACCGCGTCCAGATCCAGCCGGTCGCGTTCACGACCAAGAAAGCCGACGCGAGCCAGGAGCGGGCCATCCGCGAGAACATGGTCGAGATGGTCGAAGAGGCAGCCGCCGAGCGCACGTTCGAGGAACTCATCTCGAGCGTGGTCGAGGGGCGACTCTCCTCGGCGATCTACGGCGAATCGAAGACGATCTATCCGCTTCGACGCGTCGAGATCCAGAAAGCGACGCTCGAGGCCCACCCCGAAGAGGTCGCCGAAGAGGAAGCGACCTCGGTCGACGTCGACGAAGAAGACGTCTCGGCCGACTGAACGGGACGAGTTCGGACTGTCACGACGTTTTTCTCACCGACGCCGATTATCCTTTCAACGACAGGTGGAGAGGGGTCACTACCCAAAATAGGAGGGTTACTACCCTAAGCAGGAGGTCATCACTCCAAACAGGGGGGTCGCTACCCCAGATCCACCGGGTCGACTTTCAGGTACTCTCGAAGGACGACCGTCGCGTACGATCCCTTTGGCAGCGAAAACGAGAGCCTAAGCGGATCGGACTCGAGCTCGAGGGCCGTCCGAACGAGGATCGCACGCCGGGTGCCGGTCGAGTGAAACTCGCCGGGGAGGTCGAAGTCCGCTGGCTCGAGGTCGAGGTCGGCGAGCACCTCGCGTTCGATCTCGCCCTGTTCGCCGTCAGCCAGGTCCGTCTCGGTGCCGACCAGCGGTGCGGTGACGAACGCCCGGCCGCGATCGCAGTGACGGGTCACCGACTCGAGCCGGCGCTCGTCGACTCGCTGGAGGCGGTCGGTGTCGGGTAACTCGAGGCCTTCGGGGGCGTCGGAGTCCGAAAAACAGACGACGTCGCCGGTGATCGGCCGATCGAACGGCAGGCCGCGCTCGAGGCGCTCGCTCAGCATCAGGTTGAACGCGTACGACTGGGCGGCGTGGACGAACAGTCGCTGGAGGTTCGACGGAAGCCGTTCGAGGGCCGCCCGGAACGTCTCTGCGTCGGGATCGTCGTCGCTCTCGGCGAGTTCGTGGAGCATCGATCGCTCGTAGCGAAGCCGGTGGGGGAACCGCTCGAGTGCGGGTTGCCAGTCTCGCGTCTCCGAGACGAACGCCCGTGCCTCCTGGGTCGTCTCCGGTTCGGCTTCGGTCGGGTTGCCGAGGTAGGCCATCACCGCGCCTTCCCAGTCGCCGCGGACGATCTCGAGGCCGACCTCGTGGGTGATCGGTCGCCGACTCCCGAAGCGTTGCTGGCCGAAGAAGTTGGGGACGCCGATGGATCGGGACGAAGCGGGGGTGTCCTGGTGGTCGGTTTCGAGGCCGCCGAACTCGTGTAACTCGTCGGTGATCGCCGCTACGTTTTCCGGCCGATCGGGATCGGTCACGACGATCTCGAAGGCGTTCCCCGCGAGATCCCCGAACTCGAGTCCCCGGCCGGCACGTCCGCGGACCTCGAGGTCGACGCCCCCGACGTCGGGGAGATCCTCGGGATCGACGCCGTACACCGAGAACAGTTGCGTCGTGACGGCGTACTTGTCTTTCGTCCCGGCCCAGTCGACTCGCTCGCGAGAGATACCGAGTGCATCCGAGAGGCGCGCGGCGAAGTCGTTCGTATCCCAGCCGCGAAGCGTCGCACGAACGACGAGGTGGGGGTAGGCGTCCGTCGAGACGTCGAGCGGCTCCGTCGAGAAGCGCTCGAGTTCGCGTACCCGGAAGTGGTCGTCGTCCTCGCGCAGGCGGCCGCCGACGCCGTCGGCGTCGGTGACGTACTGTTCCATGCCGACGGCCTGCTCTGTTGGATGGGATGGACGCATTCGTCACGCCGGTTCGCGGTGTGTCCCAAAGAGCCCGCGGTTTTCCGGGAGAGTGGCCGGTCGGTCGGGGACCGAACGCCGTGGGAAGCAGCGATACGGTTATTATCACTGCTGGCTTCCGGGCGGCAAGGGATCGAGCACGACTCGATCGTCTCTCCGCTATCATGGATTCGAACCCCTCTCAGACGAACCGTACCGAAGCGACGGCCGCATTCGAAGCCGAACTCGAGGAACTGGTCACGACCGCGTTCGCTCGTGGCGCTGCAGTCGAGGCAGTGTGGGTGATCGAGACCCCCATTTCCGGGGCTCCGGACTGGTCGGTCGCGATCGAAAAACGCCCGTCCGAAACTGATTCGGGGTTCGACCCTCGATATCTCGAGGAGTGACACGGTACCAACGGTCGGTCGTCCTGATATATTACTTTCGCTGAGTATTTCGAACAACAAAGGCTATATTTCCCGACTCCGATCTCACACCCGTACTCTGCTGAAGTCGGAACGCGAGAGATGTCGGTCACCGGGAGCCGCGTAGGTGAAGTACGGAGACAGCATGAAGCCCCAGACACGAAATCCTCACGATGGAGAGACGGGTATACCACAGATAACGTCGACGGACCTCTTTGCCGCGTTCTCGGCTCATCGTCGCCAGCGGACGATCGGCTATCTAACGCAAAAACCAGCAGCGATTCCGGTCGGCGACCTCGCAGAATACATCGCGCTCAAAGAGGGAGAACCATCCTACGATCGGTACGAACGAATTCTGACGGACCTATATCACAATCACTTACCGCATCTGACGGACGCCGGCATCGTCACGTTCGACGAGGAAACCGAACTCGTGGAACTCGTGGTCGATCGAAGCGTCGTGACGCCGTACCTTCGGCTCACCGACAACGCGGGTGCGTAGCCGAACGATTAGCGAGCGGTCGTCGCAGCAGGTAGCATGTAATACCGAACGGTCGTCGCAGCAGGTAGCATGTAATACCGAACGGTCGTCGCAGCAGGCAGAATCCAACAACGCGCGCACCCCACAGCAGACAGAATCCAATCAGGAGACACACACGGTTGTCGCTGGTGCGTTTTTCCGAGTTCACTCCCCGGGCGGGGCGACGGTATCGGTCAGAACAGCGAGAGGTCTCCGGTAACGCTGTCGACGCGATCGTCGGCCGCCGGCCCGACCGCCAGCGCGGTGACGGTCCCGGGCTCGAGTTGCGTGTGACCGGCGTCGCGAACGACGGCGTTGGGGATTCCCTCGCTGTCGGCAATCGCGGCGAGTTCGTGGAGCTGGCGCTCTCCATTACCTTTGAGAACGACTTTCTTCTGCCCGCCACGTTTCCACTCGTCTCGGAGCTGATCGTCCGCCTTTTCGTACGCCGACAGCGACGCGTGAGCGACCTGTGCGGCGAGCTTTCCCTGTCCCATGCCGACGTCGGTTCGGGCGACGATGGCCTGTTTCATGCCGAGACGAACGGGACGGTGGGGTATAGGTTCGATGATCCACCAGTCCCGACGGCGGCCGAGACGCTTCGGCCCGAGACGTTTCGGGGGTTTTAGGACGGCCCGATTCCACTGACCGTCTAATGATCCTCTCCGATGCGGACATTCTGGACCGCCTCGAGGCCGGCGACCTCGTTGTCGAGCCGCTCGACGACCTCGAGTTACAGATCCAGCCGGCGAGCGTCGACCTCCGCCTGGGCCGGGAGTTTCTCGAGTTCCAGCGGACGAACATCCCCTGTATTCACCCGAATTCGGAACGCGAGGTCGACGAGTACGTCACCGAGACGGTCGTCGAAGACGGCGACGACTTCATCTTGCATCCGGGCGATTTCGTCCTCGGAACGACGCACGAACGTGTCGAGATTCCGCCGGATTTGATCGCCCACGTCGAGGGCCGATCGTCGCTGGGCCGTCTCGCCGTGGTAGTCCACGCCACCGCTGGACTGTGTGATCCGGGGTATCGCGGGCAGATCACCCTCGAGCTGTCGAATCTCGGAACGGCACCGGTCGCCCTGACGCCCGGCATGCGCATCTCCCAGCTCACGTTTACGGAACTCAAGACGCCCGCCGACCGACCGTACGGGAGCGACCGCGGATCGAAGTACCAGGACCAGGACGGGCCACAGGCCTCGCGCATCCAGAGCGACGACGAGTTCGGCGGCGACCAGCTCGAGCGCGAGGAGTGATCTCCGGAACACCGTCGAGATCACCCGACCACCGTCGGCGGTCGACGCTGGCTCGAGTGACCCGCCGATGACGATCCGTCCGGACCACAACCCGATGATGACGTTCCGTCCGGACCCACAAGTTATTCCCCGCGAGGGCGTAACCTCCGCCACGAAATGCAATTCGTCGAAGAGATAGTCGTCGAGGAGTTTCTGCCGACAGTCCGCTCGATGCTGGCGACGGCACTCCGAGAGCGGGGGCTCACCCAGAGCGAGGTGGCCGAGGTGCTCGGAATTAGCCAGAGCGCCGTCTCGAAGTACGCCCACGGCGACGTCACCGTCAACGACCGTATCGCGTCGGACGAACGGGTCGAATCGCTCGTCGAGGAACTGGCACAGGGACTGGCTTCGGGCGACGTGACGCCCGTCCGTGCGCTGATCGAGATCGAGGTTCTCGTCCGCGAACTCGAGACCGGTGGGGACCTGCTCGCCCAGCTTCACGAGGAGGCCGTCCCCCGGCTCGCCGACCACGACTCGAGTTTCCGGATTCACGACCCGGAGAACGAACTCCGGACGAGCGAACGAGTCCTCTCCTCGCTTCGACGCGGGCTGGGCATCCTCGAGAACGCGAGCGGCTTTTCGGCGCTGATTCCGGCGGTCGGGTCGAATCTGGTCGCCTGCACGCCGGACGCCGAGGGCGTCGACGACGTCGCCGGCGTTCCGGGTCGAATTTTCGACGTCAAAGGGCGGGCGACGGTGCCCGCCGGTCCAGAGTTCGGCGTCTCCGAACACGTCGCGACGGTACTGCTGGCTGCCCGGGATCACGGTGGGGACGTCTCGGCGGCGATCAACGTCAGGTACGAGCCGGCCCTCCTCGCGGAACTCGACGAGCTGGGACACGTCACCGCCGAGTTCAACGAGTCGGGCGACATCGCCTCGAGCGTCGGGGACGCGGTCGGTGCCGAACCGGACGCGACGGTGCTCTACCAGACCGGCGGCATGGGAATCGAACCGTTGATCTACGTCCTCGGGACCGACGCGGAGTCGGTCGCGGACGACGTGCGGTCGCTGAGTTGATCGATCGTGAATCTCGAATCGATGACGGACGAGACCGCACAGGAGTTCTACGGTCGGTGGGCGGATCTCTACGACGTGGTCGCCCGACGGACGCCCGGAATCGCCCGCCTGCGGCGACGAGTCGCGACGGCGTGTCGACTCGAGCCGGGCGACACGGTCGTCGAAATGGGGTGTGGGACGGGTGCGAACCTCCCGTACCTCCGCGAGCGTGTCGGCCCGGAGGGGACGGTGATCGGAATCGACTTCACGCGGCCGGTTCTCGAGCGGGCGCGGGACGCGACCGCGGCGTACGACAACGTCCACGTCCTGCGGGCCGACGCGACGGAGCCGCCGTTCGGTGCGACCGTCGACGACGGGGTCGACGAACAGATCGACGCGATTCTCGCGACGTTCGTCGTCGGCATGCTCGAAGAGCCCGAACGCGGTGTCGACGACTGGTGTGATCTGGTGAAACCGGGAGGACACGTCGTCCTCGCGAATGCCGCGCGAAGCGAGGCGTGGTACGCGCCGCCGGTCAACGCCGCCTTCAGGGCGATCGTCGTCCTCTCGACGCCGCCCACGGCGAAGCTCCGGTACGAAAACGAGCCACACGTGCGTCTCGACGAGAAGATCGACGCCGCACACACCCGCCTTCGAGAACGCGCCGTCGCCGTCGCCGACGAGAGCCACGTCTTCGGGGTCGTTCGACTCACGGGCGGTCGGCTCCCCGACGACTAACCATATAGTCCGCGATCCGATTCGGTACAATCCGCTGTTGGTCCGGTTCGCGATCCGATTCGGTACAATCCGCTGTTGGTCCGGTTCGCGATCCGATTCGGTTCGATCTGCCGTTGGTCCGGTTCGCGATCAGACTCGGTCCGATCTACCGCGTTCTGTCTCGATCCGCCGTCTCGAGTCCCTCGTATTCGACGATCCGTTCGCGAACGTCGTCCGGATACGGGGCTGGACGCTCTGTTTCAGGGTCGAGGTTTACCATGACTGTCTCGGCTGTCGAGACGACCTCGCCGTCGACGCGAATCTCGTAGCGCATCGTACAACTCGAGTCGCCGAGGTCGGAGACCCAGAGTGCGACGACCGGTTCGTCACCGAGCGTGATCGGGTGCCCGTAGGAGATTTCGAGGTTCGCGATGACGAACGAGATTTCGTCTTCGGAGAGTTCGAACACCTCGTCGATGTATGCGACCCGTGCGGACTCCAGATAGCTCACGTAGACGGCGTGGTTGACGTGGTCGTACGGATCGAGGTCGCGGTAGCGGACGGGGACCTCGACGGTAAACTCCTCGCTCATCGTGCCAGTGGACGTCGCTGGGACGGAAGTACACACCGATCTGGCCCACCACGCTCGAGTCCCCGGGAGTGATACGGTTTGCTGTACGTCGTTACCGAAGACCGCGGGACGGCGCCCGGTCGCTCCGGTACACAGGTACAGCAATCCGTACGAAACGGGAGACTCGATCGTCCGACGTCGGTTACCGTCGTCGATCGATCGGGGTGGCGTCGGCCACCCGTTACCGTTCCTGACGTTCACACACGTCAGTGTATCCACGTGTTTGTATATCGGCGCGGATCTCGGGACAAGTAATTTTAACTTGTCGCTGTTTCTATGCTCGAACGTCCAACATGGGGGCTTCAGATACGCTGGCGGAGTACTTCGACTTCGACGAGTATGGGACCGACTATCGAACCGAGACCATCGCGGGGGTGACCACGTTTCTGGCCATGGCGTACATCATCGTCGTCAATCCGGCGATCCTCGCTCCGGCCATCTTCGGGCAACCGCCGGGGGAACTCGAGCCCGGTTCGACGACTACCATCGGCGGGGAGCTATACACGCTCCAGCAAGTCGAGCAGATGCTCGCAGTCGTCACGATCCTCGCGTCGATCGTCGCGATCGCGGTGATGGCGCTGTACGCGAAGCGACCGTTCGGACTCGCCCCAGGGATGGGACTGAACGCCTTCTTTACGTTCACCGTCGTGCTCATTCTCGGCGTTCCGTGGCAGATGGCGCTCGCGGCCGTGTTCGTGGAGGGGATTATCTTCATCCTGTTGACCGCCGTCGGTGCGCGAAAGTACATTATCGAACTGTTCCCGGAGCCGGTGAAGTTCGCGGTCGGGGCCGGTATCGGTGTCTTCTTGCTCTTCTTGGGGCTTCAGGAGATGCAACTCGTGGTCGCGTACGATTCGACGCTCGTGACGCTCGGAAACGTCCTCGAGAGTCCGGTCGCAGCGTTCTCGCTCGCGGGGCTCGTGTTCACGCTGTTGCTCTACGCGCGCGGGGTTCGCGGCTCGATCGTGCTCGGTATCGTGACGACCGCGGTCGCGGCGTGGGTCGTGACGCTTTCCGGGTTCACCGAACCTGGAACCATCACTCCAGCCGGAGGGGTGGGAGGTGCTCACTACGACTTCACGCCGCTTTTCTGGGGCTTCGTCGAGGGCCTCGGATTGATCGCCGAAGAGCCGTTTATCTTCCTGCTGGTCGTGTTCACGTTCTTCTTCGTCGACTTCTTCGACACCGCGGGGACGCTGATCGGCGTCTCCCAGATCGCCGGGTTCCTCGACGAACGGGGTGACCTGCCGGCGGTCGAGAAACCGCTGATGGCCGACGCGGTGGGCACCACGTTCGGGGCGATGATCGGCACCTCGACGGTAACCACGTACATCGAGTCGTCGACCGGCGTCGAAGAGGGTGGGCGAACCGGATTCACCGCGCTCGTCGTCGGCATCTGTTTCGTACTGGCACTTTTGCTCGTTCCGCTCATTGCCGCTATTCCGACCTACGCGTCCTACCTCGCGCTGGTCGTCGTCGGGATCATCATGCTCCAGGGCGTCGCAGACATCGACTGGCAGGATCCCGCCTGGGCGATCGCCGGCGGTCTGACGATCACGATCATGCCGCTGACCGCGTCGATCGCAAACGGTCTGGCCGCGGGTATCATGAGTTACCCGCTCGTGAAGGCCGCGATGGGCGAACGCCGCGATGTCTCGCTCGGCCAGTGGGTTCTGGCGATCGTGTTCGTCCTCTACTTCGTCGTCTACTTCGCGGTCGAAGCCGGCCAGATCACCGTCTAAAACGGTCTGTTATGAGTCTTTGCCGGTCGATCGCCCACCGTTTTGCGACCGACCGGCAATCAGTCATCGCAACCCGTCCGACCGGTTCGCGTCGTTTCCGGCAAGCACCGCGTTCTACCAGTGGGCTCTTACATCTCAGTCGTCAACACTGACCAATGACAGACATCACGATGTACGACCTCCCCGGCTGTCCGTACTGTGCGAAAGTGCGGTCGAAACTCGAGGAACTCGACCTCGAGTACGACGTGATCGAGGTCCCCCGGTCACACGCGGACCGGACGGAAGTCGAACGCGTCAGCGGTCAGACGGGCGTCCCCGTCATTACGGACGAGGCAAACGACGTCGAGGGAATGCACGAGAGCGACGATATCGTCCAGTATCTGGAGGAAACGTACGCCTGATACGGATTGCTGTACCTGTGTACCGGAGTGACCGGGCCCCGTCCCGCGGTCTTCGGTACTGACGTACAGTAAACCGTATGAGACGAATTGCTGGCCCGGCGCAATCGCAGACGTATCACGGTTTTCCGGTACTGACGGACAGCGGACCGGCTGCGTTTCTGGTCGGTATTGAGACGGCGCGACACCGACGCGGTGTGTTCGGTAGCGTGAGCGCTCGAGAACTCGGCCGACGGTCGAAAACGGCTATCACGCAGCTTCTTCTTGCTCTGCGCGCTCCCGGATGACGTCTCGGAGGTCGTCGGCGTCGCGAAACTGCGCTAACTCGTCGCGTTCGACGAGCGCGGTGCCGTCGACGGCGTCGCGTTTGGCGCGGTCGACGACGTACACGGACTGGGTCCGCGTGACGCGACTGATCGAACTCATGATCCGGGCACGTTTCTCCGCCGTCTTGGTGAACTCGGAGTGGCCGGTGAGGACGACCTCTTCGTCGACGTCCTCCTCGTCTCGACTGACGGCCTTGAACGGCGACCTGACTGTCGGATGGACCCGGTAACCGGCCTGCGTGAGGACCGTGACCACCCGCTCGTCGTCCGGATCCGCTTTCGGATCGTCCGGCGTCGACTCCGTTTCGTGAACATCGTCGGCCCCCTCGAGGACGTCGACGGGACTGGTCAGCGGCGCGTCGAACAGTTCCTGCAGCGCCATCGCGACCTCGACGGAGGCGTTCATTCCGTCTTCGTACTTGGAGACGGTGCGCCGGGAGACGCCGAGTTCGTTCGCGAGTCTGCCGAGACTCCAGTCGCGGTCCTCGCGTTCGTCCGCGAGGAGGTCGCCGTCGATGTTGACGTACAGGCCACCGGGCGCAGCGTAGATCAGCGGCGGGACGCCCTCGATGAACAGGTTGTACGCGGTATCCGGACTGAAGACGGGAACGCCGTGGCGGAAGTAGACGACGTCCGGTTTGAGGTCTTCGTCACGGCTTCGCAACCCGATGACCAGCGGCGTCGCCTGGAGATAGGTACCGAGCCGGCGCATCTCGTGGCCGGTTTCCTCGTTGAACGCGTCGATGTTTCCGAGGATCTTCACCAGGATCAGGTCCTCTCCACGGCGCGCTGCGACGTCGAAACTCTTCGGTCGGATCGCACACCGGTCGCTCACCACGAATCCTGCATCCTCTAGCATCGCGGTGACGTTTCCGACCAGTGCGGAACGGGACATACAGTAATGTAAGCGATTCCCCCTACAAGAGTGTTGCCCCGGATACCCGGAAGCTGTGTCGCAATTTCGGATTTAGGTGGACGCTACGCTTATATACTGGTTCTGTTCGACCGGCACATCGGGAGCGACTCGAGTCGGCTCGTGGCGAAAGGTGTTACGTCTTCGCGCCCCTACCGCCGACGATGACCGTCGTCGGCCTGGACGATACGGATTCCCGCGAGTACGGGATGTGTACGACCTACGTCGCCTCCCGAATCGCTGAGGAGCTGTGCGGCGAGCGGACGAGTTCCGATTCCGCGGGCAACACTGCCTCGATCTCGAGAACGCTGCTCGTCAGGCTCAACCCCGCCGTCGAGTACAAGACTCGAGGGAACGCTGCCCTCGCGATTCACACCGATTGTGATCCCGACCGGGCGTTCGAGATTGCCCGCGGGCACCTCGAGTCGCTCGCCGAAGTCGGGGACGACCGGACGAACCCCGGACTCGTCGTCGCCGACCACCCCGCCGGGGGAGATGGCCTCGCGGCGGAGACGATCCCCGAGGAAATCGGTCGGTTCGCTCGCCGGGCGATCCGCGATCACCTCGAGATCGGGGAGGCGACGGAACTGATCGAGCGCCACGGCTACCGGTCCTGGTCCGACGGCGACGGCCGGGGCCTGGTCGGTGCGCTCGCCGCCGTCGGCAGTTGGCGGGAACTCGAGGAGTGGACGTACGAACACATCTCCTACCGGGAGCGAGAACGCTGGGGGACGACGCGGGACGTCGACCTCGAGAGCGTCTTCGATGCGGCCGATCGCGGCTATCCGGAGGCGTGGGACACGGTCGATCGGGTCGAAGGAGAGCCCGTCTGCGTCCCGCACACGCCGGGTCCCATCCTCTACGGTATCCGCGGAGACGGTCTCGAGACCGTGCGTCGGCTCGGCCGAGAGATCGAGAGCGAACCTGTCGCCTCGAGTCGGCTGTTCGTCACGAACCAGGGAACCGACGCCCACCTCCGGGAGGGAACGATCGCCGACGCTCGCGACGGCCGCGCGTACCGACTCGAGGGGCAGGTTGCGACCGAACCCGAAACTCGCCGCGGCGGACACGTCTTCTTCTCGCTGGCTCACCCAGCGACGACGGGCACCGGCGACGGCGACGGCGCAGGCACAGACCGAGCGGTCGACACCGACGACGCGTCCAGCGACGGACCACGCCTCGAGTGTGCGGCGTTCGAACCGACCAAGCGGTTTCGCGACCGCGTTCGCGCGCTCCGGGTCGGGGACCGGATCACGGCCTGCGGTGAGGTGTCGAGCGGAACGCTGAAACTCGAGAAGTTCGCCGTCCGGGACCTCGTGAGGACCGAGCGGGTCACCCCGACCTGTTCCGGTTGCGACCGGACGATGGAAAGCGCCGGTCGCGATCAGGGCTACCGGTGTCGGGACTGCGAGACGACCGCGCCGGGAAAGGAAACGGTGCCGATCGAGCGGGAACTCGAGGAGGGGTGGTACGAGGTCCCACCGTGTGCCCGCAGACACATCGCGAAACCGCTCGTTCGCGGCGGCTTCGACACGAAAACCCACCTCGAGCGGTAGGTAGTGGGATGACTCCAGTCGCGGCTTCTCGCTCAGCGTCGAACCCGAACTGGGACCGGGCCGTCGGGACGGGACGTCAGCGCGGGGGTCGGCGTCAGTTCCGTCTCCGGAACGGATTCGATTCGGACCGATCGCAGGATCCGCGCGAGACAGAGCCGAAGCTCGAGCAGGGCGAACCGCCGGCCGATACACTGTCGCGGGCCGCCGCCGAACGGGAAGTAGGCGTACTCCGGCAGCGACTCGCGCATCTCCGGCGTCCACCGGCCGGGTCGAAACTCGAGAGGGTCGTCGTAGTACCGGTCGTTCCGGTGAACCGCCCACTGCGAGAGGCAGACGCGGGTTCCCTCCGAAATTTCGTATCCCGCGACGGTGTCGGTCGTCGCGGTCTCTCGATAGAGCATGTACGTCGGCGGATACAGCCGGAGCGCTTCGCGGATCGCCCGGTCAGTGTGTGGAAGCTCCGTCCGTGGGGTGAGTTCCGCTGGCGCTCGGACCTCCTCGAGCACGCGTTCGCGTTCGTCGGGGTGGGACGCAAGCAATCCGAGAGTGTACGTCAGCGCGATCGCGGTCGTCTCGTGGCCGGCGAGCAACATGGTGACGAGGTGGTCCCGGATCTCCGCGTCCGAAAGCGCGCCCGACTCGCCAGCCGTGAGCAGCGCCGAGCACAGATCGGGTCGGTCATCGGCGTCGGTCTCGCCCCCGGACTCCCGTCGGCGTCGGAGTATCGCCTCGATGACGTCGTCGAGGTCGTCGGTCGCCCGCCGATATCGACGGTTCGCCGGAGTGGGTACCCACAGCGGGATCTCCATCGGGACTCTCGAGGGTTCGAACCGACTCGTGATCGCGTCCGCGGCGTCGGCGATCGCGTCGGTCTCCTCGACGTCCTCGACGCCGAACATCGTCGTCGCGACGATCGACAGCGTGAGTCGGGTCGCCGCCTCGTGAACGTCGATTCGGTGGCCGTCCTCCCAGCGCTCGAGTTCGTCGCCGGTTCGGTCCAGCATCTCCTCGCCGTACTCGAGCAATCGACCCGGATAGAACGCGGGCTGGACGTGCTCACGACCCCGTTCCCAGATCTCGCCGCGGGCGGTGAGCAACCCCTCCCCGAGCAGGTCCCCCAGTAGATCGAGTTCGCGGGGATCCTTCCGGTACCGGTCCGACTCGGCGGCCAGTACCCGTTCGACCAGCTCTGCGTCCGTATAACAGACGAACGAGAGACCGGGAATCGAGACTCGGAACACGGGACCGTACTCCGCCGGCGCACGCTCGAGAAACCGGAACGGGTCCCGTCCGACCTCGAGTGCGCTTCCCAGCAGCGGCAGTCGGTCGGCGGTTGGGATCGTTTCGCTCATATGAGTTCGTTTCTCCACCATCCGGGTGATCGTGGTGCCGGTTCTAACCGGGTATTTATAAGTAGAGCCGGAGAAATCGGGACGAGAATGGAGTTCGTCCGTGCTCGGATCGGGCCGCTGTCGTTCGGAACTGCGGATTCAGATGGGAGAGCGGCCGTCGACGAGCGGGTTTCCGGGGACAGTGCGAGAGAACGATCCGGGAAGTACGCGACGCCGATCGCCGCTCTCGCAGGCAGCGACGAGATCGGATCGGTCCGCCTGCTGGCCGGCGGCGTCGCCGACACCGATACGCCGACGTACACGCTCTCGATCGAGGGAGGAGAACCTGCGGTTCGACCGATCCTCGAGTCCGACCCCGACGTGTTGTCGTGGGAGATCTCGAGCGCCGAATCCGGGTTCGTCTACGCGTACGTCCGGTTTCGGGCCCCGCCGGGAGTTGGCGTGCTCCGCGAACAGTTCACGCAGGACAGTCTTGTCGTCGTGCTCCCTGCGACGTTTCTCCCCGACAGCGTCGAACTCACCGTCGTCGGGACCCAATCGGATCTCTCGCGGGCATTCGAGACGCTCCCCCCGTTTCTCGAGGTGTCGGTGCTCGAAGTCGGCACCTACCGCGAGGGGCTCTATCGGGGACAGTCGCTGACCGACAGGCAGCGTGAGGTGCTCGAAACCGCTTACGAGCTGGGATACTACGAACGACCGAGCGAGACGAGCCACGAGGAGATCGCGTCCGTCCTCGAGTGTGCACCCAGCACGGTCGGTGAACACCTCCGTAAGGCAGAAAAGCGGCTCGTGAGCGAGGTGTTCGAGGGGGATCCCTCGGCGAGCGGCAAAGCGAATCCCTACTGATACGCTCTGTCCTCCCGTACGTCCGCGAGCGCGCCGAGGATCTCCCGGATGCGATCCGGATCCTCCTCGAGGCGATCCGAGACGAGGGCGACGTCCTCGTCGGTGAGGTCCGAGAGGGGAGTCGGTGAGTCCGGAGAGGAGACGACGTCGTCTCGATTGCTCGCCTGGAGATCGAACACGTCGTCGCGACTGTAGTGACCCGGCTGGTCGAACTCGACCGCGGCCAACTGGCGTTTCTCGAGGTCGCAGTCGTGATAGAGGATCGTCCGATCGTCGAAGACCGGTCCCGCGACGTACTGACCGAACGGATCGACGACGCAGGAACCGCCACAGGCCCACTCGAGAGAGCCGCATTCGGATTCGAAGAGGGCATGGAAGCGGTCGGGCACATCCGCGGGGTCGAGGACCGCGTGTGCGGAGACGACGAACGCGTTGGCCGAAAACGCCTGCTCGCGGATCGCCGGATAACAGTCACAGTCGGTCGACCGTTCCGCCTCGAGGTAGCGCTCGCCGGTTCCCCACGATCCCGGCCAGTTGCAGACGTGGAACGTCTCCCCCTGATGGAGCGCGTGTGCGCGAGCCAGCGGCATGTGATTCTCCCAGCAGATGAGCGTCCCGACGCGGCCGACGTCCGTCTCGAAGACGACGTCGGTGTCGTCACCACGGCCCCAGTACAGGCGCTCGGTGAACGTCGGGACGAGTTTTCGATGGCGACCGACCAGCGTCCCGTCGCTATCGAACACGAGGTTGGTGTTGTAGATCGTCTCGCTCCCCGGTCTCTGATCGCGCTCGTTGCAGCCGACGACGAGAACGACGTCGGAATCGTCGGCCGCGGCGGCCAGCGGTTCGACGTCCTGTGGAACGCGGACGGCGCTTTCCTGCAACGCGAGAAGGTACGCCGACTGTTCGTCGGCGTCAGCTGCTGGTCCGGGGGTGTAGTAGCCCGGATAGCCCGCGACGTACGATTCCGGAAACGCGACGAGATCCGCCCCTTGCCTTCCGGCCGTTTCGACGAGTTCACACGCCCGTTCGATCGTCGCCTCTCGATCGAAAAACACCGGCGGCTGCTGTACGGCGGCGACCCGAACTGTGTCAGTCATAGACAAACGCTGTACCTCCTCCGCTATAAATTCGATCGCCCTATCCGCTCGGTCGCCGTCTGCGTTCCCGCTGAATCGTCGTCACGTAGATTCCACAGAGGACGACGACGCCACCGACCACCGTCACCTCGTCGGGTACCTCCGCGAGCAGAGCCAGCGCGAGCAGCGTCGCCCCCACCGGTTCGCCGAGCCAGGCGACGCTGACGACCACCGACTCGAGGTGTTTCAACACCCAGTTGATGACGGTGTGGCCGAAGACGCCGGGGCCGACGGCCATCCCGAGAAAGAGCAGCCACTCGCGGGCCGGATAGGCGACGTAGTCGTGGCCCTGTACGCCCACGAGGACGAACAGCGTCACCGCGCAGGCGGTGTAGACGACGGTCACGTACGGAAACAGCGAGACGCGCTGGCGGATCGAACGGCCGGCGAGCACGTAGCCCGCGACGGTGACCGCGCCGAGGAGGGCGAGCGCGTTTCCGAACGCCGTCGCATCGGAGATCGGTGCCTGGCCCGCATCGCCGAGGGACATGACGCCAGCGCCGACGATCGCGATCGTGATTCCGAGGACCGTCTCCCGGGACACCCGCTCGCCGAGAACGAGCGCCGCGCCGAGGGCGACGAAGATCGGCTGGGTCTGCACGAGGGTGACGCTCGCGGCGACGCTCGTGTGGTTGAGACTCTCGAACCAGGCCGCGAAGTGGACGGCGAGTGCGATACCGGCGACGATCGCAAACCCCAGATCCGACCACGACAGTCGCGCGAACTCGTCGCGATACCACACGACGGCGACGGGTGCGATCATCGCCGTCGTGAACAGCACCCGGTAGAAAGCGGCGACCGAACTCGGCGCGTGGCTCCACCGGACGAGGATAGCGCTCGTGCTCGCCGCGAACACCGCACACGCGAGCGCGACGTACGGCGTCGTCTCCTCTCTGAGTGCCCACTCGTTCACGTCGATACCGACTCACCCCTGGCAGGAAACACTTTACGAAGCGCCGACGCACCTTCGGCCGACCGGCCGAGGGGTCATACGGACGACGCCGATGCCTGCCGGGCTGTAGTCCATTTTCGGCCCCACCGGTACATCGGTACAATAGCCCGTATTCCCCCTCCCAATCCCATCACGCTCGGGTCAGTAGCCCGTTTCACTCGTCCGGCAGCCGATTCCCGCGATAAATCGCGGCGACGTCGCGGTCGACGTCCTCGAGGCCGATGACGTCGTCTTCGGTCAACTCCTCGGCGTCCCACTCCTCGAGGTAGGCGACGGCGTCCTCCCGGTCGGCAAACGGCCGCGGGTTCAGACCCATCACCTCCTCGGGGACGGCGCTGTCGTCGGTGACGATCACGAAGTGTGCCTCGGTCGCGTCGACGAGTTGCCCCGTTTCGAAGTCGGTCACCCAGACGCCGTCGATCGCGGCGTCGGTCGGGGGCGCGACGAGGTACGCGAACAGACAGCCCGGCGTATCGAACGCGGCCCCCGTTCCGTCGTCGTGGGCCAGTTGGCTCTGCCAGTTCGGGTAATCCGCCGGCTGCATGTTACAGACCGGACACCGTTGGCCGTTGGCGAACTCGATCGGCTCGCCGCCCGGATGCTCGAGGTGCGTGGCGTACTGGTGTTCGCCGTCAGAGTCCGCGCCACTGTCGTCCCCGTGATCGTCGTGCTCGTCACCAGGTCCGTTTTCACCCAGACACCCCGCGACGCCGACCGCGATCCCCGTTCCCGCCAGTTCGAGGACGCGTCGACGTGTGGCGAAGTCGCGTGCACCTCCGGTCATACGAATCTCTACCGGTCCGATCGCCAAAACGGACGTGGTTCGTCCCTCGAACGCGGAACAGACGTTCTGGAGGCAACGCGTCCGAACCCCTCGCCACCCGTCCGACGACTCCGCCGACGGCAGAACGATCGTTCACCGGGTTTCGTGCGCCGCGTTGGCCGTCCGACGGGGACGAGACGCCCCCTCGATCAGGGCTTTCGTTTTCCGGTGGCGTTCCCAAAACATGGCTTCGAACCCGATCCAGGAAAAGATCGACGCAACCTCCGAAAGTGGCCCCAGCGGAAGTTCGTACTCGACGTGATCGTGGACGATCGTTCGGTCGCCGTCGGCGAAAAACGAGTGAGTGTGAACCCACCGATCGAACGGCCCGTGGACCATCCGGTCTCGAAAGTAGGCGCGCTCGCCCTTCCGGTCCAGTTCGGTAATCTCCGAACTCCAGTACTGGCGCGGTCCGATTCCGAACGGACGGGTCGACACCGAAACCTCCGATCCCGCCTCGAGTTCGCCCGACCGGTGTTTTCCGTCGGGGCCGACCACTGATTCGATCCGAAGCCCCATCCAGGCGGGCGTCACCGCCTCGAGACCGGACGCACGGGAGTAAAACGTCCAGACGTCCTCGAGGGGTGCGTCGACGGTCGTCCGCCGTTCGTAAGTCGCCATGGGGTTCGCTACGTGAACCAGACCCAAAATATCGGTCCCTTACTGCGTCGCTGTGGCGTGAAATCTCACCCACATTACAGCGACGGTGAATCGTTCTCGAGGACCGAAGGTCCCCGGCGACGGGTAGGCTCCGGTTCGGTTCGAACCATCGCACGTGTCGGTTCGGACTACTTCAGTCGTTCCTGTAGAAAGGAGGGATGTGCCGCAGTGACGCCCGCGATCTCGAGCAATCGGTCGGAGATGAACTCGCCGAGTGCGTCGCCGTCTTCGGCTCGAACCTCCGCCATCAGCATGTGATCCCCGCTGGAACTGTACAGCGCTTCGATTTCGTCCAGTTCTTTCAGCGCCTTCGTCGCTTCGACGTACCGCTCGCTCGCGACGTCCAGTCCCACCAGTGCGATCGTTTGACTCGAGAGTTTCTTCGGGTCGATGTCGGCCGAATAGCCGACGATAACGCCCTCTTCCTCGAGTTGTTTGATGTACTTTCGAACCGTCGGCTTCGAGACGTCCGCCCGATCGGCAATTTCGGCATAGGACGCCTGTGCATCCTCTTCGAGAACCTGGAGGATGCGATCTTCCGTCGCCTGGGTGCTCATGTTCTCCCGTTTTGCTCCGATAGGAAAATATCTTTTGTATACGAAAACGTTGGATCACCCTCGATGTACTGTCGGAACCGATCGTCGGACTTATTCTCCCACTCGATGCAGTTTCGACGAAGACGATGGTCGAGATCCACTACGTAAGCGGGTCGGTCTGGTTGCTTTGCGGGCTGGCGATCCTGTATCTCGGATATCTCATAACCTTCCGTGGACGTGCGGATTTACACGGCAGCTACGACGAGTCCGTCGATCCGGCGTACGTTTCGCGGTGGGCAGGGGGAACCGCGTTACTCATGGGGATGCTGGTCGTAGCCTACGCAGTCCACGAGTTTCGGTACGGCTTTCGTCCGTTTCTACTCGGTGCGCTCGTCGTCACGCTGCTCGTCCTGAGTTACGTCTCGAAGCTGTTTGCACGGGGCGTCGGCTACCGGGAGTGACGAACGGTGGTCCGGCGAGGCGATCGACGAAGATCCGCCGGCTATATATCAACTCGCCTCAACGACGTAGATAAATGTCCCCGAGCCCTGCCGGTCTCCACCCCCTCCAGATACTCTGTGCGCTCGCACTCGTCGTCGTGCTGGCTGGTTGCGTCGCTGTCCCCGGAACCGACGGTACTGGAACGGAACTCGAGGAACGGATAACCGACGCCCAACCGCCCACCGAGATCGCGGCGACCCTCGAGGTCCGATCGCAGGTCGACGGCGAGATGACCCGGTACGAAGACGAGGTCTGGTTCCGTGGCGACGGAACCAGCCGGATCGAGACGCACGACGGCGATCTCGTCGTCACTGACGGCGAGACACGGTGGCACCACGACCGCGAGGACGACTCCGTACGAACGATCGAACTCGACCCGGAGGCCCCGTCGACGCTCGATGGGTTGTACGCCCAGCAAGAGCGCTATCTCACCGCCGAGGAGTACGTCCTCACCGACGTTGACGAGACGTCGATCGAGGACAGGGACGCGTATCACCTCACGTACGATCCACCGGAAGGCGAGACGGTCGATCGCTCGATCGACGTCCTCGTCGGAGACACCGAGTACGTCCTCGCACTCGAGACGAGCGAACGCGACGTCGACGACCGGCGCGTCGACGAAGTCCAGGTCTGGCTCGATCGGGAGACGTTGTTCCCGGTCCGCCACCGCGTCTCCGGTGACGGCGTCGAACTCGAGACGACCTACCGCGACCTCGTGATCGAACCCGGGCTCGAGGACGACCTGTTCGAACCGCCGTCGGCCTCGGACGCCGAGTCCGACGATGGAGAAGTGGAGATCGAACTGCCGTCGATCGATCACTTCGAATCGGTCGACCGCGCGAACGCGAGCGTCCCGTTCGCCGTCGCCGAACCCGATCCCGAATCGATCCCGGATGGCCTCGAGGCCGATGGAATCAGCCGGTACGAGTTTCCCGACGAGAACCGGACGCAGGTGTCGTTGTTCTATCGCGGCGAGGCCGGAACGGTGTCGGTTACGACGAGCGACGGACCCCGTTCGTTCGCGACCGAGGGTGATCCGATCGACCTCGGAGACGAAAGCGGCTCGATCGAATCGACCGACGAGGGAACGGAACTGCAGTGGTCGTGTGAGGACCGTTACTATTCGGTGTTCGTCTCCGACGGGCTCGAGGAGAACGTCGCACTCGAGATCGCCGATTCGATCGGGTGTTAGTCTCGCCCGTCGTCGTCGCTCGAGTCCGCCTCGCCGCTTCCCGTTTCGTCATCGGCGTCCGTCTCGCCGCTTCCCGTTTCGTCCTCGGTACTCGTCTCGCCGTCGTCGGGTTCGTCTCCCTCCTCCGGATCGACTCTCATCTCGGCGGCGTCTTCCTCGGGCGTCGGTTCGGGCTCGGTTGACTCCGTCTGAGCCGGCTGGGCTTGTTCGGGATCCGGTCCCGTCGCTTCGCCCGGTTCGTCGGCCATGGCCGCATCGGAGACGTCGATTTCCGTTCCGCCCTCGTCGCTGGACCGGCGCGGATCGGACGACTCGTCCTCGTCGATCGTGGGCTTCGACCGCGGTTCCGACAGCCCGTCGTCGTCGACGAACTCGATCTTGGAGTCCGAATCCGTCCCCTCCGACTCGATCGTTTCGTCGTCTTCTCTCTCCCCGTTGGCGTCGGCTTTCTCGCTCGAGCGGCGGCGGTCCAGTCCGTAGCGAATCAGCAATCCGCCGACGATCCCCTTCGGGATCGCACGGATCTGCCCCCGGACCGCCGACCGAACGGCCGCCAGGAGCAAGACGCCACCGCTCGCCAGCGGGACCGTCCCGTTTTTCACCCCTTCGGTCACCGCTGCGGCGACGGATTGTGCGGGTTGTGGTACGTCCTCGGCCTCGACCGACTCGCTACCGTCCGAGACGTCCGTTAGCAGGTCGTGGTCGTGTTCGTCAGTCATCAGGTACTCTGAGCGGTGTGCTCGTCCGGCGTACGACACCCAGACGGTTGAAGGTTAGACCGGCAGGTGAACGCTCGAGGGGTAAAGTGGTACTCCAGCAGAATAGGTATCGTGGATGCCTATAGTCGAAGACGATCAGTAGGCAGCGTGTAACAGGCCGTAGACGACGATCCCGAGCGAAAACGAGATCAGCCACAGGCCTGCCGCGATGCGTCCGACCCGGGCGTGACTCGTCCGACGGAGTCCCTCGATTGGGTACGCGAACGCGAGCAACAGCGCGTAGTAGAGAAACGGAATGCAGACGACCGCGAGGAGGATGTGAACGGCGAGGATAGGGAGATAGACGAACTGGTAGACGGGGTCGGGGCCGGGAAACGGCTGGGGACCTCCAGTCGCGACGAGTCGATAGAGATAGAGCGTGAGAAACGCCGCGAACAACGCGAACGAGGCGAGCATCGCGAGACGGTGCCGCTCGACGTCACCCCGGCGGATCGCACGCCACCCGATCGTGATCGTGAAGATCGCCGTCGCGCTGATGGCGACGTTTACGTGCGGAATCGTCGTCAACACCCACCCCGGAGCGCGCGGAACGACCGATTGCGGAACCCGACCGCCGGCAGCTGCGAAGACGATAGCCAGCGAAACGACGCTCAAAACCGCCGCGAGCGGACGAACGCGTTCTCGAGAGACGTACTCCATACGTCGTCGTTCGCTCGAGGCGGGAAAGCGGTTACTGTCGAGTGCCGTCGCAGGCGCCCTCGCTGTTCGGTGGTAGCTTCGAAAGGATTGTGCGTGGGTGATGTCCGCGAAGGGAAATCACCTGCATCGTGTGTTCGCGGCAACGCCGCGTGTGCGATGCGTGGGACCGGATTTGAACCGGCGGACCCCTACGGGACAGCGCCCTCAACGCTGCGCCGTTGGCCTGGCTTGGCTACCCACGCTCGCGGTCTCTTTCTGCACTCGAACGTATCCAGTGTGGTTATAAAAGCCCTTTCCTTTGGCCCGCGCCTGCTCCGGAGTCACACGGAATCGAGCCCGAGCGGAGATTTGAAATGCACCAGTTGCCAAGAGGTACCATGGCTAAATACTCGACCGGTTCGTCCGGCGGTGGCGGCGGGACGAACTGCGAACTCTGTGGAGCCGAGAGCGATTCGCTCACACTCGCGTCGGTTGCGGGGGCCGAACTCGAGGTCTGTCCGGACTGTGCACCGCACGACGATACGCAGTCGAAAGGGCGTTCTCGAGGATCGGGTGGATCGCCGGACTCGAGCGGGAGCGGTTCCGCCGGAAGCGAACCCAACCGCAAGAAGAAGGCGGCCCAGAACGTCGCGAAGGCAAATCCCGTCTGGGACGGCGACTCCGAACACTGGGAGCGAGAGGGGACGAACTACGACGACGATCCGCTTCCGTATCTCGTCTCCGAGTACGGGGAGGTCGTCGTCGAGGCTCGTCAGGAAGCTGGGCTCCAGCGCGAGGAACTGGCCGACGAACTCGGAATCAGCGAGCAAGAGTTGCTGGCGGTCGAACAGGGCCGTGCGACCCAGGCCGGAATCGGCGGTGGCGTGATCGAGGCACTCGAGGAGCGTCTCGAGGTTACGCTCTCGGAGTGAATCGGTTTTGCGCTCTCAGAGTGAACCGGTTCGGAGTCAGTCGGTCGGCAGTCGGCGAGCAGGTTTTTGGTACCGGGCGTCGGAGTCAAACCGATGAGTGGGCAACTGGCGGCGGCGGAACCGTACGCCACGCGATTCGAAACCGAGGTGACGGGAGTCGACGGGCGACGGGTCTGGCTCGAGCGGAGTTACTTCTACGGCGAGAGCGGCGGCCAGCCGGCCGACCGCGGGACGGTCGGCGATACGGACGTCGTCGACGTACAGGTCGTCGACGGCGAGCAGGTGCACGTCCTCGAGACGGAACCGTCGTTCAGGCCGGGACAGCGCGTCCTGTGTTCGGTCGACTGGTCGTTCCGGATGTACTGTATGCGCGCTCACACCGCGAGTCACGTGCTCTACGGGGCTGGCCGACGGGTTCTCGACGATCTCGGCTACGGCGGCTTCGACATCGGGGAAACGAAGGTTCGCGTCGACCTCGAGACCAGCACGGAAATCGACGACGACGCACTGATCGAACTCGACGAACTCGTCAATCGGGCCGTCTGGGAGTCTCGACCGGTCTCCTGGGAGGAGGTCCCGGTCGAAGAGGCACGCAGGCGAGAGGACGTCGCGTTCAACGAAGCGACCGAGGCCGACGCGCTCCGAAAGGGTAAGGTGCGGCTCGTAACGATCGGCGACGACAGCGACGGCGGCGGCCGAAACGGTCGGAGCGCCGCGATCCGGACGTCGGGTGGCACGACCGGCGGGAGCGCGGCGTGGGACGTCGCAGCCTGCGGCGGGACGCACGTACGGAACACCCGAGAGATCGGTCCGGTGACCGTGCTGGGGCGGTCGAACCCCGGCGAAGGCCTGACGAGGGTCGAATTTGCGGTCGGCCCGAACGCGATCGATCGCCGGACGGCGGAGAAACGCTCCGTGTTCGCCGCCCAGCGGACGCTCGAAACGGGGATCGACGATCTCACGGCTGAACTCGAACGCCTCAGCGACGAGCGCGACGAGCTCGCGGATCGGGTCCGGGCGAGAGAGCGAGAGTTGATCGCCACCCGGCTCGAGCACGCCGACTCGCTCGATCGGGAGGGCGAGCGCTGGCGGATCGCGACGGTCGGCGAGGTGGAGTCGGACCTCGTCGGAGACGTCGTTCGTGACCGCATCACCGATCGCGAGGGGACGAACGCGTCCGAGGACGTGATCGTCGCCCTCGGCGAATCCGGGTCGACGTTCGCCGTCGTCGGAACTGCAGAATCACGATCGGCGACGGCGGTTCTCGACGAACTGACGGCGACCTTCGGCGGCGGCGGTGGCGGATCCGAGACGCTCGCACGTGGTGGTGGGTTCGACGCGACGTCGGCGGAGATTTACGCGTCGCTCGAATGATTCTCGAAACCGGGGGAGCGTACCCCCGGTAACTCGCGGCTCCGAGCGGTTTCGGAGAGGCGATTGCGGGAACGAAATAGGCATGACCCCGCTCGCATACAGTAGTCACCACTGGAAATTACTAAGTGTTTCTATTTGTATTCGTCCGTTGTACGTCCACGTCTGGTGGCATTAGACGTCCGGTGGGCCGCCGCGTCGAAACAGCGTCTCGACGTTTTCGGGCCGGGAGTCGTCCGGTTCGACGTCCGCATCGGCATCAAGTGAACGCGCGAGATACGTCGCTCCATCGACACGCTTCAGGTGGGAAACCGTCTGTGGGAAGTACCGAGCACCTGTCCGTCGGCCGGGTCGATCCTCTCGGAGTAGAGGCCGGGGGGAGTTGCGTAGTTGAGGACGCTCTCGAAGTACCCACGAGCCAACTCGGGCCAGGGGACAACACCGGCCGATCGATCCTCCTCGGCTGATCAACACACCGTGATCGTCGTTTCTTTAGGACCGGCGACACGGGAACCAGTTGAACAGCGTTCCACCGATCACGGTCGTTGGTGGTGGGTGTTTTATTGTTCTCGTCGGGGTGACGTTCGCTATGTCGCCAGATCGATCCCGGTTCGGTCGACGCCGGTTTTTGCGTACGAGCTCCGGAATCGCCGCGGCGATCGTCACAGGTGGTTCGTCGGTCGCGACCGCCGGAAGCCGAACGGCTCGGGCCACCTCGAGCGGGTCGAGCCAGGAGGACGAACTGGACGCCGGGAGTCGGTATACGAACGTCTACGAGGAGAGCATCGACGACGTGGTCCTCGTGGATCTGGTCGGTGACGACCGCGCACCCGGTGGAATCGGGTCGGGGTTCGTCCTCGACGAGGGATACGTCGTGACCAACCAGCACGTCGTCCGCGACGCCTCGACCGTCGAGTTACAGTTCAGCGACGAATCGTGGCGGAGGGGGTCGGTCGTCGGAGCGGATCCCCACAGCGATCTCGCCGTCGTGACTGTAGACGACTTCCCTGACGTCGCGAGCGGACTCTCGTTTGCCGACGCAGAGCCGGTGATCGGACAGGAGGTTCTCGCACTCGGGAATCCGCTCGGACTCGACGCCTCGCTATCGCGGGGGATCGTCAGCGGTGCCGACCGATCGTTACCGAGCCCGACGGGCTTTGCGATTCCGGCGGCCATCCAGACCGACGCGTCGCTCAACCCGGGTAACAGCGGCGGACCGCTCGTGACCCTCGACGGCGACGTCCTCGGAATCGTCTTCGCGGGTGCCGGGCAGACGATCGGCTTTGCGATCTCCTCCCTGCTGGCCAGTCGCGTGGTTCCGGAACTGGCGTCGGACGGTGAGTACGATCACCCGTACATGGGCGTCAGCGTCTCCCCCGTCGGTCCGCAGATCGCGGAGGCGAACGATCTCGAGGAGGCAGGCGGCGTGCTGGTGACGCGGGTCGTCCCGAACGCGCCCGCCGACGGCGTCCTCGAAGCAGCGACGGAGACGACGATGATCGACGGCGAGACCGTCCGGGCGGGCGGCGACGTGATTATCGCAATCGACGGTCGCGAGATCCCCAACGAGGACCTGCTCTCGTCGACGCTCGCACTCGAGACGTCGCCCGGAGAGACAGTCGAGATCGAGATCGTTCGCGACGGCGAGCGAACGACGGCCGAATTGACTCTCGAGTCGCGACCCGACGTCGACGTCCCCTGATACGGCTTACTGGACGTCATTTCCGGCGCACCCGCGACTCGGGCGACGGGGGCCCCGGTAAGTCGTCGCAGAAATCCGTATGACACGGTCCGTCATTAACGGATCACCGTGCGAGCGCGACCCCTCTGCAGTTGTGCCGGAACTGACGACCGACAACCGTCTCGTCGGACCGGACGGCTCCGTGCTCGTCCTATCGTCGATTCGGCGGAATCAGCCCTCTTCGGACTCTTCGCGATCCTCCTGTGGTTCGCCGTCACTTCGGGGTGCGTTTTGCGTGCCGAGATCGCCCCCGTCGTCGACTTCGTCGGGGTCGCGATCGATGCGCTCGAGTTCGTCCTCTATTTCGGCTTCCCGCTCGGCGTCGTACTCGTTCGCGCGGTCGCTGTCGTCTTCAGCCATAACGTGTGAACGTCGTCCTCGAGTGGCTTGGTCGGCGGGCCGTCGAGTGCAACGCCGGATCTACGATCGGCGGATACCGTCCTTCGAATCGAAATAGAAACCGGACGGACACGAAAGACAGATAAAAGACGCCGGGCTGTGAATAGACATATATGGACGTTCCGTACGACCTCACTTCGTACGTTCGGGTGTTGAAGATGGCGACGACACCCACGACTGAGGAGTTCCTCCAGGTATCGAAAATCGCCGGTGCGGGAATCCTGCTCGTCGGATTCATCGGCTTTATCATCGGCGGAATCATGCTGTTGCTGACCGGTGGTATCTGATGGGAATCTTCGCGGTCAAGACGACAGCGAGCCAGGAACAAACCGTCGCGGACATGATCATCAATCGCGAGGAGGCGGAGATCCACGCCGCGCTTGCGCCCGACTCGCTGACGTCGTACGTGATGGTCGAAGCCGAAGGCAACGCCGTCTTAGAGCGCGTACTCGAGGATATCCCTCACGCACGAAGTATCGTCCCCGGCGAGTCGGACATCTCCGAAGTCGAGCACTTCCTCTCGCCGAAGCCGGACGTCGAAGGGATCGCGGAAGGCGACATCGTCGAGCTCATCGCCGGGCCGTTCAAAGGCGAGAAGGCACAGGTTCAGCGTATCGACGAAGGAAAGGATCAGGTGACGGTCGAACTGTACGAGGCGACGGTTCCGATTCCGGTGACGGTGCGGGGCGACCAGATTCGCGTACTGGATTCCGACGAGCGATAGCGAGTCGGTTCGCTCGGCGCTTTGCGCCGAGGTCGTTTTGTACTAAATTTTGCGAGGAGGGGTGGCTGATGGGGAGCGAAGCCACCCGACGACGTAAAATTTAGGCGTGTGACGGTGCGGGGCGACCAGATTCGCGTGCTGGATTCCGACGAGCGATAGCGAGTCGGTTCTTCTCCAGACAAGGAACTCCAAAGCGGTTCGGTCGAACGTTGTGGGGCGGGATCCAGAGCGGTCCAGAACCGTTTGCCAGGACGAAAGGTGCCGAGTGACAATCCCTGATGGCCGGGTTCGCATACGTGAACCCGCCGTATGCTCGAGGCGTATTCGACAGCGCTCGAGGCGTATCAGACGATCGGTGCCACCGAACTCGCCGAACTGAACGTCACTACCGGGTCAGTTCGTTCGCGATCATTTCCATGTCGGCGACCTCCTCGATCTCCTCGACGAGTTCCTCCCGCTCGCGAACCTCTTCGGAACTCGCTCCGTACGCGCGGACGTACTCCGCGCGGCTGTGTTCGTTGAACGTGTGTCGGATAGCGAGGTAGCCGTCCGGAACGATCGTCCCGCAGACTTTACACTCGGGACGTTCGTGTTCGGTCGCCTGATGGATGACTGCTGACTCGACGTCCTCGAACACCGAACCACAGCCGTCGATCCCGCATTCCCAGGCCATTTACTGGTCAGATCGACGGCCCGTCACCTTGGTCTTTTCGCAGTATCCCATCGTCGGTTCCACGGGTCGCTCTCGAGTCCATCCGACGATCCGACGGTCGGCTGGGTCTCATACGGATTGCTGTACCGATGTGCCGGCGAACGCGGTGCACCGGCGAACCCGCGACCCGGGCGGCGGGTACGCCGAAAATGACGGACAGTACCCCGAATCACTCGACGTGGACGAATCAGAATTCATAACTCGACCGTCCCGAAAGGAGTCCTCGTGAACGCCGGAGGAATATCCCGCGTCGACTGCCACGTCAAAGTGCTCGACGAAACGGTCGTCGAGCGAGCGACGCGTGCGGGGCTCGACGCCATCGTCTACGCACCACACTTCACCCGCCTGCCGGATATCCGGGAGCGAGCGGCCGCCTACTCGACCGACGAGTTGCTGGTCGTCCCCGGCCGCGAAGTGTTTACGGGCTCCTGGCACGACCGCAGACACGTCCTCGCGCTCGGCCTCGAGGAGCCGGTCCCGGATTTCATCCCGCTCGAGGCGGCGATGGCCGAATTCGAACGCCAGGATGCGGCGGTGCTTGCACCTCACCCGGAGTTTGCGACGATGAGCATCACCGGACCCGACCTCCACCAGTACGCGGAGACGATCGACGCCGTCGAGATCTTCAACCCGAAACACTTCCCGTCGCACAACCGGCGAGCGCGCAAGCTCGCGACGGAACTCGATCTCCCGCCGTTTACCTCGTCGTACGCGCACCTGCCGAGAAGCGTTGGAACCGCACACACCGCGTTCGACGCCGAAATCGACACTGAAGCGGATCTGGTGGCTGCCTTCGAAGACGGCGTTTCGCGAACCGTCGTCTACGAGAACGGCCTCGAGCGCGTGCGGACGACGGCGCGAGAACTGGCACACCTCTGTTATGAAAATACCTGGAAGAAGGCGGATCGGCTCTTCCTTTCGGCCGTCGAACCGACTCATCCCCGCCACATCGCCTACGACGGCCGATTCGACGACGTCTCGGTCTATTAGCACTGCGTCGGACCGAGGGAGAGTGGGTTTCGCGTCGACTTCGGCCGGTAGGCCCGAAAACGGACGGGAGAACCTGGTTACAGTGGTACCGGGAGCCACTCGAGGTGTCGCAAAAACGGCGTCGGATCGAAAATCGGGTCGTGGAGGACGAGCCAGTCGAGCAAGACGAGACCGGCCCCGTGGGCGATCACCGACGGAAGGATCGAGTTCGATTTGTAGTCGACGGCTCCGAAGAGGACGTCCGTCGGACCCGATAGCAGAAACTCGATCGGCGGCTTCGAGGCGTGGTGGATCATGTAGACGACGGGGCTGATGAACACCGCGACGAACCCGAGTTCTTTGACGCCGACACAGAGCAGTCCGCGGTAGTAGGTTTCGGTTGCCAACGCGAGGATGAACAACTTGATCGCGTGTGGGAGAAACTCCCCCGGTGCCGCCGACGTCTCCCAGATCGGATAGAACTCACGGATCGTCGGGAGCGTCGAGCCGACGAGATAAAACGGGAGGACGAACATCGAGAGCAAGACGGCGTTCCGGACGGCGACGCGGTTGACGTTCCAGCCGATGTGTCGACCGTGGGTTATCCCCAGTGCGAGCGGCCCTCCGATCAGGAGGACGGAGTCGAAGACGATCCGCCGGTCGAGTCCGGTTGGAACCGCGGACATCCACACGACCGTTAGAATCGCGCCGACGAGTAGCGATTTCTGTACCCAGGAGAGTCGATCGAACCCGTCGCGAACGACCCCGAGAACACGATTTCCGTCCTCGGTCGCCACGGGTGGTTACTCGTCCGCGGTCGGAATCGGTCCGGTTCCGACGACGTCTCGGACGTTCGTTTCGAACTCCTGGTGGCGTTCGAAGTACGTCTCCTCGACGTCCTCGAGGATCGTCGACAGCTCCCGTGGTCCATCGGGCGTCCGGACGACGCTGTCGCCTTCGAGTCGGTCGATCTCGCTTTTCTCCTTGGGCCAGCTCAGACGCGAGCTCACTCGAGCGAGGGGCGCGCCCTCGACGGGGGTGTGTTCTCCGAGTGAGACGGCGGGTTCCTCGTCCTCGTCGTCGCTCATGGGTGACGGTTTGCGAGCGTCTCGATTCAAGGTTTCGCTTCTGCCGGGTGGAATGGGCGGACCACACGGTCTGTTGTCCGTCGTTGCCGGTGGGATCGCGAGTCGTCTGCAGCCTACCGGTACATCGGGACAGCAGTGTCTGCGTCGGCGGTTGTGATCGGATCGTGACTTCGACGGCAGACGGTCTGGTGTACGTCATTCCCGAAGACCGCGCGCCGTTCCGCGGTCGCTCCGGTAAACAGTGACAGCAATCCGTATCAGATGTACAGGGACCGCAATCCGTATCAGGTGTACAGGGACGGCAATCCGTATCAGGGTCCGCTACCACCAGCGGTTCTCGAGCAGGCGATCGATCGCCTCGTCGATCGTCGCCTCGTTTCTCGAGAACGTAAACCGGACCCAGTCGGCCTCCGCGTCGGGGTCGGTGTAGAAGCTGCTTCCCGGAACCGGGGCCACGCCAGCCTCTCGGATCAGCCGATAGGAGAACTCGAGGTCGGTCTCGTCGGTCGGATAGCGTGTCATGACGTAGTAGGCACCGTCGGGTTCGACGGGCTCGAGCCCGGCGTTTCGAAGTCCGGCACAGAGCTGATCGCGACGCCGCTCGTAGGAATCGGCGAGCGTTTCGTAGTACGACTGGGGCAACGAGAGCGCTTCGACGCCCGCGCGCTGGAACGGCGTCGGCGCACAGATACTCGTGTAGTCGTGGACCTTTCGAAGCTCCTGGGAGAGGTACTCGGGCGCGAGACAGAAGCCGACCCGCCAGCCGGTGACGCTGAACGTCTTGGACATGCCGGTACAGACCACCGTTCGATGGGCGAGGTCGCCGACTTCGACCGGGCTGACGTAGTCGTCGGTGTAGACGATGTGCTCGTAAATCTCGTCGGTGAGAACGATCAGGT
Source organism: Natrarchaeobius chitinivorans (assembly GCF_003841505.1). Classification (GTDB taxonomy): domain Archaea; phylum Halobacteriota; class Halobacteria; order Halobacteriales; family Natrialbaceae; genus Natrarchaeobius; species Natrarchaeobius chitinivorans. The sequence continues at coordinate 32,469 of NZ_REGA01000019.1, forward strand.
CGTGTTCGAAGACGATCTCCTCGATTCGCTCGAGTTCCGCGCGGGTAAACACCTTCCCGGTCGGGTTCATGGGCGTGTTGAGCACGAGGATTCGCGCCTGCTCGGCCGCGTCGGCAAGCGCGTCGTAGTCGGGTTCGAGCCCGTCGGTCATGTCGATCGGAACGGCGTTCGCACCGGCGAACTGACTCGCCGGGATGTAGCTCTCGTAGACGGGTTCGAAGTAGATGACGTCGTCTCCGGGACCGGCTAACGCGAGCATCGTCGACATGATCGCTTCGCTGGTTCCGCTGGTGATCGTCACCTCGGTCTCGGGGTCGTACTCGATGCCTTTCCACTCGGCGTAGCGCTCGGAAACTGCCTCACGGAGCGCCGGAAGTCCCCAGGTGATCGTATACTGGCTATCGGTGTCGATCGCTTCCTTCGCGGCGCGTTTGATCTCCGGTGGCGTCTCGTCTTCGTCGGGAATCCCCTGCGAGAGGTTGATCGCGCCCCGGTCGAGCGCCTCGCGGGTCATCTCCCGGATGACCGACTCGGCGACGCCGTCCGTTCGTCCCGTCCCGATCAGACCGTCGGGTAATCCTCCGTTGGGTGGTGCGTTCACGATCGATCACTCCGCGAAGGCTCGCTCGAGCAGCGTTACGAGGAGATACGCTGCGAGCCGCTGTGTTCCATCGGTCGGGTCGTACCGCGGCGCGACCTCCATCAGGTCGGCACCGCCGACGGCCTCGTGGGAGCCGAGGATCTCCATCGTCTCGAGGGCCTGCTGTGCGGAGAGTCCGCCGGGGATCGGCGTCCCGGTTCCCGGGGCCACGCTCGGGTCGACCGCGTCGATGTCGAAACTGACGTAGACCGCGTCAGTATTCGCAGCCGCAGCCTCGATCGCATCGGAGACGACGTCCCCGATGCCGCGTTTCTCGACCTCACGCATCGTGTACAGATTGAGGCCGGTGTCGTCGGCGAACTCGAAGAAGTCGGGGGATTCGTACCCCCGGATAGCGACCTGGCTGACGTTCTCGTAGTCGACGAACGGCGAGTCGGCGATCAGGGCCGTACTCGAGCCGTGGAAGTCGGTACCGAAGACGGGGCTCTCGGAGACGGTGTCGGTGTGAGCGTCGATCTGGACGAATCCGACGTTGTCGTAGCCGCCCCCCTCCGCGAAGCCGCGGACGGACGGGAACGTACAGTAGTGGTCGCCGCCGAGCAGGACGGGGAACGTCTGTGAGGCGACCGCGGCGACGTGAGCGGTGATGCTCTCGGCGGTCGTCTCGTGGTCCATCGGAAACACCGGGACGTCGCCGCAGTCGGCGACGGAAAGCTTTCCGAAGTCGACGTTTTTCCCGGTCTGCATGTTCGTCAGCCCGCTCTTGTAATCGGAGATGTAGGCCCACCAGCCGCTCGCCCGCCTGATCGCCTCCGGTCCGTATCGAGCACCCGGACGGTTCGAGACGGCCCCGTCGTACGGAACGCCGAGGACCGCCGCCTCGACGTCGTCTACGTCGTCGACCTCCCGTTCGTCGCCCTTGAGAAACCGGTTGAATCCGGCGTAGGCGAGTTCGACGTCCGCACCCGGAACCGAGTCACGAAACGCCGCTGGCCGATCGCGTTCACGCATCCGTCTCGACCTCCGTCTCGAGGGCCTCGTGGAGGGTATCGACGGCGCGTTCGAGCTGTTCGCGGCCGATCGTCAGCGGCGGCTGGAACCGAAGGACGTTCCCGTAGTAGCCGCCGACGCCGATGACGATTCCGTCCTCGCGGAGACGCTTCGAGACGGCCTTTGCGAGATCGGCGTCCGGCGCGTCGGCGACGCCGAGCGGTCCCGTCTCGTCGGGATCGACGAGTTCGATTCCCTGCATCAGTCCGAGGCCTCGAGTCTCGCCGACCACGTCGAACGACTCGAGTTGCGTCAGCCGACCCGAAAGCCACTCGCCCTGTTCGCGTGCGTTGTCGACGATTCCGCCCTCCAGTTCGTCGATCGTCGCGAGCGCGGCGGCGCAGGCGACGGGGTTGCCGCCGAACGTCGAGAGGTGGTCGCCGGAGTCGAAGCTGTCGGCGATCTCGCTCGGCGCGGTGAACGCGCCCAGTGGCAGGCCGTTCGCGATCCCTTTCGCCTGTGTCATCACGTCCGGTTCGACGTCGAAGTGCTCGACGGCGAACAGTTCGCCGGTCCGGCCGTACCCCGACTGAACTTCGTCGGCGATCAGCAGGCCGCCGCGCTCGTGGGTAATCTCTCGAACCCGCTCGAGCCACCCCTCGGGCGGAACGATGATCCCCCCTTCGCCCATCACGGGTTCGACCACGACCGCGGCCAGATCGTTCGAGGTGTGCGTATCGATGACGTGCTCGAGGCGGTCGGCGCAGTCGGCGGTGCAGTTCCCGTCACAGGACGGACACCGATAGGAGTACGGTGCCGGCGCGTGGGCGACGTCGTTTATGGTCGGCGCCATGCCATCCTTGTAGGATTTGTTCCCGGTCAGGGCGAGGCTGCCGAGCGTTCGCCCGTGAAACGCCATCTCCAGGGCGACGACCTCGGTGTTGCCAGTGTGTTTCCGCGCGAGCTTGATCGCGCCCTCGACGGCCTCGGTTCCGGAGTTACAGAGGAAACTCTTCTCGAGATCACCGGGCGTGATTTCGGCGATTCGTTCGGCGAGTTCGGCGACGGGCGCGTTGGGGTGGACGTACGAACAGCCGTGGACGAACTCTTCGAGCTGGTCGCTCGCGGCCTCGAGGACTGCCGGATTGTTGTGGCCAACATTCGCCACCGATATCCCCGAAAAAAGGTCGAGATACGTATTCCCCTCGAAGTCCTCGAGCGTACAGTCCTCCGCACGTTTGACTGGAACGTCGAGATCCTTCCAGATCGACATCACGTACTCGTCGTACCGCGACTCCACGTCCCGATTGTCCCTGAACGTTTTATTGAAAGCCATTGTCACACAGTATGGAAATTTGTTGCCACCCTATCCGACGGTCTACAGGAAATAAAAGGTTACCCCACGAAACGGACTCTCCGTCGAGAACGCTCGGTCGACCCGCGGCGAAACCGTCTTTTTGTGTCCGCGCTCGAACGCAAACGTTAGTGTCGCCGGTATCCAATTATTCGATCGAATGCCCCCGGATCTCGATCGTCGGACGTACGACATCCTCAGGCTCGTCGACCGCCACGGCCCGATCGGCAGCATTCAGCTCGTCGAACTGATGCAGGTCCACGGCTACGACATCAAGGGCCGAACGATCAGACTGACGCTGTCGGAACTCGACGATCTCGGGCTGACGACGAAGGTCCCCGGCCGCGGCCGTCGTCTCACCGAGCAGGGCCGGCGGGAACTCGAGCAGGGGAACGTAAGCGGCCGCCTCGAGCAGATTCGCGCTCGAATCGCACAGCTCACCAGCCGGGTGACGTACGATCCGTCCGAAGACGCGGGGGTTCTCATCGCCTGCGCGGCCTTCCTCGAGGAGGAGGACGTCGACGAAGCTCTCTCGTTGCTCTCCCGCCTCGAGTCGCGCTCGTTCGGTCCAGTCCCGGCTTCCTTCGGCGAGAGCGCCGACGACGAACCCGGCGATTACCGACTGCTCGTTCCCTCGAGTATCTCCCTCGACGGCGTCTTGCTCGCTCACGGAATCAACGCCACCCTGACCAACGCGGCGGTTCTCGAGTACGAACCGCCAGCAGCGTCGAGCACCGACGACGACTCTCCCGCAGGTGGGCGAATCGTCCGTCACGTCGACGTGATAAACGGACAGGGATCGTCGATCGACGTCATCACGCTCCTGATCGAGGCCGGCCGAAGCGACGTCTCGAGCGTCCTCGAATCCTCGGAGACGGGACTCATCCTTGGCGACGATCGGGAGTTTCCGATCAACCGCTTCGAGGAGGCACGCGACCTCGCTGAGTCGACGCGGGACGCACTCGGCGGCGTCGTCGGCTTCAAGCGGCCGCGCGAACGGACGCAGTTCCAGAACCGAAACTCGGGGTGGTCGTTCGGATCGATCACGTACGCCGGAACGGGCGAACTCCTGTTGACTGCGCTGTACGAGTACGACCTCTCTACCTCCTGGGAGACGCTGTACGGGATGGTCTCGAGGCGCAAACTCGAACCCGTCGAGGCGATCGCTCGAGCGCCGAACGCGGACGACTGATCCGGCGTTATCGCTCGTAGACGTCGGGCCGGCGATCGCCCAGCGCGTCGTCCCGCGGGGTCAGCGACTTGTTCCGGGCTCGTGAGAGATCGCAGTCGGCCTCGAGGACGCACTCGCCCTCGATCGGTGCCGGCCCCGCGAGGGGGAGGCCGTTCGGATCGACGACGACGCTCTGTCCCTCGAACGGGACGTCCCGCTCGGTCCCCGCACGATCCGCACAGGCGATGAACACCCGGTTTGCGTTCGCGTGTGCCACCGCGTGGTGGACGCCGATCGTCCACCCGCCGGGGCGACTCCCGTCCGCCACGGTCGGATTGGGGACCCAGTTCGTGGGGACGGCGATCAGGTCCGCGCCGTCTCGGGCCTGGGCGACCGTCGCCTCGGGAAACCACTGGTCGTTGCAGATCTGGACGCCGAGTCGCCCGAACGGCGTCTCGAAGATGGGGAGTCGTTCGCCGGCTTCGAACCAGTACTCCTCTTCGTTCCAGCGGTGGACCTTTCGATAGACGCCCTCGAGCCCGTCCGGCGAGACGACGAACGCGCTGTTGTAGTAGCCGTCGTCGGCCCGCTCGGGGACGCCGCCGACGATCCACGTCCCAGTCTCTTCGGCGACCGTCGACCACGCTCGAGCGGTGTCGCCGTCCCGCGATTCGGCCATCGACTCGACCTCGTCGGTCGATTCGAACACGTATCCCGACGTCGCGAGTTCGGGGAGGACGACCAGGTCGGCGTTGGCGTGATCCCGAACGATTTCGACGGTTCGCTCCCGGTTTCGCTCGACGGCACCGAACTCGGGAACCGTCTGGGCGACGACGACTCGGGCCTCGCCGGCCGTCATTCCCAGATCCCTCCGGACAGGCGATCGATCGCGGTCATCACGACGACCGTGAGCCCGATGAAGACTACGCTCGCGGCCGCGATGGTCGGCGGGTAGGAGTAGCGAAGCTGGTTGAAGATCTGGATCGGGATCGTCTCGACGAGAAACAGCGACAACAGCCACGCGATGATGTACTCGTTGAGCGAGAGGATGAACGCGAACAGCGCGCCGGAGATCACGTTCGCCCGGAGAAGCGGGTACGTGATCGTCCGAATCGTCCGCACCGGCGACGCACCGAGGTTCATCGCCGCCTCCTCGTACGTCCGGTCGATCTCGCGAAGCCCCTGTGAGACCAGAATAAACGGGAACGGCGCGTAGAAGATGCCGTGGGCGACGATGATCGCCGTCCGCGAACCGGCGAGGCCCACCTCGAGGAAGAACACGAGAAACGCGACGCCGATGATCACCGGCGGAACCAGGATCGGAAGGACGCCGAGCGTTCCGTAGATCGTCTCCCAGCGGTAATCGAACCGGTCGAGCGCGAACGCGAGTCCGCCGCCGATCGTCGTGCTGAGAATCGCCGCAGCCAGTGCGATCCCGAGACTGTTCGCGAGCGCCACCATCCAGCTTGCGTCAGTGAAGAACGCGACGTACCACCGGAACGAGAAGCCGCCGGGCGGGAACGTGAGGAACTCCTCGGGAGTGAACGAGACGGCGACGATGATCGCGAGCGGCACGGCGATGAACGCCATCGCCGCGGTGACGTACGCCCGGAACGTCACCCAGATGATCGATTCGCGCGTCGTCGAATCGACCGTCGTCACGACCGAGTCGACGGCCGCTCCGATCCCGCTGACTGCTCGCGTAAGCCCGACGCTCGAGGCTGCATCGGCGACAGTCGACCGAACGCGGGTTCCGACGCCGGAACTCGAGGAGCCGACCGAACCGGCGACGTCGGGTCCGCCGTCGGTGGCGATTTCGTCGCTCCCGCTCAGGCTCCCGGTCGTCACGTTCGTCACCCGGATCATCACCCAGAGGAACGCGAGCACGACGACGATGAGCCCGATACTCATGGCCGCGCCGAACGGGTAGTTGCTCTCGCTCATGATCTGCTGTTCGATCAGGACCGGCAGGGTCCGCTCGGCTGAACTCCCGAGGAGACGCGGCAGAACGTACGAGCCAAGCGCCAGGATGAACACGAGCGCGGTTCCGCTCGCGATGCCGTTTTTCGACAGCGGGTACGTCACCTTGCGGAACGTCCGGGCCGGTCCCGCGCCGAGGTTCTTCGAGGCCTCGAGCAACTCGTCGTCTATGTTCCGGATGCTGCTGTACAGCGTGAGGATCATAAACGGCAGGAAGACGTACACCATGCCGACGACGAGCCCCCAGTAGCCCGGATAGAACGAACGCGGTTCGGCGAGGATGCCGACGGCGACGCCGAAGGAACTCAGGATGCCGCCGGAGGCGAGGATGACCTGCCAGGCGTACGCCCGGATGACGTAGGTCACCCACAGCGAGGAGATGATCGTGAGCAACAACAGACTGCGCAGCCACGGCCGGTCCATCCGCGCGAGGTAGTACGCGATGGGATAGCCGAGCAGGAGCGAGAGGATTGCGGTGACCAGCGACAGTTCGATCGTCAGCCACAGCTGGCCGAGATAGAGGGTGCTCGTGAGAAACCGGACGTAGTTTTCGAGCGTGAACCCCAGTTCGTACTGGCCGCCGGGGATGTTGATCCAGAAACTGAACACGACCAGCATGGCAAGCGGGACGAGAAAGATCGCGGTGAGCCAGAACAGCGGGTACGACAGCACGAACCACTTCGTGTTGGCCTTCAGACCCGCTCGTCCGGACTCGTCCGCGCCGTCGTCCGAAACGCTCTCCGTCGCCATCTACGCCTCCACGAGCCGGCAGTCCTCGGGGTCGATCGTGACCGTCGTCCGATCGCCGGGCGCGTGTTCGTCGAGTCCGCTCCGGCGGACGACGACGAGTTCCCTGCCCCCGTCCGTCTCGAGGCGGAACTCGACGCTGCTGCCGAGGTGTCGTTTGAACGTGATCGTTCCGTCGAAGGCGTTGATCGAGTCGGAGAGAGTCGCCGTCTCGGAGGTGGCCGCCCCGCCGTCGGTACTCGCTCCCTCGAACCGGAAGCGCTCCGGCCGGGCGACGACCGAGACGTCCGTTCTCGGATCGATTCCGGCGGGGTTCGTCGACCGGATCGTGACGTCGTCGCAGTCGACGGTCGCGTACCCGTCTTCGGCCGACGCTATCACACCGTCGAAGATGTTCGCGGTTCCGAGGAAGTCCGCGACGAACCGCGAGTCGGGGTCGTCGTACACCTCCTCTGGCGGACCGATCTGTTCGAATCGGCCGTCGTTCATCACCGCGAGTCGGTCCGACATCGTCAGCGCCTCTTCCTGGTTGTGCGTAACGAAGACAGTCGTGATGCCGATCTCCTCCTGGATGCGGCGCAACTCGACTTGCATCTGTTCGCGCAGCTTCTTGTCGAGGCTCGCGAGCGGTTCGTCGAGTAACAGCGCCTTCGGTTTCGGAGCGAGCGCTCGAGCCAGCGCGATCCGCTGTTGTTGGCCGCCGGATAACTGATCCGGCGTCCGGTCGGCGACGCCGGGGAGTTCGACCAGTTCGAGCATCTCCGCGACCCGAGCGTCGATCTCTTCGTCGGTGTACTCCCCTGATGCTTCCATGCCGTAGGCGACGTTCTCGCGGATGGTCATGTGCGGAAACAGCGCGAAGTCCTGAAACACCATCCCGGTGTCGCGCTCGTAGGGAGGGGCGTCTGTGACGTCGTTGTCGCCGATCGCGACCTCCCCGTCGGTCGGGGTCTCGAAGCCGGCGATCATCCGCAACGTCGTCGTCTTTCCACAGCCTGATGGGCCGACGAGCGTGACGAATTCGCCGCTTTCGATGTCGATATCGACGCCGTCGACGGCGAGGACGCCGCCAGGGTACCGCTTGGTCACGCCCTCGAGAGAGATGTTACTCATCCTGAGTTAACCGATGATGAACTCCTCCCACCGTTCGCTTACCCAGTCTTCCTCCTCGACGTAGAGTTCGTACTTCGGTGATATCGCCGCGTCCGGCCCCGGACCGGCGATCCGCTCGTACGTCTCGTCGTCGAGTTCGGAGTACTGCTCTTCGACCGTCGGACTCGTATAGAGGTTTTCGGCGAGGCGATCCTGAACTTCGGGCTGGCTCGCGTAATCGATGAACTGGCGTGCTTCCTCTTTGACCTCGGAGGTCTCGAGTGTCACCCACAGCCCGGAGTCGAGGATCGATCCCTCTTCGACGAAGTTCGACTGGACCGGCGCGCCGTCGTCCTGCATGACGAGCGTGATGTCACTGTAGAGCATTCCTGCCGGAACTTCGCCGTCGCGAAGGCGTTGCTGGAACTCCGCCTCGTTTTCGTACCAGAAGTTGGCCTGCGGTCTGACGTCTTCGAGTACCTCGAACACCTCGAGGACGCCGTCGCGGTCGTCGAGGATGTCCTGCCCGCCGAAGTGAAGCTCCGCGGTGACCTCGAGCAGGAAGGAGTTCGACGCGTATCCGAGCAAGCCGAGGGTATCCTCGTACTGGTCGTCCCAGAGCGCTTCCCAGGTGTCGACCGGCTCCTCGATGACGTCCGTGTTCTGGACGAGGTTGATGTACCACGACAGCGCCCCGACGCTCGAGATTCCGCCGTCGGCCTCGCCCACCAGGTCGTCGCTGATGTACTGGACGTTGTCGAAGTCGCCGTCGTCCCAGATGTGCCACAGCTCCGAGTTCAGTCCCTGCCTGACGCCGGTCTCCGCCATGATCGCGACGTCGACCGGTGCCTCTCCCGCCCCGACGGCGTTTTCGTACTGGGTCAGTGCCTCCTCGGAGGTCGGCTGTGCTTCCGACTCCACCTCGAAGTCGACGTCCTCCTCGAACGGTGCGAACAGTTCCTCGTCCATCACGTCCTGAAACACGCCGCCGTAGACGGCGACCGTCAGCGTATCGTCGTCGAGGAATCCCGTACACCCTGCGAGCCCGGCGAGCGAGACAGCGCTCCCGCCGATCGCCGCACGCTCGAGAAACTTCCGTCGTCCGTGTTGAGTAGGTCCCGGCATACTATTGCCACCGTATCACACTATCTACGTTTCCAATATATAAACCTTCTCACGGAATTTCAAAAATTGTTTATATAGTTGTTTTAGAGTCCCTTTTAAGCACATATTGATTCACGCCAGGGGAGAAATTCTAAAAAAGTTCTACTTCTGGATCGTGACAGTCGAAAAACGAGACCGGGGCTGGACTCGCGCCAGGGTCGTCCACTCGAGGGCCACTCCGGCTTCGACGCAGGCCGAGATGACGCATTCCGATCCGCCCGCGTAGGTGAGCGACGCGAACGCCCATCCCGGATCGCCCCACGGGAACGGTCCCGACTCTCGTGGCCGACGAAGGTCGAGGACGCCTCCCAGCCGGTTACGCGTCTCGACTGCGAGTTCGCGAGCCGTATCGTGGTGAGCGAGCGGAAACTCCCTGTTGTCGGCGACCAGCAATCCGGTTTCGCCGTCCACGGCGCTGTCGACGTCCGTTTGGCGCGCCTCGATCAACAGCGAGACGAGATCGAGCGTCGCCCGCTCGTCACCGATCACGTCGGTAAACCGACGGATCGCGCCGCCGTGTCTCGCCGGCTCGGGATCGTCGTACGGAACGTGCTCCGGATCGGAGTGGTACTCGACGACGCCGATCGTATCGGGATAGCTCTCGATCCCGTTTGCGAGAAACACGCCGTCGATCGTCACGCTCGAGGGGACGGCGACCTCGAGACAGTCGGTGCCGTTCAGTTCGACGGGTTCGATTCCCGCGACGACCGGACCGAGCGGTGAGTCGGCGATCCGCTCGAGTACCGTCTCGAGTTCCGCGCGTTTCGACCGGGGGACGGTGACGGTCCCCGCCACGACGTCGCCGGTATCGGTTGTGGGATCGTAGCTCACCCGACTCGTCAGGTCGGCCAGACGCTCTCTGACCTGTTCGACGCGGCCCTGGACGCCGCCGCGCTCGAGTTCCGCGCGGCCGTCTGCCGTGAGCCGCCGCCCTTTGCCGCCGACTTTTTCGGTGAGGCCGTCGTCGTCGAGATCCGCGAGTGTGAGCCGGACCGACCGCTCCGTGATCGAGTATCCCCGCTCCTGGAGGAAATCGGTGAGACGGACGCTTCCAATCGGCTCGTGTTCGGCAAGCAATCGGAGTACGTCGTAGGTCCGCCGGTCGGGATCGGTCGCCATTGTTCGATTACTGCTGGGCCATGAATAAATGTGTGGCGAGATCCGCGAAGGCCTCGACGTGTGCGTCGATTTCCTCCGCCGTGTGCTGGACGCTTATCGTCCACTGCTGGGAGGCGTCGTGGGGGTGGGGAACGACGTCTCTGTTCACCATCCCGATCCAGTATGCTTCGTGGAACTCCTCGTCGACGTGTTGCCAGTCGCGGAAGGTCCGGATCGGTTCGTCCGTAAAGTGTACCGCTCCCTGCGAGCCGGCGGTTTTCACCTGCGCCTCGAGACCCGCGTCCTCGATGACGTCGCGATATCCCGCGGCGAGTCGTTCGTTGAGGTCGCTGACGTGGTCGTAGGCATCCTCCGTGAGAATCTCCCGGAGGGTTACGCCGACGGCGCACAGGACCAGCGGGTTCCCGTTGTACGTCCCGTAGTGGGCCGCGCCGGTCGCGACGCCATCGTCGAGGTCGGCCGCGATCCGTTCCATGATCTCCCGGCGACCGCCGAACGCGCCGACGGGGTAGCCGCCGCCGATGGCCTTCGCGAGCGCGACGATGTCCGGCTCTACGCCGTAGTACTCCGCGCCGCCGCCCGGCGCGAGTTTGACCCCCGTCTTCACTTCGTCGAACAGTAACACGACGTTGTACTCGTCGGCCAGTTCGCGCAGTCGCTCGAGGAAGCCGTCTTCCGGTTCGGCGAGCCCGAGGTTGAGACAGGCCGGCTCGACGAGAATCGCGGCGACCTCCGGCCCGTGTTCGCGAAGCAAGGCCTCGACGCTTTCGGCGTCGTTGTACTGTGCCAGCAACACGTCCTCGGGAACCGACTCCGGGACGCCCTGGGATTCTCTGACCCGGCGGGGATCGTCCGCCGGTCCCGCCTGCTCGAGCGGCGGCATCTTGCTCACGAGTGCCGGATCGTGTGCGCCGTGATAGGCACCTTCCATCCGGATTACCTTCTCCCGACCGGTGTACGCCCGCGCCAGGCGGGTTGCGTGCATCACCGCTTCCGTCCCGCTGTTGGTAAAGCGAACCTGCTCGATCGCGTCCCAGCGATCGATCAACGGCTGGGCTGCGAACTCGAGGCGGTCCGACGGTCGGGTGTACAGCGTTCCACGATCGATCTGCTCGACGACGGCGTCGTCGAGTTCCGGATGAGTGTGGCCAACGAGTTGCGTTCCGTTGTTCAACGCGAAGTCGAGCAGTTCGTTCCCGTCGACGTCGTAGATCGTCGTTCCCGCGGCGCGGTCCGCGTGTATGGGGTACGGTTCGTACGCCCGAAACGTACTGCAGACGCCCGCCGGGACGACCTCTCGGAGTTCCTCGGCCATCTCCGCCGAGTTCGGGGTCCGATCCCTGTATCGTTCGTATTCTCGCGCGAGCAGTTCGTCCGTCGAGGGGCTCGAGTTCGGTTCCGTCATCACACAACCCGGAAATCTATTTCCGGTTAATGGGAGGGTCGGCGCGGGCCGACTTATATCTATCGGCGATCGAGGAGACGTCACCCCGGATCGGTCACACGGTAGTACGTGCGACGGCCTCCCGCTTCCCACTACCGCAGGTCCGGTGGCCGTCCAAGGTGAGGACCCTCCTCTGGCGGCCCCTGTCCGCTAGTGGCGTCCCAAGCCTGCACTGGTGGGCGAAATCACACGGTGTGGTCCGATTTCGCTCAGCAGTCGACGCTTGGGAGGGTACTAGGTACGGCCGAGAACTCCGGGACGACACTCCAGCCCATCGGCCCGAGTACAGTTTCATACGGTTTGCTGTCGCGATGTGCTGGTGGATCCTCTGGGTCTCGGTCCCCGGAAATGCCGGCAACGAGTTACACACCCATCGGTAGACGGTTTGGCGATCAGGGGTGCGATGACGTGCAGTGGCTACGAAATCGTCCGACCGACGGGATCGGAGAACCGTCGGTCGCACCCCACGAAACCGGAAATTAGTTTCCGTATTTGTCGGCGCTCCCGCCGTCGACGTCCCGCCGCGTCGGTCACGGGCCCACCAGTTCCTCTCTGTGCGTTGACCTGTGTCTGACGTAGCGTTTTGTGCAGGGAGGCTCAATGTCCCCGCATGACAAGCCTGACGGACGTCTACGAGGGGGACGCACGGGGGGTAACCAGCCCCCGGCGGCTGTACGCTGGAACGGCACTCGTACTGGTCGGTGCGGTCCTCGCCGCCGTCGCCGTCCTCTTTGCGGCGACCGACCTCTTCGGGTGGTTCGTCGGCTCGCTCGCCTGGGAGATGGGAGAAACGTACGCGTCCGTTCGCATCGCGGGGCTGCTCGCGGGACTCGGCGTTCCGGTGGCGCTCGTCGGCGTCTTCATCGTGTTACCGGCGAGCAGACGCGTCAAGGCCGCCGCCGCGATCAGCGCGACTCTTTGCGTGTTCGGGGTCGCACTCTTCTGGCACGCCTACCCCTACCACTGGAACGGCGTCGGCGACGATCTGACGTTTCAGGTGTCCGTGGTCTACTTGCTCGGGCTGTTTACCGCCGTCTGGTGTCTGTTCACCGCCGTCGTCAACTTCAAGACGCGAAACGATCCCGGCGGGATGCTCGAGATGAACGTGACGCGTCGAAATCAGACGATCGTCGAAGTTCCCGAAGACGAACAGTCCTCCAGTGGGTTTGGCGGGATCGGGTTTTTCGGCGCGACGCCCGACGGAGAGGTCGAGACCCAGACGAACGCGGAAACCGATCCCGACGCGAACGCCGAGACCGAGGCCGACGACGGAACGATCCTCTCGTTCGGCGAGTCCGAACGGACGGCCCGATCACAGGGGTCCCCGACGACCGGCGGGCCCGCGACAGCCGGAACCCCGACGAGCGACGGCGGATCGGCGACGGCAGACCTCTCCTCGCCGCTCGACGGCGGCGACGACGCGGAGATCGTCGAACCGGCGACCCAACCGGACCCCGACCAGGTCACGGATCGGTACTGTGGCAACTGTCGGCACTTCGAGTACGTCCGTTCTTCCTCCGGAATGGTTCCCTACTGTGCCCGCCACGAGCGGGCGATGGACGACATGGACGCCTGCGAGGAGTGGGTCCCGAACAGTCGGTAATTCGCCGTTTCAGGCGGGGAGGACTACATTCCAATCGCCTGTCGCCCCACCTCGAGGCCCCACCGGGGGACGTCGAAGACGATCGCAGCGGCGAGTATCAGTTCGACGCCGGTGACCAGGACCGTCACGATGGTCGCGTATCTGCTGCTGACGGGGACGCCGGTCGGCAGGTCGTACTCCGTCGAAGACAGCGGGTAAAACAGCGCTATACCCCGTCTGCTTCCGGCCATATCGAGCACGTAGTGGGTCAGCACGCCGATCCAGACGAACTCGAGGTTGCCAAAGTGCAGTGGAAAGACGAAAAACGCCAAAAGTAACGGCAGATTGTGTAGCGTCTTGCGGTGTTTTCCGAACGCGGTGTCGATGTCCGGGACCATCGCCCCGAGCGTCACCGGAACGGCGATCATGACCATCGTCTCGAGCGTCGCCGGAACGGCCGCGAGTTCGGTCGCCGGTTCGAGGATGTACCCCAGTCCGATACTCAACAAAACGGCGTTGAGTACGTGCCCCTTCTTGTTCATCCATCACCTACTCCGGAACCGACCGCCGAATAGTTTTCTCTCGAGACTGTCGCCCGTCGGTGAACGAGGGGTGAGAACGACCGCCCTCACCCGTCCGATCGGTGGTGTTGATTCTCGAGTGCGGACAGCAGGTCCTCGAACGCTCGCTCGACGGTTCTGGCCCGGACCGTCGCGCGGTCGCCGTCGAACTCGTAGCGGTTCGTGGTCGCGAACGAGGATTCGCTTCCCCAGGGGCCGGCGTAGGCGACCCCGATGTAGACGGTTCCGACCGGGTTTTCGTCGGTTCCGCCGGTGGGCCCCGCGATGCCGGTCGTCGAAACCCCCCACGTAACGTCGGCGACGTCGCGGACGCCGCGGGCCATCTCGCGGGCGACCTGTGCAGAGACCGCGCCGTGTTCGTCGAGTGCCTCGCGGCTGACGCCGAGGTGTCTGCGTTTCGCGTCGTAGGCGTAGGCGGTGACGCCCGAATCGAAGTAGTCGCTCGCACCCGGAACGGCAGTGACCGCCGCACCGATCAACCCGCCCGTACAGGATTCCGCGACTGCGAGTGTGTCGTCTCTCTCCCGGAGCGCGTCGGCGAGATCCATCGGCAGCCCGCGATCGATGGCGTCGTTCATGGGTACGCCGACGGCCGGAGACGACGTGAAAGCGTCGGTGAGAGTGCGACGTGAAAGCGTCGGTCAGAGTGCGACGTGAAGCGTCGGTGTGGGTGACGTGACAGCATCGGCAAGCGGGACGGCCGGTCGCCTGAACGGAAAGAACGACGTACTGGCGCGAACAGGACGGGATATGGAGTACGAGACGCCGCTTTTTCTCCGGGTCATGGAGTACGCCTCGAGTGCGGACCGGGACGTGATCGACATGGTGAGCGGGAACCCCGACTGGGACCCCCCCGACGCGCTGCGCGACGGGCTTCGGGAGTACGTCGACCTCGAGCCCGCGGCGTTTCAGTACCCGCCGAGCGACGGACTGCTCGAGCTTCGCGAGGAGATCGCCGCCCGCCGCGGCGTCGAGACGGAACAGGTCGTCGTCACCCACGGAGCCGGCGAGGCGAACTACCTCGCGATGGCGCGAGCGCTCGAGCGCGACCGGGGCGAAGAGGTCGTGCTGACCGATCCGGTCTACCCGTACTACCCCGGGAAGACGACGATGCTCGGCGGAACGCAGACGTTCGTCCCAACGGACGACCGGGGTCAGCTCGATCCGGCGGACGTCCGCGCGGCGGCGAGCGAGGAGACGGCGGCGATCGTCGCCAACTCGCCGAACAACCCGACCGGCGCGGTCTACCCGGCGGAGACGATCCGGGAACTCGTCGCGATCGCCGAGGAGTACGACGCCGTCCTGATCAGCGACGAGGTGTACGATCACTTCGACCTCTCGGGGACCTTCGAGAGTGCGCTCTCGGTCGATTCCGACCATCGGATCGTTACGAACTCGTTTTCGAAGTCGATGGCGATCACCGGCTTTCGCGTCGGCTACGTGATCGTTCCGCCCCACCTCGCCGACGACGTCAGGAGTCGACACATGCTGGTCAACGTCGCCGGGAGCCGCCCGTCCCAGTACGCGGTGTTACACGCGTTGTGGGAGACCGATCCGACGTACTACGAACGAAAACGCGAACTGCTCCGCGAGCGCGTCGAGACGTTTACCGACGCGCTCGAGGCCGCCGGGGCCGAGTACACGACGCCGCAGGGATCGTTCTACGTGATGGCCCGGTTCGACGACTACCCGGGGACCCTCGAGAACGTCTTTCGCCTGATCGACGAGGCGGGCGTCGCGGGGATGCCCGGCGAGGCCTTCGGCGACTCGCGGACGGAATGGCTGCGGTTCGCGCTCGTCTCGCCGCGAATCGAAGAGGCCGCACGACGGCTGGCCGACTATTTCGAGTGAGCGGAGACGAGACCGACGAATACTCGTGTCAGTACGGGGTATCGACTGCCATGAGCGGAATCGACGTCGAGCCAGTCGAGGAAGACGACCGCGACGAGACCGCACGCGACGACGGGGGACACAGCATCGAGGTAACGCCGACGAGCGACGTCGGTTCCGACGACGATCGCGAGACGATCGAGGTCGACCCCTCCGACGACCCACTCGAGGGGCCGGAGTACGTCCTCTACGGCGGGAAAGGGGGCGTCGGCAAGACGACGATGGCGGCCGCGACCGCCCTCGACAGCGCGCGCGGCGGAACCCGGACGCTCGTCGTCTCGACGGACCCGGCTCACTCGCTTTCCGATACGTTCGAGACCGACGTTCCGTCCGAACCGGGCCGAATCCGCGAGGACGTTCCACTCTACGGGGTCGAAATCGATCCGGAGGCGGCGATCGAAAGCGGGAAGGCGGCGTTCGGCGGGGTCGGAGGCGGTGAGCCTGGCGGCGGCGAGGGTCCCGAGATGCCCGGCGACCTCGGCGGTCTGGGCGAGATGTTCGGCGGTGACAATCCCCTGGACGCTCTCTTCGGCGGTGCGATGCCGGGAGCCGACGAGGCGGCGGCGATGCAACTGCTGCTCGAGTACCTCGACGATCCACGATTCGATCGAGTCGTCGTGGACACCGCGCCGACGGGTCACACCCTCCGATTGCTCCAGTTGCCCGAACTCATGGACACCATGACGGGGCGGCTCCTCCAGTTTCGCCAGCGCATCAGCGGCATGTTCGAAAACGTCACGGGCATGTTCGGCGGTGAGGACGTCCCCGACGAGGGTGCAGACCTCGCCGACCTCGAGCAACTGCGCGAACGAATCGAACGACTTCGGGCGGCCCTGCGCGATCCGAATCGGACGGACTTCCGGATCGTCCTGGTTCCCGAGGAGATGAGCGTCTTCGAGTCGAAACGACTCCGCCAACAGCTCCGAGAGTTCGAGATTCCCGTCGGAACGGTCGTCGTCAACCGGGTGATGGAGCCCCTTTCTGACGTCACCGACGACGTAAGCGGGGAGTTCCTCCAGCCCGATCTCGAGGACTGTGCGTTCTGTCAGCGCCGGTGGGACGTCCAGCAGACGGCGCTGGCGGAGGCACAGGAGCTCTTCCGTGGAACGACCGTAAAACGCGTCCCGCTGTTCGCGGACGAGGTCCGCGGCGAGGACATGCTCGAGGTCGTCGCCGCCTGTCTGCGGTAGGAATCGATCCGTCGTGTTGGCACTTCGAAACTGCTTTATCGACGGTGGCTGACTAATCAGTCAGTACGTTCGGATCGCTCACGCCGATCTCGTGAGCCGCGATCCGCTCGAAAACGTCCCGTACCGAGTATGAGCCCTGGAGATTCCTCTACCGATCCCGATCGCCCCGCCACGACGGACGGCGGGTCCGATAGCGACGACGCCGACGCGGACCAGGGAGCGGGAGCGGGATCGGATTCCGGCACGTCGCCCGGCTCTATTACGGAAGGCAGTCTCGTTCGGCCGCTGTTTCACCTCGCCTGGCCGATCGTGATGATTCAGCTGTTGCAGGTCACCTACAACGTCGTCGACACGCTGTATCTCGGTCGCCTTTCGGCGGACGCGGTCGGCGCGATCAGCCTCGCCTTTCCGCTCGTCTTCCTGTTGATCGCGATCGCCGGCGGTTTCACCACTGCGGGGGCGATCCTCGTCGCCCAGTACACGGGCGCGGAGGGGGATCGTTCCGCGGGACTGGTCGCCGGTCAGACGGTCACATTCGTCGGATTGCTGTCGGTCGTCATCGGTATCGGGGGCTACTTCTACACCCGTCCGGCGCTCGAGATCCTGCCGAGCGATCCGGAGACGTCCGCCGCGGTCGTTCCGCTCGCGGCCGACTACATGGAGATTCTCTTTCTCGGAATGCCGCTGATGTTCGGCTTTTTCGTCTTCTCCGCGTTGATGCGAGGCTACGGTGATACGCGGACGCCGATGCTGGTGATGGTGGCCTCAGTGGCCGTCAACGTCGTCCTCGATCCGTTTCTCATCTTCGGCTTTCAGAACAACCCGCTTTTCGGCTGGCTCGGGCTTCGAGGACTCGAGACCGCGCTGTTCTCGGCGACGGGCTACACCGGGTGGGGGATACAGGGAGCCGCGGTGGCGACCATCGTCGCCCGCGGCGTCGCGACCGGGTTCGGACTGTGGATCCTCTTTGGAACCACCATCGGTCCGAGCGTGACGCTGGCTGATTTGAAGCCGGACCTCGGGCTCGTCGAGGACATCGTTCGGCTCGGCACGCCGAGTACGGTCGAGCAGAGTACGAGCGCGCTGGCGATGATCGCTCTGACCGCGATCGTCGTCACGTTCTCGCCGCCGGTCGTCGCGGCCTACGGGCTCGGAAACCGACTCATCTCGCTCGTCTTCCTGCCGGCTATGGGGTTGGGACGGGCGATCGACACCATGGTCGGACAGAACCTCGGTGCCGATCGGGCGGACAGGGCTTCTCGGTCCGTCTGGCTCGCGGCCTCGACCGGTGCGGGCGTGATGCTCCTCGTCGCGGTCGTGGCGGTGACGTTCACCGAACCGATCGTCGGCGTCTTCCTCGGTGACGTCCCCGACGCACCGGAGACGATCGTTCTCGGCGTCGAGTACGTGCGGATTAGATCGGTCGAATTCGCCTTCATCGGCGTCTCGCAGGTGATGCTCGGGGCGTTCCGGGGAGCTGGCAACACGAAGATTGCGATGACGATTTCGCTCATCACGCTCTGGGTGGGTCGCGTCGGAACCGTCTTCGTCCTCGTGTTCGTCCTCGAGTGGGGTGCGACCGGGATCTGGACCGGGATGGCCGTCGGAAACGTCCTCGGTGCGATCGTCGGCGCGGCGTGGTTCTCCCGGGGCACCTGGAAGGACACGTACATCGACGAGGCGGAGGCCGAACCGGTCGCTGAGGGATCGACCAGCTGAAATGGCGTAGTGGCCGTTCGCGGCGCCGAGCAGCCTTCTCGACGTCTCCGCCCGGCACTCACTCGCGCTCGAGGGACAGTTCTCGCTCGGCGTACTCATCGGCTCGTCGACCGGCTGCGGTATCGGGGCGCGTTCCGAGGACTTCCTCGGTCGCACACTCGAGACAGTAGTGGTTGTAGCCGACGTCGGTCGTGTAGACGGGGATGCCGGCGAGTGCGAACTCCTCGCGATACCGCCTGAGGAGACCCTCCTCGACGCGACAGCCACAGCCGACACACCGTTCGGAACACCCCTCGTCCGCGCGGATCACGCGCTGGTCGACGCTGTGGACCCGCCCGAATTTCGACGGCTCGTGACGACGGTTCAGCCGTCGCCGCGTGCGCGGATTGACGAACGCGCCGAGAGCGATGAAGACGAACGCCACGATCAGCATCATCGCCGCGAACACGGCCGAGGCGCCCGATAGGGCGAGTCCGGCGAGAATCAGGTTCAGGACGGCACTACCGGCGAGGAGGACGCCGAACCCGATCGAGAGCCAGCCCGCGATTCCGTAGAGGAGGGCGGAGATATCGTCGGCGAGTTCGACGACGCCCGGCGTCGATTCGGACATCGCACTTCGATAGACTCCTCGAGGACAAATATTTTCTCACGCTGACGTCACGCCGGACACGCTCGGCTCGGTTTCACGCGTTCATTCGACTCAACTCAGCTTTCGGAGCAACGCGTATCCAGCGTCGCGCAAACTGTCCGGAAGGTACCGGGCGTAGACGCCGAACTGTCCCAGCGGCCCGACGGGATACCGCGCCGGCGGCTCGGGGTGGGTTCCCGCCTCGAGTATCGCCGCCGCGACGTCTTCCGGCTCGGAGGCGAACGGGCCGCCGCTCCCGCCGCCGATCAGGTACATGTCGTCGTACAGTTCGTACAACTGTTCGTACGCCGGCGTCCGTTCGGGACCGGGAAGCTCCTCCTCGGCTCGGTCCGTGAGGTTCGTCTCGACCAGCCCCGGTTCGATCACGACGACGTCGATGCCGAACTCCTCGACTTCCGCCCGCAGCGAGTCGCTCATCGCCTCGAGTGCGTGTTTCGACCCCGCGTACGCGCCGGATCCCGGGAAGGAGACGCGGCCGGTGACGCTCGAGACGTTGATAATCCGCCCCTCCCCCTGTGCCCGCATGTGCGGGAGCGCGGCTCGAGTGAGCCGGTGGGGGCCGTAGACGTTGACGTCGAACTGCCGGTGGAGGTCGGCCATCGAGACGTCCTCGATCGGCCCAATCTGGGCGTAGCCTGCGTTGTTGACCAGACAGTCGATCGCGCCGCCGATCTCGACGGTCCGTTCGACGATCCTCGCCGCTTGGTCGTGATCGGTGACGTCGAGTTCGAGCGTCGTACACCCCGCTTCCTCGAGTTCCGCGATGTCCTCGACGTTCCGAGCCGTCGCGATCACCTGCCACTCCTCCTCGAGGAACGCGCGGGCGGCCGCGCGGCCGATTCCCGAGGAACAGCCCGTGATCAACACGCAGTCTTTTCTCACGTAGCGGTCGTCCGACGGGCCGGCCGTCGACGGTCGCTCGCGCGACGGATCGTTGGACGCGTCCGCAGAAGCGTCCACGGTCTGTTCGTCCCGCTCGCGTTCGGTTCCATCGATGGGGTCGCCGCCTGGTTCTGTGTCCGCGTCGCCGGACCCCGCGTCGGGTTCCGGTTCCGGATCGTCGCCGACCGCCCCGTCGGCCCCGTCGTCGGTTCCGTCAGCATCGTCAGCGCTGGCCATACCTGACCCGTTCGGGAGGCGATACCTAAGTATCGACGGTTTGTCGCGCTGATCGGACAGTCACGTTCGGGTCACCGATCTCACTCTCGAGCCGGCAGCCGCTCGCGCCGGGGACCCCTGTGTTTTCGCGTCCACCGCGATCGCTGACCGGCCTCGTCGCTATCCGAGCGGTCGTAGACGCGAAGAAACGACCCGCGGCGAGGGGAACGGAGATCGTTACGCGCGGTTTCGCAGGCGCGCGGCGACCAGTTCCTCGAGGTCCTCTCGCAGTTCGTCGACGGCGATCTCCTCTAAGACGGGGACGAAAAAGCCCTCGACGAGCATGTTGCGGGCGTTGCGTGGCGAGACGCCGCGGGAGGTCATGTAGAACAGATCCTCCGCGTCGATCTGGCCGACGGTCGCCGAGTGGCTGGCCTCGGTGTCGTGGTTGTTGATGATCAGCTTCGGGGAGGCGTCGGCCTCGCTCTCGTCCGAGAGCATCAGCGTGTTCTCTCGCTGGTAGGAACTCGTGTCCCACGCCTCGCGGCCGACGTCCTGGACGCCCTCGTAGACCGAGCGGGCGACGTCGTCCGTGACGCCGCGCGTGACGAGGTCGGCCGTCGTGTGTTCGGCCTTGTGCCAGACTTTCACGTCGAGGTCGAAGTGCTGGTCGTTGTGACCGTAGAACGCGCCGACGATCTGCGTCTCGGAACTGTCGCCGTTGAGTTCCGTCGAGACCTCGGTCTTGGTCAACTGGGTGCCGATGTTGCCTTCGATCCAGTTGATCGTCGCGTACGTGTCGGCGTCACCGCGTTTGACGGTGAAGTTGTAGGCGTCCTCCGAGAGATTCTGCAGGCTGCCGTACTGGACGTAACTGTTCTCGCCGGCGGCGATCTCGACGATACCACTGTAGTACTGTTCGTCCTGCGTCTCGCCCGTCGACTGGCGCTCGAGGATGGTGACCGACGACGACTCCTCGGTGACGACGAGCGTATAGTTAAAGAGCGAGCGGGAGTTTTGCTCGGTGCGGATGGTAACGTCTTCGGCGTCGACGCCTTCGGGAACGTAGACGACCGTCCCCGTGCTAAAGAGCGCAGTCGACAGCGCGGTCAGGTAGTTCTCCTGGGGATCGACGACGCTGCCGAAGTGCTCCCGCAGGAGGTCCTCGTGTTCCGCTACTGCGTCTGCCCACGAGAGAACGTCGACCTCGTCGGGACCGACCTGATCTTTGTTCTCCGCGGCGTTCAGCGGATCCACGAGCGACTCGTAGTCGAGTCCGTGGAGGTTCGTCCAGTCTCGACCCGGCGTCCGGATGACGTCGGGCATCCCGAGATCGGAGAGCGCATCGAGTGCCTCGAGACGCGTCTCCGTGAGCCAGTCTGGCTCGTCGAGGCGGTTGCTGATTTCGCGTACCTGTTCTTCGGTCAGATTGGCGTGTACCTGTGTTCCTGCGCTCATATTATCCGAGGCTCCCCTCCATCTCGAGTTCGATCAAGCGGTTCAGTTCGACTGCGTACTCGATCGGCAGTTCCTCCGTGATCGGCTCGATGAAGCCGGCCACGATCATCTTCTTGGCGTCGTCGTCGTCCAGTCCGCGGCTTTGCAGATAGAAGACGTCCTCGTCGCCGATCTTCCCGACGGTCGCCTCGTGGGCGACGTCGACTTTCGACTCTTCGATTTCCATGTACGGCATGGTGTCCGAGGTGGACTCGTTGTCGAACATCAGCGCGTCACACTCGACTGCCGTGCTCGAGTTCTCGGCACCGTCGGCGATGTGGACGAGGCCGCGGTAGTTGGTTCGGCCGCCGTCTTTCGCGATCGATTTGGACTCGATCGTCGAACTGGTGTTCGGTGCGTTGTGATAGACCTTCGCGCCGGTGTCGATGTCCTGGCCCTCACCCGCGAACGCGATCGTGATGTGGGTGTCGGTCGAGCCACGCCCTTTGAGGATCGTACACGGGTAGAGCATAGTCGCTTTCGAGCCCATCGAGCCCGAGACCCACTCCATCGTGCCGTTTTCTTCACAGATCGCACGCTTGGTGTTGAGGTTGAACGTGTTCTTCGACCAGTTTTGCACCGTGGAGTACTGGACGTGGGCGTCCTCGCCGACGAAGACTTCGACGCCGCCGGAGTGGAGGTTGTGGGCACCGTATTTCGGTGCGGAACAGCCCTCGATGTAGTGGACTTCCGACCCCTCCTCGGCGATGATGAGCGTGTGCTCGAACTGACCCATCCCCTCGGAGTTCATCCGGAAGTACGCCTGCACTGGCATCTCGACGGTGACGTCCTCGGGGACGTAGACGAACGAACCGCCGGACCAGACTGCGCCGTGGAGCGCGGCGAACTTGTTGTCACTCGGCGGCACGCAGGTCGTCATGAAGTGCTCTTTGACGAGTTCGGGGTGTTCCTGGACCGCGCGGTCCATGTTCATGAAGATGACCCCTTTCTCCTCCCACTGGTCTTGCATGTTCTGGTAGACGACCTCGGACTCGTACTGGGCACCGACGCCGGAGAGTGCGTTTTTCTCGGCCTCCGGAATGCCGAGCTTGTCGAAGGTGTCTTTGATCTCGTCGGGCAGTTCCGTCCAGTCGTCGACGCCTTCGCGCTTGTCGACGTCCGGGCGGATGTAGGGAACGATCTCTTCGATATCCAGCTCGGTCAGGTCGGGCTGGCCGGGCCAGTCCGTCGGAAGCGGCATATTCTGGTACTGCCTGAGCGCGCGCAGACGGCGCTCGAGCATCCAGTCCGGTTCGTCTTTGTCCTCGGATATCATCCGAATGACGTCCTCGGTCAGTCCCTTGTCGGATTTGACCGCGGCGTTTTGTTCTTTCTTGAACTCGAACCGCGCTTCGGTGTCGGTCTCTTTGAGGTGATCTTGTTCTGAACTCATGGGTTGATTATGTTTGTTTACGGCTGGAGGGTTATTACCGTTGTTCTAGCTGAAATTGGTTACGCCGTGCCGTAAACCTCCTCACGGACCCAATCGTAGCCTTTGTCTTCGAGCTCTTCGGCGAGCGACGCGTCGCCGCTTTTGACGACTTTCCCGTCGAGCATGATGTGGACGTGATCCGGTTCGACGTAATCGAGGATGCGCTGGTAGTGTGTGATCTGGAGGATCCCGGTTCCCTGCTCGTCTCGAAGCGCGTTGATCCCGTTCGAGACGTCCTGGAGTCGGTCGATGTCCAGTCCCGAGTCGATCTCGTCGAGGACGGCGACCGAGGGCTCGAGAATCGCAGCCTGAAGGACTTCGTTTTGCTTTTTCTCGCCGCCGGAAAAGCCCGCGTTGAGATAGCGGCGGGCGAACTTCTCGTCCATGTCGAGCTGTTCCATCTTCTCCGAGAGGATCTCCTGGAACTCGGCGACGCCGATCTCGCCGTCGTCGGCGGGACCTTCCATCGGCGAGGTCTCGAACCCTTCGTCTTCCTCCTCGTCGTCTTCGTCGTCTTCCTCGAAGAGCTCTTCGCGTTCTTCGATCTTGGCGTTGAGTGCCGTCCGGAGGAAGTTCGTCATCGTTACGCCTTCGATCTCGGCCGGATACTGGAATCCGAGGAAGACGCCGAGAGCCGCACGTTCGTTCGGCTCGAGTTCGAGGAGGTTCCAGGTTCGCTGGTCGTCGTCGATCTCGATTTCGTCGCCGAACTCGTCTTCGTCGAGGTGGACGAGCACTTCGCCCTCGGTAACCTCGTAGGCCGGGTGACCCGCGACGACCTTCGCGGTCGTCGACTTGCCGGATCCGTTCGGCCCCATCAGGGCGTGAATCTCGCCGGATTCGACCTCGAGGTTGACTCCCTCGAGAATTTTTTCGTCGCCCTCCGCCACTTCCGCGTGCAGGTTGCGTAGTTCGAGACGTGCCATAGTACTCTGTCGTCCGAAAGGTAGGGCGTGCGCCTCATAACGGTTTCGTACTTGATTGAATACACTGACGAATAACGAAAATAAGTTCTCGAATGAGAAAACGAACGTTAGATCAGCCGAATCGTTCCGGCAACCGTGATCTGAAATCCACCACTTGCCGTGCTCACATGAAGCTGTCGAGTCCCGTCTGCTCCTGGCCGCTTTTTACCTCCTCCCAGGAGACGTCGAGAGCTTCGAGAATGCGCTCGATCGGGCCTTTCAGCGTCTTCTCGAGCATCGTCTCGTAATCGACCTCGAACTCAGGCGGGATCTGGTCTTCGTACTCGAAACAGATGACGTCCGGATCGCGCTTGAACGCCCCGTAGAGCGGATCGGTGCGGGCGTCGAAGCCTTCCTCGTCCTCGAGTCGCTCGAAAAAGGAGGGGTCGACCCGATCGAGGTAGAGCCGTTTCGGCTTGCTCCCCCGCTGGAAGTTCGTCCCGAGCAGGAGGTTCGCGTACTTCGCGCCCCGGACCTGTGCCGTGTCGGTGTCGTAGTTGTCGAGGCGTTTGCCGATCCCCCCCGGGATGGCGATCTCCTCGAGGGAAGCGTCTCCGGCGAGGACGTCTTCGATGACGCCGTTTACGTACTCCTTTGCGCCCTCGACGTCGCCTTCCTTGACGATCATCTCGATGACGCGGTGTTGAACCTCCTTGGTGATCGGGGCGATGTCCGAGCGCTGGTACTCGAAGCCGACGATGTCGACGTCGTCGACGTCTTTGCCCTCCTTCCAGGTGATGTGTCCGGCGTAGCGTTTCTTCTTTCCGGCCTGGAAGAACCGGCGGTAAAGCTTCTCGAACTCGATCTGGAATCGGTGGCTTTCGGCGTTCAGATCCTCGCGGGCGAAATCGTCGTACCGACCGTTGATGTGCTCCTCGATCTCGAACGATTGCTCGAGCGCCTCGTCTTTGGAGGCGTCCGGACCCAGTTCGAGCATGACCGAATCCGTGTCTCCATACGTAACCTGATAATTCAACTCGTTTGCGGCAGTTTCCGTGAACTCGATCACTTCACGACCGGTCGCCGTAATTGCGGATGCTGCCTCTTTGTCGTACAGACGGAATTGTTCCCAGCCCGACACCCCGTAGAGTGAATTCATGATAACCTTCACCGCCCCCTGCTGTCGGTCGTACTGCTCGTACTCGGCCGTCCCCGGTTCGTGCTCGTTTCGCAGCGCCTTTTTCTCCTCGCGCTCGGCGAGGAGTTCGGTGATCATCGTCCGGTTGACGCCGTCGGGCTCTTTCTGGAAGTGCGTCCCCGTGGGCGCTTCGTAGGTTTCCCCGTCGTAGCGTTCGGGATCGACCCTCGTTTCCGGTGATGCGTTGATCGTCGTCATACACATCGGGTACAGCGATTTGAGGTCGAGCACGGTGACGTTCTCCTTGACGCCCGTGATCGGCTCGAAGACGGCACCGCCCTCGTACTCCTCGCCTGCCTCCTGTTGGCCCTTCGACGGTAGCGCGAACTCGCCGTAGGCCTGGTGGAGGACGTACATGTCCACCGCGTCGCCGGGCGTAGGAGCGTCCTCGAGTTTACAGCCGACGAACGAGCGCACTTCGTCCCAGAACGGGATGATGCTCTGCTGGCGGTCGAGTTCGACGCAGAGTTCGACGTCCCGGAGGTTGTACGCCAGCAGCTGGTGTGGGTCGTCCTCCCAGAGGTCGCCGATGTCGCCGGCGTACCGTTCCTTGCCGACGCCGAGTTCGGACTCGCCGACTGCGTCGAGCCGGTAGGAATCGAGTTCGGAGAAGACCATCCGCTGGTAGCCGTAAAGCAGGTCGAAGACGACCCGCCCCTTGATGTCCGGTCCACCCCAGTTGCTCCGCCAGACTTCGTCGACCCGCGAGAGGCGATCGATCGAGAGGTCGTAGTCGTGGTGGGAGCCGTCGAGTTCCTCGAGGCGGTCGAGGAAGTACGGTGCGTCGAAATCCTCGAAATTCCAGCCCGTGAGGACGTCTCCGTCCGTTTCTCTGACGTATTCGATGAAGGCCTCGAGCATCGCCTCCTCCTCGTCGAAGCTGCGAACCTCGTGGTCGATTTCGCCCTCGATGGGCTCGTAGTCGGAGATTTCGTCAGGAATTACGCCGTCGCCCTGGTCGGCCGCACAGACCCACATGATGTATTCGTCGCGGTAGGAGTCGTGGCTCGTGAGACAGACGATCGGCTCCTCGCCGTCCTCGGGGAAGCCGTGGCGGTCCTCGACTTCGATGTCGAAGGTGAGGACGCGCGGGTCGGCGTCGACGTCAGCCGCCTCGACCTCGTCGTGGGGGACGACCAGCGAGTCGTCCTCCGCGCGGCGCTCCGGAACGCTGATCCCGCTCCGGACGTCCTTGTCGATCAGAAACCGGTTCGGAAAGAGGATGTCCGCCTCGTAGTGTTCGAAGTCGTCGCGAATCTGGCCGACGTCGCGGGGCGTCTGGCCGAAGATCTTCGTCAGTTTCTCCCCGCGGATGCTCTCGTAGTGCTCGCCGTTCTCGTCGACCTCTTGGCTGTCCGTCAGCCGGTCGTAGGCCTCCTCGGGCGGGCGTTCGAGCGAGTCCGTCGGGGCGTAAAAGTACGGCCGGAAGCCGACTACCTGCACGTGTTCGAGGTCCCCGTCAGGCGTCCTCCCGAAGACGTGTACGATCGGCCGTTCCTCGTCGCCGTAGCCGGCGACGGTGTAATCGACCTGCATCACCGCCAACTCGAGTTCGCCCTGCGGATCGGGGAGGGTCTCTGCGACGACGTCGATCACGTCGGCGGCGTTCGATCCGCCGTTGCCGGCGACGGCGACTGCCTCTTCGTCCGGCCTGTCTTCGGACTCCGCGCCAAACTCCGTGAGTCCGGTTTGGCCCGCCTCGGTCATGGTAGCCGAATTTGCAGCGGTCGGATAAAAACCCCTGCAATCCACACCCGAATCGGTCTCGCCTTTCTGGGTCGAACTCGCCAATGTGATATTGCGGAGGCAAAAAGACATATAATATGGTAACACATGACATCCGTACAGGTGCTAGATGTGTCTTCCCTGAACGACGACGACGTGATGGATCGCAGCGAGCGACGAACCGTGCCCGCGGGGACCGCGACGATCGAGTCCTACGAAACCGACGACGGCGTCGTTTTCTACGACGCCGAGAATCCGCTCGCCTGGATGGAGGCCTCCCGTCCACTCGCACTCGACGAAGTCGCCTGATACGAACGCCTGGACGTCAGTTCGGGTGGGACTGATTCGGTTTTCGATGACTGATTGCCGGACGATCGCCCACCGTTGTGCGGTCGGCCGGTACAAACTCACAGCAATCCGTATTAGCCTCGAGCGCAGGGGTTCGAACACACCGAGAGCGAGACTCGCAGTCGACGTTCGCACGCCGGGCCAGCCGTGTGAACGCGAATCCTTTTCCTCTTGCCCGACGTGTCCCTACACGTGATCTCTGACCGGTCCGAACATGAACCGGACGAGTACGATCCCGAAGCGGAGTATCGGGATCCGGATAGCGACTCGCTCACGATTCCGCGCGTCCCAACCGAAGACGCTGGATCCACCCTCACGGCGGATCTGAAATCCGATTTCGGGATCGGTTCCGGTTCACCCCACGAGCCGACGGTCGACAACTCCGACGTCCCGGCGGAGCTCCGAAGGACGTTCTGGGCGATCGTTCTCGTCGTCAACGGAGCGGTACTCGGCGTCTCGCTCGGTATAATATTCCTGATATTCCACGGCGTGACGAGTCACACGATCGCGTCGTTTGTCGCCGGGGTCGTCCTCTTTGGCTTTGCTGTCCGCAGATACAACAACTTCCAGGCGGGCCGGGACGAATCGGATTCGGACGACGCCGAATTAGACTCCGACGACGGTAACTCGGAATCGGACGACGCCGAGG
This sequence comes from Natrarchaeobius chitinivorans, assembly GCF_003841505.1. GTDB lineage: Archaea > Halobacteriota > Halobacteria > Halobacteriales > Natrialbaceae > Natrarchaeobius > Natrarchaeobius chitinivorans. The sequence goes on from NZ_REGA01000019.1 coordinate 60,594, forward strand.
TAGATTCCGACGGCGGCAAACCAGACTCCGACGGCGGCAAACCAGACTCCGACGACGGCGAACGTGAAGCCGAACTCTCACCGAGCGAAACGGTTTCAAGTGACGTCTTCGAAAAGGAACCAGCCGACGATACCGACCGACCATGAAAACCGTTCAGGACGACACCGGAAAACGGTACCTGTTGCTCAAACGATCCGAATACGCGAGTCTCGTCCGCGACCCACGGAACGGAAACGAGTGTTACGTTCAGAACGACCGCCTCGAGGAGGTCGGAGACGCGGGAACGCTCGAGACGGCCGCACGGACCGTCCCCGATTCCGTCCGGACGCTTCTGACGGCCGTTCACGACGAGGAGACGCTCGGATTGCTGATCGAACTCGACGACCGCGGGCCGCTCGCCGTCCGAACCCTCCTCGATAGCTACGATCTCTGTGAGAGCGACCTCCACGGTCGGTTGGCCGTGTTGACGAGCGCCGGCTTGCTCGCCGAAACAGAGGTGGCCGACGAACGGGGATACCGGCTCACCGATCGGTGCGAAACCGCACTGAAGGCAGTACGGGATTCGGACGAAGTGACCGACCGTCCGGACAGACGAGTCGAAGGCGGTCTGTGACGTCGACCTGACGGTTCTTGGAGTGTCACAGGATTCAAAACTGGGTGCCGGCACAACCGCAACCCGCCGGCGGTTGAGCCAGCAAATCGATCCGACAGACCGTATCATACGGTTTACTGTACGTCAGTACCGACGCACCCGCGACCCGGGCGGCGGGTGCGCCGGTACATCGGGACAGCAATCCGTATCAGTCCGTCGCGAGCAACGCCGTCTCCGGTGGTTTGCCCCGGTCGAGGCTGGAGCGGTTCGAGGTGGCGTCTTTTTCGACGCGAACGAGCGAATCCGCCGCGCCCACGAGTTCCTCGTCGTGACTGACGAGGACGATCTGTTCGACGCCGAGCGAACGCATCGACTCGACCAGCGAGATGAGCTGCGTGACGTGCCCGGAGTCGAGGAAGACCGTCGGCTCGTCGAGGATCAACGGCGGCATCGGTGCCGCCCCCTCGACCCCTTCCGCGAGCAACCGGTAGATCGCACACCGGAGACTGAGGTTGAACAGCGCCCGTTCACCGCCGGATAACTGCTCGGGATCGAGACTCTCGCCGTCTTTCTGGTACACCGTCAGCCGATAGTCACCGTCGAGGTCGATTCCAGCGTAGGAGTCGTTCTGGTACACCAGATCGAACGTCTCGTTGAGCAACCGCTCGAGCGTCTCGACGTTTCGCTGGCGAAGCTCCGTCCGCAGGTCGCCGTAGGTCGCCTGCAGCGTTTCGGCTTCATCGTACAGGGATTCGAGGCGCTCGCTTCGGGCCTCGAGGCGGTCGAGACGCTCGCGGACGCGGTCGAGTTCCTCGAGTTCGTTCTCGACCGCACCGATCGCGTTCTGGATCTCGTCGCGCTGGTCTCGAAGCTCCGCGAGCTTCTCGTCGACCTTCTCGAGGTACTCTTCCGCGTCACGCTTGTCTTCCCGAGCGGTCTCGACCCGCTGTTCGTCGAATTCCGACTCGAGGTCCCGTTTCCGGTCCCGTTTGTCCGCGAGTTGCTCGCGACGTTCGTCGTTCATCGTCTGCCAGTTCGTTCGGCGTTCACGACAGGCGTCGATCTCGTCCGCGAGTTCCCCTCGCTTCTCGCCGATGTCGATCGCTCGCTCGAGCGTCTCCAGTTGGTCGCCGATCTCGCTTCGTTCGGCGTTGATCTCACCCAGTGATTCCCGAAGCGCGGTGAGTTCGTCGGCAAGCTCGGTGGCAGACGCCCGTTTCTCTTCGGCTTCGGTTTCGTACTCCGCGGCGTCTTCGAGCAACTCGGCGCGGTCCTCCCGTCGGTCGTCGACCGTCTCACGTTTCTCGGCGAGCAACTGCGCGACGTTTGTCCGGTTCTCCTCGAGGCGGTCGACCCGTCGTTCGGCCTCGCACAGCCCTTCGGCGCGCTCGATTCGCTCCTCGAGATCGGCGCATTCGGTCTCGAGTTCGTCGAGTTCGGACTCGAGATCCGCGAGTTCTTCGCGCCTGTCCTCGAGGACGTCGACGTGTGGGGAGTCCTCGACGGACTGGCCGCACTCGGGACACTTTCCTTCTTCGAGCAGGGACTCGGCCTCTTCGATCGCGTTCTCGGTCGCCCTGATCTCGGCCGTGACGTCGTTGATCGTCGAGGCGAGTTCCTCGCGTTCCGTTTCGAGTTCTTCGAGGAGTTTTTCGCTCTCGCCGAACTCGATCGGCGCGTCCGCGAAGTTCGCTCGCGCGGCTTCGATCTCGTCGTCGAGTTCCTCGAGACTCCCCTCGCGCTCTTCGATCGTCTCCTCGTCGGCCTCGAGTTTCGAGGCAAGTTCCTCGGCGTCCTCGCGGGCTCGGTCTGCCCGTCTCTCGAGTTCGTCGGCCTCTTCCTCGAGTCGTTCGACGTCGCCCGAGGTTTCGGTCAGCTCGACCTGGATGTCCGTGATCTCGTCTCGAAGCGCTTCGTCTCGTTCCTCGAGTTCATCGATTCGGTTCCGCACGGACTCGCCGTCGGTGTCGTCGAGGTCCGTGTCGGCGAGCAGCTCCGCTCGTTCCGTTGCCAGCTCCTCGCGTTCGTCCTGGAGTGATCGGATCCGCTCTTTTGTCTCCTCGCGGTCGCGTTCTGTCTCCTCGATCTTCGATCGCAACGTCTCGATCTCCGCTTCGAGCGATTCGATCTCCGCTCGCGTCTCCTCGTGGCGCTCGAGGACGCCCTCCGCGGTATCGTGGGTCGCTTGCGCCTGTTCGCGCTGGGTCTCGAAGTTCTCGATATCCTCGCTGATTTCGCTGCGCCGAGATTCGAGGCCGTTCAGGCGCTCGTGGAGGTCCTTGTCCTCCTTGCGTTCGACCTGGGTTCGCACGTCCTCGAGAACCTCGCGCTGGCCGTCGAGGACGGTCTTGACGCCGAGGCGTGCGTCGCTCGCGCGCTCGCGGTAGTCCTCCAGCGCGCCGAGCTGGAGGAGTTCGTCGATCATGTCCTGACGGTCGCTCGGCGAGGCGTGGATGAGTTTGTTGACTTCGCCCTGGCGGACGTACGCGCAGTTGACGAACGCGTCGGCGTCCATCCGCAGGAGTTCGGTCACCTCTCGGCGGACGTCGCGAGCCCCCTCGATCGTTTCGGTGGGCGTCTCGAGGACGCATTTGGTCGTCGTCGCGCGATCTCCCCGGAGCCTGAGCTGTCGTTCGACGCGGAACTCCCGGCCGTCGTGAGCGAACCACAGTTCGATTGCAGCGTCGTCCTCGCCGGTGGTGATGACGTCGTCGAGCGTCCGGTCGTCGAGGGCCTTCGATCCGTACAGCGCGAAGAAGACGACCTCGAGCAGCGTCGACTTCCCGCTGCCGTTGACGCCGTGGACGACTGTCACGCCGTCCTCGAGCTCGAGGTCGGCATCGGCGTAACACTTGAAGTGCTGGAGCCGAATTCGGTCGACCCTCACGCGAAATCACCCAGCGACGCATCCGCCGGTTCGTCGGGGGAGTCCACCGATTCGCGTTCTGCAGTCGATTCTGCCGACTCGTCCGCAGTTTCCGCACTCGACTCCGCCGGTTCCTCCGTCGCCGACTCGTGATCGCCGGCCGGCCCGTCGTCTTCTGTCACGGCGTCGTCTCCGTCGTCGGAACTCGAGAGGTGATCCGCGACCGTGGTGACCGTCTCGGGATCTCGCTCGGGTGCCGGGTCGAACGCGTCGACGTCGTCCTCGAGCAGGTCCCGGACCCGACGTTCGACCGACTCGCGGACGTTCGAGTCCGGGAGTTCGTCTTCGCGGACGGTCCGGTCGATCTCGAGGGCGGCGTCGCTGAGGCCGAGATCGCGGACCCGCTCGCGAACGGCGTCGTCCGGGTCGGCGAAGCTGACTGAGACGTCCTCGTCTTCGTCCGGGTGGTCTCGCCGGTCGTTTACGCGGGCGACGAGCGCGCCGCGGTCGGTCGCGAGTTCCTCGATCTCGGCCGGGGCGATCGGTCGTCCGTCGCCTTCGATCGTGGTGACGACGACCGCATCCTCGACGTCGTGTTGGCGGACCCGCTCTTGGACGCGGTCGACGCCCTCGCCGTCCTCGAGAGTGACGTCGACGAAGACGAACTCGCGGGTCGAGGGGAGGCCACGGCGACTGATCGCAACCGATTCGTTCGCCTCCGACCGGAAGTCGACGATGTTGTACCCGCGATCCTCGCGTTCGCTCGCGCTTGCGCGTTCGGTGGAGCCGCAGTAGGTGACCCAGGTATCGCACACCTCGGCCGTGTCTGGCGCGTGGTTGTCCCCGAGCAAGACGGCGTCGAACTCGACGGTCGACTCGGTGAGGAGCCGTTCGGTGTCCCAGTCGGCGTGGGCGAACGGCTCGAACAGGCCGTGGCTCACGAGCGCGGCGTGATCGGCGTCGTCGGGGACGGGGTCAAACTCGTACTCGAGGTCTTCGCGGCGAGAGCGGGGAACGAAGTCCAGCCCGTAGAACGCGACGTCGTCGACCACGATCGGATCGGCCCCGAGTCTCGTCGCGAGACCGAGATCGGCGAACAGGTCGAGCCACTGAGCGTCGCGTTTCCCCTCGTGGTTTCCGACGACGGCCAGAAACGGAATCCCGGCGTCGGCGAGCGTCCGCAACACGTCGACGGTTCCCTGCAGATCGATCAATCCCGGCCGGCGGTCGTGAAAGAGGTCGCCGGCGTGGATCACGGCGTCGACGTCGTCGTCGACCGCGTCCTCGACGACGGACCGGAACGCCTCGAGGAAGTCCCGCCGACGCTCGGGTTCGTTGTACTGCTGGTACCCGATATGGGTGTCGCCCGTATGTATCACCCGCGTCATCTATCTCGCCATTGGCGGGTCGTCCCTAAAGGAATTCCGTGACCGGGGCGAAAGTGAACGAGTACTCGGAGATGTGTGGCTACGAGTCGATATCCAGCGTGTAGAGTCGCTTGCGGGCGTCCGAGAAGGAAAACCGGGAGTCGATTACGTTCTCGTCGTCGAGGCGGTTCAGTGCGTACCGGACCGTCCGCGAGGGGAGAAGCGTTTCGTCGGCGATCTGCTGTTGGGTCATCGTCTCGTTGTATTCGAGGACTTTCGCGACCAGTTTGGCACTCGGCGGGAGGTCGCGAACGTCTTCCCACGTACCGCGTTGCTCGGACTCCTGTCGAAACGTCTCTGATGCACTCATCGTATACCCCCTTTGGAATACGACGTGATAATATTTTCTGTTTCGTATAATGCCTGGTGGTTATAATGCGGCGGGGGGCGGTCCGTCGAAACCGGGTTCGCTACCGTCCGGACCAGTTCGGCGAATTCTCCGGTCGTCCGGCGTTCGGGCGCGGTCGTCGGCAGGAACGGGACGGCTCGATCCGGCCCGACGGTGCATGGACGAACGGCCGATCACGACGACGGGAGAGCGACGAGAACAGTCGGTTAAGCCTGGATTTACGAACCGTACGGAGCCGAGGCGCAACCGGTGCGTGCTACCCGAAGCCTCTTATGAGCCAACACCCAAACGAAGGGTGATGAGCGACACTGTGGACGACGTCGACCTCCCGTACGACGAGGACGAGGCGTCCCAACAGGAGAAGATCCAGGCGCTCGAGGAACGGCTGGAGATCCTCGAGGCGCAAAACGAGGAGATGCGAGACAAGCTCCTCGATGCGAACGCCGAGAACAACAAGTACCAGCAGAAACTCGAACGGCTGACTCACGAGAACAAGAAGCTGAAACAGTCCCCGCTGTTCGTCGCCACGATCCAGGAGATCACGGACGACGGAATCATCATCAAACAGCACGGGAACAACCAGGAGGCGCTGACCGAAGTGACAGAGGAGATGCGCGAGGAACTAGAACCCGACGCGCGCGTTGCGGTCAACAACTCGCTGTCTATCGTCAAATCCCTCTCGAACGAGACGGACGTCCGCGCCCGGGTGATGGAAGTCACCGAGAGCCCCGACGTCAGTTACGAAGACATCGGTGGCCTCGAAGACCAGATGCAGGAGGTCCGCGAGACCGTCGAGATGCCCCTCGAGAACCCCGACATGTTCGACGACGTCGGGATCGATCCGCCAAGCGGCGTCTTGCTGTACGGACCGCCGGGGACCGGCAAGACGATGCTCGCGAAGGCAGTCGCGAACCAGACCGATGCGACGTTTATCAAGATGGCCGGCTCCGAACTGGTCCACAAGTTCATCGGCGAGGGTGCCAAACTGGTTCGTGACCTGTTCAAGGTGGCGCGCGAACACGAACCCGCCGTCATCTTCATCGACGAAATCGACGCTATCGCAGCCAAACGCACGGAGTCGAAAACGTCGGGCGATGCCGAAGTCCAGCGGACGATGATGCAGTTGCTCTCCGAGATGGACGGCTTCGAAGAACGCGGCGAGATCCGGATCATCGCCGCAACCAACCGCTTCGACATGCTCGATCGTGCGATCCTCCGGCCTGGCCGGTTCGATCGACTGATCGAGGTGCCCAAACCGAATCAGGAAGGTCGCGAACTCATCTTCGAGATTCACACGCGCGGCATGAACGTCGCCGACGACGTCGAGTTCGGGGAGCTGGCCGACGAGGCCGAAGAAGCCTCGGGTGCCGATATCAAGGCGATCTGCACCGAGGCAGGGATGTTCGCCATCCGCGACGATCGCACCGAGATCAGGATGGACGACTTCCGCGAAGCCTGGGAGAAGATCCAGGCAGATTCGGACGGAACCGAAGATGTCTCCAAGACGTTCGCCTGACCCGCTTCGTTCTCTGTTTCTCTGTTTATAACGACGCGAAGACGAGCCACGGAACGACGAACAGCGCAAGCGTCAACACCGCGAGGATCAGCAGATATCCGACTCCCGTTCCGGCGGCGGTGATCCACGACGGATGACCGAACTCACTGAGATCGACTGGCATACGAAACGACTCCGCCGGTGACGGCATAAACGTACCGGACGGCCACGACGATGCCCGGATAGGACGGTTCCCGTTCGTGGCCGATTGAAGTGGCGATCCCGGGAGACTCCCGACGGCCGACTCGAGATCGATTTTCGGACCGCTTTTACCGGACGACTGGCTAGGGCCGCCAATGACGAAAATCGTCGTGGTGGACAACCACGGACAGTTCACGCACCTGGAGCGGCGGGCGCTTCGGGACCTCGGCGTCGAAACGGAGTTGATCGACAACGAGACGCCACCCGAAGACGTCGACGCCGACGGGGTCGTTCTCTCGGGGGGGCCGGATATGGACCGCATCGGAAAGTCAGTGGAGTACCTCGAGGCCGGCGTCCCCGTACTGGGGATCTGTCTCGGCATGCAACTGATCGCCGAGGAACTGGGTGGTCGCGTCGGGAGCGGCGACTACGGCGGCTACGCCGACGTCACCGTCGACATCGTCGACGAGGCCGATCCGTTGACCGGAACGCTTCACCCGGAAACCAGAGTCTGGGCGAGCCACGCCGACGAGGTCAAAGAACTCCCCGACGGGTTCGAACTGACCGCCACAAGCGACGTCTGTGACGTTGAGGCGATGAGCGATACGAATCGAGACCTCTACGGCGTGCAGTGGCACCCGGAGGTCGCCCACACCGAAGAAGGGGACGAGATATTCGAGAACTTCCTCGAGATTTGTCAGTCACGGTAGCCCGACACTCATCCTCCTCTCGCTACAGTAGCCGCTGAAAATCACTCACGCCTGATCGAACGACAGCTGTACGATTCCGGGTGAATCGGTCCGATTGTCCCATCGTGGTCGGTGAAACGGTGCGTCCGGAGAAGGACCGGAGTTCGACGTTCGTCACTCGCTGGCTGCCAGAAGATCCGTGTGGACGACGGCCCGGTACTGGCTGCCGGTTGCCTCCTCGAGGCGGGCGAGCAACGACGTTACGCGCGAAACGGACTCGGGGAGTTCGAACGGGTCGTCGACGTCCTGATCGCGGCGGCGACAGAGTCCGACGAACGAGACGAGCGCCGGACGCGTTCCGGGAAGCGCGTAGACCACGCCGATATCCGCACCGTCTCCGAACTTATCGAGCCAGTGATCGATCACCGGTTCGGCCACTCGCCGCGGCCGGCGGCGTTCGTTCGCGAGTTCTTCGGCGTCGATTTCGTGGTCCTCGAGGACCGCATCGAGCGCCTCCTGTACCTCGTCGACGTCCTCCGCGAACGACGGCGCGTCGGCCTCGGCCTCCAGCAACGCGTCGAACGCCTCGAGTTCCTCGCGTCTCACTGCGACGGGGTAGACGAACTCGTGGGTTTCCTTCGGGAGCGTGTACGACTGGCCTTCGACCCCCTGCTCGCCGGGGCCCGACTTCCCCAGCATCAGATCGAGTATTCCCATGGGTGAAACAGGCCCGTTGAGCCGAATAAGTGTTCCGCGGCCATTCCGCGTGCGACGAAGCGAAGATCGGCCGACCGTTCGCCTCGACTCTCGAGCGGTCCGGGGGAACTACCACTCCTCGCCGAGCGCCGACTTCGCACCGCCGTACCCGCTTCCTGACGTCCACGACCGGCCGCTTTCGGTGTGTTCGACCTCGTACGATCCGCCACAGGACCCACACCGGTACCGACCGGGCGACGTCACCGGCTTCGAGGCGCGGTGACGCGTCGCCGTCCACTCGCAGTCGGCCTCGAGACACCGGAGACGATACCGGGGTTCCGTGAACGACCGGCAGTGCCGAGGAGCATCGAGCGCCGCAGCGCGTTCGTGAAATCGGGGACCGTGGCCCGACTCGCCGAACTGCTGAAACTCCCAGGCGTGGACGAGTTCGTGTCTGACGACGGCCGAAAACTCCTCCCAGTCGTAGCACTCGTACGCTCGGCGAGTGAGGACGATGGTCGCGATTTCCCGACGACTGTTCCATCGACACGCACCGGCCCGGCGCTTGGCCCGCGCCGACGTCTCCCACTCGAGGGCGTCGAGGTCGACGTCGAGGTCGTACTCGTCGAGGTCGTACTCGTCGAGGACCTCGCGGGCGTGAATCCGCGCCCGTGCGAGGATCTCGTCGTCGACCGTCAATCGTTTCCCGTCCGTCACGGCCTGTCAGAGGAACGCACGGTCCGAAATGCTTTCCGTTTTCCCGACGAGGGACGTGCATGAACGACGACCGCCGTACCGACGACGAGTCGGCGGGAGACGACCGGCCGGCGACGCGCCCGCTCGATCCGGCCGATCCAGTCCGGCCGACAGCGCTCGTCCTTCCGGCGGCCGCCGAGGCTCCCCTCGACGAACGCCGTCCGTGGCTCGAGCGGGTCGAACTCGAGGACGTCTACGCCGTTCCGGGTACCGACACGTCGCTGTATCTCACCACGGACGGGGTCGCGATCACGACCACCGGAATCGGCAAGAGCGACGCGGCGACGACCGTCGCGGCGCTGCTCGCGAATTCGGCGATCGACCTCGAGTCGGCGTACGTCGTCTCCTGTGGTATCGCCGGTTCTTCTCCCCAAACGACCGCGTTGGGCTCTGTCATCCTCGCCGACGCCGTCGTCGACTGGGACCGAAAACACCGCTGGGACCGCGGGACCGACGCAGACGGGGAGGACCGGAGCGCGGATACGAACGCGGAACCCCGATCGATAGATCTGCTCTCGTATCGGCCACGCGATTACGTCCACCAGCTGGACGATCGAGTCCTCGAAACCGGCCTCCGCGGTGCCCGGGCGGTTTCGCTGGTCGAAAACGACGAAACGCTCGAGTACCAGTGTCGGTACCCGAACGCGCCGGAAACCGGGCCGATCGTCGGTGCCGGAACCACCGTCTGCGGCGACGAGTTCTGGCACGGTGCCGGCTACGCCCGCGAGGTCGAATACCTCTGTGAACGGTACGGTGTCGGCCCCTACGTCACCACGCAGATGGAGGACGCGGCGACGGCGACGGCGCTCGACCGATTCGATTGCCTCGATCGGTATCTCAGCGTCCGAGCGGTCTCGAACTACGACCGACCGTCGCCGGGGGAGTCGGTCGAGGAGAGCTTCGACGGAAACGACGCGAGTCTCGCGCTCGCGATAGAGAACGCTGCCCGCGTCGGCTCCGGAGTCGTCGACACGCTCGTAACGGACGATCCACTTGGACTACAGTCCTAAGACGGATTGCGAGACCGATGTGTCGTGAGACCGTAGAGAGGCTCACACGGCGCTGACCGATCGCAGCCTACGTATCAGGCCTCGAGTGCCAGCCCGGCGTTCCCGAGCGCTTCGTCGACTTCGAGGTCGTCGTGGATCACGCCGGCGACCGCCCGGGTGATCGCTTTCGGGTCCTCGTGCTGGAAGATCGACCGGCCCATCGAGACGCCCGACCCGCCGGCGTCCATCACGCCCCGGACCATCTCGATCGTCTCGCGATCCGTTCCCCGTGAGCCGCCGGCGATGACGACCGGGAGACGGGTCGACTCGACGACGTGCTGAAAACTGTCCGCGTCGCCGCTGTAGCCGGTTTTGACGACGTCTGCACCGAGTTCCTCCGCGAGCCGGACCGCGTGACCGAGCGCCTGTGGATCCTCGGGATCGATGCCGGGGCCGCGGGCGTAGGCCATCGCCAGTACCGGAATTCCAAACCGGCCCGCTTCGTCGGTGATCTCCGCGAGCTGGCTGATCTGATCGGGTTCGTGATCGGAGCCGACGTTGATGTGAAAGGAGACGGCGTCCGCACCGGCCCGGATTGCTTCCTCGACGGTCCCGGTCAGGCGTTTGTCGTTCTCGTCCGGCCCGATCGTCGTCGAGCCGTTGAGGTGGACGATGTAACCCTTCCCGTTTTTGTTCTCGTGGACGCGCGGTGCGACTCCCTTCTGCGTGAGAACCGCGTCCGCGCCGCCACGCGTGATGGCGTCGATAGTCGATTCGATCTCTTTGAGCCCCTGGACGGCACCCATCGTGATGCCGTGGTCCATCGGGACGATGAGGTGTGCTCCGTCTGTACCGATCCGCTCGAGTCGTGCCTGCGTTCCTGTGGAGTTCATTGCGAGTGTGTAACAAGCTTGCAGTTATGGCTGTTCTGGTTCCGGCGTGTCTTCCGCCCGGTCGTCCGTCGTGCCGCGCCGCGCACCCGCCTTGAGTTCGCGCGCTTTCGCCTCGAGGTCGGCCGCTGCGGGTGCATCTCCGTCGGCTCCGTGGTCGGCGACGATATCGACGAGCGCGCTCCCGACGATGACGCCGTCCGCGCCGGCTTCGACGATTTCGGCGGCGTGGTCACCTTCGCTAACCCCGAATCCGACCGCTTTCGGGACGTCGTACTCGGTGAGTCGAGCCAGGCCGTCGTGGGTGGCCGTCGAGACGTCGGCGCGTGCACCCGTCGTCCCGAGTCTCGCTTGCACGTACGCGAAGCCAGTAACTCGAGACATGATTCGATCCAGCCGCTCGCCCTCGGTCGTCGGCGCGACGATGAAGACGAGATCGAGCCCGTGTTCGTCACAGGCGGCCCGGAGCGGACCGGCTTCCTCCGCGGGGAGGTCGGGCACGATGATCCCCGAGAGACCGACGTCGGCCGCGCGCTCGACGAACGGTCGAACGTCGGCCTCGGGGCCGAACTGCAGGATCATGTTGTAGTAGGTCATCACCAGAATCGGCGCGTCGGTGTCCAGCCCGTCGACGAGGTCGAAGAAGGCAGCGGGCGTCGTCCCTGCCTCGAGCGAGCGGTTGATCGCCGCCTGGATCGTCGGCCCCTCCGCGATCGGCTCGGAGAACGGAAGCCCGAGCTCGATCAGGTCCGCACCGCCTCGATCCAGCGCCTCGACGTACTCGCCGGTCGCCTCGAGCGAAGGATCGCCTGCGGTGATGTAGGTGATAAGCGCCGGACGATTTTGGCGGATGGCCGACTCGACGTCGCTGTCGGAGCCACCGTCCGACTTGGTTCCGCTCGCTTGGACCCGGCCGTCGTCGCCTCCGACTTGCGGCTCGCGGCTCATCCGTCGAACACCTCCACGTCCGGAGCGGCCTCGAGGTCGCGTTTCTCCGTCTCCTCGAGAACTGTTTCGAGGTCCTTGTCCCCTCGTCCGGAGACGTTGACGACGACGAGGTCACCGAGGTCCTCGTGATGGTGCTCGAGATAGCCGAGGGCGTGACTGGACTCGAGTGCCGGAATGACGCCCTCGAGTTCGGAGAGTCGATGGAACGCCTCGAGTGCGGCGTCGTCGTCGACGGTGACGGGGGTAACCCGGCCGCTCTCGACGAGGTGAGCCAGTTCGGGGCCGACCCCGGCGTAGTCGAGCCCCGCGCTGACGCTGTGAGACTCCATGATCTGACCCTCGTCGCTCTGGAGGAGTCGCGTCATCGCACCGTGGAGGACGCCGTCCGTCCCCGTCGAGAGCGTCGCCGAGTTGGGCGCGAGACCCGCGTCAGCGTCGATCTCGAGGCTCGATCCGCCGGCCTCGACGGCGTAGAGCGCGACAGACTCGTCGGGGACGAACGCGTGGAACGTTCCCATCGTGTTCGAGCCGCCGCCCGCACAGGCGACGACGCTGTCGGGGAGGCGACCGGTCGCTTCCCGGACCTGATCGCGGGCCTCCTGACCGATAACGGCCTGGAAGTCCCGGACCATCTTCGGGAACGGGTGGGGGCCAACGATCGAGCCGATCACGTAGTGGGTCGTCTCGACGGTCGTCGCCCAGTCGCGCATCGTCTCGTTGATCGCCTCCTTCAGTGTCCCGCTGCCGGCGTCGACGGGGTTCACCTCGGCCCCGTTCATCCGCATCCGGTAGACGTTCGGTCGCTGCCGGTTGATGTCGGTCCGTCCCATGTAGATCTCACACGGCATCTCGAGATGGGCCGCGGCCATCGCGGTCGCGGTACCGTGCTGTCCGGCCCCGGTTTCGGCGACGATGCGCTCTTTCCCCATGTACTTCGCGAGCAGGACCTGTCCGAGCGCGTTGTTCAGTTTGTGCGCGCCGCCGTGAACCAGGTCTTCCCGTTTGAGGTAGATGTCGCGATCGTACCGGTCGCTCAGCCGATCCGCGCGCTGAAGCGGGGTCGGCCGGCCGCCGAACTCCCGCATTCGCCGGCGAAACTCGTCCATGAAGCCGTCTTCGTTCTCGAGGACGTACCGCTCGTAGGCGTCCTCGAGTTCCTGGACCGCCGGCATCAGCGCTTCGGGGACGTACTGCCCGCCGTAGTCCCCGAACGTGCTCGTACTGTCGCGTCTTTCCTCCCCGTCGTGGTCTGAATCGATCGTGCTCATATCTCGGTGGATCGGTCGTCGTTCTCGCGTTCGTCCAGTTGCGTCCCGGCTCGAGTCAGTCGCCGCGTGTTCTCGCCGACGTCCGTCTCACCCTCGCCGTGGTCCATGATCGCGCTCCCGACCAGCAAGGCGTCGGCCCCGGCCTCACGCATTCGGCGGACGTCCGCCGGCGTCGAGACGCCGCTTTCGGCGATCAGCGTGACGTCGTCGGGGGCTTCGGGGGCCACCAGTTCGAACGTTTCGAGATCGACCTCGAGTCGTGCCAGGTCCCGATTGTTCACCCCGATGATCTCCGCACCCGCATCGAGTGCCACCTCGAGTTCCTCCGGGTCGTGGACTTCGACCAGCGGCTGGAATCCCCGTCTCTTGGCAGCCTCAATGAGGCCCTCGAGGTCGTCGACGAACCGGACGATCACCAGGACGAGGTCTGCTTCGACGACGTCCAGCCCGGACTCATCGAGAACGAAATCCTTGCGGAGGACGGGCACGTCGACGGCGTTGCGGATCCGCGTCAACGCCTCCGGTGAACCGCCGAAGTGGGTGGGCTCGGTGAGAACCGAGATTGCCGTCGCGCCGCCGTCGACCATCGCCTCGGCCAGTTCGACCGGATCGTCTTCCCGGCTTCCCTCCGCCGTCGGACTCGTCGGTTTCACCTCGGCGATCACCGGAACCCGCCCGTCGGCTTCCGCTCGCCTTATCGCCCCGGAGAGCGGGCGCGCGTCGACCGAGAGGGGCGACCGATCGGAGGTCTCGTCCGCTCGCTCTCGCGCAGCCGCAAGTATCGACTCCACCGCGGGAGCGAGATCAGTTCTAGAGTTCATTATTGTACATCGACGTACTCATGTGTACAAAAACCTTGCGCCATCGAGACGGGACGGCGAATATTCAAGGCCCGCCCGGCCAATCACTACGTATGGACGACGCCGACGCCGGAATATACGCCCGAGAATCCTCGTATCTCGACCGGTACGTACAGATTGGCGCGGCAAGCGGTCGGGTTATCAGCGTCTCCTTTCCCGAAACGCCAGCAACGGACGCGACGGCAGAACACCCGGTCCTCGAGACGATCTTCGAGTACCTCGACGGACTCGAGCGGGTCTCGTTCGACGACGTGCAGGTCGCACTGACGGTTCCGACCGGACAGCGAGCCGTCCTCGAGCGGGTTCGGGGGATTCCGTACGGGGATCAGGTGACAGTCGAAACGCTGGCTCGGATGACGCCGGAACTCGATCCGGACGACGACGACGACCGCATTCTGGTGCGAACGGCACTCGACGCCAACCCGGCACCGCTCGTGATACCCGACCACCGGGTACGGGACGGCCCGAGTGCGGCTCCGCCTGCCGTCGAACAGAAGCTTCGATCGATCGAAGAGCTGTAAGCCACACTCTACAGGCGAGCATCGATGCCCAGTCACGTCGATACGAGCGTGTCAGCCTGACCGTAGGTTTCCCCCGATTCAACTATTTGATCAGAGTTGCTGTCAGTGCTTTCTCATTTTGTGTTGTGGGCGTCTGAACCAAGGTGTTCAATTTTCAGTATTCCATAACTCTCGAGGCGCACCCGGTGACCGTGATACGTAAATTCGACAGCGCAGTCACCCTTCCGGTGGCTCCTCGTTCGCTTAGTACAGAGTGTATCGAGGGCATCCGGATCGATGAAGTCGTACAGCGGGGGAAGGTCGGTTACATCTTCCCCGGAAAGAGAAGCGACGACTCTGCTGACTGCGGTGGAGGGAGTGACGACGTTGCTGTCGAAGCGTCCTCGATACGTCTCCGTCTCTGGATCGTATTGAACGGACACGGGTGGGTCAAACGCGTCATCCATCAGGTTCACCCTCAGTAACGACGTGTTGGCCGAAGTGATTGAATGGCTGGGTGAACGTGTCCTTAATGATCTTCGTGTTAACCACCTTCAACCCGATCTTGCTGAGTTCGTCGGCGATACGAGCGACGTTATCCGAGTCCGTTCCAACGGCGTCGATCTGAATATTTTCCTCTCCGTTGAGAACTTCTCTGATAGCGATTACCCCCTCGACGCTGCGTGCCTCCTTCGCGAGTTGCTCTCGTTTCGGGTTAGGCGCACTACAAATCATTTCGACGTAGAGCTGGAGGCCAGCCTTGTCGTAATCGACATCGGGATAATATCCCCGGATAATGCCTGCCTCTTCCAGTTTCTCGATCCGATTGCGGATCGTACTGGCTGCGACGCCGACTTGTTCCCCCATTTCTTGCGTTGTGAGTCGACGGGCATCTCGCTGGAGCAGATAGAGGATGCCTTGGTCGACTTCATCCAACTCCATATCAACCCTATGAAAGCCACCTACATCCTGTTTTCGTTATTTTTCCAAATACATCTGCTTAATAGTCTGGTTAGATAATAATTGTTGCTAATTTCGCAAATAGAGGTCCTAATCTTGGGTTATTGGCGGTGAATTTCTGCGAAAACATTAAGCTGGGTTGTATAATCATTCATTACAATCCAATGAACGGCTCGTGGCCCGCGGGAGAACGATGACATCTCAAGAAGTCGCGCTCGAAACAGCTCTTCGAATCTTGGCCGACCAACAGAACCGAGAAACTATCTGGTGCTTGGAAGAGGAGACGACCGACGGAGTCGCCTCCTACGACGAACTTATCAAATATATCGATTCCCACTATTCTGAAGACCAAGATCAAGAAGAGGTACGTGTCCAACTGCATCATGTGATATTGCCTACCTTAGAGGATGCAAACCTCGTGGAATTCGATCCTCGTGCTGAAACAGTTCGGTACCGGCCAGACCCGCTTGTTACAGACATCTTAGAGAGCACCGAGCAGTGGGACGACAACGAGCGCGAGATGCTCGACAAACCCGTCGATGACACGGCGCAGGCGATTCATACCGTTGAAACGCAACAGACGCTCCGTCGGTATCGGACCGCTGTCGAGGCCGTCCCCGACGGGGTGTTTATTCTCGACGAAGACGGCACCATTGAACTCGCTAACCAGAGTGTAGCATCGCTTCTCGGGATGACTATCGACGAGATACACGGGCAACCGTTCACGACGTTCGTCGAGGCCGGCGTCTTTGACGAAACGATCATCGAGTGGTACCTCGAAAGCGTTCGAACCATGCTCTCCTCCGAGAACGACTGTGAGGAGGTGCGATACGAAACAGAGATCCGGCCAACAAATGCGCCTCCACGATTGGTCGAAGCACACCTTGCACTGCGTTCGTCCGATGACGGGTTTCGGGGGACTGTCGGTGTTGTTCGCGATGTCACCGAGCAACGAACCCGTGAGCGGCGATTGGCAACACTCGTCGATAACCTACCCGGGATCGTGTATCGGTGCAAAAACGACCAGGGCTGGCCGATGGAGTACGTTAAAGGTGAGGTTGAGGAACTTACCGGCTATTCTCCGGACACGTTTTCACAGGATGAGGGTCACTTTGGAACGCACCTGATCCATCCAGATGACCGAGGCGAAGTATGGACCGCTGTACAGACCGCACTCGATGAACAGGAATCGTACGAAATCGAGTACCGAATCCTCACCAAGGCAGGCGAGACGAAGTGGGTCTGGGAACGTGGACAGGGTGTCTACCCCGATGATGACCGTGTTGAAGCGCTCGAGGGGTTCATTACCGAGATTACGGATCGGAAACGGCGACAACAGGAGTTACAACGCCAGAACGAACGACTTCGAAAGTTCGCTAATATTTTGTCACACGATCTCCGAAATCCGCTGAACGTCGCTCAAGCCCGCATCCAACTGGCCCAACAAACGCAGGAGATCGAACATCTCGATGACGCACGCAGGGGTTTAAATCGCGCTTTCGAACTGATTGATGACTTACTCACGGTAGCCCAGCAGGAGCAGGCTATCTCCGATACGGAATTCATCAATCTAGAAGAGATTGCTAACGAGTGTTGGAAGAACGTAAAGACCCCCGACGCACAACTGGTCACCGACTGTGACCAGTCGATCCAAGCAGATCCCGGCCAGTTGAAACGGCTGCTGGAAAATCTGATCCGGAATGCGATCGAACACGGTGGTGCCGACGTAACAGTGACGATCGGCGATCTGGATCGCGGGTTTTACGTCGCCGACGATGGGGCCGGTATTCCACAGGAAGACCGTAAAAAAGTCTTCGAACCGGCCTATACCTCGAATACCAAAGAAGCAGGATTTGGGCTCGATATCATCAGACGAATCACTGAGGCGCATGGCTGGGAGATAACTGTTACAGAAAGCGAGGCCGGCGGAGCCCGGTTTGAGATAACCTTTGGAAGTCGCCAGAACCAATAGCACAATGATCGATATTCTGTGTAGTCAGCACAGCCCTCGTCATCCCAATCAACTGATAAATGCAGTCACGTTATAGTAACAACTGGAACTATTTACACACTGATCGCACAGCTCACCGGTCACTGCGTTCCCCGTTCGCCATATCGCGGTTCTCGTTCGTTACACTCACTCCGAACCGCGCTCTCGTCGTGCGATCAGGTGTGCATTGACTTCCAGTGGCTACTATAGGTTCGCAGGTCTGTTGGCAGCCAATTCATCACAAGTAGCTTGGAAGAAACGACGTTGGGTTACTGCACCCATCCTCTACCTCTTGCATGCCGATTCCAACATGACTGGCATCTGTTACTTTGGAAGGGATGAAACGCTACGTTAGTCCGTCCCAGGACTGATCCCGGTTGTTTTCTTCTCTTGGTTGCACGAACCGGCTTACGACGCTCTAACCAGTCACTACAGACGAGTGAGAAAGGCCCCGGAATTGTGGAATGTCTGACTGACAGCCGTTCGCGGGATATCACTCTTTACTGCTGCTCAGAAATCAAGTTGGTAGTTAGCGCAAGCGAACCACCAGCCCGGCGGTAGGGACGCGAACTCAACACTCATGGGGCCGTACAGATGACGGTGAACGATCGGTGAGGGACTTCGAGCGGTTCGTCGGGAAACGACGATTTCAGGTGGTCGGCGAGTTGCTCATCGAACTTCCGGATCTCTTCCTCAGATAACGATCCGCCGACTCCAGCACTCGCTCGAATGCGCCCACGCCACGCGTCGTGTGAATACTCGACGGTAGTCTCGAACGAGAATGTCTCAATATTTCGAAACCCGGCCTCGGATAGATTTCGCGTCCACTCGGGATAGAAACCGGTTCCACCTGCACCCGGCCATTCGGAATTCCAATCGAGGATCAACTGTTCCGTTTCATCAACGACGTTCCCGCTCCTCGGTAGCCAATCAAAATGCGTAATGACGACTGTGCCGCCGGACGTCAAAACGCGTTGCACTTCGGAATACACGAGGTCACGATCGAACCAGTGCCAACACTGGCCCGCAGTCACGACATCGACGCTGTTCTCTCGAACCGGTGTCTGTTCAGCCCTCGCCCAGATGTACTCTACATTATCAGTCCCTTCTCTACTTGCACGACGAGCCACAGCGAGCAACTCCCTCTCGAGGTCGACGCCGATGACGCTACTCCCACGCTGGCGTAGTTCCCGAGCAAGAAATCCGGTTCCGGTACCGAGGTCGAGGACTCGTTGATTCTCTGTTCCGACCCCAACGGCATTCAGTCGACTGAATAACTCGGATGGGTACGTGGCACGGTACCGTTCGTAATCCGTCGCTGCGTTCCCGAAGTTGGGATCGAAATCCGAGGCTGATTTCTCGGTCAATCGGAACTGTTCTGGTGATTCGTCCATTTCACCTACCCCATAGGTTCTGGTGCGATAAATTTCCACTTTTCAGAACAGGATGTGTTCAACCGGTTCGGAGTCGCCGATACGACTGCGCGAGATGTACCCTGTATCTGTTACTGGACAGATGCGAGTAGTGATCTGTGGCACGCTCTTCCCGTGGCTATAGTAGCAACTGGAACTATTCCCACACCGATCGAACAGCTCACGGGTCACTGCGTTCCCCGCTCGCCAGTCCGCGGTTCTCGCTCGTTTCACTCGCTCCGAACCGCGCACGCTCCGAACCGCGTTCTCCTCGTACGATCAGGTGTGCAGTGACGTCCTGTGGTTCATATTCCGCCCGCTCACCGGTCACGTGTTATCTGACACGTACGGGACGCGCCCCGCGAGTCGACTCGAGAGCGACCACCGACCGACGAGGTGGCCGGCCAGTGTGACGCTGACGTATGCGAGAACGATACCGGCGAGAACGTCGATCAACCAGTGGATGCCCAGATACATCGTCGAAACTGCGACCGAGAGCGCGAGCACCGTCGCGACGACGAACCATTTCGGATAGACGCCTCGCGTGCGGAAGGCGAGGAACCCGGCCGTGGCGGCCAGCGAGGTGTGTAACGACGGGAAAACGTTCGTGTTGCGGTTGACCTGTCTGGTGAGGTGCTGGTACTGTGGGTACGTATCGTACAACAGCGCGTCGACCAGTTCGGGCATGAGGTTTCGTGGGCCGTACGCGATGACGAAGACGTAGAGGACGAGACCGAGGGCGTAGTTCAACGTGTACGCCGTCAGCAGCTCCCGAAGCGGTCTCGTATTCGAGAGCGCGAAGTAGGCGACGATCGGAAACACGAGCAAGAAGACGTAGCCGTAGATGTAGACGAACGAGAAGTACGCCGTCACTGACGGCGTCGCGTACGATTGCAGCCAGAGGATGAACTGACCCTCGAGGTCGTAGATAGGCCACGTGAGGTTCCAGCCGATCATCCAGGAGAGTTCCGGGACGGTCTGTCTCGCGACGCTGTTACCGAGTAAAACGAGCGCGAGGAGAAGCGTGATCGGTGCAGCCTCTCGAACCCGCCTCCGCCACTCCGTTCGCGTATCCCGCAGCCGGTATCGCCCGACGAAAGCACCGATCGAGACGATCATCAGCAGGGAGACGACGATCACCAGCTGGGTGAGTACCTGCATCAACATCAGCGTCTCACCTGAAGCCTGTCACCGTCGTACCGAAAGCCAGCGTCCTCGAAGGCGGCCTTCGCGGCGGCGGTGTCGACGTCGCCGTCCGTTCCGAGAAACGGCGTCTCTGGATCGTCGCCGTTCCACTCGAGCGATTCCGGAGTCCACTCCTCGACCACCGGCGTCGCGGCCGGTCTGGCGTGGCCGTCGAATACGTCCTCGACGAGCCACTGTTTGTCGACCAGCCTCGCGACGGTGCGACGGAAGCGTGGATTGCTAAACGGTGCCTTTCGCGCGTTGAATCCGAGGTGATAGAAGCGCCGCGACGGGGACTGGAGCACCCGAACGTCCTCGGGAACCGACTCGAGGACGTCGTCGACCACGTAGCTCTCGAGCGGCCGGTTCGTGACGTCGGCGTCGTTCGCGCTCACGAGCTGGATCGCCGACGTACTCCGCGGATCGATCGCGATCGAGATCCGTTCGACGGTCGGCTCGGGGAGGTCGACGTCGGGTCGGCGCGTGACGTGCTCGTCGAAGCGCTCGAGCGTGACCGAGTCCCGTTCGACCAGGTCGGCGAATTCGAACGGGCCGCTCCCGATCGGCGGGACGTTGTCGGTGACGAGCGCCTCGGTCGTCCCGTCCGCGGTGCGAACGCCGCTGACAGTCGCTCGTTCCGCCCGCGGACGCCAGACGTGTTCCGGAAGGATCGGGACCGAAAGCGCCCGCTCGGCCGCCGGTTCGCCGATCGAGAACGCGAGTTCGAGCCGGCGGTCGTCGACCACGTCGATCCCGTCGACCGCAGCGGCCTGTCCGCGAAACCGCGGTGACGGTGCCGGAACGTCGGCGTCACCGAGCGTCGTATCGGCCAGAAACCGGTAGGTGAACGCGACGTCGGCCGCGGTGAGCGACTCGCCGTCGTGAAACGTCAGTCCGTCGCGGAGTTCGACGGTCAGCGTTTCGTTTTCCCACGCCCAGCCGTCGGCGAGCCACGGCTCTAACTCGCCGTGTTCCGGTCGTTCCACCGCGAGCGAGTCGTACAGCAGATCCGTGACCGTCCCGTCGTCGCGGTACTCGACCGAGAGCGGATTGAGGTTCTCCGAGAGCCGGGCGTCCGTGTGGACGAGCCGAAGCGTTCGGACGGTTTCGCCCGTCTCGAGGCCCAGATATCCCAGTCGAGTCGGGATGCGGTCGTCTTCCCAGCCGTCGAACCGATCGGTCCGGGCGAGGCGGTACTCTTCGGGAACACAGATCGGAACGAACGGTTGCTCGAGTGCGAGGGCTTCGAGCGTCTCCGTTACGGCTTCTGCCCGGTCGTCGTCGGCAGCGGCTCGCTGGCTCTCCAGGAACTCGTCGACGGCCAGGTTCGCGAACCCGAAGGGGTTCTGCCAGCCGGCTTCGTCGACGTACCGTGAGTGTAACGTTTCGTAGAGATAGTCCGGATCGACACCGCCGGGGTGTCTGGCGACGTAGACGTCGAAGTCGTGGTTGATCAACACCGTTCGGTGGAACTCCTCCGGCGCCTGCATCTCGATCGAGACGTCCATGCCGGCCGCCTCGAACGCATCGCGGAGCGCCCGTGCGAGCTGAATACTCTCCCTGTCGGCGTCGGCGGGAACGGTGGTGATCGTCAGTGAGAGCTGGTCGATCCCGTCCCGGTTTACGGTACTTCTGACCTGGCGAACGCAACCACTGGTCGCGACGGTCGCTCCCGCTACACTCGCCAGCATCGCTCGTCGGCTGAAACCGCGAGCAGAATCGCTGTTCGGAGGGGGATCGGTCATCCGGCGTCGGTGGAACGTTCGCCAGTGTCGCTATAACAGGGTTTCGCTGATGGCGTGGAGACGCCCCTGGAAGGCCGGCGGTTCATGGTCACTTGCTTCTCTCTCCCCGAGGTGTGCATAATAGTATTGTGGTCCCGACCGGGTATAAGAAACCACTAACCCGGTCTGGGGATCGAGATCTCGACACGAGGTCGCGAGTGCTCGACCGGCGGATCCACAGAACGCAACATCAATACGCAAACCGCCGAAACGTCACCTATGGACGTCGCCGCCGAACGGATCGACCGGCTACACGATCTGGCTCGAGCAGCGGCAGCCGACGGCGAGGACGACCGGGCCAGATACTACGTGCGACTCGCGCGCCGGGTGGCCGAACGAAATCGGTTGACGTTGCCCCGATCGTTCCGTCGGTTCACCTGCGATTCCTGTGATGCCTACCTTCGGCCGGGAACGAACGCCCGCGTCAGATTACAGGACGGACACGTCGTTATCACCTGCGACTGCGGATCCCACGCGAGGTACCCCTACGAGCAGTGACAGCGACCGGAGACCGTCGCCGTTCCGATTCGAGAAGATTCAAATCAGTCGCCTCCCTTATTCGGGGTTATGGACCACGAGGAACGGAAACGGCGCGCACACGACCTCGACGTGACCGTCTGGGTCGGCAAAAGCGGGATCGAATCGGTCGTCGACGAACTCGACGACCAGCTATCGAACCGGGACCTGGTCAAGGTGAAGTTACTCCGAGCCGCCCGCGCCGGCGAATCGACGGAGGAGAAGGCTGCGGATCTGGCCGACAGAGTCGGTGCGGACCTCGTCGAGACTCGAGGGCACACGGCAGTCTTCTACCGATGAGCGTCGCCGCAATCGTTCTCGAGGCTGGGCCGGGTGCCGATACGGGCGTCGTCGGCGAAGTACTCGCCGAGGCGATCGGCGACGCGACCGCCGCCGCTGCGCTCGAGCGCCTGCTTCTGTTCGTCGTCGCGTTTCTCGTCGTCTACGTGATAGGTCGGCTGGTCGTGCTTCCGGTGCTCACCCGCGCGTTCGATCGGCGCGACCTCGACCGCCACGCCCGCAGACCGCTGATGAAGATCGCGAAGTTCGGTATCGTGTTCGTCGCGCTTGCGACGGCGTTCGGGGCGGCGGACTTCGGGAACTTCCTCGTCTCGCTCGCCGGTATCGCCGCCGCCGGGGCGCTGGCGGTCGGGCTGGCGATGCAAAACGTCATCAGGAACTTCGTCGCGGGCGTGTTCATTTACATCGACCGCCCGTTCAAGATCGGCGACTGGATCGAGTGGGACGACCACGCTGGCGTCGTCGAAGACATCAGCCTCCGGGTGACCCGGGTGCGAACGTTCGACAACGAACTGTTGACCGTCCCAAACTCGGCGCTCACCGAGAACGTCTTGAAAAACCCCGTCGACGCCGACGCGCTCCGGTTGAAGTTCGTCTTCGGTATCGGCTACGACGACGACATCGAGCGGGCCACCGAGATCATCGTCGCGGAAGCCGAGGATCATCCGGATATCGCGGTCGATCCCGCACCGTCCGTTCGGCTAACGGAACTCGGCAACTCCGACGTGGGGCTGCAGTCGCGGTTCTGGATCGAAAACCCTTCCCGCGCAGATTTCGTCCGAATCAAGGGCGAGTACGTCACCGCAGTCAAAGAGCGCTTCGACGAGGAGGGTATCGACATCCCCTACCCCGTCCGCACTCTCGAGGGAGGGCTGGCACTCGAGCAACGGCCCGATCTCTCGTCGGCAGCCGAGTAGTCACTCCGTGGGTTTCGGAACCGTCACGGGATTTCGAGACGGAAATCGGTCGGATTTTCGGGCCACAGATCGTCAGGAGACGTCTTCGACCTCCGCGTCTTCGGGCGGATCGAAGGCGAACGTCTCGTCGTCGACGCCGGCGTTAAACGTCACCTCGTCGAACCGTTCGGTCAGGGTGTGTCGGTCCCCGTCGGGTCGTTCGACGACGAGTTCCTCTTTCAGTGGATATGCGTACTCGGCGTCGATCCAGATCGTCTGCTGGTGGACAGCGAGTTCGTCGGCCGGGTCGACGGTCTCGAGGGCGTAGACGAACTCCGTCTCACCCACCAGCAACGAAATGCCGTCTTCGACGACTTCGTCTCTGGCCTCGACCTCGAGGACGTGCGCGTCACGGTTCGCGATCGTCTCCGTGCCGCGATACTCGAGATCGTACATCTCGAGTTGCCGTTCGGCCTGTTCGGCACGCGCGGCGCGAACGTCCTCGTTTCCGTACGGTTCGTCCGCCTCGTAGTAACTCGCCGAGTTCGATTCCGCGTCGTACCACCACGTCGTGGTGGCGTTGGAGACGTAGATCGTTCCATCCGTGGCGGTCGGGGACTCGAGGACCTCGCTTCGATAGTCGACGTACGGTCGTTCGTGAACCCTGATGACTTCCGCCGCGGTCTCTGTCCCGTCCGTCGCTGTCGTCGTCCGCACGCCGGAGACGTCCTCTAGATCGTCGCTGTGGACGAACGCAGCCTCGAACACCGCTTCAGGGTCCGGCTCGTGGTCCAGGTTGGCGTCTGGATCCTCGGTGGAACCGTCGCCAAGGGGTTCGCCGGGGACGCTGCATCCGCCAAGGAGCAAGACGACGGCGAGAATACAGAGCACGGCTACGGAGTGACTTCGGCCCATTGGTGAACCTCTCGAAAGAATCGTGGTAAGTTTTTTCATCGCTGGACAGCGGTATTACAGAAAGAACAGGCGAAAGCCCACGGCTGTAGCCCTGCGGATGAAGCCGTCACTGCTGGATTATTCCACGTTACACGACAACCCGGACCTTCGTAGTGGCGTCGCGTCGAGACAGTGTCATCCCGGGGCGATACGTCCCGGTCGCTCGAGGGGCTCACGATCCTTGCCCGTCGTTCGAGACGAGAAAGACGCCGACGGCCATCACGATCCCACCGAGGACGAACCGGGTGCCGAGTGATTCACCGAGTATCGTCGCTCCGAGCAGGCCGCCGACGATCGGCTGGGCGAAAAAGAACGCGGAGATGACGCTTGCGTCGACGTACTCCATTCCCTTGTACCAGAGGTACCACGCCGCCGCGGTTCCGAAGAGGCCGAGGTAGAGGACCGCGCCGACGACGCCTAGCGTCGGTTCGATCGCCCGGATCGACGCGTCCGTGATCGCTACCTCGAGCGGAACCAGCGCCGCGAGCATCGGCACCGCCGCCACACAGGAGTAGGTCGTCGCCTCGAGCGCGGAGTACCGGTCGATCAGCGGTTTCCCCCAGACGGTGTAGAGCGCCCAGGTCACGCTCGCGAGCAACAGCAAGACGATGCCCGTCGTGGCGACGCCGGCGAGTTCGGCGAGGTCGTACTGTCCAGAGACGACGACGATCGTTCCCACGGTTGCGAGGGCGATCCCGATACCGAGACGGGGCGTGAGTCGCTCTCCGAGGAGGGTGACGCCGAGGAGGATCGTAAACACCGGCGTCAGGACGGTGATGAGCGAGCCCTGGCTCGCGGTCGTGAGCGCGGTCCCGAGAAACTGCGTCGCCATCGACGCCGCGAGGACGCCGCCGAGGCCGGTGAACGCGAGGAGATCGCGACGGTCGAACCGACGGCGAGGATACAGCAGCCGAACGACGACGAGCAACGCCGTCGCTCCCACGACGACTCGCAGGAACGCGAGCGTCATCGGCGGTACGGCGTCGAACCCCCACATGCTCACGACGTAGAGTCCACCCCACAGCGTCGCCGCTGCGAGGGGGGCGAGAGCGAACAGGTACGCCGAAACCATCGCCGTCGATCTCGAGGAGCGGATGACTGCCGGGATCGACATCAGTCGGATCCAGGGTACCGTGATTCGGGCTGGAGTTGCTTCCGGCTCGCGGTCGGACTGGCAGCGTCGAAGTCGTACACAGGCCCACCTCGTAGTCCGCGAGTATCGAGGTTACGATCCGCCGCGACGAGCCTCGAGCGGAGACGGAATTCGGATGACCCGCTCACCTGGTGTACTCTCGCTTCGCCTCGTCGGCGTACGAATCAGCCAGTCGAACGGGTTCGGGGAGTTTGTACGTCGTGGCGAGGGCTGCGGCCGCGTCGGCGGCGGTCTCCGGACCGACGCGGTGGCCGGGGCTGACGTAGAGGGGATTGATCGACCGATCCGGCGAGTCGTACTGTCTCGTCTGGACGGCGTAACCGAGCAGGGTCCCCTCGTCGGCATCGACCCGCGAGTTCGCCTCGATGGGGACGTGGGTCCCCGGCGACAGGTTCTCCGTGTCGCCTCGAGGCTCCCCGCAGAGCAAACTCTTCGCGACGCCGACGCTCGGGACGTCCAGAACGACGCCGACGTGGGTCGCGATTCCGGCCTGCCGAAAGTGGATGCGGCCGCTGCCGTCGAACAGCAGGAGGTCCGGATCACAGGACAGTTCCTCGAGCGCCGCGAGGATTGGCCCACCCTCCCGGAACGCGAGCAGTCCCGGAACGTAGGGGATCTCGAGGGACGTCACGGCGTGGACGCGTTCGATCACTTCGCCGCCTCGCATCGCGACGACGGCGCTCAGGGCGCGGTCCTGGTCGCCGGCCTCGTTCGTGAGAAACGACTGGTCGACGCCCGCGACGAGCGGCGTTTCGGTCCCGCTCGAGGCCGTTCCGAGTGGGTTTCCGAGGGTGGCGGGGTCGAACGAGAAGTCGTCCTCGAAGACGGCGGCTGCGGCGATTTCGCGTTGCATGGCCTCCATCTCCGCGCGCTCGAGATGGGCGTCGGGCGCGAGGTCGGGGCGGGGCGGTGGGGGCGGAGTCATCGGTCGTGTCCCGATTGGAGCGCGACGAAAATCAGTCGTATGGTATCTACGGGGGTAAACTCGGAATCATGGGTCGCTCGAGGGCGGACTTGGAACCAAGGGTCGTTCGAGGGCGGACCCGGAATCAAGAGTCGCTCGAGGGGGGACCTCGAAGGCGGTTGATCCGATGGAACTTATGCATCTCTGTGAACCGCTAGGAAGGCCGAATCTCCTATACTTCGAATATCAAAGTAAAATGCTTCGAAAGTAGAAGTGTTGGCGGAAGGCACTCAAGCAACCTCGAGAAACCCTTCGGAGTTCGCGTCACCGCTTCTCGGAACCGCCGGCGGGTCGCGTCGACGCTCCTCGAGAGTCCTTCCACCGAAAATCGAACGAGTCCGTTCGCTCCCGGGTCAGTTCATCGCCGAGCGCGCTCGAGTCGCCCAGAAACGCGAATCGACCGACCGTCGCACCGATCGACGCTTGATACGGATTGCTGTACCGATTTATCGGCGCACCCGCCGCCCGGGTCCCGGGTGCGCCGGTACTGATTTACAGTAAATCGTATGAGAGGAGTACTAGAACCGACCTCGGCCGGGACCACCTGGGCCGCCTGGGCCCCCTGGGCCGCCGGGACCGCCCGGACCGCCCCCGAGTTGGAACTGGTTCGGCGCGCGGACGTTCTGGGTTCGTTTGACGTACTCGCCGTAGGCCAGGCCGACGACCAGGCCGACGAGGTGGGCCATGTGCGCGACGTTGCCGCCGCCGCCGGTCCCGATGAAGAAGACGCTGATGACGGCCGTCCCTGCCGTGAGCAGCCAGATCGGAACGGGGAGGATGAAGTAGAGGTAGACTTTGAGACTCGGGTTCAGAATGGTCAACACGCCCATGATCGCCAGTGCGGCACCGCTCGCACCGAGGACGTTCGAGGGAACGCCCTGGTAGAGCGAAATGCCGATCTGTCCGAGCCCGGCGAGGACGCCGCTGACGACGAACAGGATCGCGAACTTCTTCGAGCCGACGTAGCGCTCGACGAGCGGTCCGAAGAAGAAGATCACGATGCTGTTGAAGACGATGTGGAAGATACCGATCGGGCTGTGAGCGAAGATGGACGTGAACCACGTCCAGACGTACTCGGGATTGGACGTCGAGAGTGCGAAGAGGTCGTTGTGCAGGGTTTGCCCGCCGATCAACAGGGCGATCCACTGGAAGAGAAACGTCAGCCACATCAACGCGAGCACCGTGTAGGTCACGTTCCCGCGGAAGTACCCGAGCGGCCCGCCCGGACCGGTGTCGATCGGGAGTTTGTCGGTTACCCTCGACCGCGTCGACGCCCCCCCGTTCTGGACGCTATCGTCGAACCCGCTATCGAAGACGCCGCTCGGGTCGTCCCAGTTCTGCAGACCCGAACACCCGTGATTTTCCGGCAGCCGGTGGTCGGCACAGTAGGTTCCCCCGCAGTGCCGACAGTTGTACGGCATACTTTCGTCTTTCCCACACGCGTCGCACTTGGCCATTGACCGGGGGTATGTGTGGCACGGCTAAGGGATTTGGGGTTCGCTCCCGGAAGAGGGCCTAGCCCGATCGAATACCGGTCGGCCCTCGAGATCCGGACTCCGGTGGCAGACCGTTTACTGCCCGTCATTGCCGGCGCACCCGCGACCCGGACGACGGTGCGCCGGGACATCGGGACGGCAATCCGTATCACTCGACGGTGACGCTCTTCGCGAGGTTCCGGGGTTTGTCGATCGGCCGGTCGAGCAGGTTCGCCGTCCAGTAGGCGAGCAACTGGAGCTGGACGTTCGTCAGAACGGGCTCGAGGTATCGGTGTGTGTCCGGCACCTCGAGGACGTGGTCCGCGACGTGATCGACGCCGTCGGGATCGTCGGTGACGGCGACGACGGGCGCGCCGCGGGCTTCGACCTCCTTGACGTTTCCGAGGGTTTTCTCGACGACGGCGTCAGTGCCGGTCAGGAGCGCGACGACCGGCGTTCGCTCGGTCACGAGTGCAAGCGGGCCGTGTTTCAACTCTCCGGCCGGGAACCCCTCCGCGTGCTCGTAGGTGATCTCTTTCATCTTCAGCGCGCCCTCGAGGGCGACCGGGTGCTGGTACTGCCGGCCGACGAAGAAGTACGCGTCCGAGTCTACCATCTCCTCGGCGACCTCACGAGCGTTCGAGTGATCGAGCACGCGCTGAATCTGCGCGGGTAGATCCCGAATCGCCTCGAGAAACGGGCGCTCGATCCCGTCGGCGAGGACGCTCGCGATCATCGACAACGTCGCCAGCTGGCTGGCGAACGATTTCGTCGCGGCGACGCTGATCTCCGGGCCGGCGCGGATGTAGACGGCGGCGTCACACTCTCGAGCGGCGGAGCTGCCGACGACGTTCGTCACCGCGAGCGTCGTCGCACCGGCACCGTTCGCGTCCCGCAGCGCCGAGAGCGTGTCGGCCGTTTCCCCGCTCTGGGTGACGCCAATTACGATGGTGTCCTCCGTGATCGGCACTCGCTCCGTCTCGTACTCGCTCGCCACGAACGCCGCTGCGGGAATCCCACGCTCGCGAAACAGGGACGCGGCGTAGGACATCGCGTAGTACGACGTTCCGCAGCCGACGAACTGGACGCGTTCGGCCTCACGCCGTATCGACTCCGGAACGGCGGAAAGCTCGATCGAGCCGTCCAGCTCCGACACTCGCCCCCGGGTGGCCTGACGGACTGCCTGGGGTTGCTCGTAGATCTCCTTGAGCATGTAGTGGTCGTAGCCGCTCTTGCCGACGTCCTCCGGGTCCCACTCGACCGTCTCCACGCTCGGTTCGACGACCGAGCCGTCGTCGTCCCTGATGACGACCTCCGACGGCGTCAGCCGAACGAACTGCTCGTCCTCGAGGTAGATCACCCGGTCGGTGTGCTCGAGGAACGCGGGAACGTCGCTCGCGAGATAGGTCGTCTCCCCGTCGAGGCCGAGCACCAGCGGGGAGTGTCGCCGCGTCGCGTAGACGGCGTCCGAGCCCGCGATAGTAGCTGCCACCGCGTAACTGCCGTCGATGTGCTCGATCGCGCGTTCGAACGCCGCCTCCGGGTCCAGCCCCCGCTCGAGGGACGCTTCGATCAGGTGGGGGATGACCTCGGTATCGGTGTCGCTCTCGAAGACGTGGCCCGACTCGAGGAGGTCGGCGCGAAGTTCCTCGGCGTTCGTGACGATCCCGTTGTGAACCACCGCCACGCGTCCCTCGCAGTCGGTGTGGGGGTGAGCGTTCTCGTCGGTCGGCGGCCCGTGCGTGCTCCAGCGCGTGTGTCCGATACCTGCGGGACCGGCAACGTCGTCCGTCGGGACCGCCTCTTCGAGCGCCGAGAGCTCGCCGGCTCGTTTGTACACCTCGAGCGCCGAGTCGGCGACCGCGAGCCCGGCCGAGTCGTACCCCCGGTACTCGAGGCGCTCGAGGCCAGCGAGCAGTACGTCTTCCGCCGGCATCGGATCGGAGCCGACGTAGCCGATGATTCCGCACATTAGCGACCCACCGTCCTCACGTCCGTATTTCGTCCGCTGACGAGCGAACCGGCCCGAACGACGGCATCAGCGCCGACGATGGCTCCCGGAACGTACCGCGTCCCGCCCCGGTCGTCGACGCGGTCGCCGAAGAGCGCGCCGAGCTGTCGGTCCTCGTGGATTCGATCGCCCACGCGAACGTCGCCCGGTCCGCCGGGAACGACTGCCCCCGCTCCGACGTGGACGCCGCGTCCGACGACGCAGTCGATCAGCGTCGCGTTTTCCCCGATGCGGACGTCCGTATCGACCACGCAGCGCTCGACGACCGCGTTCGATCCAACCGTCGCGTTCGTCCCGAGGGTCACGTTCGGACCGACGACCGCGTTCGGGCCGATCTCGCAGTCGTCGCCGGCGACGATCGGCTCCCTGATCACCGCGGAGTCGTGAACCGAAAGAGACGAATCGGTCCTCGAGACCTCGGTCTGGCCGCCGTTTTCGATGATCGTCTCCGCCACGTCCAGCAGATCCCACGGGTACGTGGCGTCCGCCCAGAACCCCTCGGATTCGACTCCCCGAACGCCGTCGCGCTCGTCGATCAGCTCCTCGATCGCATCGACGATCTGCTGTTCGCCCGCTCGCGGTACCGCTCGGCGAATCGCATCGAAGACGACCGGTTCGAACGCGTACACGCCCGCATTGAGGCGGTAGTCCCGATCGTCTCGAGGCGCTTCGACGATCTCGGTGACGCTTTCGCCGTCGGTCAGGACGCCGCCGTAGTCGCCGACGTCGGATCGACGGAGCAGTCCAAGCGTCGCAACGGCGTCGCTCGAGGCGTGTGTCTCGAGAACGTCTTCGACGATCCGGCGGTCGATGACCTGATCGCCGTTGACGACCAGAAACGAGCCGTCCACGTACGGCTCCGCGGCCAACACTGCGTGTCCGGTTCCGAGTTGTTTCTCCTGGACGGCGTAGGTGAGCGAGACGCCGCGGTAGGACGGACCGAGATGCGATTGAACGTCGGTTCGTTTGTACCCCACGACGACGACGATCGACGTAATTCCGGCGTCGATCACTGCGTCGACTGTATGCTCGAGGATCGGTCGCGTACCGGCCGAGAGCATGGGTTTGGGCCGATGGCTCGTCAGCGGCCGGAGCCGCTTTCCCTCTCCAGCGGCGAGTACGACGGCGGTAAGATCGGACATGCCAGTACCGGCCATGCCGACCTATTTAATCCTTTTACGAACTGGAACAAGCCCTGAAACGAACAGTATCGATGACTGTTCCAGCCACCGGAACGAGACGGAGTTCGACGGGTCAGTGAGGAGCGGGCGTTCGACACGTCAGTAAGGACCGGGCGTTCGACACGTCAGTGAGGACCGGGCGTTCGCCGATCGTGACTACACTTTTGCCGACCAGTCCCCAACGGGAAGACGTGCAAGAGTACGAGCGCAAGCAGCTGCTCGAACGCGTCGAACGCGACGGGGCGACCGTCGGCGCGGAGATTCCGGAGACGATCACGGTACAGGGCGAAGATATCGATCTCCGGACGTTCGTCTTCGAGATCAAACGCCGCGAGACGATCCCGGCGGGCGAACGCGACCGCGTCGAGCAGGCGAAACGGAACTTGCGACGCGAGCGAACCGACCGACTCGAGCGAATCGAGGAAGCCGAAATCAGCCGCGAGGAGGGCGAGGAACTCGCCCGGAGCGTCATCGGCATCGACCGCGCGCTGAACGCCCTGGAGAGTCTCGGCTCGACCGATCTCGAGCGAGAGCAGCAGGCAAAACAGGCCGCCGACACGAAACGGTGGATGTCGTTCCTGAAGAAGGCCCTCGGCCGCGAGGACGACACCGCAGCGCGGAGGGGACGCTGATGGCGACGAACGCCGAAATCGCCGGCCGATTCGAGGAGTTCGCCGACCTGCTCGAGGCCGACGACGTCGAGTACAAACCCCGGGCGTACCGTCGAGCCGCGGAAAACGTCCGAGCCCACCCCTCGCCGATCGCGGATTACGTCGCCGACGGCGACCGCGAGACGATAGAGGAGATCGACGGCGTCGGCGACGCGATCGCCTCGAAGATCGTCGAGTACGTCGAAACGGGTGCGATCGAGGAACTCGAGGAGCTCCGCGCGGAACTGCCGATCGAGATCGCCGACATCACCCGCGTCGAAGGCGTCGGTCCGAAAACCGCCGGCAAACTGTACCGGGAACTCGGCGTCGAAACGCTCGACGACCTCGAGGAAGCGGCCCAGGCGGGCGAGATCCGCGAGGTCAAAGGGTTCGGCCCGAAGACCGAGGAGAACATCCGGGAGAACGTCGCGTTCGCGCGGGAGATCGGACAGCGCTACCTGCTCGGCGAGGCGCGTCCGCTCGCCGACGACGTCCTCGCGTTTCTCGAGGGACTCGACGCTGTCGAGCGCTGTGAGGTCGCGGGATCGATCCGCCGGTGGCGCGAGACGATCGGGGACGTGGACGTCCTCGTCGGGACGGATGCGAACGAGTCGGTGATCGACGCGTTCGTCGGCTGGGACTCCGTCGACGGCGAGATCGAGTCCGGAGCCGAGAAAGCGAGCGTTCGCGTCGGCGAGATCCGCGTCGACCTGCGCGTCGTCTCTCCCGAGGAGTTCGGCTCCGCCCTGCAGTACTTCACGGGGAGCAAAGATCACAACGTCAGCCTGCGAAACTACGCGATCGACCGCGGAATGAAGCTCAACGAGTACGGGGCGTTCGACGTGAGCGAGGTCGGCGACGAAGAGGCGGGCCAGCGCGTCGGCGAACGAGTCGCAGGTGAGTCCGAGGCGGGAATGTACGAGGCACTCGGATTGTCGTGGATCCCGCCGGAACTGCGCGAGGACCGCGGCGAGATCGTGGCAGCCGAGAGCGGCGATCTACCGACGTTGCTCGAGCACGAGGACGTTCGCGGTGACCTCCACAGTCACACCGAGTGGTCCGACGGTAACACCCCGATCGAGGAGATGGTCGCGGCCGCCGAAGCTCGCGGATACGACTACTACGGCGTCGCCGACCACGCCGAGGGTCCCGGAATCGTCGGCGGAATGGGGCTCTCGGATACCGAGATCCTGGAACAGGTGGAGGCGGTCCGGGAGGTCGACGCCGCGAGCGACATCGCAGTCTTCGCCGGCATCGAAGCGAACGTGGACGCGACCGGCGAGATCGGTCTCTCGAGCGAGGTGATCGAGGCGCTCGATATCGTCGTCGCCTCGCCTCACAGCGCGCTCGATCAGGACGCCGAGACGGCGACGAAGCGCCTCGTTCGCGCCGTCGAGAATCCGGCGGTCGACGTGCTCGGTCACCCCAGCGGTCGGATGCTCAACGAACGGTCGGGACTCGAGTTCGACGCGACCGAACTCGCCATCGCAGCCGTCGAACACGACACCGCCCTCGAGGTCAACAGTAACCCGCGCCGACTCGACCTCTGGGGGAGTGCCGTCCAGGCGGCCGTCGAGGTCGGTGCACCGATCGCGGTCAACACGGACGCCCACCGGCCGTCGACGCTCGAGTACATACGCTGGGGCGTCCACACGGCGCGTCGCGGCTGGGCCGAACCCGACGACGTCATCAACACCTGGGAACTCGAGGAACTCCGGGCGTTTCTCGACTAGTGCACTTGCAAGCGTCGACTGCTTAGCTTATCTCTTCTGAGCACCTCTCTATAGGGATGGGACGGAAAAAGCACATCGTCAACCTCTCTGACAAGGAACGAAGCGAACTTGAGGCGATTATCTCGACGGGTGAACATAGAGCAGAGGATATCACCCGCGCACGAATCCTGCTAAAG
>NZ_REGA01000020.1 GCF_003841505.1 Natrarchaeobius chitinivorans
GAGGGTGTCATAGAACTCTTGTCACACCGTGATGATCGTACTTCCCGGATTGTCTCCGCGTTCGTAGTTGGTAATTGCAACGACGAGGCGAAGGCACAGCGCGAGGAACACCTGCGCTCGTGCGTGGACGCGGCCTCGGGCGTGCGTTCGCCCGAGGCCGCAGTCCTTGACTGATTCGTTGGTTCGTTCGACGCCTGTCCGGCGGTTATACGTCTCGTCTAGCGTCGATTGCTTCAGCTGAACGTCCTCGCTGTGTTCCTCGATGCGGTCTTCGACCCTGTACTCGATGTCTTTCGGGTTGTCGGTGTTTCGAGGGTTGTATGGGGCGACTGGCACGACCCCTGCGGCCAGCAGGTGGTCGTGCCAGTCAAGTGTGTCATAGGCGCTGTCTCCAAGCATCCAGATCGGTGTTTCGACGGCGAGCGCGTCACGGGTGACGCGCATCGCCGTCTCTTCTGGCGCTTGTTTGCTCTCGGTGAATTCAGCTGCAATCGGAATCTTCGACCCGGTCGAAACGATCGTGCAGCCGTAGCCGTAGTAGTACTCTTCAGCCGTTGGATCGTAGCATTTCGATGCGTCTGGATCGGCAGGCATCGCTCTCACGTCTGTCGAATCAATCGAGTAGGTCAAGTCGAGCAGGCCCCGCAAGGCGGCCTGCTCGACGAGGTGGTCGAAAATCTCGTCGATGACGTGTTCGAGATCGGTGAGGAAGCGATCGACCGCGTCTCTCGACGGCGGTCGATCGAAGCCACAGCTGAGCCAGACGACTGTGTTGTTCAGTTCTCGCGCAACCGGACGAATGCCGTAGATGTTCTTGTAGTAGCAGTGCAAAAAGGCACGCATCATCTCGGGTGGTTCATGATCTCGTGTTCGCCCCGTCTCCGCCGGGGCGAACACGTCGAACTCTTCGAGAAACTCGAAGGAGAGATGCTCAAACAGCGCTAGCGTCTCGGTTTCCACGACATTGAAGAACGTCTCTACCGTAGGATTCTCTTGCAGGGTCGCTGGGCTCATACCACCTCAGCGTTCACCCTGCTCTCTGGTATGAGAACTGTTCTATGACACCCTCACACAAAAGTTATGCTGTTGGCAGTCGTCGGTTTGGTAAAATGCCGGATGGGGAGCGTGAAAGAACGGTCGCCACGTGTGAATCCTGCGATTCCGCCTATGCTGCCGAGATCTGGAGCAATGGGACGATTCAACCAATTGGCACGAGAACTGGCTGCGAGTGTGGGTCAACGGAGTTCCAAGTTATTGGAGATACATCTGATACCGTCCCCCAAAATGAGGAAATTGACTGATGGATAGTTCGCAATCGTGACAAGCACTCATTTCACGAGCATTGCGCTTATATAATGGACTTTCGACAAAGCTTTCCATCCCTGTCTTTCTTCGCAGTGGCCTCACTAGTCTCTCAAAATATGCAGAGTGGTTGAACAGCAGTAGCACGGAAGATCAGTGGTTGGGACCCTACCGAACTCCGTGCCACATGAGTGTTCGGGGTAGTCCGATATAATCTTACTGTGATTATCTGAGTTAACGGATTGCCGGTGGTAGAACTGCCTAGTCGTTCTGCGTCGAACTGGTGACATCAGGGTACATAGGCCACGGCATCGTAAGGGCACTATGGGCCGAGAACTGGACGAAACCGACAAAGGCATCCTCTACATGCTCCAACGAGAAGCTCGCAACACCACTGCTCAAGAGATCAGTGAGACGGTTGGCGTCTCACCTAGCACCGTTCGTAATCGAATCGATCAGCTCGAATCTGACGGTGTCATCTTGGGGTATCACCCAGAAATTGATTACGAAGCGGCGAATCTCTCCTTACGCGTCCTCTTTGTCTGTACTGCCCCAGCAGTCAGACGGGGAGAGTTAACAGACAAGGTCATGAACGTCCAAGGCGTGATTGATGTCCGCGAAATGATGACCGGACGCCGAAACGTCCACATCGAGATTGTCGCAACGGATACGACCGATATCTCCCGCATTTCGGATGCGATCCATGAACTGGGGCTCGAAGTCGAGAGCTCTGAACTCATGAAACGACGACAGATGCAACCGTTCAATCACTTCCAATTTACGAATTTGGATGAAGGAACCACAGACGGCCCTAATGAGTAACTAGCTGTTATATCCGCAATCTAAAACGGTATTTTTCTTATTTCCACACCAGCTAATTCAGTTTTTGAGGAATACTGCCAATAAATTTGCTGAAATAGCAATACATCAGCCACTAATTAAATAAGATTCACAGTCGTTGAGCGACTCGAATCAGTATGAAGTATATTCGAGAGTGGTCGGTACCACAGGAACTCTCTTGTGCGTGCCGAAACAACAGCGGAGAGAGTACCGGCCACGCCGGTACCATGGTTGGGACCCATGAACGAATTATCTAATCATCAACGAGCGGTCGAATTGCTCCAGCAACTGGGTCTGAAAGAGTACGAGGCGAAGTGCTTCGTTGCCTTATCACGGATGCCAAAGGGAACGGCCAAAGAGATCAGTGAAACCTCTGAGGTTCCTCGAACACGTGTGTACGACGCGATTCGCGTGTTGGAAACAAAAGGACTCGTGGAGATCCAGCACTCGAATCCCCAGCAGTTTTGGGCCGTCCCGATCGATGAGGGAGCCGAGACACTCCGTCAAGAGTACGAATCACGGACGAAGACACTCATCGAGGCAGTCGAAGGGATCAACCCAGTGCCAGCAGGTGATGACGAAGAAGTGTCACACGAGGTCTGGGCGTTGACGGGACAGACCGCAATCGCAACTCGAACACAACAATTCATCGATGGGGCTGGAGAGGAGATCATGTTCGTCGTTGGCCGTGAAGAGGTTCTCACGAAGGAGTTAGTCACGCATCTTCAAGCAGCCCAGGAGACGGGGATCACGGTCGTCGTCGGAACCGTTTCTGAACATCTCCGTGAGACCGTTCAGGAGGCGCTCCCCGACGCCCACGTGTTCGTCTCCGAACTGGAGTGGCTGAAGAATAATCCGACCGACAGCACCGACGACACGACGATCAGCCGACTGATCCTGATCGACCGCAACACGATTCTCGTCAGTTCGGTACACGAGGGTGCTTCGAATGCGGCTGAAACTGAGAGAGCGGTGTTCGGCAGGGGCTTCACCAATGGTTTAGTCGTCATCGCCCGGCGGCTGATGGCGACGGGCTTGGAGACAGGTGCTGATCCCAAGCTGTTCGAGGGAGACTAACCAGCACCCCCAGTATTCAACCGGTCAGGGAATCGGTCGCTCGTGGCACGATGCGATACAGTGAGCTACCTCTGGAGTATGTCACTGTCCTGGAGGCCCTCGTGATGTGCAGCCAGCAGTTCCAGGGTAGGTTCGATTTCGTCGAAACGCGGCCCCCGTTCGACGCGATCCGTCCCGTGACTCCATTCGATAAACCCGTAGTCGGCTAATTTGGGCAGATGAACGTGGTCATATTCAATACGATTTGTCTCATCAACGAGTGCGGTGTCAGGTGGCGTGTCGAGGTCACTCAGTACCTGTGTTCGGGGGATGTTCTCCAATAAGGCAAATAACAGGTGCCGCCGATGTACGTTCGACAGTACAGCGTATAAATCATCGTGGATCTTTTTCATGTTCAGGTGAGTCTACAGTCGGAAATCTCTCAAACCCACTAACATTTCACTCAGGGTCGAGTTTTGATTAACTGGGTGAATCGGATCGCTGTTCAGTTCGTGGATTTATGAGTGGGTTATTTAGTTCAGGTGACTTGAAGGAAGCAACGTTGGATTGCTGTACCAATTCTCTCTTGCATTTCCGTTCTACCAGCTACTGGCAGGTCGGGTGAAGTGTGCAAGAGAGGAGAAGGAGTTATCACAGAAGCTGTACCGATCAATTGTCTATCATAATTGCCAACCGGAACTGCTCGAATGACCGAATCACTTCAACAAATTCACCGGGGTCAACTGGTTTTTCGAGGACTGCGTCTTCATCTGCATCGTCATTGAGATCACGGGATTCAATCAGGCCCTCATCCAGCCCGGTCAGGACGATCACGGGAACATGACCTAGTTCGGGGTGATGTTTGATCTCGTGGAGAACGTCCTCACCGGCCACTTTCGGCAGATTCAGGTCAAGCAGTACGATATCCGGTCGGCGAGCATCCTCGTACTCTCCACGTTGATAGATGAAGTCGAGTGCTGCTTGGCCATCGCTGACGGTGTTGAGTGTATTTCCGATGTTACCGTCTGAGAGGGCTTCTTCGATGAGACGAATATCACCGGGGTTGTCTTCCACCAATAGTATCACCGCCTCAGTTGACTCATCACTCATGGTGTAATGATCTGGGTTAATGGCCATAAGCGATTCGGTGAAGTACCTACTACGCAGACATTCAAGGTTTCAGTATCAACAATTTCTGGCGATTAGTGATCAATAAGCAGACATAGTTACCGAATCGCCTGTTTCAGTTTCAGGTTCGAGACTAAATAAAGAAATCACGCTACTATTTACTGACAACGTAACTAATATTCTAGTTCATCACAGGGAGTTCAACTGATTGTAACCAGAAATCACGGAGTGACTGTACCAACTCAATGAATTCATCTGGATCCACTGGCTTCGTCAGATACGCATTTGCACCGCACTCGTACGCTTGACGAATATCTTCGTCTGCCTGAGAACTCGTCAGGATAATCACGGGGATACACGATAGGTCTACGTCATCGTCAAGCTCACATAATACATCGATCCCGTTGACCTGGGGGAGGTTCAAATCAAGTAGTATGAGATCAGGGGGCGGGGCGTCCGTATACTCACCTCGCTGATGGACGAAGTCCAATGCTTCTCTTCCATCCGTGACAACACGGATTTTTTGATCGAATTCTACCCTTCGCATCGCTTCTCGCAAAAGTCGAACGTCACCGTGGTTGTCTTCGACAAGCAGAATATCAAACGGTGAGTTAGTGCCTGCGGAGGATACTCTCTTACTCATGCTTTAATTTCTTTCATAAGAAGTTGTTGCTGTAGATCGTTCCAGGGAACCGAGGAAGTATCTACAGTGTCAATTGAGTGTCCCGTATCGACGAAGTGATTCACTGCTTTACGGGATTGGTCATCTTGATCTGTGCCGTCAATTTCGCTCGTGTACCAGTCGCAGTGGAGGCAGTATTTCATTTTGGGGTTTCTTCGGGCGGCTGCTGTTGCCAGTTGTTCCGGCATTTCGGCTCACAGAACGTGAGCACGTGCGATTCGTCGTTTTTAACGATGAGTGCGGGATGCCAATCGTCTGTCTGGATCACCTCACCACAGTACTCACATCTCGTAACTGATTCCCCTGTGTTGTGTGTCTCCATATGAATCAGTCCACGCTCGTTGGATTACCCTGTGACTCTGTCCGAGCCCCACGGGCGGTCACATCTACAGTTCCATCTGCGGAGACAGTCACTTCGCAGCCGGCGTACTCGAAGGCCACTGATCCCGTGGTACGATGAGAGCCCGTGTTCGTTGGTTCGAACAGCGCATTAAGACTCTCTGGGTCGATGACGTTGAAGAGCGGGTCAAGATCGAACGGGTCAGTATCTACCTCTTCTGCGACCGCGTGTGTTACTCGCTGACTGACTGGTGCTGATTCAGGGAGCGTGAAGGTTGACTGTGACATCTACACTCCCACTTACGGACCTCAACAGGTAGGGGTTGCCAGTATTACGTTACTCCGGGGACTGAGAAGGGGCTATGATCATAGTCCTACTCGGCCTCGTCTTCGTAGACCATCGAAAGGAACTCGTCTTCGCTTGCTCGGATATGACGGCTCACAGTCGGTTGCGCAATCCCGAGAATATCTGCTAACTCTCCCGATTTCGTCTCGCGTGGCCATTCAAAGTACCCTGCATAGTACGCCGTTTGCAAGACTTCGTCTTGGCGCTCGGTGAGTCGGTCTCTATATTCTGCTTCGAATTCTTGGGCGGTCATGATCGGTTCGTCGTATTCCCGGCGAGCAACCAGATCGACATCCCCGAGACGCTCTTCTAAGAGTGCATCAAATGCGCGCGGATCGGCACTTCGTGGAATACGGATCACAATCCGTGTCGAATCGGAATCGGCAACCGCATCAATAACCATCGCTCCACGTTGAAGGAGTTGCGACCAAACGGTCGATTCTTCCAAGACACACTCGAACAAACACTCTTCATCACGGTCGGTAAGCAGCCGGAGATTCGATATATCGGACTGGTTGTCAGCCCATTTGACTACCTCTTGCGGGTCGCCTCCCTTATTAGCAAAGAACATGGTTGTTCTGCCATCACGACGTTCAACAAGGTTTTCGAGGTGGAATTCACCCGCCACTTCGGTCGTCATAGCGAACAGTGAATCCGTCCTCTCGTGAACCTCAAACGCAAGTTCGACGGATTGCTCGCTCGTGAACGCCTGCCTTCGTTCCTCCGCATTCAAAGCGTATCCGATCATCTCACCAAATTCCTGAAGCACAGCGACTTCTAACTGATCAAAGACACCTGACTCTGTGGCGTAGAGCGATAATATTCCGTATAGCGTGTCCTGATGGACGACTGGAACTGCAATAGTTGATCGGTATCCGTGCTGGATCGCTGATTGTCGCCACGATTCGAACGGCGGGTCCTCTTGGATACTATTATCCACCTGCGGTGTTCGGTCGTGAATTGCATGCCCAATCGGCTCGTGATCGGTCTCTGTCAACTCTTCATCGACCGTGATTGTGACCCCATCGAGGTACGTATCACCGTTCCCAGCAAAGGCCTCCGGAACGACTTCGTTACTCCCAGGATCAAGCGCCCCAAACCACGCGAATTCGTACGGCTCAGATGCTGCAAGTCTCGTACAAATCTCCTCAGTGATCTCCGGACGGGTATGAGAGTTTGTAAGCACCTTCGTGAGGTCTCGAATGTCGTTGTTGAGCCGTTGGACGCGGTCTAATGCCTGCGTCTCCTCTTCAAGTTCTTCTTTTTCCTCTTCAAGTTCGTGTTCACGGCTAATACGGTCGAGCGCTGCGTAGGTGTTTGAAACGAGAAGATTCGCCAGTGCAGTGTCCGACTCGCTGAACGCTTGAGCGTCAGTTGCACCGACTATGAAGACACCATGTGATCCGATAGAGTGAATAAGGACACTCTGAAGCGGTGTTTTCTCTGTGTCAGTCTCATCGCTGGCTGAAAGGTCTTGGATTACCTGTGTCTCTTGTTTGGCGAATACACTCCATGGAAGCGACCGATCATCCCTAAACAATCGCCCGTCAGTCGTCAGATTATCTACCTCAGACGCCCAAGAACACGGTTCGAGACGACCAGCTTCGTCATCGTATAATTCAATCGCTACAATCGGTTGCTCGAATAGTGTGCTGGCAGCGGTAACTGTGGAGTCACAGATGGTACTCGAAGAGTCAGCAGTTTTGTGTTCACGCGAAAGATGAGTTAATGCTTTCAGCTGTGTTTCCAGAAAGCGGTGGTCAGTTATATCACGGATAATCGCAGAGACGTATTGGGAATCATCGCCTTCGAAGGCAGAGAAGACGACGTCTAGGAAGAGTTTATGACCCTCACTATGGCGACCTCGAAGTTGAACCGTCTGTGTGCTCTGATGCTCACCTGAATTAGGTACGTGAGCTTCGATCTCAGACTGATCCGTCTCATCAGTGTTTTCCGAAAGTAACTCGCTAAAGGGCTTCCCAATAAGTGTATCTGGTGAATGCCCAAATATGTCTTCCACGTACGGGTTTGCGTACTGGATCGTTTCGTCAGAAGAGACGATGAGAACCCCGGTATTTGCGGTCTGAACAAGGCGTTCAAAATGTCGTTCGTCGGAGGAGTGATTCGAAGTCAATAGAGGATTCTCGCCAGCATTCGGCTTGAATATTTGGCTTGAATTCTGTCTTCTTATCCAACAACTGGGGCAAGGTGACTTCAGAACAGCAACCAGAAGGAGATCTCTGTGAAGGCCTTTCGATGGGCACATAGACCATAGTACCGTGGGAAGGATAGTGACAGATGAGTTTTACTTCTGTGTCAAAGGATTAGATGCTTTAGACACTATTATAACCACTATCGACCGAATAAAGCGCTCAATGGCCGAACGCCAGCTGAGGAGGTGCTGAACTAGACAGTTCCCTCATACCGTTCATGGAGAAATTTAATGATTCATACCTATTAATAACAAAATTGGTTGTCAGTATCGTTAACATCTTTGACCCTCCACGTGAGGGCAATGTCAGCGAGGTATTCGGTTCGTTTCTGTATCTACTCGATCGAACAGTTACTGTTTGA
This sequence comes from Natrarchaeobius chitinivorans, assembly GCF_003841505.1. GTDB lineage: Archaea > Halobacteriota > Halobacteria > Halobacteriales > Natrialbaceae > Natrarchaeobius > Natrarchaeobius chitinivorans. Next base: position 8,268 of record NZ_REGA01000020.1, read on the forward strand.
GTCTACGATACACTACGTCATCTTGTAGGTACTATCCATCCGGAAGGTACTGTCGACGTTGTTCGAGTTTTTCTCGAGCAGACCGTTGATCGTAATGTCGCTCCAGTACGTCCATCCCAACGTCCATTCGATCACTCACGATGCGTTCAGGGGTATCTGACTGGAGATGATGCGTGATGGACCCCCGACGAACGGGATGCGGGCTCAGTGCTGACGGACACTTGTGAGCATACTCTGTCGGGTGTGCTTCGCACTTGCCGATATTCCGGTCGTGTGGACACTTGTTCTCGTATACACACGGGCGCGTATACTGGTACGCGATCGTTCGTCCGCGATTGCGGCTGAGGCGACTACGCTTCGTCGCAAATAGCGGAGTTCGACCGTAGTCATCGACTACCCCTGGATGGTTGACCTCGAGCCAGTCGTCCAGGACCAGACAGACGCGATCATTCAACGCAACCAGCCGCTCGCTTTTCGAGCCGTTCTTGAGAGAGGTTCCCTCGTCTGGTCTGTGGACTAACGCTAGGTATTGATCGTCGGGTCTGTAGTCCTCGACATCGATTCCGGTCGCAGCACCGATTCGAAGCCCGGTATGCCAGAGTACCTCGAGCAGCGCGTGCTCGAGTCTTGCATATCGGTACCGCTCGAGATGGTCCAGAATCTTCTGAGCGCGATCCCTGCTGAGTAACTTGTCGCGTGCGTCATCAGCTGTGGTCGTCGGTAGGATGATTTTCTCATCGAGTCCTGCTTGCACTGCATCGATACTCGCACAGAACCGGAGGAAGACACGTAAGGTCGCCAGTTGTCCTTTCATGGATGCAGTGGCGAGTTCGTCTTCGTTCCGTCGTTTGACTCGGAATCTGTGGATATCGCGTGCGGAGAACTCGTTCAGGTTGTCAATCTCCTCGTTTTCACACCACTGTACGAACTGCTTGAGCCGGTAGTCATGTGATTGCAGGGTTGCATCCGCGAGTTCCTGTTGCCGTTCATCGAGGTACATCTGCTTGGCCGTCTCCGGGCCAAGCGGTTCGAGTTCGGTTGTCATGTCGTCTCACTCACGAAGGCAGAAGACAGCAATCTCTGAACAAGCATGTTAGCGCTTGTCTGGTCGCCTAACAGCTAGCTGATGGCCCCGAAGATTTTGGATGTTCCCCGTCAGGGCCCATTCACTCACCCCACGATTCCTATTCGAAACGGAATCGTACGTTATTCTGGCTCTCGAGTCCTGAGCGGCGCATTTCGAAGATCCGTCGAGGCGGGTTCTGATTCGGATCCCAACCACGGACTCGACGCACCCCCTCGCTGTCGGGCGAATTTTGTAGCCGAAACGAGGTGGTCGCTGTGACGCTCGAGGAACTGCTGGCCGATCTTGACAGCAACGAGCTACACCGTCGAATTCAGTCACGCCCACAGCCCACGTCAGACCGCGAATTCCGCTGCTCTGAGTGCCAAGCCCGGTGTACTCGACTCACCGACGGACATTCGGAAGCCGGTCACAAATCATGGTGCTCACGGCGGTTACAGCGGACGGGAGCGGAACGCCGACCGCCGATGCTCACGGACGGGGGTGAACGCGAGTGAGTTCCCGAATCTCGGCCCTCGAGAGTCCGAAAGCGAGTGGCGATGCGCTCGAGGCGCACCTGATTCAGTCCATCGACGCCCTCGAGTACGTCGGTGACCGGACCGCAACGTGGCATGATGCCCGAACGACGACGCTTCTCGAACCAGCCGAGAGCCTGCCGTTCTACGGAATTGTGGTCGTCGAACCGGGCGTTCCGGTCGAAATCAAAGGGTGCCAGATAGAGACGAGCAACGGGAGCGGATCGACGCGCGGGCGGTTCTACGTCAAGCGTGAGGCACATTCCCGGTTGCTCGAGGCGGGCGGGATGTACCTGTTCGTCGTCTACATTCCGCGGCCCGGACTCCCCCAGGGGTTGGACGTTCGAAGAATCTATTTCCCGAATATGAACACGAACGCGAGTCGGCCGTGTTCATATTCGGCTGGTTTCCATCGTGATGGCCGGGGTGTCCGCCCCGATCGGCCGCCTTCCGCTTCGCTCTTTATAACTGACCACCGAGTGAGTGACCGGAAAAATCTAGGATTTGTGGCTCGAGTTCACGAGCATGGTCCGAAACCAGACGCCCGGATCGGTTCGAATCCGAACCGACGGGGGTGACGAGTGGCGATACGACGCCATCGAGAAGGCCGCGACGTTCTACGACTGCAACCGATCGAACGCCGTCGCGTTCGCTTGCGAAGACGTCGACACGCTCGTCCGTGCGGCCCGCCACGTCCTCGAGTGGGACGACCTGGCTCGAGAACAGCGCCGGGAGATCGCCGAGACGCTCTCGATTCGAGCCGTTACCTTCGACGTCGACACCTCGATCACGGTCACGCGAAAGGGCGGCGAATAACATCCTATTGACGTCACCAGCAGGCTTTTGCAACTAGCACCTGTATGCTCGAGTATGAGTCTCACCACCGACGACTTCGCTGAGTTCATGGGCGGTGATCCTGACGACGACGAAGAGGTTCCACTCGGTGACGCGCTCGAGGAGCTGGCCGTAGACATTGACGTGGATTCCGTCAAGGCGGTCCGTGACGTCCGCGAGTGAGATTGTTTTTCGGCACAAACGTCATTGTCGCAGCGGTTACTCGGGACACTGAGCGGTCCGAAACTGCCGTCACAGCACTCAACGAATGTGATGACACCTATACCTCCATGATCAACCTCATGGAGCTTCGTACTGTCCTCGCGAAAAAGAAACGGATCGAACGGGATCGAGTCCACCAAATCGAGCAACGAGTCGCATCCCGAACGACGGTAACGTTTCCCGACGCCTCCGACCTGATCGAAGCGAATCGGCTCCAAGAAGAGACGCTACTGTATCCGATGGATGCGATGGTTCTCTCAGCGGCGAACGCAGTCGATGCGACACTCGTTACCTTCGACAGTGAGCTTCGAGAGTACGGAGCGAAAGCACCGCACGAAGTGGTATGAACCCGATTCTGATTAGAAGACGCCCGAAATACTGATTTTCGCTTGCTCGGTCCCACGGTGGTCACCGCCACCATGCCACTGGAGCAATGGGAGGTTCGACGCCTTTACCATCTTATCCTTGACAATCGTGCAGCCAGAGCGTCCGTGCGGTCGATAGACAACGAAACAGTACCAGCCGTCAGCCTGTCGGAGCCGATCGTGGTACGCCCGATAGATTTTGAAGTTTCCCGGCTGGCCGTCGCTGTGCTCGAGCATGGTGCTCTTAATCTCAACCGGCGTTCCGTTCTGAAAGCGGGCATCGTGCCCCGACGATCGCTCGAGAGTGAAGCGCCGCTTCTTGGACATCCGCTTCTCGCAGATCGTACCGAAGTGGTTCGCTCGTTTCGAACGATTCACGCAGACCACGCGCTACGCGCGACGTTATATATCAACTCCTCCGAGTGCAACGCCGTCCGCCCATCGGACGCGTCGCGACCGTCGGGAGCGAGCGATGGGCATGGGGGGATGGGCTGTACTGTAACGGGGGGTGTGTAACCGTAACTAGCTAACCACCCCGGCGCTGTCATCCGATTACCCCCTCGACCTTGCCAAGCGTCTCAGTGTGCAGACCCTCGTTCCGGTATTCGTTCCACCGAGAATTGACCCACCCGTGGCTGTATGGCACGAACCGAGCGGTTTCACGGTCCGTCATGCCGTCCTCTTTGCACCGAATTACCGTCCAGATCGCCGTCATCTTGGCCGCTTCGTCGGCCTCGAGATCATCGGTTTCCTCGCCGTAGGCCGACCACGACCAGTCAGACGCCTCTTTCGTGTTGTATCGGAAGTCCGTCGGTGGGATGCCCTCGACCTGACCCTCGATATCGGCGAGTTCGGCGTTCCGAATCGCGTCGGCGATGACGGCTTTCTTCTTCGAGACTTTCTTGACGATCGTCCCGACGCGCCACAGCATCGGATGGACCGATCGCTCGCCGTGAGCGATGTAGATCAGCGCGCCACCGTACTTGCGGATCTTGTAGACGAGCGGAGCCATCTTCTGCCGAGTTTCGTAGCCCTGTTTGCCGGTTCCGCTGGCTGAACTCGAGAACTCATCCCCGGCCTCCACGCGAATATCGAACCGTGGTCCTCTCGTCGTACTTAGGGGGTCGGCTGCGGTCACTCGCAGATGCAGTCCTGGGTCCGCGTCAATTGAACGATCTCGTCGTGAAGTTGCACCGCGAGTCCGTGGATCGTCCGCGCCCGGTACTCGCCGGCGACGCCGGTCCGATAGTAGGATTCCGACCGGTTCTCGCGCCAAAGTTCCTCGAGTCGGTCGGCGACGTCCCGCGAGAAAAGACCGGCCCTGACCCCTAGCTCGTACACCTCGGTGTGGCGCTGGCCGGCAACGTCGTACCCTTTCTCCTCGACGTAGAACTGGATCGAGCGTTCGATCGCGACGAACGAACTCTCGATGATGACGGTGAAGTGACCGTTTCGATCGAGCAAGAAGCCGGCGGCGTCGAGGAGGCGACACGACTTCCGCAACTGGAGGACGGCCGGATCGGAGACGTGTTCGAGTCCGACCTCCGGGTTCTCTGGCTTCCGCTGGAACGCGTCTTCAGCGTCCGCAAGCGCCGCCTCGAGGTCCGTCGACGTCATTCGTCCACCCCGAAGACGTCACGCTTCACCCGCCGGAACGTCTCGCTTTCGAGGAGGGGAATCCCCTCCTGCAGGACGGGCCGTAAATCCTCGCCGCGCTTGCGGGCGCTCTCGGGCGACTCGACGAAGACCTCGATCTCGTACCGATCGCCGTCGATCGGTTCGTCCTCCAGGTCCCGAACGATATCCGAGACGGTTCGTCGCGCCGAAACCGGATCCTCGTCCTCGTCGACGAGGACGAAGACGTCGATGTCGCTCGCGCGGTCCGCCTCGCCGCGCGCCACGCTGCCGAAGCAGAGGATTCCGGCGACCGGGGGCACTTCGTCGTCCACTCGCTCGACGAATCGTTCGAGCGGCTCGCGAAACTCCGCCTGTGGAATTTCGAGAAGCGGCTCGTCGGCGTCGCGAAGCCGGCGCTCGTCGATCCGGTAGAGGGTCCGATTCCCGGCGTCGCGCCTGACGACGAGCCCCATCGACTCGAGGAGGGTGAGCGCCTTCGAGACGCTGGGGCCGCCGTACCCGGTCAGCTGTTGAAGATTTCGGTTCGAAAACTCCTCGGACGGGTTACGGGCGAGTATCTCGAGCGCCTCGTCCATCGCTGCGTACCGAAAGACCTGATCGTCCGGGAGCGGTAGTCGTACTTCTACGGCCATCTGTTACACCTCATGTAACGCGTTATGCCACATATAATCACCGCTAGATCGAGGGGTGAACGCGTGAACGGCGGGAAGCGAAGAGTTGCGATCGGAACGGAAAACGAACTCGAATTACGGGCGCGATCCGCTCGTGGTCTCGCCGCGGAACGTTAAGGCGGAGGACTTCGAATCGAGGGTGAGATCGGATGAGCGAATCGAAACACGCCGTCGGCGTCGACTGGGCGTCCGGGAACTGGCTCGCCGTAGAATACCGAGACGAAGAGTACGATTGCTTGACATCCTCCCCGCGCTAAAGGGCGAGGATTCCCGACCGCGTTGGGATATTACGGTTCGCGGTTCACGACCTGTTCTCGTGGGGCGAAAACACCCTCATCACGGTCGAACAGGCGAACCGCTGGCTGTGCCAACCAGCCGTTATCCCTATCACCGCCATCCGTGGCGAGACTCGGGAGTACCTTTTGTCGAATGTTCTCCGCACCATTCACGTCCGCGTTCGCAACTGTATCACACTTCTCACACACGTACAGTCCACGTTCGACGCGCTGATTGTCCTCTGTGTGGCCGCACGCCGAACACGACTTCGACGTATCGCGTTCCGACACCAACTCCACGTCGATGCCTTCTGCTTCCGCCTTGTAGTCGAGTAGCGTCGTGAATCGGTCGAACGCCCACCCGTGCAAGTCGAGGTTGCCGTGGTCGCCCCAATCCCGGGGTTCGCCGTTCTCGTCGTCTTTTCGGATGCCGCCGAGGTCGCCAACGACAAGCGTCCCGACACCCCGTTTGACGCACTCCTCTACGATTGCCTTCGAGAGTGCGTGCAAGAAGTGTGTCCGGCGACCACTCCGCTTCCGGTCAAGACGAGTGGCTTCACGGGACGAGGAATCGTCGCACTTGGCTTTCTTCTTCGTGAAGTAGTATTCGTCCTCTTTGAGTGCGCCACCGGGATACAACACTGATTCGTCGCCGAACGAAACGGCGGCGAAGTTGCAAATCCCGAGGTCAACACCAGCCACTCCGTCACCCGGCGGTTCCGGGTCGATAGTGGTGCGACAGACGAATTGAAGCCGCCAATCGTCGCGTTTGTAGACGGCACGAACCTGTTGAATGTCCCACTCGGTCAGGTCAACGTCCGGGCGGGTCTGGTACTCGCACAGGATGAAGTCCGAGCGGTGTTCTTTGAGGTTACGTCCTTTTGAGAGGCGAACACGAGTGAACTGTGCGTCGTGCTTGAAGCCAGCCGCTTTGAACGACACGGTTGAACGTGGGTGGGAGTCTCCGTTTTTGCGGTAGCCGGGCGGTCGGGCACGGTCGTCGCCGTTCCGACGCTTGCCGAACCAGCCGTTGAACGCTTCAGCGAGTTCTTCGAGAATGCGCTGACTGGATTGAGAGTGTAAGTCCGTGTAGCGTTCGTGGCTTTTGAGTTCGGCTTTGAGTTCCCCATCATCGGGAATCTCGCCCGTTTCGTCCCACTGTTCTTGTGCGTAGTAGCGACCGACGTTCCAGAGTTTTGAGGCGGCCCATCCGAGTTGGTCGAGGTCGTCACGAACCTGTTGCTGGTTCGTAATCCTGGCCTCGAAGGTTCGGATGGTTCGACTCATTTTCTGGCTTCATAACTGGTTATGAACGCCGTTTTGTTAATAATGTCGAATGGTGTGGAATATCCGGCCATGCTATCGACGGTGGTTGGTGGAGGGGTTGTCAGCTGTATCCCCGCCCTGAAGGCGGGGTTTTAGCCTTGAAATTCCCATAACTCTGGCCGGTGATTTCGAGGAACTCTGGGAATCGTTCGATCGGACACCCGATCGGATACTCGTCGACGTGCCGATCGGACTCTTCGACGAGGACGACGACGAAACCGGGGAACGGGGGCGGCGCTGCGACACGCTCGCGAGGAACGCGCTCGGTTCGAGGTCGGCGAGCGTTTTCACTCCGCCGGCACGTCAAGCGGCCGTACGAGCGAGAGACGGTAAGTCACACGAGGACGTTTCCGAGACGAATCGAGACATCGTGGGGAAGGGGCTCTCGATCCAGGCCTATCACATCGCGCCCGGTATCGCCCAGATGGACTCATTTCTCAATTCCGGAAACGAGGCCGAAATGGAGCGTCGTCGCGAGCGAGTCGAAGAAGCCCATCCAGAGGTGTGCTTCGTCGCGTTCAACGGCGGAGAGCTCGAGCACCCGAAAACGAGCGCCGTCGGACTCGGAGAGCGGCTTTCCGTCCTCGAGAACGTCGCGGACGACCCGGCTAAAACGTTTCGAGAGATCACCCGCGAACTCGCGGAACACGAAGACGAGGGAGACGTCACGGACGTCACCGCGGACGACGTGCTAGACGCGCTGGCGCTCGCGCTCACGGCCAGTGCGAACGAGGACGAACTCCGGACGATCCCCGAAAATCCGCCGAAAGATCAACGACGGCTACCCATGCAGATGGTATACAGAGCAGAGTCCCCGTTGGAGGTGAGTAGGTGATGCGAGTACTGTCGTGGAACGTGAACAAGTCCTCCAACCGAGAAGGGAGAATAGAGGACCAGCTCGCGGTAATAGAGAGATGCGACGTCGACGTTCTGTTCCTGCAGGAGGCTCGATACGGCGCAGATATGAAGTGGCTCGAGGCGTGGCAGGACGGTCTCGAAGGACTCGGTCTGAGTTCGATCGAACACAGTTGCGAGTGGGCCGCGGAACTCGCGGAGTCGACGGTTCCGCCGCACGGCGACATCGGACACGACAACGGTCACATCACCGCCGTTGCCGGAGACTGGGATCTGCGGAGGAACGAGCAGCTGATCAGGCCGAATCTCGAGAGGACCGACCGAAGCAAGTTCGGCACCAACTTCCCGGAGAAAATTCTGGTGACCGAAGTGGAGACTCCCGACATCGAGATCGAGTGCTGGAACGTTAGAGCCGTACCCGGCCGGAGCTGGGGGGACGAGAAGATCAAAATCTTCGAAACCGTGTACGAACGGCTCGTGGAAGCGGGATCCGAGACGCGGCTGCTCGCCGGCGATTTCAACTCGCCTCGTCGCGAACTTCCGGACGGCCAGGCGATTCCGTTCGGGTACGACAAAGACGCCGACGTTCGAGACAGGTGGGTGAATGCCGAGCTCAACGTCCTGAAAGGACTCGGGCACCTGGACATGGTGGATGCGTTTCGATACGTGCACGGGTACGGAGAGATCGGTGTAAAGGATACGAGCTGGAAATCGAAACGGTTCGACCACGTCTTTGCTTCTTCGTCGCTCCGTCCGAGCCGGTGCTATTACGAGTCGGTCGATTGTAGCGACCACGCGCCGATCATCGCCGATTTCGAGGTCTGAGGTCGAGCGACGCGTCGGCCCGATTCAAAAGAGGTGCTCCCGCTCGAGACGTGCTGCGGATGGAGAGCGATTCGCGTTTCCGGTCCCGAGAACGTGGCCGTTAGATGTTCCCCAGGTACTCCCTCCGCTGCTCCATCTTTTCCTTCTCGGTCCGCTGATCGTAGTGCATCTCGAGCACCTTCTGGCTCACGTTCGCTCGATCTCCGACGGCCGTCTCTGGCACGTCGCTGTTCAGGTGGTGGGTGATGCTCCCCCGTCGAATAGCGTGCGGGCTGACGTTCGACGGACACTTGGAAAACTGGCCGCTGTTAGTCGCTTCACACGTCTCTGGGTCTCGGTCGTGCGGACACTCTCGGCTGATGGCACACGGTCGCGTGTACTGATAGCAGTACCGTCGGATGGTCGTCTTGCAGACGCGGCCATGTGACGTCGCCAGGAGCGGCTCGCGGCCGTGCTCGTCGGTCACATCCGGCCGCTGGTCGCGCAGCCAGTCGTCGAGCAGCATGCACAGTTCCCCCGACAGCGCAACCAGTCGCTCGCCCTGAGACCCCTTCTTGATCGGCGTCCCTGTCTCGGGTCGGTGCTCGACGGCCAGGCACTGGTCCTCCGGAGAGTAGTCCTTGAGGTCGAGCGTGCGCGCAGCACCTAACCGCATCATCGTGTGCCAGAGAAGCGCAAGCGTCACGTGCGGGAGCGACGCGTATTCGTAGCGCTCGAGGTATTCCAAGACCGCCTTGGCCTGCTCGCTGTCGAGCATCACCTCGCGGACGTCCTCGCCCGGGTGGAGATCGGGCGATCGGACCTTTTCGTGAAGGTTTGGATGGACGCCATCGACGGTACCGAGAAATCGGATGAATACCCGGAGGGTGTCCATCTGGCACTTTAGGCTCGTCTTCGCGAGGTCGCCGTCGTTCCGTCGCCAGAGGCGGTATTCGTGCAGCGTCCGCCCCGTCAGCTCGTTCAGGTTCTCGATGTCGCGCTCGTCGCACCAGCGGACGAAGTGGCTCAACCGGGCGCGGTGCGAGCGGATGGTCGAGGCCGCGGTGTCCGCTTCTCGTTCGGCGATGTACAGTTCGACTGCGGTTTCCGGATCGATCGGTTCGAGGTTCATAGTTCGGTCGGTGCGAACCGCGCGAAAACCCGACCAACCCCGCCGTCTCCGGATCACCAATTATCTCGCCATTCGAGGCAGACCCGTCAGGGCCCATGGAGTGCTGCGAGCAGATGCGAGCAGCACGGAATGACGTCCTGCGGATTCGAACTAGACGACGGCGAGCGAAGCGAGCCGTCGGCGTAGTTACGAATCCGTCTGGGCCCATGACACCCGTAAAACTATCTTTGAGCCGTTGAGGCGGCTAAATTTGGTATTTCACTCATTTCCTGATGAGGGGCTCATCCAGAATGTGAAGGGTTCTGAGCCAGTGGAATTTGGCACTTTGTAGCCCTCTCGACTCGAACTCTTCTCCTATCTAGCGCGGTGGGGCTCGATGCGTTCAACATGGGATGCACCGAAAGGCACAGTATTCTGTGAGCCCATAGATTCTTGTATGCCCAGTATCACGGTCAACGTGGACGACGACCTCAAAGCGCGAATGGAAAAGCACCCAGAGATCAACTGGAGCGAGGTCACACGACAGGCCATCCAGGAGAAGATCGAGGCGCTCGAAATGATGGACGAACTCACCAGCGAGAGCGAACTCTCCGAGCGCGACGTTCAGGAAATCGCCGACAAGATCAACGAACGTGGACGCAAGCGCGTCGAAGAATAATCGGAGTAGACTCGACGAATGAAGCTGGTCATCGACGCCAACGTCGTCATCTCTGCCCTCATCGCTGACTCGAAGACGCGGGAGTTCATCGTTACACTCGAACCGGATCTCTTGACGCCCGCGTTCGTCTACGACGAAGTCGAGAACTACGAGGATCTGATCGTGGAGAAATCCGGAATGGAACCAGATCGAGTGGCACAATTCATCGACCTCCTGTTCCAGTACATCGAGGTCGTTCCTGCCGACGACTTCTATCCGGCTATCGAGAGGGCAGACGAAGCAATCGGAGACACCGACCCTGACGATGTGCTGTACCTCGCGTGTGCGATTGCCAGCGAAGCTGCCATCTGGAGCGACGATTCTGACTTCGACGAGCAGGACCTGGTCGACACGTACTCGACGAGTGATGTGATTAACTCGTTTGACACGCTTTAGCTCGATCTCCCCTTGTTGGGCGTCGATGATGTCCTCCGCCAGATCAGAAACGCGTTTGGATTCACCATCCTCGAGGGCGTACTCAGACATCGCGACGGCACCTTCGTAATGATGTCCACGGAGTTGAAGTCGGTGTCTTCGGTCTCTTCCTCGTCGTCCTGTGTCCCAGTGGTCACGAAGTCCGCAAATCCGGCCGTGCTCGCCGCATCAGTCGCACAGAGCATCTTCCTTCGTGTGGGGTTGTCCACCACTGTTCCAAGATGCCATCCACCTAACCAGTAAAACGCGGACTGGAAGACGCAACCTGCTGTCGTGATCTGCTAATGGCGAACGATGGTGCCACCGGAATTCGAGTTCACGGTACCTGGGGTACGTGAACGATTCTACGACTCCTGGTCACGGAAGAGCCGGTACGCGCCCTGTCCGGTCGCAACCTCGCGCGTCTCGCCGTCGGGGGTCGTACTCTCGACGACGATCTCGCTGACTCCGACGCTCGAGCCGGCACGGATCACGTCCGCACGCGCGGAGAGGTCTCCGGTCGCCGGGCGGAGGTAGTTGACGTTCAGATTGATCGTCGCGACGTTCGCCGCGAAGGGGTCCTCGAGTTCCGTCCGGAGTGCGAGTCCGCCGACGGTGTCGACGAGCGTCGCGGCGACGCCGCCGTGGATGTCGGGCCGGCGGTCGCCGGTCCCGTTCGGACGCGTGTTCGTCAGTTTCTCGTCGTAGGGTATCGAGAGCGTCATCGTTCCCGGCCCGACGTCGTCGACGGTCGTGCCGAGCCACGAGAGAAACTCCTGGTGTTCGTCGACGTAGTACTGGACGACTCCCTCGAGGTCGTCGAACTCCTCGATCGCCGCTTGCAGGTCGTCGCTCATGGCCTCCGGTCCGCCGGCGACGCCCTTGACGGCTCCGTTTCTCGCCTTTCCCGTTGTCGCTGGTTTATTCACCGGATTCGTCGGCTGCGGGAAGCGTGAGGAAAAACTCCGATCCTTCGCCGGGCTTGGAGTCGACCCAGATCTCTCCGCCGTGACGTTCGACGATTCGCTCACAGATGGCGAGACCGATTCCGGTACCTGGGTGTTCCTCGCGGCTGTGAAGGCGTTCGAAGACGTCGAAGATCTCCGCTCTGTTCTCCGACTCGATGCCGATCCCCTCGTCGCGTACCGACACGACCCACTCGTCTCCCCGGCGATCCGCGGAGACGTGGATCTGCGGATCGTCGCCGCCGTACTCGATCGCGTTGTCCAGCAGATTCTGGAGCACCTGTCTGAGCTGAATCGGATCTCCCGTCACCCGCGGAAGCGACTCGGCCGTTATCTCGGCGTTCCGTTCCGCGATCCGGACCTCGAGATCGGCTCGGACGTCCGCGAGAACGGCGTCGAGGTCGACCGGTTCGAACGGTTCTCCCTGCGTCTGGACCCTCGAGTACGTGAGCAGCCCGTCGATCATCTCGCGCATTCGCGTCGCACCGTCGACCGCGAACTCGAGAAACGCTTCCCCGTCTTCGTCGAATTCGTCCCCGTAGCGCCGCTCGAGGAGCTGGAGGTAACTCGAGACCATCCGCAGCGGTTCCTGGAGGTCGTGGCTGGCCGCGTACGCGAACTGCTCGAGGCGTCTGGTCTCCGCCTGAAGCTGGTCGATGTACTCCTGACGTTCGAAGTGGAACTTCACGAGCGTTACCAGCGTGTCGATCAACTCCCGTTCTTCCTCGAGGAACGCTCCGGTCTCACCCTCGACTGGTGGGTCGACGAACGACACGTCGATCGTGATCGGAGTTCCGTTTGCCGTCTCGCTCCGGGCGGTGATCGATCGGTCGGTCCGGCGATACCCATCGGTCGACGCCTCGTGATCGCCGACGGCGACGCGAGCGGCGGTGTGGTCCGGATACCGGAACGACTGGGGTAGCTTCGAGGCGACCGCGTCGACCAGCTCCTCGATCGGCCGATCGCCGGTCTCGAGCAGACTCGTGGCGAGTCGGACGGCAGACAGTTCCTTCTCGCGCTCCTCGAGTTCCCGCTTTCGTCGCTGTGAGAGCTCTTTCAGGTCGGTGATATCCGTGGCGATCGTGACGACCCGCTCCGGGCCGCTCCCGGCGTCGACGATCGGCGCGGCGTTGATCGACAGCCACGTCTCTCGATCGCTCGATCCCACCCGGATCTCCCTGTCGTAGACGGGGGCTCCCGTGTCGAACGCACGCTTCGGCGAACGGTCATCGCGCGGAATCCGATCGCCGTCCGCGTCGAACACGTCCCGTTTCCCCGTCGTGTACGCCTCGACGTCACCCGAGAGGCCGCCGAGCAGTTCCACCATCCGCTCGTTGGCGCGGCCGATCGATCCGTCCGGTTCGACGACGGCGATCCCGACCGGACTCGTCTCGAGGATCCGTTCGACGAGGTCGCGCTCGCGTTGCAGTTGCCGTTCCCGCTCTCGCCGTTCGGTCATATCGCGGGCGATCATCGCGTATCCCTGCAGGTTCCCCTCGTTTCTGATCGCCGTGACCGTTATACTCGCCCAGAACGTCGACCCGTCGGCATGGACCAGCCACCCCTCGCGTTCGGCAGTTCCCTCGTCTCTTGCCCGGGCCAGCGTGCGTTCCGGGACCGATTCAGAGCGGTCGCTCTCGGTGTGAAACATCGAGAAGTGCTCACCCAGGATCCGATCCCGATCGTAGCCTTTGATCCGTTCGCCGCCCTCGTTCCAGCTGACGACCCTGCCCTCCGGGTCGAGCATCGAGATGGCGTACTCGTCGATCGCGTCGACGAGCGACTGAAACCGTCGTTCGCTCTCTCGTCGGGCCCGTTCGGCCGCTTTTCGCTCCGTGATGTCGTAGTAGAGCTCGATGCGGCCGCCGACGTATCGACCCGACTCGATCGGCCGACTCCGGTGCTCGAGCCAGCGTTCCGGCCGTGAATCGGACGGTTCGATGCGACACTCGAACTGTTCGACGTACGTGTTGTCGTCGTACGTCGCCAGCACGGTCTCCGCGAACGAGTCGGGGTCGGCGAACTTGTCACGGATCGTCTTCTCGATGAGGGTCTGTTTGTCCCGTCCGATAACGTCGGCCCGGCTGATCTCGAAGTACGTCTCGATCGTTTCGTTGATCCAGACCACGTCGAACCCCTCGTCGAGGACGAACACGCCGACGTCGGCCTCGTCGATGACCGTGGCGATCGAATCGTACGTCTCCCAGATCGAGTCCGGTTCGTCGTGTGAGGTGGGTCGGTCGTCGAGTTCCCGAACGACGCCGACGACGCCGGCCAACTCCCCGTCCGTAACCAGGGGGGTAAACCGCAATTCGCAGGGAAGGCGGTCGCCGTCGGCAGCTTCGATCACGAGATCGAACCCGGTGGTTCCACCATCGTCGCTTCCAGTACGGGACAGAAGTTCTCGCTCGAGGCGGTCGCCGTCGGCGTCGGTGACGACGATCGAGACGTGTTCTCCGAGAAGGGACTCGCGATCGTATCCCGAAAGTTCGACGATCCTGTCGTCGACCCCGACGAACCGCCAATCGGCGTCGAGCTGGCAGACGCCGCCGTCGATCGTCTCCGCGAGCGTCCGGCACCACTGGAGTGGATCGAGTTCCTCGGACTCGTCCCGGAACGGTGTCCCTGTGGCCCGATCGGTCATACCTGTACGTAAGTGTTCAGTTGTATAAGTTCACTGCCGGGAATCGTCCCGCCCAGTCTGTACCGCTGGCGATTACCAGTTCGTCGAGTTCGGACCGGTCGAACTGCACCGCCACGGTCAAAGAACCGTTTCACCCTCCAGAAAGGGTTTATCCACGCCGGATGACTGACGAATCATGTCGACTGACAGACGAACCCTCCTCGCGCTCACCGGTGCCCTCCTCGCCGGCGCTGCGGGCTGTACCAGCGACGGCGAAACCGGTGGCTCGAGCGGTGACGACGACGCAGGCGACGATGGGAACGGGAACGGCGAGCGCGACGACGGCGACGACGAAGGCGCCTTCGACCGATCGGCTCCGGAGTTCCCCCGGATCGCACCGGTCACCGACCCCGATATCGATCTCGAGGCGCTCGCCGAACAGATCCGTGGCAACGTCGCGTTCTCGCTCGACGCCCTCGCCGGACTTCGCGAGGACGACCCCGACGAGAACCTCTTTTTCTCGCCGTACAGCATCTCCGTCGCGCTCGCGATGACCTACGCGGGTGCACGCGGTAACACTGCCGAAGAGATGGCCGACGCCCTGCGCTACGAACTCGCTGGCGACGATCTCCACGCGGCATTCGGCGCGCTCGAAGACGAGTTCGAGCGCCGAAACGAGGACGGCGAAGACGTCGAACGACCCTACGGCGCAGACGACGGAGACGAGGACGACCTCGGCTTTCAGCTCTCGAGTGCGAACGCCGTCTGGGCCGATTCGGGCTACCCGTTCGACCGGGAGTATCTCGAGTTGCTCGAGGCCTACTACGGAGCCGGCGAACACGTCGTCGATTTTTCCGGCGATCCCGAGGGTGCTCGCCGGGAGATAAACGAGTGGGTCGAAGACCGGACGAACGACCGGATCGAGGATCTGCTTCCCGAAGGGTCGGTCGACGAGATGACGCGTCTGGTCCTGACGAACGCCGTCTACTTTCTGGCCGCCTGGGAGTACGACTTCGACCCCTCGGCGACCGACGATCACTCGTTTACGAACCTCGACGGAACCGAGACGACGGTCGAGATGATGTCGCAACTCGAGGAGTTCCGGTACGCCGAGGTCGACGGCCACCAGCTCGTGGAACTCCCCTACGCCAACGGCGACACGAGTATGATCGTCGTCCTCCCAGCAGACGGCGAGTTCGAGTCGTTCGAGCAGTCGTTCTCGGTCGACCGGCTCGCGATCATGCTCGAGGAGACGTTTCGCCCCGAGGTCGACCTCGCGTTACCGAAGTTCGGCCTCGAGTCCGCGTTCAGCCTCGTCGACGTAATGAGAGAGCTTGGAATGGCACAGGCGTTCGACCTCGACGCCGACTTCAGCGGGATGGTCGAGGGCGAGGAGGCCGACCTTCGGATCGACGACATCGTCCATCAGAGTTTCGTCTCGGTCGACGAAGAGGGGACCGAAGCGGCAGCGGCGACGGCCGTCGTCGTGGAAGACACCGCCGAGAGCGAACCGCCCGAACGCGTCGAGATGGTCGTCGATCGGCCGTTTCTCTTTTACATCCGCGATCGACCGACTGAGACGCCGCTGTTCGTCGGTCGCGTCGTCGACGGCGATTCGGTGAGCGACGACTGATCGATTTCGAAGAAGGGGGTGATCGTTATCGAAAACGGGAGTCGACCGATTTCGTAGACGGGGTTCGATCGGTTCCGCGCCGGATCGACGTGAAAGGGGTGGGATCTCTCGAGAGATGTCCGCACGAGTTCTTCGGATCGACTTCGGCCAAACGGCGGTATACTCGACCCCCGAGCCCGTGCGTAGCCCCCGGGGGGCTTTCCGTCGTCACAGTCCGGCGGTCCGGTACCTGTCGGCGACGGGCTTCGGCTCGGACGGTGCCCACCACGACCACGTTCGTGGTCGAACTAGGCTTGGTCGTTCACCTTCGCCAGTAGCCTTCGGCGTCGGGCGCTACGGACTGTCTTTTCTCCGCCAGGGGCGGGGTCTGTCCCCGCCGTTAGATACGGGACGACACTATGTAATACTTTCCATCTAGTAGACGTACCAAACAGCCGGGCGGTCCACAGATTCGTCGAAGACGCGTGGCTTCGATCACGACCGAGAGCGGACGCGAACCTCGACCCGATCGTCGATCGCAAACTCGTGGTCCGGACAGACGAGTTTCGCACCGAACCCCTCGTCTCGAGCGCAAAACGTCGAGAGGCCGGTGATCGGGTCGTCGTTCGCCGTGACGACCACGTCGTCCCACGCGACCGTGCGGCCGTCGTCCCCCTCGAGGGCCCCCACCACGTCGCCTGCCAGTGAAACGGTCTCCTCGAGGGGTCCGCGAGCGGAAAACCCGTAGACGCCGCCGCCGTCGTAGTGGGGGAGTCCGCCGTCGAGGACGCCCAGCGAACCGTCGGTCTGTTCGTCGCCGTCGGCCTGTCCGTCGCCCCCAGTCGGCCCGTCATCTCCCGTCGTCTCGACGGCGCTCTCAGCGACGTCCACTCCGATCCCGACGAACTCCTCGCCCGGGTTCGGATGCGTCGGCGCGTCGAGGACGGCGTACGTCTCGCCGGTCGCGACGACCGTGCCGGTCCCGTCCCACTCGAGTGGGCGAACCTCGGTTCCCAGCGCGAGCGGACGCGACCCCGACGCGCGGTGGAGGTTCTGATCCGGGGTTCGAAAGCCCACGTGGAGGTGGTTGTCCACCCACGGTGCGAAAAAACCCGCCCGAACCAGCGACCCGAGCGAGTCCCCCCGCTGTACGCGGTCGCCGGCCTCGATTGCGGGATCGACGTGGAGGATTCGACAGATCAGTCCCTCGAGGTCTGCCGGGCCGGAACACTCGAGCAAAATCACGTGGTCACACTCGGGCGCGTAGGGTTTCTGCGGCGCGCGGACGGTTCTGGTCTCGCGGACGATACCCGACACCGGACTCGGCGCGGCCGACGTCCGACCCCCATCTAACGTATCGGGATAGAGATCGATCGCACAGCCGCGGTCGTGGGCCGGATACGGCGAGTTGTAAAGCGAGAAACGGGCGTACTGGGAAAGCAGGGAGGCTGGAAGCGTGAGTGCCATCGGTAGATCGGACTCTCCGATGGAGGTCCCTGTGAGCCGGGAGCGTTTAGACCCATCGACCCGAACCCCGTCGTATGCTGGTGTTTCGCGGACGGGCGGCGACGATCGAAGCCGACCGTGCAGCGAGCGAGCGGCTCCGTTCGGTCGCCGCGGGCGGCGAGCCGGCGGTTCGAGTCTGGATACCACACCGCCAGGTCGCGTTCGGCCGACGGGACGCCAACCGCGACGGATACGGCCGCGCCCGCGAAGCCGCCCGAACGCGGTCGTTTCCGCCGGTCCAGCGCGATGTCGGCGGGCGCGCCGTCGCCTACGACGGCGAGACGACGATCGCGTTCGCACGCGCCGAACCGGTCGAGGACCTCCGGCAGGGAACCGCAGACCGCTACGAGCGGACGACCGCGGCCGTCGAGTGCGCCCTCTCGAGCGTCGGCTGCGAGACCGAACGCGGAGAGCCAGACGGCGCGTTCTGTCCGGGAACGCACTCGCTTTCGATACCCGACTCGAGTCCCGATCGGCCGTCCTCGCGGAAAGTCGTCGGCATCGCACAGCGAGTGAGACGGGACGCCGCGATGACGGCCGGAATCGCCGTCGTCGACGCGCGCGAAGAGATCGTCGACGTGCTCGAGGCAGTGTACGACGCGCTCGAGGTCCCGTTCGATCCCGACGCCGTGGGTGCGATCGCGGCGGGTGGCGACGATGTCGTCGACCCCGAGGCGGTTCGATCGTCCCTCGAGCGAGCGCTGGTCGGCGACGATCGGCCGCGGATTCGACCGATCGCGGATCTCGAGCCCGACTCGGTCGAATCGGGTGTCGAGTAACCGGTTCGACCGCTTCGAACCCCGGTGGCCCTTTCGGCCGGTCGACAACCGAAACACTGCAACGTTTTCGGGCCTCGGTCCCGTCCCGTATCGTATGTTGCCACGATTCGGGACGGAGGAAGCGAAGCGATGACGGACGAGAACGCGCCGACGGCGGATCCGATCTGGACGGAGTTACTCGAGGACGCGGGATCGATCGCGGAAACGTACCGCGACGCAGGCTGGGACGTCGTCGTCCTCGAGCCCGTCGATGTCTCCTCGAGCGAGCGCGCGGACCGCTTCGGCCTCGAGGCCGTCGTCTCCGACGCCGAGTACGACCTCCTCGAAACGTTGATCGAGGACGAGGACGTCACGTTCGCCGACGCCGAGGTGTACTACCGACCGGCCGACGGTGACGATCGGCGGTTCGCCCTTGCGGTCGAACGCGACGAGGCGAGCACGACGGCCGTCTGTGTCCCGCTGACCTACTCGATCTCACGGTCGCGTGAGGTCTTCCGGACCGCACTGTCCGAAGAGGAGTTACTGGTTCACGTCCGAGCGGTCCGTTCCGACGGAGACGACGACACCGACGACGACACCGGTTCGAGAACGGAGGGCGAACAGGACGTCGATTTCGACCGGTGGGTCACGTTCTCCCACGACGACCCGTCGCTGTTCCTCGAGGAATCGGACGTTCAGGCCTAGCGCCAGGAGATCGACGCGGCGTCGTCCGACTATCGGGGCGACTGACCGATGACTGGCTGTTCCTCTTATACGGATTACTGTAACTGTTTACCGGCGCACCCGCGACCTGTGCGGTGGGTGCGCCGGCAATGACGGACAGTAAACCGTATTACTCTTCTTCTTGTTCGCGGAGCTCCTGGCTCGCTTCCCGAACTTCCCGCATCACACTCGAGATGCGCTCTTCGGCCTCGAGTTCGTCCTCGACGGAGAGATCGACCCCCTCCACCTCGAGGAGGAACTTGGCGACTTCCGTCGACTCGTACATCACGTCGTCGAGTTCTTCGGCGGTGAAGAAATCACACATCGCGCCGTAGAGGAAGGTCGCGCCCGATTTCCGGACTTTCTCCTCGAAGGACGATCTTGCCTGATTGACCGCCTGTGGGGAGTAGGTGTCGGTCATGAACGGGACGAGTTCGGGCAGGTTCTCGCCGATCTTGGTCATCTCGACGCCGGTCTCGGTGCGAAAATCCGAACAGAGGCGGGCGATCGCCCACTCGCGGGCGGTGACGTAGGTCCGGTCCCGCAGGAACTCGTTGACCCGGTCGTACTGGGCCCCGTCCATCTTCGTGAAGCGGGCGTACTTCTGGACGTCCTCGGGAACGTCCGACTCCTCGGATTCGGGGTCGGGAACGCCCGGCATCGGCGCGTCGTCGGCCGACTCGTCGGTTTCCTCGTCCGGCTGTGCGCTCGAGTCGGCTCTGCTGTCTGCTTCGTCCACACTCGAGTCTGCCCCGTCGTCTTCTTCGTCCACACTCGAGTCGTCCTCGGTACCCGTCCCCTCCGTGTTGGGTTCACGAGCGTCAGCGTTCTCGCTCGGACTCGATCCGGGCGTGGCCGTAAGTTCCGCTTTCGGTGCGTCCGATCCGTCGTCCATGGCCCTCTATTCCCAGACGCGTGGGATAAGGATTGTTCTCGACTCCGCCTCGCTCGCTCGTCACGATAGAGTGAGGGAACTATAAACGATACTCGAGTTTCGTGACGTTCGACCGGATTTAAGTTCGTGAACGCTGTTCGGTACAGTATGACACAGACACCGGTCGTTGTCGAGGCCGTGCGGACGCCCCAGGGCAAAGAGGACGGCGCGTTTGCGGACGTCCGAAGCGAGGACCTCTCGGTTCCACTGATCGACGAGATACTGTCCGAAACCGGTCTATCCGGCGAGGAGATCGACGACCTGATGTGGGGCTGTGCCCAGCAACGCGGCGAGCAGGGGAACAACCTGGCTCGCGTCATCGCGTTGCTTTCGGAACTGGGCGAAGCCGTCCCGGCGACGACCATCAACCGCTGGTGTGCGTCCTCGATGCAGGCGGTGATGTCGGCGTCGGACGCGATCACCGCGGGTAACCGCGACGCCATCATCGCCGGCGGCGTCGAGAGTATGAGCCGCGTCCAGATGGGGGAGAACATGGGGAGCGTCCACCCGCGGATGGCGGAGCTGTACAACGTCGGCGAGTTACAGATGGGGATGACCGCCGAAAAGGTCGCCGAGGAGTACGGCATTAGCCGCGAACAGCAAGACGAGTACGCCGCCAAGAGTCAGCAACGCGCCGTCGAAGCGACCGAAGAGGGGCGGTTCGACGACGAGATCGTTCCGGTCGAAACCGAAGACGGAACCGTCGAAGAGGACGAGGGGCTGCGACCGGGAACGACCGTCGAGAAACTGGCGGAGTTACCGAGCGTCTTCAAATCCGATGGAACGGTCACGCCCGGCAACGCCTCGCAGGTCTCCGACGGCGCGGCCGCGTTGCTCGTCACCAGCGAAGCCTTCGCCGAGGAACACGGCCTCGAGATCCTCGCGGAGGTCGGCACGAACAACGTCGCTGGCGTCGATCCGACGGTGATGGGGATCGGCCCCGTCCCGGCGACGCGCGGCCTGCTCGAACGAAACGGTCGTGACATCGACGAGTACGATCTCGTCGAACTGAACGAGGCGTTCGCCAGTCAGTCGGTGTACTCGCGCGAGGAACTCGGCGTAGATCCCGAGCGGTTCAACGTCAACGGCGGTGCGATCGCCATCGGCCACCCGCTCGGTGCCTCCGGCGCACGCCTTCCCGTGACGCTGATTCACGAACTCGCTCGGCGCGGTGGCGGCCTCGGCCTCGCGACGCTCTGTGTCGGGTTCGGTCAGGGCGCAGCGATCGAGTTCGACGTCAACTAACGACCGCCGACGCCGAAACGCATCCTCGAGCGAGCGCTCGACTCTGCTGGCGCTGTCGGGTTCTCGTTGCGATGCGTTCGCGTTGGGTCACGAATTTTCTCTTCGGGTTCAAAAGGGATGGCGGGCACAGTAGCGGGTATGATCGCTATCGCTGGTTCGAACGGAGTGTGTAGTACGTCTACGGTGGCGCTCGGACTCGTCGATGCGTTCGCCGAATCCGACACGCCGTCGCTCGCCATCGACGTGGACAGACGACTCCCGACCCACCACGTCGTCACCGGTCTCGAGGCCGACTCGAGCGCGGTCGAAGTCAGGACGCCGACGACTTCCCGGGTTCTCGGCGACCACACGTTCGAGGAGGCGACCTCGCCGATCGAATCGCCACCGGGCGCGGATCGGGGGTAAACCGATGGTCGATCTCCCATACGAAACGCTGCTTGGCGTCTCGTACGGCCTCCTCGTCGGTTTCGTCCCCGCCCTCGCGGTGGGGTCGATCGCCGCTGTGATCGGATTCGTCCGCGACCGGTCGATCCCGGTCGCCGCGGGTGTCCTCACCGTACCGATCGCAGTCGCGACCGTCGTGGTCGTCGGGGTGGGTGGGTCGGGATCATCGCTCGCCCAGGTGTATCGCCTCTCGATGGTCGCGCTCGTCGCGGGACTGCTCGGCGCGGTCGCGACGAGCCACGGAAACCGCATCGCGACCGAACTCCCGCGAGATCGAGCGTCTCCGATCGTTCGCGGACCGACGCTGTCGGCCGACGCGATCGATGCCGTCGACGCCATCGGCCAGGTGACGATCCGACCGACCGGTGCGATCCGCGAGTTCGACGGGTACCCACCACTCTCGCCAGCGCTTCGAAGTACCCTCGAGGAGGGTGCCTGGCGGTTTCCGGCCGACCTCCAGTTGGTCGAACTCGAGGCGCGTCTCGAGCGTCGACTCCGGACCGAACACGAACTCGCCCAGGTCGATGTCTCGGTCGACGGACGCGGACGTGCGACGATCGCCGCCGCCCCGCCGGCGAAAGGTGTCGCGACGACGCTCGACGCCGGCGACCGTGCGGTGACGGTAACCGGCCTGCTCCCGACCGGCCTCGCGCCCGGCGACACCGTCGTCGTCGGTGACGACGAGGCAGCCGTCGACGGTGAGGTGCTCGCGATCGACGACGAACCGATCCGCCAGAGCGAACGCGATCGAGACGAGCGAGCGGGGCCGGTGAGCGCCAGAGAGCATCGCCGCGCAGACGCCGGAACCGACGGCGGCGAACGACGGCTAACCGTGGCGGTCGAAACGACCGACGCCGGCACACTCCTCGGGGAGTCAACGCGCCGGATCTCGGTGCGTCCGACCGGAGCAAATCACGAATTCGAAGCGGCGGCGCTTCTCGAGGCGACCGGGCGGCCGGTGACCGCACTCGAACCGGCAGACGACGACGCGCTCGAACCCGACGCGACGCTCGGCGTACGAACGGGCGACCGCTGGCAGTTCGCGGTCGGCGACTCCGTCCCCGACGGCGTGGATCGTGCGTTCGTCGCCGAATCACCGCGCTCGACGCGGGAGGTGACCAGCGATGACTGATCTCGGCCTCGCGATCGATCTGGGCCGACACGCGACGATCGGAGCCGTCGGTACGGGACTACTTGCGGTGGCCGTCGGGCTGCTCGCGGCAACGGGCTACCGCTGGGCGTCGACGCGGTCGCCGCCGGCTGGATCGACCGTGATCGTCGCCGTCGCTGCGGTTTCGGCGTATCTTTCGGCCACCGCCCTCGGAGCGGGGGAGTTCCTCCCGAACGTCCCGCTCGAGCACCCGCTCAGCGCGGGCTACCTGCTCGCGACGATGCTCGTCGCTGCAGGGGGAGCGACGGCCGGCAGCCGACTCGGCGACCGGATCGCCTGCCAGCTTCTGGAGATCGCTCGGCTCGATGCGACCGGCGAGGCGGCGGCCGCCGTTCGCGACGCCAGAGTTGCCGTCGAACTCGAGTTGCCGGAACCGATCGAGACCGTGGAGGGGTATCGAGCGGTCGACGCGGCGGTCGAACGCGGTCTCGCCGGCACGACGGTCCGTCTCCCCCACGGACTGGAAACCGAAACGCGTCGCGAGCGCCTCGAGCGCCACGTCGAGCGCGAGTACGGCGTTGGCTACGCGTCCGTCGAGTTGGGCGACGACGGTACCGTCGAGCGCGTCCGCGTCGGCCGCCGTTCGTCCGGACTCGGATCATTGCTTCCGCCCGGAACCGTCGCCGTCGCGATCCGGGCCGACCCGTCGCCGAATGCGAGCCTCGGCGATCCCGTCGAAATCCGGTCGGCCGACGACCACGGTCGGTTGATCGCGACCGGCACGCTTCGAACGGCAACCGGGACGATCGCGACCGTGATCGTCGACGCTGAGTTCGCGGGCGACCTCTCGAGCGACGAGCGCTATCGGCTGGTCACTCGGCCGGACGAGCCGACCGACGGATACGAGTTCGCCTCGACCCTTCGGACGGCCGAGGAAACCGTGACGACGGTCCGGGTCGACGACGACTCGCCGCTCGCCGGCGAGTTCGCGGGCTGGCTCCCCGGCCGCGTTCTCGTCGTCGACCGCGACGGCGAGTTGCTGTCGCTCCCGCCGGACAACGAACCCCTCGAGGTCGGCGACGAACTCTGGGTGCTCGCCTCGCCGACCGAGTTGGCAGCGTTCGATCCCACCGACGCATCCGACGCAGCGGTATAGACGTTCGACTCCACCTGGTACTGACTCGCACTATCCGTATGAGGGTTCAAGTAGGGAAGTGGACGAACCACAGTCATGAGCTTCGTCATCGGTCGCGGTTCCGACGCCGAACCGATACAGGCGGGTCACCTCGGACGGTATCGTGCGCTCGACGGGAGTGAAGGGGCGAAGCTGTACGTCGACCTCGACGGGCCACACGCCATGTTGATCGTCGGGAAACGCGGCTACGGGAAGTCGTTCACGCTGGGCGTCGTCGCCGAGGAACTGGCGCGTGCGCCGGGTGTCGCGCCCGTAATCGTCGATCCGATGGGCGGCTTCTCGACGATCGCCGAACCAGCCGACGGCGAGGCGGTTCCCGTCGACGTCGTCGATCGACCGGCGGTCGCAGCCGACGTCCTCGACCCCCGCTCGTGGTGTTCGCTGCTCGGCCTCTCGCCCGAAAGCGGGGCAGGCGGACTCGTCTGGCAGGCCGCCCAGGAGGCCGAGACGCTCGAGGCGATGTGCGAGCGGGTCGAGGAGACCGACGCGCCGATGACCGACAGGCGCGCGGCGACCAACCACCTGGCGCTCGCGGAGTCGTGGGGTGTGTTCGATCCGGCGGGCCTCGATGCGTCCGACCTCGCCAGCACGGCGATCACCGTCGTCGACGTCTCCGGACTGGACGCCGCGCCGATGAACGCCGTCTGTCGCGCCATCGCGGAGGCGCTCTACCGAGCCCGGGTCGACGAGACGATCGATCGACTCCCGTGGCTCATGATCGACGAGGCCCACACCTTCTTCGACGGCATCGCCGACGCGGCGTTACACACGATCCTCACCCGCGGACGTGCGCCGGGAGTCAGCCTCGTCCTCGCGACCCAGCGCCCGAGCGCCGTCACGGACACCGCCATCTCCCAGTCCGACGTGTTGATCTCTCACCGACTGACCGCCGAAGCCGACCTCGAGGCGCTGGCTGCCGCCCAGCCGACGTACATGGACGAGTCGCTCGACGAACGACTGCCGACGGAACCCGGCCAGGTCGTCGTCGTCGACGACGCGACCGAGACGATCCACGCGGCACAGATACGACACCGGGACACCCCACACGGCGGCGCCAGTCCGAGCGCGCGTGAGGTCGTCGGTATCGAAACGCGGGCGGCCGACGACTGATACTGTCGGCTGTAACTGTGTCGCAACTCTCGCCACACCGGAGCGGCGAGAACCTTGAATGACTTACAGCCGACAGTATGACGTAGCTGCTGTCGTACGGTTGCTGACTTACAGCAAACCGTATGAGACAGGTCGCGCTCACATCCAGATGACGTCCAGCAGTCCGTCTCCCATCGATTCATCCGAGAACCCGCTGAGTATTCGGTGTAATGGGTTCGGATGCTTTGTGCCGGAATTTAAATAGGAACGAGGCGAAACTGGGGCATGACCGACATCGACCGACTCGAGCAGCGCCTGGCGGCGGTCGAACGGGTCGTCGTCGACGGCGACATCGAACTCGACGAACTGGCTGCAGTGACCGCGCTTGCCGAAACGGTCTCGGAACTCGAGGAACGCGTCGATGCCCACGAACGACGCCTCGCCGACCTCGAGGGAACCGTCCAGTCGATCGAGGGCTACGTCGGCAACGTGGAGTCGATCACCGACGACGTCGAACGCCAGTCGGCCGCAGCCGTCGCGACGGTCGACCGACTCGAGCGGCGCATCGACGCGCTCGAGGGCGAACTCGACGATATCGCGGTCGACACTCTCGAGGCCGACGGGGAACGCGACGACGAGAGCGAGACTGACGCCGCGGACGGGTCGACCGACGCAGACGGTGGGACCTTCCGGTTCGACGGGTCCGTCAGCGAGACGACTCGACCAGAACCGGAACAGTCGGTCGCGGAGGTACTCGACGAGGATTCGAAACCGTTCGTCGACGACATCGACCGACCGACGTCGTCTGCGAACCAGTCGATCGTCGACGAGGCGGTCGAGTCGGGAGACGACGACGGCGGATTGTTCGGCTCCATTCGATCACGACTCGGGTGATTCGCGACGTATTCACAGCCCTGCTGACGGCCGTGATACTGAGGATGCTGGAGTGGCCCCCAAGGAAGTGTCGTCTGACACCACCGACCAACCGTCGTCCGACACCACCGACCGAGCGTTACGGACGTCGATTTCTGACATCGGCGCAGCGCAGCCTCACTCGAGGACGACGAATAGTGGTAAGTAGTCACCGTAATTTGTCAGATAGTGGTAGTTTCGATCATAACGTCAGAACTATGTGGGAGCGTATACCGTCGCTACGGAATGAAAGCGGATGCCACCGAAGAGATAGTAGAAGACGAGCTCCGAATGACCGAGAAATCGGTCGCGAATCTCGACAGTATCTGTGATACCACTCTCGTCGGTATCACGTTCCTGTTTGCGGGAATCGCGACCTGGGGAGCGTTCGGATTCGGAGAGGTCTCTTCCGGAAGTATCAGTACTACCCAGGCCTGGCCGTTTCTCGGCTTCATCGTGCTTTCGGGAGTTGCGACGACTGTCGCAGTGAGCTACATCATCCGTGGGCTCTTTCCACGGCAGTTCTACACCGAAGAAGTCGGCGAAACGATACTTCACTCGACGTGGCTACCGGGTATCGGCAGTGGGACCTCGCAGTCGGCGATACTGGACCGTGCTCGGTCGACGACGGCCGAGGCGTACGTAAGCGAGTTCATCGAGAGCTACGACCCGGAAGACGAGATTGAAACCCACGAGAAGTTCTCGAAGGTCAAACTCCGCAACCTCAAGGCGATCGCCGGGATAAAAGCGAAACTGACCGGGAAGGGGCTCCTGTGGTTTCAGCTGGGGGTGCTGTTCTTCCTCGCCTCCTTGCTGTACGGTGGCGTTCTCGTCGTGCTGAGTGGCTGAAACGCGTCGAAACGGAATCGCGACGCGAGAGCGATTACTGGGGCAGGCGATAGATGCGTTCGAAGCCAGTGCTCTCGACGAGCCGAACGCGAGATCCGTCCTCGAGGTCGACGACGCCGAACGCCCCGTGGGGTTTCTCGGAGAGTTCTTTGTTGAACGAGTCGACGGTAAAGTGATCCGTCCCACCGTCTCTGGTGTGATCGGACCAGTGGAGGTGCCCGTTTACGACGAACGCGGGTTCGATGGCTTTCAGGATCTCGTTTATCGCCACCCTGTCGGTACAAAACGCCTGTTCGGGACGGTCGTGGAACCAGCGGTTCTCGTCGAGTCGCCGGAAGCCAAGCGGGTGATGGACGAACACGATCGGGTTCGACAGCGCATCCGCTTGCGACTCGAGTGCGTCGCGTTGCTCGCTGCCAATCTCGCCGCCGAATCCGGTACAGCCAGCTCCCGTCGAGTCGAGAAAGACGATGCGTTCCTCGATAGACCACAGTTCGTGTCCGAAGGCGTCTTCGAGCGTCGACCGGTCGAGGACGGCGACGTCGTGATTTCCCGGGACGTACCTGACAGGTGTTTCGCCGCCTTCCAGCGTGTCGATCACCGCCTCTAATAGCTCGAGCGTCGTTTCTTCGGACTGCCCGCCGTGGACGAGATCACCGAGTGCGACGATCAGATCGGGCTGTACCTCGCGTTCGATCTCCGTGCGAAGCACGGATAGGGCTTCGGCGAGTTCGCCGATAGAGTCCGGTTTGGCGTGAATATCCGTGACGACTGCGATTCGTGACGGACGGTCGGTCCCTGTCATTCGAACTCGGAGCGGGACACAGCGTAGTACACCGTATCGACTCCGTCACCCCTGTCGTCGGGAATCGTCTCGACTTCCTGGAATCCCAGTTCCGCGAGCAGCGATAGATGGCTCTCGTTACTGCTCCACGTTCGCGTCGAGACGTACGGCGAGGTAATCTCTTCTGGGAGATCAGACAGAATCGTCCCGTACATCCGTCGGGCGAGGCCCTCACGGCGGAACTCCGGGTCGACTGCGATCGTCGAAACGTAGTTCGAAGGCTGGAAAGAGCCGAGTTCGGGCGTCTCGTAGCCATCCCGGAACGACATGAATCCGGCAAGCTCACCGTCGTCGTGACACAGGATGAGATGCTGCTCGAGACACGCCTCGTGATACGTTTCGATGGCCTCCGAAACCTCCGCATTCGTCTCGCGCTCGGCGTCTGAAAGTCCCGAACGCTGGGTCGTCCCCTCGCGGGCCGACAGGGGAGGAACGAACTCGTCGTCGACGACGACGAGCAGTCGTTTGATCGCCTCACTGTACCGGTCCGGGTCGGAAACGTATTCGACGGTAGTCATCGTTCGGAACGTGTCGCGAACGCGTAAATTCGCGTCGTGTCGATGTCGTCGTACTCTCGTGCGAACTCCCTGTACTGCTCGGTGAAGGCGTACTTCTCGGCTTCGTTGGAGAGACGTTGCTTGTACGAAAGCAGCGTCGCCTCGGCGAAGTCGTCGACGAGCGTGTCCGGCTGTTCGGATTCCATCACGTCGATTTTGAGCACGTCGAAGTCGTTTCGCTCGAGCACCTCGGCCATTTCGTCTTTTTCGTAATAGACGAGCGGAAACTGGAAGTCTCGGAAGTACTCTTCGAACCCGAGTTTCTCGTAGGCCCGTCGAGCGGCTTCGTGAAGTTCTTTGTAACAGCCCTTGGCACCCTGGTGTACCGCGAGAATGCCACCTGGATTCATCGCCGACCGGATGTTCTGATAGGCGTCGTCCTGTCGCTGTACCCAGTGCATCGTCGAGTTACTCATCACGATGTCGAACGACCGCTCGGCGTCCCAGTCCGAAATATCGGCAACCTCGTAATCGACTTTCGGATGGGTGTGATCCTGGCGCGCTTTGCGGATCTGGTCCGCTGACTCGTCGATGCCCACGATTCGCGCTTCCGGGAACAGGTCGGGTAGCGTCTTCGTGAGCGCACCCGAACCACACCCGATGTCAAGGACCTGTGCCGGCACCAGGTCTCGACGGTCGACGTACTGCTCCAGCCGCCAGAACAGGAAGTCCGCCTGTGTCCGCTGTGTCGTCGAATTCTCGTCGTACCGGTCTGCGTTCTGAAACAGGCTGTCGGCGCTATCGAGCTGATCGAAACACTCGCTTGCGAAGTGATGGAGCAGGACTCGATCCGCCTTGCGGTCGATCTGGGAGTACGACGAGACGAAAAATTCCAGCGCGCGCGAATACTCGCCTTCCTTGTACCGTTTCGCAGCGGCGTTGAACTGGTCGATGTACTCTTCGTCGTAGTCGTCGAGCGAACAGATTTCGAAAACGTCGATGCGCTCGTAGATACCTTCGATACGTTGGTCGGGAATGAGTCGGAACCGATACCCCTCCGGCAGCTGCTCGATGTTCTCCCGGGTTCCCTCGTCAGTGAGAACGGACACATCGAACTTCTTACAGAGGCTCTGTAATCGAGACGAGATGTTGACGTTTCTGCTGATGATCGTCTCGTCGATGTCGGCGATCGTCGCCCGGTGGAGTTCGCCCGTCGACAGTCCGATACCGATTTCGAGATTGAGTTTCGTCCGTCGCTCGAGTTCCGGTAGCCGCCGGTACAGCATCTCGCTGGCCGCGCGGACGGCGTTGGCTTCACAGTCCTGCCGGCGATCGTCTCGAAACACCGCCAGCATGCCGTCGCCGACCAGTTTGTCGACCGCCCCGCCGTACGAATCGACGGTCCGCTGAAAGTCGACGAACAGTTCGTCCAGTACCGATTCGATCCGGCTCGGCCCATAGAATTCGAGGAGATTCGTGAAGTTCCGTAAATCGACGAAGAGAACGCATCCCCAGTCTGTACGAGTCGTAGCTGTCTCGCTCATTCAACGCTAGCAGTTCTTTCGAAGGGGGATAAATAAACCTAGGTCGCTCCGTCAGGACATCATCTCACGTCGTTCGCGTTGCTCATACTACCGGCTGTAACTGTACCAGGCCTCTCACCACACCGCAGCGGTGACAATCTCAAATGGTTCACATTCGGTCGTATCACGACGTCCGACTTCGCGGCGGCCATAGGACTGCTCGAGATCACTGCTTCCGGGCTCGAGGGTGCCGACTGAGCACGGCCCCTCTCCCACGGGGACACCCTCACCAAGCATTATTGCAGCTTGCGTGCAATTTGCGAGTAGAGATGGCGACGAGAGAAGCGGAGTGGAAAACGCCGCTCGACACCGGCGGGGACGTGTTCGAACTCCTCGGAAACGCCCGAAAAGCGTGGATCTACACGTACCTCCGGCACAATCCGGACGCGACGATCGAGGACGTCGTCGAGACGCTCGAGATTCCACAACGAACGGCCTACGAGTACGTTGACGACCTCGAATCCGCGGGGTTCATCGAGCAGTCGAACGAGGGGCGACCGGCGCTGTACACTGCCGGAGAGATCGATCTTCACCTGGTACAGGGCGACGTCGAACGGGAGATCACGCCGGCGTTGATCGAAGCGGTCGCCCGCCGACTGCGAGACGACGACGTCGATACCTACATCGACCACCACGGATTGGACGGACTCGCCGTTGCCCTCGAGTACGCTCGCGAATACGTCGACGGGACGGTTACGCATCGGATTATGGCCCGCGAGCAAGCGATCAGTTCCCTGGAAGCGGGCATCGTTTTGGATGCACTCCGTCCGGTCGTCGAGGGCTGATCGAAGATGGGCGACGATGACGAAGCCGTGTTCGTCGACTCCTCTATCCTCATCAGCTGTGGCCGGCGCGAGAGCACGCGGTTTCGGGCGTTGGGCCGGGAAGCCGATCGACGCGGTACGATCTTCCGGATACCGCCACAGGTCTATGCCGAAATGGGAGGTGAGACGTTGCTCGAGGGGTACGCGACGACCGATTCTGCTGTAGACGAGGCGCTACGTGACGGGTGGATGTCGGTCACCGAAAGCCCGTCGTATTCGGAACCGGACGTCTCATACGGTCTGCTATGAGTCTTTACCGGTCGATCGCAGAACGGTGGGCGATCGACCGGCAATCAGTCATAGCAAACCGTATCACGGGTCATGGACCAGGCTCGGCGTTCCATCGCGACAGCCAGCGACCGATCCGAGGATGTCGTCGAAAAGACGGATACCGAAGTCGTCGACCTGGCACTCGAAACGCTCCTCGACAGCGCTGTTGACCGGGTGATCGTTGTCACGAACGACATCCCGCTCGGTGAAGCAACGGAGACGTTGATTCCACGGCACGGGTTCGACGACGAGCAGATATCGTGGCTGACCGGTGGCGAACTCGCTGACGAACTCGCGACCGACTTCGTTCCCGAATTCGATTGAAGTGGTCGTGTCTCCGCCAGACCGTTCTCGCTCTTCGACCCTCGAACTGCGCTGATACCGCTGTAACCGACGACTCGAGCGCGAGCCCTAATTTTTGTCCCCGTGCGACCTGCCTCTCGCGTTGTGAGCCCTTGCGACGGTGGGAGCCGACGCTGTCGTCCCGACTACGTGGCGACGATGGGGCTGCTCGAGATCGCCGTCGACCGGACCCTCTCTCTATTTAAATAGTACCGGCCGAACCGGTTCCCCTGGTTTACTGGCCGTCGGGAATCTGAGACGGCCCTAATGTCGTGGTCTACCGAGCTATTGCTGTAGTCAACGCTCGGTTCGACGCACGGTGCAGCAACCGATCCGACATACCGACTCACAGGATCATGACCGATACTCACTCCACGACCGACCGATCGACGACCGAAACGGACGCAGCCGACGACCGCGACCCGCTGTTCGCACGGATCCCGCGACGGGACTTCATGAAAGCCGGCGCGGCGGCCGGAGCGATGGGATCGCTCGCCGGCTGTACGGGGTTGTTAGACAGCGACGGTGACCAACAGGCGGCAGCCGACGTCGATGCGTCGGTACCGCCCGGCGAACTCGACGATTACTACGCGTTCCTCTCGGGGGGCCACTCCGGGGATATCCGCGTCTACGGCGTGCCGTCGATGCGCCAGATCATGCGCATTCCCGTGTTCAACGTCGAGAGTGCACGTGGCTACGGCTTCGACGACGAAACGCACGAAATGTTGCAGAATTCGGGTGGCTACACGTGGGGAGACACTCACCACCCCCGCGTCAGTCAGACCGACAACGAGTACGACGGCGAGTGGCTGTTCGTCAACGACAAGGCCAACGGCCGGATGGCCCGGATCGATCTGAAGTACTTCGAAACGGACGCGATCATCGACCTGCCGAACCACCAGGGAACCCACGGTGCGTGTATGCTGATGCCCGACAGCCGGTACGTCTTCGGCGTCGGCGAACTGCGCGTCCCGATCCCGAACGACGGCCGCGACCTCGACGACCCGAGCGAGTACGGCTCGACCCTCTCGGCGATGTCGCCGGACCCGTTCGACCACGAGTGGGACGTCCGCGTCGACTGCAACCTCGACAACGGCGACTCCGGCAAAGAGGGCGAGTGGTTCTTCACGACCAGCTACAACAGCGAGGAGGGCGTCACGGAGTCGGAGATGACCGCGGCCGATACGGACTACGTCGTCGCGTTCAACATCCCCCGCATCGAGGACGCCGTCGAGGCAGGCGAGTACGACGAGGTAAACGGCGTTCCGGTCGTCGACGGCACCGAAGACAGCCCACTCAACGACGACGGCGAGCCACTCGTGCGGTATATCGACGTCCCGACGAACCCCCACGGCGTGAGCGTCACGCCCGACGGCCAGTACGCGATCGCCTCCGGGAAACTGGACCCGACCTGTACGATCATCGAGATCGACCAGTTGAACGAGGTCGACGATCCCAACGACGCCGTCGTCGGCCGGGTCAACGTCGGCAACGGCCCACTGCACACCGCCTACGACGGTCGTGGCCACGCCTACACGACGCTGTTCGTCGACTCCCAGGTCGTCAAGTGGGACATCGAGGCCGCCGTCGATGCCGAGATGGGCTCGGAGGACCCCGTCATCGAGAAACACGACGTCCACTACAGCCCCGGTCACCTGATCGCCGCGGAGTCGTACACCAGCGAGGCACAGGGCGACTGGCTGATCGTCCTCAACAAGCTCTCGAAAGACCGGTTCCTCCCCGTGGGACCCGTCTTCCCCGAGAACGACCAGCTGTTCTACATCGGCGACGACGACGCCGGGATGGAACTGGTCAAGGATACGCCCGCCTACCCCGAACCGCACGACGCCTCGATCGTCCGCGCCGACCGGCTCGACCCGGCCTCGGTGTACGATCCGGACGACCTCGAGTTGGACTTCATCTCGCCGGCCGACGAGGACAACTTCATCGAGCGCGACGGCGATCAGGTCCACATCGAGATGTACAACCAGCGCAACCACTTCGGCTTCGAGGACATCACCGTCCAGGAGGGCGACGAGGTGACGATTCGCTCGACCAACATCGAGCAGGAAGAGGACATCCTCCACTCGCTCGCGATCCCCGAACACGACGTCAACGTCAAACTGGCACCACAGGAGACCCGCGAGGTGACGTTCACGGCGGACGAGCCGGGCGTCTACTGGATGTACTGTGCGTACTTCTGTAGCGCGCTCCACCTCGAGATGCGCTCGCGCCTGCTGGTCGAACCGGCCGACTGACCACCTCACACATCCGTCACCTATGTCCCGACTCACTCACCTGACCGAACTCCGTCGCGCGCTCCCGCTCGTAGCGGCCGCGCTGTTGCTCGTCGCGATCGCACTCCCCATGTGGCGGATCACGCTCGAGGCACCCCAGTATCCGGACGGGATGTTCGTCGAACTCTACGCCTACCCCAGACTCGAAGGCGACGTCAGCGAAACGCAGGGGCTCAACCAGTACGTCGGCTTCTACTATCCGGATCCGGTGTACCTCGATCCCAACTACGACGTCCACCCGAGGGCGATCGAGGTGCCGGAGTGGTCCGTCGGCCCGCTCGCGTTCGTGGCCGTGGCTGCGGCTGGCGTCTTCGTCGCGTTCGCACCGACGGTCCGGAAGCTCAAACTCGGGCTCACGTGCCAGCTCGTCGGGACGATCACCGTCTTCGCCGGAATGTTCGCGCTCATCCAGTACCGGCTCCACCAGGCCGGCCACGCGCTCGATCCCGACGCGCCGATGCGCGGCATCGACCCGTTCACCCCGCCGTTGCTCGGCACCTACGAGATCGCGAACATCAGCGGCGTCGCCTGGTTCGGCCCCGGCGGCTACCTCACCGCACTCGCGCTCGTCCTCGTCGTCACCGCGTTCCTCCTGCGAAACTCGGATGCGACGGTCGACGAGATCCCTGCACTGGTGGCGGATGTCTCGGCCCTCGTCGGGGCCGGGCGTCGCTCGTCGGCGGACGACTCGAGCGACCGACCGACGGACGAAACGGTATCGGAGTCGCCACCGACGGCCGAGGCCGACGCGACGGCGATGCAGACGGAAAACGACGCGACGGCAATGCAGACGGAAAACGACGCGACGTCATCGCAGACGGAGACCGACGCGGGAGTCGTCCCCGCGGACGGGGGTGAGTCGCGATGAAATTCGACCGCGAATCGTGGTTCGTCGCGATCGCCGTCGCCGTGCTCGTCGTCTCGCTCGCCGCCGCGGCAGTCGCGGCGACGGACGGAAGCGGGAGCGACGGCCACGAGGCGACCGTCGAGGGCTGGACGCCGGACGTCGGCGACGTCGACGACGCGGAGCCGCCGACCGAACCCGGCGTCGCGACCGTCGGCGATCGTGAGTACGACTCCCTGCAGGCGGCGATCGACGCCGCGAAGTCGGGCGAGACGATCGCCCTCGAGGGTCAGTTCGACGAACGAGTGACCGTCGAGACGGCGGACCTGACTCTCGAGGCGACCGGTGAGGGGGCGTCGATCGACGGCGGCGGCGAGGACACCGTCGTTCACATCGCCGCCGAGAACGTCACCCTGGACGGCGTCTGGGTGCGGGAGTCGGGCCACGAGCGCTCGAACGAGGACGCCGCCGTCCACGTCAACGGCTCGGGGTCGACGCTGTCGGACGTCCGCATCACTGAGACGACCTACGGCGTCTGGATCGGCGAAGCCGAGGACGTGACCGTCGCCGACGCGACGATCGTCGGCCGCGAGGACGTTCCCGAGACCGAACGGGGCAACGGCATCCACCTCGACCGAGCGGACGGCGCTGAACTTCACGATAACCGGATCACGACCGTCCGGGACGGGATTTACTTCTCGTGGTCAGAGGAGGTCGTCGCGTCGGGCAACGCCATGTGGGACCTCCGCTACGGCGTTCACTACATGTACTCCGACGACAACCGCCTCGAGGACAACGTGGCGTTCGACAACGACGTCGGCTACGCGTTGATGGTCTCACAGAACCTGACCATCGTGAACAACACGGCCGTGAACAACGACGGACCCAGCGGACAGGGGATCCTCGTCAAGGGAGTCGATTACAGCGAGATCCGTGGCAACGCCGTCGTCGCCAACGGGAACGGCTTCTACGTCTACAACGCCCACGGCAACGACATCGTCGACAATCTCGTCCTCGAGAACGAGGTCGGAGTCCAGTTCACGGCGGGGAGTTCCGACGAGCGCGTCGTCGGCAACAGCTTCATCGCGAACGGACAGTCGGCGTACGCGCCGACGAACGCACAGATCCACTGGAACGACACGGACCGGGGCAACTACTGGTCCGACGCCCGTCCGCTCGACCTCGACGGCGACGGGACGAGCGAGACGCGCCACCAGCCCGCGGGTACCGTCGAACGGCTGGTCCACGAACAGCCCCAGGCGGCCGTCTTCGCCGAGAGCGCCGCGTTCGACGCCGTTCGGATGGCCGAGAGTTCGTTCCCGGTGCTCGAATCGCCCGGCGTGGTCGACCACCGACCGCTCGCCGAGTCGCCCCACGACGAATGGAGGGAGTACTATGCAAATCACGATTACTGACGTTCACAAACGTTACGGCGACGTCGTCGCCCTCGGCGGGCCATCCTTCGAGATCCCGTCGGGGTCGACCTACGGCGTCCTCGGGACGAACGGCGCGGGAAAGACCACCCTCTTCGAGCTACTGGTCGGCCACGACCGGCCCGACGAGGGGCGAATCGACGTCGGCGGCATCGACGTCGCCGAGGCTGGCCACCGGGTCCGCGAGCGCGTCGCCTTCCTGCCCGAACACGCCGGCTTCCCGCCGGCGATGACCGGACGGGAAGTGCTCGACGTCCACGCGCGCATTCGCGGGCTGTCGGCTCGAGACGAGCGCATCGACGAGGCCCTCGAGACGGTCGGGCTGAGCGAGGCGGCGGACCGAGCCGTGTCGGGCTACTCGAACGGGATGGGCCGACGCCTCGGACTCGCGTCGACGCTGCTGTCCGAGCCCCCCGTGCTCGTCCTCGACGAGCCGACGGCGGGACTCGATCCTCGCGGCGTGGCGACGTTCCACGAGGTCATCGAGCGGATCGACCGCGAGACCGACGCGACCGTCGTCCTCTCCTCGCACGTTCTCGAGGAGGTCGAACGGCTCTGCGACGAGGTCGCCATCCTCGAGGACGGCCGGTTGCGCGCGGCCGGTCCGGTCGACGAACTCCGGGCCGCCGCCGGCGACGGCGTGACGGTCGAGATTCGACCGGCCGGGGCCGACGACGGCGCGAAGCGAACGCGCGAGCGTCTCCTCGAGTCCGTCCAGGCGCTGGGCGAGGTGACCGAAACGGACGAGACGATCGCGGTCGTCTGCGACCGCGAGGACGCCCTCTCGCTCTGTTCGACCCTCGACTCGGCGCTGATCGATCGCTTCGAGGTTCGGGAGCCGGGACTCGAGGCGGCGTTTCACGACGCGCTCGCCACGGCCGGGAGAACTCGCGAGGACGACGGCGGCGGGGACGCTGCCGAACCCCGAACGGAGGTGCGTGCGTGATGACCGACGACCGACGGCTCGAGGGAGACACCCAACGGCTCGGGGGAGACGCCCGGCCGGGCGGCAACGACGGCCGAGGAGGTGGCGACGACCGCCGAACGCTCGAGGGCGGCGACGTGGTACAGACAGACGGTGACGTGGTACAGCCAGACGGTGACGTGGTACAGCCAGACGGCGGCTACGCGACGCTCACGGACGCCGACGTGGGACGTGCTGGCGACTCCGGCACCTGGTACCGACAACTGCTGGTCGTCGCCGAGACCGAGTACCGCCTCGCGATCCGGAGCCGCTGGGCCATCGCGATGACGGGAATCTTCGCCGCATTCGCGCTCGGGTTGACGACGTTCAGCGGCTCGAGCGTGAGCCCGGAGGGGTTCGAACGGACCGTCGCGAGCCTGGCCGTTCTGGCGGTCTATCTCGTTCCGCTCGTGGCGCTCGCGTTCAGCTACGACGCCATCGTCGGTCGCGAGGAGAGCGGCTGGTTGCACACCCTGTTCGCATTACCGGTCGAGCGCGCCTGGCTCGTCGTCGGCTCGGCGCTCGGACGGGCGGTCGTCCTCGCGAGCGCGACGATCCTCGGATTCGGTATCGCCGGCGGGTTCCTGCTCCGGGAGTTCGGCCTCGCCGGCTTCGACGCCTACGTCGGATTCCTGCTCGCGACCGCGGGACTGGGACTCGCGTTCCTGGCGATCGGGGTACTGGTGTCGTCGCTCGCACGCGAGAAGACCCACGCCCTCGGCATCTCGCTTCTGGTCTGGGCCTGGTTCGTCCTCGTCCACGACCTGCTCGGGCTGGGACTGATCGCCGCGTTCGACCTCTCCGACGCCGCGGTCTCGGCGATGTTGCTGGCGAACCCGACCGGGATCTTCCGGGCGCTGGTGCTCGGCTCGCTCGGCGCGGCCGGCGACGCCGGCTTCGCGACGGTCCTCGCCGACTCCGGGCTCTCGAGTGGCCTCCTCGTCGCCGCGTTGCTCGCCTGGATCGTCCTGCCGACGACGCTCGCAGCGCTCGCGATCCGGAGGCGACGACTATGAGCCGACCGACCGACGACGCGGACCGTCTTTGCTGCCGGCACGCTCGAGCACAGGGGGACGTACTCACTGACGCCGGCCACGGCGAGGACGTTCCGACCGGCCGCTCGAGGCGGAGCGTCCTCGTCGGCGTCGGCGCGCTCGCGGTTGGCGGACTGGCGGGCTGTCTCGGGGACGAGGGACCGGCCGAGACGGCTCCCGCGGAGCCCATCGCTCTGACCGACGGCGAAACGTGTGACGTCTGCGGGATGGTGATCGAGGACCACCACGGCCCCGCCGGCCAGCTGTTCTTCGAAGACGGCGAACCCGAAGATCGGGACGGGCCGGCGCGGTTCGACAGCCTCGTCGAACTTCGAAACTACCTCGAGGAGCGAACCCAGCGGGGGTGGGAACTGCGCGAGGCGTTCGTCACCGACTACTCGAGCGTCCAGTACGACCTCGTGGAGCGAAACGGGACGACGTACGTCTCGAGTCACGTCGACGCCGCGGCCTTCGCCGACGCGACGACGCTCTCTTACGTCGTCGACAGTGCCGTCGAGGGTGCGATGGGTCCGGATTACGTCCCCTTCTCCGAGGCGGCGGACGCCGAGGAGTTCGTCGACGAGAACGGGGGCGAGATCCGACAGTGGGACGACCTCCCGTAATCAGTTCGGACTCGAGGCTCCGTCGGCGGAGTCGCCGTCGCGACGGTGGTCGAACCAGAACCGTGCGTAGAGAGCCATTCCGCCGAGGGCAACGAGGACGAAGTAGAGGTAGATCGCCGTTTCGACATGGACGGGGATCGCTTCCATACCCGGTCGTTGGACTCACGGATCATACGACTCCGGCTGAACGGGTTCACGTTCTAATACGGTCTGTCGTAAAAATGCCCGCTCGAAACCGTCATCCCGCCTCGAGTGGGCGGGCCGGTCTCCTCGAGGGCCGGACCGATCGCACGGGCCGGTTCAGTTTCGAGAGACCATCCAGTACCGGAGTCCGAGATAGACCATGACGAGCGCGAACGTCACCGCGTACAGGGTCGCCCCGGTCGACGCCGCAGCGACCAGCGCGGCCCCGTTGAGCGCGATGCCGAAGACGTACATCGTGCTGAGGCGTCGGCGGTTCATCCGCTCGCTCCCTCGCTCGAGACGTCGTCGCCGATATGCACACTGTCGCCGATTTCGTCCCGCACGTCCCTGATTTCGTCCTGCACGTCGCCCATTTCGCCCTGCTCGAGTGTCCCGCTTGCGGCCCCGGTAGCGAACGCGTCCATACCGTTGGTTCGAAGGAGCGAATAAAAACCCTCGCACCCCGGCTCGTCGGCGCGTTCTGTTCGACGGTATCGGTCGAGACTCGAGGGGCCATCGGCAGGCTCGAATACGCGACGGGAACGCCGCCCGTCGTGTCGGGGGGATTACCCGTCGCCGTCGGGGGACTACTCGTCGGCGTCGGACGCCAGAACGTCCCCGGGCACCCGACAGCCACAGGGTGTCGCGACGTGGGTCGTGGGTCCGACGCTCGAGACGATCGCGATCGGCGTCTCACAGCGCGGACACCGGGTCACGGAGTCGTCGGGTTCGTCCTCCGGTTCGATGGAGCCGAACGGGTCGTCCGCCCAGAAACAGCCGGTCATCGTTCCCTCCGGATCGGGGCGTGCAGGTGGGCTCTATAGTAGCCACTGAAAGCCATTGCACACCCGATCGCCAGACGATCGGCGATCGGTGTGTAAATCGTTTCAGTTGTTACTATAGCCGGCTCGTACCGGACGGGGTCTCGAGGTCGATCGGGCCGCGGGCTGGCGTCTCCGTCGGTCGCCGACCGCGGCGGTACTGTTCGATAGCGGTACTGTCGCCGTGCGAGACGTTTATATCTCGTAAGCAGGAATGCAAACATGGCTTGCAAACGGCACGAGTTTGGAAGCCAGACTCGGGTGTTCTAGCACCCGGGGCATTTCCGCGCATGCCCCCGCGGCTCGGTGGAGCCGACTTCCATCACAGGATTCTACATATAGTGACTTATAATTACTGATTAGTGGGGGAAAGATACCCAGTCGTTTCATCTCCTCCGACACGAGCGAACCCGAAACGGGTGGTGCGATCTCCCCTCGAGGCGACCGACCATCGTCCGTATCAGGCGTGCGTTCGCTGGTAGTGCATGATCCACAGCGACATCGGCATGCTCGCTGCGATCAGTCCGTACACGCCACCCATCAACGGGGTGACGTCGAACGACGGGGCCAGCAGGTAGCCCGCGGCGAACCCGATCGGATCCAGCACGAGCGCGAGGATCAGTATCTGCCGTTCGAACGGTTTCGACTCGAGCCACCGAAATGCCGGCCGGTACATATCGGTAGTTTGCTATCCGACACGATATGTATTATGGTCTCTCTGCCGGAGATAAATAGTCCCGAACGGGGTGCCTACTGGTCGTGGCGCGTAGCGTTCGGTGAGGAAACTCGGTTCCGGTGGACTGGGTTTCGGGAGTAGACATGTGCCATCGCTGCGAATGCGCGAATGCGACTCCCGTACCAGATCGTGTTTTCTATGCGACAGGATACGATTACCGATCGCTACGGATCGTATTACTTTACTAACACTCGGCGATCGAATCGTATGGAATCGGACTCCACAAACAGGTCCGCAGATGAACCGTCAGCCAACGACTCCCCCACGCAGGGCGGAGCAATGCTCTCGCGTCGTGCGCTCGGACGAGGTGCAGTCGGCCTGGTCGGCGTCACCGGGGCGGGGCTGGGATACGTGTGGCTCGGGAGCGGTCCCGCGCTCGCCATCGACGATCCAAGCGACTGGATCGCGAACTCCGCCTCGATAACCACCCACGACGGGAGCGTCAGCGGAGTAACGTTCGGGGATCCGGACGGGATAACCGATAGCGAGGACCTCGAGGAAGGCGACGACCACCTGGCGGTCGAATGGTCGGGGTTCAACGCACAGAGCCGCCAGGCGACGTTCAACGTCCACCTTTCGGGTACCGACGGTGGCGACGGCGGCGACTGGGACGGCGGTGACGTGACGACGGGCGAGGAGGAACTGGCAACGGGGTCGGAAACGCTCACTGGCACGAGCGGGGTCGACTCCTTCACGTGGAACGACGTGTTCGGCGAGTCACAACCAGTAGACGTCTCCGATCACACCGAAATCGCCCTGAGCGACTTCGAAGCGGACGCGGACGGGTCCACGACGGAACGAGAACTCGAGGTCCGAATCGAAGTCGTCGTCCCGGACGAGGATAATTTGACGGCAGATAAAACGGCCACGGCGACCATTTCGATCACCAACGAGGCGGCGACTATCGAAGTCGGCGGCGAAGGGAGCTTCGAAATCACGTCCGACGAAGAGGTGTAGCACCGATCGATCCGATCTGCTGTCCTGCCGCCGGAAAACGGATATGGTTGGACGAAGACGTCCCTCTCCCAATACTTCGAAAATCAAAGTAATGGTGAGTGAGACGCGCCTGTATCGACCGAACCGTCACGGGAAGCTCGACTCGGTCCTCGAGCGGGTGGTGCGGTCGGGTCGGGAGAATCGGTTCGACACAGCTTTTTCGCGTCTCCGCGTTCGACCTGACGACGAATGACCGCGCTGAATTACGACGACCTCCGGGCGGGCGAGAACCGAACGGTCGGATCGTTTTCGCTCACCGAGACGGAGATACAGTCGTTCGCACGCCAGTACGATCCGCAGCCGTTTCACACCGATCCGTCGGCCGCCGAGTCGACGCTGTTCGGCGGACTGGTCGCGAGCGGGTGGCAGACGGCCTGTCGGTGCATGGACCTCCTCGTCCGCAACTTCTTTGACGACCTCGGCGGGGCCGTCGGTCTCCACATGACCGACCTGCAGTGGCCCACTCCCGTCAGGCCCGGGGATACGATCACGGTCACCTTCGAAATTCTCGAGAAAGAACCGATTCCGGACCGAGCCGGCAGCGGCTATCTCGACGTCCGGATCACCGGGACGAACCAGGACGACGAGGACGTGATCCGCTGGACCGTCCGCTCGCTCGTCCCTGAGTGATCCCGGCGATTCGTTCTCGAGCGGGGATCGGTGGTGAAATCGCCGCGATCGTTCCCGAACTCGAGGCGTTCACCCGGCTGCGAACTCGAGGCGTTCACTCGGCTGCGAACTCGAGGTCCGTGCTCTCGACCACTTCGCCGAACAGCCACTCGGCGTGGTCCAGGGCGTACTCCCGGTGGTCGTCCTCGATCGCGCCGATGCAGTCTTCGACCAGCAGCGGCCGGAAGTCACGGAGACCGGCGCTCCCGCCCGTATGAAGGACACAAACGTTCGCGAGCGTTCCACAGAGCACGAGGTCGTCGACCCCGCGCGCGTTCAGCCACCCCTCGAGTTCCGTCTCGTAAAAGGCGTCGTACGTGTGTTTCTCGACGACGTTGTCGGCGGCTTCCGTGGGGAGTTCGTCGACGATCTGGGCGCCCCACGATCCCTCGAGGACGTGTTCGCCCCACTGGTCGAACTCGTCGTAGTAGTGGGTATCTTCGAACTGTTCCGGCGGGTGGACGTCCCGCGTGTAGAGAATCGACGCCCCCGCGTCGGTCGCCCGGTCGACCAGTTCGCCGACCGGTTCGATCGCTGCCTCGCTGCCGGGGGCATAAAGCGCCCCGTCGGGGTGACAGAAGCCGTTTTGCATGTCGACGACCACCACCGCCGTACGCGCTGGCTCGAGGTTCATACGCGATCGTTCGAACGCGATCGCCAAAACGTTCGCGGCGGTCAGGAGGCCGTCGACGGCGGTTCGCTAGAGTTCGTCGTTCTCACGTCCGACGTTCGATCTCGGCCGGCAGGACCGGCGTCCTTTTTGCCGTCGGTTCCATATTCTGTTCTATCAGTTCAGATGAACTCGACGCGAACGCGGTTCGTCGCTCTCCTCGCGGTCGTCGCGGTGGCTCTCCTCGCGGTCGTCGCGGGCGGAACGTTCGTCGGCATTCTCGGCGACGGTCCGACCGAGACGGACGCAGTCGTTCCGTCCGACGCCGACCGTCCCGCAAACCCCGCGACCAACGCGACGATCGGCTACGTCGGCGGCTACTGGTACGACGACGACCTCCCCGTCGACGACCGTGACGACGCCGCGCTTACCGAGGAGGAACTCGAGGCGGTCGTCTACCGGTCGATGGCCCGCGTCGAGGTGATTCGGGAACTCGCGTTCGAAGACGAGGTGTCGGTCGAGGTCGTCTCCCGGGAGGAGTACCGAGACGACCACGACGACGTCTTCGGCAGCGTACCCGACGACGAGCGACTCCAGGAAAACGTCAACTACGAGGCCCTGTTTCTCGTCGACCGGGCCACCGACGCCGAAGACGAGTACGATTCGCTGTACGGCGGCGCGGTCAACGGCTACTACGACCCGAGCTCGGAGGAAGTCGTCGTCGTCTCGGACACGCCCGACGCCCCCGAGACCGACGAGATCACGCTCGGACACGAACTGCTTCACGCCCTGCAGGACCAGCACTTCGACCTCTCGTCGTTCGATCGGTCGACGATCGACGGAACCGCCGCAAGAAACGGCCTCGTCGAAGGTGACGCCGTGCGGGTCGAAACGGAGTACGAGAACAGGTGCGAGACCGAGTGGAACTGCGTCCGTCCGGCGGGTGGATCGAGCGCGTCGTCCGATATCAACTGGGGGCTCTACCTGATCCTCTATCAGCCCTACGCCGACGGCCCGGCGTACGTCGACTACCTCAAAGCCCAGGACGACGGCTGGGCGGCCGTCGACGCCGCATACGACGATCCGCCAGCCAGTAGCTCCGAAGTGATCCGCCCCGGCGACGAGCGCGGCCCCGTCGACGTCGACGTGCCGGATCGCTCGAGCGAGGAGTGGGACCTCTTCGAGGTCGACGGCGAGACCGCCACCGAGACCGTCGGCGAGGTCGGGATGGTGTCGATGTTCGCGGCCGGCGCGTTCGACGCGACCCCGACGGTCATCGACTACGACACGTTCGTCGACGACGGCTACGAGTACGACCAGCCCGCCACCGACGGCTGGGCCGGCGACGAACTCGTCGTCTACGTCAGCGAGGACGCCGACCCCGACGACCCGACCGACTCCGCAGAACACGCCGGCTACGTCTGGCGAAGCGAGTGGCAGACGCCGGAAGACGCAGACCAGTTCCTCGAGGCCTACCTCGACCTCCTCGCCGGGTACGACGCCGAGCCCGTCGACGACCGGGCGAACACCTACGTGATCGACGAGGACTACCCCGGAGCGTACTACGTCGAGGCCGATGACGACGTCGTGACGATCGTCAGGGCACCGTCGGTCGACGACCTCGAGGGGATCGAAGAAGGCGCTTCCCCCGCGGGCGAAGACACGCTCGCCTTCGCCGGACCGACCGACGAAGGGGCCGCCGGGAGCGAGTCGGCGGGATCGGTCGACGAACCCGAATCCGGCGGTAGCGACGACGCCGACGCGATCGCGGGTGCCGTCGACGTCGGCCTCGGCCCGATGGCGACCGTGACGGCCATCGTGGCCGGTACCGCGA
This sequence comes from Natrarchaeobius chitinivorans, assembly GCF_003841505.1. GTDB lineage: Archaea > Halobacteriota > Halobacteria > Halobacteriales > Natrialbaceae > Natrarchaeobius > Natrarchaeobius chitinivorans. The sequence goes on from NZ_REGA01000020.1 coordinate 52,470, forward strand.
TCGTGATCGTCGTCCGACGGCGCGCCTCGAGGAACACTGCCGTGAACTCCACGAACGCCGGGTCGGCTGCCCGGAACGAGGGCTTCGAGCCGGCGAACGTGGAGATTGCGAGCAGGGACGACGACCGACGATGAGCCGGCTTCGACTGGTCGCGGTGCTCGCGCTGGTCGTCCTCTCGGGGTGTGCCCTTCCCGGAACCGCGGGCCAACTCGACGACGACAGCGAACTCGGCCACGTCGAGACGTACGCCCACGACGACGTCTTCGCGTTCGACGGCAGCGACACCCTCACCGAGGAGGAACTCGAGGCGGTCAAGTACCGGTCGATGGCTCGAGTCGAACTCATTCGCGGCGAGAAGTTCGAACGCGACGTCGAGATCGACGTCGTCAGTCGGGAGGCGTTTCGCGACCAGCGTGGCGACCGCCCCGACGCGTCGGCGTTCGAAAACGAGCGGTGGCGGGGCGCGTTCCTCGTCGACGGCGAAACGGACGCGAACGAAGCGATCGAGGAAATATACGCCGAGTCCGTCGCGGGATACTACGCGAGCGACCGGGTCGTCATCGTCGTCGACGACGCCGACGAGATCCGGGTCGACCGGCAGGTACTCGTTCACGAACTGACCCACGCCCTGCAAGACCAGCGGTTCGGACTCGAGCGCGAGGGGGAGACGCTCGACGCTCGGCGCGCCGAAAGCGGACTGCTCGAGGGGGAGGCGAACTACGTGCCCTATCTGTACGACCAGCGCTGTGGGGAGCAGTGGCAGTGTCTCCTCGACGACTCGCCGGAGCCAGCTACCGGCGACGAACTCGCGGATCGACCGTTCGAATCCGGTCTCTTCCTCTCGATTTTCGCGCCGTACGCCGAGGGGACGTCGTTCGTCGCCCACCTGCACGAAACCGGCGGCTGGGATGCCGTCGACCGCGCTCACGATGAGCGGCCGACGAGTACTGCCCAGTTGATCCACCCCGAGCGCTATCCCGATCACCGCCCGGTCGACCTCGAGGTGACGGATCGCTCGAGCGACGACTGGGAGCCGATCACCGACGCCGAGGGCGACCTCCGGACCGACACGGTCGGCGAGGCGACGCTGTTCGCGATGCTGTGGGAAAACGGCGCCGTCGACCGGCCGCTCACCGCGGGCGGAACGGAACTCTCGCCGTACAACTACTCGTATCCGGCGACCGCGGGCTGGGACGGCGACGCGTTCGTCGCCTACCGCGACGTGGACGACGAGAACCGAACTGGACACGTCTGGGAACTCGCCTGGGAGCGTGAATCCGACGCGGACGCCTTCGCCGAGGCCTACCGAACGCTGCTCGAGAACCGCGGGGGAGAGCCGATCGATGCTGCGGGCGAACGCTACGTTATTTCCGACGCCGAGGCGTTCGCCGGCGCGTACCGCGTCGACGTGAGCGGCGAGACGGTCGAAATCGTCGGTGCGCCGTCGGTCGAGGAACTCGAGGCGATCCGCGCCGAAGAGCCGCCCGCGGTTGCCTCACCCGCGATCACCTCGCCCGCGGTTGCCTCACCCGCGATTACCTTGCCCGCAGCGAAAGCCGCGTACGGGTAGCTTTTTTGCCCTCCGGAGGAAATCGACGCTATGTCACATCCGTTCGGAACCGTCTCCCCTGACGCGATTCTCGAGGGGGCCGCGACCGACGCCTACTTCGAGCGCACGCGGACGACGCTCGAGTACGCGGAAAAAAACCCAACGGTGGTCGCCGAGGTGACCGCCGACCAGTTCCCGACCGGTTCCTTCGACGTCTTCACCGGCGTGAACGACGTCGCGACGCTGTTCGAGGGCCGGGCCGTCGACGTCGACGCGCTCCCCGACGGCCAGTTGTTCGACGGCGGGCCGGTGATGCGAATCGAGGGGCCGTACCTCGCGTTCGCGGAACTCGAGACCTCGTTGCTCGGCTTTCTTTCACAGCCGAGCGGATTCGCGACGGCCGCACTCGAGGCGCGACTGGCCGCCCCCGACTCCCTCGTGTTGTCGTTCGGGGCCCGCCACGTCCACCCGGCGATCACCGCGTCGGTCGAACGCGCCGCCTTGCTCGCCGGGCTCGACGGCTTCTCGCACGTCGCAGCTGGTGAAATTCTCGACAGGGTGCCCGGCGGGACGATGCCCCACGCGCTCATGTTCTGTTTCGGCGAGGGGAACCAGGCCGAGGCCTGGACGGCGTTCGACGAGGCTGTCCCCGAGGACGTCCCCCGAATCGCGCTGGTCGACACCTTCTGGGACGAGGTCAGCGAGAGCCTGCTGGCCGCGGAGACGCTGGGCGACGATCTGGACGGCGTTCGCATCGACACCACGAGTTCCCGGCGGGGCGACTTCCGTCACATCGTTCGGGAGGTGCGCTGGGAACTCGACGCTCGAGCCCGCGAGGACGTCGACATCTTCTGCAGCGGCGGGCTCGAGCCCGAGTCCATCCGGAACCTGCGCGACGTCGCCGACGGCTTCGGCGTCGGCAGCCACATCACCGGCGCCGACTCGGTCGACTTCAGTCTCGACATCGTCGAGATCCGCGCGGGATCGGACGATCCCTCGAGCGGCCGGGCACAGGCCGGCAACGAGGGGAAACCGGTCTCGAAACGGGGGAAACTCTCCGGCCGGAAGCAGGTCTACCGGACGCCCGACGGCGGCCACCACGTCGCGCTGGCCGACCGCGAGGGGCCCGAAGACGGCGAGGCACTGCTCGAGCCCCTGATCCGGGACGGCGAAATCGTCCGCGAATTCGATCTGGACGAGGCGAGCGAACGCTGTCTGGCCGACGCCGAGACGGTCGGGTTCGGGACTGACGGGTAACGGTCGCGTCAGGTTCGGTCGGCTGCGGCGAGTACCACTGCGTCAGGTTCGGTCGGTGACTTCGAGTACCACTGCGTCAGGTTCGGTCGGCGACCTCGAGTACCACTGCGTCAGGTTCGGTCGGCGGCCTCGAGTTCCCGGTAAACACTCGACGCCGACGACTGATGAGCTCGCGAGGTGGAGAACCGACGCGATCCGCCACAGCCGGTCACGCGGTCGGTCTGTCCCGTATCCGAACGGTTATTTCGATTCGAACGTGATACTCAACGGACGTGTCGGCACGGAAATCGATGCTCCGGGGGAACGTTTCGACTCGAGGACGCCAGGAACCTCGAGTCCCGCCCGTCTTCGACCGACGTTCGAACCGCTCGGTCAGATTTCGGGTGACGAGCCGATGAGCCGCCGCCTCGACGCCGATACCGAGGAACTGCTCGCCCTGCTCGAGGACGACTACGCCCGGACGATTATCGTCGAGACGTACGACGAGGCCCAGTCGGCGGAGTCGCTGAGCGCGGCCTGTGACGCAGATCCGTCGACCATCTACAGACGCATCGACCGGCTTCAGGAGCGCGGGCTCCTGGCCGACCAGCAACGCCTCGATCCGAACGGTCACCACTACAAGGTGTACGTCGCCCGACTCGAGGGCGTCGCGATCGACGTCACGGCGGACGGGTTCGTCGTGGAGGTCGACTACGCCGAGGAGGAGCCGGCGGATACGTTCACGCGACTGTACGAGGAGTTCACGGGATGATCGGGGAACACGCGCGATCCGTCGCGGCGTTCGATCCGCAATCGGGAGCGGCGGGCTGGGTCGACGCTCTCGAGAGCGCAGTTTCCCACACCCTTCCGCTGGCTCCGCTACAGGTCGAGGTCGAGGGCGGTTCGACGCTGGTCGTCCTCGCGGCGATCGTGACGTTTTTCGTCGCGTTACTCCTCTCGGTGCTCGTCACCTACCGGTTCGTCGAGGGCTACCGCCGGACGAGGGCCCGCCCGATCCTGTTGCTCGCGGTGGGGATGTTCCTGCTGGCCCCGGGCCCGATGTTCGTCCGGCTGATCGTCGGCAACGTCGCGGTGATCCCGCTGTCCGCACAGCTTCTGACCACGACGCTCTCGGAACTGTGCGGACTGATCGTCATCCTCTACGTCGTCTACTCGAGATAACCATGCCACTCGAAACACTCACCGCGGTCGCGTCCGCCCTCACCGCAGTGGTGGGACTGTTCGTCGCCGTCCTCGCCTATCGTGGCTTCCGACGAAACGACAGCCCGACGATGCGCGCGCTCTCGATCGGTATCGTCTGTATCGCAGTCGTTCCGTACCTGATCCTCTATCTCGTGGGGCCGGCGGTCGACCTCGCGGACGCCGAGGCGCTGCTCGCGATCACCCTCTCACACACCGTCGGCCTCGCGGCGATCTACCGCACGTTTCAGTACTGATCGACGACGGACGCCCGGTCTCTCCCTCGAGAGCTGACTCTTTCGCCCCCGCAACGAAAACTCCTATATTACTCTTTCTCAGGACTGGCGACCGACCAACTCGGTGGCCCCTTATACGCAGTTGGGGGTTCACTCCTCGAGTGCACCATGAGTTCGATGCAATCCGCGTTCGCGATCGGTCAGAACGGATCCGACGGGCCGAGGGACCGCCCGGTTCGCTGGTTCTTCGGCGTCCCGTTTCGCCTCCAGACGTACAGCAACCTGTTGTATCTCGCGGTGGCGTTTCCGCTGGGACTGCTTTACTTCGTCACCGTCGTCACCGGCGTTTCCCTCGGCGTCGGCCTCTCGGTTACGCTGGTCGGAATTCCGATACTGGCGTTTCTGGTCGGCTTCGTCATGGTGCTCGCGGCGCTCGAGGCGGTGCTTACGACCCACCTCGTCGGCGTCGACACCCCGCTGCCTGCGGCCCTCCGAAAAGAGAATCCCCGCAGCCTCCTGCGTGCGGAAGACGGCTACGACGACGCGCTCGTCGCGCTGGTGACCGCACCGACGACCTGGACCAGTTTCGTGGTCGTCCTCGCCAAGTTCGTCTACGGAACGGTGGCGTTTACGCTGCTGGTTACGGCCGTCGCCGTCGTCACGGCGATGCTTGCCGCACCGCTCGTCTACGGGGATCCGACGGTCACGTATATGATCGGCCAGTATCAGGTAGAGACACTTCCGGTGGCTCTCCTCGTGGCCGGGTTCGGCGTCGTCCTCGGATTCCTCTCCGTTCACGTCCTGAACGCCGTCGCGGTCGTCGGTGGCGTGTTGAACGCAATCTTGCTCGGTGCGTTCGACGACCGATCGCCGGACGGCGATCCGGAGTGACGACCGCTCGAGTGGGAACGGCCGCTCTGAATCGTTCGCCGTTAGAGTTCCTCGATACTACCGCCGGCCTCGCGCTCGCGGAAAACCTGCCCTTCGAACAGCGTGACGACGACGTCGTCGTTCTGCCAGGCACCCGGCGCGAGTTTGGCTTTCCGGCAGGTTCGATCGAGGTACTCGTGTTCGCTCCAGCCGTTCTCGACTGGAACCGTGGGGTACAGCCAGCCGCCCTCGCCGCCGTCGATGGCGACCCCGTGGGTGCCGAGTTCGAGATCGGCGACCGGATCGTCCGTGAGCACGACGTTCTTGACGGAACAGACCGAGACGGTCAGGTTCGGAAGCTCCGACGGGCTCACTTCCGAGCCACAGGAGTCCTCGCTCGCGGCTTCGATCGCCGCGTCGACGATCACGTGACCGAGCTGGTCGCCCGACCGGTAGCCGCCGGCACACCCCCGGAGACTCCCGCGTCCGCGCGTAGACTCGAGGCGGACGAACGCGCCCGTTCGCTCGTAGAAGGCTTCGCGCATGCTGCCTGGCTGTTCTCGTTGCCCGTGTTGTACGTAGGATTCGACGGCCTCGCGCGCCAGTTTGACGGCACGCGCGCCATCCTCGTAAGAGAGGTCGACGCCCTGTCGCTGGGACATACACCAGTACATGGGAGTAGTCGTCCTAAAACGCTTCCATTCCTCTCGGGGGTCGGATCAGCCACTGACCGAGGGACTTATTCACCCGAAGTGCCTACGATAACTGGGAGAGAGAGCCTGGCTGCCGCGGTGGCCCCGCCGGCGACGGCGCGGCCACAGTACCGCGATACATCCCGACGGGATGTGTCACGCTCGCGAGGAAAGTCCCCCCACCCGTTCGGGCGGGTGACCGGACGCAAGTCCGGAGCGGGAGACCGCTGGCTCTGGAACAGAAACGACACGTCTCGGCCCGACCTATGACGCGTGCGAACCCGACCGCGAGGAAGGGGAGTTGACCCGCAGAGGGAGGCGGTTCTCGTGCGACGAGCCGAGGACCGCCGACGAGCGACAGACCCGCTCGCGCGTGCGGTTGACGACCGACGGTTCGAACCCGTCGATCGTGTGTGCGGTTCCCGCCGACGCGGAAACCGCGAGATTCGAGGCGGATCGACCGCCGAAGACGACGCCACGATCGACCGCACGTCGACGGCCGAGGATCGATGGAACGGCGAACCCTCACCGGTGCAAGTCCGTGCCGTGGTAGCCCGAACACCCCGCGGCTCCGCCGCGGACGGCGCGGACGCTCAGCCGAATGCCGGGACGAACAGAAGGGGGCTTACTCCTCTCACCCGATTTTCACACTCGAGTGGCGACGCCGATCGGAACTCAGTCCTCGAGTCCCACGCCGGAACTCCTCGAATATCCACATCGAAACTCCTCGAATCTGCGGAAAACCCGATTCAAACCGCCGGCAGCACGTCCTCCTCGAGAAGGACGTCACGAACCCCATCCATCGACGTGACGACGACGTCGCAGTGGGGTTCGACCGCCGGCTTCGGGTCGAAGCCCACCGCGAGCCCCGACACCGACAACATCGGCAGGTCGTTCGCCCCGTCACCGACCGCGACGGTCTCCTCGAGGTCGACGCCGACGTCGGCGGCCAGCTCCTCGAGCGCGTCGTCTTTGGTCCCCTCGATCAGGGGCCCCTCGACCTCGCCGGTCAGTCCGCCGTCTCGAATCGGGAGTCGGTTCGAGACGACGTGATCGACCGAGACGCCTTCGCGCTCGAGTGCGGCCGCGACCCCGCGTTCGAAGCCGCCGGTGAGGATCGCCGTCGTCACGCCCGCCTCGTTCAACGCGGCGATCAGGTCGGCCGCCCCCTCGCGGAGTTCGACATCGTCGTAGGCGTCTCGAGACTCCTCGGCCGCAAGCCCCTCGAGCAGCGCCGCTCGCTCCCGGAGACTCTCGGCGTAACCGATCTCGTCGTTCATCGCCCGTTCGGTGATTTCGGCCATCTCGTCGGCGACGCCACAGCGCTCGCCGAGCAACACGGTCATCTCGGAGTCCGATAGCGTTCCGTCGAAGTCGAAGGCGACGACTGTCATCGCTCGCCGATTGTGGGCCACCGGATAAACCAGTTCAGGTTTTCGCCTCGGGAGCGGGTATCGTTTCAACGACCACTTTAGGATCTTCGGGCCCACGGCCCGAGTATGTACCGCGATCTGTCCCATCCGATCGAGGCGGGGATGCAAACGTACCCGGGTGATCCGCCGGTCGAGGTATCGCAGACGGCGACGGTTTCGGAGGACGGGGTCGCCGTTCGAGAGATCTGTTGTGGCAGTCACACCGGAACGCACATCGACGCCCCGAGTCACACCGAACCCGACGGGAGAGGCCTCGAGGACCGTCCCGTATCGGAGTACGTTTTCGAGGCCCGCCTCGTAAACGTCGCGCCGTGTCGACCCCGCGAGCGGATCGGTCCGTCGGACCTGCCGGCGGATCTCGACGAATCCGCCGATCCGGTCGACCTCCTCGTGGTTCGAACCGGCTACGACGACCGCTGGAACACCGACGCATATCTCGACCACCCGTATCTGGCACCCGAAACCGCCGTTTCCCTCCGGGAGGCCGGCTGTGGCGTCGCCGCCGATACGTTGAATCCCGATCCGACGCCAACGGCGAACGCGAGCGAGGACGAACCCGACGGCTTTCCCGTCCACCGCACGTTACTGGGCGAGGGCCTCCCCATACTCGAGAACCTGCGGAATCTCGAGGGGTTGCCCGAACGGTTCCGCCTCTATGCGTTCCCGCTCCCGCTTCGAAACGCCGACGGCGCACCGGTCCGGGCGGTCGCCGCCCTCGAGTGACGACCGCCAGACGATTTGGTACGCGATACCGGGAGACGAATCGGTACGCGATACCGGGACGGATGTCGGCGAGACGCGTTATCGGTCGCGATCGGCAGCACTCTCCTCGACCCGAACGTCCTCTTCGAAGTCGTACTCCGCGCCCGCCCCCTCCTCTAAAAAGCTGAGTTCCCGCTGGGGGAACGGGATCGTGATATCCGCCTCGTCGAAGGCGTCGTAGACGCCGCGGTTGATCTGGTCGATCGCGCGCCGTTCGACCAGCGGGTGATTGATGTAGGCTCTGAGTTCGAACACCAGCGCGGAGTCGCCGAACTCGACGAACAGTAGTTTCGGCGACGGCGTTTGACGGACGAGCGAACACTCATCGCAGACCTCGAGAACCAGTCGCTCGATCGTCTCGTAGTCGCTCCCGTAGGCCGCCGTGATCGGGATGCGAAGCCGCATGTGTCGCTGTGGTGCGCTCTCGTTGACGACCTGCGTCGAGTTCAACATCGCGTTCGGCACCGTCACGAGGAGGTTGTCCTCGGTCAACACCGTCGTACTCCGGATGCCGACGTCGGTGACTGTTCCGCGCATATCGTCTTCGATCCGGATCACGTCGCCGATCTTGTACGTGTTGTCGACGTAGAGGGCGACCCCGCCGATCAGGTTGCCGATCGCGTCCTGTGCAGCAAAGCCGAGGACGATGCCGAGAATTCCCGCTGACGCGAGAAACGGCGTCACGGTGAAATCCCAGACCGAGATCAACAACAGCCCCGCGCCGAGGACGACGGTGATCGTCCAGAGATTGCCCAACATCGGCGCGAACTCGTACCCGTTGTCGCCATCCTGGAGGATCGCGATCCAGCGGCGGCCGATCGTGATCGACGCTCGAGCCCAGAGGACGATCACGGCCGTCGCGATGAGCGCCACGACGTTCGGCGTCGAATCGAGGAGATCCAGCACGAGCAGGCTGAGATACACCCCGAGCAGGGCGATCGTGATCGCGAAGGGCGTGTGAATTTCGGAGAACACCGCGCGGCCGACGGTCGTCTCTGCGTCCGTCCCGTCGAGATACCGGCGACTCCCCCACTGAACGAACCGGGCCAGCAAGACCGAGCAGACGAGAATGAGCCCGACGACGAGCCAGGTCCGGTCGATGGGGCCGAGTCCGCCGTCGGCAAGCGGCGTTTGTGACCACGCTGCCAGCGCGGATTGCATCCAGTGATTCGGTTCGACGGCGGGGGCCGCCTCGGCTGCGTCGGGGCCGATCCGCGACCGCGTACCGAACGGGTGTCCCGCCATCAGCGTGGCTAACGCATAGTTAACCGAGAAGTAAATACTGATTGATTTCGGACCCCGCCGACGAGATCGGATTCGGCTGTAGTCTCGATATCGCAACGTTCACCCCGCGGCAATCCTCAGACTCACTGATGGAAGTACTGGCGGACTCGAGGGTGGATAGATGACGGGTGCGACCGTCGAAGTACTCGCGCTCGCGTTACTTCCGGCGGTTCTCTGGGGGCTCACGCCGATATTCGACAAGCGCGGGATGGCCGCCGGCGGTGGTTCGGTCCAGGGGTCGCTGGTCGTCGTCCTCGTCGACTCGACGCTGTACTGGATCGCGGTCGGTGCGATCTACGGCCGATCGGCGTTTTCCGGCCTCACGCTCGAGATCCTGGCCGTCTTCGTCTTCGCGGGGTTCGTCGGCACCGCCCTCGGCCGGATCACGATCTTCGTGGGCACCGACAGGGTGGGCGCGACTCTCACCAGCGCGATTCTCAGCAGTCGACCGCTGTTCGCTGCGTTGATGGCGCTTACCCTCCTCGGCGAGCCGCTCGGTCCGGTGACGGCCGCCGGCATTGCCATCCTCGTGGGCGGACTGTCGGTCCTGACGGCGTCGAAGGGTGGTGACCTCGCCGGCTGGCAGCCGCGGGACCTGCTGTGGCCGATCGCCGCCGCCGTCACGTTCGCCGCCGCGAACGTCGCCCGCCGGTACGGCATGGTCGAGACGCCGATCTCCGCACTCGAGGCGGTCACGATCAACGAGACGGCCGGGCTGGTCGCCCTCGCCGCGTACGTCTTCGCGGTCGGCGGACGTGGGGTCCTCGACCGCCCTCGCTCGTCCTACCGGTATTTCGCCGTCAGCGGCGTTCTCACCACGTTCGCGATGCTCTCGCTGACGGCCGCACTCGGCCTCGAGGAAGGGCGGGTCGCGATCGTCGATCCGCTCGTCGCGACCGCACCCCTGTTCACGCTCGCGTTCGCCGCCGTCCTGTTGCGCGACCTCGAGCGGGTGACGAAAGGCGTCGTCCTGGGTGCGACACTGATCGTCGTCGGCGCTGCGTTGATAACGATCTGACACCATTTATCCGTCTGATAGGTGTCAAAATTTGCCCACTCCGGGCACAACGGAAGGGTTTACCCGCTCCGCACGAGTGACTCGCGCATGAAGGTGCTGGTCACGGACCCGATCGCGGACGCGGGTCTGGACGTACTCACTGACGCCGGCTACGACGTCGAAACAGGCTACGAACTCGAGGGCGAGGAACTCCTCGAGGCGGTTTCCGACGCGGGCGGACTGATCGTCCGCTCCGGAACCGAGGTCACCGAGGAGGTGTTCGAGGCCGCCGAGGAACTGGTCATCGTCGGCCGCGCCGGGATCGGCGTCGACAACATCGACATCGACGCGGCGACCGACCACGGCGTCATCGTCGCCAACGCACCCGAAGGAAACGTCCGCGCCGCGGCGGAACACACCGTCGCGATGGCGTTTGCGACCGCACGATCGATCCCACAGGCTCACGTCCGCCTGAAAGACGGCGAGTGGGCGAAAAGCGACTATCTCGGTGCCGAACTCGACAACAAGACGCTTGGCGTCGTCGGACTCGGACGCGTCGGCCAGGAAGTCGCGAAGAAACTCGACTCGCTGGGTATGGACATCGTCGCGTTCGACCCCTACATCTCCGAGGAGCGCGCCGAGCGTATCGGCGCGGAACTCGTCGAGTTCGAGGAGTGTCTCGCGGCCGCCGACTTCCTCACGATCCACACGCCGTTGACCCCCGAGACGGAGGGACTGATCGGCGAGGACGAACTCGACCTGCTCGAGGACGGCTACGTCGTCAACGTCGGCCGCGGCGGCATCATCGACGAGGACGCCCTCGCGGCCAAGGCCGCGGACGGGACGATCGCGGGCGCGGCACTCGACGTCTTCGCGGAGGAACCGCTGTCGGCGGACTCGCCGCTGCTCGGCCACGACGAGATCATCGTCACGCCACACCTCGGCGCGTCGACCGAGGCGGCACAGGAAAACGTCGCGACGTCGACGGCCGAGCAGGTCGCCGCCGCACTCGCCGGCGAACCCGTCGCGAACGCGCTCAACGCCCCCTCGATCGACGAGAGCGCCTTCCCGCGCGTCGAACCGTACATCGAGATCGCCGAAACCGCCGGCAAGGTCGCCGCACAGTTGCTCGACGGTCGAATCGAACGCATCGAGGTCACCTACGAGGGCGATATCACCGACGAGGACGTCGAGTTCGTCACCGCGAGCGCGCTGAAAGGCGTCTTCGAACCGCTCGAGTGGCAGGTCAACGCGGTCAACGCACCCCAGATCGCCGAGGATCGCGGGGTCGACGTCACCGAGTCGAAGACTCGGCAGGCGGAGGACTTCCAGAGTCTGATCTCCGTCACCGTCGGCAACGACGACGACGAGGTGTCGGTCGACGGGACGCTCTTCGCCGGGGACGACCCACGGATCGTCCGCGTCGACGGCTACCGGGTCGACGCCATCCCCCACGGAAAGATGGTCGTCACCCGCAACACGGACGAACCCGGCGTCATCGGGCTCATCGGCTCCGTCATGGGGAACCACGACGTCAACATCGCGGGCATGTTCAACGCCCGCGAGACGATCGGCGGCGAGGCGCTTACGGTGTACAACGTCGACAGCCAGGTTCCCGAAGCGGCCAAAGACGAACTCAACGCGGACGAACGGATCATCGGCGTCGACTACATCACGCTCAACGGCCAGAACTGATACCGTCGAACAGCAGTCAGTGCGACGTCGGTCGCGGATTCGCGGCCGTCTCCAGATCGCCGCTCAGGGTGCTCCCTCCGGTATCTCCGGCGGCCTGCCGCGGATCGTCGCCGTTCGACCGTCGTAACTCGACTCGTCGACTTCGCCGGAAATCTCCTCGAGATCCGCTGCAACCGCGTCGGTCAGGTCCGACTCGCGTTCGAAGATAATCACCCACGTCATCGTCTCCGCCGAGGGCGATTCGCTCGAGACGCCCCAGCAGTGGATTCCGTCGACGTCGAGGTGAGTCACCCCGCCGTACTGGCCGGTGACGGTCGTCTCGTGGGGTAGTTCGTCGAAGAGGTGCGTAAACTCGGGATCGACCTCCTCGAGTCGGTCTTCGTCCCCGCGGCTGGCGTCGATCCGGCGTTCGGCGTCGTTCCCGACGACGATCGCGTCGGAGCCGACCGCGATGTCGCGTGCGCTCCCGTTAGACAGCTCTTCGGCGAGGATCGTGTACCCCTCGTACTGGCCTCTCATCTCGACGTCGTCGGTCGCGGCCACGCCGTCGACGATCGACTCGACGTCGAACGAGCCGAAAAAGACGTGCGTGCCCGTCTGTATCAGGTGGGCGTCGACGTCTCCGGCCGACATGCCGAAAAACGCGGGAAACTCCTCTGCCGGATCGACGCCGTCGGGAAACGCCGCCGTGTAGTCGAACCGGCTGGTGACGTCCGTCTCGAGTAGCCATCGTCGAAACGCCGGGGCCTCGTCCCAGTCGACGTCCACGTCGCGTTGCGGGGCGTCGCGTGAGTCGTCGGTGGGATCGTCGGTCCCATCGTCCCCATCGCCGTTCGGGTCGTCCACGCTATCGTCGTTTTCTCTCTCCTCGCTGCCCGTACACCCGGCCAACCCGGCCGCTATGAGTGCGACGACGCCGCGGCGCGTGATCCTCGAGTGAGTCATTCGAGTAGCGACGACCACGGACGGAACAATAACTGCTCGTGACTGTCCGCTGAGTGAGAACGTCCGTAACCGTCACTCGTCGTAGATGCAGACGTGCCCGTCTTGGGAGACGACGACGTGGTCACCGAGGTAGTCGAATCCGATGACGACGTCCGATCGACGGCTGGTCGACTGGTCGACGAGCGCGGCCATCGCGTCCGGATCGATCCGATCGTACAGCGGGGGGAGGTCGGTCGCGTGGACGTCGTTCCGGGTGGCCACCGCTCTGACGACCGCGTGAACGATCGATTCCGACTCGCGCTGTTCGACGTGAACTGCGGCGGAGTCGTCCGCTGGAGGGCAATCGCGGTCCTGAAAGACCATATCAAAATGTTTGACCGTACACGGAAGAGACTGCTCCCAAAATGAGTAGGGTTGTCGGATGTATACTGCCGTCGTACTCCGGCCAGACGGCGAATTCGGCGGCCGAGGCGGTCGAAAGCCGAAACTCCATACGAGGATGGCTCGAGTGCCGGGTTCGCGAGGTCGCTACTGGACGCCGACGGCGTGTTCTATCGCGTGTCGAGACCCGTCGTTGTCTAGTCGGTCGAACGCCACCTAGAGCAACCCCCTACCGTTCTGTCGACAGACTCGCCCAAGGGACCGCTATGTTAGCAACACCCTTAGCTACTGGTTATCATTGAATTGGTCTGACCGGATCGATCGTTATTCATCGGAACATAAACCCGCAGAAGACCATATAATATACAATTATATTATAACATTTATTTATTACTTCTAGCAGAAACATTTATATTGTATTCTCTATACTTCCTACATGTATGCCACGTAAGATTGACAGACGAAAGCTATTGAGTGGATTAACGATGAGCAGTTCTGCGATAGCTATTCCTGGCCTTGTCAGTGCGAACGAACACTCTGAGGAAGAGTCCGTTGAGATTTCCGATCTTGATTCAACAGATCTTCTTCGAATACAATCCAAAATACGACATCGCGAGGATGTCCGCTTACTCATGCGTCGAGCGAAGGAAATGGGCTGGTCACCAAAGTGGCGAGAGACAAGAGGAACCAGAAAAACAATCGAGACAGACATAGTAACCGGTAGATATGATACGGTCGTCGTTCCATTCAAAAACATTCAAGCAAAAGATAATGATGCTACCGTGTTTCTGACGTGGAACGGAAACAACACGTTTGATCTAGATGGGGATACCCATCCAGCGTTCCGTTATATAAATTCAGGTGCGACGCTCACGTATCTTGACGGACGGATTAGCGAGGTCGCCAAACTTGGTGATATCGACGCACGCGAATACCGAGTTAATGATGGAAAGATAAGCGAAAAAACACTATCTGATGTTCTTAGTACTCAAGACGACGGAACAGTAGTTTCCAGTGCTGGTCTTGTTGGTCCCGATTCCGAAAGCTCATCTGTTGAGAGGAATTCCAATGAATATTGTGAGATTCACGTCAAACTGTTTGATCCAGGAGTGGGTCTGTTAAGCTGTGCGACTCTCGAATGTCTGAATGTGAACCTAGGTGCCAGTGCAGTTACAATCCTCGGTTGTGCGACCGCAGCGGGGATATTTGGTGCAGTAGCGTGTCTTGGGGCTACCTTTTTTACGAGTTACAATGTGATTGATTGTTTTGCCTGTGACCACAGTGACGCGGTCGTTGAACTAGAAGTTGATTGGTTAGAAGACAACTTTATGGCTCTTGAGGGGGACCCACATCCCTGCTACGTGGCATCTCCAGCTGGCCCCTCCTACATCCCTATGACAAAGTGCGAACTGGAAGACGCACCGACAAGAGAGGAATATAACTATGCGGAGTGTGACTAATGTTTTAGACGACAACGCACTCAGATGATCTGCTGGTAATCATTATCGGTACAATCACAGGCCGTTCACGGCCCTGTCGAGGAATAGTGACACCACCCCCCCTCAACCGGTGACAGTACTATGGACGACAACGGACAGACGGCCGATGACGAGTCGACCTCCGACCGTACGGCGATAGCGCTCTTCGCAGTCTTCGGTTTGATAATTTTCGTTCACGGAGTGATAACCGGTGAGATCTACAGGATCCTGATGGGCAGTCTCTTCGGAACGATCGCGGTCGGAGTATTCATCTCGCCGACGTTCGAACAGTGGGCGACGGATCATGCACTCGCGATTCTCGCGGCACTGATTTTCGTGTTCTTCACGTCTCTGCTGTGGCAGGGCTCCTAATACACCTGCTGAATACGTTCGGACGATCCCATACGCCGGATACGGTCGCCGCGGTACTGTCCTCCGTCTCAAGTGCCCCGTCCGCCGCCTCTACTGGCCGTCGACGGCGTCGTCGTACTCGGCGGCAGTGATCGTGTACCGGTGTGCGTCGACGACGTCGTCGCCGTCGGTTCGCCAATTCCGAAGGCGTCCCTGGTACTCCCCGCCGTAGCTCTCGACGTAGCGTTCGATCGCCCGGCGGGATCGGTCGTTTCCGTTCTGGTGGACGACTTCGACGATCTCGAGGTCCAGTCGATCGAACGCCATCTCGAGCAACGCCCCGGCGCGTTCGCCGGCGTACCCCCGGCCCCAGAACCGCTTTCGCAGCCAGATTCCGAGCGATCCGGTTTCTCGAACCCGATCGACCTCGAGTTTGGCGACGCCGGCAAGCGTGCCCGCGTCCGGTTCGTCCGCACGCGGACGTACGAAGTAGCGCGCGACCGTCCCGTTTTTCCACTCGCGCCCGAACCGGTCGAGTCGGTCGGCCGTCTCTCGTGGCGAGTCGTCGGGTTCCCAGGGGAGATACTCGGCGACCTCGTCGATACCGTCGTCGCTCGCTCTGATCCGGTAGAACTCGAACGCCGAGACGTTCTGCCGACACGCCTGTTCGAGCAGCAGCCTGTCGGTCCTGAGCGTCTCGGGAAACGGTCGATCGGTCGCCTCGAGTGTGGCGTGCATCGGTTCCCGCGTGGGCCCGACCGTACGTACTTAATACCTCTCTAATCGGTTTCGAAACCGAGTGCAGTCCGATTCGGTTGCTCGGCACACCCGCTGTGTGGCTCGTGTTCGCTGGGACTACCGCTGTTTGGATTCGCATCCGTCGGAGCGACATCACTGTGTTGACAACACGCTTTTGATTCGCTCCGATCGAAAGAAAACTGCGGCGAGCGATCAGTCCGCGGAGACTTCGGCTGCTTCCGGTTCCTCTTCGCGATAGTGCTCCTCGATCAGGTCCTCGCCGATGCGGTTGAGTTCCTCCTTCGGGAGCATCGAGAGCAGGTCCCAGCCGATCTCGAGGGTGTCCTCGATCGTCCGGTTGGTATCGTAGCCCTGCTGGGCGAACTCCTCTTCGAAGCGGTCGGCGAAGTCGAGGAACTTGTTGTCCCGCTCGGACAGCGCCTCGCGACCGACGATGTTCACGAGGTCGCGTAAGTCCTCACCCTCCGCGTAGGCGGCGTACATCTGGTCGGAGACGTCGCCGTGGTCTGCGCGGGTCAGCCCCTCGCCGATCCCGTCGTCCATCAGCCGCGAGAGGCTTGGCAGGACGTTGATCGGCGGCTCGATCCCCTGGCTGTTCAGGTCCCGATCCATCACGATCTGGCCTTCCGTGATGTAGCCCGTCAGGTCGGGGATCGGGTGGGTGTCGTCGTCGCCGGGCATCGTGAGGATCGGAATCTGGGTGACCGAACCCTCGCGGCCCTCGATGCGGCCCGCGCGCTCGTAGAGCTGGGCCAGGTCGGTGTACATGTACCCGGGGTAACCACGGCGACCCGGAACCTCTTCGCGTGCGGCACCGATCTCGCGCAGCGCCTCGCAGTAGTTCGTGATGTCGGTGAGGATGACCAGTACGTGGTAATCCTTCTCGAAGGCGAGGTACTCCGCCGTGGTGAGCGCGAGTCGCGGCGTGACCGTCCGCTCGACTGCGGGGTCGTCCGCGAGGTTCATGAAGACCACCGAGCGCTCGAGTGCGCCCGTGCGCTCGAAGTCCTGCATGAACTCGTTTGCTTCCTCCTGGGTGATCCCCATCGCGCCGAAGATGACCGCGAACTCCGAGCCGTCCTCGTCGTCGCCTTCCTCTTCTTCCGGCACCGTCGCCTGGCGGGCGATCTGGAGCGCGAGTTCGTTGTGGGGTAGTCCCGATCCGGAGAAGATCGGCAGCTTCTGGCCGCGAACCAGCGTGTTCATGCCGTCGATGGCGGAGACGCCGGTCTGGATGAACTCCTCGGGATACTCCCGCGAGTAGGGGTTGATCGCTTCGCCGACGATGTCGACGCGCTCGTCGGGGACGATCTCCGGGCCGCCGTCGATCGGGTTCCCGGAGCCGTCGAGCACCCGCCCGAGGAGGTCCTCGGTGACGGGCATCTTCATCGTCTCGCCCAGGAAGCGAACGGACGCGTTGCGGTCGATACCGCCGGTCCCTTCGAACACCTGGATCGAGACGATTCCCTCGCTCGACTCGAGCACCTGCCCGCGCAGGGTCTCGCCCTCCGGCGTCTCGATCTCGACGATCTCGTCGTAGCCGACGGGTTCGTCGACTTCGGCGAACACCAGCGGGCCGCTGACTTCCGTGATGGTCTGATACTCTTTCATTGTTAGTACAGACTCCGAATCTGTTCTTCGAGGTCCGATTCGAGTTCGTCGATGAACTCGTTCCACTCCTCGGCGGTGCCCATGCGGTTGAGCCGCGGGGCGGCGTCGACGTTCGCGATCTCGTCGACCGGAACGCCCGCGTCGAGTGCCTCGAAGGCCTCGTCGTTGAGCGTCTTGATCGCCTGGAGCATCCGGTAGGTCTTTTTCGGATCGCAGTACGTGTCGACGTCGTGGAACGCGTTCTGCTGGAGCCACGCCTCGCGGAGGTAGCGAGCGACCTCGAGGGTCAGCTGCTGGTCCTCCGGCAGCGCGTCCTTGCCGACGAGCTGAACGATCTCCTGGAGCTCGTCCTCTTCGTCTAACACGTCGACGGCCCACTGGCGAACCTCCGGCCAGTCTTCCTCGACGTTCTCGCGGAACCACGGATCGAGTTGCTGTCGATACAGCGAGTACGACTCGTTCCAGTTGATCGACGGGAAGTGCCGACGCTCCGCGAGGTCGGCGTCCAGCGCCCAGAACGTCTTGACGATGCGCAGGGTGTTCTGGGTGACCGGCTCGGAGAAGTCACCGCCCGGCGGGCTGACTGCCCCGATAACCGACACCGAACCCTGCGTGCCGTTGATGTTCTGGAAGAGGCCGGCGCGCTCGTAGAACTCAGACAGCGACGCGGCCAGATATGCGGGATACCCCTCCTCGCCGGGCATCTCCTCGAGTCGACTCGAGATTTCGCGCATGGCCTCGGCCCACCGGGAGGTGGAGTCGGCCATCAGCGCGACGTCGTAGCCCATGTCGCGGAAGTACTCCGCGATCGTGATCCCGGTGTAAATGCAGCTCTCTCGAGCGGCGACCGGCATGTTGGACGTATTCGCGATGAGACACGTCCGGGACATGAGCGGCTTGCCCGTCTTCGGGTCCTCGAGTTCCGGGAAGTCCTCGATGACCTCGGTCATCTCGTTGCCGCGTTCGCCACAGCCGACGTAGACGACGATGTCCGCGTCGGCCCACTTGGCGAGCTGGTGTTGCGTGACGGTCTTGCCCGACCCGAACGGGCCGGGAATCGCCGCGGTTCCGCCCTTCGCGATCGGGAAGAGGCCGTCGAGGATGCGCTGTCCCGAGACGAGCGGGATCGTCGGCGTCTCCTTTTCCTCGGCGGGACGCGCCTCGCGCACCGGCCACTCCTGGTGCATCGTGATCTCCTCGCCGGAGTCGAGTTCGGCGACCGGTTCGTCGACCGTGAACTCGCCGGCCTCGATCGACGTCACCTCGCCGCCATCGGAATCCGGCGGCACCATCACCTTGTGGGTGATGCTCGCGGTTTCGGGAACTTCACCGATGACGTCGCCGGGCTCGACGGCGTCGCCCTCGTCGACGGTCGGTTCGAACTCCCACTCTTTCTCGAAGTCGATCCCGGGGGCGTCGACCCCGCGGTCGAGAAACGCCGTCCCCATCTTCTCCTCGAGCACGTCGAGGGGGCGCTGGACGCCGTCGTAGATGGCGTTTAGCATCCCCGGCCCGAGGTCGACCGACAGGGGCTCGCCCGTGTTCTCGACGGGTTCGCCCGGGCCGACGCCGGAGGTCTCTTCGTACACCTGAATCGTGGTCAGGTTCCCTTCGATCTCGATGACCTCGCCCATCAGCCCTTCGTCGCCGACGTAGACGACGTCGTTCATCCGGGCGTCGAGGTCCGCAGCGGTCACGACAGGACCGCTTACGCTTTCGATTACACCGTCTTCGTCGACGGTTTCGATGTCTTCTGCCTGACTCATAGTTGTAGTCTCACTCGTTGTCACCGTCCTCGTCCATCAGATCGATACCGATCGCACGCTTGATCTGATCGCGTAGACCGCCGCCACCGGTTCCGGAACCGATCGTGACGACGACCGGCTCGACGCTCGTTTCGACGTTCTGGCGGACGTTCCGCGAGAGGTACTCGAGATCGTCGTCGTGCATGACGACGATGCCGACGTCCTCGTCGTCCAGGACGTTCGTGACGGCGTCGTCTAACTCTGTCCCTTTCTGTTCGTCGGCGACGTTCTCGAACCGGCGAACGCCGGCCAGTCTGAAGCCGGTCGTAAACTCCGGGTCGCCGACGACTGCGATTTCCTGGCTCATAGGATCACCAGCTCCTCTTCGATCTCGCTTTCGTCGAGTCCGACCTCCCGTCCGCGCGCGATCGCGCGGATGTTCTCGACCTCGCGTTCTTTCGCGAGGATGTACGAGAGGACGGCCGAAACCGAAACCGGATAGATGCTCGAGAGTCGATCCGAGTACTCGAGTAGTGCCGCGTCGAGCGCGTGTTCGAACTGGATCAGGCTCTCCGCTTCGCGAAGCCTGGTCAGCGCGCTCGAGAGTCGATCACCGTAGCGTTTGCTCTCGGCGATGTGGTCGACGAGTTCGTCGTAGTCGGCGACGAGCCTGGAGAGTTCCGCTCGGTCGAAGAGGACGCCGCCTTCGATGTAGTACTCCGCCGGCTCGAGGTCGGCACCGCTTCGGGCGAGACGCAGGGCGTTCCGGGCGTTCCGGAAGTCGATTTCGGCCTGCAGGAACTCGACGTACAGCGCTTCCGGACCCGACTGTGGCTCGGTAAACGACAGATCGTACGATCCGCTCAGGTCTTCGATGAGGCGTTCGTAGAACTCCCTGTCGAGAGCGTTCTCGAGCGGGACCAGCGCGCCGGTCTCCTCGTACTCCTCGTAGGCCTCCTCGAGGGCGTCGTGGAAGATCGTCCGATTGAAGATCTCGATGACGTCCTCGACGGTGTCGGCCTCGAGTGCGCGATCGAGCGTCGCGTCGTCGATCTCGCCGGCACGGATGAGGTCCGATTCGATCTCTTCCGATGGCGTCTCCGTGTAGACGCCGCGGATGATCGTCTTGATGTTCCAGACGTCGAACTTCCGGAGGTAGCGGGCGATGAGGTCGTAGAGACGACCTTCCGACCAGTCGAGCAGGTCGTCGAAGTGTTTTGCGAGGTTTCGGTTCAGCGCGTACTCGATCAGGTCGACACCCGAAAAGCGCGTTCCGAGCTGGTTGATCTCGCGTTCGTACTCCGACTCCTCCATGAACCGTGCGATCCCGCTCGGCCCCATCCGGATCAGCTTGCGGTAGTCCTCGTCCGCGAACAGCGACGCTCGGCGTGACCGCACGCGGCCGTTTACGTACTCCGGATTCGAGGCACCGAAACTCATTGCTCGAAGAGGCGGTTGCTGATCTCCCGGAGGTTCTCTTCCCAGACGTCCTCGAGGACCGAGTCGAACGTGTTGTTGACGCGGACCCGGGATCCCTCGCTCTCGACGACGACGCCGCCGAGACAGTCGTAGGAGCCGGCGTACTCGTAGTCGGCGTACTCCCCGTCCGAGAGGATCGACTCGAGCAGGTCGGCGTCCTCGTCGCGACCGTAGACGCTGACGTCGTCGCCCGCTTCGAACTCGACGCTCGCGGCGTCGAGCAGTTCGCGGGTGAGATCCTCGCGGTCGTCTCCCTCGAGCGTGGCGAGTTCGTCCTCGACTGCCTCGCGGACGTCGCCGAGGACGTCGCGTCGGGCCTCCAGGCGCTGTTGTTTCGCCTCCAGTTTCGCGCTGGAGAGTCGCTGTTCGCGAAGCTGCTCGATCTCGCGTTCGACCTCGCGCTCTGCACTCTCTTCGATATCGTCGGCGTCCTCCTCGGCCGCCGAGACGATCTCCTCTGCGCGGGTTTCGCCTTCCGCACGGATGTCTTCCGCACGCGCGCGGGCCTCGTCTCGAATGTCTTCGACGACTGTGTCCAAACTCATTGTGGGACGGTCGGGTTATCCGACCAAGAAGATGACGACGATGGCGAAGATGACGAGCGTTTCCGGCAGCACCGTCATGACGATACCGGGGACGAACATGTCGTCGTCTTCGGCGATCGCGCCGACTGCGGCTGCGCCGATTCCCCGCTCTGCGTACCCCGATGCGAGCGCAGCGAGACCGACCGAGATCGCTGCGGCGGCTTCGGCGTAGTTCTCCGCGACTGCAACGTCGGATTCGTTCGTCTCAGCGGCCTCAGCCGCCTGCAGTGCGATATCAGCGAATTCTGGTGCGTTTTCGATCATGATTAATGCGATATAGGGGTTGGATTGCTCCGAACAGGCGTACCTGTCGCTGCTCCCCTCATAAAACTCTCGAAAGAATTCGACATAGCTAAACCGTAGCAACAGATTTCGCCCGGTTGCGCGAGTAGTTATCCGGACCGATTCGCAGAGACGGGACTCGAGTGCGACGAACTCGAGACCGTCCGACGGGGTTTCGACCACCCCAGTTCCCTCCCAAACGTCGACTGATGAGCGAAATCGAACCACACCGCGTAGTTTCGCTCATCAGTGCAGGCTTGGGACGCCACTCAGTACGATCGAGAGGCGTCTCGATACGTCGATGGAACGGATCCACTTTCGCGAAAAACGAACGCCGAAAACGGGAACAGAACCGGTCAATCGGCCGGCTGGGCCGGCCGATCGTCGCCGAACGGTTCGTACTCCTCGCCGCCCCCCTCGTAGAACTTCTGGAAGAACTCCACGTACTCGAGGCGCAGCATCTGGATGCCTGCTGCGGTGATACCGAGCAGGAGCACCAGGATGTGCCCGAGGATGAAGACGACGATCGCCGCGAGGATCGCGATCGCCGAGACCAGGATGCCGTCGCCGGCGTGAATGAGGCCGACGAACTCGGGTGAGAGTTCGGCGTACTCGTATCCCGAGATGTCGGTGATGTGTAGCCCGGGATAGTTGAAGTACGTGTAGCCGGCGGGGGTCTCGTACGCCCCGAAGACCAGCAGGTTGACCGCGAACGCCATCCCACCCTTCGCGAGCAAGACGGCGACCATTCGCAGGTACGAGAGGACGTGACCGAACGCCCACGCCGGAATCTCGAAGGTGCCGGCGATCCCCTCGCCGACGCTAACCATCGCGCTACCGACGAGGAACATCACGAGTCCGAGGACGCCGACGATCTCCGGCAGGCCGGCGAAGCCGAGGAATTCGTACAGAACGGCCTCTTCACCGGTGCCCACGAGGAATTCGGGTTTCGTCTCGCTGAACGCGAGATCGGCCGGCAGGAAGCCGATTCCGTGGTCGAAGCTTCCCGCGTCGCCGTGTGCGAAGATCCAGATGAACAGCCCGTTCATCGCGAAGATCCACGACAGGCGCTCGTAGACGGCGGCTTTGACGCCGTGACTGAGCTCGTTGACGAAGCCCATGATGAGGCCGATGTTGAGGTGGACGATCCCGAACGCGATGCTCAGGATGATCCAAAGCAATGCCCACTCCGAGAGCTGCAGCCCCTTCGAGAGCGACCCGGCGAGCGGCAGGAAGCCGAGCCCGACGTCGCCCATGTGGATGCCGAAGATGTCGTCGTACAGATAGCCGAAGATGACGGTGAACGCGCCGGCCCAGATACCGATCGTTCCGAGCGCCTTCCCGGCGTCGGAGTCGAACACCTTCCAGCAGCCGTAGCCCATCAGCATGTAGAGGATCCCGTAGCCGATGTCCCCGATCATAAACCCGAACGCGAACGGATAGGTCAGAAACACCAGCAGCGTGGGATCGAGTTCGCTGTACTTGGGCTGGCTCACCATCTTCACCAGCAGTTCGAACGGCTTCGCCGGCGTCAGGTTGTCGAGGATCACCGGCGGATCCTCGTCCATCGTCACGGCACCGCTCGAGGCACCCGCCGCGCCAGCGGATGTGGCGGACGTTCCGCCGTCGGTCGCGGCCTTTTGGGCGGCGGGCTGTGACGGTTCGGCCTCCGCTTCGTCGCCGTCGCCACCCTCGCCGTCGCCGCCACTACCGGTGTGTGCTTCGGCTCCGTGCTCGTGGTCGTCGTACTCCGCGACCTCGAGCTCTTCGATCTCGACGCTCTCGCCGACGGCGTCGGTGACGGCGTCGACGAGCCGATCGTACTCGGACTCGGGGATCCACCCCTCCGCGATGAAGGCGTTTGCCGTGGTCGCAAACTGCAGCGGCGCTTCCGCGCGCTGGACCTCGATACTGAGTTCTTCTTCGAGACGGAGCAAGAAGCCGCCGTCCTCGAGTTTGACCTCCTCGAGACTGGTCTCGATTCGCTCGAGTTCGGATTCGAGTTCGCGCTTTTCCTCCCCGAGGTCGGCGACGTACTCCTCCGGACTCTGCTCGGTCTCGGGAACCGGGTGACGGGTGAACTCGATCCCGACGAGCGCGTCGTCGACGAGTCCGTCGGTGGACTCGCCTTCGGCGGGCGCGGCGACGATCGCGACGACGTCGCCCCCGGTCAGGATCTCGAAGGCACGGATCTCCTCGGCAGCTTCGAGGGCCGATTCGACTTCCGATGGCGTGCCCTCGCCGACGAGGACGTCGACGTGGTCGTACCCCGAGAGCAGATCGAGGTCGATCCCGAGTTCGGCGAAGGGTGCGACGCGGTCGATCTTCTCGTCGACCAGGCGCAACTCCTCGCGGGTCTCGGAGTGCTGGTCGTCGAGTTCGTTCACTCGCGTCCGAATCTCCTCAAGTCGGCCCTCCCAGCTCTCGCCGACCGTACCGGCCGCTGTGTCCTCCGGGGAGAGTTCGAGCGTACTCTCGAGCGCGCGGACGGTCACCAGCTTCTCGGAGGCATCGTCGGCTCCCTCGATCGGGTTGCCGTTGTCGAACCCCTCCCAGGAACCGTCGTAATCCGAGAGGTGAACCAGGTTCAACTCGTGGATCGTCTCGATGACCGTGGGCATGACGCCCTTCGAACCGGCCATCGAGACCTTGCTCATCCGCTCAGGTCTGAGCATGGACGTCCTCCTGGAACAGGGAGACGACGTGGTCGGTCACTTCGTCGACCCGCTCTCTGGCGCGTTCCGCGAGCGCCTCTCGCTCCTGTTCGCCCTCCTCGAGGACGCGCTCACACTCCTCGTCGATCTCGTCTCGCGCCGCCTCGAGGCGACGTTCTTTGAGATCGCGCGCTTCCTGTTCCGCGTCCGTGCGAATCTCCTCGGCACGTTTCCGGGCCTCGGCTATTCGCTCGTCGCGGTCGTTTTCTGCCTGTGCGACGATGTCGTCGGCATCCGCTTCCGCCGACTGAATTCGTTCGAGAACCTCTGGCCTCGGCATACTCTAAGCAGGCGAACCTTTGCGAGAGCGCGTATATGGTAGTTGCGAAAGTGAGTCGAAACCCAGCCGCCTCGCGAGAACGGTAGTGGTCGATTGGGATCGCCCGCTGGGGACGGGAACAGTAGACATATCCCGATCGACGCGAAACGCTGCCCCGATGGGAGTTCTCGAGAACAAGGCCCGGGCCCGGCTGTTCTACAAGTACCTCTCGAAGGTGTACGACCAGGTCAACCCCTTCATCTGGAACGAGGAGATGCGAGCGGACGCACTCGACCTCCTCGATCTCGAGCCGGAGATGACCGTCCTCGACGTCGGCTGCGGCACCGGCTTTGCGACCGAGGGGCTGCTCGAGCACGTCGACGACGTGTACGCGCTCGACCAGAGCGAACACCAACTCGAACAGGCCTACCGGAAGTTCGGCAAGCGCGCGCCGCCGGTCCAGTTTCACCGCGGCGACGCCGAACGCCTCCCGTTCGCGACCGATACGTTCGACGTCGTCTGGTCGTCGGGATCGATCGAGTACTGGCCGAACCCGATTCTCGCACTCCGGGAGTTTCGCCGCGTGCTGAAACCCGGCGGACAGGTACTGGTCGTCGGACCGAACTACCCGGATAGCCTTCTCGCACAGAAGCTTGCAGACTCGATAATGCTCTTTTACGACGAGTACGAGGCCGATCGGATGTTCAAGACGGCCGGCTTCGAGGACGTCAAACACGCATTTATGGGGCCGTCCTACGACCCGGACGTAGCGATCACGACGATCGGCCGCGCACCGGAGTGATACGGTCTGTCGTCCGCCACTGCTGTGCGAACGCGGGTCCCCGGTCCGACCGGGCGATTGAGATGGCAACCCGGTTCAACCGGGTGATTGAAGCGGCAATCCGTCCGAGTCCTGTTGCCACAACTGCACTACTGTATCCCCGTCCCCGCCGTCTCGAGGCCCTGGGCTACGTCGCCGTCGTCTCCAGAACTGCGATCCGCTGGTCGTCGACGACGAGTCGAACGGTCACCGAGTCACCGGCCGACGGTCGCGGATCGTTCGTGTCCGCGACGAACACGCTGGCCCGCTCGCCGGATCGCCACTCCGGATCTGCCTGTTCGTTGAACGGTCCCGTCGGAGTCCCCTGGAATCCCGGCGCGCCAACGGTCGGGGTCGGCGGCTGGTCGGCGAGTTCGGTTCCCTCGACCGCGATAACGAGCGAGAGGTTCCGGACGTCGATGGAGTCTCCGGCGACGTGACCGATCGCGACTTCGCCCGTCTCGCCGTCGACCGAGAGATCGAACGCCGCATCCGGTCCCGTCGCCTCGAGCGACCACGACGCTGCACCGACTGCGAGAACTCCCGCCAGACAGACGGTGATCGCGATCAACACGGCGACGCCGACGACCGGGTTGACCCCCCGGCTCCGCTCGGAACCGTAACCGCCGTCGGTTCGATCGCGGATCTGTTCGCTCACGGGCCGCTCTGGACGCGGTTTCGGTTATAAAGGTGCGGTCGATCGTAACTGCAGGTGCCCTCGAGCGCGCTCGAGCGGGGAACCGATCAGTGCTCCTATACTACCAACTGAAACGATTCACACATCGATCGTAGTATCCGCGGTTCTCACTCATTCCGTACGGTTCTCACTCCCCCCGTTCGTTCCGAGCCACGTGGCCGTCATGCGATCAGGCGTGCAGTGACGTTCAGTGGCTCCTATCGCTACCCGGCACCGTCGCGTTCACCGTTCCCGTCGACGCTTCGGCCGATAGTTCGTAGGTGTCGGCAGGTGGGAGAATCCAGAGCGAACCGTCCCTGTCAGTCTCGCCGAGTTCGTACTCGTCTACGGTAATCGTCGCCGAAACCGGTTCGCCCGTCGTCGAATCGGTAACGATAACCTCGGCCGGTCCGTTCGCCGGCGTCTCATTGAGCGTGAGCTCGAGGCCGTCGTCGGACCAGCTCTCGTTCGATTCGATCGGGAGCGTCCCGACCGATATCTCCTGTAGTTCACGATGGACTTCGCCGGCCCCGCCGTCGAAGTACAGGTCGAGCGAGAGACCGTCCAGTGTAAACCAGACGTTATAGATGTCGCCGTGAGTGACGATGTGCGGGGGACCCTGGCTGGCAGCCCACGGATACAGTTCGACCGCGTAGTCCGCAGCAGGGTACTCGTTCGGGGCGTGATCGCCGAACTGGTCCCCTGAATTCGGATCGCGGTTGTCGAATCGAACAGTTTCGGTCAGGTAGGTGGATCGCTCGAGACTCGAGAGTCGGTATCCGGTCTGAGTCGTCTGGACCTGTACGTCGTAGTGCTCGTCGGATTGTGACACGCGACTTGCCGCGACGAGCTCCGCTCGGACCGGCGAGTGATGGAACTCGAGGCTTGCCCTATTACTCCGAACCTCGTCGGAAGACAGCGAGAACCCCTGGACCTGCGCCGTACGATCTTCCAGCATTTCGAGATCGGTCAGGAGGGCCGTCGCATCGTGGTGGTTTCGCAACAGTACTCGAACCAGTTCGGCGTCAGATCGCTCGCCGCTTGCGTGTTCCCGAACGGCAGTCCGTTCGCGTTCCTCGAGTTCCTCGATACGATCGGTGAGGCGGTCGTACTCCCTCTCGAGCAGGTCGGCACGCTCGTCAGGATCGGCATCGTCGAACCGGCTGTCGACGATGTACCGCTCGTGATCTATCCGCAGTTCGTCGTTGCCGCTTGCGAACGTCGCGCCGAGGTCCGGACCGTGCGTGACGTAACTGGTCCGGACCGGATCGGTTAGCAGGAGCCGGTTCGTCGTGTCGTTCACTTCGACCGGCGTTCGTTGAACGGTTTCGTCCTGCAGGCTTCCGTCGGGCTCGCTGTCTGTACCGCTGCCTGGATCTGCAGCGACGAGGGTCATCGCGGGGAGCGAGCAGACGAGAAGCAACGCGAGGAGGGCAGAAGTCGCGCTGTTCATCGACCCACCGTACGGGCTCCTGATACAAAAGGGGGGCGTACTCGAGTCGACGGTGAACCGATAGCTTCGAACCGAGTCAACGGCGCCTAGAACTGGCGTGAAAAGCGATCCTCAGTGCTCGAGAGCCTTCACAACCGGTAGTAACGTTTTATTTGTGTATGGAAAGGGTTTTTTCCCCCGGGAAACCACCCGTTGATACGCATGCGGTTGTCCACCGCCGTCACACTCGCCCTCACAGCCCTCCTCGTTACGTCTTCGCTCGGGGTGGTGGGAGCCACATCGCCCGCCGGTTCCACCTCCGAGGTGCAACCGGCATCTTCTCTCGGCACCCATTCCCTGGACGAACGGCCATCACTCACTCCGTCCTCTCCCCAGGGGTCCGGCACTAGCCACGCGTCGCTGTCGGCATCCGATCCGCTCTCGCCGGCTGATCCAGCACAGGTCATTCGGATCAACATCAGCGACGACGGCGACACGCACTGGACGGTCGAGAGCCGATACCTCCTGACCGACGACGAAGACGAGGAACTCTTCGATGAATACGCCACAGCCGTCACACGTGGCGAACGCGACGCAGGCTACGACGAGTCCCAGTTCGAACCGTTCGTCCAGAACGCAGCCGAAGCGACCGATCGCGAGATGGCACTCGAGGACGCCGGCTGGAACGAACCCCGAATCGAAGTCCCCGACGAGGACGAAAACCTCGAGGAAGACGTTCGAATCGGCGTGATCTCCTACTCGTTTACGTGGACCAACCTCGCGACCGTCGAGAACGACCGCATCTACTTCGGCGACGCGTTGGACCCGTCCGCCGGCATCGGAATGCAACTCGACGAGAACCAGCGTCTCGTCATCGAATCGCCGCCGAACTACGGCCTCGAGACGCCCACACAACTCTCCTGGGAGGGACCACACCAGTTCGAAGAAGGCGAACTCGAGATCGTCTTCCTGCGCGGGGCCGGATCAGCGGATTTCGTCCCTGCCGAGTTGTTACCGCTGATTGCCGGTGCGATCGCCGTGCTCATAGCCGGCTACCTGCTCTATCGCAGACAACAGTCGTCGGACGCGCTCCCCGAGTGGCTTCCGATTCCTGATCGGTATGAATCGGAAAACGCCGGCCAGAACGACGTTTCGCCGGAACCGTCCACCGCCGACGGAGCCGACACGAGACGAGGAGCAGACCCGAACCCCGCAGGGGTGTCCGGGGCGAGCGTCGAGTTCGACGAGGAACCCGACGACGTCGATCTCGAGTTGTTGAGCGACGAAGAGCGTGTTCACCGGCTGCTGCGACAAAACGGCGGTCGGATGAAACAGGCCAACATCGTCAAAGAAACCGGCTGGTCGAACGCCAAAGTCTCGCAACTGCTCTCCAAGATGGACGACGACGACGAGATCGAGAAGCTCCGCATCGGCCGCGAGAATCTCATCACGCTTCCGGAAGTCGATCCGACCGAAATCGATTGATCTCGTTCGAAAGTTCCGGCGAAACCCGACCGCCCACTTGTCGCTTCTGATCGAAGACGTGATCGCTCCACCCAACCCCTGTCAACGGCGTATTATAGTAACAACTGGAACTAGTTACACACCCCATCGCACAGCTCACGGGTCGTTCCCCGCTCGCCAGTCCGCGGTTCTCGCTCACTACGTTCACTCCGAACCGCGCTCTCGTCGTGCGATCAGGTGTGCATTGACTTCCACTGGCTACGATAGCGGATCCCGAAGAAACAATAGAGTCGTGGGCCGGGTTCGTCGACTAGATCGGCGATCCGCTGGGTTTCGAGAACCCGGTCGATGCCGTGTTGCATGTTCGCTCTCGATACCTCGATATCGAACTACTCTTCGAGTTTGTCGAGCGCAGCGCTGACCTCGACGAGTTCGTCGTCGGGGTAAGGGCCGCAGACGCCCGTCGAGCAGCACGTCGCTTCTTCGTACGGTGTACGTTCCATCATTTGTGGTTTCCTCGGTTACCGTTCCGACTGCCAGCGGAGTCATGGTCATAATTCACCATCTCTAATTTAGTTTGAGTTCAACTGAAACTCATCTCGGGTTCTTGGGCGAGTACTTCGGATCGCCTTTACCTGGCGATTGTGGGTGGCTTAGACACTCGATGGTGTGTTACTTACTCTCTCAGCAGGATCTTCCGCAACATCTAATTGAGAGAGTAATCAAGTGACTGCTAATGGCACAAGCGACTAAACGATTACAGCGGTATCTCGACGACGAACTCGGCGAGTGTCGCAGCGAGGACGTCGAGCGCCGACTCGACGAACTCTCAACGCTCGAGGCCGGACTCGCCACGGCACGCGCCGAGGCTGAACTCGACGTGCTTTCGGCACTGTCCAACGAGACGCGTTATACTCTCGTTCGCGTCCTCGTTGCAGCAAACGAGGAACTCTGCGTCTGCGAACTGAACGCCGTCGTCGACGTAACGGAGAGTGGCCTCAGCCACGCCCTCTCGACGCTCGTCGATGCGGGTCTCGTCGAGGGATGGAAGGACGGCCGCTGGAAGAAGTATCGGGCGACCAATCGGGCCGTCGCGCTCGTCACCGTCCTCGAAGGGAGCGTTATCGTCGATGAGTGATCTCGACCACGACCACGGGCCGGATTGTGACTGTCCGAACTGCGGCGATCCGCGGTCGATGGACTTCCTCGATAAGTATCTGACCGTCTGGATCTTCCTCGCGATGGCGATCGGTGTCGGACTCGGCTCCGTCGCTCCGTCGGTAGTCGACCCGATTCAGGAGTATTACCTCGTTGAACTCGGCCTTATCGCGATGATGTATCCGCCGCTGGCGAAGGTCAACTACCGACAGTTGCCGCGGGTATTCTCACAGTGGCGTGTTCTCTCGTTGAGCCTCGTTCAAAACTGGCTCATCGGTCCGACGCTGATGTTCGCGCTCGCGGTGGTCTTCTTCAGCGGTATCGTCCCCGTCTTCCCGGCCCGTCCCGAGTACTTCCTCGGGTTGATATTCATCGGGATGGCCCGCTGTATCGCGATGGTGCTGGTTTGGAACGACCTCGCCGACGGTTCGAGTGAGTACGCCGCCGGACTGGTCGCGTTCAACAGCGTCTTCCAGATCATTACCTACGGGGTGTACATCTGGTTCTTCGCGCTCTTCTTGCCCCCGATTCTTGGACTCGAAGCGATGGTTGCCGGGATCGGCGAGTTCGACATCACCGTCACACAGGTGTTCTGGGCAATCGCGATCTTCCTCGGTATTCCGTTCGCAGGCGGTATCGTGACCCGTCTGGGTGGCGTTCGCTCGAAGGGCGAGGTGTGGTACGAGGAGATGTTCGTTCCGAATATCAGCCCGCTCACGCTGATTGCACTGCTTTTCACCGTTATCGTGATGTTCGCAACGCAAGGTGACAACATACTCGCACAGCCGCTCGACGTGGTGTGGCTTGCTATCCCGTTGACGATTTACTTCGTGGTGATGTTCCTCGTGAGCTTCGGAATGGGTCGGGGAATCGGGGCCGATTACTCGACGACGACCGCTATCGGTTTTACCGCCGCTTCGAACAACTTCGAGCTCGCTATCGCGGTCGCCGTCGCCGTCTTCGGCGTTGGCTCCGGCGTCGCCTTCGCGACCGTTATCGGGCCGCTGATCGAGGTGCCCGTCCTGCTCGCGTTGGTGTACGTTGCTATCTACTTCCAGGAGCGATTCGATTGGAGTGGGTACGAAACCGGACGGCTCGAGAGTACGAAGCCAACGGACGATGACGTGACGTCGTCGAAAACGGTCGATGACTGATTGCGTATGACCGAATCGTTGGATCGAATTCGTATCGCCTTCGTCTGCGTTCAGAATGCGGGCCGCTCACAGATGGCGTATGCGTTCGCCCAGCGCGAAGTAACAGACCGAGGATTGTCGGACGAGATCGACCTCGTAACTGGTGGAACGAAACCCGCCGACAGTGTTCACGACGAGGTCGTTCGGGCGATGCACGCAGTCGATATAGATATCTCCGAGCGGACCCCGCGTGAAGCCACGTTCGAGGAGATCCAAGACAGCGGGTACGTCATCACAATGGGCTGTTCAGCTGATGATGTCTGTCCTGCTGGATGGGCAGGCGAGAACCGCGATTGGGATCTCGATGATCCGGACGGGAAGTCGGCTACTGAAGTTGGTCGAATCCGGGAGGAGATCGAACGACGCGTGACCGTTCTGTTCGACGAAATCGAATCGACGTAGGAACTCCTCTAGAAGAGTCGGTACCCCGAAAGTATCGCTCTCGACAACTTCTCGTCGGGTTCGTTCGCGACGCTCACTCACCGCTTCTCGAAAAATCTGCACCAAAAAGCCCGCTCACTCGCGGCGCTCGTTCGCGGGAGAAGCGAATAGCTCACGCAAGCGGCGTTCGCTCGACCACCTGGCACATGCACCTTTTTCTCGTCGGGTTCGTTCGCGACGCTCACTCACCGCTTCTCGAAAAATCTGCACCAAAAAGCCCGCTCACTCGCGGCGCTCGTTCGCGGGAGAAGCGAAATAGCTCACGCCAGCGGCGTTCGCTCGACCACCTGTCCGTCGTAACTCGGATACTGTTCGACGATTTCTCCGTCTTCGAGGTCACCTTCCTCGATCATCTCCTCGAGCAGCCACCAGGCGACCTCGACGTGGTTGGTCTTGATGGTGTAGAACTCTTCGGGAACGCCGAGTTCGACGAAACGGTCAGGGTCGGTGTGGGTCTTCCCGTAGACGAGCGTCCCATCGTCGGTGACGTCGTCGAACTCCCGGCGGACGTTGCGGGCCATGCGCTTGAGTCGGCGGCGGTGCTGGGCGGCGTCTTTGAACACCGACGTACAGAAGTAGACCCGTTCGTGATCGCCCATCACCTCGAGGATCTCCTCGCGAGTGCCGTCGACGGCGCTCATGTGATCTTCCTTGAGCTCGTATCCCTTCTCTTGCATCCGGCGGTAGTTGCCCTGGGACATCTCGAACTCGTTGACGTTACAGAAGTCGGCTGCCCCCTCGTCTAAGAACTCGAGGAACTCCGCTTCGGGACGAATGCCGGGAATCTCGAACGCCGGAGTCAGCCCTTCCTCGCGGGCGATATAGAGGATCTCCTCCCACTCGGTTCCGTGGAGGTCGCCCCACTGTTCGAGCGGCGGGTGGAATCGGATCTCGTCGAGGCCGGCCTCAGAGAGCCGACGCATGTTCTCTCGACCGCCGGTGATCCCGGTGTAGAGGTGCGTGTGGTGATCCTCGCCGAACTCGTCCGTGAGCAACTCGAGGTAGTGACAGGTCCGGTCGAGGGCTTCCTGGGGTTCGCCGCCGGTGATCGAGGTACCGAGTGCGTCCATTCGGTGGGCTTCCTCGAGGACGTCGTCGTCGGATTCGACGCGGCGTTCGTTGGCGTAGACGTCGGTGACGTTCTTTCGGTTCTCCCCGAGCGGGCAGTAAAAGCAGTCGCGCTGGTCGCAGTAGCCGTAGACGAACAGCACCATCTTGCCACCTTTCGCACACTGCTCACAGCCCCTGGAGATCATTCGAGCACACGTAGCCGGCCGAGCCTCAAAAGCCGTGCGAAACGATCGTCGGTTTCGGCTCTCGAGCAATCGATCCATCACGCTCTCGGACGAGCGACCGCTGGTGGCGAGTTTTTCCTCCAGAAGAAGGATATAGCGTCGTCTCCAACCTCGAGTCGATGCTGCTGGTCCTGTGTGTCGACCTCGACGACGACCTCGGGCGAAAGACCGGCTTCTCGACGCCGGTTATCGGCCGCGACCCCGTCGAAGAGGCGGCCGTCGCGCTCGCGACCGCGGATCCCGAGGACTCGGACGTCAACGTCATCTTCCAGGGGTTGCACGTCTACGACGACCTCACCGAGCGCGACGAGAGCGTCGAAGTCGCCGTCGTCACCGGAAACGAAGAAGACGACGTCAGTGCCAACCGCGAAGTCGGCGACGAGGTCGACACGGTCCTCGCGAGTCTCTCGACCGCCGAGGACGTCACCGCACTGGTGATCACCGACGGCGCACAGGACGAATCCGTCATCCCGATCATCAGATCTCGAGTCCCGATCGACGGCGTCCGCCGCGTCGTCGTCCGTCAGGCCCAGAACTTGGAGTCGATGTACTACACGATCAAGCAGGTGCTCGACGACCCCGAAACGCGGGGTACCGTTCTCATACCGCTGGGGATCCTCCTGTTGATCTACCCGCTCGCGTTGATCGGCAGCGCCCTCGAACTGCCGGGATTCGTGCTCGGAACGACCTCCGCGCTTCTCGGCCTCTATCTCATCTCGCGGGGACTCGGCCTCGGTGACCGTCTCGATAGCGCCGTCGAACGCGGCCGCCGCTCGCTGTACGCCGGCCGGACGACGCTGCTGGCGTACGTGGTTGCCGCCGCGCTGGTAGTCCTCGGCGGCGTCAGCGGGGTGAACGAACTCGAGGCGGTACGCGAGTCGGCGGTCGGCGACGCGGGCGCGCTCGCGACCGTCGCCGCGCTCGTCTACGGCTCGATCCAGTGGATCGCCGCGGCCGGCGTGACGACCAGTCTGGGTCAGATCACCGACGAGTACATCGCGGACACCCTCGAGTGGCGCTACCTCAACGCGCCGTTTTACGTCCTCTCGATGGCGCTCGTTCTCCACGCGGTGAGTGCGTTCTTCCTCGATCGCGTCGACGTCACCTACCTCGCGACGGCGTTGACGGCCGGCACACTCCTCGGAATCGTCAGCACTCTCGCGTTCGCGATCGTCGAGTCCCGATTCTCGGATTCGGACGACCGGGACGCGCGTCGTCCCGAGAGCGCGTGATCCGATGCAACGACTACTGCAGAAATTTCAGACTGCGTAACCCTATCGCTCGCGTTCGACGACGAACTCGGCCAACTCGAGTAAGTACGCCTTCGCTTCCGGATCGGCCGCGTCGACCTGCTCGAGGGCGTCGATGGCTCGGTCGGCCTCGGCACGCGCCCGGCGGTTCGCCTCGTCGGGTGTGAGGTCGGTTACCTGTACGACTGACGGCCGCTTGAGTGCGGCGTCGTGGCCCGTGGGCTTGCCGAGTTCGTTGGAGTCGGCGACCGCGTCTAACACGTCGTCTCTGATCTGAAAGGCGATCCCCACGCGTTCTGCGTACTCGCCGAGGGTTTCGACGGTGAACGGATCCGAGTCGGCGGCGATCGCACCGAGTTCGGCCGCAGCTCGAAAGAGCGACCCGGTTTTTCGTCTCGCGAGCGTCATGTACTCCGCTTCGTTTTCCGGCTGTGAGGTGAGTTCGGTCGCCTCGCCGACGCCGAGTTCGACCATCGCTTCGGCGACGACTCGAGTGGCGTCCGGGTTCGCCGAAAAGAGCGCGAACGCTTCACCGAGCAGTCCGTCGCTGGTGACGATCGCCGGCCCGTGGCCGAATTCGGCCCACGCGCTGGTCGTCCCACGTCGCAGTTCCGATCGATCGATGATGTCGTCGATCACCAGCGAGGCGTTGTGGACGAGTTCGATACCGACGCCGAAATCGGTCGCGTCAGTGGCCGTTCCACCGACCGTCTCGCAGGCGAGGATCGTGACCATCGGTCGAACCCGTTTGCCCCCCGAGAGCGCGACGTGACGGACTTCCTCGTTGAGCGTCTCGGGATCGACCCCGTCGATGATTTCGGCGAGACGCTCTTCAATCAGCGCCCGGCGGCGCTCCAGAAGTTCCATTGACGGTTCTTGGGAGGGGGTGAAAAAGTAGGTGACGGTTCGCAAAGCGCCACCGTGCGGTCAGGGCCAGTTTACTGGAACTGCTCGGTCAGCGCGGGGACGACGTCGAAGAGGTCGTCCTGGATGGCGTAGTCGGCGATGTCCATGATCGGCGCGTTCGGATCGGTGTTGATCGCGACGATCGTCTCCGAGCCTTTCATGCCGGCGACGTGCTGGACCGCTCCGGAGATGCCGATCGCGATGTAGACGTCGGGTGTCACCACTTTCCCGGACTGGCCGACCTGTCGGTTCTTCGGTAGCCAGCCGCTGTCGACGATCGGGCGCGAGGACGACACCGTCGCCTCGAGCGCGTCGGCGAGTTCGTGGATGAGCTCGAGGTTTTCTTCTTCGTCGATGCCGCGGCCGACGGAGACGAGGACGTCGGCGTCGCTGATGTCGACGTCGCCGCCGGCGACCTCTTCGAAGCCGGTGACGGTCGCGCCCAGTGCATCTTCGTCGATGTCGGGGTCGAACGCCTCGATCGTGGCGTCGCCAGTGCCCTCGGCGGCGGGCCACTCCGCGCCGCGGATGGTGACGACGGCGGGTCCGGACAGCGAGACGGTCGTTTCGACCTTGCCGCCGTACATCTCGCGGGTCGCGCGCAGTTCGTCGCCATCGCTCTCGAGGGCGACGGTATCGGTGACGATGGGAACGTCGAGGCGTGAGGCGACGGCGGGGGCGTAGTCCAGCCCGTTGACGCTGTTGGGCGTGAGGACGTACTGGGCCTCGAGTTCGGTGGCGAGCTGGACGGTGGTCTGGGTGTAGACGCCGTGGTCGAACTCCTCGCCGTAGTCGACGGTGTGGACGGCGTCGACGCCGTCGCGGTCGAGTTTGGCGGCGAAGTCGTCGACGGTGCCGCTGATGACGGCGACGTGGAGGTCGGCGCCGACGTCGTCGGCGAGGGCTCTGCCGGCGGTGAGGAGTTCGTAGCTGACGTCTCTGAGTTCGCCGCGGCGGTGGTCGGCGACCGCGAGAACGGCGCTCATTGTGCCACCCCCTTCTCGCGGAGCAAGTCAGCGAGTTCGGCGGCGGTCTCGTCGGCGTCGCCCTCCCAGACGGTGACGTCGGTCTCGCTTTCGGGTTCGGCCATCTCCTCGAGGGTGAGCGCCGATTCGAGGCCGTCGGCGTCGATGCCGAGGTCGGCGAGATCCTGCACCTCGAGTGGTTTGCGCTGGGCCTGCCGGATACCCCGGAGGCTGGCGTAGCGGGGTTCGTTGATGCCGGTCTGGATCGTCAACACGGCGGGAAGCTCGACGTCGGTCAGCTCCTCGACGCCGCCCTCGAGTTCGCGTCGAACGGAGGCGGTATCGTCGTCGAAGTCGTGGGCGAGGTGGTTGACGACGGCGGCCCACTCGTAGCCGACGGCGTCGGCGAGGGTGACGCCGGTTGCGCCGAAGCTGTCGTCGCCGGACTGGACGCCCGAGAGGACGAGATCTGGCTCCTCGGCGTCGACGACGGCGGCCAGAATCTGGGATTTGAGGCCGACGTCGAGGAGATCGACGTCGGCGAGAGCGTCGTCCCAGACGCGGATGGCGCGGTCTGGGCCCTTCGCGAGGGCCTGTCGAATGGTCTGTTCGCAGTCGTCGGGACCGATGGTGACGGTGACGATTTCGTCGGCGAGGCCGGCCTCCTGGAGCTGGACGGCCTCCTCGATGGCGTACTCGTCCCACTCGTTGAGGTCGGCACCGAGATAGCGATCGGCGATGGCGGTGCCCTCGATCTCGAACTCGTCTTCGACGGTCGTGACTTCCGTGACCGGAACGAGAATCTTCATCAATATTGCTCCAACGTCGCTCCCGTAAACGTTTTCGAAACTCCGGTTCCGGTGTTCGCCGTTTTCCGCCGGTCGTCGAGGGGATCCGACAGCCGTCGGCCGTCGGCCGAACCGATCGGTCGCGGAGACACACAGTTCGTTTCACAGACCGCTCGAGGCGGTCGTACCGAGACGGAAACGGTTTAACGTCGCCTCCGGTATTACGGGTATGGCAGACTGTCCACTCGCCGACGACTGTCCGAGCTTTTCCGAACGGATCTCCGGAATGGGGTGTCAACACTACGGAGATCGGGGCGGCAAAGAGTGGTGCAACCACTACAGCCAGCCGATCGAGGATCTGAAGACACAACCGGTGAAACCCGGCGAGGAGGTCGTCATCGACGTCGTCGACATGCACGAAAGTGGTGCCGGCGTCGGTCGAACCGACGACGGGTTCATCATCATGGTCGACGGTCTCCTCCCCGAGACTCGGGCTCGAGTCGAAATCACGCGAGTTCACAGCAATCACGCACGCGCGGAGGAACTCGAGACCCTTTCGATCGACGAAGACGAGGACGCCGAGGAGGACGAGTCGGACGGCGGGCGAACGGACGGATCTGACGGAAGGGGCAGTCTCCGCGAACAGCGCGAACAACTCGGCAGTCGAGAGAACTTCTGGGGCTCCTGACCGCCCTCGAGGCGGTGTCTCGTCGGACCTGGACAGTCACAGTTAGTGGTTTTCGCGGCGGGGCTACCGTCGATTCGCTTATTTTCAATTCGCTTCTTCTCGGCGGCAATCCATCGCCACTTTGTGGAGGATTGCAACGACCGTGATTACGAACACGGTTGCCGAGAGGACGACGATACCCGACGAAACGAGACTCTCGAGTAGCGGGATGCGAACGGGCAAGATACCGCGTGTAATCCGTTCGAACGCGAGCAACGCCCAGGAGACGAGGAATCCGCCGTACAACGTGAGAAATTCGTCACTGGTTGCGTACTCCAGTGCTTCGCGAGCGGGGACTTCTGCCATTACCTAACACGATCCGTGTGAGTATTTATGTCGTGTCAATTCGATGGAGGTGTCACACAGTCAGCTCCGGTGGAACAAAGCCACTGTTTCGGACGGATCGTTAATTCCGGCGCAATCGCGACTTTCCTGCAGTCGCGCTGGCACATCGACGAGCAATCCGTCTGATACAGTTTGCTATGCTGATTGCCGGTCGATCGCCCACCGTTCTGCGATCGACCGGTAAAGACTCATAGCAGACCGTATGAAACGATGTCACGTTATGCTTTCGCGTGAATTCGGACGAGAGCGGAAGACGCCGCTGCAACAAGAGGTAAATGCGAGTTTCGCAAAGTACAACCCGATTAATGGCAGCCGGATCGAACGCCGGACGGCGTCTCCTCGCAGCGGTCGCCGTCGTCTGTGCCGTCGGCGGACTCCTGCTCGCGGCGAGTGCGATGCCGATGCTGGCGGGGAACTCTCCTGCGCACACGCTTCTCACGGACGAATCCGCAGAACCGACGGCTCAGGATGGCTTCCAGTCGGCCGAGAGCCACGGGTCGCCGGCCGACTCGCTCGAGAGTCGGGACGACAGCGGTGATCGTGAGGGGACTGCCGACCACGGGGGTACCGGCGAGGCGTCGGCGGGTGGTCCCGGTGATGGGGGTGACACCACCGCTCTCGAGGGCGGGCCGGGCGGAGACGCGCAGTTCGCCGACGGGGAGTCCGGAACCGCGGAACGAATCGCGGGCGGCGCGCTGTACGGACTCGCAACGCTGTTTTCGGCGATCGGCGGCGACTGGTTGGCCGGTGCCGACGAGCCAGCTGCCGGTGAGTTCGCCGGTTCCGAAGTTGCCGACGCAGAAGAACGACTCGAGGAGGGCGAACCCGCCGACGCAGAGACACGGGCGGGGGAAAGCGAATCCGCCGAAAGCGGCATGGGTGGCGAGTTCGGCGCGTTGCTGACGGGGGAGGACGATCCAGATGCCCTCGAGGCGGGCGTCGGGGAGGAGAGACTGGGCGGAGGAGAGTTCCCGGACGAAGACGGGACGACCGCGGACGAACT
Organism: Natrarchaeobius chitinivorans; assembly: GCF_003841505.1. GTDB lineage: Archaea > Halobacteriota > Halobacteria > Halobacteriales > Natrialbaceae > Natrarchaeobius > Natrarchaeobius chitinivorans. Next base: position 91,475 of record NZ_REGA01000020.1, read on the forward strand.
GACAGCAGACGACGAGGAACGCACGCTCGCGGACGACTTCGAGCCCGGTGAAATGGAAGACCTCGAGTCCGGTGAAACGGCCGACCTCGAGGACGAACCGGAAGGCGACGGGCCGGACATGGGTGATGGGGGCGTTTCGGGAGCCGAGGACGAATTCACGGGAGCCGACCCCGACGGGGACCAGGACGACTTCACGAGAGGTGCGGCCGAATTCGGGGACGGCGACGCGGAACTCGAGGACGGTGATTCCACCGCCGGGAGCGACGAGACCGAGACCGGTGGCGACGCCGCGGCGGTGGGTGACGACGCGTTCGAGGGTGGCGACGCCCGAACCGACGCCGAGCAGTTCGACGATCCACCGCCGGACGGGGCGAGCGATGAGGACGAAGCGGCGACCAGCACTGCCGAATCGAGCGGGCCGGACGAACCCGACGCGGGCGGTGAATCCACGCTCGAGGACGCCGTTTCGGCCCCCTCGACCACGACTCTCCTCGCGGCCGTCCTCGCGCTCGCGCTTCCGATCGTCGGCTACGTCCTCTACGCGTGGGACGACCCGATCGGGACGCTGCAGGCGATTCCCGGACGGGTCGTCTCGGCCGTCATGGCTGGCGTCGTCGCCTGTTCGGAGGCCCTCGAGCGTGCGGTGGGGGCGCTTCGCGGAGTTCGGTCGATCGCCGAGTTGCCGGGGCTCGTCCTCGCGGGGATAGTGGCTGTCGTCGGATCGGTCCGTCTGCGGGTTCGAGACACCGGTTCGTCGCTCGGAGTGTTCGACGGCGACGGGGGGAACGCTCAGGAGGTCCCGGCGACGGATTCCCAGATCGGCGCACGCGAACGGATCAGGGAAGCCTTCGAGGACGTGATCGACGCGTCGTCGATGTATCGATCGCGGGTCGCGACGGCGACGCCCGCCGACGTCGCACGCAGTGCGAAACGGGCCGGCGCGCCGTCCGATCCCGTCGAGACGATCACCGGCGCGTTTCGCGACGTCGAGTACGGCGCTCGAGATCCCGAGGCATACGTCGATCCGACGACCGCTGCCCACGACCGACTCCGGACCGAACTCGTCGGCGACGCGGGCGAGGAGTCCGACACCGGGTCGACGGAGGCGTCCGACGAATGAGCCGGATGCCGTCACGTCGGGGACTGGTCGTCGTCACGCTCGTCGGGGGTGTCTCCCTCGTCGTCGGATCGCTCTTCGCCGTCCGTCCCGCGCTCGTCCTCGAGGTCGTCCCGGCGCTCCGGTCGGTCCTCGACGTCGTCGATCCCGGCGTCGTCGTCCTTCTCGCGACGATCGGGCTCGTGTTGTTCGCCCCGACGCTTGGAATCGTCGGGAAACTGCGGGGGAGTTCGATCGATCCGCTTGTCGAATCGAACGACTCGAGCGCAACGGGGCGACCGGGCGGCGGTCGAAACCGGAGGGATGCCGGACCGTCGCTCGAGCGAGGATCGACCGTCGGCGCGTCGTTCGATCGGTACGTCGACCGCGCGACGGCCTACGAGGGCGATCGCGAGGTTCGCTCGAGTGCACGGGAGGAACTCGTCGGCTCCCTTCGATCGATCGCGGTGACGGCGTACGCAAACCGGGCCGGCGTCACGGACGAGGAGGCGACGGCGGCGATCGAAACCGGGACGTGGACCGACGACCCTCGTGCGTCGGCGTTGTTGTCGGGTGAAGGGGGGCCGTCGACGCCGCTGTGGCTCTGGATGTTCGATCTCGTCTCCGCGAGCGATCCGTTCTCCCGGAGCCTCGAGCGGACGATCGACGAGATCGAATCGCTACAGTCGGCTGCGGCGATCGAACCGCCGACGGTCGAACAGGAGGGGGACGATGCCGTCTGCGAACTGGACGCCGACGCCGACGACGAGGCGGCGGGAGGGGACGACGGGTGACGGATCCGATTCGACGGGCACGGTGGCAGGGTGCGCTCGTGGTTGCGCTGGTTTCGTCGCTGCTCGCGGTCGCACTCGGGATCTCCGCGCTGTTTTTCCTCGCCATCGTCGCCCTCGGTTTCGTCCTCGTCGGGCAGGTGAGCGCCGATCCCGACCCAGATCTTCGGGTCGAGCGTCACCTGGACAACTCTCGAGTCCGTCCGGGAGAGCCGGTAACGGCAACGGTTTCGGTGACCAACGAGGGCGACAGCGTCGTCTCCGACGTTCGAATCGCCGACGAACCGCCGGCTGGTGTCCCCGTTACCGACGGATCGCCCGCGTTCGCGAGCGCGATTCGACCTGGCGAGACGGTCAGCTACGAGTACGAACTGACGCCGCCCCGCGGGGAGTTCGCGTTCGGTTCCGTAACGGTCAGGCTGCGTTCGCTGTCGGCGACGACCGTCGTAACCGATGACATCGAGCCGGGCGGGGACGCCGAACTCGCCTGCGAGACGGTGCTCGATTCGTTTCCGGTCCAGGAGCGGACGATCCAGTTCGTCGGACAGACACCCACCGACGACGGCGGAAGCGGCATCGAGTTCTTCTCGACGCGGGAGTATCGACGCGGCGACCCCATCAACCGAATCGACTGGCATCGCTTCGCTCGCACGGGCGACCTCGCGACCGTCGAGTACCGCGAGGAGCGGGCGGTGACGGTCGTGTTCGTCGTCGACGACCGCGACGGCGTCCACCGCGAGGCGGTCGGCGACGGCCCCGACTCGTTCGACCTGACGCTCTATGCCGCCTCGAGGGGCGTCGTCGCCTCGCTCGAGGACGGCAACCGAACCGGCGTGGCGACGCTTTCGGGCGACACCTGGATTTCTCCCTCCGCCGAAAGCGACGTCACACGGCGACTGGACGACGCGCACGAGGGTGAGGGCGGACCGCCGACGGCCGACGGTCGTCGATCCTCTTCGACGCGTCGGTCCCGCTCGAGGAGGGGATCGAACGGCAGGTCCGACGCGGCTGCGGACACGCCCGTCACCGACGGCGGACCGGTCGGTGAGGACGGGTCAGTTGGCGAGAGTGGGTCGGTCGACGGGGAGGGATCAGTTGGCGACAACGAACCGACTGGCGACGACGGGTTCGGCGACGACAGTTCGACCACCGACGGCGCTTCGACGACTGACGGTGCGTCGACGACCAGCGGTGCTTCGCTCGTGGCCGACCTCGAGCGGCGGCTTCCCCGCCGAGCGCAGGTCGTCCTCTGTACGCCGCTTTCGGATCGGGCCGCGGTCGACCTCGTCGAGACGCTGCGGACTCGCGGACGGGACGTGACGGTCGTCACGCCGGACCTGACGACCGGCGTCGGCTCGTCGTCGGTCGGTACGGGTGCCCGGATCGCCGGCCTCGTGCGAACGAACAGGATCGACGAGCTTCGCGGGATCGGCGCGGCCGTCGTCGACTGGCACCTCGAGGATCCGATCTCGGTCGATCTGGCGCGGGTCTTTCGGTCGGGGACGGGTTCCGGCGGGTCGAAAGCGGGGACTCGAAACCCGCGGACCGGTCGACGGGGACCTCGAGGTGATCGCCGATGACGGGGAGAACCGTCCTCGAGGACGGAAGATCGCTGTTGTCCTCGGGGATCGCCGGCGTTCGAATGGCGCTCTCGCGGCCGACGGCGAGCGACGTCGCCACGATCTGTTGTACCCTGCTCGTCGCCGTCGTGGTCGGGTCGGCGCTCGTCGGCGTCGGTCTCGCGGTGTTCGCGACGGCGTCGGGGCTGGCGGGAGCCGTCGCGACTGTCTTACTCGCCAGCGAACGGCCGCTCGTCCGGGCCGTCGGGGGAGTCGTCGCAGTCCCCGCTGCGCTCTTGATCGTGTTGCCGGTCGTTCTGGCCGGCGCGCTCGTCGTCTCGAGCGGCGTCGGACTGTTCGCTGGCGTCACCGTCTGGGCACTCGTCGTCGCCGGACTCGCCTCCGGGCTGGTGTCGTGGCGGCGTCTCGGCGACGGCGGCGCGGGACACGGCGGAACGGGCGCGATGCTGGCGGCTGCGGGGGTAGTCGCCCTCGTCGTCGTGCGCGTCCTTCCGGAGTCGACGGTCCGGGAGCGGGCCGGCGACGCCGCGGCCGACGTGTTCGGAACCGTCTGGGCCGTCCTCGTCGTCGCCGACGGTTCGTGGGCGTTCGTCTGGTTTGCCGTCTTGCTGTTCGCGAGCGCTCTGTCGGTCAGTTCGACCCTCGCGTCCCTCCCGCTCGAGCGACTCGTTCCGCCGGATCGAGCCGACCGACTCGACGACGCCGTCGAGGCGGCCCGCCGCGGGTGTTCGTACGCCGTCCGAATCGCGATCGTCCTCGCACTGGCGGCGTTCGTCGTGCCGGCCGTCTCCGACCGGTTCCTCGAGTTTCCGACGACGCCACGTGAGGTCGCGACGATCGTCCCCGCACCCGTCGGAACGGCTCTCGCGACGGTCGTCACGCTCTCCGCGCTCCGACTCGTGCTGGTCGCGCTGTTGATCGCAGCCCTTTCGCTCGCGGCCCTCGAGTGGGGCCGACGGACGCTGCATCACAACGTCGCCCTCGCGATCGCACGGGTGAGCGGACCGGCCATCGGGGCGGCCCTGATCGCCGTCGTCGCCGCACTCGTACTGTCGCTCGTCGGTCCCGACCTCGAGCTCGCTGCGGCGCTCGCGGGAACGGCCCCACCCTCGGTCGTCGACCTCGTCGCCTCGCTCCCGCCGTTCGCGCTGGCGGCGGCGGTCCTCGTCGTCGCGCTGACCGCACTCTCGGCGGTACTGTACAGCGTCACGCTGTTGCGCGCGCTCCGGATCCTCCCCGGCCGGGCGATCGGCGGCGCGCTGGCGGCGGGATCGGTGTTCGTGCTGGCGATCGGGCTCGCCGTCGTCGACCGGGTCGAACTCGCCATCGTCACCGCCGTCGGCGCGTTCGTCCTCTGGGACGTCGGCGAGTACGCCGACGTGATCCGGACCGAACTGGGACGCGACGCGAACACGCTCCGGGCGGAACTCGTCCACGTCGTCGGGACGGCGCTGTCGGGCGCGGTCGTCGCCGGCGGGACGATCGTCCTCTATCGGTGGGTCGGGACGACGACGCCGGTCACCGATCCGACGTCCGCGGCGATCGCCCTCGGAACGGGGCTGTTCGCGGTCGTTCTGGTCGCGTGGTCGCTTCGAGGTTGAGTTCTCGCCCCCTCGGGCTAACGTCTCGATTACGGGATTGCGGACTCGCTTTCCGGCTCGAGGCTCACTCCCCCATCGAGGGAACCGGGACGCCGTTCAACGCGCTCTCGACGATCGCGTGCGGATCGACGCCGCGGACGTCGGCTTCCGTCGTCAACACGATCCGGTGGTCGAGCACCGGATGGACGACGGCGTGGACGTCCTCCGGCGCGACGTAGTCGCGACCGACGATCGCCGCTCTGGCCCGCGTCGCCTCGAACAGTCGCTGGATTCCCCGCGGCGAGACGCCGACGTCGACCCGTTCGTCCTCGCGCGTGCCTCGACAGACGTCGACGACGTACTCCCGAAGCTCCGGATCGACGGTGACCGATTCGGGGGCCGACTGCAGCGCACGCACCGACTCCCGGTCGACGACGCGGGAGACGTCGGGTGTCCGCGCCCGCCGGCTCGCCCGCCGGTTTACCAACTCGAGTTCGCCGTCGCGGTCGGGATACCCCATCGCCGTCTTCACCATGAAGCGATCGACCTGTGCCTCCGGCAACGGGAAGGTTCCCTCCTGCTCGACGGGGTTTTGCGTCGCGATGACGAAAAACGGCTCCGGCAGCGCGCGGGTCTCGCCGCCGGTAGAAACCTGTTTCTCGCCCATCGCCTCGAGCAACGCGGCCTGGGTCTTCGGCGGCGCGCGGTTGATCTCGTCGGCCAGCACGACGTTCGCGAAGATCGGGCCGGCCTCGAACTCGAACCGGCCGGCGTGTTCGTCGTAGACGTGTGTCCCGGTGATATCCGCCGGGAGCAGATCCGGCGTGAACTGAATCCGGCTGAACTCGAGGTCGAGCGCCGTCGCGAGCGTCCGCGCCGTGAGGGTCTTGCCGGTTCCGGGGACGTCCTCGAGGAGGACGTGGCCCTCTCCGACCACCGCCGTCAGGATCGTCTCGAAGAGGTCACGTTCGCCGATGACAGCGGTCTCGATCTCCTCGAAGACGGCGTCGCACGTCTCGGCGGCCTCGGCAACGTTCATGGAGTCGACCAGTTTCCCGACGCCCATATAGCGTTTGGCCTCGCCTCGAGATGTGTCAGTTGTTGTCAAATAGGAACCAACCGATGGCAGTACGACGACCTCGAAAGCCCCCGAATCGCTCGAGTCGGGAGGCTCGCTGTCGTTCGAGAGAGCTTAATGAGTGACGGAAGTTATGGGCATGGGCTGAGATGGGCGAGTGATGGGAGGAGACCGGCGGGG
>NZ_REGA01000021.1 GCF_003841505.1 Natrarchaeobius chitinivorans
CCCAGTGCCTCAACCAGCGCATCCCTGACGCGGCGACACTCCGAACGGAGGTCGCCGCGTGGGAAACTGACCGTAACGAGGCTACCGTCTCGATCGACTGGCAGTTCACTGCCGATGATGCCCGAACGAAGTTACTCCGGCTCTATCCAACTATCACGGAGAAAAAGCAGGACTAGGCTGTCCACACTTGCGAGCGCACTAGTGGCGTCCCAAGCCTGCACTGATGAGCGAAATTACGCGGTGTGGTCCGATTTCGCTCATCAGTCGACGCTTGGGAGGGTATTAGAATACTGACTCACTGCCGAGATGTCGGAAAACCACCACGTACCCGACACTTTTTTGCGTTGCTCCACCGACAGCTACGGTAATACGAATGGGCACACAGTCGTACGAGAACGTCTATTCTCGAGAGAAAGCGCTTTCGAAGCTTCGCGGCCAGATACGCACCTCCGAAGAGATCGTCGCTCTCGCGGCTCCCGTCGAACTGGTGCCCGAGATCGAAGACGTCCTCGCCGACGCCATCGACCGTGGTGTGCTGGTATTGCTGTTGCTCGCCAGCAACAACCTCTCCTACGAGGACGTCGCCGAGCGGGAGTTTCCCGCCACAATCGTCCGATACTGGGAACAACACGGAGCGAACGTCACCTCGAGCATGGTCGACTATCACAGCGGTCTCGTCACCGTCTCACAGCTCCACGACCCCGATGCCGACGTCGGTCGGACGCTTACCTACGACGACGAGTTCTTCGGAAACATGCAACTGACGAGCCTCGTGGTGAACTTCTGGCGTCGCGGTGACGAGATCTACGCGGCCGATCCGCGACCGTTGCCCCACACCTACGACAGTTTCTTCTACGCCGTCGTCGACGCCGCAAAGCGTCTTCGCGATCGACACGACCTCTACGCGACGGTCGAGGTTGCGGGCGAAAATCGAGCGTACGGCGACGTCGTCGACGGCCCGGTGATCAACGTCAGACAGAACATCGTCTTTCCGATGACGAACTCGTTTCCCTCGGAGAACAACATCTTCGTCGAGTCGGACCACGGCGTCGTCTCGGTCGGCGGACCCAGCGGGACCGTCGAGGATATCGGTGCATCGGCAGTGAAACTCTACGAGGGCGAGGCGACTACCTCCGGGTGAGGCGTCGGCAGGGACTCCGAAATTCGCCCGACTGTTCACTCGAGTGCGACCAGTCCGCGTGGCGTCTTCTCGACGAACACCTCCGGCCGGTCGATCGGGACTCGCGACCACGCGTCGCCGAAGTCGGTCGAGCGAAAGACGCCCTCGTTCGTGACCGCGTAAATCTCCCCGTCGGAGCCGGTCGTGTCGAATACGGCGCGGACGACTCCTTCGCCGGTCGGGAGTCCACGATCCTCGAGTCGGTGCCAGTCTTCGTCCCCGCGTCGCCGGTACACGTACGACTCGGCGGACTCCGGCGTGTGCGCCGTCGAGGCCCCGCTCGCACTGGAGACGATCACCGTCTCAGGATCGCCGGGATCGGGAACCACGCTCCAGCAGTAGCGATGCTCGAGTCCGTCCTGTGGGTGGTCCCAGCGCTCGCCCCCGTCGGTCGACACCGCGAAGCCGTCACCGGCAGCGGCGTAGACGAGTCCGTCGCGGTCGGGGTGGGTTGCGAGACTGTGGTTGTCACGGCGCGCCCCCGCCGGCCGTTCGATCCAGCTTTCACCACCGTCCGTGCTGAGGAGGAACGCACCCGCTTCGATACCGACGTAGAGTCGGTCGGGATCGAACGGATCCACCGACAGCCAGCGGACGTGATGTGTGTGGGGTCGTGGTGGAAAGTACCACTCCGGTTCGGAGGGGAGGTCGGCGATTCCCTCGAGGTGCGTCCACGAATCGCCGCCGTCTGCGGATCGATAGACGCGACTGGGTTCGGTACCCACATACACCGTCTCCGGATCGTGGGGGGTGATCGTTGCTGCCGTCACGGCATCGCTTTCGAACGGCGTCTCGAGGCGATCGAACGTCGTTCCGCCGTCGGTAGTTCGGAAGAGACCGCTCTCGAACGTCCCGGCGAACGCTCGGTTCGGCGACGTCGGAGCGACCGCGACGCACTCGAGCCGTCGTCCCTTGAGGCGGGTTTCGGTCGTCCACTGGCCTCCGTCGGGATCCCCGTTACACGTTAGCAGACGGTCAGGTAAGGCGACGTACAGCGTTGCCATACGGCGTGTACGCTCGCCGGACGGAAAGCGTTCGTGATGATATCCAGTCATGTGTCATACGACAGCCAATTGATTTATAGGATGCGTATTCGGATAGTGATCTGTTATACCGATGCCAATTTCCCGCTGGTCCCGATCTGACTCTCTCCACGGCCGATCGATTTCGTCGCTCGGCGTCGGATTGCTCGTCGCTTGCGGACTCTACTGGCAGCTTGGGAGCAGTCCGCCTCCGGTCTTGCTGTTCGAACTGGCGGTTCCGACGACGGTCGGACTCGGCTTTCTCTGGTACGGCGCGTGGATCCGTTCCGATCGGATCGATTGCGAGCGACCGACGATCGTCTCCGGATGCTCGGTCGCTGGCGGCGTTTTGACCGCTGGGCTTTTCCTCTGGAGTTTCGCTCTGGGCGCTCAGAGCGCATCGACCGTTCCCGAAAGCGCCGGTCTCCCGTTGTTACACGGGGCAGCCGTCGGAACGGCGTTCGGGGGCGTCGTCGGTCATCTCGCGGTGTATCGGTCCCGACACCGGCGCGAAACCGACCGCCTATCCCACGCAGTCGACGCCGCGATGGACGCCATCGCCGTCGTCGCCGACGACCGACTCGTCTTCGCCAACGACGCGTACGCATCCCTGTACGGTCTCTCCGATCCGGGAACTCTCGAGGGGCGACTGTGGGGTGAACAGTACACGAACGAGTCGCTGGTCACCATCGAACGGGACGCGATTCCCGCGGTCGTCAGGAACGGACGCTGGGAGGGGACGTTGACGGGCCGCCGAGTCGACGGCACGACGTTTCAACAGCACGTGACGATCAGCGCACACGACCGCGAGGGTAGCTACGTCGTCGTCGCTCGCGACGTGACTGATCAGCTCGATCGAGAACAGCGCATACAGGTCCTCAACAGAGTGTTGCGTCACAACCTCCGCAACGCCTTTACCGTCATCCGCGGACACGCGAACCTCCTCGGCGAGCACGACGAGACCCTCGAGCGCCGCCACGTCGACCCGATCCGCGAGGAGATCGACGACCTGCTCGCCACCGCGGACAAGGCCCGGGGTGTCGAACGAAAACTCGAGCGCCACGATCGAACGGAGACGATCGAGGCGACGGACGCGCTCCGGTCGGTCGTCGACAGAGCGAGAGCCGCGTACCCGAGCGTTCGGATCGTCTCTCGGACGGAAACGACGACCGCCGACTCGGGATCGCCGGTGGTCGACGCCGCGGTCGTCGACGCACTCGACGAACTCGTCGACAACGCCGTCGAACATCAACTCGACGGCGACCGGACGGGACGACCCGACAGCGAACCGGTGTCGGAACTCCGTTCGGTCGACGAACCCGGCGACGTCCCGACGGTCGAACTGTCCGTCGAAGTCGCCGAGTACACGTCGACTTCCCGGCTCGAGTTTACGGTCGCCGACGACGGCGACGGGATTCCGGAGTCCGAACGGCGGGCAGTCCTCGAGGGAACCGAGACCCAGCTGGCACACGGATCGGGACTCGGACTGTGGTTCGTCAGCTGGATCACCGGAAACGCTGGCGGCGACGTGCAGTTCGCAGACCGGCCTGGCGGCGGCACTGCGGTGACGCTCTCGTTCCCACAGGAAACCCGCGGGGAAGATCAGTTCCGAACGGCTGTGGCGGAACACGCGGCGTGATCCGGTCGAACCGGACGTATCCGTCTCGGCTCGTACAGGAACCGGCCGGCCGACTCCCCGTCACAGCGCCAGGGGGCAACCGACCCGGTCACGGCGTCAGGAGGGAATCGTCCACGTCACAACGTCAGGAGAGATCCGTCCCCGTCACAACGTCAGGAGAGATCTGTCCCCGTCACTCGACCGCGAACGTCTCCTCGTCCATTCGGAGCCCGCCGAACCAACACTCGAGCGCGAAGAGCCCGCCGTACACCGCGACGAAGAGCGTGACGGCGGCGGTTAACAGCCCGAAGCCGCTCGGTCCCGATAGCAACGTCGCGAAGCCGACGGTGCTCGAGCCGACCGCGAGCAGTGCGAGGCCGACGGCGGCAACGCGAGGCCAGCCGACCGTCCTCACGCCGAGCGGGAGCCGCTCGCGGACGCCGGCGGCGAACAGCGTGAGGCCGACGATGACGAGCCAGCCGATCTGCCACGCCGCTCCGGGGGCGGAAAGCCCACCCCAGAAGACGACGATACCGCCGGCGAGAAGTATCGTGACGAACCCGGCGGCGGCAAAGCCGCGACGGACGGTATCCTTGCGTTCGCTCATGCGGTGAGACGTGGCAAGGAACGGTTTAATGGGTTCCGGTCGCGCGGGACCGACGGAGACGTCAAGTGCGACGAATACCGGTCGCCAGTCGGGACGAGAATCAGTCGTCGTCCATCGGCGCTGATACCGGTTCGACGCGCTCGCCGCGTGGCCCCTCGAGGTCGACGTCGGGCAGCAGGTCCCGGAGGTAGCGTCCGGTGTAGGAGTCCTCGAGGCGGGCGATCTCCTCCGGGGTGCCGGTGGCGACGACCTCGCCGCCGTTCTCGCCGCCTTCGGGTCCGAGGTCGATGACGTGGTCGGCGTTTTTCACGAGGTCGAGTTCGTGTTCGATGACGACGACGGTGTTGCCGTTGTCGGTCAGCCGGTGGAGGACGTCGATGAGCTTGCGCTCGTCCTCGGAGTGGAGTCCGGTCGTCGGCTCGTCGAGCAAGTACAGCGTCTCGCCGGAGTCTTTTTTCCCCAGTTCCTCGGCGAGTTTGATCCGCTGGGCCTCTCCGCCCGACAGCGTCGTCGACGGCTGGCCGAGTCGCATGTAATCGAGGCCGACGTCTTTCAACAGCTCGAGACGCCGCCGGATCTGGCTCGAGGATTCGAAGAAGTCGTAGGCCTCCTCGACGCTCATCTGGAGGACGTCGGCGATGGTCTTGCCCTTGTAGGTGACGTCGAGGGTGGCGTCGTTGTAGCGGTCGCCGTCGCACTCTTCACAGGGGACGTAGACGTCCGAGAGGAAGTTCATCTCGATCTTGACGGTGCCCTGCCCACCACACTCCTCACAGCGGCCGCCCTTGACGTTGAACGAGAACCGGCCCTTCTCGTAGCCACGCTGTTTCGAGAGTTTGGTCTGGGCGAACAGTTCGCGGACGTAGTCGAAGACGTTGGTGTACGTCGCCGGATTCGACCGGGGCGTGCGACCGATCGGCGACTGGTCGATCAGCCGGACGGTCTCGATCTCGTCTATCCCTTCGATCGCGTCGTGGTCGCCGGGGATGACGCTCGTGTTGTCGTTCATCTCGCGGGCGAGACCCTTGTACAGCACCTCGTGCATGAGCGTGGACTTGCCGGAGCCGGAGACGCCGGTGATCGCGGTGAAACAGCCGAGCGGAAGGTCCACGTCGACGTCGTCGAGGTTGTGCTGGCTCGCGCCGAGGATCGTCAGCACCCCGTCTGGATCGCGGCGGTCGTCGGGGACGGGAATCTGCTTTCGACCCGAGAGATAGTCGCCCGTGAGCGACTCTTCACAGGCTTTGACCTCCTCGACGGGACCGTTGACGACGACTTCGCCGCCGCGTTTGCCCGGCCCGGGGCCCATGTCGATGACGTTGTCCGCACGGCGCATCGTCTCCTCGTCGTGTTCGACCACCAGGAGGGTGTTACCGAGATCTCTGAGTTCCTCGAGGGTGTCGAGCAAGCGGTCGTTGTCCCGCTGGTGGAGCCCGATCGACGGCTCGTCGAGGACGTACAACACGCCGACGAGCCCGGAGCCGATCTGGGTCGCGAGTCGAATGCGCTGGCTCTCGCCGCCCGAAAGCGTCGAGGCTTCGCGGTCGAGGGTGAGATACTCGAGGCCGACTTCGACCATGAAGCCGAGTCGTGCGCGGATCTCTTTGAGGATCTCCTCGGCGATCACCTTCTCGCGCTCGGTGAGGTCGGCCTCCATCGACTCGAAGTGGGAGAGGGCGTCGCCGATGCTCATTCCGTTGATCGCGGTGATCGACGTCGCGTCGACGAGAACGGCCCGACTTGCGGGCTTGAGACGCGTGCCGTCGCAGGCCGGACACTCCGTCACCGACATGTAGTCCTCGATGTGTTCGCGGGTCGAGTCGGAGTCCGTTTCGAGGTACCGGCGCTCGAGGTTGGGGATGATCCCCTCGAAGCGCTTTCGCTTGCGTCGGGTGCCGTTTTTCGTACTGCGCTTGAAGACGACCTCGTCGTCGGTGCCGTAGAGGAACGCTCGCTGTACGTCCTCGCCCAGGTCGGCAAACGGCGTGGACAGCGAGACGTCGAAGTGCCCTGCGACCGCGTCGAGGCGGGTGCGGTAGTACGACCGGTTGTAACTCCAGGGCTCGAAGACCTCCTTCAGCGGCTTCGATTCGTCCTGGATCACGAGGTCTTCGTCCACCTCTTTCGTCTCGCCAAGTCCCTCGCACTCGGGACAGGCACCGTGTGGCGAGTTGAACGAGAAACTCCGTGTCTCGATCTCCGGGACGTCGATCCCGCAGTGGGTACACGCCAGATCCTTCGAGAACTCGGCGACGAACCGGTCGTCCTCTTCGACCTCGTCGCCGAGCGCACCCGTCCGGCGGGCTTTCTCGCCGAGATCCGCGGCGGCCTCGGCTGGCGGATCGGGGAGGATAACCTTCATGACGCCGTCTGCCTCCTCGAGTGCCGTCTCGACGCTGTCGACGATTCGCGGTCTGTCCTCGGCGGAAACTCGGACCCGATCGACGATTACGTCGACCGTGTGATCGAAGTTCTCGTCGAGATCCGGCTTCTCGAGCGTGAGGTCGTGTTCTTCGCCGTCGACTTCCACGCGGGCGTAGCCCTCCGAGACGAGTTCGTCGAACAGGTCCTCGAACGCGCCTTTCTGGTCCCGGACGACGGGTGCGGCGAGTTTCGCCTTCGTTCCTTCGGGGAGCTCGAAGATCCGCTCGACCATGTTTTGTGCGCTCTGTTCGCCGACCTCCCGCCCGCAGTCGGGACAGTGTGGCGTGCCGACGCGGGCGTAGAGGAGACGGAGATAGTCGTGCAGTTCGGTGACGGTCCCGACCGTTGAGCGAGGGTTGTTCGCGGCGTTTTTCTGGTCGATCGAGATCGCCGGCGAGAGGCCCTCGACAGTTTCGACCTGTGGTTTGTCCATCTGCCCGAGGAAGTTCCGGGCGTACGCCGAGAGGCTCTCGATGTAGCGGCGCTGCCCTTCGGCGTAGACCGTCTCGAACGCGAGCGAGGACTTGCCCGATCCCGAAAGTCCGGTGACCACGGTGAACGATTCGCGGGGGATCGTGACGTCGAGGTCTTTCAGGTTGTGCTCTTCTGCACCTCGAACCTCGATGTGATCCATACTCATGGGCGAGGTGATACTGGTGACTGAACGGTTTCGCGACTCGATACCCGATTCATCGTAATTGCGTCAGTGGCCGAAGGGACTTAACAAGCCTGAAAACGGAATAGGATGTACTGTGCTAGCATATGACCTTCAACGGCGAGTCGAGGGCGCGTCCAAAGTGACTTCGGTCGGGAACGCTAACTGACCGGTATGAGCGACGACGGTCCATCGGTTTCGGTCGGCGAATTCGTCGACTACTGTCGGACGCAGGCCGGCCTCCTCTCCGGGCGGGTAGAGACGATGAGCGACGAAGCCGACGAGTTACTCGACGAGATCGACGAGGAGATGGCCGAGATCCGCACCCGACTCGGCGAACGAAACGTCGGCCCGGCGACGCCGTCGTCGACGGACCGTCCCACCAGCGAGGAGATCGACGTCGACGCGATCGAGGAACTCCAGCGGGACCTCGAGGAAAAGCAGTTACTGGTCGAGGCGAAGCAAGCCCGGATGCAAGCGTTTCAGGAACTCGCCGCCGGCTACACGGAACTCGCCGAGGCGCTCCAGTCGACCGACGACGAGGTCGAGGCGATCGAACGGATCGTCGAGTTCGAACTCGAGGAGGACGCGCCGGCGTACTTCGACGAGCGGGAGACACTCTGTGAGGCGGCGGCCGAACAGTCTGAACGGACCGAAACCACGGATGAAGCCGAACCCGACGAGAACGGCGACCCCGCGGACGAGGACGGAGACTCACCTCGCTGACTGGGACCGGCCCGCGTCTGACGTTCTGTCCGATCCGGCGATGGGCACTACCACACGAGATGGTACACCGACGGCGACGCTACTGATACGGCCTACCGTCACCGACGGCGACGCTGCTGATACGGTCTGCTGTCCGTAGGTGCTCTGCGAACGCGACCTCGACCCGCCCTCCGTCCCACCGGCTGAGGGACGCCCGTCCGAGATTCGCTTCGATCGACTCTCCGAGAGCGATCCCGTGAGCCACGAAAACTCGAGTTCGTTACCGGTCCTCGAGACCTCGAGTGATGACAGGTATCAGTCCGATCGGGGCGTGATGACGGGTGTCAGTCCGGATCGGCGTGATCCCTGCCGGAAGAACAATGAGGGTCGTTTCCCAACTCCAGCAAACACTCGAATGCTGGGGGGACTGTCGTCGGTCGGATCAATGAGGCTCGGGTACGCTCTCGTCTTCGGCGTCGGCGCACTCGTCTGTTTCGTGAGTCTCCGACGGACGGCGGCTATCGAACACGAGGACACGCGCCGCGGCCTCTACTGGCTGTTGCTTGCGAGCGGTGTCTGGGCAGCCACGCACGTCGGCTATCTCGTCGCCTCGAGTCCCCGACTCCAGTACGTGCTGTTTACCGGCGGGCTGATCGCCGGAATCGCCGCCGTCGGACCCTGGCTCTACTTCTGTTCGGCCTACACCGGCCGGTCGCTTCACCGAAACGAGACGATCCGTCGGATCGCGGTCGCCGTCTTCCTCGTGATCGTCGGGGTGAAAGTGACGAACCCGATTCACGAGCAGTACTTCGTCACCGAACTCGTTACGACGCCGTTTCCCACCCTCCAGATCCACCACGAACCGCTTCACTGGGTGGTGATGGGATTCGCCTACGCGCTCTCGTTCGTCGGGTTTTTCATGCTGCTCGAACTGTTCGTCCGCGTTAGCTCCGATACGACGCCGCTTTTCGCCCTCGTCGGCCTCACCGGTCTGCCGGTCGTCTTCGACGTACTCGGCGTCGTCTCGCCGCTGCTCCTCGACATCACGTACTCTCCGCTCGGCGTGGCTGCATTTTCGATCGGGGTCTTTTACGTCTACCTCGAGCGGTTTCAGATCGTCAGAGCCACCAGCGAAACCGATCAACCGGTCGTTATTCTCGACGACCGCGATCAGGTTCGGGATTACAACGGCCGAGCACTGGATCTCTTCCCTTCGCTCTCGGGAAGCATCGGACGACAGTTCGAAACGTTGTTACCCGACGTCGCCGACGTACTCGAGTCCGAAGAGCAGTTGCTCGAGGCCGACGTGAGCGAAGAAATCAGGTTCTATTCCGTCTCGGAGAACCCCTTTTCGGCGGATCGGACGCGGATCGGCCGTGCGGTCGTGTTCACCGACGTCACCCACCGGGAACAGTATCGCCTGCGGTTGGAACAACAGAACGATCAACTCGAACGGTTCGCGAACGTCGTTTCCCACGACCTTCGGAACCCCCTTTCGATCGCGCAGGGGAGAACACAACTCGCCGTCGCCGAGAACGAAACCGACCACCTCGAGGACGTCGTCGAAGCCCTCGATCGAATGGAAGAACTGATCGACGACATTCTCGTCCTGGCTCGAGACGGGGCCTCGATCGACGACGTCCAACGGGTCGATCTCTCGTCGATCGCAGGACAGTCGTGGACGATGATCGCGGCCGAGGATGCCGAACTCGCCGTCGACATCGAGCTCGGGACCGTCCTCGAGGCGGATCCGGACCGACTGCAACAGCTATTCGAGAACCTGTATCGGAACGCGATCGATCACGGCGACTCCGACGTGACGATAACCGTCGGCGAGTTGTCCGACTCCGACGGGTTCTACGTCGAAGACGACGGACCGGGAATTCCAGCCGAGATCCGTGCGGACGTCTTCGAACCCGGGTATACGACTGCCGACGCGGGAACGGGTCTCGGCCTCTCGATCGTACGGGACGTCGCCGCGGGCCACGGTTGGTCCGTCGAGGCAACGGACGGACCCAACGGCGGTGCGCGGTTCGAAGTGACGGTTCCGAGTCTCGAACGCCCTCAGCCGACGTCCTGATCGGTCTCTATCGGCGTATCGAACGCACTCAGCCGAAATTTGAACGCTCTCAGCCCCCGTTGTGTGGGACAGTCGATATCTTGTTAGACTATACCAAGGGTATTTCTTTTACGCTGTCCTCAGTACCGACCAGGACGTCCCGTCCGTCACCACCATGAGCCACACAATCGAAATCACCGACGAGTTCAGAGACCGCCTCGACAGCCACCTGGAGGACGGCGAAACGTACGAGGAATTTCTCGAGGAACTCCTCACGATCTACGAAACCGAGGGGGCGTTCCTCCAGGAAGGGTACTCCGAGTGACGCAGGACTCGCGTATCCGGTCGGCAGTCGAGACGCCGATCCGACTGCAGACGTGAGATTACCTGCTCAGGTATCCGCCGTCGATCGCCATCGCTTCGCCGGTCGCAAACGACGCCTCGTCCGAACAGAGCCACGCGATCGCGTCGGCGATCTCCTGTGGCTCGCCGAGTCGGCCCTGCGGGTGGAGTTCGCGCAACTGGTCGACGGTTTCTTCGTCCTCGTACAGCCCCGCCTCCTCAAGCATCGGCGTCTCGATGTACCCTGGACAGACGGCGTTGACCCGGACGTCTTCCGACGCGTAGTCGAGGGCCGCGACCTTCGTCAGGCCGACGACGCCGTGTTTCGAGGCGGTGTATGCGGGTGCCCCCTCCGTTCCGACCCGCCCCAGAATCGAGGCCGTGTTGACGATCGCGCCGCCCCCGTCCTCGAGCATCGCGTCGATCTCGACTCGCAGGCAGCGCCAGACGCCGGTCAGGTTCACGTCGATTATCCGCTGCCAGTCGTCCTCGGAGACGTCGGCCGTCGGCTCGAGTTTGCTCCCGAGGCCGGCGTTGTTCACGGCGACGTCGAGATCGCCGTACTCCGAAACGGCCGTCTCTACCATCCGCTCGACGTCAGCGTCGTCGGTGACGTCGACCTCGACGAACGTCGCATCGGCGTCCGTTTCGTTCGCGATCGTCGTCGCCGCCTCTTCACCGTTTTCGCGGTCGATATCGGCGACGACGACGTCGGAACCGTCCTCCGCCAGCGTTCGTGCGGTCTTTCGTCCGATTCCCGACCCGCTTCCGGTGACGACCGCCGTCGTCTCGTCGAATCGTGTCATTGGTACACCACCCGAAGACCCACACCGTCGCCGGGGAAAAACGCACACCCAATTCACGGACACTGATAGGTCGTCGCCCGGGGGTGGAACGCGTTCCCGTCGAAAGGATCTCCGACTGATACGGTTACTGTACGTCGTTACCGAAGACCGGCCACCGTCCTGCGGTCGCTCCGGTACACAGTTACAGCAATCCGTATGAAGCGACGCTCGAGAGGCCACCCCGTTTCGTCACACCTAACTGCCCGCTCCGGAAAGAACGGCCATGCTCGAGCGCGTTCGGACCCTCCTGAATCCCGACTCGTCGACCGGTCGATCCGGCGAGCCAGCCGTTGGCCTGTTCGTCGACGGGCCGAACGTGTTTCGCGACGAGTTCGACGTCGACCTGGACGACCTCCGCGACGCCGCACGCGACCTCGGCCGCGTGAGCGTTATCCGACTCTACCTCGACGAACACGCGACGCCGGGACTTATTCAGGCGGCCGAGGCGCGGGGATTCGAGGTCGTCATCACCAGCGGCGACGTCGACGTCAAACTCGCCGTCGACGCGACTGCACTGGCGAGCGAGGGAACCATCGACCGACTCGCGATCGCCTCGCGGGATACGGATTTCAAGCCGGTCCTCGAGTACGCCGGCACGGTCGCCATCGGCACTGTCGCGATCGCACCGGGCGAACTGGGGCGCTCGGACGCCCTCCAGAACGCCGCCGACGAGGCGATCACGCTCGAGTCGTAGGCTCGAGTCGTTTCCGCGCATCGCGTTCGATTTCCTTCGCTGTCGAGATTCTCGTTCAGTTCGGTCGCTCACGGGTCACTTCGTTCCCCGTTCGCTGTTCCGCGGTTCTCGCTCCGAACCGCGTTCGCTCCGAACCGCGTTCGCTCCGAACCGCGTTCGCTCCGAACCGCGCTCTCGTCGTGTGGCCAGGTGTATGTTGACTCGCAGTGGCTACTATAGCCCAGTCTCCCCCTCGTTCTCGCTTCTCCGCCCGAGTACAAGTACACTTGTACTACACCAATTCAGTTGGGAAGGCTTTATGTGGGAGGAGGTGACACCAGATATTACGGCTGAAACACCGCACACCCGATATGTGTGGTCGAGAGGGAGGAGACGACCAGTCACAACTATGGACTGTCCGGACTGTGGAGACGAACGAACGCGCGTCATCGACACCGAACCGAGCGCCGACGGAACGTCCGTGCGGCGGCGGCGCGAGTGTCAACGGTGCTCGTTCAGATTTACGACCTACGAGCGTCCGGCGTGGAACTCCCTCCAGGTGAAAAAACGCGACGGAGCCGTCGAGCCGTTCGACCGCTCGAAGTTGCGTGCGGGTATCGAACGGGCCGTCGAGAAGCGACGGATAGCCGATAGAACCGTGACGAAACTCGTCGACGACGTCGAGAGAACGGTACAGGAACGAGAGACGCGTCTCGTCACCTCGAGCGTAATCGGCGAACTCGTCTCGGAGCGGTTACACGAGATAGACCGGGTCGCGTACGTTCGGTTCGTCTCGGTCTACGAAGCGTTCTCCGATCCCGAGGAGTTCCGCCGAGAACTCGACGCCGTCCTCGACGACGAAGTCGACGATTTCGACCGATCTCAGCCAGCAGACAGTTCTTCGAACACATGAGTCAGCAATCGACCGTTCAGACACCAGACGTCGAATCGATAGTCGACCGAGCACGGGCCGGATACGAGGGGGTTCTCCCCGAGGAAGATCGAGACGACCTCGTCACCGAAATCAGACGCACGCTCTACGACGGCGCGTCAGCAGACGAGGTCTACCAGGCAGTCATCCAGGCGCTCACCGCGCGAATCGAGCGGGAACCGGCGTTCGACCGGATCGCCGCCGCAGCGTTTCGCCAGCGGTACTACCGAGAGATATTCGGCGACGAACTCACAGAGTACGAACTCGACCGGACGTACCGCGAAACGTTCGTCGAAAACGTCGAACGAGGCGTCAACCTCGACCTCCTCGACGAGCGTCTGCTCGAGCGCTTCGACCTCGACGAACTGGCGTCGTTTCTCGAACTCGAGCGCGACGAGGAGTTCGGCTACATGGCGATGGACACGCTGTACCAGCGGTACTTCCTCAAGACCGAAGAGGGCGGCGAGCACCTCGAACTGCCACAGGCGTTCTGGATGCGGGTCGCCATGGGGCTGGCGATCGAGGAAGACGACCCCCAGCGGCGAGCGAAGGAGTTCTACGACGTCCTCTCCCGTCTCGAGTTCACGCCGTCGACGCCGACGCTGTTTCACAGCGGGACGACCCACCCGCAGCTGTCCTCGTGTTACCTGACGACGGTCCAGGACGACCTCGAGCACATCTTCGACTCCTACAAACACCACGCACAGCTTTCGAAGTGGAGCGGCGGACTCGGAAACGACTGGACGAACCTCCGATCCGCGGGGGCGCTCATCGAGAGCACGGGCGTCGAGTCGACGGGCGTCGTCCCGTTTCTTCGCATCAGCAACGACGTCACCGCGGCGATCAACCGCTCTGGCAAACGCCGCGGCGCGGCGTGTGCGTACCTCGCCTGCTGGCACCTCGATTTCCCGGCATTCGTAGACCTGAAGCGGAACACCGGCGACGAGCGCCGTCGCACGCCGGATATGAACACCGCGGCCTGGATTCCGGATCTCTTCATGAAGCGGGTCGAGCGCGGCGAGAAGTGGACGCTGTTCAGTCCCGACGAAGTGCCGGAGCTTCACGATCTGTGTGGATCAGCCTTCGAGGAGCGCTACCGCGAGTACGAACAGCGGGCAGAGAACGGCGAACTCAGACAGTACGAGCGCGTCGACGCCGAGGACCTCTGGCGAACGATGCTCACGCGGTTGTTCGAGACCGGCCACCCGTGGCTGACGTTCAAAGATCCCTGTAACGTTCGGTCGCCACAGGACCACGCCGGAACGGTCCACTCTTCGAATCTCTGTACGGAGATCACGCTCAACACGAGCGAGGACGAACACGCCGTCTGTAACCTCGGCAGCGTAAACTACGCCACCCACGTCGCCGACGGCGAACTCGACCGCGACCATCTGGCGGAGACGATCGAGACGGCGATGCGGATGCTCGACAACGTCGTCGACCTCTGTTTTTACCCGACCGAGGAGGCCGAACGCTCGAATCAGCGCCACCGTCCCGTCGGTCTCGGTACGATGGGCTTTCACGACGCCCTGATGGAACTGGGCGTTCCGATGGATTCCGAACGAGCCGTCGAGGTCGCAAACCGCTGGCAGGAGTTCGTCTCCTATCACGCCATCCTCAACTCGTCGAAACTCGCCGCAAAACGGGGCTCGTACCCCTCCTACGAGGGCTCGAAGTGGGATCGCGGACTGCTCCCACAGGACACCGTCGATCGCCTCGAGGACGAACGCGGTCGCGAGATCCCGACCGAACGCGAGGAGCGCCTGGAGTGGTACGTCGTCCGGGAACACGTCGCTGAACACGGGATGCGCAACTCGAATACGATGGCGATCGCGCCGACGGCGACGGTCTCGACGATCAACGGGACGACGCCGTCGATCGAGCCGATGTACTCGAACCTCTACGTGAAATCGAACATGTCGGGCGATTTCACGGTCGTCAACGACCACCTCGTCGAGGACCTGAAAGAGCGCGGCCGCTGGGACGAGGAGATAGTCGACCGGATCAAGTACCACGACGGCTCGATCCAGGAGATCGACGCCGTCCCGGACGAGTTGAAAGCGCTGTATCGCGGCGCGTTCGAGATCGATCCGCGCCACCAGATCCGCCTGACTGCACACAGACAGACCTGGATCGACCAGTCCATCTCGCACAACGTCTTCTTCCCGTCGACGGACGGCTCGCTGTTGACCGACGTCTACGAACTCGCGTGGGAACTGGGGCTGAAGACGACGTACTACCTCCGAACGCTCGGGGCGTCCCAGATCGAAAAGTCCACGCTCGACATGGACGAGTACGGGAAGAGCCAGCACCGAGGCGACGCTGGGGACGACCTTGAGTCCGACGGCGGCCGTTCGACTGACGACGACCTCTGTCGGGTCGACGATCCGACCTGCGAGGCCTGCCAGTAACGCTGTCGACCGAAAACGAACCACCGAATCGATACCACACGCTTTCCGACGATGCCAATACTCAACGACGACGCAGAACACGACCCGAACAAGATACTGCCGATCGACTACGACTGGGCCCGCGAGTACTACGAGGCGGGGGTGAACAACAACTGGGTCCCCGAGGAGATTCCGATGCAAGACGACGTCTCCCAGTGGAACGGCGACGCCCTCTCCGAGGCCGAACGGCAACTCGTCGAGTGGAACCTCGGGTTCTTCTCGACGGCCGAGTCGCTGACCGCGAACAACGTCGTCCTCGCGGTCTACGACCACGTCACCGCCCCCGAGTGTCGCCAGTACCTGCTCCGGCAGGCCTACGAGGAGGCGATCCACACCGACACGTTCATCTACTGTTGTGACTCCCTCGGCTTCGAGCCGGAGTACATGTACGGCATGTACGACCGCGTCCCATCCATCGCCGAAAAAGACGAGTTCGTCGTCGAGCTGACTCGAGTCATCGACGTCGACGGCTTTACCATCGAGACGGACGAGGATCTCCGAAACTTCCTCCGGGACCTCGTCGGCTTCTACGTCATCATGGAGGGGATATTCTTCTACGCCGGCTTCGCGATGATGCTCGGCCTGAAACGCCAGAACAAGATGGTCGGAATCGGACAGCAGTTCGAGTACATCATGCGCGACGAGTCGCTTCACGTCGGCTTCGGGGTCGACCTCATCGAGCAGATCCGAACGGAACACCCCGGCGTCTGGACCGACGAGTTCGGCGAGGAAGTGACCGCGTTGATCACCGAAGCCGTTTCCCTCGAGAAGATCTACGCCTACGAGGCCTGCCCCGACGAGATACTTGGGATGAGCGCCGAGCAGTTCGCCGAGTACGTCGAGTACGTCGCTGACCGGCGACTCGGCCAGCTCGAGTTACCGACCCAGTACGGAACCGACAACCCGTTCCCGTGGATGTCAGAGCAGGTCGACCTCAACAAGGAGAAGAACTTCTTCGAAACGCAAGTGACCGAGTACCAGAGCGGCGGAAGCCTCGACTGGTAGCGGTTCCGACGTTCATACTATCGGCTGTATCAGTTCCGGATTCCGTCGACCGTCACCGACCCCTGAGGCGATCTAAGGGACTCGAGCGCGATCGCTCGAGTTCGTCGTTGCCCTCGAGGTCGGCTGCCGTTTCCTCCTCGGAATCGTCTTCGCTCCCGAACCTGCCGATCCGGCGGCGAATCCAGGCCCGTGGTCCGCCGATTCGGTTGACGAGATAGGTCGGGAAGTAAAGCGCGACGAGTCCGAGCGCGAAGAAGCCGACGCCGGCGACGGTTCGACCGGTGCGGAGAAACTCGAAACCGACGACGAACATGGGTCCTGCCATCGACAGGCCGGCCCCCGTCTGGAGCATCCAGAGGATACCAGGTCCCTTCATAGTCGTCGTTCGGCCGCAGTCGTCGGCGGTCGTGGGCTGTTCGCGGGCGCTCTCGGCTGTGGCCCGTCCGCGGGCGCTCTCGGCTGTGGCCCGTCCTCAGCGGGCAGTGGCTGTCGACCGTCCACGGTCGGTGTCGGTTGCGGATCGGTCCGTCCGAAACGTGTGGTCACGCCGATCACCCCTCGAAGGGTAACTCCGGTTCGTAGTCGATCGCGTCGACGGCTGCCCCGAGGACGTGTTCGACGTTCTCGCCGGTTTCGACGCTCATCCGATAGTCGGCGTCCATCTCGGAGAGCAGGTCGTCGTTCCAGACCTCCTCGCGGTCGACCTTGTTCGCTATCGTCAGGACCGTCACGGTATCGAACTGGGCGGCGATCGCGTCCCGAAGCTCGAGTTGGGACTCGAGGGGGTAACCACACTCGGCGCTCGGGTCGAGGACGACGAGCATGCAGTCGGCGAGGTGTTCGACGGCGCTGACCGCCTGCGATTCGATCTCGTTTCGCTCCTCGGGTGGGCGGTCGAGCAGGCCGGGCGTGTCGACGATCTGGTACCGGATGTGGTCGTGCTCGAAGTGTCCGACGCCAATCCCCCTCGTCGTGAACGGATACGAGGCCGTCTCGCCGCGAGCACTGGTGACGTCGTTGACGAACGACGACTTGCCGACGTTCGGGTAGCCCGCGACGACGATCGTCGGCTCGTCCGGATCGATATCGGGCAGGTCGCGCAGGTCGTTTCGCGATTCGTTGATGTACAGTAGATCGTCGCCGATCTGTTCGACGATGTCGGCCAGCCGCGCAAAGGCCTGCTTGCGGTGTTTGCGTGCCGTGTCGACATCGGTCTTTCTGAGCTTCGACTGGTACTCCTCGTGGATCTCCCGGGCCTTTCGGCTCGCCCACATCACCTCCGAGAGACTCTGGCGGAGTTCGTCCACGTCGACGATCGCGTCCGCGATCTCGTAGTAAAACGGGTGAACGTCGTCCTCGTAGGCGAAGTCCGGCCAAGCCGTCACCACGTTCTCTAAGTTGTCCGAGATGATGTTCGCCGCGGTCTGGAGCATCGACTGCTGGGCCTCGAGGCCACCTTTGGCCCTCCCCGCCCGCGCTGCCCGCGAGAACGCCTTGTCGATCAACTCTTCCGACGTGGGCGTCGTCGGAAGGTCTTCGAAAATCATACTCGGACGTAGGGGGTGCGTTCGTAAAAGGTCGTTCGTTCCGCGCCGAGCGTTTATCGTCGTTCGCGACGTGTCTCGAGTATGACCGACTGGCGCGCCGTTTTCGTCGGCTTTCTCGTGATAACCGCCCTCGGAATCGTCGGCCTGACGTTTCCCGTCGTCGGCCAGCTCGCGGCCGGGCTCGTCGGGGGGTTCGTCGCGGGCTACCTCGCCGGCGGGGGACTCGCCCGCGGGTTCTGGCACGGGCTGCTCGCCGGCGCGTTCGGCGGGATCGTCGGCGGATTGCTCATCGCGCTCGTCGTTGGCATCGCGGGCTGGGCGGGCGGTCCCGTGGGCGGGGTGATCACCGGAATCGCCGGAATCGGCATCTTCGTCACCGCTGTCCTCGTCTCGTTCGTGATGGCTGTAGAGAGCGCGATCGCCGGCGCGCTCGGCGGTGCGCTCGAGTAACGCGGGAGTTCAAGCGGCGGCGGCGGTAACCGAACTGTCTGCCGTCGGGCCCGGCCGTAGTCGCCCGGTCACTGCCGGCAAGTCGATCACGCGGCTCGAAGAAAACTGTAAACAGTTATCCGACTGCGGGCGTAAGCCCCCCACAAGATGGCCAAGGACGTCAAACCCACCCGCAAGAATTTGATGGAGATCGAGGATCGCATCGAACTCTCCGAGCGCGGGCACGGGACCTTAGAGAAGAAACGGGACGGGCTGATCATGGAGTTCATGGACATTCTGGACAAGGCACAAGACGTCCGGGGCGAACTCTCAGAGGATTACGAGGCCGCCCAGAAGAAGATCAACATGGCTCGAGCGATGGAAGGCGACGTCGCAGTTCGCGGGGCCGCCGCGGCGCTGCAGGAACACCCCGAAATCACCACCGAGTCGAAAAACATCATGGGCGTCGTCGTCCCCCAGATCGAGTCCTCTCGCGTCTCCAAGAGCTTAGACGAGCGTGGCTACGGAATTATGGGAACCTCGGCCCGCATCGACGAGGCCGCCGAAGCCTACGAGGACCTCTTAGAGAGCATCATCCTCGCCGCGGAAGTGGAGACGGCGATGAAGAAGATGCTCAGAGAGATCGAGACCACCAAACGCCGCGTCAACGCCCTCGAGTTCAAACTCCTGCCCGAACTCTACGAGAATCAGGAGTACATCGAGCAGAAACTCGAAGAACAGGAACGCGAGGAGACGTTCCGCCTGAAGAAGATCAAGGAGAAAAAGGAAGCCGAGGAGAAAGAAGCGAAGCGAGAAGCGGAGGCCGAGCAGAGAGAAGCCGAAGCGGACCAGGACGAACTCGAGGACGTCCAGCCGGACACCTCCGCCCAGTCACCCGCAGCGAACCAGTAAGCAACGAACCCGTTCTCCCGACGCCGTCGACCCCCGATCCAGATGGTCTGTTCAACGTGTGACACTCCCGTGATCTCGTTTTCGGTCCCCGGGGAGTACCGCGAATACGTCTCCGACTCGGTGGCGACTACCACGGCCGAATCGGGGGCTTTCGCCGCGTTCTGTCCCCGTTGTCTCACGCTCGAATCCGCCGAGGGGCATTCGGACGTGGCTGACTCACCACCGGACGAGAAACCGGACTTCAGCCGGGTTAGTGACGCCTTTCCAACCAATCCCGACCGGGCGATCCCGCTTGCGATCGCGCTGGATCTGTGTTCGTCGTTGGCGACCAACCGATCCGCCATCGAATCGCTCCTGGGTGCGGTCGAACGGGCGGGTACTGATCCGCTTCTCGTGATCGACCGCCTCGAGGCCGACCCTTCGGTCGATCCGCAAATCGACCTCGAGCGACGATCCCACCAGCTCGAGCAACTGCTTTACTGATACGGTTTGCTGTACGTCATTGCTGGCGTACCCGCGACCCGGCGGCGGGTGCGCCGGTACATCGGTACAGTAATCCGGAAGGCACTAGCCCGTCTGTGAGTCGCGGCCGAAGCGGGGAAATCTCGGGGGAAGGTCTCTGATTTCGGGGTCGAAGTCAGCGGGGTGCCGGTCACAGGTTCGTGTCCCCGGCGTGAGCGCTCAAAAGAAGGGATCGGCTTCACACTGCTTTTCCCGACGAAATCACACGGTCTGGAGGTGCTCCTCGCGGAGTTCTTCGTTCGAAAGCTCCTTGTGGTGGACCTCTTTCATGTGGTTTTGTGCCAGTTCGATCGCCTCGTCCTCGTTTTCCGATTGGATGATAAATCGACAATCGGATTCCGCCGCCTCGCAGTCGAGTTTGTGTGCGTGTGTCATCTCTCTCACATCCGTTGGTCCGTCCGGTAGACCGGCGGCATCCAGGGCACTATTCGTGGTATTGAATGCCATGGTAACTACTCTGGGCAAGTATATAACCGTTGTTCGAAAACTGATTCACGTCAGTTCTGGAGACCGCGACCCGGAGTGATTTCATCGGTACGTCGTAGCACCTGACCGAACGAGTGGGACTCGAGGACTCGGGTCGGGTTCCGGCCGTCGGAGAGCGCAACGCTACGCCATTGATCCGTCAGCAGAAAGTACTTATTATTCATACAGAAATAGTGTGGTATTAATCGACGTCGATTGCTCGGAACTGCCGCAGTGACGGGCGTGTTCGCGGGCTGTCTCGAGGGTGGTGGAACCGCCAGTGACTCGAGTCAGGACCGGACGGGTGACGACTCGGAGACAGGTGATGGGGACACCGACCCAGATCGGAACGAAACCGGTGGTGAGCCAGACGACGGGACAGGCGGCGAAACGGGAACCGAACCGACGGTCGTAGAACGGTTCGACTGCGGATCGGCCCACCGACCGTCGTGTGACGTCGACGCTGGCGAGTACGTCTTCGAGACCGGCGACACCGCGTACGAGACCGTTGGTACCGCAGCGTACCCGGATCCCCCAGACGAAGTCACCGAATCGACCGCCACCACGTTCGCGAAAGACCACGAGCGCGCGTATCAGCAAAACGCGGCCGTCTGTCCCGAAAACGAGTCAATCACGGACTACAACGCTACCGTTCCGACGATCGAGACGTTCGACTGGTACGACGAGAAAGTCGTCGTGCGCCTCGAGTTGATGATCAGTGACAGACGAAGGAGCCCAGGTGCCAGCGACGTCGATATCGTAGACACCCCGAGCGCCGCCGTCTACGCGATCGACGAAACGGGTGCTGCCCGCGTCGAAACGAAGCGGTATCAGGAACCGGAGGATCCGATCGAGTCCGGTGAACTCGTCGTCTGTTTCTGACCTCTTATTTCCCAGTCGGCGTCACGTTGTCGCTGACCGCCTGTTTGACCTGAAACGCCGCGCTCGCGGCCAGCCCGCGGGCGACCTCGTTTCGCTCGTCGGAGCTGATGATCTCCTCTGCAGCGTCCTCGACGTCGGGCGTGAAACCGGCGCTGACGGCGTGGCCAACGGGTGGTCTGACGGCGACCGTGACCTGTGGACCGGAGAGCCCGCTCGAGACGTCGGCGTCGACGACGTACTCGTTGGGGAGGTACTCGCGCGTGAGAGAGGCGATCCGGGAGACGTCCCGGTGGAGCAGTCGTTTCTGTGTACTCGAGAGGGTCGGAACGTCCGCCGCGGCTCGCTTTCCGGCCTGCGTCTCTCCTGGCAGCCCTGCGTACGGCGTATTTCCGTTCATGAGAAGTGTGTGGTCCCACAAACGAGTTGGTCGATGAAAAGCGTTCGCTTTCGGTGAATGCTACCGGTACGCACGACGACCGTCAACGGCTTCAGGCGTGGTACTGTCCTACCGTCCGGAGAGGATCGGTTCGCTCTCGCCGTAGACCGCGAGTACCACCGCCGTCGTGTACGTTCCGGGTTCGGCCTCGGCGCTCTCGCGGACGACGGACGGCTCGTCGAACGACCAGTCCCGGAGCTCCTGGCCCGCAGCCAACCCGTCGCGAACCCGACGTTCGACGTCGGCGTCGTCGCCGGTATCGGCACACTCGTAGAACAGCCCCGGTCCGCCGTCGACGGACTGGGACCACGCGAGCGCTGCCGTTACCGACGTCGTATCTCCGCTCGCTTCCTCGCCGGTAGCGGTCGCTCGAGATTCGACGACGGTCAGGCGCTCGCCGGCCGGACCGAGGTCGGGTGCGGTGCCGACGGCTTCGACAACAGTGTCTGCGGGAATAACGGACGAGACGGAGACGAGGTTGTAGTTCTCGACGCCCGCCTCCGCGAGCGCGGCGTCGTAGGACGACATCTCCGTCGGAGCCGAGGCGACCCCCCAGACGACTCGGATCGGACTCATAGCCGTTTTCGGGGACGCGCGACGTAAGGCGTTGCGGTTCGAGATGGAGGATCTCGAGTCGCGTCGATCACTTCCTGCGAAGGGATCGAATCATTCCTCGGGGCCGACGATTTCGACGACGACGTCGTCCGGTCCCTCACAGTAAAGCGCGTAGTAGCCGCCGGCGTAGGGGTGGCGGTCCTCGTAGAGAACCGTGGCATCGGTCCGATTTCGAACCCCCTCGGTAATCGTATCGACCTGCTCGCGCGAAGAGGCGTGGAACGCGACGTGGTCCATCCCTGGAGCGCGGCGAACGAACGGCCGATCCGGATGATCGGATCGCTGGACCACGACGTACGTCGGTCCGTTGATCCAGGACCGGCCGCCCTCGAACGACTCTTTCGGGCGGTAGCCGAGTTCCGTCAGCAGCCATCCCCAGAAGTCGACTGCGGCCTCGAGGTCGGAGGCGGAGATCTCGAGGTGGTGAATCTCGCCGCCGTGGTCGGGATCAGCGTGATCGTCGCTCATTACCGGAAGTTGTTAGGAAACCGACGTAAAGTCACCTACCGCCGGCGGGTATACGAACGGTCCCAGATCGGCCACCGGTTCCGAACCCATCGGCACGACTCGAAGAAAGTCGGCGTAAGAAGCACACTCCGCCGGCGCTCGAGCGAATTCGCTCGCGCGTGGCGATACGAAACGTCTCGAATCCCGAACGAGCGTTACTGGTAGAAGTAGCCGGCGGAGGAGATAACGTCGCTCGAGTCGTCGTTTTCGATCTTCTCGACGGCCTCTAAGAAGTCCTGGTGACAGACCTCGTCCCGTTCGTTACGGATGGCGAACATGCCTGCCTCGGTCGCCAGACTCTCGATGTCGGCTCCGGAGTAGCCCTCGGTGTCGTCGGCCAGCGTCGCGAAGTCGATGTCGTCGCCGACGTTCATCCCGCGCGTGTGTATCTCGAGGATCTGCTCGCGGCCGTCGCGGTCGGGTTCGGGAACCTCGATGAGTCGATCGAATCGGCCCGGGCGCAAAATCGCGCGATCGAGCATGTCGAAGCGGTTGGTGGCGGCGATGATGCGGATCTCCCCGCGGGCCTCGAAGCCGTCCATCTCGGAGAGCAGTTGCATCATCGTCCGCTGGACCTCGGCGTCGCCGGAGGTCTTCGACTCCGTTCGGGTGGCGGCGATGGCGTCGATCTCGTCGATGAAGATGATGGCGGGTTCGCGTTCGCGGGCCATCTCGAAGAGGTCGCGGACGAGACGGGAGCCCTCGCCGATGAACTTCCGGACGAGTTCCGAGCCGGCCATCTTGATGAACGTCGCGTCGGTCTTGTTGGCGACGGCTTTCGCGAGCATCGTCTTGCCCGTTCCCGGCGGTCCGTACAGCAAGACGCCGCTCGGCGGTTCGATGCCGACCTCCTCGAAGATCTCGGGTTCGGCGAGGGGCTGTTCGACGGCTTCCCGGACCTCCCGGACCTGCTCGTCGATGCCGCCGATGTCCTCGTAGCCGACCTCGGGGCGCTCGGTGATCTCCATCGACTGGGCGCGCGCGTCGGTTTCGGCGTCGAGAATCGTCTGGATCGCAAACGAGTCGTTGACGGCGACGCGGTCGCCGGCGGCGACCCGATCTGCGAGTCGGGAGGAAATCTCCGTGAGCACCTCCTGGTTGTTGCCGTGTTGTTTGACGATTACTTCCTCGTCGTCGAGGACGTCCTCGACGGTCGCGATGTACAGCGACGAACTCTTCAGCGTCTCGTTTTCGCGCTCGACGCGGTCGACGCGCTCGTGAAGACGCTGACGGCGCTGGTCGGCTTCCTCGAGCTGGTCGGAAAGCTGTTCGTTGACCTCGACGAGATCCTCGTAGTGCCCGCGAAGCGCCTCGATCCGCTCGTCGTCCGGCAGATCGGGGTCGATATCGCGATGGGGTCGGTCGGGGAGAGACGGGCTTCGAGACATCCTGACGTGCGTCGATAAGTCCTCGATGATAAATGTGCCTTTGGGTCGCGGACGGATTTTGCGCGACCGGCGGAGCCGAGCCCTCGTGCGGTAGGCGGGACCCGAATTTCGGTGGAACCGAACCGATCGGCTGGCGCTTACAGGGGTGTGGGTGGCTCGAGCGGGCTACCGGCCTCGAGCTATATTCAATTGATTAGCATACCGTTCGTGATCGGACAAGCCGAGATCTCGAGAGGGGACACACCGTTGTGACGGTATCGTCGATGACTGTCTGATACGGATTGCAGTACCGGTGTACCGGAGACCGGGAGCAGTCCCGCGGTCTTCGGTACTGACGTAGAGTAAACCGTATGAGAAGTGGTTGTAAAATCCCGAACTGTCTCCAACTCCCGTCCGCCGTCTGTCTCTTCGTGACGCGACTCGAGTCGGATAAAGCGCGCTGATCGCCACGGAGAAGTCACTTCGCGATCTCGCTATTTCCGTTCCAGACCGTGGGCTTCGGGACGTTCTGGACGAACTCACACGAGAAAGAACGGCGTGACTGTATAGTAGCCACTGAACGTCGTTGCACACCCGATCGCGGGAGGGATCGGCGATCGGTGTGTACATCGTTTCAGTTGTTACTAAAGGTTTGAACTCGAAATCGGCCGATTACGGAAAATTCGAGGCGAAAGCCTCGCGCTTCAGCGCAGGGTGGATGTCAACGATGCCGTGCTGCGAGGACACCGATAGCGAACAGCGCAAGCAGTGTAACCTGAACGCCAAAGCCAGGAATACTATCATCACTGCCATCGTCGACGTCGTCGTCACCACCGTCGTCATCGTCGCTGGCTATGCCGTCTTCGTGGACGCCGTCTGCATCGTCTCTCTCGCTCTCGTCACTGTCGTCAACGTCTGCGTCCTCGCTGTCGTCAACGTCTGCGTCCTCGCTGTCGTCAACCTCTGCGTCCTCGCTGTCGCCAACGTCTGCGTCCTCGCTGTCGCCAACGTCTGCGTCCTCGCTGTCGTCAACGTCTGCATCCTCGCTGTCGTCAGCGCCAGTATCGTCACCGGGTGATGGTGATGGCGATTGTCCTGGTGACGACGAGCCATTCGGGTCCACGATCGTTACGTCGCTGGTTTCGGCGTCATCTCCGCTCGCGACGGCGATTGTACCCGTTCCATCGTCACCGGTAGTCGTCTCCCACTGCAACTCGATCGTCTCTGTGTCGCTCCCGTCCAGTTCGACATCGACGCTGTCGACCACGGTGCCGTCGAAATCCAGCAGATCGATCGTCCGCGTGGCGGTCTTCTCTCCGACGTTTTCGACGGTAACATCGACAGTCACCGTCTCACCAGCCGTTACCGGGCTGTTGGTCGAGTCAACCGAAACCTCGAGGAATCCCGCTTCGCTCACCTGAATCGGTTCCGTATGCTCGTCTGCTACCGGAATCGACGCATACGACTCGACGAGGTCACGAACGACGAGTTCGTACTCGCCGGGCGCTAACGGTTCATTTAGTTCGAGACGAACCTGCCGGGACAGCGTCTCGTCGTCGGAGTCGGTGTGTGGATTGGCAACCGTCTCCGGGAAGACGACCGTCGCGTCAACTGTTTCGGAGTCGTTTCCGGTCGTTCGGACGAACACCGTGTTTTCGCTCACGGTCGCCGTATCGAGGTGACGTGTAAACTCGACCGTAACTGCATCGTTGTCCACAGATCTGTTGACCGTCTCGACGGTCGGTGACTCGAGCGATTTCAGCGGGATGTCGACGTCGAACCGCGGCGGCGGAACCTCGATTTCTCCGTAGACGTCCTGACTGTAGGCGGTTTCGTAGCCGTCTTTCTCGTAGACGACGCGCCACTCTCCTTCGGGGACGTCCCAGCCGTACCAGCCAGCTGCGTCGGTTTCTTGTGGGTTCTCTTCGCCCCACCACTCTGCATCCCACTCTTCGTATTGGCCGTCGTCGTTCTTTTCGAACACCGTGGTAGTGACCCCCGGAATCGTGTTCTCCGGTTCGACTTCGT
This sequence comes from Natrarchaeobius chitinivorans, assembly GCF_003841505.1. Lineage (GTDB taxonomy): Archaea > Halobacteriota > Halobacteria > Halobacteriales > Natrialbaceae > Natrarchaeobius > Natrarchaeobius chitinivorans. The sequence goes on from NZ_REGA01000021.1 coordinate 26,227, forward strand.
AGACGTATCCGCTGGGGTCGATCTTCCATGCTGGATTGGCGACGGGATCACATTCCTCCGCGAAGTTGCCGTAGATGTCGTCCAGCACGTCGCTGTCCTGTGGCATCGATCCCGTCGGTGGAATGCTCTCTTCTGGTACGTTAGTCGCGACGCAGATCTCTCCGAGCGACCAGGCTGCTTCGCGATCGGTTTCGATGGTAGCTTCCCACTCGCCGTCCGCGTTCTGGGTAGCCTCTCCGATACCACCGGCAGGACCATCAACGAACACGTAGGCGTTTTCGACGTCGTCTGGTCTGTCGAACGCCAGTTCGAACTCGAAAGAGAGTCCGGCAAGCATAGTTCGTGGGAATCGGGTGTTGCTGCTCGGCGTGAAGCTGACCTGTTCGGACGTCGCTGGCAGGAATGCGTCAATGTTTCCGAGCGCGATCGGTGGGAGGTTCTGGACCTCCGCGTCGTCGTCGCTCTGTCTGAAACGCACTTCCGTCAACTCGACCGCACCGGGATCATACGTGACCCTTGCAGGTGACGTTAGCTGACTCTCGCTTCCGTCTTCGCTGGTCGCTTTCGCCTGTAATTCGTACTCATGGTCGGGATCCGCCGCGGGGAGATCCGCGGACATCGCCCAGTACCCGTTCGGTGCCGCGGTCGTCTCGCCAATACGGACCGAGTCGGCGTAGAGTGCAACGGTGTGTTCCGCCGGTGCCCGTCCGCTCACTTCGACTTCGTGTTCGCTCACCTGAGCTGGGGCAGTCAGCGAGATGCTGCCGATCTGGACGTCGGCGCTTCCGAACCACTCGTCTTCGTGGCTCCCGTCGCTGAACGAGATGGTCGCGGGAACTTCGACGTCCTGACCGCTCGTCTCGGGTTCGGCTTCTACCTCGAGCCGTATCGACCCGTATCCGCCGTCGTCGATCGTTCCGATCGGGAGCGTCACCGTTCCGTCCGAGACGCTGACGTCGTCTTCGTCGACCATCGCGTCTCCGTCGTGGACGATGCTGCCGTCGACGTAGGACAGCCCGTCAGGGAGATCGAAGCTAACTTCGGCGTCGGAAACCGATCCGTCGCCGGCGTTCTCGTAGTTCGCCCGAACGACGCCCTGCGATCCGGGCAGTATCGGATCAGTGGGTCCGGTGATCGTGTTTCCGGACTGGAACCCGAACCGACCTTCGGAGTCCATTTCGATCTGGCCGAGATCCGTCGCGTTGTCGGTTTCGGTCAGCTCGAACGTGGTTTCCGTGAACTGACTGACGCCGCGATACTCTCCGACGAATCGGAGGCGATACTCGCCCTCTTCGGCCAGGTTGAACTGTACGTCGCCGTCGGTGCCATCGAACGTTCGAAGGGTGCTGTACTCGCCGCCGGATTTCTCGTAGAGTCGTGCCGTCCACGCGGAGGTGTCCTGGGCTGTGCCGTCCCACTGGGTTCCATCAGCCGTCCGAAGATCCGCCGTGACGATACCGGATGCCGACGCCAGCGAACCGTCAGGATTGGTGACCTGCAGTTCAACGCCGACGTCCCGGTCGTCCTCGTCCATGACGACGGTCTCGCAGTGAGTGCCGCTCACTCCGAGTGGGGCCGTATTCACGCAGATATCGACTTCCTCGCCGTCCGCGACCCAACCCTGGTATGGGTACTCGCCTCTTCGAGTCGCACGCCACGTCGAGATGCCGTCACCGCTAACGGTTAGCCTGAGGCCGTCGGCTTCGGACCGGCCGAACGAACTGATCGTCTGTGGCTCGTCCGCACCCGGGACGCGGTAGGTGATCGACTCGAGATCGATGCTTCGGGGACGCTCACGATCGAGGACGACGTCCTCTTCGAGCGACTCCGTTCCGACCGCGATAGTCGTCTCGGCGACGTCTCTGATCTCGTCGTCGTCGTGTTGATCGGTGATCGACAGCGAGACATCGCCGTTGGGCCGCACCGCGAGTTCGTATTCGCCATCGGAACCGGTCGTGTCCGTGTACGTGAACCCTTCCCACCTGCTCTCTCCGTATCGCTGAATAACCGTTATCTGTGCGCCGTCGACGGGATCGCCATCTACGTCCGTTACGGTTCCGCTGAGGTTGACCTTCTCACCCCAATCTTCTAACTCGAACGTGACGACGTTCGTACCGGGCTCAAGTTCGATTCGTTTCTCGGTATCGAACCGGTACGGCACAGCGCTCGTTCCATCGATCTCGAGATCGATTTCTTCACCGGCTAGCAGCTGCCGGTGCGAGGCGATCTCCACCGGGTCGTCGGTCCCGTCGCTCGAGATCCGCCCCAGGTAGCGATCGGTCGCGACGTCGGTCGCACGAATGCGCACCCACTGTTCCGGCTGGCCATCGGGATCGACGACGTTTACGTGAAGTGTCGCCGACTCGACCGGGTCTTCGATCGATTCGTTTACGACCGAGCCGGCGCGCACGTCGTGGAACTCCTCGTACAGCACCTGATTCGTTCCCCGCTCCCGAATGCGGACTCGGTACTCCGTCCGCAGTTCCTCGCCGGTGTCGACCGAATCGAAGGTGTAGGTTCGTTCCTCATCGAACGTTCTGGTTTCGCCGTTCTGTACCTCCTCGCTCCAGATGCTCAACCGTGCGTTGCTGGGGAACTCGAGTTCCTCGGGCCAGGTTGCGTTCAACTCCACACTGGCTGCGACGGTAACCGGAAGCTCCGAAACCGGCGTTTCGACCCCCGTCGAACCGTCGGTGAGGGTTGCATCGATCTCGGACACCTGTGCGGTGTCGGCCGGAAGCGTGAACGCAGCGTCGTACCGCCCGGGATCGGTTTCGTCTTCCTCGAGTTCGATCGTCATCGTCTCGTTGACCGGCGATTCAGCCGCTGGATCGTCCCAGACGCTGTAGTTCACCGTTGCCGAGACGTCCTGGTTCGCCTTTCCGATGACCGTCACTCCGATTTCACTTTCGGGTGACACCAGGGCTCCGCTACGTTCGCCCTCCAGTACCTGCCAGACGGCTTGTTCGACGACCAGTGCTTGCGTTTCGATCGTCGCGACTGTCGTATGCGGGCGCGTTTCACCGTCGCCGCCGAGTCTGAGGACGCGGTAATCGAACGTCGTATTCGAGCGCAGACCGGCGTCGGTCGCTTCGACGGTCTCCCTGTCGTCGATGGTCGCTCTATCAGTCCAGTCGCCACCCGGCTCGCGGTGTTGAATCAGGTAGCCCTGAACTCCTGTTTCCGCTGTCGCAGCCTCCCAGCTCAGCGTGACGACACCGCCGTCGACGTCGGCAAGCAGCGTGACGACGTCGTCTTCAGAGAGCGTCGTCTCGGTTCCGGTCAAGGCCGGACTCTGCTGTCCGCCCGCGTCCTCGGCGTACACCTCGAAGGTGTATGTCGTATCGGACGTCAGTCCCTCGATGATCATGCTGGTTTCGTCACCCGACACGACGACGGTATCTTCTAGCTCGTCGCTCTCGATAACGTACGAGTCTACGCCCGTTTCGTGGACCGCGTGTTCCCAGTTCAGCTGGATCGCTTCCTGTCCGACGGGAACGGTCTCGAGTTCGGTTCCGGGTGCCCAGCTCGGCGGATCGACGTCGGAGACGGCGTAGAACCGACTCAGCTCGGTTCTGAATACCTTGTCGTCTGACGTCCCGTCGCCAAGGTCGTCGTGGAGACTTGTCGCTCCCGACGTGTACAGGAGCGTCGGCGTGTTCGTGTCCGCAAGACGGATGTTGCCGGCGTGTGTTTCGGATGCAGGTTCGCCCATCGAGTTCACGTCGGCACGCATCGTGTATCCGGTGGTCCTGTCGTAGACGTACAGATGCGTGTCCGCCTCGCTCGCTCGCGGCACTGCGATCGACGACGACGATTCGAAGGCGACGAACCGGCCGTCGGGACTGAGCGAGAGTTCGCCCGTTTCGACCTCGTAGTCGGCAAACGACGTGGTTGCTACCTCGACGGATTCGGTGGTGCCCGTCTCCTCACTCCAGATGAAAATTTGATAGTCGTCACCGTCAGATCCGAGCGCTTCACTCCGTGAGAGGAAGGCGATCGTCTCTCCGGTCGCATCGATCGCAGGGGATCGCGCGTCGTCTCCCCAGAAGGAGTCCGGATCTGGGTACGGGATCTCTTCGCCGTCTGCAGTGACGCTCACTCGTTCGACCGTCCCGGTTTCGACCTCGTACCGGTAGATGTCGTCCTGATCGTTGGTGACGCCTTCGACGAGGTTCGTTGCGTCACTGCTGAACGTGACGTACTCGCCGTTGTGGCTAATCAGTGGGTTGTCGGCGTCGTCATCGGCCGGGCTCGCGTCGATTCCCGTCGAAACGAGCGTAATCTCGCCAGTGGTTCGGTCGGCGAGATATACCTGTGTCGCATCGCCATCTGCATCGGAGTGAAGGTTCGTTGCGCGGGTCGAGAACACGATACGCTCTCCGTCGCGGCTTACGTCGTACTCGCTGTGAATTCTGGAGTCAGCGCTTTCTCCATCGATCTGGGTGATCTGACGCGTGGTATCGGTGGCTCTGTCGCGGACGTACAGCTGCCAACTTGATCCACTCTCCCTCTCGACGCTGTCGTCTAAGTTGTCCGAAGACGACCGGAACACGACGCTCGAGCCGTCCGCGCTGATTCGCGGGAGTCGGTTCGAGCCGTCACCTGCCACGTCCGTTCCCGCCCCATCGGGTCGACTGATCAACTCGAGTGAGTCGTCCTCGACCGAGCGGAGATAGATCTGTCGGAAGTGCGCCTCGTTCGGCAGGTCGAACACGTCGGCCCTGCTCTCGAAGACGACCGCGTTTCCGTCGGACGTCTGATCCGGATTCCGGGAGTGCCGGGACAACGGTTCGCCGTCGGCGGACCGATCGAGGAGCTCCGTTTCGATTCCGCCGCCTTCGGCCGCGGTCGTCACGGCAGCGAGGGCGGTAACCGTGTTGTACTCTCCGTCGGCGTAGTATCCGTCGTAGAATACGATTTCGTAGTCGTAGGCGGTGTCGGGTTCGAGTCCGGTATCGAGGAACCATCCCTCGTCCTCATCTCCGTATCCGCGGGACTCGCCATCGGCGTAAAACTCGGCGGCCCATATTTCGCCGCCTTCCATGTCGTCGGACCACGTAACGAGCACCCCCGTGTCGTACGGCATGGTTCGTATGGACGACGGAGCCTCGAGCTCGGCCATCGTCTGGGACGTGCTGGGCCCGCTCTCGGAGACGATGCCTCGCTCGTTCATGGCTTCGACTCGCAGATCGTACGTCGTCCCCTGCCCCAGATCTTCGATCACTGTTTCGGTCGTCTGACTCGAGGTCGTAGTGAACAGTTCGTCGTCGACGTAGACGTGGTAGAACTTCGCTCCGTCCTCGGCGTCCCAGCCGAGATCGAGCGTCCCCGCCTGGACGTTGCTCGTCTCGAGATCGGCATTGTCGTCCCACGAGGGGGGCTCGAGCACGCTGTCGTCACCCAGATACGTAACGTACGCATCGTCGTTACCGTCGTCTCCCGGGACAAGGTTCGGAACGTTCGATCCAAACGGGGAGACGCGGTAGCCGACGGTCATCCCGTCGTCGCTGATCGACATGTCCCGCGTCGAGATGGTACCACCGGTATACGACCATTCCCACCGATCGCCGGCGTTGTTGTAGGCGAAGTCGGTCATGACGCCGGTCTCGGTGTCGAAATGGTACCTGTTCGTCGCGACGTACCGGCCATCGGGCGTGATCGCTGGACTCCAGCGCGGTGTGAGCGCGTTTCCGTCGTTGTCGATACTCACGAGTTCGACAGTGTCGATGGTGCTGTTGTATCGGTACGTCCCAGTGGAACTCGTCGTCGAGTCGATTTCGTCGGCGGTCAGGCTATCCGCGTTCGACTGGAACGCAACGTACTCACCGCCCGCTGCGACCGCGGGTTGCGTACTGCTTCCGTCGGGAACGTCTCCCTTGTTCGGTTTGCTCACCCACACGAACTCCGTCGTCGACAGGTCATAGAGGAAGACGTTCGCCTGTTCGTCGGGAACGTCCTCGGGCATGTCGTCGGTACGGAATTCGTCGGATTCGAAGGCGACGTGGCTTCCGTCCGGGCTGATGTCTGGCTGGAGCGTTCCTTCGGACTCGTTCACCTCGATCAGGTGCATTTCGTCTTCGCTACGGTCGTAGACGAACAGGTTGGTCCCGTCGACGGACTCGTCGACCAGATCGGTCGCTTCGGATTCGAAGGCGACGTACCGTCCGTCCGCGCTGATGCTCGGATTCAGACTGGAGCTATCTCCTTCGAATTTGTCACCGAATGCGTCCTCGTGGTAGCTGACGAGTTCGGTTTCGTTGGCTGCGATGTCGCGAACGTACACCTGATTGCGCTCGTACGAACGCCCCGTGCTGAACGCGACGTGATTTCCGTCGGCACTGACCGTCGGCTGTCTAAACGGCGTCTCGAACGTGAACTCGTCGGGCCCGTGGACGCTGACCCGCTCTCGCTCGCCGGTTTCGAGATCGACCCGATAGATCCGCTCGAGCCGATCTTCTATCTGCCCGCCCGCGTAGACCATGTACCGTCCGTCACCGCTGAGTTCGGACTCCCACGCCCTGTCGTTTTGACCGCTCGAACTCCCGTCCTCTCTGACGCTGGCTTTCGCCGTCGCGCCGACGAAACTGGTTACGGCGGTGTCCGAGACCGTCCCGGAGACCTCACCGTCTATCTCGCGGACGATTTCGTACTCGTACTCGACGGCGGGCTCAAGTCCGGAGTCCTCGTACGCGAACTCGGTGAGGCTCTCGGCATCGAGCGTTTCGACGACGTTACCGTTTCGGGATATGACGTACGTTCCCGTGTCGGGCCCCTCCCAGGTGAGGGTCACGTTCGTCCGGCTGGCGTCCGCACTCACGTCATGCGGCCCCTCTGCCGCACTCGTCGTAAACTCGACGGTGGGCCCGTCGGCGCTTTCTTGCCCGAACCGGTCACGAACTTCGACGGTGACCTCGTAGGGTGTGTTAGCGGTCAACCCCTCGAGTTCGTACTCGAGATCGCTCAGCGCGTGGGCGTCGATCTCAGTTCCGTCGCCGTCGTAGAACACGAGTTCGTCGAAATCCTCGAACGCGATCGGATAGTCGTCGATCGTAACCGCCGCACTGCTCTCGGTCGATTGCTCTACGGTGGCGCTGACGCCGTCGTCCCACTCCGGTGGTGCAGCGTCGGCAGTGGTTCCGGACGCGGTTAACGGATCCGTCTGGTGGTCACCGAGCTGGGAGATAACCTGAAACTCGTACTCGGTTTCGGGGGCCAATATCTCCCCGGTTTCGTACGTGAACTGGTCGTTCTCGACCGTCAACTCTCCATCGTACGCAGTGAAGTTTCCGTTTTGATCCCGTTCAAACGTCGGCGTTCCTACTGGAACGCCCTCTTCTTTCTCGGTCACGATGAGGTAGTAAAACCCGGCTTCGTTGGCGGGCTCGGCTGCATCCCACGTCAGCGTTGCCGTCCGATCGGTGACCGCGGAGACCTCGAGTTGCGCTTTGTCGGGCCAGTCGAACTCGTCGGCCTCCCCGGTCTCGACGGACAGGACTGGGCCGTCAGTGCTGATATTCCCGTCCTCGTCCAGCGCCTGGACACTCACGTCGTACGACGTTTCGGGCTCGAGCCCCTCCATGGTGAGCTCGAGGCCGTCGGCCGTATGCATGATAGGTTCGGTCCAGTTTCCATCGTCGTCGAGTTCGATGACGACAAGCCGGTCGGTTCCATCCGGTTGTCCATCGAGAGTGATCACTGCTTTCGTGATCCCCTCCTCGGATACTTCCGCCCCGATGTCGTTCCACTCCGGTCCGTCACCGGGGACGGGAGCGGCCCCACCTCCGTCTCTGTCCGTTGCGGCGATCGTCCCGGTGAACGCCAGGCCAATTACCACCAACACTCCAAGAATCAGAACCAGCAGATGGCCCAAGGTCGCTCGGGAATCTGGCTCTGAGGTCTCTGCACCAGTTAGCATTCAGTAGAAAGAAACATTGTATATAAATAACGTTCAGCTTACCTAGTGGTTCCTTGTAAGATACCTCCAGGTAACCACGAGAGACGACGTGAACGGCTGACTTGGTTTGATCGGTTACTGACAAGCGTAACGCGAGCGCGCGATCAGAATCCGAGTTCATAATGTATTTTGTAGTAACAACTGCAACGATTTACACACCGATCGTCGATCCGTCCCGCGATCGGGTGTGCAGTGACATTCAGTGGCTACTATACCTCCCCACTCTGGCGGCAGAAGTCGATGCTGCCTCTCGGTTCGGTACCAGCATCCATACGGGCTGGTATCTCCATGTCCCGGTGAGACCACGACCATCCGGACGCCACACCCGAACCGACGACAGTCCGTTTCATACGGACTATTGTACGCTATTTCCGATGTGACCGTGACCCATCTGCGCTCGCACACTATACCGTTGCAATAGACCGTATCAGCTCTCGGGTTCCGGGACCGGGTGTTCGAACAGCCGCTCGCCCGTCTCTTCGCAGGTGACCGCGACGACGTCGTGTGACCGACAGCAGGACTCGACCGTCTCCTCGCCCATCACGACCTCGCCGCCGGTCGTCGGACACGTCTCGAGGAACAGCCGAAGCCCGTTGAGTAGCTGACCTCTGGCTTCGAATCGGTACGCGTCCCAGTCGTCGTCGCGCTCCTCGAGGATGCGGGCGGCCGTTACGTCGGCGACGAGTGCGGCCTGGGAGGGCCACTTCCCGATCAGACGGCCGTCTCGGAGGAGTACTCGCGCGTCGTCGTGTCGCTCGATCTCGAACTCGTCGTCATCGGCGGGGTCGTCGACGAGGTCGTCGAAGCCGAACGCGCTCATCGCGTCGGTCGCGTCCACGGTGTCCGCGTCGATCCGATCGATTTCGTCCGTCCAGGCGGTCTCGAACTCGTCGGTGAGACAGAGGTCGTCGACGTCTTCACAGGGTTCGACGACGCCGCGCTCGAGGAAGTACGCCTCGGCCGACGGGATCGACGCCTGCTCGTTCCCGGCGGTGTCGGCTCCATCGTCGCCGTCTTCGGCTTGCGATCCCTCGAACGCCAGTTCGCGACCCTCGTCGGCTGTAGAAGCGCTACCGACTGCGGGCGACTCGGTGTCGGCCCCTGCTGGTGGCTCGGTACTGGCCCCTGCTGGCGATGCGTCGACCGCCCCGAGTCCGCCGTGGATCTCCGGCTCCGACTCTTTGCCGAACCAGCCCAGCACCTCCGGCGGCAGATACCGTTTCGTCAGCGTCGGCGTGCCGGGAACGAGGTAGCCACGGAGGGAGATCAGGACGAGCGACGCGCCGACGGCGACCGCGCCGGCCAGTTTCGACTTGCGAGCGACGAGCGCACCGATCGCGCCCGCGATGAGGACGTTGACGGCCGTACAGGCCCCGCATCGGTTGTCACCCGTATACTCCGGCTGGCGTAATCGATCGACGATCGCTTTTTTCATACGACATCGATATATTGTGGAACAAACATCGTTTTTTCGGTGTCGTCGTTGACTCCGTCCCGAATCGCTGTGATCGTCAGCCCCGTCTCGAATCGCTGTGATCGTCGGCCCCGACTCGAATCGCTGTGATCGTCGTCGGCTACTCGAGCAGCGCTTCCATCTCCTCGAGTCGGTCGCCGTAGGTCGAAAGCGCCCGGTCGATCGGTTCGGCGGTGCTCATGTCGACGCCTGCCGTTCGCAGTAGTTCGAGGGGGTACTCTCGGGAGCCCTGCCGGAGGAACGTTCGATAATCCGCCGCGGCGGAGTCGCCGTTCTCGAGGATGCCGTCGACGATGGCCAGCGCAGCGGAGATGCCGGTTGCGTACTGATAGACGTAGAACGCACGGTAGAAGTGGGGTATGCGCATCCACTCGCGAGCGATTCGGTCGTCGACGGCGGCCGGCTCGTAGTACGTCGCCTTGAGGTCGCCGTAGAGTTCGTCTAGTCGGTCGGCGGTGAGCGGTTCGCCCTCCTCCTCGAGCCGGTGGGCCTCGTGTTCGAACTCCGCGAACAGGGTCTGTCGAAACAGCGTCGACCGGACGCGCTCGAGGAACTCGTTCAGGACGTGTTTGCGGAACTCGGGATCGTCGACCGTCTCGAGGAGGTGGTCGGTCAACAGGGCTTCGTTGACCGTACTCGCGACTTCGGCGACGAAGATGTCGTAGCCCGAGTAGACGAACGGCTGTTCGTCTTTCGTGAGTTCGGAGTGCATCGAGTGGCCGAGTTCGTGAGCCAGCGTGTACATCGAGGAAATGTCGTCCTGATAGTTCATCAGGATAAACGGCTGGGTGTCGTACGTGCCACTGGAGTAGGCTCCAGACTGCTTCCCCTCGTTCTCGTAGACGTCGACCCAGCGGGAGTCGAGTCCCTCCGCGACGTGGGACTGGTAGGCCTCACCCAGCGGTTCGACCGCCTCGACGACGTACTCGCTCGCCTGCTCGTAGTCGACGTCGGGCCCTTCGTCACCGGTAAGCGGCATGTAGAGGTCCCACATCCGGAGTTCGTCGACGCCGAGGGCCTCTCGCTTGAGGTCGGCGTGTCGGTGGAGTGTCTCGAGGTTGTCGTGGACCGACTCGACGAGCGTGTCGTACACTTCGACCGGTACGTTCGGTCCGTCGAGAGCGGCCGCTCGAGCCGTGTCGTAGTTGCGTGCCTGTGCGAGTTTGACGTCCGCTTTGACGCTGTTTTTGTAGGCCGTCGCGACCGTGTTCCGCATCGACTCCCACTCGTCGAAGTACCCTTCGTACACTCGTCTGCGAACGTCCCGGTCGGGGCGTTTGAGCAGGTTCGTAAAGTTGCTCTGGGTGATCTCGACCGCCTCGCCGTCGTCGTCCTCGACGGCGGGAAACGACATGTCCGCGTTCGAGAGCATGGTGTAGACGTCGCCCGTCGCGCCCGTCACTTCGCCCAGGTCGGCGAGCAGTTCCTCGACCTCGGCCGAACGGGTGTGGGGCTTCATCCGGAGGACGTCGTCGACGTAGTGGTCGTACGTCTCGAGGTCCGGCTCCTCGGCGGCCATCTCGTCGAACTCCTCGCGGGTAACCTCCTGAATTTCGGGGTCGATGAACGACGCCGCGGAACTGGCGTCGGCCGCGAGCGACTGGGCGCGGGCGGTCAGCGCCTGGTAGTGCTGGTTCGTCGTGTCCTCGTCGCGGCGCATCCGGGCGTAGGCGGCGACCGTCGAAACCTCGCGCATGATCTCGTCGCGAAGCTGAAGGACCTCGAGAAGCGTCTCCGCGTCGTCGACGACGCGTCCGTCGTAACTCTCGAGTTCGTCGATTCGCTCTGTGACGGCCTCGTAGGCGACCTCCCAATCGTCGTCGGTCGCGTAAATGCTCTCGAGGTCCCAGGTGTACTCCTCGTCGACCTCGGAACGGGCGGGAACGGAACTCATAGCCGCCGATTCGGCGCGAAGCTGGTAAAGAGTGTCGAACGCACACCGGTCCGCGATCAACCCCGCATTTCTGCGTCGACTGCGGTTCGGACGACGCGGGCCACGCCGAGGATTGCGAGAAACGTTCCCGCGAAGGCGATCGCGGCGAAGAGGAAGATCCCCATCAGGACCGCACCGACGTCGGGATGGGAGAGCAGGTGGGTGATGACGAACCGGTAACTCAGATAGACGACGACGAATCCTGCCGCGATTCGGATCGACGCGCGCCAGTAGGCACCGTACTCTTCGGGCGACAGTTCCATGCGCCGAGGTGTGTGCCGGGTCCTAAAAAACGCTCGTACCCGAATCCGGTTCCGGTCGATTCCCCTCGAGGTTGGTAGGTTTCGATCTGCTCTTCTCGAGCTGTCAGATTCAAATCGATCACCTTCGAGTCCGTCTCCAGTGTCACCGAACGCCGTCGGCAGTCACCGAACGCCGTCGGCAGTCACCGAACGCCGTCGGCAATCTGCCCGGCGACCCGCGCTCCGGATCGTCGCTCGAGCGCTCGCTGGCGAAAGATCGCTCGAGCGCTCTCCGCCGCCTGCGGGTCGGTCTCGAACTCGAGGTTCGGGTAGTCGACGGCGGTCAACACGAGCGGCTCCGGCGGTGCCGGTGGAATACCCTCGTGTCCCGGCAGCGGATCGGACGCGAGCGCCCGATCGATCGCCTCGAACGACGCCTCGTCCGCTCCGACGAGTCGGGCGAGCGAGACGAGTCGCCGAACGAGTTCGCGGGCGAAGCCGTCCGCGACGACGGTGACGACGAGAAACTCCCCGTCTCGGGTCGACTCGAGCGTCGGCGAGCGTTCCGTGTTACGGTCGTCCGGGGTGAGGTTGTGAAAGTCGTGCGTCCCGGACAGCGCCGCACAGGCGTCGGCGAACCGGTCGTCGTCGACTGGGGTGCTCGGCCAGTCACTCGCCGCTCCCGAAGCCGGCGGCGCGTACAGGTGGTAGACGTACTCCCGGCGGGTCGCCTCGTGGGTCGCGTGAAATCCGTCCGGGGCCTCGGCGGCCGCCCACGCCCGAACGTCGGCCGGGAGTTCGCCGTTCAGCGCCCGCGGTGTGAGCCAGTCGGGTGTCTCGAGGGCGATCGTCTGTGCGAGCGCGGAGACGCCGGCGTCGGTTCGGCCGGCCGCGGCGTACCCCTCGGGTTTTCGACTCGAGGGCTCGAGGACCGAAAGCGCCCGAAGCGCGTCGAATATCGCGTCCTCGACGGTCGGGACGTCGGGCTGGCGCTGGAAGCCGTAGTAGTCGGTGCCGTCGTAGGCGATCCGGAACGCGCGCATCGGTTCTATCGAGGAGAGCGTCCGTGTTATACTGTCGGGAGTTCGTCGAGAGACGCGAGCGACGACGAGTGACAACTCCGTAGAGGGAAATCCCGTGTCACGCGTTGACGAGGGGCTGCCGTAAACCGGCTCCACGATGCTCGAGGACGGCGTCATCTGTGCGTCTGACTGAACTTCAAGTGTGCACATGTTGGCGTCGACTCTGTGATCCAACCAGCCATCCTCCCCGTGGAAATCGACCGGCTCCGTTCAGAGAAGGTACAGTCTATCGGACGCCTTCTGTTCTCTCTCGTACTCGTCGCTCTCACTACCTGGACCGGTGTTGCCGTCTTCCTCGAGTTGGTCAACACCCTTCTGGCGTAGGCCGCGGCGTTCATCCGCCGCAGTCGCATTTCACGCGGGATCTCGACCTCACGCGGGATACCGACCTCCCACCGACTGCTGGCCGGCACTGTCATTCCGCTCGAGTTCCAACCGACTGCTGTCTGGCAGTGACACTCCGCTCGAGTCGTGCCTGTGGGATCTGTGCTGGCTCGCCGACGCGGTGGGCCGTCCGCGGTGTGACGACGAAAGATTCGGCAAATATACCCGCAACCTACGACGCAAACCAATACATATACAGTCACGAATCGATCAGGGGTTCCCATGACGGACGATCGGTTCGATGGGGTGATCGAGAACGCGGTCGATCGATACGGTGACCTCGATGCCGACTGGAAGGGCGTTCTCGTAGGGGCGGTGATCGTCGCCCTCGTCGGGATCGCCGGCGTCGACATTCCATGGTGACCGGCGTCACCAGAGTGCTCCCGGGGTTCGTCGGTCTCTGTCTCGGCGCGGTACTGGCTCGAGGCCTCTCGACCGTCGTCGGCGTCAACGAGTTGCTCCTCGCGATCGGTCTGGGTGTCCTGCTGGCGAACACTATCGGTGTTCCCGATTCGCTTCGCCCGGGGACGGCGACGCACAAGATCTGGCTCGCCGCGGGGATCGTTCTGCTGGGGGCGTCGCTGACGATCGGATCGATCGTCGAAACCGGCAGCACTGTCCTCCTGTTGATGATCGCGACGGTGACGGTCACCGTCCTGACGGTCGAGGTGATCGCCCGGAACGTCGCCGGACTGACCGAACGGTTCGGCTCGTTGCTCGCGGCCGGTGCCGGAATCTGCGGGGTTTCCGCGGTCGTCGCCGTCGGCGGCGGAATCCGCGCTCGAGAGACCCAGATCGCCTACGCCGCAGGCGTCGTGTTGCTGATCGATGCGATAACGATCGTCGTCTACCCGATCGTCGGTGCCCGACTCGGCCTCTCCGGAATCGTCTTCGGCGTCTGGGCGGGCGTGAGCATGCTCTCGACGGGTCCGGTGGTGGCGGTCGGGTTCGCTCACTCGGAGGTCGCCGGCCAGTGGGCGACGATGACGAAACTCGCCCGCAACGCTCTGATCGGCGTCGTCGCACTCGGATACGCGAGTTATTACGCCCGCCGCGAATCCGGCGGATCGACCTCGGTGAGCACCCTGTGGACGAACTTTCCGAAGTTCGTCCTGGGTTTTCTCGCCCTCGTCGTGCTCGCGAGCGTCGGTGTGTTCTCGCCGGACCAGCAGGCCTCGATCGCGAACGCGGTCGACTGGCTGTTCCTGCTCGCGTTCGTTGGCCTCGGGACGGAGATCCGAGCGACACAGCTCCGCGGGATCGGACTCGGCCCCGCACTCGTCGTGTTCGCGGCGATGACGGTCGGGAGCGTGCTCTCGCTCGCCGTCGCAGTTGCTGTCCTGTAACCGTATACGCACAAAAGTTCGTACAGCAGCGTCCACGGCGACTGGATGGCTGCCGGCCCCGAGCCAATTGTCCAATAGATGGTCTCAAGAAGGTACTTTGCCAACACTTCGAAAATCGAAGTAAAGGAGTTATCGACGCACCGATCGGAATCGATTCGGCACACCAGCCCCATTAAAACGGCGGCTGTGCGACGTCGATCGGTTCGGCGTCACCGCACCGGTGTCGGTAGAGCAACGTCGCCTCCCGCGTTCGATTGGCGGGATCGTCGATCGTCTCGAGGGTGACGTCTTCTTCGATCAGGTACATCTCGAGGTGGGTGACCGCGTCGCCGCCATCGTCTCGGTCGGCACAGATCGACTCGGCAAGCCGGACCGGGACGTCGGGGTGGTCCGGTGTCGCGACGCTGTTCATATAAAACCGTTCGCGGTACGTTCCGTACTGCGTCTGTAGCTGGTCGGACGGCCGCTCGAAGCGCAACTCGCGGTCGTTGTAGGCGTCGATCCGGTCGCCGTCGGCCGTCGTCGCCGGGAACACGTAGTAGCGGTCCGTCGTCCGCGGCTCCGGTGCGAAGATCCGCCACTCGGTCTGGTGGTCGACGAACGCATCGACACCACCGTCGACCGCGTCGACCGAACTCGCGTCCGTGTCGACGACGCCGCCGGCCGAGAGCACCGAGACGAGAACGATCCCCGCGAACACGACGGCGACGAGGGGAACGACGGCCCGGTACGGGTTCGCTGGAACCCGTTCCCCGAGCCCCGCGTCGACCTCGAGTCGCGGGACCGCGATTGCGACCTCCTCGAGCCGGGACTGGCAGCTCTCGAGTCCGGATCGAACGCGATCGATTCGGGGTCGAACCCCCTCGAGACGGGCTATCCGGGATTCGAGTCGGCGGCCCAGACTCGAGAGGTCCTCCCAGAACGACGCCTGGAGGAACAAAACGACGCCCGCGAGAGCGACGTATGCGAACGCGCCGATGCGGACGGTGAGGGCAAACGAGAGGTGAGCCGTCACGAACGCCCCGACGAGCGCCGTTCGGAGGCGACCGCGAGCGAGCACCAGGAGCCACGAGAACAACAGCATGTAGTACCACGCGAGGCCGCCGAACTGGAGCGCCGTCGGAACTGAGCGAACGAGGTCACCGAGCAGAAACGTCATGTCGTCGAGGCCGAGGACCAGCACGGCCGCCTCGCCGCTTTGCCACAGCTCGGAGCCGGATTTGTGGACGCCGTTTACGACGTACATGGTGATCATCTGCAGGAGGATCAGCCCGGACGCGACGGTGGCGACGGCGGTTCTCGGCGGTCGATCGGCGTGGACGGCGTCGACCGACCAGCGGGCTCCGAGCGGGAGGAAGATCGCCCAGAGCAACAGCCACGCGAAGAGAACGTCGGCGTAGCTCAACACGAGCGGGTTTCGGAGGTCGAGCAAGACGACGAAGACGAACGAGAGGGCGGTCGCGATCCTGGTCCGGTAGCCGACGAGCAACCCCACCGCGACGAGGCCGTGGACGACGAACAGCCCGGCCGTCACGGCGGGGTCGGGAGAGAGGAAGTAGACCGATCCGACGTCGATCGGCGCGGTCTCCCTCGCGAGGTCCGGAGGGACCAGTCCGTCCTTCGTGTAGAACGCGGTGAAGTTGCGCGATCGGAGGGCGAGGTCGGCGAGTATCAAGACCGCGAGAAAGACGCGAAAAACCGCGAGCGTCCGCGTATCGATCCGCACGCACCCTCGAACGTATCGCTTCGCACCGCTGGCCGTCCCTGCGAGCCGTTCCCACCTGCCGGTGGCCATTGGTACACAGCCCGAAGGGGTCGGCCATATGCCTTTTCGTCGACAGCGGACTCGTATCCGAAGGAAACGAGCCCACCGATCGTGGCTGTCGGTTCACCCACCCCTGTTCCGGAACCACGACGTTGATAGCGATTCGGCCGGTACGGTGAGAAAATGGCGAGCGATCAGGCTCCGACCGAGGCGACGACCGCCGACACGTACGAAGAGTTCGAAGACCGCGTCGAGCGCATCTCGAACGTTTCGAACGCTGCAGGAGTTCTCCGGTGGGATCAGGAAGTCGTGATGCCCGAAGGAGGAACGCCGGCGCGAGCACAGCAGCTGTCGACGCTGTCCTCGATCAGTCACGAACTCCTGACGGCCGAGGAAACCGGCGAACTGCTCGCCGACCTCGAGTCGGATTCGCTCCCGGAGGAGCGAGCGGCGATCGTTCGCGAGGTCCGTCGCCGCTACGACCGCGAGACGAGCGTCCCGGGCGAACTCGTCGAGGAAATCTCGGAGACGACGGCCAACGCCCATCCCACGTGGAAACGCGCCAGGGAGACCGACGACTTCGAGGAGTTCGCGCCGGTCCTCGAGAAACTCGTCGAACTCAAGCGGGAGTACGCCGAGTACGTCGACCCCGACGCCGATCCGTACGCGGTTCTGTTCGCCGACTACGAACCCTACATCGATCTCGAGACGGCAGAGCGCGTCCTCGATCGCCTTCGCGATCGGCTCGTCCCGTTGATCGACGCGATCGAGGACGCCGACGCCGACCTCGAGACGGCGGCCTTCGCGGGCACCTTCGACGACGACGATCAGGAGGCACTGGCCAGGGACGTCCTCGACTCGCTCGGCTACGACTGGGATCGCGGTCGCCTCGACACCGCACCGCACCCGTTCTCGTCGGGAACGCAGTTCGACGCCCGCGTCACGACGCGCTTCGACGAGGAGGACCTGCTGGGGTCGATCACCTCGACCATCCACGAGTTCGGCCACGCGAACTACACGCTCGGCCTGCCCGACGATGGGTATGGAACCCCGCTGGGCGAGGCTCGTGACCTCTCCGTCCACGAGTCCCAGTCCCGCCTCTGGGAGAACCACGTCGGCCGTTCCCGGCCGTTCTGGGAGCACTTCCTGCCGGTCGCCCGAGAACGGTTCCCGGAACTCGAGGACGTCACGCCCGAGGAGGCCTACGAGTCGGCCAACCAGGTGTACGACGACAACCTCATCCGCGTCGAGGCGGACGAACTCACCTACCACCTCCACATCGTGATCCGCTTCGAGATCGAACGCGCGCTCATCAGCGGCGACCTCGAGGTCTCCGAGGTCCCCCAGGTCTGGAACGACAAGTACGAGGAGTACCTCGGGGTCCGCCCCGACACCGACGCCGACGGTTGTCTGCAGGACATCCACTGGTCTCACGGCTCGTTCGGCTACTTCCCGACGTACTCACTGGGATCGGTCCTCGCCGCCCAACTGTACGCCGCCGCCGAGGACGAACTCGGTGAGCTGGACGACGACGTTCGTAACGGCGAGTTCGACGAACTCAACGGCTGGCTCCGCGAGAACGTCCACCAGCACGGAAAACGCTACACCACACCCGAGTTGATCGAACGGGCGACCGGCGACGGGTTCACCGCCGATTACTTCCTCGAGTACGTCGAGTCGAAGTACGGCGAACTGTACGATCTCGAGGAGTACTGAAGGCGGCCGCGCGTTCGACCGCTCGACTTTCCCACGAGCGCACCGTAGTCGGACCACGATGATGGTGACGACGCACGCGCTGGCGGGACTGGCCGTCGCCGTACCGATCGCGGCGCTCTTCCACGTTTCTGGGATGTAGAGCGTCTACAAACGAGCTTCGGAGGAATCAAATAAAGTCCGAGTAGAATTCCGACGAATCTTATGCAACAATCCTTCCTCCACGAAGCAAGCTGTGCTGAACGGCGTGAAACACGTGATTTTGGAACTAGAACGCGAGTCCTGCGGCTTGCCGCAGGCGAGCGACGGTGAGCGCTCTCGACTCAACCACCTTGTCGGAGTGACTTACCGACCGCCCGGACGAACGTCCTGGCAGTCACGACCGGCGGCGACCTGATCTCTCGGTCTGTCCCGAGCTTCACCAAATAATCTATCAGCCTCCAGAGATTGTACAGCAATGCTGCGAACGTGAAGCTGAACAACCGGACGCGGTAATCCGTCGACGACGTCTTGGGGAGAAACGCCTTTACCGACTTGTACTGTTACTCGATGTCCCAACGTCGGCTGTAGCTATTGGTTACGTGGGTGATCTCGTCGGGAGCGACGTGATCACGGTTGGTCACGAACACGGCGTAGTTTCCCTCGGCATTCTCACCGGTCGCTGGCACGTACAGGAACTCGGCGGTGTGGTGGAGTTCGCCATCGATGGCGAACGGAACGTCGTGCTTGACGGCGGCGTCGACGCCGTCCTTGCTCTTGATTTCCTTGATCACCTCGTAATCGTCTTCGTATTTCGGCACTGGTGTCAGGTACACCAGACCGCGGTCGTGGATCGGCGCGTAAAGATCGTTGTTATAGAACCCCCGGTCCAGGAGCACCTCGTCGACCACCTCGCCTTTCGAATCGGCCGGTGCATCTTCCGGTTCCCACTCCGAATGCTCTTTAACCGGCTCGATCCCCAGGATGATCGGGACGTCGTTCCCGACGATTGTGATCGTCGCGAACGTGTATCCGTGCTTCAACTCGCCACCTTCCATGTAACCACTCACCATTGGCGGATACTCCGATTTCGGGATCTGTTCGTCTTTGTCGATCCACTAGAAATCCACATCCCAAACTTGTGATATACCGAGAGCTTACCCACTCTGTTGGATAGCAGTCTGCAGACGACTTTCCACAGCTATGTCAATATTCCTCTCGAAAAGTCATCAACTGGACGTTTACTGAGTCACTCCTCTGGGTCATTGACGCTCACAGTGACGCGATACGTTCCACCATGTGGATCAACAGAGAGCTGATATGAACCACTCTCCTCGGCGGTGTGGGATTCGTGCGTATTACCAGCGGTATCAAAACGCGTGTCGATCACCTCCGTTCCATTTGGATCACTGAGTGTCATTTCTCCTCGTCGATTGCCGTCCGATTCGGGGTCAACCCGGATCATTATATCTGCGCCAGCGTCCGCATCGAACGAAAGTGAACCTGGATTGTTTCGGAATTCTTCGGAAATCGCCTGATCCCCCGGCAGATCAATCATACCTTGATCGGCCAGAAATCCGACAACGACGATAATAATGCCCGTGCCACCAACCACAATGTAGGAGAGAAAATCCCGACGATCCACGCTTATGACCTCCCTGACCGTCTCGATACCTGACACATAAGCACCATTACGCACAAATCACACATATATGTTTCCACCGCCAGAGGTATCCTCCGTATGTTTCACGTCGGGTTCAACTGCTTTGTTGAATTCCACCTGAATGTGCCGTGTTGAATAGATGCTGAGTCACGATTACAGAAGATCACAGAGTGGTTCTATGTTCGAGATGGCGAACATGAGGATAATTTCACGGAACTGGCGATACCAGCCGAGCGCTCGCACGGTATCGCCGAGCGAGCGCTTGGTTATCGAGTAGGATGTTTCAGTCATCCACCGTTGCGTGTAGCCCTTTGCTTGATTGAGGGCGTTGTTCGCAGCTGCTTTCGCAGATGAACCGCGGTGATGAACAAGATACTCAACGTCATGTGCGGCGATCTCGTACTCGGTGTGCCAGTTGTGGAAGCCGCTGTCGGCGGCGACTGACTGCAGGTCGTCCGCCGAAACGCGGACGACCTGCGGTCCACTCTTTGTGTCGTGCTTCCACCGTGCTGCGATGTGCACGTCAAGCACAGCAAGCGATTCCACATCAGTTAATGTCGTCACTTTCAGCGTCTGTATCGTCCGTCCTGTTCGCTGGCGGAAATATGAAGATGCACGCTTCCGATCGAAGAACGTGCTATCGAGTGCGGCATGTCCAGACTGCGGGTGCTGCTGCGCTGAAACGCGCAGCAGCGCCCGCCACACCCACATTTTCAGCCGGTCGAACGACTTGTAGATCGTCGTGTGATCGGGGATCTCGTCCCGCTCTAGGTCAAGAGCATCACGGACCTCAACCATGTACTTCAGCCGATTCGGCGTTTCACGGTAGCTGTGTTCGTCTTCAAGCCGAAAACAGTGGAGAACGACATGAACCCAGCGGGCGAACCCGCCGCCCGCGTGCTTCCCTAACGCTTGTTTAGCTAGGTCACGACACTGCTCAATGAAGTCGAGGATGCCGACTTCCATGGTAGGTTCGATTTCCTCGGATTCTCCCTTCTAAACCCGTGAATCGGTCGATAAGATCGCTTTTCAACAGAGCAGATGAGTCGTTCTCACTGTCGTCAGCTTCGTCTTCATCCAGGTTGATGGGGACCAGTACGTCTGAAATGACGCCTTGGTCGCGTGCTTCAAGCGCTATTCCCTTTGCAGCGGCTTCAAGCGTGATCTTGGTCTGATTGCTGAATTGGCTCCACGCGTATGAGTGGTTCTGCTGAGTCGGTATCTTGCTCAGGCCCAATCTCTTCAGCAGTGCCAAGCGGTCCTCAAGGTGATCTGTGACCTCGCTTTGGGCGAGGTCGTAGATCGTCCGGTAGATGTAGACCCGTGCCATCGACTCGGTATCGAACGTGACCTTGTGCTGCTGGCGGTTGTCAGTCAAGCCGTCCGTCGGAATTGAGACATCACCGATGACTTGCCAGAGGTGATCAGTCGTCTCACAGACCGCCTTCGCGTGGTAGACGATCGCTCCCGCCAATGCGGTAGCGTCGTCGTCCACCGTCGGTGGCGTGTTCCCCGATCTGGACGTCGTCGCGACGCACCGAAAGACGCTCCACGCGCCGGTCGTCGCCACCGCCGGTGCGGTCGCCGCGTTTCCGGTCGTCGTCTTCGTCCCGATGGCCGCGACGGTCGCGGCGGTCGCGTTTCTCGCCGCGGCAGCGCTTCACTGTACGGCGACGTCGCGAGTTGCGGCCTCGGCGCGCGGCCGTGGGAGAATCCGCCGGGCGACCGCGCCGTCTTCGACCACGTCCGTGGCAGGTGGATCCCGCCCCGCCGATGGATCCCCTACGACGGCTCGCCGGCCGACCTGCTGGTCGACGGAGCGCTCGCGATCCCGCTTATCGTCTTCCTCGAGGGGAGCTGGCACCGGCTGACCGTCGCCCTGCTCGTCGTCTCGATCGGGTACACGATCACACGAAAGCGACTCGAGGACGTCGCACGGTGGAGCGTGCGGTACCTGCCGCCGTCGATCAGACGGTACGTGCCAGAGCGATACGTCGTGTAACCGGGTGTGGACCGGAACCTCGAGGCAGACACCCCCTCCGTACTCTTCCCCCCGGCACGATATTTTCTCCAAAAATTAGTTAGCAACGAAGAACGAACGCCGTCGTATGAGGCGAGTGCACGTCCTGTACGGTCTCGCGATGGTCTGGTTAGGGTGTGCGATCGCCGTCGACGGATTCCTCTCCGGAGCGCCGTCCTGGCGGTTCGGTCTGTCCAGGGTGGGAGTCGCCGGCATCCTGCTTGCGATCGGCGGCGTGATATACGCGACCGGAGCGCTCACCCGATCGATGCCGCTTCCCGGCGACGACGGCGACGGACCGCTCTCGAGCGCGTGGCTCTGGTACGGGGGCGTGGCTCTCATGACCGCCGCCGCTGTGATCCGTACTCTCGGCGTGATCGACTCGCTCCGGTTTTAGTATCGTTATAGACGTTGCCTGACGAGCGAAATACCAGCGGTCAGGTCTGACTTCGCTCATCGGTTCAGGTCTGGACCGCCACTAACGAAACACCGACGGTCGTGGACGACGCAGGACCGGACACCATGACAGCGACGAGACGACTCGAGGACCAGGTTGCGATCGTCACCGGCGCGAGTTCGGGCATCGGCGCGGCGACCGCTCGAGCGTTCGCGGCCGAGGGTGCGAACGTCGTCCTCGCAGCCCGCAGCGAGGATCGGTTGGTCGAACTCGCGGACGAACTCGAGGGCGAGTTCGATGCGGACGCGCTCGCGGTTCCGACGAACGTCCGGGCCGAAGACGAGGTCGACGCGCTGATCGACGAAACCGTCGACGCGTTCGGCGGGATCGACGTACTGGTGAACAACGCGGGGCTCTCTCGAGGGGGCGACGTCGAGACGATGTCGACCGACGAGTACGAGACGATGCAGGAGACGAACGTCGACGGCGTCTTCTACGCGACGCGGGCGGCGATCCCCCACGTTCGCGAGCGCGACGGCCACGTGATCTTCGTCGGCAGCTTCGCGGGGAAGTACCCGCGCTCGTTCAACCCCGTCTACGCGGCCTCGAAGTGGTGGGTTCGCGGGTTCGCGAAGAGCGTCGCCGCGCAGGTCGGCGACGCCGGCGTCGGCGTCTCGGTCGTCAACCCGGCCGAAGTTCGCTCGGAGTTCGAGACGACCAGCGGCTCGACGTTCGCCGAGGCGTTCGACGAAGGCGAGGTGAGCGAACCCGAAGAGGTTGCCGAGGTGATCGCCTTCGCGGCCGGACAGGAGCACTCGAGCGTGAGCGAGATCGACGTCAATCGGCGGGACAAGTTCGCCGATGGCTTCTGACGTTATCGGATAGGACCCTGTGGAGATCGGTCACCCTCATGTGGCCGTCGGAGACGGCCACAGCCGAGAATCCGCGACCGGCGTCTCACTGACTGCTGTTCGACAGTATGAGTCTCCGGAGTCGGATCCGATAAGCCCCGGTTACGCCGCGTCGGGGGCCGGCACTCGCCGAATCAATCTCACGAGATCGCACCGGCCGAAGGGGCGTTCCGCTGCTCGATGTCGGTTTTCGCCGCGAGCGATCGACCGTACCCCCTCGCCGCCCCGACCGTCGCTTTTCGGTGACTGTCCGGTACAACGATCGATTTCCACACCGTTGGAGTTATTTACTCGAAATCGAGTAACCAATTACGATGATGTGGCAAGACTTCGTCTTCATGATTGGTAGCGGTCTCTCGATCGTCTTTCTCGCGCCGACGCTGCGTGACGCGAGCGCGCGAGTTCCCCTCGGAACGAGCCTGCCGTCGATGGCCATCGGGCTGGTCTACGCCGCGACGTTTTTCACGCTCGGGATGACCTTCTCCGCGGCCGGGTCGTTCGCCGCCGGTTCGATGTGGGCGATGATCGCGCTCGTTCGATCGCCGTCCTCGCCGGCGCTCGTCCACAACACGGACCTCTCCCTGTTCGCTCGAGACGTTCGCGTGTGGCTCGAGGGGCTCGGCTCCAGCGGACCGGTTACGGAGCAGTACGTCTTCGACGGGACGCAGGCCCACCAGCACTGATACGGCCTGTGTAACCAGTACCCGCTCGAGATTCGAACCGAATGGGTTCCGATTCGAGCGGAAATCGCATCACTCCGAAAAGAGGCTCGCGTGGACCGGTGCGAACTCCTCGGGTTCGTCTTCTTCGTCTGCGGTGTCGGTGATCGACCGGCCGGCGAGACCGGCCTCGAGCAGGTCGGCAAGCGGCGGGCCGACCTTCTCCGGTTCGACGAGGAAGGCGTCGTGGCCGTGGTCGGATTCGACGACGTGGTGGGCGACGTCGACGCCGGCGGATCGGCAGGCCTCCGCGAGCGCTTCCGACTGTTCGACGGTAAAGTGCCAGTCGCCGGTAAACGAGAGAGCGAGCAGTTCGCCCTCGAAGGCGGCGAGTGCGTCCGCGTCGGATTCGTAGCCCGCAGAGAGGTCGAAGTCGTCCATCGCGCGGGTCATGTAGAGATAGCTGTTCGCGTCGAAGCGGTCGGTGAACTTCTCGGCCTGGTAGTCGAGGTACGACTCCACCTCGCGATATGGGAAGAACGCGGCCGCGGGATCCGGGGGCTGTTCCCGGACCGTCTCCCGGCCGGCGGAGCGGCGACCGAACTTCCGGGCCATCGAGGCCTTCGAGAGGTACATGATGTGGCCGATCTGGCGCGCTCGAGCCAGCCCGTCTTCGGGTTCTGGACCGCCGTAGTAGTGACCGCCGTTCCAGTTCGGATCCGACGTGATCGCCCGCCGCGCGACCGTATCCAGCGCGAGACACTGTGCGTCGAGACGTGATGCGGCGGCGATCGCGGCCGCGCGTCCCACGTCGTCGGGGTATCGACGCAGCCAGTCGAGGACGTTCATGCCGCCGACGCTGCCGCCGACGACGGCGTGAAGGCGGCCGACGCCGAGCGCGTCGAGTAACTGTCGCTGGGCGCGGGTCCAGTCTCCGACCGTGACGGGCGGGAAGTCGGTTCCGTAGGGCTCGCCCGTTTCGGGGTTCGTGCTCGCGGGACCGGTCGTCCCGTAACACGACCCGGGAACGTTCGCACAGACGACGTAGTACTCCGTGGTGTCGATCGCTTTTCCGGCCCCGACGACGTCACCCCACCACGCACGGGCCTGCCCGGCGGTCTGATCGCCGGCGTCCGGTCGTCGTGCGACGTGGGAGCTTCCGGTGAGTGCGTGACAGACGAGCACGGCGTTGTCGCCCGTAAACTCGCCGTAGGTCTCGTAGGCTACCTCGAGAGAGGGGATCGACTCGCCGGACTCGAACCGGAACTCCCCGAGATCGATCGTGTCTTTCGTCGTCATGGTTGCACTCGTCCCTCCGTCGCCGTCGCGGTTTCGATTGCGTTCTCTACGTCCGCCAGAATGTCCGCGGGATCCTCGATCCCGACGGATAAACGGATCAGATCGCGCGTGACGCCGGCTTCCTCCTGCTCGTCGGGCGAGAGTTGGCCGTGGGTCGTACTGGCGGGGTGGATGACCAGCGTCTTCGCGTCGCCGATGTTCGCCAGAAACTGGGCGAGTTCGACGCTCTCACAGAACCGCTTCCCACCTTCGTACCCGCTCTCGAGGCCGAACGCGATCATGCCGCCGTAATCGGCGAGATACCGCGAGGCGTTGTCGTGGGTCTCGTGGGACTCGAGGCCCGGATAGGTGACCCAGGCGACGTCCTCGTGGTCCTCGAGGTAGTCGGCGACGATGGCGGCGTTCTCGCAGTGTTTCTCGACGCGAAGCGGGAGCGATTCGACCCCCTGGAGGGTCTGCCAGGCGTCGAACGGCGACTGTTGGTTTCCGAGGCTCCGCAGCGACCGAAATCGGGCGGCCGCGGCGAAGGGAGCGTCGGGGAAATCACGCGAGAAGTCGACGTCGTGGTAGGCGTGGTTCTGCCCGGCGATTTCGTCGTAGCCGTGTTCGCCCCAGGGAAACGACCCGCCGTCGACGAGAACGCCGCCGACCGTCGTCCCGGAGCCGTGGAGCCACTTCGTGGTCGACTCCCAGACGACGTCCGCGCCGTGTTCGAGCGGCCGACAGAGCGCCGGCGTCGCGAACGTGTTGTCGACGACCAGCGGGACGCCGTGGCCGTGGGCGATGTCGGCGAGGCGTTCGAAATCCGGCGTCACGAGCGAGGGGTTGCCGATCGTCTCGACGTGGACGAACGCCGTGTCCTCGTCGATGGCCTCCTCGTAGGCGTCGTACTCGAGGGTGGGGACGAACCGCGCCTCGACGTTTCGACGCGAGGCCGTCTTCGAGAAGTACGCGGACGTCCCGCCGTACGTGTCGGTCGAACAGACGACGTTCTCTCCGGCTTTCGCGAGGAGCAACGTCGCCGAATCCAGCGCAGCCATCCCGCTCGCCGTCGCGACCGCGCCCGCACCGCCCTCGAGCGATGCGAGGCGATCCTCGAGGGTGGTGACCGTCGGGTTCGCGATGCGCGAGTAAATGTAGCCGTCGTCTTCCAGCGCGTACCGGTCCGCGGCGGTGTCGGCGTCCTCGAAGACGTAGGAGGTGGTCTGGTAGATCGGCGGTGCCATCGCCCCCGTCTCCGAATCGGGTGCCTGTCCGGCGTGTACGCTCCGTGTCTCGAACCCGTCCCCGGGACAGCCAGACCCGGCGTCGGTCCCGTCGCTCGCGTCGTCGCTCATGTTTAGTATGCATACTGCTCTACGTTCATATGCGTCTCAGTAACGGCAAAAACCGCTATCCGTGCTGATGGTTGACATCCCTGCACGATGCGTCGAGACAACCGGCGACAGTCGGCAGTCGATGGTTTCGCGTGGTCACTGGTCAGTCGTGATCACCGGTCAGTCGTACTCGATGATCACTCGTGCTCGATGCCCTCGAGCAGCGTTCGGACGGACGACGATTCGACGTCGACGTCGAACAGTCGGGGCGAGACCGCGACGCACAGTACGAAGTCCTCCCCGTGGGCGACGGGTTCGCTCACGTGCAGCGTCACGTCGAGTCGTCGGCCGATTTCGACGAGACGGGCCTGTCCACGGTACTGTGTGACCGGCGTCTCCGTGCCCAACACCGTGACCGCCTGCTCGTCGACCGCCTCCTCGACCGCGAGTCGATCGTATCGCTCCTGGATCAGTTCCACGAGTTCGTCCGTCGAGTACTCCCCGATCGGGTTGTGCGTCCGACCGAGGACCGACACCTGCGGCGTCGAGAGGACGGTGAAAACGGCGGCCTGGAGCCGCGTCAGCCCCAGTCCCTCGAGCGAGATCGCCCGATCGTACTCGGCGTACCAGTTGACCACCTCGATCGTCCGCTCGAGGCCGAACGCACCGACGGGGTGGTCGACGACCATCTCGTCGACGACGTGCTCGTCGTAGCCGGCCTCCGACCGGGCGTCCGCTGATACCGTCGCCGGAGACGACGACAGCGTCTCCCGAAGGGGATCCATACAGCCGGCCAGCGTCGCCGTCCCCGCGGCCGCTCCCGTCGCGAGAAACGCCCGTCGCGTGATTGTCATCGAACGAAACGCGTCGGCGATCGACGAAAAGCCGTCGGTTTCGACCGGCCACGGCACTCATCTTGCGGTCGGGCGACGGTCGTCAGACCGGCGTCGATTCGCCGCGCCCGACGTCGAATCGCCCGCGTCCGACGTCGAATCGCTCCGTCCGATGCCGATTCGCCCACACCCGACGTCGAATCGCTCCGTCCGATGTCGATTCGCCCACACCCGACGTCGAATCGCTCCGTCCGCTCGAGAAAGTGAGACGGACGCCTTCATGGGTTCGCAGTTCGTAGGCCGGTTCGTGGGAGCGAACTCGAGAGAGCGAGACCGGGCCGTTCTCGCCGCGGTCGTCTTCGCGGTGATGTTCTCCCAGCTGTTGCTCTATCCGGGGATCGCAACGCTCGTCGAGGCCCTGGGAGCCGACGCGGCGAGTTCGCCGTTCGCCGCAACCGCCCTCGACGCGAGCATGTGGTTTCTCGTCGCCGAGTTCGCCGCCTACGTCGCGTTCGTCGGCGTCTGGGGCGCAGTAAGCGACGTCTTCGGTCGGCGCACGCCGTTGATCGTCGCGGGATCGCTCGCTGGCGCGTGCGGGTACGCGGCGCTCGCGGCGGTCCCGGCGATCGGATCGATTCCGTTCGAGGGGGTTCTGCTCGTCCGGGTCTTCCAGGGCGCGATGACGATCGGCGCGTTCTCGTTGACGATCACGATGCTGATGGACCTCGAGGGAGGTCACGGCCGAAACATGGGCGCTGCAGGGATCGCGATCGGACTCGGTGCGGCGCTCGGTGCGCCGGTCGGCGGGCAGTTGACCGAGATCGATCCGCTCGCACCCCTGGTAGTCGCCGCCGGTCTGCTCGTCTGCGTCGGTCTCGCCGTCTCGTTCGTCGGGGACCGAGCGCCCGGTTCCCGCCGAAGCGCTCGAGCCCTTCTCGATGGAATTCGGAAACGGCCGTCGCTTTCGATACCGTACGCGTTCGGATTCGTCGATCGGATGACCGCCGGCTTCTTCGCGCTCGTCGGCACGCTCTACTTCCAAGAGACGTTTGGTCTCGAGGCCGGGGCGACGGGACTCCTCCTGGCGTGTTTTTTCGCACCCTTCGCCCTGTTGCAGTACCCGATGGGCGCGCTCTCCGATCGCGTCGGC
This sequence comes from Natrarchaeobius chitinivorans, assembly GCF_003841505.1. Classification (GTDB taxonomy): domain Archaea; phylum Halobacteriota; class Halobacteria; order Halobacteriales; family Natrialbaceae; genus Natrarchaeobius; species Natrarchaeobius chitinivorans. Next base: position 54,350 of record NZ_REGA01000021.1, read on the forward strand.
CGAGCCGTTCCGATCGTCGTCGGATCGCTGTGTTACGGCGTCGGTATTCTCGCGGTCGGCGCCGCACCGTCGGTCGCGACCGCGGCCATCGCCATGGTCGCCATCGGCGTCCTCGGCGCACTCGTCTCGCCGACGACCATGGCGCTGGTCACCGACCTCGCAGCCGAGAACGAGCGTGGACTCGCGATGGCGGGGTTCAACCTCGCGGGAAGTCTCGGCTTCCTCGGCGGCTTCCTCGTCGGCGCGACCGTCGCCGGAAACTTCGGCTACGACCTCGCGTTTCTCGTGGTCGGCGGTCTCGAGATCGCCATCGCGCTCGTCGCCGCGCCGGCGTTCCTGCGTCTCTCGCTCGACTCGAGCGAGTCGGTCGTCGACCGCAGCGAAACCGGGTGACGTCTTCCCGACTGGCCGTCGTATTGTCGCCACTCTCTAGTAACAACTGGAACTATTCACACATTGATTGTACAGCTCACGGGTCGTTCCTCCCCGTTCGCCATGTCGCGGTTCTCGTTCGTTACACTCACTCCGAACCGCGCTCTCGTCGGACGGGTCGGCAATTGGTGTGTCAAACCTTTCAGTTGTCACTCTGGTCAGATCAAAACGCGTGAACGAAGGCCCGGATGTGATAGCATGCGGTACAAAGTAATCGATCGATAACGAAACGAACGTTCACTCGATCGGGTAATACAGTATTACTTGTGGTATGTAATCGCATGACTACGAACGAATAGAGGGTGTCCATTTTTATGTACACATCCCCAACGAGTGACTGATGACACGAGAGAACGGTATTTCACGGCGAGGTACACTGAAGCTCACAGGTGCGGCAGCAGCGACTGCACTCGTTGCAGGATGTAACGACGACAACGGTAACGGCAACGGTAACGGCGACGACGACGGCAACGGCAACGGCGAAGCCGCGATCGAACCCGGCACGGAGATCATGTTCGACGGCCAGACCGCCGGATGGGAGGGCCTCGAGCCTTCGGAGATCGAAGGCGAACAGAACCCGACGCTCGTCCTCGAGGAGGGCGAATCGTACACCATCGGCTGGACCGAAGGCGACGGCTCGCTGCACAACATCGAGATCCGCGACGACGGCGGCGACGTCGTCGACGACCTCCAGACGGACGAAACCGACGACCCTGGCGACGACCAGATCCTCGAATTCGAAGCCAGCAGCGAGATGGCCGAGTACGTCTGTGATCCACACGAGACGACGATGGTCGGCGAAATCCAGGTCGAGTAACGGAGTCCGATAGATTCGAACCGTTGTACGGTCCCCGTCTCGACGGCCGGCGAGACTTGCGGACCACCTATTGCAATTGCTGAACGTCGCTGTCGTAATATAGTACCAACTGAAACGATTGACACACCGATCGCCGATCCGCCTGGCGATCGGGTGTACAATGACGTTCAGTGGCTACTATAACTGACTTGCAGTGGCTACTGTCGACTTCCGTTCGCCCGACAGCGGTGCGATCGATCATCTCTCGTCTCGATCGTTGCGTTCGCTGTTCGTCTCGACTGTTGCGTTCACTGGTTTCTCTCTCGGAGGCGGATTCCAACTCCTCGGCCCGAGTTCGTTCTCGAGATTTAGGCGTCGGTTCGGTTTGTCGTACTACTGATTAACACACCCGAGAATGCAGTGGTTCGTGTTAACACCCATCTACGAATTTGTATGACACAGCCCCTCTACAGTAGAATCCCAACCCACAAGTAGTCCTGAACCTTGAGTGTGGATATGAACGTTAATAGAGATATATTACTCTTCGTTGCCCTCGCGATCGCCTGGGGGACCGCCTTCAGCGCGATCGAGATCGGGCTCGAGGCGCTGCCGCCGATACTCTTTGCTGCGCTTCGATTCGACGTCGCCGCGGCGGTGTTCGCCGCGGCCATCGCCGTCCGGCGAATCGAATGGCGGCCGAAGACGAGCGCCGACTGGATCGCGATCGCCGTCGGCGGCGGACTGCTCGTCGGTGCTCACTTCGCGTTGCTCTTTCTCGGCCAGTCGTACGTCTCGAGTGCGATCGCCGCGATCGTGATGAGTCTGATCCCGATCGTGACGCCGCCGCTCGCACTCGCGGTGTTGCCTCGAACGCGGGTCCGGGCACCGGCCGTCGTGGGACTGCTCGTCGGACTCGCGGGAATCGTCGTCCTCGCCGTTCCCGGCGGCTCGCTCGACGGACACGCCATCGGCATCGCGTTGTTGCTCGCGTCCGCGCTGGTCTTCGCGATCGGATCCGTTCTCCTCGAACGAACGCGAGGAACGTTGCCGATCGTCTCGTTGCAGGCGTGGGCGATGGCCGTCGGAGCCGGCGTCTTACACGCGCTGAGTTTCGTCCACCCCGGCGAGCACGCCACCTCGATCTCGACAGCCCTGACGCCGGCGACGTTCGGGGCGCTCGCCTACCTCGGTATCGTCTCGACTGCGGGCGGCTTTTTCCTTTACTTCGTCCTGCTCGAGCGCGTCGGTGCGACGGAGCTCAGCCTCATCAATTACGTGACGCCGGTCGTCGCAGTGCTTGTGGGCTGGGCGCTTCTCGGTGAGTCGATCACCCTCACGACGATCGCCGGCTTCGCGCTGATCGTCGCCGGCTTCTCGCTGTGCAAGATCGAAACGCTGTGGCGGACCCTCGGGCCGATGGTCGGACGCGGACCGACGCGACCGCTCGAGAAACCGAACGGCGTCGTCGTGGCTGGTAACGTCTATCAGGTTCGGGCCAACACTCGCGAGGACGCCCCCGGGACGGGCGAACCCGCGGCTCGTGGCCAGTGTGCGGACTGATGAACCGCTGATGACGGCCGTTTCGGATCGCTTCGACGGTCCGTTCGACGCGTGACCGCCGTCTCGATCCGGCATCAAAAGTACCATACCGCCTCGTCACCCAGTGGTCGTATTCAGGTGGTTAGTGTGACCAAAAAACGAGAATATCAGGACGACTACCCCGACAAGACGCTGTACATCCCTGGCCCGACCGAGGTCCGCGAGGACGTCATCGAGGAGATGTGTCAGCCGATGTTCGGCCACCGGATGGACCGCATGACGGATCTCTACACGACCATCGTCGAGGACACGAAGGAGTTTCTCGGCACCGACAACGAGGTCATCGTCCTCACCGGATCGGGGACGGAGTTCATGGAGAGTTCGATCCTCAATCTCGTCGACGAGAACGTCCTCTGTACGACCTGTGGCAGCTTCAGCGAGCGCCAGGCGGACGTCGCCGAGCGTCTCGGTAAGACCGTCGACACCCTCGAGTACGAGTGGGGAACGGCGGTCAAACCCGAAGACATCCGCGAACGTCTCGAGTCGAGCGACACGGAGTACGACGTCGTCACGTGCGTGATGAACGAGAGTTCCACCGGCGTCCGCAACCCCGTCGAAGAGATCGGCGACGTCGTCGCCGACTACCCTGACACCTACTTCGTCGTCGACGCCGTTTCGGCCCTCGGCGGCGATTTCGTTGCTATCGACGAACACGACATCGACGTCGTCTTCACGTCGGTCCAGAAGGCATTCGCCATGCCGCCGGGACTCGCCGTCTGCGTCGTCAGCGACGAGGCCTACGAGCGCGAACTCGAGAGCGATTCGGCCTCGTGGTACGGCGGCTTCCAGCGGACACTCGATTACTACGACCGGAAGGGCCAGACCCACTCCACGCCGGCGATTCCCGTCATGCTCGCCTACCGCAAACAGATGAAGTACATGCTCGAGGAGGGCCACGACGCCCGGGACGAACGCCACCGCGAGATGGCCGAGTACACCCGCGAGTGGGCCCGCGAGCACTTCGGGCTGTTCCCCGAGGAGGGCTACGAATCACAGACCGTGAGTTGTATCGAGAACACTCAGGAGATCGACGTCGCCGAAACCATCGACGCCGTCTCGGCGGAGTACGATTTCGTCTTTGCCAACGGCTACGGCTCCGCGCTCGGCGAGAAGACGTTCCGCATCGGCCACATGGGCGAACACGACCTCGAGTCGATCGAAGCATTGACCGACGCCATCGAAGACGTCGCCGGACTGTGAAGTACCTCGGGGTCAAGCCCCGAGGCACTCTCGCTGTACCTCTGTAGGCTCGAGGGTGTCGACAGGCTGTGAGCGCCTCGAGGACACGGTAACTGGAAGACAGACGGAGTCGCCAGTCTCGTCCGTCGTGTCCGTCAACGACGCGAGCGTGCGGGCGGTTCGCGATCCCGTCGGCGTCGGGACAGCAATCCGTTTACAGCAAAACAGCAGTCCGCATTACTCGAGTTCAATCGGTTCGAGGCGACTCCTCGCCGAGAGGTGCGCCGATTCCTGGCGTCGGTTGCTCGATCGCGTCGATCACCTGCTTTCGACGGTGGATCGCGCGGTAGCCGCGACGAAGGAGTCGATCGAACCGCGAGCGGGCGATCCGGGCGTCGACCCGGCCGTCCCTGATCGCCTCGACGACCGACGCGGGCGTGAGCCGATCGGCGTCGACGAGTGTGTACGCTCGCCCGACCTCGAACGGGTAGTGGGCGTCGCTGCCACCGACAAGGGGGAGATTCCGGCTCTCCGCTAACTCCTCGACGAGCGGTCGCGACCGGGGGTGTTTTCCGTTGATCTCGATCGCGTCGAACGGGACGTCCTCGAGTTCTCTCACCGTGCTGTTCCGGAACGGGTGAGCGACGATTGCGGCACAGTCGCGTTCGTGAGCCAGCGCGACCGCCTCTCCCGGCGTGAGCGCCCCGGGTTTCGTCGCCGGGGGCGGATCCGGTCCGACGACGAGGACGTGACCGCGGTCGGTCGTGATCTCGATTCCGGGGATCGTCTCGACCGGCCCCGGCGGATCGAGTTGCGTATAGTAGTCGTGATTCGTCGTCGCTACTCCCTCGAGCCCTCGCCGGCCGGCGGCCGTCGCGAGCAACCGGACGCCAAGCGGGTCGAACCAGTTCCCTACTCGTCTGCGGTCGTGGAAGAACCGCGTGTGCGCGTGAAGATCGATGGTGTACACGCGAGTGCATACGCCGGGACGGCGCTTTTGCGCTGGGCCGGCGTATCCCACGGTATGGGTTCGACCGGGGCGGACCGAACGCGGCCGGATCGAAATCGCGTTCTGATTCTCAATCCCGAAAGTGGCGATCGAACGCACGTCGACGACGTCGTCGAACTGGCGGGTGACCACGGCTTCGAGGTCCGTCGGACCCGTGATGGCGGCGACGCGACGCAACTGGCTCGAGAGACGGCTCCCGACGCGGACCTCGTCGTCGCGGCTGGCGGCGACGGAACGGTAAACGAGGTCGTAAACGGCGTCGTCGCGGCAGAGGCCCTCGAGTCGACGACCGTAGCCGTCGTCCCTGCCGGGACGGGAAACAACTTCGCGGCGAACGTCGGCATCGAGAGCATCGAGGCCGGATTCGAGGCGGTAGAGCGCGACCGTCGGCGACGGATCGACCTGGGTGTCGCCGACGGGCGCACGTTCGTCAACTCATGTGTCGGTGGCGTCACCGCCGAGGCGAGCACCGAAACCTCCTCGGAACGGAAAAGTGAACTCGGCGTACTCGCGTACGTGGCGGCCACGTTCGAGGTAGCCCGGTCGTTCGACTCGCTCCCGTTGCGGGTGGAGACGGCCGCGGGATCGGACGGCGAACGGCGGCAAACGTGGAACGGCGAGGCGCTGTTCGTCCTCGTCGGTAACTGTCGTCGGTTCGCCGGCTCGCGAACCGCACAGGCACACGTCGAGGACGGACTGTTCGAAGTGACGATCGTCGAAGACGCTCCGCCGACGAACATCCTCGGCGAAGTCGCCCTCGAGCGACTGTTCGGTCGCGACAGTGTACACATCGTTCGACGACGGACGCCGTCGCTCACGATCGAGAGTCGACGGGGTCCCGTCGAGTACAGCCTCGACGGAGAGCTTCTCGAGACGGACCGACTCTCCCTCGAAACCCGTGCGAGCGCTCTCGAGGTCGTCGTCGGGGAACGGTATCGGTCGAACCCGGACGCTCGAGGCGTGAACCGTCCCCGCACGTAGCGATATCCCGATGAGACCGCGACTCGTCTGTGACCCGCCGACACAGCGGGCCACCAGGCCGACGACGCCGTCGAACGACGAGACTCGACGGCGACCGCTCGTGGAAGGCGATACTGGTTTCAGGGGCCTCGACGATTGTGGAGTATGACCACGTCACAGGAGGAATACGAGCACGAAAACGCCGGACAGGACGTAATCGCCGTCGACGAAGACGACACCGAACTCGAACTCGTCAACCGACTCGAGGCCCACACCGGCGACGGCATCCGGCATCGGGCCTTTACCTCGCTCGTCTTCGATCAGGAAGATAATATCTTACTCGCTCAGCGATCCCCCGACAAGCGTCTCTGGGGGACCTACTGGGACGGCACCGTCGCTTCCCACCCCGTCGAAGGGCAGAGTCAGGAAGAGGCGACCCGGCAACGACTCGAGGAGGAACTCGGGATCACCCCGGACCAGTACGACGACGTTCGGGTAACCGACCGCTTCGAGTACAAGCGCTACTTCGAGGACAGGGGGGTCGAACACGAGGTGTGTGCTGTCCTGAAACTGACGCTGTCGGATCGCACGGTCGAACCGAACGAAGACGAGGTCGCCGGCCTGCTGTGGGCACCCTACGAACGACTCCACGCCAATCCGGCGTGGTACCGACAGCTTCGACTCTGTCCCTGGTTCGAAATCGCGATGCGCCGTGACGCTCGGTAGCGGCGGGCAATCGGGGATCGGTCGGTAGCCGTCCGTCAGACTCCCGCCGTCCGCTGTTATTCTGTCGTCAACTGTTGCTCCGTAGGCCACTGTTATTCCGTCGTCAACTGTTGCTCCGTGGGCCACTGTTATTCCGTCGTCAACTGTTGCTCTCGCTCCCGACTGATCATTGGTATCGTGTGGCGCTCATTTTTGTCACGTGATAACATGCAACAAGGCTTATTACCGTTCTCTTCGTAGCGTCCCCTGAGGGCCGACGGAATCGGTCCGTGTGACGAAATGAGTTCCACACCATCGGAAGCCGAGACGCACGAAGTTGCGCTCTCTCGAGAAGAACAATGGGTCGTCCACCACGTTCTGGCAGCCCGCGTCGACGACGCGCTCGACGCGGACGAGACACCGCCAGCGTGGGCACTCGCGGCGTTCGACGCGATCGAATCCGACGAGAATCCGGAGACGTTCACCCACCGACAGGTTCGTCGAATCGCGAACGAACTGAGCGGCTATCTCGACTCCGAGACGACACCGGAACAGGATCTCGTCCACGGGTCTTCCGTCCTCGAGCGGTTCGAGGATCGCCTCCACGCGTCGTCGTGAAATCCGTTCGAATTTTCACGGTCTCGTCGTGGCCCAGACCGCGGTCACGGCGAGCAACACCGCTGGAACCAGCGGCAGAATCAGGAGCGCGAAGCGGTAGCCGACCTCTGGCGGCCACAGGATGATCGTGACGGGGGCGACGACGAACGCCAACACGATGACGCCGACGAGCACCCACCCCCGCCAGTCGAACTCGCGGTCGGTGCTCGCGGGGTCGGCCGGCTGCTCGATCCAGTCGTCGTCGGAATCGTCCGCGTCGTCCCGACGACGGCCGTCCTCGTCGTCGAACGCCGAAGGATCGTGAACGTAGCCGCCGTCGTCGCTCGAGGTCACAGTGGGGGTTGATCCTGGGAGATGAAAGCCGTCACGGTTTTCATAGAGCGTGACCGAGCCGTCTTTTCGCGAGCCCGCTTCCCCTCGAGTCTACCTAATTCGTGAGCCCGCTTCCCGTCGAGTCCACCCAATTCGTCGATCCGTCTCCACGCGAGTCATCTACCCCGCGGGCTCCGGCGCGAGGGCCACCGCCGGAACAGTATTGGGTCCGGTAACGCATTCGGACGTATGAGCAGTGCGACGCGATCGCTCTCGGAACCGCAGGTGCTCGCCCACACCAAGCGGCGGCTGTTTCCGACGGAGGACGTCGAATCGGATCGCAGCTCTCCCTCGTACGTGGTCGCCGACACGCAGTTCTCGCAGGCGGAGTGGCTCCCCGGTCGCCCCATCGATCCGGCGATCCGGAACTGTCTGGCACCGTTTAACCACGTCAGGATCGGCGGCGGCTATCCAGATCTCGTCGGCGTTGGACCTCTCGAGGCGGACCTGCTCACCGTCGACCGCGTCGGCGACGAACCGCCGCTGATCGCCGTCGAGGCGAAAGGGTACGCGAGCGACGGCGTCGACACCCGCCGCGGGATCGTCCAGGCCTACGATCGGCTCCACGAGGCCAACGCCGCCTACCTCGCCGCACCCGCGGACGCGATCGCCGAGACGGATCGAACGCTCGCGCGGGAACTGAACGTCGGCGTCCTCGGCGTCGACTCCGCGGGAGACGTCGACGTGCTCGAGACGCCCCGCATCGTCGGCAATCGAACGACGACCGAGGCGACGGCGCTTCGCTTTCAGGCGGGGGCACAGGGGGTCGCGAACGCCTCGTTCGGGCTCAATCACCCCAAAAACTACCTCGGCTATCCGCTTGCCCACTACGCCGACGGCGACACCGGGACGCTCCTCGCGGAGTACGACGTGGTCGGTGCGGTGACCGACGCCAGACGCGGGGCCGAATTCCTGGGATTGATCGAGGACGGACCCCGGGTCGAGTTGACCTCGCTCGGCCACGAGGTCGTACGTTTTGCGAGAAGCCGCTGTGGCTCGGTGACGGCCGCCCTCGAGGAGTTCCAGGAGTGGTACCGATCCAGAACGCGATTCGTCGACCTGGCACCTGAGTGGGGCCAGCTCGCCCGCCGAATCGTCTTCGAGTATCCCGCCACGGAGTTGCTCGTCACCGAACTCCAGACCATGCACGACGACTGGCAGCCAGAGCCCACCCTCGTGGATCTGGTCGAGCACATGCACGAACTCCATCCGACGTTCGCCGTCGAGTTGTTCGTCCGGAGCGACGAAGCCGTCCGCGGACGCGTCCTAACCGAAGACGGACGCCTCCGGTCGGCGGCGCTCGAGGACGGCTCCGTCTACCACTCCCCGACCGTCTTCCAGCTCAAGGCGATGCTGTATCACACCGGGATTTTGACCGAACGCGGGAGCGAGCCGAACCGGCTCGAGCCGACCGAGGACGTCTGGGCGCTTCGCGAGCCGGTCTGACCGTTCGAACGGGGAGTCTGACCGATCGGACAAAGGACTATACCGTTCCGTTGATCTACTCCATACCGTGACGAGACGGCACGTTCGAAACGAAACGGACGAGCGACGGACGGTCGCTCGACCGCCGTAACCGATGTACACCCCGACTAGCCGCGACGGAATCCACGCGTCGTTTTCCGAGTACTTCCTCGAGGATCGCCTCCAGGAAACGACGGCGTGGGCAGAGATCGACGAGGACGAACTCCGGACGGCCCACGACGAGGTCGCCGCCGTCTGGGGGCGAGAGCGGCCGGCTGCACCAGGGTACGACCGCGCCGAACTCGAGGAGTCGCTCGTCGAGCCGATTCTTCGCGCGCTCGACGTCCCGTTCGTCCGCGTCGGCCGCGAGACTCCCTCCGATCGACCGCGGCGGCGGCCCCAGTACGCCCTCGGAGGGCGATGGGAGGTCGCCGCCGAAAGCGCGGTAACCGCACCCGAACCGGCCGACGAGTCCGACGAGCCGTTCGGTAACGCGGTCGCCGTCGCCGACGTGAGACGGTGGGGGCGGCCGCTCGAGTCGCTCGACTTCGGTCGTGATGGGAAGGGCGATACCGCTGGCGGGCGCGGTGGAAAGGGCGATACCGCCGGCGGTCGCGGTGGAAAGGGCGATACCGCCGACGATGGGGACGACCGAAATCGACGGTTCGAAGACGATCACGACCGCCGGTTCGAACACCCCGGCCATCGAATGCGTGTCTTTCTCGAGGAGACGGCCGCTCGGTGGGGAGTTCTGACCGACGGGAAACGGTGGCGTCTCTACGGCGAGGACGATCGACTCGGCGCATACTCCGAGGTCGATCTCGAGGAGGTACTCGAGGCCGACGATCCGGCGGCGTTCGCGCGCTTTTACTTCCTGTTCGGCGGCGGCGCGTTCCGCGAGGACGCAAGCGGCGAGTGTCGTCTCGATATCGTCTCGAGGGAGCGGGGTGCCGTCTCCCGCGAACTGGCGGTTGATCTTCGAGACGACCTCTGTGGGGCGATCGTCGAACGCGCTCGCAGTCGCCTCGAACGGCAAAACGACGGGAACGGAGGCGACTACGATTTCGAAGAGGATTGCGGAGACGAGGGCGGAACCGACGACGGCAGTTTCGAGAACGAGACGCTCGAGGACGTCCGCGACGATGCAGTTCGCGACGTCGTTCGGGGGCTGCTTTCCCGGATCCTCGATCGCGACGACGCGGTCTGTGACGAGTGGGATCGTCCGCTCGGCTCCAGGGGGGACGGAACGGTCGACTCCGTGCGGGACGGAGCGGTCGACTGCGTTTCGACCAGCGACCGACTCGACCGCGACCGACTCGAGGTTCACCACGTCCGCGAGATCTACGAGGAATTGCTCGGGTACGACCTCGCCGTCGCCGAAGAGGAACGGACGCTCGCAGCGGGAGAGTACGTAGGGACCGCCGGGACCGTTTCCGGAACTGGTGACGGAGCCCGAATAGACGCCGGTGAAGTGTATCTGACCGCCGATTCGGGCGAGCGAAAGGCCAACGGCTCGTACTACACCCCCGAGCACGTCGTCGAGTACGTCGTCGAACACACTCTCACGCCCCTCCTCGAGGAGATTCGCGACGGCCTCGACCGGAGCGCTCCGACGTTCGCCGACGAGTTCGCCGAGGAGGTTCTCGACTGCCGGATCCTCGATCCGGCGATGGGAACCGGGCGCTTTCTCGAGAGTGTAGCGGCGTTTCTCGTCGGGGAGATCGTCCGGACGCGAGAGCACCACGCGGCCCGGCACGGACTCGAGGCCGTCGATCCTACCCGAGACGTCGACTGGGCTCGCCGACGAGTGACGGCACGCTGTCTCTACGGCGTCGACCTCGATCCGGTCGCGGTCGGTCTCGCCCGCACGTCACTGTGGGTTCAGGCGGCGGGAACCGAGCGAACTCAGGCTGTGGGAACCGAACGGTCTCAGACCACCAGAACCGAACGAACGGGACCGGAACTCGAGGCAGAGAGTGAATCGATCGAGGACCTGAGTGGCTCACTCGAGGAGAATCTCGTCGTCGGAAACGGCGTCGTCGGATCGGATCTCGAGGCGGTCGACGAGCTGCCGACGGCGAGAGCCGACGGGGCGGTCGAACCCGACGGAGAGGGAATCGGGCGTCGGGATTCGAACGCGGCGACCTTGCAGGCGCGTCTCGAGGCCATCGCGAACGTCGAGACGGCGCGCGAGTTCGACGACGCGACGGACGACCGCTGTGAGCGGATCCCCGACGGGTCCGTGAAGCGACTCGTCGACGTGGTGGCCGACGACGACGCGTGGGGACGGCTCACCGAAACGTCGTGGTTCGAAACCGCACAGCGTCGGGCCGACGCGAACCGGTACGTCCACTGGCCCCTCGAGTTTCCCGGCGCGTTCGGTGGGGTGGCCGCGTTCCCGAGCGAGGGGTTCGACGCGGTGGTCGGAAACCCGCCGTGGGTCGCGACGGCCGGCCGGACCGGAATCAGCGCCAGTATCGACGACGGTCTTCGCTCGTATCTCGCCGGCACGTTCGAGGCGACTGACGGCCAGTTCGACCTCTACGTGGCGTTTTACGAACGGGCGGTCCGATTGAGCCGAGATGGTCGCGTCGGGTTCGTCGTCCCCGATTCGATCCTCACGCGCGAGCAGAACGAACCGATCAGGGAGTTCCTCCTCGAGCACGCGCCGCCGTCGCGGATCGTCCGGGTCGGAACCGCCTTCGACGGCGTCGAAGCCGGTGCGGTGGTCCTGATCAGCGACGGCCGTACGGACGAGGTCGCTTGCGCCGATGCGACCGACGGCGGCGAGCTAACTGACCTCTCCTACGTTGGGGTTCCCGTAGACGTCTTCCGACGCCAACCTGCCACGCGGTTTTTGCTGTATCTCGACGAGACGACGCGGGCGATTCTCGACCGGGTCGACGACCACCCGCCGCTTTCGACGGTCGCCGACGTCGCCCGCGGCGAAGAGGTGAGTAAACGCGCGGCGTTTTTGCAAGACGACCCCGGAGCGGAGACGCGACCGATCGCCCCGGGAAGTGCGATCGTTCGGTACGGGGTCGACGAATCCGAACTCCGTCACGTCGACCCCGACGCCCTCGAGAAATCCGACGATCGGTACCGAAGTCCGAAACTGCTGTTCAGACAGACCAGCGACTCGTTCGTCGGAGCCTTCGACCCCGACGGGCTGGCGTCGATCAAATCGGCGTACTCGATCCACTGTCGCTCGGACGTCACTCCCGAATCGGATCCAGTCGACGCGTACAAACACGTTCTGGGCGTCCTCAACGCGCCGCTTGCGAACTTCTATCTCCACTACCGGTACGCCGCGTACCGCTCCGTCTTCCCACAGATCAACCAGTCCACGTTCGAGGCGTTCCCGCTCGCGATGGCCGACGGTCCGGATCCGGATCTCGTCGATGCCGTCGACGAACGGCTCCGTCTGACGGCCGAGCGAAGCGGGATTTCTCCGTCGGTCGGCGACCATCTGGGTGAGTATCGAGATGGCCAGCGACTCGGAGAACTGCCCTCGTGTCGACCCGCGGCGGGCGTCGAAGAGACACCACTCACCGCGACGACGGGGGAGCGCTCCGGTCTCCGAATCGACTCGGTCGACGTCGACGGAGATGGAGATGGAGATGGAGACGAAGCTATAGTCGTGATCTCGGTTCGGCTCCGGTACAAGCCGGACGACGGGCGCGGCGACACCGACCGGTGGGGATACGTGACGACGGAGCCCGTTCGCGCGCTGCGATTCGACGGCGTCGATGACGATACGGCGGGGTTGCTCGAGACGTTCGTTCCGTACGCGGTGGCGGAGTCCGGCGGGTTCGCAGGGTTCAGGGCGAACGCGACCCAAACGATTTCCCCGCTCGAGCGGCTGCGATCGCTCACGCTCCCGAGACGCGCTGACGTCGACGCCGGCCTCGACACCCTACTCGACGAACGCGAGCGTGCAGCCGAACTCGACGAACGGATCGCTGCCGCCGACCGACGGATTCACGACCGCGTCTGCTCGCGTTACGGATTATCCGGGGCCGAACGTGACGTCGTCTACCGAGAGTTCGGCGAGGAAAACGGAGGGTCCGGCTGAATTAGGTCGGGGATTCGGTGTCTGCGGCGTCCGACGCCTCGGCTCGTGAGATACCCTCGTCGATCCCGACCTCGACGGTCCCGTTTTCTTTCGCGACGGTAACCGTCCGACCGGCGTAAATAAACTCGAGTTCGATCGACTCCGACCCCGACTCGCAGATCGCATCGAGGTCCTCGGGATCGATCGCGTTATAGAGTGGCTCGAGATCGAGCGGATCGACGCCGTCTACGCGGGCGACGTGCTCGACGATAGCCATGCTTGGCCGTTGGTTTTCCGCGACGGTTACCGTTCCCGATGGCGTGTGTGGGTTCATGAATGATGGTGACGGGACTGGTAGTAAAGAAGGTACTCCAATATTCCACACGGACATCATCAGCGAAAATAACAGATCATTCCGTCGAAATGCCGGAATGCTGATTCCACCAAACCTGGCTCGAGCGCAGGTACAGCAGAGAGAGATATACGTGTTTCGTTCCATCCCCACCGACGACCGTGCTTCCCACAAACCGCCAGAGTACAGTTCAGTCGGTGTAGCAGATCTCAGTGAGTCCGACGGCGCCGGTGGCATTATCGTTCCACCTGGGACTACTCCCGCCGCGGAACCTCGTGGCGGCCGAATCCGTACCGCAATCGACTGGCGAGACGCCTCGAGAAGCGGCCGTCGTCGGCCCGGGAGCCGAACCGTTCGGCGAGCGACGTATAAATTAGCGGCAGGGGAACTTCCTGTTCGAGCGCTTCCTGGACGGTCCAGGTTCCCGTCGATCCACCTTCGATACGATCGGCGACGTCGCCGAGGTCGGTTCCCTCCTCGCGAAACGCCTCTTCGCACAGTTCGAGTAGCCACGACCGGATCACCGCTCCGTTGTTCCAGACCGAAGCCACGGCCTCGAGGTCGAGGTCGTACCGTCCTTCGTGGAGCAACTCGAATCCCTCGCCGTAGGTTTGCATCAGCGCGTACTCGACGCCGTTGTGGACCATCTTGACGTAATGGCCCGATCCTGACGGCCCCATCCGTTCGTGGCCGTCCGGTCCGGTCGCGACGGCGTCGAACGCCGGCTCGAGTTCCTCGTAGGCCCACTCCGGGCCGCCGACCATAAGCGAGAAGCCGAGTTCCGCCCCGGCGGGGCCGCCGGAGGTCCCACAGTCGAGATACGCAGCGGGGCAAGACTGTGCTCGTCGGACGGAGTCCTCGAAGTAGGAGTTGCCGCCGTCGACGACGACGTCGTCCGCATCGAGGTGCTCCTCGAGTTCCGCGAGCGTCGCATCGACGGCCTCCCCGGCAGGGACCATCAGCCAGAGCCGTTTCTCCTCGCCGAGTCGACCGACGAGGTCGGCGATGGAGTCGGCCGGTTCGGCACCCGCGTCGGCCGCCGTTGCGACGGCTTCGGCCTCGAGGTCGAAGGCGACGACGTCGTGGCCCGCCTCGAGGACGCGGTCGACGACGATCTGTCCCATGCGTCCGAGTCCGATTACGCCAAGTTGCATGCGGGTAGCTCCGCGGCGGTCGGTGGTAGTGGTTGTGATTTTCACCGTCGCTGCTCGCGTCGTCGATCGGTCGGAGAATCAGTCCCGTCGCTGCTCGGTCGTCGGTCGAAGAATAAGTCTCGCCGCTCGAGTCGTCGTTCGGTCCCGCCTCTCGGCGTGTGGCGGGTTGGTTCCTCGAGTCCGGATCGATCGATCAGTACAGCGGATCCTCGAGTCGAGCCCACCCGATCGCGTCGAGGACGATAAAGCGGTCGTCGTAGTGGACGTAGACGCCGTTGTACTCGCTGTCGTTGCCGTCGTAGTACGGCAGCGATTCGCGGATCGCGTTGACGACAGACCAGGCACCGTCGCGCTCGAGCGTGACGTGTTCCCACTCCTCGCGCGCTCCGTTTCGGATCGCTCGCTGGATCGCTCGGCGCGCACCGGGTATCTCGTCGAGGCGTCTCGAGGATGCTTCGACGACGGTCGCGTCGAGGGGAACGTCGTCCGCCCCGACGATCCGGGCGCCGAGGTCCGCTTTCGACCGCGCGGATTCCTCGTGTGTGTGACTCGAGCGGAGTGCGTACCCGACGACCGCTGCCGTCCCGACGGCGAGCAGCGGGAGTGCCATTCGTTTCCCCCTGATCATCATGGGGATACGTTACAGTAACCGACTAAGTATCTTTCGCAAGAATGTCCGATGACGCCGTTCGCGGGCCGGAGACGTCTCGTGAGAAGTGTATAGCCGATTTCAGATTACTGCTGCGACGTTCGTCGTGATCGCACCCGCGACGACGAGCAACGCGACGGCGACGAGCGCAGCCGTCCGGTACAGCCCCAGTACGTTGGCCGCGGGTTCGCGCAGTTTCTTCCCGTTGAGTCCGGCTTCGAAGCGCTTGGCACCGATCTCGACGAGGGCAGCGAGGACGAGCCAGAGCGCGACCATCGCCAGCACGAGTTGGCCGTTGATCGAGTTGACGAGGCTCTCGGCGGTGTATCGAGTCCCCGCGAGGTGGCCGCCGGTGAGTAACAGGACGACCGCGCTCACGCGCGATATCGTCGTGAGTTTGCCGGAGATTACCTCGAGCGGCTTCGTCGTGTTGAACGCGCCGTCTCGAGCGAGCGGAAGGACGACGAACGCGACGTAAAAGACGCTGCCGGCCCAGATCGCGGCGAACACGAGATGTGCCGTCTGCGCGAGGAACGTATCGACCATACGGGGTCCCTCGGAGAGGGATGGTATCAGCGTTCCGACTTTCATTCGGTTTGTTATCACTGATTGCCGGTCGATCGTCTACCGTTTTGCGATCGACCGGTAAAGACTCATAGCAGACCGTATCAGGCGAACGAAACCGTTCGGCGCTCCGTCCGTTTACTCGAGCCAGTCGGGCGTCCACGCGATCAAGCGGCGTCGGAGAAGCGCGTAGACGAGCGAGAGTACGATGCCACCGACGACGAGTCCCTGTACCCAGCCGTCGAAGACGATCAGCGCCGGGACTGCGAGTGCGACCGCGAGCGCGGCGTCCTCCGGTGCGCCGTCGTACCGGACCCAGCGTCTCGGCCGGATCCACCGACCGTTGACGTGATCGTAGACGGCGCGGTCGGTCCGATCGTTCCAGGGGTCCATTTCGGGTCCACCGCCGATGGCGTCGCTCGCGGCGTGGAGCCACGCGACGACGGCGAACGCGGCGAGCGCGGCGGTAGCTGTGGTGGGCAGGAGCGTGGCGAGCGCGACGGCAGGAACGGCGACGACGGCCCCGACGACGGGAAAGTGGAGGGCCCGGCGGTGCTCGAGAACGAGGTCGACGTCGGGTGCGAAGCCGCCGAGGATTGCACCGACGGCGAGCGGAGTCGCGAACTCGGGTGCGGCGTACGCCACGGGCGCGACGACGGCGAGGCCTGCGAACACGTGCGTCGTCGCCATCATTCGTCGGGATCACCGCACATACTCATTCGTCGACCGCACATACCGGACGTTGGGGCCGACGCGTAAAAAGCCAGACGACACGGTGACGTGGGCTCCTGTGACGGGACGCCGAGGCGGCCGGTCGCTCTCCTCGCTCGGTCTCGACGGCGACAACCGTCGATTGGCGACCGACCCGTTGCCGATCCGATCGGATGTCACTCGAGGTTTTCGCCCTGGTAGCTGCCGTCGTAGACGTCCTCGTGATCTGCCTTCGCGAACACCAACTGGGCGATCCGTGCCCCGCGTTCGATCTCGACGTCGTGGTGGACCTGCAACAAGCCTTCGCCGCGGCCCTCGTAGCCCGCATCCCAGACGGCGGTGTTGAGCATACAGGAGTTACGCATCAGCGACGACCGGGGATAGACGAAGCCGACGTGACCCTCCGGGATCTCGATCCGCTCGCCGTATCGGGCGATGTAGGCTCCCTTCGGCAGGTAGTAGGTGTCGGGATCTTTCTGCTCGAGTTCCTCGAGCGGGCGGGCGACGCGGTCGCCGATCTGCTTGCCGTCTCGACCGATACGTCCCGGCTCTAGCTGTTCGAAGACGATGTCGAGGGTGAGATCGACGCCGTTGGGCTGGACCTGATCGTCGTCCGTCGGCGAGACGTGATCGGCGACGAACGCACCGGAGCGAAACATAGACGTGTTCTCGAGAGCGAGCGGCACGAAGAAAAGCGTATCCGTTTCGGCCCACCAGACCGTCTGATACGGTTTACTGTAAGTCAGTATCGAAGACCGGGAGTCGCCCAGCGGTCGCTCCGGTACACAGGTACAGCAATCCGCCTAAACCGCCCCGACAGTTGACCGACGACACTCGCTCGAAAACTAGCGTTTTGGGCCGGATTAACATGGTTGATCGCTATAGAAACACGCTGGATTTATCAGGCCGGACGGCCGAGATTCGGGTGCTATGGGACAGACTCTCACCGAGAAGATTCTCGACGATCACCTCGTCGAAGGCGAACTCGAGACCGGCGAGGAGATCGGGATCGAGATCGACCAGGTTCTCACCCAGGACACGACTGGAACGATGGTCTGGCTCCAGTTCGAAGCGATGGGACTGGACGAGGTCCAGACCGAGATCGCAGCCCAGTACTGCGATCACCAGACGTATCAATTCGACTTCAAGAATACGGACGATCACCGTTTCCTCCGATCTGCAGCCGGTACGTACGGGGCACACTTCTCTCGCCCCGGCAACGGTATCTGCCACAACGTCCACCGCGAGAACTTCGCGGCACCGGGCAAGACGCTGCTTGGCTCTGACAGCCACACCCCCACGCCTGGCGGGCTCGGCGAACTCGCCATCGGTGCCGGCGGAATCGACGTCACCGTCGCGATGGGTGGCGCTCCCTACTACATCGAGATGCCCGAAATCGTCAACGTTCGCCTCGAGGGCGAACTCCCCGAGTGGGCCACCGCGAAAGACGTCATCCTCGAGATGCTGCGTCGTCTCTCCGTCAAAGGCGGCGTCGGCAAGATCCTCGAGTACACCGGCCCGGGCGTCGAGACGCTGACCGCCCCAGAGCGGATGACGATCACCAACATGGGGACGGAACTCGGCGCGACGACGTCGATCTTCCCGACCGACGAACAGACCGAGGACTACCTCGAGCGCGTCGGCCGCGGCGAGGAGTACGTCGAACTCCAGCCCGACGACGACGCCGACTACGACGACGAGATCGTCGTCGACCTCTCGGACCTCGAGCCGCTGATCGCGACGCCGTCGATGCCCGACAACGTCGTGCCCGTAAGCGAGGTCGCCGGCGAATCCGTCGAGCAGGTCATCGTCGGCTCCTGTACGAACGGGGGCTACGAGGACATCCTCCCCGTCGCGAAGATGCTCGAGGGCCGCGAAACCGCGATGGAGACCGAAACCATCGTCGCACCCGGTTCCAAACAGGCCTCCGAGATGCTCGCCCGCGAGGGCTGGGTTGCGGAGATGATGGCCGCCGGCGTCAACTTCTCCGAGGCGACCTGTGGTGCGTGTATCGGCATCGGCCACGTCCCGGCCTCCGACTCCGTCTCGCTGCGGACGTTCAACCGCAACTTCGAGGGACGGTCGGGTATCGAAGACGACAACGTCTACCTCTGTTCGCCCGAGGTCGCCGCCGCCGCGGCGCTCAAAGGCGAAATCGTCGATCCGCGCGACCTCGCGGACGAACTCGAGGACCTCGAGGACCCCGGCGTCGAACTCCCCGACGAGTACGACGGCTCCAAGACGGACCTCATCACACCAGACGAGGCCGTCGACGACGAACTCATCAAGGGACCGAACATCGGCGACGTCCCGCTGAAAGACCAGCTGGGCGACGACGTCGCGGGCGAGGCGCTGCTCAAGATGGAGGACAACATCACGACCGACCACATCATCCCGGCGACCCAGGACATCCTGATGTACCGGTCGAACGTCCCCAAGCTCTCCGAGTTCACCCTCAGCCGCGTCGACGACACGTTCGCCGAGCGCGCGCTCGAGGCCGACGGCGGCTTCCTCGTCGCCGGCGAGAACTACGGGCAGGGCTCCTCGCGCGAACACGCAGCGCTGTGTCCGATGTACCTCGGCATCGAGGGCGTCCTCGCACAGAGTTTCGCGCGTATCCACCGCGCGAACCTCTTTAACTTCGGCATCGTGCCGCTGACGATCGACGAGGACACCTACGCAAACATCGACCAGGGCGACGAGATCGAGATCGTCGACGACGTGTACGACGCCGTCACCAGCGGCCAGGAGGAGTTTACGGTCCGCGTCAACGGCGACGAAGAGTACACCGCGACCCTCGACGCCTCCGAACGCGAGCGCGACATCCTCGCCGCCGGCGGCAAACTCGCCTGGACGAAAGCTCAGGCCGAAGGGTCCGGCGACGCCGCACCCGCCGACGACTGAGACGGATTGCTGTCACTGTTCACCGGAGCGACCGCGGGACGGCACCCGGTCGCTCCGGTAACGACGTTCGATAGTCCGTCCGGTCGTCAGTTTCGTCACCTCACCGTTTTTGCCGGATCGAACCGATCGAATACGAGACCCCAACCGTTACCGTCTACACTCGGAAACGACGTGACCGGTCACAGGTAGCCGAGATCGGCGAGTCGTTCTCTGGTCCCCTCTCGCATCGCGACGGAGTCACTCGGCTCTGTGGATTCGAGCGGCTCGAACCGGTCCTCGAGTCGGCGGCGGAGCGCTCGGGCCCGTTCGGGTTCCTCGGCCGAGACGTCGACCCGCTCGAAGGGGTCGGTCGGAACGTGATGGAGTCGCTCGAAGCCGTCGTCGCCACAGACGTACTTGTACTCGGCCGTCCGAACGGCTCGGAGCCGTCTATCGAACGACCGAACCCTGTCGGGAATCTCCCCGAACCGGTCCTCGAGTCGGTCGATGGACGGCTGCGGGGCGACGTACTCGGCGAAGACGGCGTCGCGAGGCCCGTCATCCGAATCGGGGAGGAGCGATCGCGAGGACCACTGATCGCGCAACGCCCGATCCTCGATACCGACCGCCTCGAGCAGCGTCGCGGGGAGGTCGAGTAACTGCACGAGGTCCGATCGGCGCTCGCCGCCGATAAACGGTCCGCCGTGGAAGACGAGCGGCACGTGGATCAGCGTATCGTAGAGGTTGTACTGGTGACCGAAGAAGCCGTGTTCGCCGATGTGTTCGCCGTGGTCGCCACAGACGACGAAGAGGGTGTCGTCCCAGATCCCGTTTTCCTCGAGCGCGCGGCGGAGTTTCGCCACCTGATCGTCGACGTAGGCGAGTTCCGCCCGGTAGAGCCCCCGAAGCATGGCGAACTCGCGTTCGGTGATCTCGTAGTCTTCACAGTCGAACGCGCGCGGATCCTGTCGGATCGCGGTCGCGTCCTCGTAACTCGCACCGTCCGGGAGGAACCGCTCTGCGTACTCCCGCGGCGGATCGTACTCGACGTGGGGCTCGATGAAGTTACAGAACAGGAAAAACGGGCGATCGGACTCGCGATCGTCGAGCCAGTTCCCGATCCAGGTCGTCGACCGGTCGGCACCGTCGTCGCCGGACGGCTGGAGCACTTCGCTGTAGAGGATGTTCGCCGCGTTGACGACCGGGTTTCCGTCGAAGAGCCGGTTTCGCGTGGCCTCGAGTTTCTCGTGGATGTCCTCGCCGCGAACGACGGCACCCATATCGGCGTCGGACTGGATGTACTGCCACCCCTTTCGGAGATCGTCGAAGCCGCGATCGAAGCCGAACTCCTCGGTGATCCAGGTGTTGTTCGAGACGCCGATCGTTCGAAATCCGGCGTCCGAAAACGCTTCGGGGAGCGTTCGAAGGTCGTCCGCCAGGTAGGTGTGTCCGCCGTGAGTGCCGTGTTCGGACGGATACGTTCCCGTGAACATCGAGGCGTGAGACGGGAGCGTCCACGGCCCGGTCGCAAACGCGTGTTCGAACGCGGTTCCCTCGGCTGCGAGTTGGTTCAGCGTCGGGGTCGTCGGTCGATCGACGCCGGAACGGGCTCCGTCCTCGCCGTTTTGGGCACCAGTTACGTCGACGCTTCGGGCCCGGGCAGTATCGAGAACGACGAGAACGACGTTCCGGACAGTTCCGTGTGACTCAGAATCACGTCCGTTGGATTCGGCCATGGATAGGGAACCTCCACCTCACTCGGGGAAGGTCACCAGCCCGGAAGATGCAGGTAATTCAGGTGGAGACGACGGGGGATGACTCATCCAGTCTGTTGTACGTCAGTACCGGAGGGACCGCAGACGGGGCGCGGTCTCACCGGAACAGCAATCCGTGTCAACCTTGTACCGATACATTCCGGTTAGTCGAACCGAACCCACTATAGTAACAACTGGAACTATTTTCACACTGATCGCACAGCAGTCGTGCGATCAGGCGTGCATTGACTTCCAGTGGCTACTATAGGACTGGAGTGTGTCGGTCGGGGAACTGACGAACGATTTTGGTAGGTGATTACATACAGGATACTGGGCCGATGTACCGGGACAACATGCCCCGGTCGCGCGTGAATCGGCCGACAGCGGACCGTCTCACTGCAGTAATCATTGAACCGGTACTCATTGACTCGCACCCGGTCGGGAGCGCACTGGCCTTTACCGATGGGCATAATTCGATTGGACTGCTCTGTCTCACGATCTATCTCGGTGGGCGAAAAACTATTGGCGATTAATGGTGCGGGTGTAGTATGGCCAGTACACCACTCCCAGAGATAGGTCTCGGGACTATGAAGATAAACGATCCCGAGACGATACAACAGGCGATAGACATCGGATATCGTCATCTAGACACAGCACAGTACTACGAAAACGAGTCGGTCGTCGGGGAAGGAATTAATCGTGCAGACGTTCAACGAGATGAGTTGTTTATTTCGACGAAGGTTCGAAAGACGAACCTGGGATACGAGGAGGCACTGTCTAGTTCAGCACCTCCTCGACCGGTGTTCGACCATTGAGCGCTTGATTCGGTCGATCGTGGTTATAATGGTGTCTGAAGCGTCTGAGCCAGCGTCTTGCGCTGGCCGGACTGCCCCGCCAGAAGGAGTGAAAGCGGTCGATCCGCATTGAGACGGTCTGAAACCACTTTTCGACGTGGTTTCGGTCGCTGTAGTTGAG
>NZ_REGA01000022.1 GCF_003841505.1 Natrarchaeobius chitinivorans
GATCTGGTCACCGAACAAGCGGACGATGAGATCGTGTTTCCGCCGGAACGCTGGGCGGCGACCTTCCGGTCGCACGCCCAGCTCATCCTCCACGAACTTGGCGAATATCTCGGCTACTCGCCGCCACCGCTGCTCGACCGACTGATCGACGACGCACAGAAGATTCACCAGCAACGGCCAGTGTTACAAGAGACGCTCGCTACCGCTACGCAACCGAGGTGTGAGTCTTAGCTAAAGACGAATAGCGGATCAGGTAATCTCGTCGATCAGCTCGAATCCATTTTTGAACTGGACGCGATTTTCGAGTCCGTTCGCCCCAAGAGCAGCTACGACGCCCTCACCCGCATCAACGTCAGTGGTCACGAGACAAATGTGGCAGGCACCTTCCTCGAGGAGTTGGACTGCGACCGCTGCAAGCGCGGTATCTGCCTTTTCGATTTGGTCTTCGGTCCGGTTTGACGAACGAGCGATGAACGTTCGGACGTCATCCATCACTCGTGAAACCGTCCCCTTCGTGTAGTCGGGTGCGTCAGCAATCCGCACCCATCCGGCGTCGATTGCGCTGTTAATCGGCGTCTGTCCTGGAGTGCTACGGTCTGGTGCTTCGCCCAGTTCGTCGTAGACGCGCTGTGGAATCACGAACGTGAGATCGTTCTGTGCCGCGAATCGCTCGAGTGCGGCGTACTTGTTGTTCTGCCGTCGGCCACAGGCGATAAACAGACCCGAATCCGCTATCCAGGCTACAGTCCCCTGAAACGGGTCGAAAGGGTCACTCATCGATTCCGCCCCTCACTCCTCCGCAACCGGTTGATTACGAGCGTTCCGGATGTCTTCGAAGTAGGGATCTACCGCCCTCATATCCAGCACGACATCCCGCAACGCGTGGAGAACGGCAATGGCAAACGCATGCTGCAGATCGAGTTCCCGAGCAGCGATTCGTTCAGACATCTCTCCCTCAGCGTACGGTACCGCGTACGTAAGAGCAGCTGCGAGCTTCCCGAGCCCGTGCTTTTCGAGTAGGAGGTCGAGATCCTGGTCTTGAGGCGAGCGACCGAACGCCTCGACAAGCGTTGGGGTGACCGTGTATTCGTCTTCGTCGAGGTTCGCGGTGAGTGTGATTGGGATCGCCGAATACGTGTGCGTCTTTTGCTCCTCATTCCGAGTTAGTACTCCGAGTTCGACGAGCGTCCCCATGTCCGAATACGCCGTCGTTCGTGGCATCTCCAGTTTGTCGACGATATCGTCGATAGTTACCTCTCCCTCTCGAAGGACAAACGTATAGAGGCGAGCCAGCCGCGGCTCTTCCAGGAGCTGTGCGACCGACATGAGGCCGTTGATGGCCCGTTCGGGATCACCGGCGGCTTTCGACATACAATTCATGATTCGTGTGTTGAGTAATAACGCTTGGGGAGAGGGACAGTCTGGTTGATTCACTTCAGCACCAAGCGACTCATCTCAGCTGGCTCTCGTATCGATTTGGCCCGGTCGAATAGTAGCTGGAGCAACGACGAAAACGGATCATCGGACGGTAATGCCGTACGAGCGCCACCCTCTGCGAGCTCACCGGTACGTCGCCCAGTGTTAATACTCACCAACTCCAGAGTAGTGAGTTTTAATAATATAGAGTACTGGTTTAGTAATACTGTGAGAAAGGCACCGATAACGGCTGATTGGATACCGTACGACCTCACCCGCAAGCGGCGGTACGCGACGACGATTCTTCTCGTTGTGCTCTTCGTCGGTGGGACGGTCAGGCTGGGGAGTCACGGGTCGTTCGTTCATACTGTCGGACAGAACTATTCGAAGATCGGTCGCACTCCTGCGGCCGTCTCCGATGTCGACGGCCGCGAATTCGCGACCGACTTCGCACTGACTTCTGTCCGACAGTATCTGCAACTGGGAGAGACGACGCTACTCGCGGCGATCGCAGGCGGTGGTTCCCCCTGGGTTCTGGGACGGCTCGCAGCAGTCGTCACCGGTAACACCGATCGCTATCTGTTTGCGTACCCGACACGCGAGAACGCGACGAAAGACGGAATCCCACGCGGCGTCGGCGGGTCAGAACCGATCGAGGACTCGACACTGGTGGACGTCCGATGACGCCGCCGAAATCGGTCGACGTCGCGATCGTGGGCGCGGGGGCCGCTGGCATCGGGTCCGCCGTTGCGTTGTCGCTGCTCGATCTCGAGACAGTAATCATAGAACGGGACGAGATCGGAGCGTCGTTTCGACGATGGCCCGACGAGATGCGATTTATCACGCCGTCGTTTCCGAGCAACAGCTTCGGGCTGACCGACCTGAACGCGATCACGCCGAAGACGTCACCTGCGGTCACCCTGGATCGGGAACACCCAAGCGGTGACGAGTACGCCGACTATCTGGAGGCGGTTGCCGACGTTCACGAGTTGGCGGTGGAGACGGGCATCGAGGTGACTGGAATCCAGCGTCCTGATGGAACGGGATCAACAGAACCGACGGGGCGAAATGCAGCGATGCCGGCCGTCGACGGTGGAGCGGTACGCGAAGACGACGCTGCGGGCGAACCGGACGTCCCGGGTGGGGGCAACGTCGACGGCGACCACGGAGACGAGCAGGCAACGGAAACCGGATTCGTCCTCGAGACGAGCGAGGGGATCGTTCACAGCAGGTACGTCATCTGGGCGGCTGGCCAGTTCAGCTCCCCGCGAGCGGACGCCGTTCCCGGTGGCGAGCGGTGCGTTCACACCAGCGAAGTCAGATCGTGGGTCGACCACGCGTCTGCGAGCAGCACGGACGACTTCCTGATCGTCGGCGGCTACGAGAGCGGTATCGACGCCGCCGTTGCGCTCGTCGAGGCCGGCTGTCGAGTGCGCGTACTCGATCGCGGCGAGCCGTGGGCGACCCGCGGTCCCGACCCCAGCGAGGTGCTGTCGCCGTACACCAAAGAGCGCCTCGAGTCGGTGGCTGACACCGGTCGACTGTGCGTCGAAGGTGGTGCCATCGTCGAGGAGGTCCGTCGCGACGACGACGGCTGTTTCCAGGTTCGTGCGCGCGCTGCAGACGGGTACGAACTCGATGACGAGAAGTCCTCGACGTACACCGTACCCACCCGTCCGATTCTGGCGACCGGCTTCGAGTCGGCGCTCGGGCCGGTTGCAGATCACTTCCCACGAGAGGACGGAGCGATCCAGCTGACGGATAGCGACGAATCGCCGACGACACCCGGACTGTTTCTCGCCGGACCGGACGTGAGCCACAACGGCGTCAAGTTCTGCTTTATCTACAAGTTCAGAGCCAGGTTTCCGGTTCTCGCCGAAACGATCGGAAGCCGACTCGGCGTCGACACCGATCCGCTCGAGGTTTACCGGGAGCAGAACATGTACCTCGAGGACCTGTCGTGCTGTGAACCGGACATGTGCGATTGCTAAGATGAGTCGATGACGAAACCACATTCACGAAGAGAGACGGAAAGAGGCGACGGCACCGATAATGAGACAGAGGGAAGCGACGGCACCGATCGGGAAACGGTCGTCGTGGTCGGCAAGGAGAGCGTCGGCAAGTCCGAACTCGTTTCGTCGCTGACGGGTGACCGACCGACGAGCGGAAACTTCCGCGGAACGACCGTCCGGAGCGAGCGGTACACGACGGCGGACTACGAGTTCGTCGATACGCCAGGGATCGTTCTCGACGCCGACACCGAGACGACCCGTGATGCGCTTTCACGCGTGGGCGAGAACGAAACCGTGTTGCTCGTCGTTCCCGCGACCGATATCGATAGCGATCTCGAGGACCTGCTTCCGCTGGTCGATGGACAGTTCGGTGCCGTCGTGGTGACGTTCTGGGACAAAGTCGAGGCGACCGACGAAACGCGTCGAGCCCTCGAAACGCTGAGCGCCGACGTCGGCGTCCCCATCGTTCCCGTCGACGCTCGAGACGTCTCGCGGCCGATGACCGACGGCGGGAGCGAAACCGGAAGCGCCGACTTCAGGTACGACACGATCGACGATGGTACCCGGATCCTGCGCGCGCTCGAGCAGCCGGGGATTTTCCCGGACGCGGCGTCGCGTGAGATCGGGCGGCGGATCGAACCGCCCGAACGCGTGTTCGAGTGGCCCTACGTCGGTCCGGCGGTCAGCATCGGCCTGTTGTTGCTCCCGGCTGCGATTGCGGTCTGGTTCGCCAACACGCTCGCGGGGGAACTCGATCCGATCGTCGGGGCGGCTTTCGAGCCGCTGATCGCGTGGGCTGGGACGTTTCCCGAACCCTTCGCGGCGATACTCATCAATCAGTACGGATTCCTCTCGATGGGACCGTTTCTGTTCGTGTGGGCCGGCCCGACGATGCTCGTCTTCGCCGTGGTCATCGGCGTCTACAAAACCTCCGGACTCCTCCCGCGGATGACCGTCTCGCTTCACCCGACGATGCGACGGTTCGGGCTCACTGGCCGTGATCTGGTTCGGGTGGTGATGGGGTTTGGCTGTAACGTCCCCGCGGTCATCAACACCCGGTCGTGTAGTGATTGTACGCGTTGTACGACGATCTCGGCGATCTCGTTCGGCTCTGCGTGTTCGTATCAGTTTCCCGCGACGCTCGCGGTCTTTGGGGCCGTCGGGATGTGGTGGCTCGTCGGGCCGTATCTGCTGGTCCTTGCAGTCACGACGCTCGTATACGTCGCCGTGATCGCTCCACCGGCGGCCAGGGCGTCTCACACCGTGATCGACCGGCGAACGTTTTTGAGCTGGCCCGACCCACGCGCCGTCGCTCGTGAAACCTGGAGTGCGCTTCGGGAGTTCGTGGTGAAGGCGTTGCCCGTGTTCGTCGTCATCACCGTCGTGGCTGCGTTGCTCGACGAGGGTGGCGCAATCGACGCGCTTGGCGGGGTTCTCGGTCCGGTGATGGGCGTGTTCAACCTGCCAGCGGAGGCGGCGCTCACCGTCGTGTTGGCTTCGGTCCGAAAGGACGGAATCGCCCTGTTGACCGAAGGTGGAGTTGCAACGACGCTGTCACCGCTCGAGGTGCTCGTCGCAGTGTACCTGGCCGGCGTTCTGTTGCCCTGTCTCGTGACCGCGTTTACCGTCGCTCGAGAGGTCTCCCTGAAGTGGGCGCTCACGATGATGGCTCGACAGGCGCTCGCTGCGATCGGCTTCGCGATCGCGATCGCCTGGGGCGGGCATCTGTTGTTCGGATAATACGGTCTATCGGGCGGTTCTGGACGACGAAACGCTTGCCGAGGATGTGACGACGGACACGTTCAGGATCCGTCGCTCGAGGAGGCTTCGATCTCGATCCGGTCGTGAATGTGGCCGGCCCGACTCCGGAGGTGATCCGGATCGCGATCGTTTTCGACTGCAAGCACCTCCGCGACGATACTGTGGGCGATCTGATACGGCGAACCGCCGCCGAGGTCGAGTCCGATCGGCGTATAAAGCGACGAGAGGTCGTCCTCGTCGTAGTGGATTCCGTCGTCCGCGAACGCCTCGAGCATCTCGTCGAAGCGTTCGGTGGGTCCCATCAGTCCGACGTAGGGGGCCGGCGAGTCGAGCAACGCCTCGACGGCCAGTCGGTCGTCGACGAAGTTGTGGGTCATGACGACGGCGTAGGTCCGATCGTCGAACGTGAGGTCGTCCTCGAGTGTGCCCGGAGACGTCGTGACGGTCCGATCGGCGTCGGGGAACCGCTCGTCGAGGTCGACCGCACCGCGAAAGCCGACGACCGTCACGCGGAAGTCGTTCGCGGCTGCAAGTTCGGTGACTGGACCGACGTCGTGTCCGCTGCCGAAGACGATCAGTTCGGCGGGCGCGGCGATGCCGTCGACGAACACCTCGAGTCCGTCCCCGAGGGAAACGACGTTTCCGCGGCCGCGGTCGGCGAGTTGTTCCGCCGGCCCGGTGAGCGCATCGACCGGCCAGGCGCTCGCGTCCGACCCGGCATCGGCCGGAACCGAGAACCGATCCTCGTCCGGGTAGTAGTACGCACGGTCGCCGAACTCGAGCGATCCGGATTCGTCACCGTCGGTTGCGGCGTCTTCGGCGGACGGCGCGGTTTCGTCGGCCGGGACGTCTCCGGCGGGCGGCGCGTGCCCATCGGCGACGACCGTGAGGACGGCGACGTCCCGCCCGGCGTCGAACGCCTCGACGGCCGGCCGATACCGTTCGGTGAGCGGCTCGAGCAGAACGTCGATGATTCCGTTGCAGCCGACGCCGAGTCCCCAGACGTCGTCGTCGTCCTCCATCAGATCGTAAGTGACGAGTTCCGGTCGGCCGGTTTCGCGGACGTCCTCGGCCGTCCGGAGGAGTTCGTCCTCGAGACAGCCGGCGGTGATGCTTCCAACGCCCTCGCCACCTTCGTCGAGGAGCATCTTCGCCCCCGGTCGGCGGTAGGCGTTGCCCTCGACGTCGACGATGGTCGCGAGGACGTCGTCGCCGCCCGTCTCGAGGCGACGGTGGATTCGCTGTACGACTTCGGTTTCGGGAACGCTCCAGTTGTGCTGGCTTCGTGTCATGGGTTGTCTGTCGATCGCAGTGAGTCGCTCGCGTTCGGATCGAGGCGGATCCCCGACGGTCGTTGGGTCGCAACGTAGCCCTTCCGGAGGCCGCTATCGTGGAGGCCGGTTCCGCAGTTACCGGCGCGGATCGCCGCCCGAACGGCGTCAGGGTCCTCGACCGCCGCACCGGCGACGACGTCGACCCCGGCTTCGAATAGCGGGCCGGGGAGAAACGAGGCGGTCGCACCGATCACGACGACGGTCGCCGACGGCGGCGCGATCTCCAGGTAGCGGCTCGCACCGCCGTAGACGAACGCCGATCCAGTCACGAAGACGACCTCCGCGCCGTCCATCGCTCGTTCTGCCTCGTCGGGTTCGAACGTCGACACGCACACCCCTGGCGGCGTCGAGATCTGTCCGACCGCCCTCCGTTCGATCACCCGGACGTCGACGTCGTCGAACGTTCGAAACGCCGGCCGGAAGAGACCGACCGTCGTAATCGTCTCGATCGACGGCTCGAGCAGTGCCATCGGATCACCGTCTCGCCACTCGAGAAACGGAGCCGACAGCGCGTTCAGCGTCGCGACGGCAACCGCTCGGCCGGTGGGATCCGGACCGACAGTCGCGCCGCCATCGGGACCGTCGGCGTCGTCGGGGTCGACACCAACTGATGGCTCCCGATCGACCGACGCGCCGATTTCGATCGGCTCGAGCAGGTCCTCGAGGGTCGGATCCGACGTCGGTAGCCACTCGTCGGCCCCTCGCGGGCGATGGGCTACCCCGGCGAGTGGGGTATCCGCTCCGACAGGCGCATCGTCCGGACTCAGTTCCACGAGGATCGCCCGGTCGCCGACGGTGACACGATCGGGCGTTACCCCGGCGAGCGCTCCGGCGTCCGCGAGGCGGTCTCGAGTATCGGTAAGGACGGGATCGATCATTCTGTTTACTCGTTCGGGTCGGGTTAGTGGCGCTACGGTCTCGTCCTGCTTAAGCGAACAGGCGAGAGACGTCGATTTCTCCCGGGGTATGGCAGCTTGCAAACACCACTGGGCCGTCGGCACTACCGGGCCGCCGCCGTCGGGTTGGGCCGTCACACTACCGGGCCGCCGACGTCGAACAGGGCCGTCGTCCCGTGTCGGTCATCTCCGAGTCCGTGTCGGTTGACCTCGAGTGATCCGAAATTCGAGAGCAAAAACGGTGAATCGAAAGCCGCTAGAAACTGCGCAGTTCCTCGAGTACTGCCTCGGCGCTCCCGTCGTCGATTACCTCTCGAGCGCGCTCGAGACCCTCCTCGACGCTGTCGACGTCCTGGCGCGCGTACATCCGGAACGCGCCGTTTACCGCGATGGCGTCGGCGAACTGGTCCTCGCGCTCGCCGCCCACCACCTCCTCGGTGATCGTCGCCGAATCCGCGGTGACGTCGTCGACCGCGAGATCCTCGCTTTCCATCTCCATGCCGTACTCGGCGGTTTCGATCTCGTAGTCCTCAAGGCCCGACCCCCGACTCCACTCGGCGACCTTCGTGTAGCCGGGACGGATGTCGTCGTACCCTTCCATTCCCTGGAAGAAGATAGCCCGGGAGTACTCGAGTTCCTCGCTCGTCTTGATGAGGTCGGTCATCTTCTTTGCGAACGCGAGGTGATAAAACGAGCCGAGGTGAACGTCTGCGTTTGCGGGGTTGGCGACCGTCTCGATGGTGTTGACGAACGTCCGAACGCCCATCTGATCGCGCCGGTCGTAGAGGTCCTGGATTCCGGGGTTGAATTCGGGCTGATAGTAAAAGCCGAAGCCGGTTTCGTCGACCATCTCGGCGCTCTCGGCCGGCTCGAGTTCCGTCCCGACGCCGAGTTCGTCGAGGACGTGTTTGTACGCCGTCGCCTTCTGGGTGGGAACGCGGTCGCCGGAGTGGACCACGACGGGCGTGCCCGCCGCGGCGGCGACGACACCCGCACCGACGCCGAGGACCGCCGATGTGTGCTTGCCGTCGTAGTTCGCCCCGCAGTCGACGGGATCACAGTCGGGTTCTGCGGTGACGACCGCCTCCTCGCGCATGACGTCGGTGTAGGCCGCGAGTTCCTCCGGCGTATTGCGCTTCCAGCGATTTGCGAGCCAGAACGCACCGAGCGTCGTCGCGTCCGGTTCGCCCGCGAGTATTCGCTGGAACGCCTCTCGAGCCTGCTCGCGCGTCATGTCGTCGGCGGACTTGTGTCCAGATCCGACGACCTCCGTCATCAACCGCTTGAGCGGCCAATCACCGAACTCCTGGGTCGTTTGGGCCATACTCGAGCGTTGGGATGGATCGCGCAAAAGCGTCCCGCTTCCGGAAGCGGCCGGCCCCGACGAGAGAGGATCGAACCGGTTCGCACATCAAAACTGGCACGCGATGATACTGACGTGACCGACGGGAAACGGACGTGACCGGTTACAGTTCGGTCGCCATCATCACCTCGTCGAGATACGCCTCGCCGAGTTTGTAGTGATCCTCACGGATCGCCTCGATCGTCCAGTCGCGATCCTCGAAGAACGAAATCGCCTCCTCGTTGCTCGAGGGGACGGTCTGGTACACCTTCTCCTGGCCGTTCGAACGGGCCCACTCGAGGGCGCGGTCGAGTAATTCGGTGCCGATTCCCATCCCGCGGTAGCCCTCGAGCACGCCAACCGTGAGTTCGGCGGTGTGACTCAGTTTCTCGAGTTTCGGAACGTGGAGGTGTGCCCAGCCGACGACGTCGCCGTCGACGGTCGCCACGAAGAACATCCGCGACTCGAGGTCGTTGTGGCGTAACAGTACGTCCTCGTGGTCGATCTCGTCGGCGATACTTTCGGCTTCGATGTACGTCATCTCCTCGACGACCCGGCGAATCGCCCCGACGATGCCCGTGAGGTCTTCCTGTCTTGCTGGCCTGATCGTTACCTCGACGTCGTCGGTCGAAAACTCTTCGCGCTCGGCCTCGAGGTCGACGGCGATTCGTAACGTTCCGTCCGCACTCTCTTCGAGGTAGCCGTCCCGTTTGAGGATCGCGACCCCGTGGCGAAAGGCTCTCGAATACTGCGGGTCGCCGTGTGGATCGGTCGGAAACAGTTCCCGACGGGCCCGCTCAGCATCGACCGCACCGTTGGCTTCGACGTAGCCGTAGATCCGCTCGCGCTCGTCACCGTCGATCGAAATCGGTTCGGTCAGTGCCATGTGTTGTGATAACAACGTCCATAGCAATAATTGTTGTCGTGTCGATACCCCTCGAATTCACCGCCGAAGTGATCGAAACGACGCGACGCCGACAGCGACCCGAAAACGATACGTATCGAAGCGGCCTAGATGCGTCAATGAGCAGTCTCTCGGGGGACTGGTGGGATGCAATCGACGACGTGGACGCGGCGATCATCGACGGCTACCAGAGCGGGTTTCCAGTCGAACAACGCCCCTTCGATCGGATCGGAGACGAACTGGGGATCGACGGAGACGATGCCTGCGAGCGCGTCGCTCGTCTCGCCGATCTGGGGATCGTTCGGCGGTTCGGCGCGGTTCTCAACCCGCCGGTGATCGGATCGTCGACGCTGGCAGCCGTCCAAGCACCCGACGATCGCTTCGACGAGATCGCCGACGTCGTCAACGGCTACCGACAGGTCAACCACAACTACGCGCGCGATCACGACTGGAACATGTGGTTCGTCGTCACCGCCGGTTCGCGAGAGACCCGCGACGAGATTCTCGCGGAGATCGAACGCCGAACCGGCTGTCGCGTACTCGAGTTGCCGATGCTCACCGACTACTACATCGACCTCGAGTTTCCGGTCGTCAACGCCGACCGATTCGCACGGGAGTCACTCGAGAACCGGACTGACGCGTCCGCGACCCGGATCAGCGAGGAGGCGACGGGCGACCTCTCGGCGTTCGACGCCGACCTCTTGCTCGCGATTCAGGACGGATTTCCGCTTTCGGAGACGCCGTACCGGGAGATCGCCGACGATCTCGAGGCGGACGTCGATGCAGTACTCGAGGCGATCGAGCGGCTGAAATCGAACGGGTGTATCAAGCGCATCGGCTGCGTTATCAACCACGTCGTCACGGGCTTCGACGCCAACTGTATGGTGGTCTGGGACGTTCCCGACGACGAACTCGACGAGCGCGGCGAGCGGGCGGGCGGACTTCCGTCCGTCACGCTCTGTTATCATCGTCCCCGGCGACCGGAACTCGACTGGCCGTACAACCTCTTTACCATGATCCACGGCCGCGATGCCGCCGCCGTCGAGGCGAAGATCGACGAACTGGCATCCGAACACCTCCCGGTCGACCACGAGCGCCTCTACTCGACGGAGACGCTGAAGCAGACGGGGGCTCGGTACGACGAAATTCTCCCCTCATGATGGGATCCGGTCGATCGTAGCCAACGTATCGGAACGTTAATACTATCGAGTTCGTATTGGCGGCTATGGTCCCTCTGTTCGTCCCGGGCGTACCCGGCGGTCCCGAACTGCTCGTAATCCTCGTTATGCTCGTCTTCTACCTCGTGATCCCGATACTCGTTATCGTCGCCATCTACAACTTCCTCGACGGAAAGCGCGGCTACGAGAGTCGGATCACGGCGTTAGAGGAGCGAGTCGAAGAACTCGAGAGCGAACAGCGATAGGCACGGCAACGAACAGCGATAGGCACGGCAACGAACAGCGATAGGCACGGCGACGAACAGCAGTAAGCGCGACAACACCGCGGGACGATCAGTTCCCGTGGACGGTGACCGACTCGAGGAGGACGTCCTCGGTCGGCCGGCCGTGTTCGTCCGTCTCGACGCTGCCGATCTCGCGGACGACGTCCATGCCCTCGACGACGGTGCCGAAGACGGCGTGATCACCGTCGAGGTGTGGCTGGGCGTCGAGCGTGATGAAAAACTGCGAGCCGTTGGTATCCGGCCCGGAGTTTGCCATGCTCAAAATCCCGGCGTCGTCGTGGCGCAGGTCGTCGTGGAACTCGTCGTCGAACTCGTAGCCCGGACCGCCCCGTCCCGTGCCAGTCGGATCGCCCGTCTGGATCATGAAGCCGTCGATGACGCGGTGAAAGAGCACGTCGTCGTACAGCGGTTCGTCTTCCACCTCTTCGCCCGTCTCGGGATCCGTCCAGGCCCTCTCGCCGGTCGCGAGGCCGACGAAGTTGTCGACGGTTCGCGGCGCACGTTCGTCGTAGAGTTTGGCTACGACGTCTCCGTGGCTCGTACGAAGCGTCGCCGCGAGCGATTCGGGATCGGTGTGAGCGTCGCCGTCACTGGCGGCGACCGAATCGGAGTCGATACTCGAGTCGTCATCACCGGCATCCGATCCGTCGTTCGTCCCGTCACCCGCTTTGCCGTCGACTGACTCGCCGTCGCTCGAGCAGCCGGCGACCGTACTTCCGACACACACACCAGTCACTGCCAGCAGAGTTCGTCGGTTGATACCAGTGCTGTGTCGGGCAGGAAAATAACGATGCTGATCCGAAGCGGGGTCGACGGCCCGAGGTCCGCTACTCGTAGTCGACGGAGACCGACTCGAGGAGGACCTCCTCCCGAGGCTGGTCGTTTGGACCGGTGTCGACGCTCCCGATTTCGCGGACGACGTCCATGCCGTCGATTACCTTTCCGAACACCGAGTGGCGGTCGTCGAGGTGTGGCTGGGCGTCGAGCGTGATGAAAAACTGCGAGCCGTTGGTGTCCGGCCCGGAGTTTGCCATGCTCAAAATCCCGGCGTCGTCGTGGCGCAGGTCGTCGTGGAACTCGTCGTCGAACTCGTAGCCCGGACCGCCACGTCCCGTGCCGGTCGGATCGCCGCCCTGAATCATGAAGTCCTCGATAACCCGGTGAAAGACCACGTCGTCGTACAGCGGTTCCCCCTCCACTTCCTCGCCCGTCTCGGGGTCTGTCCAGGTCTTCCCGCCGGTCGCGAGGCCGACGAAGTTGTCGACGGTTCGCGGCGCGCGGTCGTCGTAGAGTTCGACGTCGATGTCGCCCTTGCTCGTGTGCAGGGTTGCAGTAACGTTGCCCATACGCCGCCGACGTGGGGACGGCCCTAAACGCTAGTGGTCTCGAGCGACGAGTGCCGGCCGGCCGGCGAACTCACGAAGTCGGCTGCCGGCCGACAGTATAAATCCGCGGCCGATGAACGTGCGTCTATGAGTTCCGGGTCGCACTCGGTCGAGGAGATGACCCTCGCCCGGTTGCCGTCGGGGGTCGAACTGACGACAGCCGTACACACCTATCGCGGCAGTGAGCCAGAGCGCGAACCGACGGTCTACGTCCAGGCCGCCCAGCACGGCAGAGAGGTAAACGGTACCGAAACGCTTCGGCGGTTCCACGATCGGTTGCCGCTGGAATCGCTGTCGGGAACCGTCGTCGCCGTTCCCGTCGCGAATCCGCTCACGTTCGACCGCGTCTCCTATACGGCACCCGAGGTGTTCGACAGCGTCAACGCCAACATGAATCGAGTCTGGCCGGGAGACGTCGACGGGAGCCTCCACGAACGGATGGCCAGCACGCTCTGGGAGTACGCCGCTCGAGCCGACGCCATCGTCGATCTCCACACGGGCAGTCCGGACATGCACCCACACGTCGTCTTTCGCGAGGGGGACGACCGTTCCCGCCGTCTCGCCGAAGCGTTCGGAACGGACCTCTTGCTATCGGAACCGTCGGACGACGATGCGTCCGACGAATGGCACAGCCGCGGGTTTGCAGGAAAGCTCCGGGTTGCCGCTGCCGAGGAAGACATTCCGTCGATCACGCCCGAACTCGCCTACAACAAACAGATCGTCGAGGAGGCCGTAGAAACGGGCGTCGACGGACTTCTCGATCTCCTTCGATCGCTCGAGATGCTTCCGGGAACGGTTCCCCGACGGAGCCAGACGGTGGCCCGCAACCACCTCGGAAAACTCCGCGCCGACGAATCGGGACTGTTCCGACCGGTACCCTCACTCGAGGTCGGCGACTCGATTACCGAGGGAACGACGGTCGGAACGGTGTACGATCCAGCCACCTACGAACCGGTACAGAAATCCGTCGCCGATCGGAGCGGCATCCTTTATGCACTAACTCAGGAAGCGACCGTCACGGTGGGTGATCAGCTCGCGAGCGTCGCCGTGATTCGGGAAGAACGATCGGCCTGAACGAAGCCAGATCGACCTCGAGTCCGGGCTCGAGGCGACTCGCTATCGAACGGAATCAACCGTTCTTTATCGGGAAATCCCGCCGCTTGCGGTGAGAAGAAAGTCACCTGTGATCCTGCCGAGGCAACGGTACAACGATCCGTATCGAATAGAGTGTTCAACTCACAAACTATTCTAGCGCATACATGGTTTTGAAAATACATGTAAAGATAACATACACATACTCATTTTTACTATTTATGAGTAGTTAGTACTATAGAGTGAATAGAACAATAGAGAGTCGTAAATAATCGCTATTCTCTGAGTGTAGAAGTGGCAGCACTATGTTTATTCGTTGTAGCGATAAAACATCCATTATTACGACCCACAATATCAACTCTACTCGGACAGATAGTAACTCCAGTAATCGATGGTACGGGTATTGTGGGGTCAACACCGTTGCGAAATCAACCACCAAAGGTTTATCACTCGGCTGGGAAGTTATTCGAACGATGGCTACGCAGCAACCTGTGGCCCGAGAGGTACAATTACGGGCCGAGAATATCGGCGGTATCGACGAAACCACGGTCGAACTCGAGTCGGGGGTTACCGTCCTCGCGGGGCGAAACGCGACGAACCGAACCTCACTCCTCCAGGCCTTCATGGCCGCACTGGGCGGGGAGTCTGCCTCACTGAAAGCGGATGCACAGGAGGGGTACGCCGAACTCGCGATCGGCGAGGATACCTACCGACGCACGCTCCAGCGAAGTGGCGGAACGGTCATTATGGGTGGCGAACCGTATCTCGACGATCCGGAACTCGCCGATCTCTTCGCCTTTTTGCTCGAGTCGAACCCGGCCCGACGAGCGGTAACCACGGGAGACGATCTCCGCGAGATCATCCTCCGACCCGTCGACACCGACGAGATCGAATCCGAGATCACACAGCTCACAGCCGAAAAAGAGCAGATCTCGGACGAGCTCGACCGCCTCGAATCGCTCAAAAACGAGTTGCCGTCGCTCGAGAGTCACCGGTCGGATATCGAAAGCCAGATCGAAGAGAAACAGGACGAACTTGAGACGGTCAAAGCCGCGATCGAAGACGCCGAAGCCGACGCCGAGACGCGCCACGACGATCAGGACGAACTCGAGGAGAAACTCACCGAACTTCGCGAGCGGCGATCGTCGCTCGAGGACGTGCGATTCGACCTCGATACCGAACGCGAGAGTCTGGCGGCGCTGCGCGAAGAGCGCGAGGACTTACAGGAAGAAGCCGACGATCTGCCGGCAGACGACTCGCTGAATCGTGACGACATCGATGCGGAGATCGATCGGCTCCAGCGACGATCGCAGTCGATCGACGGCGTCGTCAGCCAGCTACAGAGTATCGTCCAGTTCAACGAGGAGATGCTCGAGGGTTCCCATCCCGAGATTCGGGAACTACTCGCCGAAGGCGAGTCCAGTTCGAGCGACGGCACGGTCACCGATCGACTGCTCGAAGAAGAAGAAACCGTCCGTTGCTGGACGTGTGGAAGCGAGGTCCAGCGCACCGAGATCGAGGGCACGATCGAACGCCTGCGATCGCTTCAGGAAACGAAACTGAGCGAACGCGACGACCTCGAAGAGCAGATCAAGTCGCTTCGAACCGAACGCCGCGAGATCGATCAGACGCGAAAGCGACGCGAACGCGTCGAGGCTCGGCTCACTGACGTCGACAACGAGATCGAACGGCGCGAAAGCCGTCTCGAGGAACTGACAGAGCGACAGGAAGAACTCGAAGGAGAGATCGAGGAACTCGAAGCCGAAGCCGCCGAGCTCGAGACCGAAGCCGACGACGAGGGCGACGATGAAGACGACGAAGAGGGACTGCTCGACCTCAATCGGCGGGCGAACGAACTCGAGTTTTCGCTCGGACGTCTCGAACGGGACCTCGAGACGACGACCGAAGAGATCGACGAGATCGAATCGGCTCTCGGCGAACAGGAGCGCCTGACGAACCGCCGCGAGGAAATCCGCGAGGAACTCGAGGAGCTTCGGACCCGGATCGATCGGATCGAACGCCAGGCCGTCGAATCGTTCAACGAACACATGGACGCCGTCCTCGAGGTGCTCGAGTACGAGAATATCGATCGCATCTGGATCGAACGGATCGGTGAGACGGTCCGAGAAGGGCGTCGGAAGGTCGAACAGACGAAGTTCGACCTCCACATCGTCCGGAGCACGGACGACGGCAGAACCTACGAGGACACGATCGATCACCTGAGTGAGAGCGAACGCGAAGTCACCGGGTTGATCTTCGCACTCGCCGGCTATCTCGTCCACGAGGTCTACGAAGTCGTTCCGTTCATGTTACTCGACTCGCTCGAGGCACTCGACTCGAATCGGATCGCCGACCTCGTCGAGTACTTCGAGGAGTACACGGACTTCCTCGTCGTCGCTTTACTGCCCGAAGACGCCGAAGCGATCGACGACAGCCACGAACGAATCTCCGAAATATAGGGTCGACCGTTCGTCACTGAGAAAACACGTAACAGAAGTACGACTGTTATACGTTACGTCGCCGACCGGACTCACGATTCGAAACACTCACACGCACCGTTCTCGAGCAGGTTCGTAACCTCGTACTGCTTTCCACACGTCTCACAGAGGACCTGAACGTCGACCAGGACACGTCGTGAACCGATTCGAAGGCGGTCCGTCTCGCGCAATCTGGCGAGTTTACTCTCGGAGACGGAAACG
The DNA here is from genome assembly GCF_003841505.1 of Natrarchaeobius chitinivorans. Classification (GTDB taxonomy): domain Archaea; phylum Halobacteriota; class Halobacteria; order Halobacteriales; family Natrialbaceae; genus Natrarchaeobius; species Natrarchaeobius chitinivorans. The sequence continues at coordinate 16,304 of NZ_REGA01000022.1, forward strand.
GTTCGCTGGCGGAGCCCTTCGATCGTCTGTGACGCTCGTTCACAGGTAACGCCGTCCGTAGTCGCCGGCAACGAGACGCCTCGACAACCGGTGAGATAGGATCGAATCGCTCCGTAGGAGACGAACTCCGAGGTCACGGTCGAAACGTCGACGCCGTTTCGCTCGAGGCGTCGTTCGACCTGCGTCCGTTCGCCACGGCTCCCCCGTTCCCGATCGAGCAAGGCGTAGAGGTGGCCCACGTCCTCGGCGACGGTGTCGATTCCCTCCCGCGAGAGTGCCTCCCGAAGCAGGCGTTCGTTAAACAGGTCCGCGAGTCCCCGAAGACTCGTCCGATCGGTGGGATGTGTCCACTGCGATTCCAGTTCGTCGCCGAGGCCCTCGAAGTCGTATTTGTCGATGAGGCGGGCCACCTTCGGTTTGGGCCCCGGGGTATCGTTCCGGTCGTCCATCGTCCGAATATCCGCGAGGGGATGGAAAAACCGTTCGATATATCGGTTCGTGTGGCCTGCTGTGACGACGTACCGGCACAGCCGCGCCCGCCGGTGGCTCTACCGGTGGGGATTTCCAATGGGCCGTCTCCGAGTGTACCGGTGGATATTTTCGATGGGCTGTCTCAGATCGTATCCACCGTCGTTTCATACGTCTTACTGTACGTCATTGCCGGCGAACCCGCGACCCGGGCGGCGGGTGCGCCGGTACACAGTTACAGTAATCCGTATCAGTCAGGTCGTATACGCCTGCACTCCCGTTAGATCTTCGCCGAGGATCAGCGTGTGGATGTCGTGGGTTCCCTCGTACGTGTACACCGTCTCCATGTTTGCCATGTGACGCATCGGGGAGTAGTCGGTGGTAATACCGTTTCCACCGAGCATCTCGCGGGCGACTCTCGATCCATCACGGGCCATCCGGACGTTGTTTCGCTTGGCCAGCGAGATGTGTTGTGGCCGCAGGTCTCCACGCTCTTTGAGGTCGGCGAGGCGGTAGGCGAGCAACTGGGCGAGCGTGATCTCGGTCGCCAGTTCCGCGAGTTTCGACTGTTGTAACTGAAACCGCGCGATCGGCCCGCCGAACTGTTCGCGCTCGAGTGCGTAGGATCTCGCCTCCTCGAAACAGTCTCTGGCCGCACCGACGGCTCCCCACGCGATTCCGTATCGCGCCTGCGTCAGACACGATAGCGGCCCTTTCATTCCCGAGACGTCGGGGAGACGACTCTCCGTGGGAACGTGGACGTCGTTCAGATCGATTTCGCCCGTACTCGAGGCGCGAAGCGAAAGCTTCCCCGAGATTTCGTTCGTCGTCACGCCGTCGCGGTCAGTTTCGACCAGAAACCCGCGAACGGGATTCTCGTCGACCGAGTGATCCCGTGCCCAGACCACCGCGACGTCGGCGATCGGTGAGTTCGTTATCCACGTTTTCGTGCCGTTTAACACGTATCCATCGCCATCTTGCTCCGCACGAGTGTCCATGGCCGACGGATTCGATCCGTGTTCGGGTTCCGTAAGACCGAAACAGCCGACCGCCTCACCCCGCCCGAGCGGGGGGAGCCACCGCTCTTTCTGTTGCTCGCTCCCGTATCTGTGGATTGGGTACATGACCAGTGCCCCCTGGACGGATGCCATCGAACGCAGCCCCGAATCGCCCGCCTCGAGTTCTTGCATCAACAATCCGTACGCGGTTTCGGAGACGTTCGGGGAGCCATACCCCTCGAGATTCGGCGCGTAAAATCCGAGTTTTCCCATCTCGGGAATCAGGTGAGTCGGAGCGGTACCGTTCTCGAAGTGCTCGCCAATGTCGGGTGAGACCTGCTCGGCGACGAACTCTCGAGCCGTATCGCGTATCATTCGCTCTTCCTGGCCGAGGTCCGCTTCGAGTTGGACGTAATCGAGCATACGACAAGCTATACGACCCACGTCATAGAGGTTGGGGTAAAACCGGCCACGCGACGCCAGTTGATCGAGCGTGATACGGTGGAGTTTCGACAGGGCGAACACCGCGTTTGATCCCGCGATAGCACTAATATGAAACTATATAAGAAGGTCGTTATCTGGACACTGCGTCGATCACACCACGTGGAATTCGATCCGTTCGAGGCGTGATCTTCCCTCTTAGGTCGTTTCAAACGGTTTTCGTACCGTGTCCGGGAGCGCGTCATCCCTCCCTACTGCTCAGGAATGATATTCTTCATACACTAATAGGACAGAGCATGCGGGGGTCCCAGCGAGTATGTGGATTTCCGAGAGAGATACACGGGGAGTCAGTCAAACGCCCAGTTGCTCGCGTCCTGTTACCGATTGCCGTCCTCACCATCGGCGAGCGGACACCGAACAAGGAAGCGATTCGACTTCGAGACGGAACACGCCAGCCAGCCTATCAACGACGAATGCAGCAATACAGATAATATAACAGATAATTATTGATTTTAGACTGCTACAGACCCCAGTATAGAAATTTGGCTCGAGAGGCGTAGAACCGGAGGGGAGAGACAATACCTGCTGCCCGAAAATCATCTCAACGAGATGTTTTTATAGATCCATATCCAGACGAAGACATAGATCCGATACGATCGAGACAGCAGTACCCGGATGAGGACTCGCGACAGTAGTTCCCAAGTCCCCACAACTATTTCACCGGCGGCCGCCGAGTGACGACCGCACGAAGTTCTCCCGTCGAACCGCTCGAGTTCCGGGCATGAGAGTTTACGGACATACGGTCGTAATGCATATCAATGCCTGTTTCGAGCGAGCGAACGCGAGTCGCCGAACAACCGTCCTAACGACTGGAACCGACGTTCAACAGACCGTACGAACGGTTCGATCACCTGCAGTTCCGTATCGGCGGTGTCCGTCCATCAACACAAACCCCGATTTGTAGTAGCCACTGGAAGTCAATGCACACTTGATCGCACGAGGTGTACGCGGTTCGGAGCGAGTGGAACGAGCGAGAACCGCGGAATGGCGAGCGGGGAACGACGTGACCCGCGAGGAGCGCGGTTCGGAGTGAGTGTAACGAACGAGAACCGCGATATAGCGAACGGGGAACGCAGTGAGCCGTGAGCTGTGCGATCAGTGTGTGAATAGTTCCAGTTGTTACTATAGTATCGACTGATACGGACTGCTGTACGTCATTACCGGAGCGACCGGACGCCGTCCCGCGGTTGCTCCGGTACACAGGTACAGCAATCCGTATGAACCGTTTCACACACCGATCGCCGATCCGTCCCGCGGTCGGATGTGCAGTGACGGTATAGTAAGCAGAGACGGGCGGCCACGGAAACGTATCACAGTGTGCAAGCGGATACCACACGTTCACCGACGGCAAAACACGCGTCGATACTGCTGGCAAAAGCCGTCGGGTAGATTGGAAATCAGTGACCGGGCCTCGAGTCTGGTTGGTACTCGAACGACGATACACTGGCCGGTCCAAGTGAAGAATGATATATTATTAGTAGTTCTACAGAAATGTGGGATATTATATAACTGCCCAGCCAATCGATGGCTGTTTTACTTAGATTTTATCGAGTATATTCTACTAATATCCAATTATATCCAGATAAATGCGGTTATAGTTGTATTCCTTCCGAATTGAAGAGGTAGCAGTTAGTTCGGGAGACACCTCATCCAGAACTGTAATAGTGAATATATACCTTGGAAGCAGTCAATTTCGGCCAGACCGGGGACAGCAATCGAGTTTCCCCGGAGAACTGATCGGACCTCACGGACGGGAGAAGCGCGTCGATGTCGAGTCGGTCGGCGATACCAAAGGCCGACGCTTTAAGCCGCCGAGAGGCAAGGGGTAGGTATGTCCCTCGAGCCGAGTGCCGATCCAGCCGCCGATCGGCGGGCGAACTACGACTATCGGAGTGACGCTATCGACCGGCCGGCGCTAGTCGAGGACATAGAGCGGATCGTCGACTGTGACGTTCGTGCGGATTCGTATACGCGAGAGCTGTACGCGACGGACGCGAGCGCGTACGAACTGACGCCGATCGCCGTCGCCTTCCCGGAATCGACGGCCGACGTATCCGGAATCGTCGACTACTGTGCCGGACGCACGATTCCGATCTTACCGCGAGGTGGCGGAACGAGTCTGGCCGGCCAGACGGTCAACCGCGCGGTCGTCCTCGACTTTTCGAGACACATGGACGGGATCCAGGATATCGATCCAGAGAGTCAAACGGCGACCGTCCAGCCGGGAACGATCCTCGGAACGCTGAACGAGAGGCTCTCGTCGCACGATCTCAAGTTTGCCCCCGATCCAGCGTGGGGTGACAAGAGCGCGATCGGTGGTGCGATCGGCAACAACTCGACCGGGTCGCACTCGCTCGAGTACGGCAAAACCGACGCGTACGTCGACTCCTGCGAGGTCGTCCTCGCCGACGGCACCGTCACCGAATTCGGCGAGGTAACGCTCGAGGAGATCGACGACCGGAGCGACCCCGACGGGGATCTCGAAGCCCGCATCTACGCCGAAGTGAACCGGATTCTCGCGGAGGACGCCGACCTGATCGAGAACGCGTATCCGGACCTCAAGCGAAACGTCTCGGGGTACAACCTGGACCGGTTGGTCGCCGAAGCGCGCGGGGAGACGTTGCCGGGCGGCGAGGAGACCGGCGAGCCGGGAACGGTCAACCTGGCACGTCTGCTCGCGGGTAGTGAGGGGACGCTCGCGATCGTGACCGAGGCGACAGTTTCTCTCGAACCGGTTCCGGAGACGAAAGCCGTCTCGCTGCTTTGCTATTCGGACCTCCACGACGCCATGCGCGACGTCGAACCGATTCTCGAGCACGAACCGTCCGCGGTCGAAGTGCTCGACGACGTTCTCATCGACCTCGCCCGTGATACGGCCGAATTCGGGCCGGTCACGGCGATCCTTCCGGAGAGGACCAACGCCGTCTTGCTCGTGGAGTTCTACGCCGACGACGTGGTCCACGGCCGCGAGCAGGTCGCTTCCCTCCTCGCCGACCGCTGTCCCGACGCCGACGCCGAGGGCAAGCCGGCCGACGACGTGCCCGATACCGAGCCGGAGACGCTCGCGCTCGAGGCGATCGAAGCCTACGAAGACGAAGAGCGCGCGAAGCTCTGGAAGCTCCGCAAGTCCGGGCTTCCGATCTTGCTCTCGCGGACGACAGACGAAAAGCACATCTCGTTCATCGAGGACACCGGGATTCCGCCGGCACGCTTGCCCGAGTTCGTCGAACGATTCGAGGCGATTCTCGAGGATCACGACACCTACGCCAGCTTCTACGCCCACGCCGGTCCCGGCGTCCTCCACGTTCGGCCGCTGATCAACACGAAAACCGACGTCGGTCTCGAGCAACTCCACGGGATCGCCGACGACGTTACCGACCTCGTCGTCGACCTCGGCGGCTCCGTCTCCGGCGAACACGGCGACGGCCGCGCGCGAACGCAGTGGAATCGGAAACTCTACGGCGACGACCTGTGGCAGACGTTTCAGGATCTCAAAGGCGCGTTCGACCCGGACTGGATCTTCAATCCCGGACAGGTCGTCTTTCGCGAGGACGACCCGACCGACCTCCGGGAGAACCTCCGGTTCGACCCCGACTACGCGTTCGACGCCGGCTTCGAACCCGCACTCGAGTGGGAAACCGACAACGGGTTTCAGGGAATGGTCGAACTCTGTCACGGCTGTGGCGGCTGTCGGGGCGAACAGTCGACGACCGGCGGCGTGATGTGTCCGACCTATCGGGCGAGTCACGAAGAGATCACCGCGACCCGCGGGCGGGCAAACGCGCTCCGGCAGGCGATGAGCGGCGACCTCGAGCCGGGGGAAGCGTTTTCCGACGAGTTCGTCGAAGAAGTGATGGGACTCTGTATCGGCTGTAAGGGGTGTGCCATCGACTGTCCGAGCGAGGTGGATATGGCCAAACTCAAAGCCGAGGTCACCCACGAATATCACGAGCGAAACGGCGCCACCCTCCGCGACCACCTGTTTGCCAACGTCGCGACGCTCTCGAAGTGGGGATCGCGACTCGCCCCCCTCTCGAACGCCCTGCCGAAGATTCCCGGCACCAGGCGGCTCCTCGAGGCGACGATCGGGATCGGCTCGGAGCGACCGCTCCCGACGTTTTACGCGACGACGTTTCGAGACTGGTTCGACCGCCGCGGCGGTGCCCGCGTTCCGGAAGTCGACGCCGACCGGAAGGCCGTCGTCTACCCGGACACCTACACCAACTACAGCCATCCCGAGGCCGGGAAAGCAACCGTTCGCGTCCTCGAGGCCGCCGGCGTACACGTTACCGTCCCCGACGAACTGGGCGATACTGGTCGACCAGCCTTTTCGAAAGGGTTTCTCGACGAGGCCCGGGAAACGGCGATCGAAAACGTCGAAACGCTCGCGCCGCTGGTCACCGACGGCTGGGACGTCGTCGTCGTCGAACCCTCCGATGCGGTCATGTTCCAGTCGGACTACCTCGACCTCCTCTCGGACGACGCAACCGAGATGGTCGCAAGCGCAACCTACGGCGTCTGCGAGTACGTCGATAGCTTCCGACTCGACGAGCAAGTCGAGTTCGACGGCGACGCAGCGAATCAGCGCCTGACGTATCATGGCCACTGTCACCAGAAGGCGACCCGGAAGGACCATCACGCGGTGGGCGTTTTACGGCGTGCCGGGTACGCTGTCGACCCGCTCGACTCCGGGTGCTGTGGAATGGCCGGGAGCTTCGGCTACGAGGCCGAACACGCCTCGATGAGCGATGCCATCGCATCGATCCTCTACGAGCAGATCGGCGAAAGCGACGGCGACCGGGTCGTCGCACCCGGTGCCTCGTGTCGAACCCAACTCGAGAACCGGACCAGGGTCGAAAAAGCGCCGCCGACGCCGATCGAACTCGTCGCGGACGCTATCGATCGGCTCGAGTGACGGGTGGGGATTGCTGCACTCGCTTCTCGACGCCACCGAGTACGAGGCGATTCCCGACGCCACCGGGGGTACGGAGAACTCGCACGGAACTGAGAGACACGGACCCGATTAACGGAAAAAAGAGAAGAAACGTAACCACCCCCACACCGCGAGCAAGACGGCAGTCACCGCGAGCAGAAAATACAGTGGAACCGCATCGGCCGCCGGGCCGTGGTCTGGAACGATGTACTCCAGGATCCCGATCCAGTAGAGTAGAAAGACCAGCGTGAGAACGAAGACCGATCCCGCGACGATCGTGACTGCTAGTTTGTTCCCGTCGATCCGCGAGTTGGCGTTTTTCGTTCGTGACATCGTCGATCGCCGGGGCTACCGCCGGGAACGATGAAGCGCTTTTACTTGCACGCTCCGGGAGATTCCGACACCGATCGACGGAGACGGAACGTTGATTAGCCGGTTGAGAGAACCGGGCAGTGATGGACGGTCCGCGCTCCGGACGCCCTCCGGACGGAAACGACGACAGCAGTGCAGGAGACGGGTCCTCGATCGATGCGCCGGCGAACCGGGGTCGGGAAAGAAGTCAGGTCCGGGATCGGTTGTGCCGATTGTTAAACGCCGACAGCGGGCCGGCTCTTCTCGTACGCGACGTGTTGACCGTCCTCGCAATCGTCTCGGTGATCGGGCTCGTTCTGTTCGGCGTCAGTGGCGTCTGGCCGCCGATGGTCGCGATCGAGAGTCCGAGCATGGAACCGAACGCGAACGTGGGGGACATGGTCTTTCTCGTCGAGGAACAACGATTCGCCGCCTTGAGTTCGGTCGACGGGACGGGCGTCGCTACGCACGAATCCGGCCTGAACGGCGAGCACGAACAGTTCGGAAAGCCCGGCGACGTGATCGTCTTCGAACCGAACGGTGACGAACGAGAAACGCCGATCATCCACCGTGCTCACCTCTGGGTCGAAGAGGGGGACGACTGGGTGAGGATGGCCGATCCGGACTACGTCGGGACGACGAACTGTGAGATCGTGTCGTCCTGTCCCGCAGCACACGACGGATTCATCACCAAAGGGGATGCGAACAGTCACTACGACCAGCGCGACCCACAGGGGATGACCGACGTCGTCAAACCGGAGTGGATCGTCGGCAAGGGATTGATCCGGGTTCCGTGGCTCGGCCAGGTTCGTTTGACCCTCGAGTCGGTTCTGGTCACCGGCGGCGTCGTCACTTCCCTCGCCACAGTCGCCGGTATCGCGACAGTCAGCGACCGAATACGGCGGGACCCGTAACGATGCTGGCCACTGCACGTCACTTCCCACCGGATCGTACACCGGCGTGTAAATCGTTGTAACAGCTGCTGTACTATCCCGACAGTTCGAGCGACAGGGGGCGAACTCTCGCAAAAAGGATACGGCGAGACGTCGTCAAACGGGGATCACTACAGCGGGGTGAACGGAAACGAGACGGTGTCGGTCAGTCGCCGGTTTCGTTCTTGACGATTGCAAACCAGAAGTCGCCGACGTCCTGTGCGAACCGAATGAATTCATCGGTTTGAACCGGCTTTTGCATGTACTCGTCCGCTTCGACGTCGTTCGATTTTACGATCTGTTCTCCGACACGAGAACTCGTGAGCACGACGACCGGAACGTCGCCCAGTTCCGGATCGCTTTTCAACTCGGTGAGGAACTCCATGCCACTCATTCCGGGGAGTTGTGGCTCGATCAAGACGAGGTCAGGCTGCGGCTTGTCTTCGTACTCCCCACGCTGGTAGACGAAATCGAGTGCATCCTCGCCGTTCTCGACGGCGTGAACGGCGTTCACCAGTTTTCCGTCCCGGAAGTTTTCCTCGAAGAGTCGAGTGTCACCGGGGTTCGGTTCGACGAGTAAAATGTCGACCACCGTTCCGATATCACCCCCGTTTTCACCATCTGCAGAGGCCATACGTATGGCTGAAACCGCAACGGTAAAAGTTCGCCCCTAAGGCCGCTATACGGTCAGTGTTCCGTGTCTTTCACCTCCTGAAACGTGACGTATTCGGTGGAGGAGTCCTTTTCTCACCCACGGAAACACATCGGACCGATTCGCATTCGCCAGCGTATGTCGATCTGAACCGTCTCGCCGAGGATGTGTGATCCCTTTTGGCCGACGGTATCAGTCACGCTCTACAGTCACCCCTGGCCCCGTCTCCTTTTCCTCGAGACATACGTCAGCGATCACACCAACGACGATTGCAACGATTCCCACCCAGAAGAGTGCCGTCATTTCGACGAGTATCGTGAGTACGAACATGATGCTGAAAACGATCGCTCCCAAAAAGGAATACGGTCCGAGTTCTTCCAGGTCGCCATCAGAACCGCGAGAATCAGTTCGAGTAGGGGCATAGGCGCTGTCGTTGTGGATCGCGGTATGACAATCGTAACAGAGTGTACGGAGGTTTTCTATATCGTTGGTCCCCCCTTTCGCAAGCGGAACGATGTGATGAGCCTCGAGTTGATGAGTACCGCGAGGACCACCACGAACACCGCAGTTTCCGCAAGCGTAATTGTCTCGCCGGTAGACCCGTTTCCGGCGTTCATCCCAATCGGACGGGTAATCGTGGTGCATACGAAGTGCCAGAAGCGAAACGGCATCAAGTATTCGCCCAGACGGTCATCACAGTAGCCACTGCACGTCAGCCCACACCTGGTCGCCAGACAGATATACGGCACCCCCGTTCGATCGGTTACCGAATCCCCCAGAACGTTTTGTCTCCTTGATCGAAGAGGGCGAATTCGAACACCCAATAGAGCGGTGTCAATCCCTCCGCAACCTCGTAAGCTATCCGACCACGGCGTTGATCGCCGTCGGCGATCGGCGACCCTTCTTCGAAGGCCTGATCGAGTGCGGCTACAGCGCCAAGGTCCTCCCCGTAACTGTACCCGTCGTCGTCTTTGAGTTGCATCTGAAGGAGCGTCGATACGTGTTGCTCCTCACCGGTATCGTTTGCCACAGTAATGTCTACGATGACGAACTCGCGGCCGTCACCGGCAGCTGTGAACTCATCGAGTTCCGTCGCGGTTTCGATCTCGTTGACCGTCACGGTCGTCCCCTCGTGCTCGATTCCGGCACCGACGTCGTGAACGTCGACGCGAAGATCCTGCTCGAGGACGTGGGGATCGTCGGCCTCCGCCTCCAGATCGATCGTCGCCCGCTGGAGCGTCCCGAATAGTCCGAGATCGAAGTCGAACTCGAGTGAAAGGTTCGTGGCGTCTTCGGGCACCTCGTAGACGACGTCACCACGTTCGAGTTCACCCGGTGCGATCTGTCCATCGTTGAGTGCCTGGGCCGTCCCGTAGATAGATTGGTCGTACGTATAGTCCTCGGCGTCGCGTACCCGGGAGCTCAAGAACCCGCTAACGGTGTGAAACTCGTCGCCGACGTTTTTGTACGCGACACTGACGACGACGAGTTCGTTACCCGCGTCGGCTTCGGTGAATTCGTCTAGCTGGTCTGTTCGGTCGACACCTTCGACGACGAGGTGGATGTCCTCACCCTCCACGAGTTCGCCGACCAGCGCATTGCGTTCTTCCCCGTCGTCATCGTCACCGTCCTCACTGCCAGATTCGTCACTGCCATCGTCGGGAGAATCATCATCGCCACCACTGGTTTCCTGCAACTCATCATCGGTTCCGACACATCCAGCAATTACCGTCGAAAACGCCGCTGTACCACCCACCAAGAGAGTTCTGCGCTCCATATCCCATCCGGTACCAGTCTATCTCTTTAGTTATCCTGTGGAAAGTGGCAAGTAGGTCGATTGTACACAGCCAGGGAATAGGACGTCCGATGCTGCTCACGGAATTCCGACCCAGAAACGCGAAAACGAGTCGTTCGTGTTCGCTCGAGGGAACCTGTAGGCCTCGCGTACAGCGTATTCGAGAGACACATCAACGTGACCTGCAGCCGGCAAAACCGCGTGACTGGATACACGTCGGTACGTGAGGATGAGATTTGCCGACGCGAGGCGGTCGTCCTCACTTCGTCCGGACGCTGCGACTCGCGTGGTTCGAATCACAAGAGCGCAGTTGCCGCTCACGGACTGTTCGCGGCAACATGCGAGGGTTGGGATTTGAACCCAAGGACTCCTACGAGAGCGGGTCTTAAGCCCACCGCCGTTGGCCTGCTTGGCTACCCTCGCACAGAAGGCAATCGTCCGTTGTCGGCGGGGGTGGATGTGCGTTTCGGTGTGACTCGAGCGGGAGATCGACGCGAGCCGAAATCAGTAAAACCGGCCGCGAAAGCGCGGGTTCACCAGTCGACGCTCAGTGTGCCGTCACCGTGGGGGTCGGGTGCGATCTCCTCGTCGGTTCGACGGTCGACGACGTGAATACAGCCGTCGTCCTTTTTCGCCGGGCAGACCTCCGCAGCGCGGACGTTGTGTTCTAGCTCGTCCTCGCCGAAGAAGTACGAATTCGGTTTCGCGATGCCCGACTCGAGTGACATCTCCCAGTTGTCGCTGACCTCGGCGCACTTGCCCGCGCCGAAACACTTGTTGGCTTCGAAGACGATCTTGTACGGCTTTTCTTCGATCGGCGGCGCGTCCGCCGAACCGACGTCGCTCGCGCGTTGAATGCCGTCGTCGCTCATTGGTCGAGAGTTAGAGCGCGAAACCTTTCACGTTACGGTTGGCGCGTCGAATCGGTCGTCGCCCAACTCGTCGGTCGGGGGACGCCGGGGAATCGAATCGACGGCCTTGTTGAAACACTCACGCAATGATAGTTTTCAGTAGCTGGGCAGCATACAGGGCGCGAATGTCGCACTGTGTCATCGAGAAATGCCACTAGATTTTTGTCACCAATCGTAGTAGTTGCAGAGATGATAGCACGAGACGAATCGAATAATACAGATGTACGGTTCAGAAAGCGACTTCTCAGGGTGTGCGTCTCGATAGTCATACTGACTGGCGTGACTGTTATTCTCGGATACGGTGGCTGGATTGTGTTGACGTTCACCGCCAAAGTCGGTGGCTACGATCCAACGACAGCCAATGGGGAGTTGCTACGTGATCGGTTACTGGCGTGGCCCGACCGCAACAGAGAAGTCATGCGCTCGAACGGCAGAACGAACCTCCCTCTGAAACCGTAGCGCATTTGCGACGCTCAGTTTCTTGAGCGTACAAAGAGATCTCGGTACTACCCTATTTCAGAGGAATAACTATACGGAATTAGGTGAACAGTCAAGCACGAAGCTCTCGTCGCTGTCAGTATGGGAGTCACTGACTCTCTCAATTTTTGTGAGTGTTCTGATACTCGGTGGGATAACGCTGCACCTCCTTACTAGCCCGTTCACAGTCGCATTCGACCTTCCGACAGTGGTCTTCCTTATTCTATCATCGGTACTGACGTTCGGTCTTCCGCTCTTTCTGTATCTTTACTATGACTTCCTCGTTCCAGTCATACTTCTTGTGGCTATCGCCAGTGTTTGGGCGTATGGTGGGCTAACTGGTGGAGGAGATAGTTCCGCTGCGGGGCTGATGCTCGCGTTCGTCTACGTGTATGTTCCGTTGTACCTCGTTGCTGGTGGTCTCGAATATGTCGTCAAAACCCAGATACTCAATTAGGTGCGTTGTCGAATAGCTTCCAAATGGCGGTTAGAGTGGCTCACAGGACTTTCTATGTTGATGATGGCGAACATGAGGATGATTTCACGGAACTGGCGATACCAGAGTACAAAGTTTCGGTTTTCAGTGCTGAGAGTAGCCGTTTGACATCCTCCCTACGACCACGTCCTGTCTGGCTCTGTTGAAACCCTCTCGTTTGGTGACGGGTTTCAGCGGACTTGTTGCATACAGGGCGCGAATCGTTCACTTCTGGAACCTTGGCAGTCTCGGATGTCTGACGGTATAGGCCCACTATTCGACCCCAAGATATCCAGCAGCATCCCCTGCGATTTTTCTCACTGTTTCGTCGTCGAGACGACTTTCCTCCTGCTGAATGTCACTATGACGGATCGAGATAATTGTCCACGGATTTACGTAGCTTTCACGAGGGAGTCCACCGGAATCGAAATCGTCGTCCCCAAGCGGAATCGCGACAGCTCGCCGCGTCGTCGTAATCGCTGCATACAGCGCTTCTTCTTCGGAAAACGGATGGGTATCGTCGCTCAGGCACACGTACGGACGGTAGTCGTGCTCGGCGAGTAGGTCAGGTCCCTTAACCACCATCCCACGAGTGTAGATGGCACTCATTCCTCGCCGTAGTAATCGTCCGTCGTCGAGGCGGAGCTAGCCGCGTGCTGTGCAGCATACGAGGCGAGGCGGTCGTCCTCCGCGATGGCCCAATATCGTCCACGATGACGCACGAGATCACGGTCCTCGAGTCGTGAGAGGACGGCACCAACACTTGCTCGCTTGATCCCTGTCGCCTCGTGAATCTCCGTCTGTGTGAATGCCTCATCGCTGTGCTCCGCAAGGAACTGAAGGATACGGTGAGGTTGTGTCCCTTCCTGTATATCGAGTGCGTCTTCTGGGCCGTCTTCGAACCGATCGATGCTGATTGGCATGTCTAATAGGACGTAATAGAGCGTAATAACGGTTTGGTACGATCCGGGGAATCTGAGGTTTTCACTGCTCTCTACGAACGTCGCGACCGTGCTGAAGACACCCCCTGTATGCAGCAGTCCGTTCCATTCGAATCACGTACATTCGCTGTCCTCGTGTGAAATAGTGCGGATTCGCTCCAGATTGTGAACCACGCACTTGATGACGAGTTCGCAGAACTGCTTCCACCAAAGGCGTGACCGCACAAAGGCACCGAATTTCTGTTTGATCGCCGCATTGACTGTCTCGTTCATGTTCCGTCGATGGTAGAAGTCGAGACTTCGGGAAGCCATCCATCATAACTCACGCTACTCACTCGTACTGTTTCTCAACAAGGCCGAATCGACGGTCCCGAAATCGTCTACGGCGCTGAAGCCGCCGGCTTCGGTAGCGCGTATTCGACGCCGGTCAGTTCCTTCGAGACGGCCCACAGTCGTCGTGCGGTTTCCCGGTCGTACGAGCGATCCGAAGACGCCTGCCGTTCGGGCGGTCCGCGCATGTTCAGTATCCCACTCGGCCCGTAGTACGCACCGCCCTCGACGTCGGGAGCCGTCGCGGCGTAAAGCGTCGCTAACGCGCCTCTCGCTGCAGACTGGGCGAACACTGCGTTCGAGAGCCGCCGTATTGCCGCACGAATGGCCGATCCGCGGTCGTCGATTCCTCGAAACTGGAGTTTCGTGTCGGCGTATCCGGGGTGGACCGCGACGCTCTGGACGTCAGCGCCGGCGGTGCGGAGCCTGCGCTCGAGTTCGTACGCGAACAGGACGTTCGCCAGTTTCGACTGGGCGTACGCCGACCACGGGTCGTACGATCGCTCGCCCTGGAGGTCCGTGAAATCGATCTCGCCGCGTTCGTGGAGCGCACTCGAGACGGTTACCACTCGCGCGGGTCGCTCCTCGTCCGTTTCACGACGGAGATTTCCGAGCAACAACCCGGTGAGTGCGAAGTGACCGAGGTGGTTGACGCCGAACTGCGTCTCGAACCCGTCATCGGTTTCGCTCCGTGGAATTGCCATCGTTCCGGCGTTGTTGACCAGGACGTCGACGCCGCCTTCCAGTCGGCCGGCGAACGATCGGACGGACTCGAGGCTGGCGAGGTCACAGCCTTCGAGTCGGAGGTCGGCGTCCGGAACGTCGCTTCGAATCTCCCGAGCAGCCTCCTCGGCACGCTCGAGGTTCCGACAGGCCATGACGACGGTCACACCGTGACGACTCAGTTCGCGGGTCGTTTCGAGGCCGATTCCGCTGTTCGCGCCGGTGACGACGGCGCGTCGCCCGGACTGGTCGGGAACGTCGTTCGCTGTAATGCTCACATCGGTTCGACGAGGAGTGGCCACGTCTATGTTTTCCCGGACGGCGATATTCAGGTCACCGATCCGCCATAAACTCGGTCATATTAGTGGCACATATCGGCCGGATAGAGAGATTCACGGAGCAGGTAGACGCCCTTAGAGACGGTTTTAAAATTTAAAATGAGTTCTCATATCGTTTTGAGACGCCGTGAAATCAGAAGAAACGTACAGCTCTCGGTGATGGTCGTAAAAACGTGTGAATCACGACTAATGATACGTCCTTTATATGGGGTCGGAGGAACAAGCGATGAGTGAGGTGAGAAACATGCTGTCGACCCCGAACCCTGATCCCCCCGCTCACACGACCGCCAGACACCTGGCGTCTACCGTGAGCGAGTCGATCATGTCGCCACTTCGGGCGAGTGCCTTCTGGGCGACGATCGCCCTCCCTCTCCTCGCGCTCGTCTTGCTGGTCGCAGGCGTCGTATCGATTTCACTACTAACCACAGCCGGTTTCCTCGCCGCGTACGGTGCGTGTGCGATCGCCGGCCACAACCACACCCCCAACTAACAATGAGTACACGAGCCACCCCCTCCGGACAGCACAGTTCCCCGAAAGCCCAGCGACTCGTCTCCTACCTCAGAGACGAACTCGAGGAGCGATCCGGCGACCTGTACGTCAAAGGGAAGTTCATCGCGAACGACGTCGACCTCTCCCCGAAGGAGATCGGCGCGTTGATGGTCCAGTTGCAGGGATCCGTCGACGATATCGAGATCGAAAAGTGGTCGTACACGTCCGCAACGACCTGGCGAGTCGCAAAACAGGCCTGAGGATGACCAACATAACTCCCGAAGAACGGGCCCTGGCAGCGAGCGAAGCGGTCGAGCAGGTGACCGCGACGCTCGAGTCCAGAGCCAGACGAGACGGCCGGCGTCGGTTCCCCTCCAGAACCGGCGCTCGAGACGAGCACTCCGGTTCACGGTAACCGCTTTCGCTTCTTGCCGCCCGCAAAACGGCCGTACTCGAATTTATACCGACTTCCGTCCCGAGTCACGCGACGACGGCCGGAATCGTCCACGCGAGGGTACGAGGTGAACGTGGGGACGAGCGAGCGACACGATGAGAAGTGTAGCGGAACGACCCGGCGACGCCGGAGCGGACGAATCGTTCCCATTCCGACCGCTGTAGCCACGGAGAACACGTCTCCGCAACCAACTCCGAGTGGATTACCTGATACGGATTGCTGTACCGATGTCCCGGCGAACCCGCCGCCCGGGTCGCGGGTGCGCCGGAAATGACTACAGTAAACCGTATGAGTCCGTTCACGAGCGTCGACTGCTGAGTGAAATCGGATCACACCGCAGAATTTCGCACATCAGTTCGGGCCTGGAACGCCACCGAGGTCGTCCGAAGGGAGCAAACGCTAGTCGTTCGTCGAGAGGTAGGCGGGCGGTACCTCGTCGGTCGTGTACGTCTCCCGGCCGCGTTTCGTGATCCGACGGCCGTCGGCGAGCATCGACGCTGCGTCGACGACGAGGACGACGGGATCGGAGGCGTGGCGTCGACCGACGCCTCGAGCCGCCTCGTGACTTTCCGAGAGGTGGACCTGCTGGCGAGACATCGGCCGCAGGCCCTCCGTGCGGATCGACCGGAGGTTCGTCGGGGCGGTACCGTGGTACAGTTCGTCGGGAACCGGCCCGTCCGTCGGCTCGAGGGAGACGTCGACCGAGTGCCCGTAAGCAGCCCGAACGCGATCGTCGTCGCCTCCATCCTCGTTATCCCCGTGTCCGCCTTCCTCGGCGACGCCGGTACGCTCGAACCGACCCTTCGGGTCGGTTTCGATCACCGCCTCGAGGTGGCGCTCGCTCGCCCAGTCGTACTGGCGTTCGATCGCCGAGACGAGGTCGCCGTAAGGGGTCCATCCACGTTCGTCCAGGTCCAGACCGGCGTCCTCGGGAAAGTGTCTGAGCGCGCCGCTGACGAACGTCGAGAGCTGTCGTCGTCGACGACCCGAAAGCGATTCCGTTCCGCGGTCGTCACAGATCGGGCAGGCCTCGCGGTCGCCCTCGCTTTCGAACGGGCCGTGTTCGGGACAGGTTCGAACGGGTGCCGTCACGCGTCGAACTGGACGGTCGAAGGGAAAAGATCGATCGGTCCCGTCGAAGACCGCACTCGTCGGTCCGCCGGGCGACCAGCCGCGACGACGCGGTCGATCTACTTCCCGGTTCGAAACGACAGGTCGAGCGACGGTGCCGAGTGCGTGAGCGATCCCATCGACACGACGTCGACGCCCGTGGCAGCGTATTCGGGCACCGCCTCGAGTGTGATCCCGCCGCTGGCTTCGGCGAGGACGCTCTCGTACTCCGAAAGCGTCTCGACGGCCGTGGCCGTTTCGGCGGGCGTCATGTTGTCGAGCAACACCACGTCCGCACCCGCATCGGCGGCCCGCGGTGCGTCCTCGACGGCTTCGACTTCGACCTCGATTTTCGTCGCGAACGACACGCGCTCGCGGAAGTGCGAGATCGCTCCCTCGAGACCCATCTCGGCGACGTGGTTGTCCTTTACCATCACCATGTGCGAGAGATCGAGCCGGTGGGTGTCGCCGCCGCCGGCGACGACGGCCCGCTTCTCGAGCCCGCGGAGACCGGGCGTCGTCTTCCGGGTCGCAGCGATTCGGACGTCCTCGGATTCGATCCGGGCGGCGTCCACCGCCTGGCGCGTTCGCGTCGCGACACCGGAGGCGTGTCCCGCGAGGTTGACCGCGATGCGTTCGCCCCGGAGCACCTCCCGGGCGGAACCCTCGACCTCGAGAAGGGTATCGCCGGGCTCGATTCGCGTTCCCGCCTCGAGGCGGTCGAGAACGTCGACCCCGAGGTACTCGAAGACGGCACACGCGGCCTCGAGTCCAGCGACGACGCCGTTTGCTTTCGCGACGAGGCGGCCGGTCGTCTCCCCCGGTACCTGATTCGTGACGTCGTGGTGGCCGACGTCCTCGCGGAGCCAGCGTTCGACGTCTGCGTCGGTGATCATCGTCGTCAGTCGCCCGCCGGCGGTTCGGTTTCGGTTTCCGCGTCGGTCGAACGCGCGTCGTCCGAATCGACGAGATAGTGACAGCCTTTCGATTCGTGGTTCTCGCTCGCAGCGCGAGCGATCAACAGCGCGGTGATGCTCGCGTTTCTGAGTTCGTACAGATCGCGGGACGTCCGCGTCCGGACGTAGGCGTCGACCTCGCCTTTCAGTCGACGGAGGACCGCACCGGCCCGGGCGATTTCGTCCGGATCGCGCTCGAGGCCGAGGTACTCGTCCATCGTCCGGTTCAGCCTGACGAACTTCTCGGCCGCGAATCGGTCCGGAAGGTCGGGGTCACTGTTCAGGAGGTCGGGGGCCTCGACGACCTCGGGCGTCGCGTCCGAATCCGCGGCGGCTTCGCCGGCCCGGAGCCCCCAGACGAGCCCCTCGAGGAGGCTCGTACTCGCCAGGCGGTTCGCGCCGTGGACGCCCGTTCGGGCGCACTCGCCGACGGCGTAGAGGCGGTCGAGGGTCGTCCGGCCCCGATCGTCGACGTCGATCCCGCCACAGAGGAAGTGCTCACAAGGTGCGACGGGGATCTCGTCGCCGTCGATCCCGCGATCGCGACAGTTCCGTGCGATCGTCGGAAACGCCACGTCGAACTCGAGCGGGCTCACGTCGAGGACGACCTCACCGGTTTCCTCGCGTTCGGTGGCGACCGCGCGGGCGACGACGTCCCGCGGTGCGAGCTCCGCGTCCGAGTGGTAGTCGTCCATGAACCGATCGCCGTCGCCGTTTCGAAGGAGCGCACCCTCGCCGCGAAGCGCCTCCGAGAGCAGGAAGGTGCCGCCGTTCTCGTCCGGGAAGCGCTCGGACTCCCCGCCGGCGAACGCGGTCGGGTGAAACTGGACGTACTCCATGTCCTCGACGGCGGCCCCGGCGAGTGCGGCCATGGCGATCCCGTCGCCGGTGGCGTCGGCCGGGTTGGTCGAGCGCGTGTAGAGCGCGCCGATGCCGCCGGTCGCGAGTATCGTCCGTCCGGCGAAGATCGGCCGGCCGGCCGGCGCTTCGTCGCTGACGACGCCGTGAACGCGGCCCTCGTGGGTGAGGAGTTCGAGCGCAGCCGTGTCCTGGCGGACCTCGATACGCTCGTGGTCGTCGAGGTAGTTCAGAAACGGTCGCAGAATGTGCGTTCCCGTCGCGGCGTCGACGTGAAGAATGCGGTTCTCGGAGTGGGCAGCCTCCCGGGCGTAGTCGAACTCGCCGTCCTCGCCGTCGAACTCGATCTCGAGCGTCTCGAGGAGCACGTCCTCGACGGCGTCGTCCGCGTGCTCGACCAGCACGTCGACGGCGTCGGGATCTGCGGTGGCGTCACTCGCCGCGAGGACGTCCCGCTTGAGCGAGTCGGGGTCGCCGCGGGTGGTCGAGATTCCGCCTTGTGCCCAGTCGGTGCTCGCGTCGTCGGGTCGCTCGGCCTTGGTGAGCACGAGCACGTCGGCACCGCCTCTGGCGGCCGCGAGCGCGGCCGCACAGCCGGCGATACCGCTGCCGACGACGAGAACGTCGGTGGTGTCGGTCGTCCCCGCCATCTCAGATCTCGAGCATGCGTTCGAGCGCGACGTTCGCGAGGTCTTTCTCCTCGGGGGCCACCTCGATCACGTTTCGCTCCCGCCCCTCGAGCAGTTCCTCGAGCACCCAGGTGAGGTAGTTGGGATCGATCTGTCGCATGGCGTTGCAGTCCATACAGGCGTCCCCGCACAGCGGGAGAACGTTCACCTCGGGGTGCCACCGCTGGAGGTGGTTCGTGAGGTGGATCTCCGTGCCGATCGCCCAGGTGTCGCCGGGGTCGGCCTCCTCGATGGTCTTGCAGATCGTCGCCGTGGAGCCTGCTTTGTCGGCGGCCTCGACGACTTCGCGACGGCACTCGGGGTGGACGATGACCTTCGCATCGTCGTGTTCGGCACGAACCTGCTCGATGTGTTCCTCGCGGAACCGCTCGTGGACCTGGCAGTAGCCGTCCCAGAGGATGATATCGCTCTCGGCGACGTCCTCCGCGTCTTTTCCCTCGGGGTCCCACGGGTCCCACTTCGCGATTTCGTCTTCCATTTCCAGCCGATAGGCGGTGTTTTCGCCGAGGTGTTTGTCGGGGAGAAAGAGCACCTTGTCGCCCCGCTCGAAGGCGTACTCGAACGCCCTGTGAGCGTTCGAGGAGGTACAGACGAGTCCGCCCTGGCTGGCACAGAACGCTTTCAGATCCGCATACGAGTTCATGTAGGTGATCGGGATGATGTCGGCGTCGGGTGCGGCCGCGGTGATCTCGGCCCAGGCGGCGTCGACCTGTAACGCTTCGGCCATTCCCGCCATCGGGCAGGACGCCTCCATGCTCGGGAGGATCACCGTCTGCTCGTCGTCGGTGATGATGTCCGCCGACTCGGCCATGAACGTCACGCCGCCGAAGATCACGTACTCGGCGTCGGCTTCGGCAGCCTGCTGGGAGAGTTGATAGGAGTCGCCGACGAAATCGGCGTGCTCGACGATCTCTCGGCGCTGGTAGTTGTGCCCGAGGATCACGACGTCGTCGCCGAGTTCCGCGAGCGCGGCCTCGATGCGCTCGGTTCGTTCGTCCTCGTCGAGATCACGGTATCTCGGCGGGAGTTGCTCGAGATTGTCGTACTTGAACAGACTGAGATCGGTTTCTAGCTCTGCGGTTTCCATCTTGACCATGTCACGTCACCTGTGGTTGAACGCATATCACAGACGCCTATTGAATAACTTTTTCCTTCGATCGTGAGCTACGTGAGAATTCTATCGACTGAGATCATAACCGAACGCGAACTCCCCCTCTATCGAGCGAGCGAATAGGTGACGCGTCACGACGGTCGAGCGGCGTGGAGTGATTCTTTTCGCTGCGGCCCGTAGAGCCGATATGGCCCTCGAAAGCGCGTTTGCGAACTTCACACGCCGGGACTGGGAGCGCGAGGACGTCGACGGAACGGTTCGTCTGGCCGTCATCGGCGTCGGCGGCTTCGCCCGCCAGCGTGCACTGCCGGGAATCGCGGACGGAGAATACTGCGAGACGACGGTGCTGGTCACCGGTTCGCCCGATCGATCCCGGTCCGTCGCCGAGGCGTTCGACATCCCACACGTCATCGACTACGACGCGTTCCTCGATGGGGATCACGCCGGAGCGTACGACGCGGTCTACGTCGCGACGCCGAACGCCTTCCACGGAACGTACGCCACGGCCGCAGCCGACCGCGAAAAGCACGTTATCTGCGAGAAACCCCTCGACGTCTCCGAGCGGGTGGCACGGGAGATCGTCGACGCCTGCGAGGACGCGGGCGTGACGCTCATGACGGCCTATCGGCTCCAGACGGAGCCGTCGGTTCGCCGAACGCGAGAACTCGTTCGGGATGGCGCCATCGGCGACGTCGTCCAGATCCACGGCGGATTCTCGAACCCGCTCCTCGAAAACGCCGATCCCGACACGTGGCGAGTCGATCCCGACGTGGCGGGTGGCGGGGCGCTGGTCGACCTCGGGGTCTACCCGCTCAACACCACTCGGTTCGTCCTCGACAGCGAACCGGTCGGCGTCTACGCGACGACCCACTCGAGCGGGCCGCCGTTCGACGGCGTCGACGAACACGTCGCGTTCCAACTCGAGTTTCCCTCCGGCGCGACAGCCTCGTGTACGGCGAGTTTCGACGCCCACGCGAACAGCCAGTTGCAGCTGATCGGCACCGACGGCACGATTTCGATCGCGTCGCCGTTCGGCGGCGTCGTCCCCCACGAGATGGTCGTCGAAAGCGGCGACATGTGCATGGAGTACACGGGGCCGCCGGTGGACGAGGTCCTCGAGGAGTTCGATTACTTCGGCTACTGCGTGCTGACCGGAACCGATCCCGAACCGGACGGTGTCGACGGACTCGCGGACTTACGCGCCATCGAGGCCGCCTACGAATCAGCGGAGACCGGACGACAGGTCGAACTCGAGTGAGTTGAATCGACGACCGTCTCGAGTTCGTCGGACGTCTTCGACGACGACTGCGGGCGACGTCGACTCGAGTTCCTGGGCCATCCCTGTAGCGGGATACCACGATGGCCGGGATAGTGTTTTGGAACCAACACTTCCGACGTCATTCACGATCGGCTACCAGACGCGGGTCGGTAGGAACCTCACTCATCGCGACCGTCGTAGACGACCGAGCCGTCGACGACCGTCATCGTGACGTCGATCTCGTCGATCCGATCGGCGGCCGCCCACGGCGACTCCTCGAGCACGACGAGATCGGCCTTCGTTCCGACCTCGAGCGTTCCCAGTCGCCGCTCGTCGAAGCCCGCGTAGGCCGCCCCGCGGGTGTACGCCCGGAGCGCCTCGGTCACCGAGAGCCGCTGGGCCTCGGTCGGCGCGTTCACCGCGTGGCGGACGCCGAACAGCGGATCCAGCGGCATACAGTCCGAACCGAACGCGAGCGGGACGCCGGCCTCGAGGATCCGCCGAAACCGATTCGTCCGATCGCGTCGATCCGATCCGAGTCGTTGCTCGTAGAGGCCCCCCTCGCCCGCCCACTGGTGAAAGTTCGGCTGCATCGACGCGACGATGCCGGCGTCGGCCATCCGCGCTATGTGGTCGTCTGTCGCGAGTTCGACGTGTTCGATCCGGTGGCGCGAGCCGGCCGGATCGGTCGTCGCCTCGAGCGCGGACAGCGCCTCCTCGATCGCCTCGTCGCCGATCGCGTGAGCGGTCACCTGAAAGCCGGCGTCGTCGGCTCGTTCGACGATCTCCTCGAGTTCGTCGGGGGTGACGACCCACTCGCCGTCATCCGGGACTGTCTCCGAGGAGGAGCCGGCTCCGTCGTACGGCTCCGAGAGCTTCGCCGTCCGGGCACCGATACTGCCGTCGGTGTAGGTCTTGATCGCGCCCGTCTGCACGCGCTCGCTGCCCGCGTTCGTCGCCAGCCCGACCTCGATCACCTCGTCGGCGTGGTCGGTCCAGTAGTTGATCCGGATCCGGGTAGGCAGTTCGCCAGCGGCGTCGAGGTCACGGTAGACCCGCGGCGAGCGGGAGTTTCGAACCATGTCGTGGACCGCCGTCACGCCTTTCCGAACTGCGTGCTCGAGTCCGGCGGTCACGAGTTCGCGAGTCTCGTCGTACCCCGGCGCGATCCGCTCGCGGACGCGCTCGGCCGCGTCCTCGACGACAACGCCGGTCGGTTCGCCGGTCGCGTCGTCGCGGCGAACGTCCGCGTCAGGCAGGTCGTCGACGAGGCGCTCGAGGGCGACCGAGTTGAGCGACGCCGCGTGCATGTCGATCCGGAGGGCGACGACCGGCCGATCGACGCTCACCCGGTCGAGGTGCTCGCGCGTGAGGTAGCCCCGATCGGCGTCGTCCCACTCGCTCTCGTCGTAGCCAAATCCCTGGATCCACTCGGCGTCGGTCTCGTCGGCTCTGGCGGCCAGGCGGTCGATGCACTCCTCGGAGCCGTCGGCCCCGGTGAGATCCGCGTGGACGAGAAACCGCCCCGCGTTCTCGACGTGCGTGTGGGCGTCGACGAAGCCGGGGAGGACGACTCGTCCCTCGCAGTCGATCACCTCGGTCTCGACGCCCTCGAGGAACGCGATCTCGTACTCGCTGTCGAGTCGAACGATCTCGCCGTCGCGGACCGCGATCGCCTCGTAAACCTCGTCGGGCGTCGTGAGGGAGTGAGCCTCCGCGTTCGTAAACAGCCGGTCGGCGGCCTCGGTCATGCCGGAAGGCGCGCGGGCGAACGTGAAAACGATTGTGGAGGGGAAGCCGAACGTGAAAACGCGTTGGAGAGGAGGGCGAACGAATCAGCAACCCTTAGGGCGGGGCGACGTCTGCTCTGAGCCATGACAAGCGCCGAGGACCTCGCCGACCGCGTTCGCGAGGGCGAGCTTCGCATCCACGAACTCGAGGAACACGCCGACTACGACACCGCCGCGGCGGCCCGACGGTTGCACGTCGAACGCGAGACTGGAACCGACCTCGAGGCCATTGGCGACTACGGATTTCCCGCGAAGCAGGCCGAACCGAACGTCGAGAACATGATCGGTGCGGCCCAGGTTCCGCTGGGCGTCGTCGGTCCGGTCGCCGTCTCGGGTGGCGCGGTCGACGGCGAGCGCTATTTGCCGCTCGCGACGACCGAGGGCGCGCTGCTGGCGTCGGTCAACCGCGGCCTCTCGGTGATTCGCTCCGCGGGCGGCGCTGACGCCCGCGTGACGAAAAACGGGATGACCCGCGCCCCCGTGTTTCGGGTCGACGGCGTCGCCGAGGCCGCGGAGACGGTCGAGTGGGTCGAAGACAACGTCGAGGCGTTACGCGAGGCCGCGGAGTCGACCACGAGCCACGGCGAGTTGCTGGGCGTCGAACCGTACGTCGTGGGCGACTCGGTCTACCTCCGGTTCGCCTACGACACCAAAGACGCCATGGGGATGAACATGGCCACCATCGCGACCGGCGAAGCCTGCGCGGTCGTCGAGGACGAGACGCCGGCCGACCTCGTTGCGCTCTCTGGGAACCTCTGTTCGGACAAGAAACCCGCCGCGGTCAACGCCGTCGAGGGCCGCGGCCGGTCGGTGACGGCCGACGTCGTGATCCCCGGCGAGATCCTCGAGCAGCGACTCCACACCACGGCGGCGGCGATCGTCGAGGCGAACACCCGCAAGAACCTGATCGGCAGCGCGAAAGCCGGCAGCCTCGGGTTCAACGCCCACGCCGCCAACGTCGTCGGCGCTGCGTTTCTCGCGACCGGTCAGGACGAAGCCCAGGTCGTCGAAGGCGCAAACGCGATCACGACGATGGACGTCCGCGAACCTGCAAGCGAGGAGGATCCAGCCGACCTCTACGCTTCGATCTCGCTTGCCTCCCTCGAGGTCGGCACCGTCGGCGGCGGAACCAAGCTCCCGACCCAGTCCGAAGCGCTCGAGATCCTCGGCGTCCGCGGCGGCGGCGATCCTGCGGGGTCGAACGCCGACGCGCTGGCGGAGATCATCGCGGTGGGAGCACTCGCCGGCGAACTCTCCCTGCTCGCGGCACTGGCCTCGCGCCACCTCGCGAGCGCACACGAGGACCTGGGTCGGTGAACCACACCGGATCGGTGAGTCGCGACTCGCGAAAATGAACGGAGCGGGCAACTCGAGATGGAACGCGGCGTAGGGAGTCGCTACCAATCGTTCGAACCGTAATCCGGAGGAAGCGGCCTACCGGGAAAGCATCACGTACTGGGAACGAAACGCTGTGGGAAATATCGGCCCTGAGAGCGTACGGTCTGGCTTGCTCTCTCAGGTGACAGCTATACTAACTCATAGACAGTATTTCCTTCTGCTCCGTGAGCCAGTATACCGCTCAGAAGCCGAAGAAGTGTCAGATTCGGCACTTTCGATCGGGCGATCGAGACCAACTGATCAGATTACACGACACTGTTTTCGGGCACAATTGGGGCCACGACTGGTTCGAGTGGAAATTCGAGAACAACCCGTACGTCGATCACGTCCCGGTCATCGTCGCGACGCGAGACGACCAAATCGTCGGCTGCCGTGCGTTTTTCGCCCTCGAGATGCGAGTCGGTGCCACGACCCGGATCGGGTTACAACCGTGCGATACGATGGTTCACCCCGACCACCGTCGACAGGGGCTTTTCAGTCGAATGAACGAACTGGCTCTCGAGTACTACGCCGACAGGCGGCCCGACTTCTTCTTTAACTTTCCCAACGAACATTCGAAACGCGGAAATCTCAAACACGGCTGGAAGGTGGTCGGGACCGTTCCGATGTATTATCGCCTCCACGATCCCGTCGCGCTCGCCGAAAAGCGGGTCGAAAGCGATCGGTCGAAAGAGTTGGTACACGCGTATTCTGACCTGCAGAGAGCCGCTTCGGCGATCGCCGACGAATTTACGTCGCCGCCCTCCCTTTCCGAACGGTGGTCTCTCGATACCGATCTCGAGGGCGTACGAATCGAACGATACGAAACCCCACCGTGTTCCCTCCTGGCGTCGATAGAGCGTGAATCGGCGGGTATTCACGCGAATCGATCCCCCGAATTTTATCGCTGGCGGCTCGCCAATCCGGAGCACGATTACGTAACCTACATGGCCAAACGCGACGGGGACGCGCTCGCGGCGGTCGTCGTGTCGTGTGTCGACGACTGCGTCCGACTTATCGAACTCGTCCCCCGGGAGTTCAGCGCTCGAGAGAACGAAATCGACCGGCTCGTTCGCACCGTGATATCCGAGTATTCGAACAGGAGTTACTTCACTGCGTTCGGGATCGGGGTTCCCAACCCGGTGCGAAACCGGTTCTTCCCGGACACTCGAGTCCCACTGTCGCTGTTCGTCAAATCGACGGCGCGGACGCTGTTAGCACGCGATATCGGTGACGCGACGGTCGTCGAGGACAGTTCACCGGCGGAGTGGGGGCTCACTCGACTCGATTTAGACACGACGTGAACACGATCGTATACTGCCGGACAGAACTACTCGAAGATCGATCGCTCGAGCGCGGCCGTCACCGATGGGGACGGCCGCGAGTTCGCGATCGACTGCTCGTTGACTTCTGTCCGACAGTATCCCGGGACCGAAGTATCACTGTTCGGGCAACGGCCGTTCCCCGTCACGGACCGTCGGGGACCCGGCCCGCGAAGAGAGCAGTTCACCGATCACGTTTCGACTATCCTGTAGGAACGGGCCAGGATCGTCGAGATCGAGGTAATCGAAGCGCGGCTGACGAACCAGTGACGTGCCGATGTCGATCACGGTCTGTACACGCGATGGACGGTCGACCACCGGATACTCCTCGGTGAAAACGCTGTGGAGGTGGAGGAGTTCTCCCCGGAGGAGGTGACCGCCGATACCGACGTCGTACGCCGGATCGGTAGAAACCGGGCGACCGGTAGCCTGTTGCCAGTACAGGTGCGGGAAATCGACCCCAGCCTGGACGGTAAAGGGAAGCGACGTCCAGAACCGTGGGTTGATCTCCATCAGTTTGAACTCCCCAGTTGTGGGATCACGGAGGAACTCGACCATCGCGAGGCCGTGCCACTCGAGTTCGTCGAGTAACCGTCGACCCGCCGCGTCGAGTTCGGGGATGGCGACCGATTCGCGATAGGCGCTCGGTCCGCCGGAGTACTTCCAGGCGCGTCGTTGTCGGTGCTGGAACGTCGCGAGCGCCTCACCGTCGCGGTACAACGCGAAAAACCCGTACTCCGAGGAGTTGGGGACGTACTCCTGGACGATCGGGACGTGTCCGAACTCGTCGACGACCGCCGCGCGATCGATCTCCGAGTCCGTCGGAACGAACTGAGCGGACTTTTCCTGTGGACGGACCTTGGAGAACTCTCGCCGATACTCCGGTGCGTGAACTGTATACCGAGGTTTGACGACCAGGTCCGTATTCCAATCGGTCCACTCGTCTACGGGTTTCGTTTTCGGTATCGATACGTCGGCCGCCCGTGCAGCATCGAACAACCGAACGCGGTCCTGTACGGCCCCTAATTTCTCTATCGACGGCCATACGGTAGCGACGTGATCGGTAAGCGTCTCCTTATTCCGGGCCAGCGCGTAGATATCGGCTTCCCGGACGGGGATGATCGTACAGACGTCCGGTCGACGAGCGAGCGCGAGGAGTGCATCCTCGTAGGCGGTGAAGTTACTCCCCGGATCGGGGACTCGAATTGATTCCTCACAGTACTTGGAGTTGAAGCCGGGCGGCCGTCGCTGTTCGGAGATAGCGACCGTTTGGATACCGCGCTTTCCGAGCGATCGCATGCAGGCGACGCTACTCGCCGCATCGATCGCCGGAATAACGATTTTTTGCTCCGGCCCCGTCGGATCGCCGCGCATATCCCATCTACGCACGTACCGGAGTTTAGTTAACGGTGATGTGAATGCTGTACGGACGACTTGAACCACCGCATCACGTGCTGAGAGCGTTCGTATTCAGTTCGATACACCTCACTTCGTTGACCCGAGCCGCGTCCTCATCGCGAGATCAGGTGTGGACCGACTGTCGAGAGCTACGACGGCACACGGGAGTCGTCCGTCGAGTCGTATGCAACCGATACTCGGACTACCCCGTGGCGTCGCTTGCATCCTTCCGGACGCGCAACGTCTCGCGAGCGACGTACCCGCCGCCACCGGCGAGCAACAGGAAACCGATCAGGACGTACACCCCGCTCGAGCCGACCGCGACGAGAGCGAGGCCGACGCCGGCGACGGCGTGTGCAAGCGCGAAATCCCGACGGCCGTACGCGCCGTGGAGCGTGGCGACGGCGAGAAACGTCCCGGCGAACGCCAGAATCGCGAGGTCGGTGGCGTCGACGCCCAGAATCGTCTCGTTGACGACCGATCCGTACCCGTAGAGGGCGAACGCGATCACCGTTCCGACGCCGATCGCGAGTTCCTGGACGTCGACCTGCTCGGTCATCACCTCGAGATTCCGTCGCTCGACTCAAAGCCCTGCCGTTCTCGGTTCGAGCGGCCCTCGACTGAAACGACCCTACAGTTTTCGGTACCGACCCCGGCTCTCGCTGACTGCGCCGCGTCGGACGAGTTTGTCGAGTGCGTCCCGAACGTAGGACGGGGAGACGCCGTGCTCGCCGGCGTAGTCGACGACCTCGCTCTCGGTCGGTCCCTCGAGGTCCTCGAGCGCCCGTTCGACGATTTCCTTCTTGCTCCCGGTTCGCGTCGACCCCCGCGGATCCCGATCGCCCGCCGCCTCGAGTTCGTCGACGTCCAGACCGGCCGCTTCGACGTACTCCGTCTCGCCGACGACGCCATCCGCCACGTCGTCCTCGAGGTCCGAAAACGAGTCCAGTTCGGCGAACGCGTCGCCTTCGCCCTGGCGGTTCGCGAGCATCGACGCGCGCACGTCCCGGGCGTGGTCGACATCGTCCGTCTCGACGAACTTCTTGCGTTTCTCGTATGCGCGACGCGAACCACACCGCGGACACTGGGTCGTCTCGGACCGCCCCTCGATAATCCAGAGGTTCGAACACTCGCTACAGCCGACGACGGCGTACATAACTACGACTGAGTCGGGACGACAGTTCATACTGTCGGACGAAATCCAGTGCGAAGTCGGCCGGTGGAGTTACTTTCGCATTTCGACGTGTGGGATTCCAGCCTCGTCGAACTCCGGTCCGTGGCGTTCGTAGCCGAGGCGGCGGTAGAAGTCCGCCGCGTGCGTCTGGGAGTGCAGCGTAAACGAGGTGATACCGCGCGAGTTCGCCTCGCGCTCGAGTACGTCCATCAGCGCTCGACCGATCCCCTCGTTCCGGTGTGCTCGTTTCACCGCAACACGTTCGACCTTTCCGCCACCGTCCTCGAGTTCGCGGAGTCTGGCCGCGCCGACGGGTTCCCCGTCGTCGTAGGCGACGAAGTGGACGGCATCGGTGTCGTACTCGTCGTACTCGACGTCCTCGTCGACCCCCTGCTCGTCGACGAAGACGTCCTGGCGGACCGCGAAGGCGTCCGTGCGTTCCCGGTCGGTTTCGGCGATACGTACGTCGACCATCGAACGGGCGTACGAATCTCGAGGGTGAGAACGTTACGACTGTCGGTGCGGTGTCCCGGTCACAGACGCGAGATCCCGCCAGTTACCAGCAACCGAAGACGTGGGTTCTCCTTGCATCGCTGTGAGGACGCCTCGAGCGGGAATCCGCGAATCGGCCGCGAACGATCCCGATGTGTTCTAACGGATAGCTTTATAATCGAATAGAATAGATTTCTAGCAAATGTGTCTCGGGTGGAAGAATAGGCGGCCGAACGGGAACGATCGTGGGGTGTCCCCGGTTATCGCCGCAGTGTTGATGATCGGTATCACGGTCGCGGTCGTAACGGTCTCCGCTACGGTCCTGATGGGGATGACCGATACGCCGGATCCGGCCCCGGACACCGGCCTCGAGGTCAGAGAGTCCGCAGACGGTGACGGCTACGAACTCGTCAATTACGCGGGCGACGACCTCGATCCGGAGCGGGTGCGACTGGTCGGGAACGAAACCGAGACGGGATGGAGCGAGGAGGCACTCCGGTCGGGCGAGCGCGTCGACCTCGAACCGGTCAACGACGACAACGAGATTCGGGTCGTCTGGGAGTCAGAAGACGGCGAAACCCAGCATCTGCTCACGACGCTGACCGTCAGCGGAAGCAGCGGCGGCGGTGGCGGTGGCGGCGAACGCCACATTCCTGGCCCGACCGGCGACTGTAATACCGTCCTCCAACCGGAGACCGTCAACGGCGAAACCGCCGTCGTCATCGACGAGGTAATCGAGTGTGACGTCGACGTGAGTTACCCGGTCTACGTCGAGGACGGCGGCGGCGTCATCGGTGACGTCGGGAGCAGTCAGTCCCCAGAGGACGTCACGATCGAGGACGGATTCATCGACGGGATAGTCAACGTCGACAGAAACGTAAGCGTCACCGACGGCTTCATCACCGAAGACACGACCGGATCGACGGCGAGCCTCGAGCGAGGCGAAATCGACGGCGACCTCGACGTCAGTGCTCCGGCCGCAGGTAGTCCGAACACCGACGCCGTCTACGCCGAGGACAGCAGCGTCGAAGGCGAGGTCTCCGCACAGGGGAACATCACCGCGTTCGATTCGGAGTTCGAACAGATCCTCACGTCAGAACACAGCGAGATTACCATCACCGACGTGAGCGTCGGAGACGACGTCGAGGCGAACAACAACATCACGATCACGAACAGCGACGTCGACGGAGACGTCGACGCGCTCGGTGACAGAGTGACGCTCGAAGACGCGACGGTCACCGGCGACGTCAGCGGCCAGAGCGGTGTCGACGCCGTGTCCAGCACGATCGACGGAAGCATCAACGCAGCGTATGCATCGGTGACTCTCGAGGACGTCACGGTCGGCGACTACGTCGATGCCGACGGCATCACGGTCACGAACAGCGACGTCGGAGACGTCTACGGCGACTACGAGGACACTGTCCTCGAGGGGACGGCGATCGAGGGCGGGATCTACGCCAACGGTGAGGTGGCGGTACTCGACTCGAGTACCGTCGAAGGTGAGATCCAGACCGATGACGGAATCGACATCGACTCGAGTACCGTCGAAGGCGACATTTCGACCGACTACGGAACTATCGCGCTCGACGACGGAACGGTCCACGGCGACGCCTACTTCGACACCTCACTCGACTGCAACGGAGACTCCGAAATCAACGGAACCGACTGTGAGGATTACGACTCACCGTGAGCACGATAGTAGTCGAGTAACTGCCGGTCGGAACAGCGACCAGGTGGTCGGCGCAGGAACGAATGACTGGTTGTGAGTGACGTGTTCCATGAAACCACGTCACTTTCTGAGGTCGCAGATAGCCAGTCACAGCTGGCCGGACCAGAAGAGAGAGAAGAGCGGAGAGAAATAAAACGGTACGTGTAGCGTTCGTGTGGTCGGTCAGCACGCCCGAGAGTACGACAGCATCTCGATGTCGGCAGAACGCCCGGCGTTCTGACCGCTCGAACAACGGTCTACGACAGCTGTTCGATGTTTTCGACGACTGCGTCGGCGTACTCGCTGGTGGCGAGTTTCTCGGCGTCCTCGAGTTGGCGCTCTAAGTCGTAGGTGACCTTGCCCGAGGAGATGGTCTCCTCGACGGCGTCACGGACGAGGTCGGCGGCGTCGCTCCAGCCGAGGTACTCGAGCATCATGCGACCCGAGAGGATCATGGCGGTCGGGTTGACCTTGTCCTGACCCTCGTATTTGGGTGCGGAGCCGTGGACGGGTTCGGCGAGCAGTCGGCCGTCACCGAAGTTCGCCCCGGGAGCGATGCCGAGACCGCCGATCTGTGCGCCGGCGGCGTCGGACATGTAGTCACCGTTTAGATTCATCGTCGCGATGACGTCGTAGTTGTCCGTGCGGGTCAGCAACTGCTGGAGCATGTTGTCCGCGATGCGATCGTTGACGACGACGGCGTCCTCGGGGGCCTCGCCGTCGCGTTCCTCCCAGAGGGTGTCCTCGGTGATGACCTCGTCGCCGTACTCCTCGTTGGCAACCTCGTAGCCCCAGTCGCGGAACTGCCCCTCGGTGAACTTCATGATGTTGCCCTTGTGGACGAGGGTGACCGAGTCGCGGTCGTGTTCCAGCGCGTAGTCGATGGCGCGGCGGACGAGTCGTTTCGTCCCGAACTCGGTGATCGGCTTGATGCCGATGCCGACGGGGCCGTCGTGGATGACGTCGTCTTCGCCCATCTCGTCTTCGACGAACTGCTTGACCTGCTCGACTTCGTCGGTACCGGCTTCCCACTCGATACCGGCGTAGACGTCCTCGGTGTTCTCACGGAACGTGACCATATCCATCTTCTCGGGCTCGGAGACTGGCGACGGGACGCCCTCGAGGTGGTAGGTCGGCCGGACGTTCGCGTAGAGATCGAGCAGTTTTCGCAGACCGACGTTCAGCGATCGGAAGCCGGCACCGACCGGCGTCGTCAGCGGTCCCTTGATCGCGACGCGGTGTTCCTTGATCGCTTCGACGGTCTCCTCGGGCAGATTCTCGTCGTACTTCTCGCGAGCGGATTCGCCGGCGTAGACGCGCATCCAGTTGATCTCGCGACCGGTCGCCTCCGCCGCGGCGTCGAGTACCTGCTGTGCAGCAGGACCGACGTCGCTGCCGACGCCGTCACCGTAGATAATCGGGATAATCGGATCGTCAGGCACCTCGAGTTCGTTCTCGGTACCCTCTTTCAGCGTGATCTTCTCTCCCCCTTCGGGGACCTCGATATTCTCGTAGCTCATCTCGTCTGTACGGTGCTTCGAGAGGGGTAAAAGACCTACCATTTCCGTCGAGGTCCGCGGACGATGGCACCCATGCAAGCGGTTTGTTACCCCATATCGTAGTCGGAATCAGGGGTGTGAGTACGGTATCTCGGAAAACGTGCGTCTACCGAAACGGTTTCCGAACGGACGATCACTCCACAGGCGGTTCGGGAAAAGTTCGACCGCGTTTCGATGGCTGCGACACGAAATCAGTCTCGAGTGCAAAATCGGCGCTCGAGAGATCCCGTCGTCGTCAGTCGCTTGCATCGGGAAACGGAACGTCGACCTTCTGTCCGTCCTCGGGGACGAACGCGTTCTCGAAGACGCCACGAGCCTCCGCGAGGTGATCGTCGACGTCTCCCGCGTACCGCGAGGAGAGGTGCGTAAGCGCCAGTCGTTTCGCGCCGGCACGGTTCCCGATTTCGGCGGCCTGCCGGGCGGTCGAGTGGGCCGTCTCCGCGGCGCGGTCGGCGCGATCTGCTGCGAAGGTCGCGTCGTGTATCAACAGATCCGGCTCCGCCGCGACCTCGATCGTCGCCGCCGTCGGCCGGGTATCCCCCGTGTAGACGACGGCTCGGCCGGGCCGTGGATCGCCGACGACCTGATCCGACTCGACGACGGTCCCGTCCTCGAGTTCGACGGATTCGCCCGCGTGAAGCCTCGAGAACTTCGGTCCGACCGGCACGCCGAGTTCCTCGGCGCGTTCGCGGTCGAATCGGCCCTTGCGGTCGTCCTCGACGAGCGCGTAGCCGACCGACCGGGCGTCGTGGTCGGTCGCGAACGCCCGCACCTCGTACTCGTCGGCGCGGTAGGCGACGTCGCCGCCGTCGACCTCGCGGATCTCGACCGGAAAGGAGGGTCGGTTTCCGACTGCGTTGGCGAGTCCCTCGAGTTGGCCCCGCGTCCCGCGTGGCGTGTAGATCGTAAGCGGCGCTTCGCGGTCGTTGAAGTCCATCGTCTGGAGTAATCCGGGAATTCCGAGGACGTGGTCGCCGTGAAGGTGCGTGACGAACAGCTTCGAGATCGAAAATCCCGTTCCAAAGCGCATCATCTGGCGCTGGGTTCCCTCGCCGGCGTCGAACAACAGCTCCTCACCCTCGCGGGCGACGAAGATTCCGCTCGGGTTCCGCTCGGTCGTCGGAATCGCCCCGGCCGTCCCGAGGAACGTCACGCGCAGTGGCATCGGGAGAGACTCGGAGAGCCGCGACTAAACCGCCTTCGGATCGCTCGAACCGGAGCCGTGAACTGACCCGATACGGGTTACTGGAAGACAGTTCCGACACACCTGCCGCCCGAGTCGTGAGTGTGCCGGGACATCGGTACAACAATCCGTCTAAATCGTGGGGGTTCGATCAAATCCCCAGAAACGGTGTCGACCGAACCGATTCGTCGAACCCACAGCCGGCTCGCGGATCAGTCTCGGTAAGCAATCATTACCGAGTTGAATCGACGCGAACGATCCGATTCCTGCAAACGGAGGGCGCGTTTTACGTCACTCCAGTCCCTACTGATCGAGTAACGAGCGATACACCCCCCAGATGAGCACGAGATCGACGGTTGGCACGGTAAAACGCATCGGTGCGATCGTGATCGCGATTGCGATCGTCCTCGCCGCGGGCATCATCGTTGGGCAGGCCCCGGCGATCTTCGGCGTCGACCAGGACCTCGAGGCATCGATCGAATTCGAGGACCAGCAAGGCGACGGCACGAACGTGACGATCAGCGAGGTCTCGCTCTCGGAGGGGGGCTTCGTGGTGATCAGCGACGGCGGTACGGATCCCATCGCCGTCTCTGAGTACCTCGGGAGTGGAACCCACGAGAACGTGACCGTCGGAATCGACGAGGACGCCGAACCCGACCTGTACGGTCAGTTGACCGCGACGGTCCACCAGGACACGACCGGCGACGAGACGTACGCCTACGACGAAACCGACGGCGAAGAGGATCGGCCGTACCTGAAAGACGGGTTCCCGGTCAGCGACACGGCCACGGTCACGACCACCGACGACGACGCGCTCACCGACTCGTTCGTGATCGAGTCCTTCGACGCACCGGCCGAGGCCACGACGAACGAAACGATCGAAATCGTCGCCGAGATCCGTAATCCGACCGAGTTTGACACCCAGCAGACGGTCGCATTCCGCGTCGACGGTGCGGTTCTCGAACGGCAGGCGCTCGAGCTCGACGGCGGTGAGTCCCGGGAAGTCACCTTCGAGGTCAACACGACCGGTGCACCGCCGGGCGAACAGACCTTCGGTGTCTACACCGACGACGACGGCGCACTCCAGACGATCGAACTCGAGTTCCACACCGATCCCGCAGTCGACGTCGTCGACGCGGACGAGGAAAACGTTACGACGAACGTCGCGATTCCCGAAGACGGATTCGTCGCCGTCGAGGACAACGAATCGATACTCGGCACGAGCGACCAACTTGGACCGGGCGAACACGCAAACGTCACGATCGAACTCGAGGAGTCGGTCGACGAGGACGACGAACTGACCGCCGGACTCTACGCGGGTGATCCCGAAGAACCCGACGATGCGGAACCGATCGAACACGACAACGAATCCGTCGACGTCACGTTCACGATCGCGGACGTAGCGGCGGGCGACGACGATGACGACGCAGGCGAAGACGATGCCGACAACGACACCGAGGGCGACGACGAAGGCGCAGACGAAGCCGAGGCAGACGACGAGAGCGACTGACGGCGAACGCGCGGACGACGACGGTCATCACTCGTATCCAGTCGTCCATATCGACGGCAGGTGAACTGTTCGCCCGGTTCGACGGCAGAAGATCGCCTGCCCGGTTCGACGGCAGAAGATCGCTGCCGCCCGTCTCCGGTCCGACGTCACCGGATCGACCGATTCTTACCCTTGCCGTTCGTACCGTCTGCCGATGGACGCGCCGCTGTGGACCGATACCCACGCTCCCGAGCTGGCCGAGTTGCCACAGGACGACGCCCGCGAGTACCTCCAGCGGGCCGTCGACGAGCCGATCAATCTCCTCCTGTACGGCCCGCCCGGAAGCGGAAAGACCGCTGCAGCGCGCGCACTCGCTCGAGCGGCCCACACCGATCCGGACAACGATCTGATCGAGATCAACGTCGCCGACTTCTTCGGACGGACGAAAACCGAGATCAAGAACGATCCGCGATTCGAGCAGTTTCTCGTCGGCCGCTCGAGCCTCTCGAAGCGGGACATGATCAACCGCGTCCTGAAAGAGTCCGCGAGCTACGCCGCCGTCTCCGGAGAGTACAAGACGATCCTGCTCGACAACGCAGAGGACGTCCGCGAGGACTTCCAACAGGCGTTGCGCCGTATCATGGAACAACACCACCGGACGACGCAGTTTATCGTCGCGACCCGCCAGCCGACCAAACTGATCCCACCGATTCGATCTCGCTGTTTCCCCGTTTCCTTCCGGTCGCCCACCACCGCGGAGACGGTCGACGTCCTCGCCCGCATCGTCGACGCCGAGGGCGTCGACTACGACGAAGACGGCCTCGAGTTCGTCGCTGGCTACGCAAGCGGGAACCTGCGTGAGGCGATCCTTGCGGCCCAGACGACGGTCGAATCCGAAGGCGAGTTGACGATGGGCGGCGCATACGAGACCCTCGGCGAGGTCGGTCTGGACGACGAAATCGAGTCGATGCTCGAGGCCGCAGAGGCCGGCGAGTTCACCGACGCCCGAAAGACCGTCGACGACCTGCTCGTCGACGAGGGCCTGGACGGTGAGGAAGTCGTCGAATCGATCCTCGACGTCGCCCGAAAACGATACCAGGGACGAAAACTGGCTCGCATCCACCGGCTGGCGGCCGACGTCGAGTTCGAGATGCACGAGGGCACGAGCGATCGGATCCACGTCTCACACCTTCTCGCCGAACTGGGTCGGGACAGCTGATCGGCTACCGGCAAACTGTATCGGAAGCGTCTGCTCACGTATTTCTCGAAAAATGGGGATGTCGAATCGACGTTCGACTGGCAGATCCGTCAGAAGACGGAGCCAGTGAGCGGCGTGCCGTCGGACCACTGGTCGTCTCCGGTGCCGACTTTGTCCTGCTGGGTGATTGATTCGACGGTGCCGTACTCGGTCAGTTCCGGCGCTTCGTACCGCTTCGAGTTGCGTTCAGACATCAAATTAGTATTATTCCCCCGCCCATATAAATTTCATTGTTTTATATCCTAATGATTGGTCGTCGGGACGTCGTACTCTTCTCGAGGGGGTGAGCCGGTCGAGTCGAGCCAGACCGAAAGCGAGAGCGCACGCCAGAGCGCGCGAGCGTCGCGTGAGGTCGGCTCGTTCTCGAACCGATCGACGGCGGCCTCGAGCGCATCGATGTCGAGATACCGCGTGACTGGCCCCGGGTCGGCGACGAGTTCCGCAAGCCGGTCGGTCTCGAGTGTGAGTTCGTTCCAGAACGCCTCGTTCATCATCGTCTTCCAGGGACGACGGCGAATCGGCTCGGGAAGGAGGTCCTCGAGCGACCGACGGACGAGCGATCTGGTCCACCCGTCCGCGAACTGCTGGCGGGGTGAGATTGCAAGCGAAAATTCGAGGAGTCGCCTATCGGCGAACGGATATCGTGGCTCGACGCCGAACGCGCCGGCGATCAGATCGGCCGTCTCGAAGTTCGCGACGTTTCGTCCGGCCGTGATCGACCGGTACTGGCGTTTGCGGTCCGTACTTCGGACGAACACCGAACCGGGCGAGGAGAGCGTTCGATACCGGGATCGGAGGTCGGTCCGGTCGACGAACGAGGGATCGAGCGTCGGGTTCGCGCGCGCGACGAGCACCGGTTGCCCGCGGCGGCGTCGCCGACGACGTTTGACCGGTTCGGGGACGAGCGGAGCCACGACGTGGCGGGCGAACAGGTGCCAAACAGGTGCGTCCGCGACGTCGCTCATCGCCCGAAGTTCTCGAGAGAGGGCGAGCCACCGGCCCGTGCGAAAGAGCTGTGGTAATAGACCCAGCCCGTAGTTGATCGCGCTGTCGCCGAGTGCGCCGCTCAACGCGACGTCGACGCCGGCTTCGGCGGCACGCTCCGCGAGTTTCCACTCTCCGAAGTGGATCGTGTTGTGTGGCGGCCTGTCGAACTGTCGAGTCAGTCGGTCCCGGTCGACCAGCGCGCCACACCCCTCCGGAGACACGTAGTGTGACTCGATTCCCGGTCGATCGACTACCGTCTCGACGAACTCCCGCTCGTCGCTCGAGGGTGCATCGTCGAAGACGTTCGAGAACGTATGAAGCGTCTCGGTCTCTGGTAGTAGATCCCTCGCGACGACGGTAACCGACGACGAATCCAGACCGCCGCTGAGCTGTGCGCCCACGGGACCCGACGACCTGAGTCGGCAGCCGACCGCCTCCTCGAGCAGTTCGCGAAACCGGCGTTCGTAGGCCGTATCCGACTCGAGGGATATCGTCCGCGTCGGATCGAGATCCCAGTATCGCCACTGGTCGATCCCCGCCGAATCGACACACATCGCGTGGGCCGGCGGGAGGCGATCGATAGCCTCGCAAAACGTCCGCCGCTCGTCCTCGAGGACGCCCGTGAGGAAGTCGCCGATCGTCGTCTCGTCGACGTCGGCGGACACCGTCGGGACGGTCAGCAACGCCCTGAGTTCGGTGCCGAACGCGAAGCGATCGGCCGATCGGTGATAGTAGAAGGGCTTGATTCCGACGTGGTCTCGAGCACAGAACAGCGTCTTCTCGGTCCGGTTCCAGATCGCAAACGCGAACGCGCCGATCAGGTGGTCGACGCACCGACTCCCCCACCGTCGGTAAGCCAGAACCACCAGTTCGCTGTCCGGCACCCGATTCGACGCGCCAGCGGTCGGGAGCGTCCGGAGTAACTCCTCGCGGTTGTCGATCCGTGCGTCGACGACGCCGACGAGATCGCCGTCGCGAACGGGCTGGTCGTCGAATCGGGCTTCCGGAGTCGTCGAGAGCAACTGGTGGCCGAGGCCGACCGGCCCCGCACACCACCGTCCGCCACCGTCCGGACCGCGGTGACCGAGACGGTCGTGCATCCGCTCGAGTTCCGCGTCGCCGATGTGACCGCCCCCGCGGTCGACGACGCCGACGATCGCGCTCACGGTTCACCCGGATCGGCAAGCGGCGGTAGCGGTTCGAACCGGGAGAGGTCCTCGAGATCGCCGAGAATCACCGTCCCGTCGTGTTCGATCCAGCTGTGGGCCTCGAACTCGCCACCACCGGGTCGATCGATATCGATCTCGTCGCCGGCGCTACCCGTGGTGTGGTCACCGTCGTCGGAGGTGTCCACAGCGTGTTCGTCGCCGGGACCGTCCGGATCGACGCCGATCCGGTGAACGACGTCGTGGCCGTACGCGCTGTGAATCGCCTCCGAAGTCAACGACCGCATCAGACAGGTTCGATGTCCCGGGATGGTCCGGTCTGTCACCTCGACCGCCCAGGCGACGCGAACGGGAGGCGGTGAGCCTGGAACGATCCGCGACAGCGACGACGACAGCGCGAGCAACCGCCGTCTGAACGCGGCGAACGACACGACGACGAAGCTGAGACGAACGACCAGTAACAATACCGCCGCCGTCACGATTCGCCCTTTGTCTCCGATCGACACCGCGAGAAATCCGGTAACTCGACCCATGGGTGGTCTCGACGTCAGTTACTCCTCGCGATCGGGTTCGATCTCGACGAGGCCGGCCTCGGAGAAGTCGGCCAGTATCGAGTCGATGTCGCCCGTACACTCCTCTGGAGAGACGTCGTACTCGTCACTGACGTACTCGCGGAGTTGCGCGACCGTTCGTGGCTGCTGGAGCGAGTCCCAGAGCGACGATGCCACCCCGTTCAAACCGTAGTATTGCCCCGATTCCAGGTGCAAGATGACGGCCTCGCCGTCGATCGTCGTCGCCAGGTGATCGTCAGTCGCGACGACTTCGGCCGAATCCGATAGTTCACCCACATTCGTTTCTCCCATACATTCGTTACTATTTTCTCAATAGTATAAATTTGTATATATTGGACGAATAATCGAAATGCCGTTTACGCTCCGGTCCAAACACCACCTATCGCAGCCGATGATGAAACGTCCACTGCAGTCGAAACCGGAGCCCTTCGGCCAGCTAGGGAGAGGACTCGCGGCCGCGTTCCTGTTCGTCGTCCTCGTTGGACTGCTGATCTGGTATGGATCGACCAGACCGGCGATACTCGAGGCGATTTCGCCGGGCAGTCTCGAGGGGCTCACGCCCGTCCTCGAGCGCGTGTTTCCGCTGACCGACAGGCCACCTACGCGGGAGTCGTGGGAAACGACGTACATGTACTACATCTCGTGGGTCGGCGGCATCTGGACGACGATCCGGTTCGTCCAGGGGTGGCGGTTCGACCGTGAACGGCTCGCGTTCGTTCCGCGAGCACGACACCGGACGATCCTCGACGCGTGGAAGCGTCTCACCCACCCACGCGAGAGCGATCCACGAAACACTGACCTCGAGCAGCCAAAGCCAGAGTCCGGCCTCGAGCGGCGAAGGCAAGAATCCAAACTCGAGCGGCGAAGGCAAGAATCCAAACTCGAGCGGCGGACGCGAGAATCCGGACTCGATCACACACGAAAACCCGGACTCGATCCCGACCCATCCGACGACGGAGGTTCGGATGGCTGACGTTCTGACCCACGTCCTGGCCGGCTACGTCATCGGCTCGCTCGTCGCGCTCCGATACGACTGGGCGAGGACGCCACACGTAACCATGGTCATGATCGGAGCCCTCTCACCGGACTTCAAGAAGATCGACCACGTGATCACCGACGGTATGGTCACGAGTGCCCTCGGGATTCCCTGGGGGTGGACGGCGCTTCACACCACCGGTGGCACGATCGTCGTGGCCCTGCTCGGCTCGTTACTGGTCGCGCCGGGCCACCGCAAACGCGTGATCGCGTTGATCGTGATCGGGGCAGCGTCCCACCACGTGCTGGACCTGCTTCTCGTCAAAGGAACTGGATACACCTATCCCGTCCTCTGGCCGTTCGTGGAGTACCGACCGCCGGCCGGCGGACTCTACCTGAGCAGCGACCGCTGGCCCGCACTCCTCACCGGGACGATCGCGGCGGTTCTCTGGGGCGTTCGACGACGGTACGACCGGTCTCCCTCGAGCGGGTACGCCGATCCGGCCTCGAGGCCGTGAGCAGGGACGAACGCAGACTGAACGCCCAATTCGTATCAGTCGTCGGGTTCGGCGACGGTCACGGGCAAGGAAACGTACTGGCCGGCCCGTTCGATCGTCGGCTCGTCCGGCGCGCCGTCGGGATAGAGCAACCAGACGATCCGCCCCTCGCCATCCATCGTCGGCGCGACCTCGTGGCCGTGGCGCCAGCGTTCCCCGTGGTTCAGTTCCACCTCGAAGCGCTCGAGTTCCCGCTGGTCCGTCACCGTCACCGAGTCGCCGGTTCGATCGACGCGCTGTTCGACGACGACGACCGCGTACTCGACCGCCCGGTGTTCTTCGTTGTCGACGCCGACGGTCAGTTCGTGGCGCTCCCCCGACGCGAGTTCCAGCGAAGACGGGTAGCCGGAGACGTCGTCTGAGTCCCCGGACAGGACGTAGATCGACGAATATCCCTCTCCATCGATCGGAGCCAGAACGGCGACGCTCGCTGCGGCGCCGAGGATGGCCACCGATCCGATCAGCACGACGAGCAATACGACGGCGGGCCCACGTCGCCGACCGTCTCGGTCGCGCCATCCTGACGACGTCCACTCGCGATACCGGACTCGAAAGCGCCTCTCTGGGGGTAAGTGCCATCTGCGGACCACGGCGGCGGCCGTCGAGACCAGAACGAACCCGCTCGTGACGGTCATAATCGGTCCGAGTCGCATCTCCCACGGCGTCACCTCGAGCGGGAGGACGAGCAGGGGGACGACCGCGACGCTCGCGGCGAGCGAGAGGGCGACCCGTTCGACGGTATCGAGACCGCTCGCGTCCGGCTCGGGCCTCGGTCCTCCCGCTTTCGGGGCCGAGTCTGTTCTCGAGGCCCCCGCTTTCGAAGCCAGGTCCGACCTCGAGTCTCCCGCTCCCGGAAACGCGGCCGCGACGAGTGCGTATCCGGGAACGACGAGGAAAAAGAGTACGCCCAGAAGCGTTCCGAGTGGCGTTTCGCGGACCACCGGCAGGAACGTGGCGGCGTTGACGGTCACGGTACACGCGAGGACGGCGACGAGATCCGCGGGAATCGCCCGGAGCGGTCGTGGAAGGAGCACTCGGCGCAACCGATCGTCAGTCATCGAACCTGTGCCTCGTCATAACGGTGTGAAATCGGACAGTGCATTTCGAATACGTCCCCTATCGATCGTCAGGTCTCGATGACGATCCCCTCGAGATCGTCCGAGCCGTTCTCGTCGGCGAGTTTGATCAGCGCGTGCGCGTCGACGAGAACACCCGATGCCTCCTCGTCGGTGAGCGTCGCGGGACCGAACTCAGCACGTTCGTACGATTCGGTAATCGACGCCAGTTCTTCCGCCTGCGGACCCGAATACCGGTCTTCGAACTCCCAGTGAGTGAGCGTCCCTTCCTCCGGCGACGACCGGAGTTCGGCCCGAACCGCCGCGTACGCAGCCCGAACGGCGTCGTTGGTTCGGCCGTCCGAGAGGCGCTCCGTGGCACGCTCGAGTAGTTCGTCGGCCCGACCGGCCGAAGCCGGGCCACCGGGATCGATCTCGATCCGATCCGATCCGGTGGAGATTATCGGCGGCGTCTCCGATCGGGATTCGGATCGATCGTCCTCCGTCGGGGACGGGTCCGGAACGGCGACGGTCGACCCTCGAGACGCCAGGACGGAGTGGGTGGCGGGCGAGTGCCGGCGGCGGCGAACGTACCGCCACAGCCCCCACGTTCCGGAGAGGATGACGCCGACAGCGACGGCCGCCACGACGAGGAAAAACACCGGACGGGAGTCGTAAACCAGCGACGAGGCGCCGCCCGATCCCTGCCACGCGACTGCCGTCCGCTCCTCCGCCGAGGCCAGATTACCGTCTTCCCCATCGTAGGTCGCGGTAACCGTCACTTCCCCGGCCGGATCGGCGGGCGTCACGTTCTCCTCGAACCGGCCGTCGTCGTCGGTCGTGACGGTGGTAGAACGATTACCGTCGACGGACAAGGCGATCGGTTGCTCCGCGACGGGAACTCCATCGACGGTCGCCAGTTGGCCGCCGACGAGAACGCCGTCCCCGTCTCGATCGGCGACGATTGCGAGCTGTGTCCCGCTCTCCTGGACGGCGATCGGAACGCGCTCGCTCGTCGTCTCGAGCGCGTGACCGTCTCCGACGACCAGCACGGACAGTTCCCGGTCGCCGCTGGGAACCGACGGGGGAACGAGAACCGTCTCGTCGATCTGCCCGTCGGTCGTCGTCGTTGTCGACACCAGTTCCGTACCGGCGAGCGAGAGCGTGATCGGCGCGCCGGCGACCGGTTCGTCGCCGACCGTCACCGTACTCGCGACGTCGACCGTCTCGCCGTATGCGACGGGGTCGGGTTCCTCGAGTCCGGCTACCGACGGCTCGGTCGACTCGATCGAAACGGGAACGGTCGTCTCGTCCCCGAGGTGGTCGACTCCGGGGTCCGGGACGTATCGAACCCGGAGTTCGTCGGCCGTCGGCTCGAGCGGGGCCGGCCGGTAGTCGATCGAGAACTGGCCGTCACCCCGGGTCTGGACAGAGTGAGGCTCGTCGTTGATTTCGACCGTGATCTGTTCGCCGCCGACCGTCTCGCTGCCGTTCTCGAGGGTTACCTCCCCGGTTATTTCGACGGGATCGACGGGGCTGGTCGTCCCGCCGTCGGCCTCCGCTTGGATCCTCGCCGTCGTGAACTGATCCGAGCGGACGGCCGATTGCTCGCGCTGTATCTCCTCGTCGATGGCCTCGACGCGTGTTCGCGTCTCGACGACGTCGGCGTCGACGA
Organism: Natrarchaeobius chitinivorans; assembly: GCF_003841505.1. Lineage (GTDB taxonomy): Archaea > Halobacteriota > Halobacteria > Halobacteriales > Natrialbaceae > Natrarchaeobius > Natrarchaeobius chitinivorans. Next base: position 59,792 of record NZ_REGA01000022.1, read on the forward strand.
CGGGATCGATGCCGGCGAACTGCCGGGACAGGCGGTCGGTGACCGTCGCGACGTCGGCCGCGATGACGTCGAGTTCGCGCGCGAGATCCAGCGCTTGCTCTTCGTCGCCGCGGACGATCGCCCGATCGTACGCCGATCGAACGCTGCGATAGGATTCGACCGATTCGGCCAGCGTCCGCTGATCCGCGCCCGCTCGATCGAACGCGTCGGCCGGCGGAGGCACATCCTCGGGAAACTCACGGTCGTACCCGCCAGTCTCGTCGACGAGCGTACCGTACCGGTCTGCGTGATCCGCGTACCCGTCGCCGACGTACACCTTCGAGCGGTCGTACTCGCCGCCCTCGAGTTCGGCGACGCTCGCGCGCAGGCGATCCGCGAGGCGGTTCGCCAGCCACGCACGCAGCGCTTCGCTGTCGCCGGGCTCGGCGTACTCGTCGGGATCGACGTGTGGGTCGATCCCGTTGCTGTCGGGTTCACCGTTCGGGTCGGCGTCGTCGCTCCCCATCACGACGGCGGCGGGCGAAGCGACGCCCGCCGGCGATGACTCCGCTACAGTCACCCCGATTCCGGAGCTGACCGCGACGAACACGAGGATCAGCGGAACGGCGAGTGAAATCCATCGCCACGCATCCGTATTCACATTTGTCTTTCGTTGGCTAAAATCAAAAAGCTATTCAATTGAACCGGACGTGAACCGGTACATGTGTCTCGTCGCTCGGCCGCCGATCGGGGCTCGAATCTAAACCTATGCAACCGAACTCGCGTTTCCTGGCGGTCTGGGTGCTCTCGGTCGTTCTCGTCGGCTTCGGGATCGTCCTCGAGAGTCCGCTGTACCTCGCAGGTGCCGTCGCCGTCTGGGGCTGGATCGTCGCACGACAGATCGCGTTCACGATCGAGTTGCTGGGAGTGGTCGACGGACTGTCGGTCACGCAGGAACTCGAGCAAACCACGTTTCGCGCGGGCGATTCCGTCTCGGTTACGCTCGAGGCGACCCTCGAGGAACCCTCCAGTCTACGCCTGTCACTCTCCGGCGGCGTGCCGACGCCCGCCTCTCTGGGCGACGATAGGGCGGCGACGCCGCTCGCGCTCACGCTCGAGTCGGGAATGACGACGGCGACCGTCACCCGTCCCGTCGCGTGGCCGGTTTCGGGCCGCCACGAGTTCGACGAGCCGACGGTGACGGCAACCGACGGATACGTCCAGGAAACGATTACCGCCGGCGACCCTCCGACGGTCACAGTCGCCCCGCGTGACGACGACCGGATCCACGTCGGAGCCGCCGGCAACCGCATCGGAAGCGCGTACGGAGAACACGAGAGCGGGCGTCTCGATGCCGGAGAGGTTCCCGCGGAACTCCGCGAGTACGTTCCTGGCGATACGGCCGACAGGATCGACTGGAAGGTGACGGCGCGTCTCGGAACACCCCACGTCAGGGAGTTCGAGACTGATACCGACCGCCGAACGGTGCTCGTGGTCGACCACCGGGGAACGCTCGCCGACGGGTCACTCGGCGAAACGAAGTTCGATTACCTCCGTGACGTCGCGCTTTCGTTCGCCGAAACCGCCTTCCAGCGGGGCAATCCGATCGAACTCGTCAGCGTCGACGACGACGGCATCACCAGCCACGTCGGCCGGACGACCGCCGGCGGCGAGTACCGAACGATCCGGCGGCGACTGTTCGACCTCGAGCCGAGCGCGACTGGGACACTCGAGTGCGGCCGACGGCTCACCGGTGACGAAGCGCGACGGCGTCTCGGCGACATCACCGGGGGCGGGACCGACGAGGGGCCGTTCGTCGCGACGCTTCGCCCGTTCTACGAGGAGCGAGCGAGTGGGACCGACCGGATCGGAGTCGACTCGCTCGCCGACGGCGTCAGGGCGGCCCTCGGTGCACAACAGCACCGCCAGCGGACGGTCGTGTTCACCGACTGCGCCCGCCCCGACGAACTTCGGCGGACGGTGTCGATCGCCCGCAGCAGCGGTACCGACGTTCTCGTCTTCCTCGCACCGGCAGTCCTCTACGGAGGCGACACCGACGATCGCGAGCGCGCCTTCGATCAGTACCACGACTTCGAGCGGTTTCGCCGCGACCTCTCCCGGATGGAGAACGTGAGCGCGCTGGAAGTCGGCCCCGTCGATCGGTTCTCGACGCTTCTGACCGGGGAACACGACGGACGGGGTCGTTCCCGTGGGGGGCTGTCGTGAACGCAGACACCGAGTCCGGCGGCGCGATCACGTCCACCGATCGGACGGCACTCGAGGCACTCGCATTGCTCGTGACCCTCGCGACGCTGTGGCTCACCGTCGGCTCGATCGGTGTCGCGATCGGCCTCGCCACCGCCGTCGTCTGGTACGCCTTCGGCCCGCCGTACGGGCTGGCTGTCGGATTCGTCGGACTGGCCGGGGCGTTTCCGACCGTCGGATTCGGGTTCGAGCCGGTACGGGTTCCGATCGTGGCGTTTGCCATTACGCTGCTCGCTGCCGGGGTTCGGACCGCCACGCCACTCCGATTCGGACTCGCCGCAGTCACGACAGTCAGCGGACTCGCCGCCATCGGCTGGCTCGCACTCGCGAGCACGGGGGGTTCGATCCTGCTCGCGGGTCTCGTAACGGGCGCGGTCGCAGCCACCCTTTCGTATCTCGTCCACCGATACGAGCGCCTCAGTGTGAACCCGCCGAGCGCCGACAGATCGAGTGAGACGGTCTACGATGAGTCTGTTCCGGTCGATCGCAGAACGTCGAGAGATCGACCGGCAATCGGTCATAGCAGACCGTATGAAACACCCGACGGAGACGAACGATGAGCAACACCGACGCCTCCCAGGAGACGACCGCACCGTCCCGCCAAACGACCGAACCGAACGCGACGGGTGACGACTCGAGAGAGCCCGAACGAGCCGAGCTCGCCAGACAAAACGAGCTCCTCGAGTCGGAAAACCGGCGGCTCAGAAACGAGTATGCCCGCGTCAAGCGAGTCCGGTACCGGACGCGGGCGATCGCACTCGCCCTCGTCGGCCTCTTCGCGATCGGTGCCAGCCTCCTCCTCGCAGACGTTCGCGACGTCCTCCTCGCTCTCGGCGCGACCGGGCTGTTCGCCGCAGTTTTGACCTATTACCTCTCGCCCGGTGCGTTCGTCCCCGCAGACGTCGGCGAACGCGTCTACGCCGCACTCGCGGCCAACCAGCGGACGATCGCGGAGGCACTCGGTCTCGGCGACGAACGTCTCTACGTTCCCGAAACGGAACGAGGATCCCCCGCCTGTCGGCTGTTCGTCCCTCGGTACCGACAGTACGAGTTCCCCGACGGCGACGACGGCCCGATCGTCACGGACGAAACCGCCCGCGGGCTGGTTCTCGAGCCGACCGGACACCACCTCTTCGAAGAGTTCGAGCGCACGCTGGCGGCCGAACTCGCACGCACGCCGTCACCGCTTTCCGCTCAACTGGCCGACGCGCTCGTCGAACAGTTCGAGTTCGCGAGAAGCGCGACCGTAGACGTCGACCCGACTCGCGTCACGTTCGCCGTCACCGAGAGCACCTTCGGCGACGTCGATCGGTTCGACCATCCGATCGCGTCGTTTCTCGCAGTCGGCCTCGCGGTCGGCCTCGAGCACCCGATCGCACTCGAGGTCGCCGGCGACGAGCAATCCGGCTGGCTGATCACCTGTCGGTGGGAACTCGAGGCAGGGGCCGATACGACGGCCGACGTCGGTACACCGAAGTCGAACTGATCGAGTAAGCCGGCCGTCGCCGATCAGATCTCGTGATCGAGCCCTTCCCCAATCGCGTCCGCACCGGGTGGCTCGATGGAGTCGACGACGTCGTCGACGATTTCGCCTGGAACCACGCCGCCCAGATCGGCGTCGGTGCTCAACACGAGACGATGTGCGAGAATCGGCGTCGCGAACCGCTTTACGTCGTCGGGGATGACGTAGTCGCGACCGTCGATCGCCGCGGCCGCTTTCGCGACGTCGACGAACGCGAGCGTGGCCCGCGGCGAGCCGCCGTGGGTAACGGTGGGCCGATCACGGGTCGCCCGAACCAGGTCGAGTACGTACTCCTTGACTGCCGGCGCGACGTGGACGTCGCGAACGTACTCGCGGGCCGCCAGCAATTCGGTTCTCGTGACGACCGGCTCGAGAGCCGCCGGCCCCAGCTGCGGTTTCGAGTCGAACCGGTCGACCAGCGTACGTTCGGCCTCGCGGTCGGGAACCGTCATCTCGAGTTTGAACTGGAACCGGTCGCGCTGGGCCTCCGGCAGTTCGAACACCCCCTCCATTTCGATCGGGTTCTGCGTTGCGACGACGAGAAACGGCGACGGAAGCGGACAGGTTTCGTCCTCGATCGTGACCTGTCGCTCCGCCATCGCCTCGAGCAAAGCTGACTGGGTCTTCGGCGTCGCACGGTTGATCTCGTCGGCGACGACGACGTTCGCGAACACCGGCCCCTTTACGAACTCGAACTCGCCGGACGCCTCGCGGTAGACGGTCGTCCCGGTAACGTCCGCCGGCAGGGTGTCAGGCGTCATCTGGACGCGGCTGTACTCGAGGCCGGTGGCCCGGGAAAAGAGGTTCGCGACCGTCGTCTTCGCGATTCCCGGAACGCCCTCCAACAGGACGTGTCCGCGGGTCAACAGCGCGATCGTCAGGTGCTCGACCACGTCGTCGTTGCCGACGAGGACGTGTCCGATTTCCTCGGAGAGCGCCCGGAAAATCGCGCCCGGATCGCGGTGTCGGTTCGTGGCAGTTCGATCGTCACTCCGTGGATTCGGTCCGTTCATTCGTGTGAATCACTCGGTCGATGTCGGTCAGATTCGGTGCTCACAGCCGCTCGAGTCGGCTCGCGTGCCGGGCTCGGCCGGCTATCGTCCACGCCGGCAGATCGCTCGCTCGAGTCGACGAGAAGTGCCCATCGACGGCGGGCGGTCGCGGCCGCCGCTCGCACGCGACGATTCGTGGACAGGCCGATACCGGAGACGACGGCGAAGCCGACGAGTATCTGTACCGGGGGCGATTGCCGAAGAGTCACGAGCAGGTTCGCAAGCGGTGGCAACTCTTCGGCGTGGGAGACGTCGAAGTAGACGCGGTCGCCGTCGGCGGCGAAGGTCGTCAGAAACGCGGCGTTGTCCTCGCGGTCGATCATCGCATTGACCGCGAGGCTCGGATCACCGACGGCGACGACGCGACCGTCGCCGACGGATTCGACCGTCGCCACCGGGTACGGGCCGACGGAATCCATCGACCGGTCGTCCGTTCCTGGTTCGCCATCGGCGTCCTCGAGTCGAGCGAACTCACTCGTCGCGAACAGGACCGTCGTGTTTCCGTCGGCGCTCGTCCGGTTCGCGTCCGGGCCCCCACCCGGGTCGACCGCGGTCGCGTAGTTGAGCGACAGCCGCTCGGCACCAGCCGTGTACGGGTGATCCGCGCTACGCTGTGCGATCGGCATCAATGGCCCCCCGTCGTACCGATGGTCGTCGCGTACCACGCGGCCGTCGAACCGGGAATCGGCACCGACGTCCGCGAGCACGTCGTTCCCGTGAGTGCCGAAATTGTCGAAGACGACGAGCGTTCCGCCATCCTCGACGAACCGACGTACTCGAGTCGCGTCGGCGTCGTCGTACGACTGCTCGGGTGAAACGACGAACGCGATCGTTCCGTCAGCTTGCCGATCCCCGTACTCGGTCGTCTCCCGGAGGATTTCGACGTCGGTCTCCGGATCGTCCGCGAGTCGCTCTCGGAGCTCGGTCGTCCCCTCCCACGAAGGAGTAAACGGCCCGAACGCCGCCGTCGACGTGCCGGCACCGACGGCGATCGTGAAGACGATGGCCACGGTCAGGGCGTACGTGAGGAGCCGGACCCGGTCGATCTCGAGGTCGAAACCGAATCCGTCGGGGTCGCCGTCGGCGTCTACGCTCACGTCACAAGCACCTCCGGCGGCAAGACAACCAGTACTCGTCGCGCGAGGAGGGCGGCAAACGCCACCAACCCGACCAGGACGAGCCACGGAAGCCGGTCTCGCCAGGCCGGCGAGACGTTAAACGGGGCCGTCAGTTCGGTAACTATCAACAGGCCGATCAGCGCGGCAACGAAGAACAACTCGAGCGAGAACGATCCGATCACGGTAAACCCGAGGATCGTCGCGAGCATCCACGCGAGTTGCCAGCGAACGTAACGGAGGCGACGCGCAGTCGGCATTCCGACGATCACTCCACGGTCACGCTCTTCGCGAGGTTTCGAGGCTTGTCGATCGATCGGCCGAGCTGGTTTGCAACCCAGTACGAAACCAGCTGTAACTGCACGTTGGCGATCACCGGCGCGAGCGCGGGGTGGCTCTCCGGCACCTCGAGGACGAAATCGGCGTGGCGTTCGACGTCGGCACAGCCGTCGGTGACGGCGACGACCGGCGCACCGCGGGTCTCGACCTCTTTGACGTTCCCGATCGTCTTCGTCGGATTCGACCCCCCGGTGACGAGCGCGAACACCGGCGTCCGGTCGGTGACGAGTGCGAGCGGTCCGTGTTTCAACTCGCCCGCGGCGAACCCCTCGGCGTGTCTGTACGTGATCTCTTTCATCTTCAACGCCCCCTCGAGGGCGACCGGCGCGTTGTACCCCCGCCCGATGAAGAAAAACGCGTCCGAATCGCGGTACTCCGTTGCGATTCCGCGGGCGGCCGAGGCGTCGAGGACCGACTGGATCTTGCCGGGGAGATCGCGCAACGCTGCGACCAGTTCGTCGCCGTACTCGCCGGTGAGTTCGCTCGCGAGCATCACCAGCGCGATCTGCTGGGAGACGAACGTCTTGGTCGCCGCGACGCCGATCTCCGGCCCGGCGCGGACGTACATCGCGTGATCGCACTCCCGGGCCGCGGAACTGCCGACGACGTTCGTTACGGCGAGGGTCGTCGCACCAACACGGTTTGCACCCCGGAGCGCTCCCATCGTATCCGCGGTTTCGCCACTCTGGGTCACCCCGACGACGAGTGCGTCGTCACCGATCGGAACCGCGTCTACGTCGTACTCGCTCGCGAGAAACGCGGTGGCCGGAACGCCCCGCTCGCGAAGCAAGCGCGTGCCGTACAGCGCCGCGTGATAAGACGTCCCACAGGCGACGAACTGGACCCGATCGGGGACCGAAACCGACGCGAGCGAGTCGACGTCGATACAGCCCTCGAGTTCGGTGACGCGCTCGCTGAGACACTGGCGAATCGCCGTCGGCTGTTCGTGAATCTCTTTTAACATGTAGTGATCGTAGCCACTCTTCCCGGCGTCCTCGGCGTCCCACTCGATCGTCTCGATCGAGGTGTCGACGACTGTCCCTTCGTCGTCGGTGACGACGACGCTCGAGGGCTCGATCGTCGCGAACTCGCCATCGTCGAGGTAGATCACCCGGTCAGTGTACTCGATGAAGGCGGGAACGTCACTCGCGAGGTAGTGGCCCCCGTCGCCGACTCCCAGCACGAGCGGCGACTCCTCGCGTGCCGCATACACCGTCTCGCTACCGGAGAACACCGCCGCGATCGCGTAACTGCCCTCGAGACGGCCGATCGCCCGTCGAAACGCGGTCTCGGGTTCGACGCCCCCCGAGAGCGCATCGGCGATCAGGTGCGGAACGACCTCGGTGTCGGTCTCGCTTTCGAACTCGTATCCCCGATCCTCGAGTTCGTCGCGCAACGAGCCGTAGTTCTCGATGATTCCGTTGTGGACGACTGCGACGCGATCGTCCGCGTCCGTGTGCGGGTGGGCGTTGACGTCCGACGGCGGCCCGTGGGTGCTCCAGCGAGTGTGACCGATCCCCGCCGCCCCCTCGACGCTGCCGTCCGCTACTGCGGACTCGAGCGCCGAAAGGTCACCTTCGCGTTTGCGAACCGCAAGCGAGGAGTCGGCAACTGCGACGCCCGCCGAATCGTATCCCCGATACTCGAGTCCCGAGAGACCGGTCATGAGGACGTCGAGGACGTCGGTGTCGCCACGTTGGTCACCGACGTAACCGATGATTCCACACATCAGGACCGCACCTCCGTCCCCTCCACAACGGTCCCACGGACGGTCCCACCGGCGCGAACGGTCGCGTTCGGTCCGACGACCGCCCCGGGAACGTACGTAACCCCACCCTCGTCGCGCACGCGGTCGGCGAGCACCGCGCCCAGGTTCTCCCCCTCGAAGACGCGATCGCCGACCCTGACGTCACCCGGTCCGCCCGGAATCGTCGTATCGGCACCGATCTCGACGCGTTGGCCGGTAACGCACTCGACGACCGTCGCGTTCGGGCCCACGCGCGTATCGGTATCGAGGACGCTGTGTTCGACGACAGCGCCGGCGTCGACGGTGACGTTCTCGCCCAGACAGGCGTACGGACCGACTACCGCACCGGGTCCGATTTCACAGTCGTCCGCGACGACGGCCGGTTCGCGAACGATCGCACGGTCGTGAACCGACGCTGACGGACTGACCGGGCGCGCTTGCCGGCCACGACCGTCCGTATCGGAACCGCCCGTTTCCCGGTCGAACAGTTCGGCCGCGACCTCGAGTAAGTCCCACGGATAGGTCGCATCCACCCACAGTCCGTCGGACTCGACCCCACGTACAGGCGGCGACGAATCGTCGCAACTGGATACGAGATGTGCGATCGCATCGATCAACGAGTGTTCACCTGTTCGGGGTTCCGTCTCGGCGATCGCCTCGAAGATCGCCGGCTCGAGGGCGTATACGCCCGCGTTGAGCAGATAGTCCCGGTCGTCCCGGGGTCGCTCGACGAGGTCGACGATCGGGACTGACGGATCGTCCTCGGTACGACCCCCGTCGTCGACGATGACGCCGCCGTACTCGCCGACGTCCGGCCGCCGCAACAGTCCGAGCGTCGCGACGGAATCGGACCCTTCGTGAGCCGAGACGACGTCGGAAATAATCCGACGATCGACGATCTGATCGCCGTTGATGACGAGCATGGATCCGTCGACGTCCGCACGAGCAGCCAGCAAGGCGTGACCCGTTCCGAGTTGCGTTCGCTGGCCGACGTACGTCAGCGGAACGTTCCGATACGTCGGGCCGAAATACGACTGGACGCGCTCGCGTCGGTAGCCGACGACCACCGTAATATCCGTAACTCCGGCGTCGACGAGTTCGTCGAGGACGCGCGCCAGGATCGGCGTCGTCGCCGCGGGAAGCATCGGCTTCGGCCGACTCCGGGTCAACGGCCGGAGACGACTTCCTTCGCCCGCCGCGAGTACCACTGCAGAGAGGGCGCTCATATCACTAGCCACAAATTTTTATCGGAACTTAAGTTTATACATAATAACTCGAAGCTGGTTGTATTATGTTCCGGCGGAGAAAAACCGATAGCGAAGCTACTGAACCGCGTCGAGAACGAGGGTGCGGGCGTCTTCGAAGAGTTCGTCCGCCCGACCGGCGCTGCGGGCTTCGGCTGTCACCCTGACGACTCGCTCCGTTCCACTCGGTCTGACGAGCGTCCACCCGCCGTCGCGTTCGATCCGAATGCCGTCCATCGCGTCGAACGTCTCGTCTCGCTCCCGGACCGCCGCTTCGACGCCGTCCATCACCGCCTCCCTGTCGTCGACCGGGATCGAATCCCGCCTGATCGGATACGTCTCGAGCGAGTCGACGAGCGAACTGAGCGGGCCGCGACGGGCCACGAGCGACGCCAACCTGCAGGCGGCGAGCGGTCCGTCCGGACACAGCGTTTGCTCCGGCCAGATCCAGGCACCGCTTGGCTCGCCGCCGAAGACGACGTCCGGCTCCGTGGCGCGTTCGGCCACGTAGACGTCACCAACCGGCGTTCGCGTCACCGACGCGCCGGCGCGCTCGAGGGCGTCGTCGACGGCGAGGCTCGTGTTCAACGGAGCGGCGACCAGATCACCGTCACCGGCCGTCTCCCGGGCAAACAACGCCAGCAGAAGGTCCTTCGGGACGAACTCACCGCGGTCGTCGACGGCGACCATCCGATCGGCGTCGCCGTCGTGTGCGACTCCGAGGTCTGCGCCCGTCGCATCGACCGTCAGTTGGAGCGTCTCGAGAGTCTCCGCGGTCGGTTCGCTCGGCCGGGCCGGAAACCGACCGTCGGGCTGGGCGTTCAACGTCTGTACCGAACAGCCGAGATCGTACAGCGCGTCGGCGGTTACACCCCCGGTCCCGTTACCGACGTCGACGACGACAGACAGTTCCTCGAGACCGGCGTCGGCCGTCTCGACCGCATCCTGGATCGCCGATACGTGGCGCTGACGCGGGCGCTTGGACTCCGCTCTGGTCAGTTCCCCGATCCCGTCCCACGGAACGAGCGAGTACGTCTCCGTCCGAACGCGCTCGGCGATCGCGGTCCGTCGCTCCTCGTCGAACGCCTGGCCCGACGGCTGCCAGAGCTTGATTCCGTTGTCCTCCGCCGGGTTGTGCGAGGCCGTGATCACGACGCCGGCGTCGGCCTCGAGAGGCGCAACGCTGCGCGCGACGGTCGGCGTCGAGGCGACGCCGACGTCGACGACGTCACTCCCACACTCCCTGATGCCGGCGGTGAGCGCGTCGGTCAGGAATCGACCGCTCTCGCGTGCGTCACGTCCGACGACGAGGCGGTCGTAGCCGTCCGACGCGAGCGCACGACCGACCGCGAGCGCGAGATCCGCGGTCACCTCCGTACCGACTTCGCCACGTATTCCGCTGGTACCGAACATGTCCTCACCGTTCACCGTCCTCACATATATATTCGTCTGACGTTCGCTGGAAATAGATCGTCGCGGAGTATCCACGTCGCCACCCACCGACCGCGGTGAGACGCGTCGGAACGAGTACGCACCGTTTGGATAGACGCGGATGGAAATCCGTCGCTTGCGGTGACGAAGTCGGCGTGAGCGACGACCGCAAATCGTCGAATTCGCCGTGGGCGGCCCTATGAAACCACCCTCGGCGAGGAGACGTTCCAGACAGAAACACGTCATCATCACCTCCCGAAACTCGCGAAGGCGTCGGTAATCGAGTACGATAACAGACAGGGAACGGTTCGATACCCCGGTAATCCGATCGTCGAGCAGTGTCTCGAACTCGTCGCTGGTTACGACCTCGACCGTGACTGAATCGTCTCTGCATCGAGCTCCGAGACGTCGATACGGATTCGACCGGACGCGAATACGTCGATATCGAAGCCGTTGTAGGTGAACGAGACTCTCCCGTGAGTCCGTGGTTTCCCCTCCGAACGTGGCTGAAACACGTTCTCGAGTGCCCCCGGGTCGATAGCCGAGTAGAGTGGCGGTAACTCCTCCGGTGACTGACCACTCACCGCCGCGATGGCCCAGATAATGGTTCGACACAGCGAAGAGTCCGTCTCCCAATCGTGAGTGGTGTATACCTCACCTGTCGTCGGGTCGTATCCGACGGAGTCGACTTCACAGTTTGGAAACTCATCCATGTCAGAACCCCACATGTCTTCTTGGAAGGTTTACGGCAATGGCCCATATAAATCAAGGGGATTCGATACCCGTGTTGTAATTTTTTATCGTGCCTGGGAAGAGAATGTAATTCGAGACCTTGCTCAATCAGTTATTTGTTCGGAATGTACTGCGGTCTGTGGTGAGTGGTAGTGGCGTGACTGCCGGTCGATGCTTCCTGTGGAATCCGTATGCCGTGGGGCCATCAACTACTGAATCAAAGTCGGATTTGGGAATTGATCGTCGACTCAGGGCGACCCTGCTCTTCACGTCGCTACGCTCGTTCAGTCGTGGCTCGCCGTACATCACAAACTCCTCAGGTTTGCTCAGTCCCGACAATTTATGCGCCCATCTGCAAACGAACCAAGCGCGCGTAAACACCTCGACACGAAGCACGAACGCAACCGTGAGCAGCGCATCGAGGCCATCAAGCGCTGGGTCGAATACATCGAGTCCGAATCCCCCGAGACGTGGGGACCACAGCAGAACGCGATCGTCAACGACCAGCTCGATGCAGCCCAAAGCGTCCAAACGTCAGCTTCTCACCAGCAACACGTGAAAGACGTAGCAGCGGAGATCGGCGAAATGAGCGACGAGTCCGACGGCAATTCGAAGTAGACAATCTCCTCTCGGAAGATTTGTCCCAGGGGTTAAATCGACCAGTTGGTTGCTGTCGCTCACGGACGTGTTCGTGACAGAAAGCCAAGGGCCGGATTTGAACCGGCGGTGGGCTGCTCTGCAGGCAGCTGCGTTCGGCCGGACTCTGCCACCTTGGCGCGAGTGAGAGTAGACGAGTCGCTCGCATAACGGTTACGGTCCCCGCCGAAGACGACGTGGACATCGTCTCGAGCGCGTGTTTCGTGGAGTCGAGCAGCCGACCGAGAGGTTCGATGGTCACATGGGAGAGACTCGAATTCGGTTCGACCGAACCGCCTCGCCGCGCGGTCCGTCCCGACTAGGCGAGACGACCCAGCATCACCACTCCCCGCCGCAATATGACACACCCCACGCAGCGCAACCGCTCTCCGTGAGGTGAATGAAAGTATGAAAGGGGCGGCGAACTCGCGTTCCCAGAGGGTCTCCCACTCCAGTACTAGCGAATACGCAG
>NZ_REGA01000023.1 GCF_003841505.1 Natrarchaeobius chitinivorans
GAGTTCCGTCCCATCGATCACGCGCATAACGCGCGGATCAATGGGACTCTCTACGGGCAGAGAGCATTGTCTGAGACCGTCTTCTCAGTGATCAAGCGCACGCTCGGCGACGCCGTGCGTGCGCGAAGCTGGTATCGAGAGTTCCGTGAAATTGTCCTGATGTGTGTCGTCTACAACATCAAGCGTGCCGTCAAGTAGTAAAATCAAGCGCCGTATAGCGATTCACCACGGCCCACTATTCAGAAATCAAGTTGTTGATTACCCCGATCGAACCACGGAGGACTTACTCCTCGAAGGTCTTCCTATCCGAATATCCAAAAGAAATAATTGTTAAATACTATATAATATTATGTGGTTGGAACTTATTGTGTGGTAATGGACGAGGAAAAGGGGCTTCGTCAATAGTCGATCACTCCTCGTCCCCCCACGTATATTCAAACGAGACACCACGAACTGTTGGAGTGTGGGGGATGACGATCACCTTATCCGGCCGATCGTCCTGCCTAAACAGCTAACACCCACCCAAGCCCCACAAATCCGTTCACCGTGAGCTCTTTCACACGAGCAACTCGATCTCATTATCTCGTCGAAGCGGCCTACCGGTCGGTACGGATCCTCGAGCCCAGCCACTTAGGGACCTCTCGATTAACCCAGCGTGCTCATAATACCGATGCTCGAGCGTTGCAAAGCCCCCACTCGAAATAGCGTATCGGCTGAGGTCCAAGCCCCCCATTCCTTGGGCGGCCGACTGTGATCGGATGCGTTGAGGCTAGTAGCGAGGGTGATTGTCTCGTCCGGAGCGTCTTTCATTAGTGGCAGCGACAGACGGCCGGTCCCTCGCCGCCATAATCAATCATACGACTAAGTATATAACTGTTGGGCAAATGAAATAATGGCGAGTGGTCACGTGGATCAGAAATTAGGGATACAGACTGTGCCCAAGCTCGTTTACAATTTCAGCACCTGTCCGCCCACAGGTTTCGCAAACGGTTGTTCCCTCTTTTGGATTCCATGCGGGTGTATGCTCCCCATCGGAACAGACTGTTGTCGATTTCATTTTGGTTCCCATCTGTACTGCGTCTCACTCTCAGCCGATCAGAATATCGTCTGCGTTCTTTTCGTTTTGCTCCAGTTCTTCCATTGCTGCATCAACTTCTGCCTGCGTTGCTTCTTCGAGGGAACTATCCAAATTTCCCCCTCTGTTGGTTGTTGGTTCCCCATTTGAACCCCCTCGGTGTCATCAATGCAACTGTATATGCTTGAACATATCTATTGTTTGTACTTATCACCAATAGCACGGTCTTGTACAGGTATTGGTAGCTGGTCCGGTAACACCCTGACCTGTACGTATCGCAGCGGATCAGGATATGACACCATAATAATGTTGAGGAATATCAGTTAAGATTTTTCTTGCTCCCTGAATGGCGGGGGAGTAACATCATTCTCCCTGTAAACGATGAGGTCCCAAAAACCACAATCAGTTAGTCCTGAGTCTGCATCAATTCGAAATAATTTAACCAGGGAATCTGACGCCGGTTCTCAACTCACCGTACCAAATGATCGAAGCACTACAAAACTAATCTCATTTGTCGAATGGGTGCTCGTTGAACTCACACATGAAAACATCGTCGCTGAGTACCGGTCGTCACATCTCTGGGGTCAACAGCGAACACAATATACTATAGCGGACTCCAACGGGGAGTCCTTCTTGAAGCAACACTACGATGCTCGGCTTGGCTGGCACACAGAGACACTCCGCCGAGAGGAACTCCGAACGGGACTCGTAAGCCGATTATCGAGATCTCGTCCAGAGACATCCGATCCGCCTCGTGACGTGGCGTGTCGGTGTGACCGCTTTGTTCTCAAACCTCTCCGTCGACTTCCTCAGCGGAGGATACGAAATAATTCGGAAGAATACCAAACTATTAGTACGAGGCAACTCTACAGGGACCAATGAGCGATCACTCACATGCGTGGCCAGCAGAGATGGACGCTGCTGACCGTGTCAGGCATGTTGCGTTGACTCGAACGACGCCACAAAATGCCGGCTGGATTGCTGAAGAGGCAAATGTCTCGAGGGATACAGCCGCCAAATATCTCGAGCGGATGGCCGATCAGGGCGACCTTGAGATCGTTGAAACAGCTGACGGAACGTGTTACAAGCCAGATGACGTAACGCAATTCCTCCGCGAAGTCCGCACCCTCGCTGAAGAACAGTCTGTGAATGAACTCACCGACGAGTTGCGTGCAATCGGTGACGAAATCGACTCGTGGAAATCAACGTACGATGTCGAATCACTCGAAGAACTTCGCCGGAGTATTGGGCGTGAGGATCTATCGTCCAGCGATCGACGTGAGCGCCTTGAGGCCATCGAGGAATGGGAGTACAACATTCAGGTACGGGAAGCGCTTCAGCTTGCCATCAGCCTCCAGAGTTCACTGACGAGGCTTGACGCAGATCCGCGTATCGGGGAGATTGGTACGGGGACGCTTCCACAGGAAGGCTAACACACAGATGGTACTGTTTCTTGCTGGTGGCCGAGGGTTCACTCGGCGCGAAGGACTTCGTCGGATCAAAGAACGCCTCGAGAAAGAACCCGGTTTTTCCAACGTCCAATATCGACCGTCACGACTCCGTCCCCGGTCTGTTGCTGCTGACGTCGATACGGAGATGTTCCTCGGGAGAAGATTCCGGCGGCAGCAGGCTACTTTTGAGGTTGCCTGGCGTCCCCGTGCTGGCACTGATGTCCAGCGTGTGCAGTGGGCCGACGATGCAGTCAGTCTGGGATGGCACAAAGATAACGACCACGAAGACCTTGGGACAACTCATTTCCAGATCAAGACTGATGAGGACCTAGTCCACGAACCGGGACACCTCGAGGCGGAAGCACCGCTGAGTTTCCTGGAGATTTGCCTGCAGCGACTCCCTGCAAAGCTTGAGGAGACAATTACGGACTGAACTTGGTTACTCCCGATCCGATAACTTCGTTGAGAAACGATCGAGGCGCTCCTGTGCAGACTCTTTTCGAGACTGTGTGACTTCAGGAAGATATTCGGCTTCGCGGAGTTCGCTCGCTTCAACAGCAATCTCAAGAACTGCCCTTCATGCTGGCTTTCCGACGGTAGTCTCGTTACGTCGATGTCGAGCTGATCGATAGTTTCGCAGCCCTCCTCGAGTAGGAGAACACGGGGTGCAGTACAGCCTTGCAAGCAGCATTGCGATGATTCGATTCAGGAATTGAACCACTTCTAACCGCAGTGACGTCGTAGCTTCATCTACACGCTCAGCTTTACCCGTCGACATTAATTTCAAGTCTCCGCTTCAAGCGCGGTTCATCGGGTAGTAATTCGTATGTGTGATAGTTCCCGGGGGATCCGGTTCGATTTTCGCTAGTGGTGAGGACACCATCGCGCTCAAGTTCTGTGAGGTGATCATGGACGGCCCGTTCAGTAAGGACAGGTCGACCGTACTCGCGAGCCAACGACCGGTACCGATCGTAGATGGCCGTCATACGCCGCTCATCTACCGTGATGAGTGAGAGTAGGACAAGTCGTCGCTGAACGGAGAGATCAGCGACAAGGATATCGACTTCGATACATTGGAGACGGTCATATGCCCTCGTGACATGTGTGGTCGTAACGGACTCCGTCCCCTCTTCCATTGCGACAGTTCGAGTCAGATTGAGGAGAGCCAGTGCTCGTCTCGCGTTCGACTGATCCTGCGCAATAAGAGCGGCACACATGTCGACCACACCGTACTCTATCGATTGTGCCCAGCCTTTCCGGTCAATCCATGTGTCAAGGATTTCCATCAGACCAGTTCGCGAGAACGGTTCGAATTCAATCCGCTGGTCGTATGATCGGTCATCGACCGATCCAATGAAAACTTCGAGTCCGCGTTCGTGATCGACGATCTCCACGAGACTAAGCGGCGGGCCGGGCGCCGCCTTGTGGCGCGGAGATCTGCAGATCCAGTCGTGGATCACCATCGGATCCGTGATGGCGTCGAGACCGTCGATCACGAGGATTTGTGGCGTTTTGATCTCTGAGATTTTCTTCCGGAGCCGTGTTTTGATTGTCTCACGATCATGCCGATTGACGGGAATAAGGGTATTATCCATCTCGAGCATTTGTAGGAGTCGGATAGCGAGTTGATAGGACGTCTCGCCATCCGATACGTCAACCCATGTCATTCCGACCTGGCCAGAGCTGCGTCGCCTGACGCCGTCAATCGCCTGACGAGTCGTGACCGTTTTTCCTGAGCCGGCCCGCCCGAAGATAAGTACCGATCCTAGCACTTCTCCTGCCACATTCGGCTCAAGTGCAGACTCGATTCGGTTGCGTTCCCTCGTTCGTAACTGGGCGGTGGACGACATTACGGAATTGCCGTCGAGCGAGTCAGGGACCGCCCGATCGTAATCCATCCACCGCATACTTATTCCTCAACCATACCATATATAAGTATTTTGGGAGTTGCTTCGTGTGAATGATGAGAATCGAGAGAAATTCGAAGATTCACGTGAATTCGGGGAGAACGTGGCCGGAAACGCCCTACTTTTGCATATACCCATCAATTCCATATTGTGGCATGGGAACAGATAGCAACCACGAGACAACGACCGAGATAAACACAGCAGAGGGCACGGGACCACCGGATCGGACGGAACTACGCCGAGGAAGGTGGGAGCGAGCCTGGACGATGATGGAAGATCACGACTACGATGCGCTAGTCCTCGCGCACCAGGGCATGATCACCGAATACGGGTACCTGACGTACTTCGCGGAGTACTTCACGGTGTTGCGCTCCGCGTACGCCGTGATCTTCCCAGAAGAACCGCCGACACTCATTCTGCCGACGCGGGCGGACGCGTATCTTGCAGAGAACCGAACGGGACTCGAAACTGTCCAGGCAGGAACAGGCGACGTAATCGCCGGCGAACCCGCACTCGGACAGGAACTCGTTGCCCGACTGACTGCCGACGAGCACGATGTCAGCCGCGTCGGTATCGCAGGTATGAACCAGATCATGAACGTCGAGGATTACCGCCACCTCGTCGACCGGTTACCGGATGTCGAACTGATTGACGCTACAGACACAGTCGGCAGACTCAAGACGATCAAAGAACCCGCTGAACTCCCGATGGTCAGGGAGAGTGCTGACATTGGTGACGCAGCGATTAAGCGATTTCTTGAAATCGCCGACCTCGGCATGACTGGTTGGGAACTCCGTGGCGAGATGGAACACGTGACACAATCACGGGGCGCCAAGGAGGTACTGACGTTCGTCGGTCAGGGGCCATACTTCCTTCATCGGCCGACTGCAGACCCGATCGAACCGGGAGACCTGCTGACGGTTTACTCCGAGGTCGTCGGTCCTAACGACTACTGGACCGAACGGGCGATCACCTGTGCCGTCGGCGATGTGTCCGAGCGGAAACAGCAGGTCGGCGAGGCGTGTTACGACGCTCTCTCAGCCGCAGAGGATGCGTTGCATCCAGGTAACACGGCTGCAGATGTCGCCCAGGCGATCGAGGCAGTTGCGACTGAGGTTGATGTCGAGACCGGAATTTGGCACGGCCACGGTGTTGGTGTCGATCACGACCAGCCGGTAATCGGCGTGAATAATGACACAACGCTCGAGGCGGGCATGGTGATTAGCGTCCATCCGAACTTCAGCGATGAATCATCGGGGATTGGGGCTTCTGTGGCTGACACGTACGCAATAACTGATGATGGTTACGAGCGACTGAGCAGCCTCCCACGAACATTCCGAACGATCAAACCAGACAGATGACAGAGACAATACCGATCGATCAGCTTGTCCTAGGTATCGACGTTGGTGGCACATACACCGACTTTACCGCCTATGACGAAACGGCCGACGCACTGTACGAACACAAGACACGCTCGACCCCAGCGAATCCATCTGACGCTGTACTTACCGGAATCAGTGAACTCGCAGATCGGTTCGGGATCTCCCGGGAGTCACTATTGAATCGCACCCGACTGATCGTCCATGGGACGACGATCGCCACCAACGCAGTGCTCACAGGGGACGGTGCGACAACGGGCCTCCTCACGACCGAAGGATTTCGCGACGTTCTCGAAATGCGACGGGGCATCCGAAGCCGGGAGAACCTTTATAATAATAAGTACGAACCCCCGGAACCGCTCGTCCCACGTCACCGGCGTGTGGGCGTAACCGAGCGAGTCAACGCAGACGGCGATGTCGTCACGCCATTGGATACTGACTCTCTCGAAACAGCGGCTGAGGGCTTCGATGACGTCGACGCAGTCGCCATTTGTTTCATGCACAGTTACGCTAACGGCGAGCACGAGACGCAGGCTGAGACCTTCATTGAAGAGACCGTCGACGACGCGTTCGTAACCGTTTCGAGTGACGTCCTCCCGGAGGCAGGCCACTACTCTCGGGTGAGTACTACGGCAATGAACGCCTACGTCGGCCCGGTCGTCGAGCGCTATCTGAACGCGCTTGAGGAGCGCCTCGAAACGAACGGGTTCAGCGGGTCGCTCCAGATCATGCAATCCAACGGCGGGATTGCCCCACCGGGTTCAGTCATCAAACGGCCAGCGACCACTGTCTTATCGGGACCTGCGGGGGCGCCAGTTGGTGCAAACCAGTTCGCGGAGGACCTCGGGTTCGACCGGGCGGTCGTGGCCGATATGGGCGGGACGAGTTTCGACGTCTCGCTCGTCAGCGACGGTAGCGTAAACGTGACGACCGACGGAGAAATTAACCGCCAACCCGTCTCGTTACCGATGTGTGACGTGAATACGATCGGTGCTGGCGGCGGCTCGATTGCCTGGGTCGACGACGGTGGCTTGCTCCGGATCGGGCCCGACAGCGCCGGCGCCGATCCCGGACCAGCGTGTTACGGTCGTGGCGGTGAGCAACCTACCTGCACCGACGCCGATCTCTTGCTTGGCTACCTTAACCCGGAAAAATTCGTCGACGGGACGTTTGATGTTGAAGCCGCCGAGACGGCGGTCGCGTCCGTCGCGGACGAACTTGGCTACGACCTCAACGAAGCCGCCTCCGGCATCTTCGACATCATCAATCTCAGCATGGCTAGGGCTATCGAGGACATTACACTCTCGGCCGGCTACGATCCGCGCGAGTTCCCACTCGCGATTGGCGGCGGAGCCGGACCTATCCACGCGGCTGGTATTGCACACGAACTGGACATTGAGACCATTATTATTCCCCAAATATCACCAGTTCTTGCAGCGTTTGGCATGCTAACGGCTGACCTTCGACATGACTACGTCCGCGGTTTCCACGACCAGTGGGCAGACATCGATGCGCCGACCATTCGCGAAACGATCTATGAGATGGTCGGGGAAGGACGGGAGGCCCTTGATGATGAGGGCGTTGCCCGCGAACACCAGCGCATGCAGCCCGCGATCGACCTGCGCTATCGCGGCCAACATCACGAACTAACGATCGACGTACCAATGGATGAGATCGAACGAGGTGAACTGGATCGAGTTCCCGATCGCTTCGACGAAAAGCACGAGAGTCTCTACGGCTACGCAATGGAAGGAGAACCGCTCGAAGTCCTCTCACTTCGCGTCACTGCGGAAGGCATCCGCGAGGGCGTTCTCAACGATGAGGAGATCACCGGCGACGTCACGCGAACGGGAGTGCGGACAATCCGCGACCCAGTCTCGAAAGACTCCGTAGAAGCAACAATATACGAAGGAGCAACGATGGATCCGGACGAATCGATACCGGGACCAGCCGTTATCGAGTCGCCGTCAACGGCGATCGTTGTCCCGTCAACGTTTACCTGTGAATCAGACCAACGCGGGAGCTTCGTCTTGAACGCAGGAGGTGGTTCCAATGAGTGAAAACGAACGTAAATCCGGTCGTGACGACTCGCTCGACCCTGTGGTGACCTCGGTCATTGCGTCTCGGTTGGAGGGGATCGGCCGAAAGATGGGGACGACGATCGAACGCAGCGCTCGGTCGCCGCTGCTGGTTGAGGGCCGAGACTTCTCTGTAGGAATCTATGACGCCAACGGCGTCCTGATCCACCAGACAGAGTACATCCCAATCCTCGGGTACGCAACGGCGCCTGGCGTCCAGCAGGTTATCGACGCCTTCGAGGGAGATATCAACGAGGGCGACGTCATGCTTCACAACGACGTGTTCACCGGCGGGAATCAGCCCTCCGACTGGAAGGTCCTCAAACCCGTCTTCGTTGAGGACGAACTCGTGGCGTGGACGGTGATCAACGCCCACCAGGCCGACGTCGGCGGCTCCGTTCCCGGATCGTACAATCCTGACGCCACGGAGATCTGGCAGGAGGCGCTACGCATCCCGCCGGTCAAACTCTATGACGGCGGTGAGCGTCGCGACGATGTCTGGGAACTCATCTTCGGCAACGTTCGGTTAGACGTCGTCTCTGACGACGTCCGCGCGATGATCGGCGGCTGTACGGTTGGGGAGCGCAACCTTCACGAGCTCCTCGAGCGATACGACGTCGAGACGTTCCATCGCCACAAGAGTGAACTGCTCGATTCGACAGAGAAGATGGTCCGTGAAGGCATTCAAGAGATTCCTGATGGGACCTATGAAAGCGAGGTACCCGTCGTTGACGACGGATTCGATCACGAACGGGAAATGACCATCGCCGTCACGATCGAGGTCGCTGGCGAGACGATGTCCTTCGACTTCGCCGGAACTACTGATCAGACGCCAGGCTACGTTAACGCACCGCGAGCGGTGACAATGAGTTCCGTCATGATTACCATATTCATGATCCTCGAGGAACACATCCCGCATAACGACGGCATCCTTCGGTGTGTCGATATCGACATCCCCAGTGGGTCGATGCTTAATCCGGACTTTCCGGCGGCATCGGCGTTCGGTAATCACCTCAGTGACCAGATTTGCACAGTGATCATGGACGCACTCGCAGACGCAGTTCCCAAGCGCGTAACCGCCGGCTGGAACCCACTCCTGTGCGGACTTGTCAGCGGTATCGATCCGCGGATCGATGAACCATACGTCGACCTCATCCTCAACGGAACGAAAGGTGGTAGCGGCGGCACGTACAACGCTGACGGTTACGATCACATCGGCCTCATCGCCTCGGGCGGAGCAATCGCCGCACAGGATCCAGAAATGTTCGAAATTCAAGACCCCCACTTCCTACATCACTACGAGTTCGAACAAGATTCCGCTGGGGCAGGTCGCTGGCGCGGCGGACTTGGTGTTCGCACCGAATTCGAATTCCTCGCCGATGGCGTCGAGGCCAGTATCTTCGGCGACGGCGATTCCACAGAGACGGCGGCACCCGGTCTCTTTGACGGCCTTCGGGGCAGTCCGAACGCGCTCGAACTTGAATACCCAGACGGAGACACCTACGAACCGGAGCTAAAGGAGCTCGTCGGGGGTATCCCCAAGGGGACGACGTGGAAACAGGTCGCAGGCGGTGGCGGCGGCTACGGGAATCCCCTCGAACGCCCCGTCGAGACGGTTGCCGAAGACGTTCGCAACGGGCTGATTTCTCCTGAGGCAGCCAAATCGGAGTACGGGGTTGTAGTAACGAAGGACGGAACGGTGAATACCGACCAGACTGAGCAGTTGCGACGTGAACTTGCCCCCACGGACCTCGAGGTTGTCGACGCGGATTCTTGAGCTACCCACGACTTCATAGTAGTTGCTGAAGTAGCCAAGCGACGATTGTCGTCGGGGTCGTTGTCTCGATATGGTCGAGACAACCGAGGCAACACAGGTGACTCGCGCGGCTTCGTCACTGCTGTTTCCGGAACTAGAATTTGGGATCGGTGCAAACGACACATATCCGAGCGAGGACTTCCAGCGAGTCCTCGCTCGGATCGCCTTCGACAATGAGTTCGCTAACACTGGCGCGAAGCCTATCAGCTTGCCCGTGGCGACGATATTGCCATTGATGCAGCCGCTCGAAGCCCGCTTGCACGGGCGCTCCTCTACCATTTGCGTGGACTCGACGCGGACGCGGTCGACGACCAGTTCGACCGCGTCCGCGACGCAATCCTTGCGGAAGCAGCTCGCAACCGCGTGTTTACCAGAATTGAGGCGAGAATGCCCCTTCCTCAAGGAGCGAGTATTGCGAGCGAGTAGGGAGGGGATGAATCGCCGCACGACAGTACAAGCCATTAAGTAAACACAACCCAAACCAGTAGGAAGCGATGGAATACAGTCACCGCTACCCTGCATACCCGACAAAAGAGGGAGCGGCTGAACTGCAACATCACATCGACATTCATCGCCAAGCGTACAACTACACCCTCTACGAGTACGAGAATGTAGACGCCGACGACATCGGCTCCGCGTACAAACACCACTACCGACTCCCCGACTGGAAAGAAGAGTTCCCCGTCTTCTCGGAAGTCAACTCGAAGGCTCTGCAACGAACCGTTACGCGGTTCTACCAGAACCTCGATGGACTCTCCGAGCAGAAGCAAAACGGTCGAAAGGTCGGGAAACTCAAGTGGAAGTCCCCGAGTGAGTTCCAGAGTATGACGTACTCGCAGTCCGGCTTCGAACTCAAAAACACGAGTGGCCGACGTGCGACGCTCTGGCTCTCCAAAATCGGCGACTTCCCGATCCGCTACCACCGCGAAATCCCAGACGAAGCAGCCATCAAAGAAGTCATCATCAAGAAGGAGACAACTGGTGACTGGTTCGTCTCCTTCGGCCTCGAAACCGATGAAGCCGATCTACCCGAGAAACCTGACGTAGATTCACTCGACACGAGCAACAGCGTCGGTGTTGATCTCGGCATTCTGAACTACATCCACACTAGTGACGACAAGATCGTGGACTGGCTCGACCTCGAAGACGAATACGCCCTCCTCCGCCGTGAACAACGCAAGTTGTCGCGGAAAGAAGAAGGGGCGAACAACTACGAGAAGCAACGCCGAGAAGTGGCGAAGGTCAAGCGTCACATCCGTCGGAAGGTGCTGGACTACCAGCACAAGTTGACGACGTGGCTCGTCTGCGAATACGACGCCGTGTTTGTCGAGGACTTGGATGTGAAGGGGATGTTGGAACAGTCGCACAACGCTCGGAACAAACAGGGTGCAGCGTGGCGACAGTTCATCTCCCTCCTTGAATATAAGGCAGACTTGTACGGCTGTCACGTCGTTCAGGTGGAAGCCGCTGGGACGACGAAAGAGTGCGCGAAGTGTAATGTGGAGACGGCGAAACCCATCTGGGTTCGAGAACACTCGTGTCCGTCGTGTGGGTTCGAGTGTGCTCGGGACGCGAACGCGGCGGTAAATGTCTTGGAGCGCGGCTTTTCTGAGTTAGGGCTGGGATGGCCCGAAGACACGCCTGTGGAGACTGCACTCCCTACGGACACCCATTCGGTGTCTGCAAAGCGCGTCATCGAAACAGGAAGCCCCACCTTCAGCGAAGCCGCTGTAATGATAAGATAACTTTTGCAAATACGGGCTGAGGAACTGGTCGATCCAGGACTTAGCGAATCCAAGTCGATCGGTGAGGGTGTTGAAGAGACGGCGAGCGAGAGTGCGGAACGCGCTCTCGCTCGCCACGACGATTGGCGAAGCATTGCGTTTGAGCACTTTCCAGACCTGCTCGATTGGGTTGAGATGCGGTGAGCCAACCGGAAGAAAGACGAGATCGATACCGAGTTGATGTGCGCGCTTGCGCGTGTGTTCACAGATGTGAGACGAGAAGTTATCCAAGACGAGCAGAATCCGGGAACGCGGATTCTGCTCGCGGACCTGCTCCAATAGCGCACAGATGTTCTCTTTCGATTGGTCTTCAGGGAACGTCAGGACGCTTTCACCGTTGAGTGTGTAGCACCCGACCGCTGGTTCGTCAAGCTTCACCAGCGGTCGTTCGAGTGTCGGATCATCGACGTACCACAGTCGATGCGAATTGTCGTATGGTTGCGGATGAGAAGCGTCACAAAAACCGACGACAGTACCCCCATCCGTACAAATATCGTCATCGAGGACCCAGCCTTCGTCTTCATCCTCAGGGCGTTTGTTATGCGCTGTCTCTGTGTCCTCGTCGAACGCGTCTGCGACGCGTTCTTCGAGGATTTCATCAGCGTTTTCTGGCCGAGAGGGACGTTTTGGACGAGGTTTCGCGTAGGACAGTCCGAGGTTCCGGAGGAATCGGCCGAGATAATCCGGATGGTACTCTACATCGAACTCTTCGTCCAAGAGTTGATGAACTTCCTGTGCTTTCCAGGGCTGTCCCTCCCGGAGAAGTTCTAACAGACGCTCTTGTTCCTCGTCACCGAGCTTCGGGGGCCTTCCGCCCCCGAAGTTCGGTGTCAGCTGCCCAAGTCCACCATTGTTCCATCGACGTGCCCAGCGACTTCCAGTCGACGCAGATTTGCCAACGTCATCGGCTGCTTCCTCATACGTTGCGCCCTTGTAGAGGCGTTTGACAAAGGTGAGCCGCTTGATGACCTTTGGATCGTCTGCTTCGTCCAGCAGACGATCCAACTCCTCCTCACTCAGATGACGAACGAGATCGCCTCGCCGGTCGCCTCCCATTACTCGCCCATCTCAGCCCATGCCCATAACTTCCATCACTCATTACCGCGCCATTCCCGTAATTCCTCCGTTACGACCGGGTTTGCGTTCTCTTTCAGCCGACTCACGAAGTAGCCGTCGTTCTCATCGATCAACGCGAAGCGGCGATACTTGAAGTAGGCTCGGTCGAACAGAACGAGCCGATCTTCGAGCCACGACCCTATGTTAAACAACGTGCTGTCGTGCGTTTTCTCGTCAGTCACGTCGAGCCGTTCTATCGTCTGCTCAGTGGCATTGTGGAGCAGGTGGAGCTTCGCTCCAGCCTGCTCTTCGTGGCGGGCTTGGAACTCATCGGTGAGGAACTCGTGTAACCGCAATACCGTTCCATCAGCAATCATCACGTCCCTGAATCGGTCGATATCGGCGTCAACAGTGTCAGGGACAGCGACCTCGTCGAGACCGTGCTCGACGAGGTAGCGGAAGTACTCTGCAAGAGACGGCGTCAACCGGTGATAGAAGCCGCCGGGAGAGATCGTCTCATCAGCTGTCGAGTTGTAGCTGCGTCTGAAGCCAGCGAGTGTTCGGCTTTCGCCTGCGGCGAAGCCGAACACGAATGCCCAGACGAAGGCAGGGATCTGGAGCTTGCGGTCGCGTTCGATCACGCCGAGTTCCTCGGCGTGCTCTTCGAGGAACTCAGAGGGAAACAGTGTAGTGAGCCGACGCATAATCCGAGATGAGGAGGCATTGGTGGACACAGCCGTTGCCTCCTCATTCCTCTCGAAAAGATGTCTCGATAAGCCGCCGCTGTCACGTGGTTCTTCGCTTAGCTAAAGACGGATAAGCGTCGGCGTATTGGAAACGTCGACGGTGACCTCGGGCTCGCAGCGAACGTATTGGTCAAACCGCTGTCGCAGCGCCGATACTGCGAGAGATTTCATCTTCCGATGCGGGTCCGACTCTCCTCCGGAGCAATTGATCGTCGGAGTCCCTGAGCCCGCGGTGACGTGATAGAAATGGCGGGCGCGACCATCATCAAATGGACCCCGTGGTCGCATCGTTCCGCCACAGGATGGACAGATGACGTCGGTTCCGTCCTTTACTTCCTCTGGAAGAACGGTGGTGGCCCCTTCTTCGGCAGAGGATTGGGCATGAAGGGCATCTATTCCGAGATTCCGGCTTTGTTCGTGATTCAAATATATTCTTCTCTTATAGCCGCCAAGTTTCAATATTATGATATGTTCAATACCTAGTCGATGGTGAGACGTATATTGAACCAGTTACCGAGTTCATAGACGCCGTCCGTGAAGATAGAACCGGATGATCACCTCTCGAATCGAGAGATATCTCAACGTGGACGATGTGTCGGAGGACGGCGTCAATTAGCTCGTAGTCGCTGGTTCCTCAATCGGCGTAACTTCGACGCCCGAGTCAGAATCGAACTCGATGCCATAATCGAGATAGTGGAACCGAACCGTTCCGACTTGCTCTGTCCGCTCGAATAATCGATCGAGGGCCTCAGGATCGATTACCTTCCAGAGTGGTGGTTGCAGGGCTTCGGGTGACACGCCTTCGTGTCGCGCGATTTCGGTGACGATGGCAACGCTGGGTGATGTCTCCGTAGTGAGCGGCATCGACGCCTCGTACCGTCCGGGTGCGGGTTAATGTTTGGGAGCTGTGCATTGACGAACAGAATTAAGAAACATCGTTTCCGGCGGGAGCCAAAGAAACGATCACGGGTTCACCGCATCGTCGCCCAAATGATCGAACGGACACCGGTGCGCACTTTTTACAACACCCGAGTCGAGGAGATCCAGTCCGATCCCTTCGAGTCGCTGTGAAATCTCGGAGAGTTCCGCGATACTGCGCCCGACGGTCGTGACGTGAAGGTTTCGCTCGCCGGCCAGTACGGTCCGGACCTCTGTTACACCGTCCATCTCGATTGCTTTCTCCGCTAACGCTTCCCGTTCCGACGCCGGTGCGGTACACACGAGAAGCATTTTCGGATTAACGCCGATCCGTTCGAAGTCGAGTTCGACCGTATATCCTTCGATGACACCTTCCGATTCGAGAGCAGCGATCCGATTGCTCACAGTTGTGTCGGAAACGCCGACAGCGTCACCGATCTCCTTCGTCGTATAATTTCGCGCATCGTGCTGGAGTAGTTGGAGAATTCCTTTGTCGGTCTCGTCCAGTTCGAGTCCGTCCTGAGCCATGCCCGTACTCACCCGGTCGAACACTATCAAACCCGGTTGGACACGTCGTCTTCAGCGAAAGGAGGACTATGGATGAGGGTGTCATAGAACAGTTCGCACACCCACCCTATGACTACCCAACAACGGTAAGTACAGAGAAAATACTGATTGGCACAGTGCTATGGGGAAATCCGGGCCAACGAATCGTAGTTGGGCAATTGATTCGTAGCCCGCTTCTACAGTATGGTTTCCTATACAGAAAAGGGGGAGGATCAATCAGGAGTCGGTGTCAGCGATGGTGATGAGGCGCTAACCGTGCTGAGAGATCAATCCTCGTCCGAGGAACATCCGTATCCGGACATTGTGCTTTTGGATCTGAATTTGCCCCGAGTAAGCGGATTTGACGTGCTCGCGGAACTGAAAGACCAGCCAGGCCTTTCCGCCCTCTCAGTACTCGTGCTCACGAGTTCAGAAGCTGAAGAGGATATCGTCAAAAGCTACAAACTGGCCGCCAACGCGTACCTGACGAAGCCAACTGGGCCAGGTGAATTCGATTCGCTCATACGCTCAGTTGAAGACTTCTGGTTCGACAAAGCACGCATTCCACCGACGTCTGCTTGATACACGTTGAGGATGTCATAGAACGTTCGTATATCCTCTCTACGACTACCCGACGAACAATAGGTGCAGGGGAAGCAGTCACCTGAGCAATCGCCGAACTCTTTAGTATCTGTCAAAAGTTGCCTGCTAACTATAGAGGTTAGAGGATATATCGCCCAGCATTTCCTTCAGAGTCAACCAGGTTAAAAACACCAGGGTAGAGATACTATTTGACATCCTTGACAGCAATGTAGATGGATTCTGCTACGAATCGGGGTCTAAATATAGCGGCTATTTCATCATCAGTGGTGGACCGGCTGGGAGCACGGCTTTGCTACAGGACGAACTTCGACTGTGCGACCGAGTCAGGAGTGTTCTTCGAGATGAACCGATTCATCGCCGTTGATGGTGACTATATAGCCGTCGTACGAGAACGTGACCGAAACTTCCGCGGCGGTACACAAAGCGTCAAGCGCGTCCGGATCGACAACGTCGTGCAGCGGTCGCAACTCCTCGACGGGGGTTCCCTTTCGCTGTGCGACAGCCATCACGACTGCAAGACTCACAGATCAACTGACTCTATTGGATCTGTACACACTGGTCATCCCTCTTCTTGATCGTCGTATCTGGCCAGTTCGATTATCTCTACTTCCCACTCGTGGGTTGACCCTCGCGTTCGAAACTCCCAGGCACCGCGCACGTCCACATCAGCCTCGACGGCCTTCTCGACCACCTCGGCGAGAGCGGCCTCGAAGTCGTCGGCGCTGGTAATCGAACCGTCACCGGGTTGATCTCGTGTCATGATAGGTGGGCCACGATCCTTGACCCGAAGATATGGAAGCAAACCCACGACCACATCCACACAACTGGGTCACACTTCGCGCAGGGCGTTCGGTCCCTCTTCGCCAAGGGACGCCACACCCATATCTCTGCCGTTTTGCATGGCACACCATGCTATATACTCAGGGCTGGTAGACCATGCTGCCTATCTTTACACGTCTCGAACTCCAACGACTAGCAAGGAATGGCAGTCATCGCGCATCTTCGGATCCCGGCCGACTCGTTCGAACTCGGCCGGATCCTCGAACTGGAAGAAACCGGGACGATCGAACTCGAAAACATGGTCCCGCTGGGGGAGAAAGCCGTTCCGTTCTTCTCAGTGAGTGACGCAGTCCGAGAATCGTTCGAGCAAAACGTCGAGAATCACCCGTCGGTCGAACGCATCATAGAAGTGACGCGCCACGACGACGAGCGGCTGTATTCGCTGGACTGGAACATCGGCCGCGACGTGTTCTTACAGGGGATTATCGATCTACAGGGACAGCTCCTGAGTGCTACTGGAACGCTCAATACGTGGGAGTTCGAGATTCGGTTTCCCACGCACGAGGCGCTCAGTGAGTTTCAGGAATACTGCTCGAACGCCCACATTCACCTCGAAGTCGGACGCATCTACAATCCCGTCCGTCCGGGAACCGGCATGTGGTACGGGGTGACAGAAGCCCAGCGTGAAACGCTGATGCGCGCTGTTCAGGGTGGGTACTACTCCATTCCACGGCGAATGTCCACGCAGGATCTGGCCGATGATCTCGGGATCTCCGATCAGGCCGTCACAGAACGACTGCGCCGGGCGATCGAAACGCTCACCGAAAACACGCTCATCGCAATGGAAGAGGAGCTCGCCGAAGAGTTCGAACAGCCCCAAGAATCCTGATCGCCACAACCCTCTCAACTCGGGCGAGAGGACTACTGGCCCGGGTGTTATTGAATAACAACCTTGTCCACCATGCAGCGAAAGGAACCGTTTGGGACGCCTGTATAGGTACGTGAGACTACACATGGGGTTTGATGACATAACCGAAGCCCTTGGGGGTCGAGCGCGGCGGCAGGTGCTTGTGGAACTTCTGGATCACAATCCGGTGGACCAACCAGAGGTGATGACGAAGGATAATGTGCAAGAGGCCGAGGTACGGGAGCTGCAGCTTACTCACACGCATCTCCCAAAACTCGATGACATGGGCTACATTGTGTGGGATAGGGACCACGGGACTATCGTAAAGGGGCCAAATTGGGAAGAGATCGAACCGGTGGTTCGATTACTCAGCGACAACAGGGACCAAATCCCCAACGACACGTTCTAATACTCTCAAAAATAACTATTTGTCTGCTGCTGAACCCGTGCTGTGTATCCTGCACGGCCGAATACATCATCCAGATTTGATAGGACTCAGGGCACTAACTACGCAGGCGTAGTGAACGGATAGTTCAGTTTGGATGGGGCGAAAGAAACGGCATGAGAATCGTTCTATGACACCATCCTATGGATGGTAAATAGCTACACTCGTATCGGCGTCTCAGGCAGATAGTTCAGAAAGTGAGGGGTATGTATTTGATATACAAATCGCAAATGAAGGGAATAGGCGGGAGCTATACGTACTTGAACCAGAACTCTTTGATGATTCCGCTATCGACCCGGACGACCAAGACCGCATTTTCGAAGTACGCTCTTGTGTAGCACTTTGTTGATTTCACAACGTGGCTTTGATGGCGTGTTTGAGCGCCTCTCTTCCTGGTTTCCGCAGTAGCTTTCGTCGAAGTTGGAACGCTCGGAGATACTGTGTGAGCTTGTCCTTAGAGATGCCTCGATGAGGCGAGAGCCACGGTCGCAGCAGCGATCCGTGGCTCTCGCAGGTATTGACGTGAACGTCGTCGTCCGCATATTCGCCGTCGCCGTGGACGACGTATTCGCGGTCGAATGCGTCGTCCTCATTGAGTGGATCGTAGTCACGAAATCCGTCGGTGTAGACGGTCAGTGGCTCCTTCTCGCGGTTTGCGAGAAGGAGCCGAATCGTCGATTCGTCGGCTGATTTCGCTGGGATCACGTATCGATCGCCGGTGCCACGATCGACGATCGTGAACACCGGCGGTTTGTCTTGATCGTACGATCCTCGCCCACGCGTGGACAGGCCACGCGAGCGCGACTCTTGGTCGCGCTCGCGGCCTTTCAGCCCTGCAGAAACGTAGACTTCGTCGATTTCGACCAGACCAACGAGGTCGAGCGAAGGTGCGTCGAGCGCCTTCGTGAAGCGCTCGACGCGCTGGTAGATCGTTTTGTACTGGACGTCGATTTCTAGCTGGAGTTGGCGAAGACTCGTGTTAAACCGGAGAAACGCGTAAATCGAGAACAGCCACTTCCTGAGCGCAACTTTCGAATGGGCAAAGATCGTGCCGGTCTTGTCGTTGAACGTGCGGTCGCAATTCTTACAGAGATAGCGCTGAAAGTGCCCATAGCTGCCGTTCTTGACCGTCAGGTCAGAACGGCAGCGAGGGCAAGTAACACCGTTACGCCAGCGAACCTGCTCCAACAGGTCCGCTGCGACCGATTCCGAGCCAAACACATCGAGCGGAATCATGCCTAACGGACACCGCTGACGCGGTGTCCTTGCTCTCTTCGATTCCACAGCGATAGCTGAGCAGTATCAACAATCTTCTACAGAAGAGCGTTCGAAGTATTCCAACGGCCGCATACACGTGAAGAACACGCTGGAACAGGAGCTGGGCTCGCACTCTGTCGACGGATCGTCGAGCGTCACGATGGCACGATCTGGGTCGAGTCTGGACCAGACGATGGAGCAACCTTCTCGTTTACACTCTCGGCAGTCGATCCGTGACTTTGCGCGAGTACTGTGCAGAAATACCGTATAACAGAGTTGGAACTATACATTATTTATCCATACAGCTTACATATATAAGCTGATCGAGTCGTCTCACGTAGACTCGCACTACGCAACTCATTCATATCCTACTATCTGGAGTTATCTTCGTGAGGGGTCTATATGATAATGGATCGGTGCGCTGGGTTGTCGGTTTGTTTGATCAATCTCACCACTTTTATCCGCAAACCCTCTGCAGTCTGTATGAGCGTTTTCGGTGAATTCTTCGTTCCATCGAACGCATTTGCACTGCACGAAACACTGGACACCGTCTCCGATATGGTGATCGAAATCGAACGCGTCGTTGCTACTGAAGAAGTGCTTACACCGTACTTCTGGGTTTCAGGAAGGCATCCAACGCGGTTCGAAAACGCAGTCGCTGACGATCCGTCCATCCAAAACCTGGAGCAACTGGATCAGTTCGAGGAGTCTGCGCTATACCGTGCCGAGTGGACTAGTCATATCGAATCAGTCGTTTACATCTACACTGAGATCAAAGCCGTCGTTCTCGAAGCCACCGGAACTGACGAACGGTGGGAGCTCCGAATTCGGTTTGACGACAGAGAACAACTCGACAAATTTCAGGACTACTGCGAGGATAACGGAATCGCGTTTAACCTGCAACAGCTGTACGATCTTTCACAGCCGAAAACCGGCGGACAATACGGTTTGACCCCGAAACAACAGGAGGCCCTGGTGACAGCATGGCACAAAGAATACTTCGAAACGCCGCGTGAATCCTCACTTGAAGAGGTAGCTGATGAACTGGATATCACCCAACAATCGCTATCTAAACGATTGAGCCGAGCCCATCACTCCCTGATCGGTAACACGTTGATCATCGAATCAGACTCTTCAAACGCGCAGCTGTGAACCGCCTCGGAGCCAAACCCCGTGGCATTCGCCTCGACTCCCTGTGAACATACGCACCCTGATTTAAAGATGTGATAGTACAGCCCCTGTTACTCTCCCGCTAGCAGTCAATGCCCATATGCGGCGATCACAGGAATTCCCATGACCCGTGAAAAACCATCGGTAGATTCGTTGCTGGAAACGCTTACAAACGAGTACAGACGCCACACGCTCTCAATCCTGTACAAAGAGAATACGCTGAGTGTGCACGAACTTGCGTCTCGAATCAAAAAACGGGCTGATTTCGACAGCGGCTATAGAAGGAAAACGGTGGAGGAGATTAGAATAGTTCTATGTCACGTTCACCTTCCGAAACTTGTCGACACCGATCTGGTACAGTACTCACACGAATCGTCCAAGGTAGCCCTGAACGAGAACGGAATCAAAAAGCTACCACGGGTTTCAGAACTAATCCAGTTCAACCAAGACTTTGGGGCGTGAAACGGTAATTCTACGTCGCCTATCCCGAAGCTGCGAACACCCGAGAAAGCTTAGGTTGTTTAGACCTATTCGATAGAATCGAGGAACTCGTCTAACGTGTCCGTGAGTTCATCGATTTGCTCTCCGTCTTCTTTCGTAGAATACCGGACGATAAAGACGTCCTTCTCGTTCGCTTCACGGGTCGAATCGACGCCCTGGATGCCTTTCCAAATTCCCGCGACCTCTACTAAGCCGTACGTCTCGTGTTGATACGTCTTCTCGCGTTCAATGACTGTGTCAGCTCCGATACTGGGTAGATCGTCAGAATTACTCATCTGTATCCGTGCCTAGTGACTGTTTTTTCATCTCTACCCACCCCTGTGCAATCACTGTAATCTTGAACTCCCCGAATAAAAATCCGATGGAACACGATTGGATCCTTTCAAGCAGGACGTCAATTTGTCGAGTAGGGTAGTAGAGCGTGTCATAGAAAGCGTCACGTACGAAGCAGCAGGGTGCGGAAAGTGTGTCCAGCACCAGCGCAACCCTGCAAGACGTAGCTTCGGTAGACGACTTCTTGAATGTCGCGGCTACCGAGACAGTACCGCTGTTCGAGCACCTTGAGTTCGAGTTTCTGCTGGAGTACGACGTGTTCGCCCCCGATTCGAGGGGGCGAACACGAGTCCACCAGCCACCAGACCTCTTTCGCGGCTTTCTCCACTGCTACTACAAGGATATCTACGGCACACGACCGGTTGCACGAGAACTCCAGCACGGCCTCGCTTGGTACTACTGCGGACTTGAGAAACCGCCATCGAGAGACACGATTGATCGGTTTCTCACTGACCTCGAACACGTCATCGACGATGTCTTCGACAGACTCGTCGAGCAGGCCGCCGCCCGCGGCCTGCTCGACTCGACGTACTCCATCGATTCGACCCACGTCGAAGCGATCCAGTACAACGACGCTGCCTCATGGAACTACGATCCAACAGCCGAAGAGTACTACTACGGCTTCGGTTGTACGATCGTCTCAACCGGCGCAAAGATCCCGATCGCGGCGGAGTTCACCCAAGCCAAACATGCAGACCAAGAGACGGCGATGCGCGTCACCCGTGACGCGCTCGCCGTCGATACACCGATCTGGATGCTTGGAGACAGCGCCTACGACATCCTCGATTGGCACGACCACCTGCTGGCCGCAGGGGTCGTGCCAATCGCCCCATACAATCCACGAAACTCTGACGATCCGAAAAACATCGAGTACAGGGCCGAAGACCGAATCGAGGAACACAGCGAGGACGTTCAGCTGAAACAATCTATTCTGGACGAGACGTACAACAACCGAACAGGAGTCGAACGAACCAACGATGCAGTCAAGGACTGCGGCCTCGGGCACGTTCGCGCCCGAGGCCGCGTCCATGCATGAACAGAAGTGTTCGTTGCTCTGTGTCTTCGGATCGTCATTGCAATCACCAACTACGAGCGAGGACACGATCCGGGACGTGAAATACTCAAGCTATGAGTTGGATTCTATGACACGCTCTTGAAGCGTACATCGAATCCCAAACAGGACAGTGAAACGATCCAACACGTTCGACGTAGCGCCCCGTTCGCCGCAGGACGAGGAGCTTCTGTCTCGCGTGTTGGACGCTTCGGCCTGTCTGTGGAACGAACTCACGTACGAACGCCGTCAGCGATTTTTCGGCGAGCTTGACGGAAGCGTCTGGGACACCCCGCGCGTCCACGGCCGGTACATAGGCGTTCTCGGATCGGCTGCCGCGAAGGAAATGAAGCACAAAAACGACGAAGCGTGGCGCTCGTTCTTCGCGGCCAAGGAGAAAGGGGAACCCGCAGGGCCGCCGGGGTACTGGGGCAACGAGGAGGACGGCCGCACCCTTCGCTGGTACGGTCGGTGCGACCAGTACACGCTGGAACTCGGTGACCGCTCCCGTCTCGAAATCCCGGTCGGGAAGGAACTCAAGGACGAGTTCGGACTCGGCCACACCGAACGGCTGCGCCTCGAAGTGCGCGGCCGTCCCAAGTGGGACGGCAAGCCCGGTCGGTTGGAACTGTACTACGACGAGTTGGACGACCGATTCAGAGCCATTCAGCCTGTCACAACGGACAATTCTCGACAGGATTCACCACTGGCGGACGAAACCGCCGCTTTGGATATTGGTGCAAACAACATCGTCGCCTGTACAACCACGACCGGTCAGCAGTACCTGTACGAAGGGCGCGACCTCTTCGAGCGGTTCCGCGAGACGACTCGAACGATTGCGGAACACCAATCGAAGGTGAAGCGAGAAGAGGGGCGGTACACGTCGAATCGGATTCGACGCCTGTACCGCCGACGGACGCGGCGGCGCGACCACGCCATGGACGCGCTGGCTCGCGACCTCTTCGAGCGACTGTACGAGGAGAGCGTTTCGACGGTGTACGTCGGCGACTTAACCGACGTACTGGAAACGCACTGGTCGGTGCGGGCGAACCAGAAAACGCACAACTTCTGGGCGTTCCGCGCATTCATCGACCGCCTGACGTGTACCGCCGAGGAGTTCGGCATCACCGTCGAAGTCCGCCCCGAAGCGTGGACAAGCCAGACGTGCCCGAACTGCGGTTCGACCGACCGCACGACTCGGCATCAGGACACGCTCACCTGTTCGTGTGGCTTCGAGGGACACGCGGACCTCTCCGCGTCGGAGACGTTCCTCCGACGCCACGCAGCAGACGTACCACGGCCGATGGCACGGCCCGTATGCCTCAAGTGGGACGACCACCGATGGTCGGCGTCACCACGCGCTCACCGTCCCAACGAGGAGCATACAGACCAGAGTATCCTACGGTCGGCGTAGGAGAAAGTTGCCTCCGTGGAGGCTGGTGCTGATGCCAGACCCCCAACGCGAGGAACCCCACGACTTCAGTCGTGTGGAGGATGTCAATTCTGAACCACCAACACCGAAACTGGGAGTCGGCTACAAGACGCCTCGAGAGATAACGGCCACGTCACGGGTGACTCGTCGACACCTCTCTGTTCCAAACGATCGTAGCAGAGTCTCGATCGTCTCGTACGTGGAGTGGATTCTGATCGAACTCACACATGATAGCCTCGCTGCCGAGTACCGGTCGTCACATCTCTGGGGCATCAAACGCACACAGTATACCGCAGAGAACTCTCGAGGAGAGGTCTTCTTAAAACATCACTACGATGCTCGACTTGGTTGGCATATCGAGACACTCGGTCGGGAGGAACTTCGAACAGAGCTCGTGAACAGGTTGGCACGATCTCGTCCAGAGACATCAGATCCGGATCTCGATGCACCGTGTCGATGTGACCGTTTCGTGCTCAAACCGATCAGATAACTTCGCTAACAGCAGAATTCGAATTGACATCCAGGAGTAGAGAAAAATCGAGAAGAGTTGGCGGTAGTCTGAAGTACATGGACTCCGAACAAGGGAGTATGGATGATACGAATCGCATTCGTCCTGACGGTGGGATCGACGTCTTAGATCCACCACCGACGGACATCATGGACGAAGAGACGCTCGAGCCAGCAAGGCTTGCACAGAACGCGCCCAGGCTCGAAACAGTCGTTCAACTCCTCAATCAGCCGGCGTTGGCACGTGTGTATGTTTACGTCTGCTACTGGGGTCCGGTTTCGCCGCCGGAAATCATGGACGACCTCGAGCTGTCGAAGTCGACGACCTACGAGTACGTCGATCAATTGGTCGACCTCGGTCTCATCGATCAAGATGACTCAACGCGTCCGCAGCAGTTGACCGCAGATCCGATCATCATCGTCGAGCAGTACGTCCCCATCGTTATCACGCCGACGGTCTTGCACGCACTTGCGCTGGAGGAAGTTGACGAGGACGTCGAGTACTTCATGGACCGCTACGGTGCTGGCAAACTCATCGCTGCGCTGCGGGGTGCAGGATTACACTTCGCGGGGAAGACGACTCAGCGGATGGTCGCGACCGATATCGACGTTCGTGAGACCGAAGCGATGATGATCATCTACGCACTCGAGCCAGCACTGACTGTTGGCCGAACCCATGATCCGTTCTTCGAGCATCTGTTTCCGGATGTCCACGATCAGATGGATCTTCCGTCTCTTGACGAGGTAGATGGAGCCCCAGCAGAGTCAAATTCCCACGAGTGAGGACGTTGGATGAGCCGAGACAATCTACTCTCTTCCGAACAAGACGTCGTCGTCGACGCAAACGTCTTCTTTGCGATCGGTCACCCATCGAATCCGAAATACGCACGCTTCCGGAGTGCTGTCCGGAACGCTGGTGTCGTGTGCAAACTCCCTCAGCGTGTTATTGGAGAGCTTGGTGGGCCAAAGACGGATCGCGTACAGGCGGCTCTTGATGAAGGATGGGCCGAAATCATCGATGCATCATCGCCGACAGATGGAGATGCTGTTGCAGCAAGTGATATCGCCACGAGAACGATCGCGAACGAAACCGGCAAGCCAGAACACGAGGTCGAAAAAACAGATGCAATCCTCGCGGGACTGGCCATCCAGTATGTCAGAGACCACTCAACAACGGGCGTGGTCGTACTGACCGATGATAAGCCAGCTCGAAAAGGAATCGAAAATGCAGTCACCGCACAGGGCTATACTAATGTAATCTCCGTCTACGGTCTAGCAGATATCATTGGAGACGATTCCAGTGACTCAATGCGATTGATCTGAGTATCGCAACGACTCAGTCTCTCTCGGACAATTCCGTCGAGAGACGATTGAGGCGCTCCTGTGCAGACTCCTTGCGAGACTGTGTGATTTCAGGAAGGTATTCGGCTTCGCAGAGCTCGCTTGCTTCGACAGTGATCTCGAGAACTGCCCTCTCGTGTTGCCCTTCCGCCGGTAGTCTCGTTACGTCGACGTCGAACTGGTCGACAGTTTCGTCGTCGTCCTCGAGTAAGAGCACCGCTGTTTGTCCGTCAACGATCCGATCGACCGTCGCAATGTAGGTCTCAGTCATTAGCCGTCTAGTGGTGCTGGAGCCACGTCAATCAGGTGGGTGACCGACGCTTGTGTGTCGTCATCAGCTGGTTTCTCTTCGAGAAGATCCGCGGCCTCAGTCGAGAACTCGTGTTCTGTCTCGAGTTCAACATCGGTCCCGTCGGTGGTGAGCACGACGTCGCCGTGGACGGCAGTCCAGTAGGTCTCGATTCCCCGATCAGCGTAGTCCTCGAGAACTTCGTCGTGTGGATGCCCGTACTGGGAGTCGTATGCACTCGAGATAATCGCTATCGCTGGTGTGACTTCATTCATGAACGGCGTTGTCGAGGACGTCGACGAACCATGATGTCCTGCTTGATACGCGTCTGCCTCGAGGCTGTCATCGTGTTCGTCGACCATCCGTTGTTCTGCATCAGCTTCCACATCGCCGGTCGTAAGATAAGAGAACTCACCAAATTCGATCGCGAGTGTTACGCTGTTGTAGTGAAGGTCTGAACCCGAGTCACCCGTCGGTGGGTTGAGAACATCGACGTTTGCATCTCCGAACTCGATGTGATCTCCCTCTTCGACGATCAATAGTTCAACGTTGTGTTCGTCAATCGCGTCGAGATATCGCTCGTACGTCTGACTCGTGTGTGCAACACCAGAGTCATAGGCTGCGCCGATACCGTTACGTTCGGTTTCGTAGTGTTCGATGATTGCATCGTGGCCACCAATGTGGTCAGCGTGACCGTGGGTTGCGACGAGATGATCGATCCGATTGACATTCTGGTCCTCGAGGTACGCGATCACCTCGGAGCCACCCTGCCGCCAGTCGCCGGAGTCGATGAGCATCGTCTCACCGGATGGTTCGATTAGGAGCGTGGCATCAGCCTGGCCGACATCTATGTGGTGAATCTCGAGTTCGCCGTCGATATTGGGATCATCACCCGAGTCAGAGTCGTTCGTTTCGGCATCGTCGGATTCGTCTGAATCAGGTTTCGCTTCATCGGTTTCTGAATCGTCGTCAGTAGCGTCTGGATCGGTCTCCTCGAGGTCGTCATCTGCGTCGACTGTCGGATCATCGGTCCCTGTCCCAGTTCCGTCAGCACAGCCCGCAAGAGCGAGCATCGCTGCGACAAGAACGACCAAGAGAAGTCGTTTCATTAGTGTGTGATTCGACTGCTATCACATGATCGTTCGGGATTCTTTATCAGTCAATAGTGGTGAGATTGGATTATTCGGAGTGGGGCGTGACATTCACGGTAAGTACAGGTGAAGCAGTTACCGAAGCCACAATCGATCTATCCCGAATATGTTAAAACCATCCGCTGTATATAGAGGAGACATCCTGTACAAACATTCTCATTTGTTCCACTTAATATACTACAGATAAATAATGAGTAAAATGTGCTTATATGGATTTGATTTATACATCCATCAGACTAAATTGGCGTATTGCCACGGTAAATGAGCCTACCAGAATTACCAACAACAAAAGAACAGATATTTCCATCGGAACAAAACCAGTAACTTCCAATGACCCTGGGGAACCGTTCGATTCGTCAGGAAACCTGTAAATTCCAGTCCACAACTGTAACGGCTCCCGTGATTCGCTCGGAATCGCGGTGCCAATCGTTCGATGGATAACAACGAACGCGTGCCCGAAGTGGTGACTCACGTCGAACAGATACAGGTGGTACGTTTCGTAGGTGTCCCAAGCGAAAATCCGCACAGGAATGTATATGAAATAGAGCACAGGGATAACCAGCGCGCCGAGCGTGGTCTGCAAACGATCCTTGGTAACCACTGCGAGCGCGAGACCGACCGCAGTAACAACCGACGCTCCGAGCAAGGCAAACATCATTGTTCCGGGCAGAAGCACAAAGACACTCCCAGGAATCGCTGACGCACGAATGTCGGCGAATTGAATGAGCATTACTGCGGTCAGCAGAAGGTTTGCCAGCGCGACGATCAGCGCAAAGCTGACAATGCCGAGGAAGGTGCCCAGGAGCACTTCCCATCGTTTGACCGGTTTACTGAGAAGGATTCGCAGAGACCCCCGTTCGCATTCCGTACCGAGCGTGAGTCCACAGAATACCGCACAGAGTGCCAAGAGTGGGATAGCAACTCCCAAAAAGATCGACATGAGAATAAAGTTCTCGTGGAGCCATGCTTCCTGTTGAGCCACCGTGTGGCCGATTGCTTCACCTTCCAATGTCGGTGCGATTCCAAGCGCGAGGAAAATCGAGACGCCGAGAAACGGGATGAAATAGGCCAGTAACAATTTCGGGTTCGAAAGATCGGCAAATGTTTTGCGATAGACGGCGATGACACCCATCTCACGTCTCCCCCGTTTCTTGATTGATCATCTCAAGAAATGCGGTTTCTAACCCGTCTTCTCGGGACACGGATCGAAGACCGATTCCAGCGTCGCCTGCGATTGTCGTAAGATCGATGGGGAATGCATCTTGATCCTCAACGAAGACCGTCAGACCTGCCTCATTATTAACTTCAACGCTCTCGACTGACGAGCAGTTATTCAATAAATCCTGAAGTTGTTGGTCGTTCGTGGATTTGACAGTATACGTTTCCAAGAGTCCTGCAGTGATTTCTGACAGCGGACCAGACATGACGACCTGCCCGTCGTTAATGATGGTCACTCTTTCGATAAACTGTTCGAGTTCGGCCAGAACATGACTGCTCACGAAGACCGTTTTTCCTTGATCGGTGAGGTTCCGTAGCGTCTTGATGATCGATGCCCGTCCCTGTGGATCAAGTTCAGCCGTCGGCTCATCGAGAATGAGTAAGTCGGGATCATGCACCATCGCCTGTGCGAGACCGAGGCGACGCTTCATGCCACCGCTATAACCATTGATCGGTTGATCAGCAGCATCCGCGAGGTCAAGCCAGACCAACAGTTCATCAACGCGTCCAGAGAGATTACCGTCCAGTCCAGCTACTTTCCCGATATACTGAAGGTACGATCGTGCCGTCATCGACTCATAGAACACTGGCTTTTGC
This sequence comes from Natrarchaeobius chitinivorans, assembly GCF_003841505.1. GTDB lineage: Archaea > Halobacteriota > Halobacteria > Halobacteriales > Natrialbaceae > Natrarchaeobius > Natrarchaeobius chitinivorans. The sequence goes on from NZ_REGA01000023.1 coordinate 28,339, forward strand.
GGCGCATAGCCGAGTTGTTCGAGAGCGGCGTGCGATCCCACAGGCTCTCCCCCAATCGTCGCCTCACCAACTGTTGGGGTAACAACGCCGACAAGCATTCCCATGGTCGTTGATTTACCCGCTCCATTCGGACCGACAAATCCGTGAATACTTCCCTCCTCCACCGTCAAGTCGATACCACGGACCGCCTTGATGTCGCCGTAGTGTTTGGTCAAGTTCGTCGCTTCGATCGCGGCCATCTCTTATCGCCTCCTGAATCTGCGTAGTGCATAGGGAACGAACAGTGACCCTGTGGCGAGCGCGGTAGCAGCATAGAGCAGTGAGTCTGCGGATGATGACTGATCAGCTGATTCCACCTCCGATAGTTCGAAATTGGAGATGGCAGCCCGACTCGCTTCAGGATCTCCACCTGTGTGCCCGACACCCTCTCCGACAGGGACATCCTCAGGACATTCGGTCTCCGGATCGCCAGCGGTTCGTCCCTCGATACTGTTGCCACAGAGGATCGCCTGGTGCTCGGGGCCCTGCCCGGCATCCGACCCCGGGAAAAACGCAAGTCCCCATCCGTCCTCAAAGCCACTGATTTCGTTCCCGTAGATTGCATTCTCGGTGCCGACTCGTTCAGCAATCTTGTCATTGGGTGAATCCTCAGAAATCTCTGTCCCAACGTTGACCCCGTTTCCGTCCCCGTCCTGAATGAGACACCACCGCAAGGTACAACTGTAGCCTGAAAGCTTCACGGCCGAGACGGCCCAGTCCTGATCGTTCTGTGAGCCCCCACCGTCTGTGCAGTACTCGATCGTCACATCCTCCGCCCCTGCTTTCACATCAACAAGCTGCGAGTGCGAATGGCCAGCGGAGTTGTCAATGTGGTGAACGTGAATGTTTTGCGTTCGATCCCAGCCATCGAAATCATCTATTTGCTCGATATTTGTTCTGGCCGTTCCGATATAGACGATCTCGCCGTTGTGGTTCTCTTCGTCGGTCAGTTGCCACTTGGCACCGGCTCGTCCCGTCACTCTGAATGGGCCTATCTCGGCATCCTTCACGAAGTTCAGATTCACGAGCTGTCGTCCAGAGTTCCCTACTCCATGAGGTGCGATGACTGCACCTTCTACGTAGTCTTCGAGTTCGAAGCCGCTACCCGTAAGATGAACCAAGGGACCGTCACCGTATGCATCGGGATCTTCTGGATGATCCGGATCTGCAAGCCCGTCAATTGTGAGGCCAGTCACATGAACATGATCGCCAAGGATCACGAGCGCGGCTGGAGCTTGTGTGTCCGGATTCCACCGAAGCACCGCTTCAGGTGGTCCCGTCAACTCGATCGGGTTTTCTGGAGTGCCACTCTGCTCTATGACAACTAACTCTCGATACTCACCGGGAGTGACGTAGATCGTTTCTCCAGGTTGGACTCGTTCGACCGCTTCACCGATCGTCTCAATCGGCTCGTCCACAGTTCCCGGATTCCCATCGGATCCTGCTGAATCAACGATGACGGTACTTTCAGCCCGGAGTTCTTCTCCTGCGCTCAATCGAGTAGATCCTTTGGCATTCGCTGCCTTTGCCGTAGAAGTTCCTGCGACAAGAGTCCCACCACAGAGTCCAGCAAGAACGGAACGGCGGCGGACGGTTCCATCAGTCATAAGCACATGTATGACGCAAATAAATTCTAAACATATAATAGTATCCCGTAGACGGGCCTTGCGACGTATCCCTGGAGAGTTAATGTATACTGCGATTGTCCGTTTCCAGTCATATTAAAGTGAAAGTAAAGGGTGTTGACTCCGCTATTAAGCCATGCCACAAATATAAAAATTTAGATATGTCGTATTTATTACCGTTAAATTAGTTTTAAATCCCAGGTACGTGCTGCATTCGCGCTCTTCATTTTGCCCCGCTCTCGAAAGACGTACGAGTAATGGCATGAATCTCAGCGGTCAGTACGCACACGTAGGTACCGTAGAGCTTGAACTAAATGAACTCACTTGCAATGAGTATACTTATCCGATGACACATGTATTATCGGGTATGTACGACCTCACTGGCTTCCAGCGCGACTTGCTGTATGTAATTGCCGGTCAAGATGACCCACACGGCCTCGCAATCAAGGAAGAACTTGAAGAGTACTACGAAAAGGAAATTCATCACGGGCGGCTGTATCCTAATCTCGACACGCTCGTGGACAAAGGCCTTGTTGAGAAAGGGCAAGAAGACCGCCGGACGAACTTCTACTCAGAGACGCGCCGTGGTACTCGCGAGATCGAAGCTCGACGGAAGTGGGAAAATCAGTACGTTGATCTCGACTGAAAATATCCTTTTGACACTTAACCCTGTATAACAGCCAGGATGTACAAACCGAAAATTGAACAAGGAAGAGTTACAGTCTATCTCCGTAGATTGAATCGAAGCGAGTGCACACCGCCGAAATGCGATGAAGACAGCGATTGCTCCGATAGCGACACCAGTCCATTCTCCGTATGGCACACCGTATCCTAACAGGACTGTAGCAAGCCGTTCCCCGACAAATGCCATCGTCATGGTCCCATCTAAGCCAAGGAGAACCTCACAACGAAATTCCGCTCTATGATGTTCTGACTTATGTTAGATATCCATCATAAAACAAGATGAGTTTTCCTTCTGATGGTCAGTACGCATGTATAGTGTGTACCGGAGGCTCCCGTGGTAGCGGACCACTGCTTTACCGGAAAATACTCTCTCTCTATCCACAGAACCGTTTCTGACGACAATTCGGAAACTGGCCAAACCCATACAAGATATAGAGCATAGGTCGTATCAGACATGTTAGCCGGAAGACCTTAGTTTCTCTAGAATTATCTTTTCGTAAGGAGAGGTACTAAGCATGAAACTCCGTCAACCAACAGACTTTCTTATCCTTGAGGAACTTGAAGACAAAGGTCGGAACGTTGCGACGAATTTAGCCTCTCACACGGGGAAGACTCGCAAGAACATCAACACACGATTGCCGATGCTTGAAGACTACGGCCTCGTTCAGAAGATCGGCCCGTCCAAACGATCCGGATTGTATGAAATTACGTCTGACGGGAAGGTGGTACTTCTCTATCAGGATCAGTACGATCAAGTGGACAACTTCGAGGAACTAATCAAGGGACCCAACACCACTACCGACGAAAAGACCGATAATCCTCAGGCGAGTTTCGCTCGCGGAGAAGACGGGACTGAAGACATCTGAGCGACTCTATGGAAGCCCTCACAAGGTGAACCGTACTGCAGACAGAGCGTGAATGTGCCACGACGTTTAGAGAAGTTTAAAAGGCAGTGATCGGTCAGTTCAGGACACTCTCTTACTAAGAGATCCAGGTCATTCTGTCAAGTGGCGTTTCTCTCCTCCCAACCGAGACTCGTGATCGGACGGCACCCGGCAGCGAGCCAATTATATCCACCCTATGCGTCTCTCCCGCTAATGGCCTCGTTAGACATGGTGTTCGACTTGCTCAGCGACGAGCGACGCCGATATGCCCTGTAACTACCTCAAAGAACAGAACCGGCCTGTGGCCGTCGATGAACTCGCCGACGTGGTCGCCGACTGGGACGATTCCGCACCGACCGATGCGTCCGAACAACACATACAGATCGAACTCGAGCACAACCACCTTCCGAAAGCAACCGAAGTTGAGTACATCAAGTATAAGCCCGACTCTGGTCTCGTCGAAGTACAGGGCCCACCCCCATCGTTCAACGTTATCACCTCTATCGCCCGCGTGATCGAACAGCCGGCAGAAGATTGACGATGACTAGAAGTCGATCACATCGTAAAACTCGCCGTTCCTGTCGGGTAATATACCTATTTGCTCACTATCTGGGTCGGTAGAATACACGGTGGAATTCAACGCCCTGATCCAAATTCGGGCCGGGACCGTTGCCCGATTCATCCATCCACTCCACCCTGATCCCAGCGTGGTGACCCTTTCACGTGACACCAGCGAACTTGGTCATGAAAATCATCTGTCCGATTCTTCGCCGATTTCATGGTGAGCGGATTCGGTGACTCGACTACTGTTAACGCATACACTGTGATCGTAAGCGAAGCGCCACCACGATAATGGTCGTCATCCGTGTAGCTTTACTCCAGTCAGAAAACTCGCGAATTCGTCAAGGAGGAACTAGTTACCGCTCCTCAGCGGACGTCGTCACCCGAAGCTCAGTATCAACTTGGTAGAGGTATCCGCGATCAATCAGTCGCGCAATTGCATGTGCAGCGTCCGCTCGTTCAAGGCCCGCTGTCTCAGATGCAGAGAGCAACTCGACTGCTTGGTCACGGCTGATCGCCGGAACCTGGTCGTCCCTGTTACTGGCCTCTAAATCGGTGATGTGAGTCAAAAGCACAGCATATGCGTCTGTAATCCACTCGGGAAGCGGCGGACGCGGGTCGTCGACCAGAGACATGCTTCAATTAACCTGTATCTATCGTATTCAAGACCGTTCCGCTTAATTGTACTCCATAATTGAAAGAGAGTGGGCATTGAACGGCAGGAGCCGCGTTATTACGTTGGTACTATGAAACCGGTGAAATTAGGCTTCGGAGTCGGATTTGACGTGAACTTCGCCGCTCCCACTGACCACGATAGTGTAGCCTGCATACTGGAACGTAAGTTGTTCTACAGTGGATTCAGATCGTGACGTAAAGAGGTTGTTCAACGCCTCGGAATCGATTGCGTTGTAGAGCGGTGGCAGGTCAACGGGATCAGTATCTTCAACCTTTGCAACCGCCGAGACAACCGCGTAGACTGGCGTGTTCTCATCGTCGTCTCCCCATTCCGCGGCGGTGAGAACGTTCGCCGTAGTTGCACAGTCAGTTTCCTTGATCTCCGTGTGACTCTGTGACATTATCCGGTATTCCGGAGCCTATTATAAAATCTTTATCCAAGCATATTAGATCCATCATGATCGTTTATCCTGTTTGCGACTACGTCACTTTGGGTTGCATTTGAAGTGTCGCGTAACACGATCCGAAAAAACGGCTATCTCGTTGTGAAATTCCGTATCCAGATCTGGACTCATTTTCAAACGAATATTTATATTTTAAAATTGGGTTAAAAACCACCTGCACATGTAGATACGTCCTAAAAGTCGATCATCCTGATGATTACAATTACTCAGTTCATGGTGATCCGGCTATGGATGATTTGACCGGCTTCCAACGTGACCTGCTTTATGTCATCGCTGGGATTGAGCAACCGTCAGGTCAAGAAGTAAAGGGTGAGGTTGAAAGGTACTATGAGAGTGAGATCAATCACGGTCGCCTGTATCCGAACTTGGATACGCTCGTCAACAAGGAGTTAGTCGAGAAGGGGCAACTCGATCGCCGGACGAACTACTACGCCATCACCGATGCCGGGAAGGACGCAATCCAGGACCGACAGGAGTGGGAGCACCAATACGTCAATATGTAAGTCGACGTGCATTCGGACACAGCGGACGTTCACTGGCACCGTCGGTTGTATCAAAGAGAAGGCTTATACTGGCTGAATAGCGTCATCGGAGTATGTCCGCTGAGACTACCGACACTCTGCCACATCTCATTACTATCGTCGGCAGAGGCGTCCCTTCGAACTACGAAATCACCGTCGAGGGCAAGATTGAACTGATTGGTGCTGATCCACTCGAGGAAGCCACGGTCGTCACAGACCACGCTGCAGAGGGCGCGGTCGATATCGGAGTAATGCGGTTCCGATTTTCCGGTCAGATGGCAAACGTCCAGGTCGGTGACTGGAACGGCGTACCAGCACCAGACTCACCGAGCACACCAGGGGTCCACATCGATTACGGCGCACCCGCCCGAGACGGAACCTGATGTGTTTTCGGTCGCTCGACGGAGCTACTGGCGGCGGCTAGCTCGGGATGTGCTAGAGATGTGGAACCTAAGCTCTGACATCAGTAGTTTCAGTTTCACTGTGGTTGGGTCGCTTATATACTGTTCTAGGTTGGATACTGACTGTAGAGGAGGCAGACACACCACACCCAGTCGCAGTCACACGCGCTCCCCCTTTCACCCACTTGCAGTAACTCATGTCCACGACGAATCCACCCTCTCTCGGTACCTGCCCATTTTGCCACGCTGAGATCACGAGAACCGACGTGATTCTTGAATACGAAACAGACTCGGGACCGGCAGTATACGCCGAGTGTCCCGAGTGCCGAGACGTCGTGACTCCACAATAACCGCTGTCCCATGCTATTTGAAGAGATGAACCGGTTGCTGGCCCAGATAACCCAGACAGAGGTTGTCTACGAGTGCCGGCGCTGCGGAACCACTGTCGATAGCGATGCTGAAACCTGTCCAGCATGCGAATCAGACGCGATCGTCCAGCACCGGATCTCCTAACACATGCCATCAGAATACGACCGGATTCTGGATATTGTAGCGGAGAACCCGGGAGCTACCGTCGAGGAGATCACGGACCTGGCACATGATCGCGACATCACCGACACAGGTATCCCGAATCTCCTTTCAAATGCGGAAGGCAACGACGATCTTCTCGAGTTTAATGGACGGTACTGGGTAATGCGGACAGGCAAGTATCAGTTCCACCGCTACGACCACCCGGAAACCTAACTCTCCTTCCAAACCCAAATGTTGGGGGATTGGTATAAATCACTATGTCCCGATGAATATCGAGGATATATTCATCGGTAGGGTGCAGCAAAACACGGCGCTACAAGAATCGTGAGTAGACTATTAGTTAGCGATGATACGCTTGCCGGAGTGCATCTGCGGTCGCTGGTCCAGCCGGTATAAATCCTGACATCGAGGTGCTTGAGCGATGGCGCCAGGTGATTCTGATCCACACGACGTTCCCGGATCGGATCGCGCACTTGGTGTCGACGATTCGGTTCCTGACTCCGAGTACGGTAATCAAGGGAACTGTCCAGAACGCAGCGCCGTGGATAGCGGCCAACCTCCCAGCGACGAACTGCACGGAGCACTCCTCGAGACCGAACGCACACTCAGAACGGTTGACGAGCAACTGCCCGATCCACCGACGCTTAACAGTTCACTCACTGAACTCCGTGCCACTGTAGATGCGTATGCTCGGATCGATGTTGAGTATCGCGAGGATTGGGTCTAGGTCAACGTACTCAGCGATGCCATTCACCGGGGGGAAGTGACTCGCCAATCTCGAGTTCGGCAGCGATCTCGGACGGTTGTATGTCATACTCGATAAGACGATCAGCCGCCAACTGCCAAGCTCTGTTCGCAAGTTCTGGGTTGGCTTGCTCGTAGTGAACGGATAGTTCGGTGAGTGCGAGCGCAGTGAGTAGGTCGTCGCGTTTCTGGTGGCTGGTAGCGGACATCACCGAGATTGGCCTCGGTATCCCATATAAATCTCAGTAAGCTGGGGAGGGAGAGTCGGAAAGATACCACGCATCTATCGCCCACGAGGGGGCGAGGGGAGCCGCACGTGCGCGCTTCAACTATGGCTTCGGAACGGACCAGCGAGACACGGTCAGAGCATTGAGCAGCAGCCAACCCTGACGGTGAGGCCCCGCGGGCGAATCTCGAGGTAACAGTTTCGACTGATCGGGATCAGGCGTCAGTCGTCACACTCGTAGAGTATACCCTCGTCGAACTCACGCACGAGGCCGTTGGTGCCGTATTTGGCTCACGGCAGGTCAGGCATTCGACGCGCACGCATTACGTCGCCGTCGACGACGTCGGCGAACAGTTCCAGAAGCGGCACTTCGACGACCGTTAGGCTGGCACGAGACTACTGTCCCTCGACGAACTGTTCGTGACGAGCTCATCACCCAGCTCACGCGGTCGCCCTTGACGCCGGCGGAGCGCCCACGTGAGGCGGCAGCTATCGAGCCAGACACGTTCGCGGTGGAACTTGCGAACTCCAGACTCCATAGCGGTTAGTCTTAACCAACGTTTCGGACAGATAGCGGCACAGTGTTGGTTAATTCTGGAGCAGAATACTCTCTCGACCGCCGCCGCCACCCGGCCCTCGAGTGAGTGTGTCCTGGCTGCCGGTCGGCTCGTATGGCCGTCGCGACGGGTTTTATGGGGCCGCTACTCCTCGAGAGCGAGTATGGTAGTCGTCGAGCAAATCAGCCGATTGAGCGAGCGCCGCAACCAGATCTCGTCCGAGGCGTTTCCGGACGACGCACTGGCGTCGATTCAATCGGCCGTCGAAGCCGTCCCGACCAGCGTCTTCGACGGCTCGACGAAACACACGGAGGTCGGTGGATTTGATGCCGCGATCGCCGACGGCCTCTCGCAGTACGAGTACGAGGGGGACGCCGCCGGCGGCTACAACCCGAACTGCAAGCTCTGGTCGCATCAGGGGTTTAACTACAGCGTCGACCTCTACGACGCCGACACCCGCATCGCCATCGAGGTCGAGAAGAGTGAGCGGAAGAACGTCAGCGATGACCTCCTCAAGTTCCAGAAGGGGTACCGCACCCAGAAGGACGGGCAGCCGAAGATCGAGTTCGGCTGTCTGGTGGTGCCGGTGAACTATCTCGGCCGGCATAACCTCTACCAGCACAGCCTGACCAAGCTCGACTTCATGAAGGGCGTTCTGTTCATCGACGACGTCGCCGTCATCGGCTATCGCGACCCCAGGCCTGACTGACGCTGTCCGCCCTGACTGTTTGTCGGCGCCAGGAAGCGTGCGGCGCACGACAGCGGGCGCGGCGTGACTCACCATGACTGATCCAGATCCTCACGACGACACGAGTGCCGACTACGAACATTTCGAGACTGAACTGCTCGCTCAGGACCGCGACGTTGCCGGCGTCGACACGGCAGACGTCGACGACACGACGGCTCAGAACCTGGTCAACGAGCTCATCGACGCGGACGTCGTCACTCCAGTTCCCGAGGACCACGTTCTGGTTCACGAACCGAGCGGCGCCGCGTTCGACTCATCGACGCAGCTGGCCGTCTTCCATCGGGGCTGGACGGCCGGCCGCGACGCCGACGCGGAGGGCGAGTGATGCAACAGACCCTCGTCGGCTGCGCGTTCTGCGACGCCCCGCCCGGTACCGAGACTGGCGAGGCGCACACCTCGGGACAGGACGAGCGGGTCACCCACCCGATCTGCGTCGACTGTGCCATCCAGACGGAGCCGGATCCCGACGAGCGCGATCACGTCGCCCGTGACGGCTGTGGACTGATCGTCGACACGCTCGCGGCGCTCACCCGATTCCGGGTCGAACTGGGGCATCTGGAAGGTCCGTTGCAGTTGTGCGCCTGTTGTAGTCCGGGCGGGGTCGCGACGTACTGGACGCGTGACCTCGAGGAGCACCTCGTCGCAACGCCAGTGGAGTGACTCCATCTCTCAGTACGGAACCTATCCAACCCAAGTAACAAACATGCCAAACAGCTATATTCCAACAGTTCCAACACCAGTCTATGTCGAGCGGTACCATCGATATCGATGAGTTCGAAAACGCCGACGCCGACGAATTTGAGGAGCGGAATGACACCGAGCGGATCGTGCTGTTCCTCGACGAGCACGACGACCGTGCGTGGAAGGCGGCGACGATCGCCGAGCGACTCGGGCTGGATACGGACGCTGTCAGTGCTATCCTCTCCCGACTGAAGGAACGTGGGCTCGTGCGACACAAGCGCCCGTACTGGGCGATCACGGACGACGAGGAACGGCTCCAATCTGTCTACCGACTTCATCGACACCACGAGACTGCAGACGAACAGTACGGTGAGGAACGTCTTGAGGAGCTCCAGACCGACGAGATGGAGCAAGTACAGTGACTGCGTTCGAGGAACTGGAACGCGGCGACATCGTTTGGGGGACTGACCCACTCTCGGAGAAGGGGCGCCCGATGCTCGTTCTGGGAACCCCTCAACTCCCGAACCACGGTACCCAGCTCATCACAGTCCTGCTCTCCACGAAGACCTATCACGAAGAATCACTCCCACTTCGGGACGACGACTACGAGGGCGACCCACTCGGCGAACAAAGCCACGTCCTCCCGTGGTCGCTCGCGACCCTCAACAGTGCTGCAGACGTAGAACACTACCTGACCTCTCTCGTCGACGACCGCACCGAAGATGTGTCGAGCCAGTTGATCGGCTACATCTCCGCCTGAACGGACTTGGCTACCGCCAATAGCGACACCGAGAGCAGAGGACACCTCGACTACCGGTATTTGCTTCCCAGCAATTCGGCCATCTCGAGGCGTTCCCTCTTACCATGGCCCATTCGCTCCCGAGTGCGTACACATCACCAGCGTTCGTCGCCACGAGAACGACGCCGTTCACGACCGTCGATGCGGCATCGATCTCACCCAGAAGGACGCCACCAAAGTTCCGCTCGCGAGTTTCAAACGACCACCGCTCGGTCCCATTAGCCGCTGCCATCGCTCGAACGGTCCTGCCATCACCAAGGAGGACCTTCCCGTCAACGAGAACCGGTTCGGTCGCAACCTCAATCTTGTCCTCGACCCATTGCTCAGTGCCTGTTGGGTCGACGGCGACGAGGCCTCCCCCTGCCGGATGATCACACGATCGTCCGCGACGGCAGTAGACTGGCGCACTTTCTCGGGGAGTTCCCCTTTGGGCTATCCACCTCTTAGACGCGTGGTTGTCGCGACGCCGGCGGAGTGACCCCAAATACTCTTTACTGATTCGCTATAAACTGTAATCAGGGGCGAATCGTGTCACGCACCACAAACCGCGCCGACGGCGACATCGTCCGCGACTTCCTCTCGGTCGCAAACCTCCTCGAGGAGCCACAGCTCGCCCAGCTGTACTCGTATCTCGCCCGAGAGGGGGAGGTGACCGTCCAGAACGCGATAAAGGACCTCGAGCTTGCTCAGGGGACCGCCTACAGCTACGTCAACCGGCTCGTCGACGCCGGCGTCGTCAACGTTACCGACGACGAACAGCCGCGCCGATACACCGCCCGGGAGATCGATCTGACCGTGACGACGGCGGCGGACGACCGCGAGTACACGATCACGCCGGCGCTCATCGACTCCGTCGGCCGCCGCGAGACGAACGCCGACATCGACACCTACATCGACCGCCACGGCGTCGCCGGCCTCGCGACCGCGCTCACCTACGCGGTCGCCCGCGAACGCGGTGAGGTGACCCACCGGCTGATGGCGGAGGATCTCGATATCTCGCCGCTGGCTGCGGAGATGATTCTGCAGGCGCTCCGCCCCGTCGTCCACGAGCACTACGACATCGAGGAAGCTGGGGCGGGGCTCGACAAACTGGACATCGACGACGGCGACACGATTGACGACGCGTGAGCGCGCTCTACATCGCCGACACCGGTCTGTTCGTCGCGATGGGGCAGCCGTCGAATAGCCGGTACCAAGTTGTTCGGCGGGTCGCGCTGCGCCTCTGAGAGTTTGTGCGTCCACCTCCAAATTGCGCCGTTAGAACGGTCAATACCGAATGATTCGAAGACTGAGATGACCTCTCGGACCGACAATCCCATCGAATGCAGTCGCACCCGAACACCTGATCGGTGTCGGGGTGCGCCCGTTCTCCCAAACCTCATCACAGTCCATATCTAAAGTCTCTCTGAGCAGGTTGGCGAGTTGCATTGGCCACTTCTCGCCACCACCTGCTCGTTCCTCAAACTCTCATCTAGACAGTGCCTAGTTGGAGAAACTTCCAAGGCGTCGATGTTTATCTGCCCCTCAATGGGTGAGGGGCTTGGTGTTGAGGCGAGCTCCCCGTAATTCGGTGAGAACGATGGCAACTAGAGACATCTACGAAACTGGGTTCGATGAAGACGTTCAGGCAAAGTCGAATGCTAACCAATGTCCCGAATGTGACGGGCATGTCACTACGAACGCGGTCGAAACAGTCTGCGAGGACTGTGGGCTCGTTATTGACGAACAACGAATCGACCATGGCCCTGAATGGAGAACTCACGATCAAGACCAACGAAAGCGGACGGGCTCTCCACTGACTGCGACACGCCATGACCGAGGGCTTTCGACCGAGATCGGTCGCTGCAAAGATGCGAACGGGAACGAACTCTCCGGACGAAAGCGCCAGCAGCTATCCCGAATGCGGCGTGAACAGACTCGTGGTCGCTTCCAGTCGAAAGCCGAGCGAAACCTCGCACACGGCTTGGGTGAAGTTCGAAGAATCGCGAGCGTCCTCGAGCTCTCAGATTCGGTTCGTGACCAGGCGTGTCAACTGTTCCGGAGCGCTCAAACCGAAGACCTGCTACGAGGTCGATCGATCGAGGCGATAGCTGCAGCAAGCATCTACGGAGCCTGTCGCTGTAACGGCCACTCGCGGTTACTCGACGACGTCGTCGACGCGGCACGCGTTGAACAATCAAGAGTCACGAATGCCTATAAGACGTTGAATACAGAACTCGGACTGCCGACCCAGCCTGTTCGCCCTAGCGAATTCATCCCCCGTCTCGCGTCAGAACTCGATGTTCCAGCGTACATCCGACAGCGAGCTCAAAGGTTGGCTGAACAGTCGGAATCGACAGGAGTAGCGTCGGGTGTCAAGCCATCAGGATTCGCAGCCGCCTGTCTGTATAAGGCGGGTCGTGAAGAGGGACGATGGCTGACGCAGTCGGAAGTCGCTGCGGCGGCGAGCGTCACTGCAACGACCATCCGGTCGCATCAAGACACGTTAGAAGAGCAGATGACATCCTCCCCGGCGTGAACGCCGGGGTTTCCTCACGCTGGGGGTATCGCTTACCGGCCCACGGAGGCAACTTGCGGGTTCGTGCGCTCCTCGTTGGAACAAGAGTGTGGTGACTCTGACCATTCGTGGTCGTTCCACTTGAGGCGCACAGGCCGTGCCATCGGCCGTGCTACCGTCGTCTGCCGTCTCAGGAACGTCTCGCTTGCCGTAAGGTCCGCGTGCCCCTCGAAGCCGCACGGACACGTCAGCGTGTCGCTGTGGCGCGTCGTCCGCTCGGTTGAACCGCACTGTGGGCACTCTTGGCTTGTCCACGCTTCCGACCGAGTTTCGACCGTCATACCGTACTCCTCGGCGGTACACGCGAGTCGGTCGATGAACTGCCGGAACGCCCAGAAGTTGTGCGTCTTGGCGTTCGCCTTGACCGACCAATGCGTATTGAGTACGTCCGTTAACGCGCCGACGTACACCGTGGAGACACCTTCACCGTGCAGCCGTTCGATGAGGTGGCGTGCGAGCGCGTCTTGGGCATGGTCGCGCCGTCGTGTCCGCCGTCGGTATAGCGACCGTATCCGGTGGCTGCTGTACCGGCCGTCGTCCAAGAGCGACTGCAACCGGGCGATTTCTCGCGTCGTCTCGCGAAACCGCTCGAACAAGTCGTGCCCTTCGTACAGCAGTTGCGTGCCGGTCGTGGTCGTACAGGCGACGAGGTTGTTCGCACCAATATCCAGAGCGGCGGTTTCGCCCGCCAGTGGTTGTACCAGCCGAGAAGTGCCGATTGTGACTGGCTGAAAGGCCCTGAATGTTTGTGCGTTCTCGTCCCAGAACAACTCCAACCGGCCCTGCTTGTCGTACTCTTCCCATTTGGGGTTGCCCCGGACTTCGAGCCGGAGACGTTCGCGGTGTCCCAGACCGTACTCGTCTTTCAGGTCTTGGCCGACGAGAATTTCGAGTCGGGAGTATTCGCCCCACTCGACGGAGTACGACGTGTTGCGGATGTACGTTCGGAGTTCGCGTCCTTCGCGTTCGTTGCCCCAGTATCCGGGCTTCCCGTTGGCTTCGCCCTTCTTCTTGAGCGCGAAGAACGACCGCCACGCTTCGCGGTTCTTCCGTTCGATTTGCTGAACGGTCGAAGCTCCGAGCGTGTCTCCGTACCGCCCGCGATACTCGCTTATGTCCCATACGTCGGCGTTTGGGTCGGCGTAGTGTTCGCGGCGCTCGTAGTTGATTTCGTTCCAGAGAGCGGCAGAAGCGTCCAACAGGCGTTGAAGCAACTCCTCGTCCTTCTCGGACTGAGGAATCACATCGAACGTGTTGGTCCGCTTCATTAACTTCTCCTTGTACCCGAAGGCTAATGTATGTTTATTTTTTGTATGTTTGTATGGTGAAGAACATCCACGTGGTGGTTGACGACGACGTGCATGAGCGGTTAGACCGAATTAAGAAGGAACATGGCCTAACGTGGGAAGGAATGTTGCTCCACGCGGCGAAAGACTTGGATACTCTAGACTGAACGGTGTCGGCGGCAGTTCGACAGTTGTCAAATTCACGCCCGCCGTGAACAGCGGGACTCTCTCCTTGAATCAGGTAGCCTGACGATGCTCCTGTACAAGCACTGTTGAAAGGATAGTTTTCTCAGGGAATTATTTGTTTATGGAGTGCGTAGCACCCAGTATGACCGAGACATGGGATAACATCAACGAGCAGGTCAAAGCGGACTGGAAAGAGGATACCACGCCGTTCGAGCGGGTGTACGAAATCGTCGAACAAACCCACGACGGACAGTCGGCAGCCGAGATCGCTGACCGCGCCCTCGTGAGCGAACCGACGGCACGTCGACACTGCAAGGCGCTCGTGAACACGGGCTTCGCCGAGACGGAGCAGGACGGCCAAACAACGCTGTACAAGCGAAACAGCGACCGGGTGTTGATATCCCGGATCCGCGAACTTCGAGAGGAAGTCACTCGGCCGGAGTTGCTCGACAGCATCAAGGAAATGAAGACCGAGATCCGGCGCTATGAGGACCGCTACGACGTGGTGTCACCCGAAGAGCTCAGCCAGCAACTCGACGCCGACGAGACGGAGGGCTGGGACGACCTCACCGCGTGGCGAACGACGCGGCAGAATCTCGCCGTCGCCCAAGCAGCACTTGCCTACGACGAGGCCAGCCACCAGCTCGCTGTATGAGCGAGGACGACCGAGCCGGCGAGTTCGGACCGATCTATCTCCCGGCGCTTCAGCGGATTCGTGACCTCTGGCTCGAGCTTGAGCCGTTAATCGACGCAACCTCGTACGATGACGTCGTCGCACCCACGGAACTGCAGATCAGTCTCAGCGACGGTCTTGGAGACGCCGACGCTGCGCGACTCGATATCCAGTGGAGCGAACTGGGGATGTATTCGTTTCATTACGTCGATACCGAAAACGTCAATTGGCGATTCGATCGGCACCCGAATACACACTCACCCGAAATCCATTTCCATCCTCCTCCCGAGGCCACCACGACGGCAGCCGAACCGTCCTGTATCGACGTGACCGAGGTCTCACTCGTCACTCGTGCAGTCCATACGATGTGGTGAGCAGCGTACGAGGACGATGACCGGGATCTGCTGAATAGTGCGTCAAATCCACCGTAAGGATGACTACCGCGAAAGTCTAGAAGGGATCTCACCATTGAGACACGGCCGTATCGGTATCCTGTCGCGCCCGTAGTGGTGTTGATGCGGCACTGCAACAGTATCGCGGCTTCTCTCAGAGTGAGAACGTTCCGATCTGGAGCGAAAGCGAGATCGACGGATCAGTTTTTCCCGCTCGCGCTGGAACACCGTCTACGCACATGGACTTGACATCCTCCCCGCGCTAAACAGTAGACGCCGAACCTAATTTGCGCCGTTGCTGGTAGGGCGGCTATGCTCGAGACGACCGAAGCAAAACAGGTCTGTCGCGCCGCTTCCACCGTCATGTATCCAGCGCTCGATTTCGATATCAAACCCTGTGGGAGCTATACGAGAGAGGACTTTCTGAACGTCCTCTCTCGTGTCGCGTTCGAACAGGAGTTTGCCAATACCGCCGGGAAAACGTGCCAGCTCGATCGCGGCGAGCCCGTCGACGTCACGTCGACGGCTCGCAACGGACTCGCTAAATCGCTCCTCTATCACCTTCGGAACATGGAGATGGACGCCATCGACGACCAGTTCGATGGCGTCCGCGACGATCTCTTCGAGATTCTCCGGAAACAACGGCTGTTACCCGAGTGTGTCGATGTTGCGATCGACCTCCACCAGTGGCGGTTTTACGGCGACGCAGACACTGACCATGTCCTGATTACCTATCCCGATAAGGGAACCAATCGAACGTACTGTTTTGCGACGATCTGTATCGTCGCACCAGGAACGCGGTTCACGCTCGACGTGCTGGCACTGGAGGCGAACGGCTTTCGCGAAAAGCGCGAAGCCGTTCGCTCGCTGCTCGAGACGGCACAAGAGTGCGTCGCGGTCAGACACGTCTACCTCGACAGAGGCTTCTACCAGGTTCACGTCGTTGCGGAACTCGAACCGCTCGGCGTCGATTATATTGTCCGTGCACGCCCGAGTAAGGGGATGAAAGCCCGTCTCAGCGCCGGCGCTGAGACGGTCGTTGACGAGTATCTCATGCAACGGAAACGTAAGCCGACCGCCTCAGTTGCAGTAACTGTGTTTGCTGTGCCACACCGGTCAACCGAGGACGAGCACGTCTGGTTCGTGACGAATCTCGACCTTGAGCCTGAGGCGGCGAGAGCGTACGCAGCGGCGTTCCGCCGCCGCTGGGGTATTGAGACCCCTACCGCCAGATCGGTGATTTTCTCCCGAGAACGTCGGCGACGACGTTCTCGGTGCGGCTGTTCTACTTCCTGTTCGCGATTTCGATGTACAATCTGTGGATCCTCGCAAATGTGCTTGTCTCAGCTGGTGCTATCCCGGAGAAACCACCAATCTCGACACGTGTCTTCAGGGAATTCGTTGTTGTGACCGATTACGGATAGGGGGTGATCAGTCCGACCGAGATGATCAGTCAGAACGCCGTAACCGAGTGGAAACGCTCAGAAACGCCGCCGACAGCGGCGTTTCTTCGCTTCCTTCCTCGCTGTGTCGCATAGATCGTTGGAGCGATGCAATCCAAGTCGATTGATCGACCAGTTTGATTCGGCTGTCCACGTTGAATCGGCAACTACTGTGAAGGGCGGACGTGAATCCCCGCACGGTAAAGCGAAGGGCACTTGCGAACAGCTCAGTCTCGTAGATATGCAGCCGCGTGTCGAGGTTCGTGCCCGGGAGAACGACGCCGACCTTGTCCGGACGCTGATTCACGAGTATGCGCACGCCCTGCTCACTTCGACGTTGACGACGACACCGAACGGTCGAAACGTGAAGTCGAGGCCGAGGCGGTAGCCTACGTCGTCGGGCGCTACTGCGGGCTCGACACCAGTGGGTCGGCGTTCTACGTAGCTTCGTGGGAGTCGGACGATCCCGAGGTCGTTCGGGAGCGACTCGGGCGGATCAGTCGGACGGCAGAAGAACTCATCGACGTCCTCGAAAACTCGCTCATTCCCTAATCTGTTAACCAACAAACAGATGATCCCTTCTGACTCGTTGGGTGAGTTTTTCAGCGCCCGCCGAGGGGCGGAGGTGCAATCTGACCTCCGTCGAATCATGACTGATCGATATCTCACGATGGTCCTCGAGGAAGCTGAGCACGTTGCCGAGCAGCATGACCAGGTCGCTCGAACAGCGGACAACCAAGCGCACGAGTATCTTCGATACGCCGTCCTCCGAGTGCTCGAAGGACAGGCAGACCACCTACCGACGGGCTGGACGTCGATAGACGGCGTCACTGTCGGCTACGGCAGCGACGAAGCGATGTGCGACAGCTGGGGCTCCAGCGAAGACTGGTGGGAGACCGTCCCGCCACAAGAAGCGTATACCCGCTTCCGAGTGTTCTTTCCGGACGACCACCAGACGGTTCCACGGACGATTTCGACGTGATGGCCGCGCTTGGTGCCTGGCGGGTTTGGACTGGCAGCGCAGCCGCGTGCGGGTCCTACGACCATCGCGATCGTCGCGAAGTCCACTACCTTTGGCCGGGGTCGAGGACCTTCTCCACGAGCGGCTCAGTGGCCCTGCGGAAGCCGTCGCCACGGACGGTGGACGAACGGGCGACGTCCGCGACCGGCTGGTAGACGACGATGACCCACAGTCACAGGACGACCTCGAGCCACGAACCCAGCGCGCCGTCAATGAAGCGATGGACGTCTCGCTCCTCTCGAAAGGTGGCCGCTACGAGGTGCAGTCCGCGTCCGGAAACAGGTACGAAGTCGACGTCATCGAAGAGTCGTGTACCTGTCCCGACTGGCAGCAGCGCTCACCCGAGGGTGGCTGCAAGCATCTTCGTCGCGTCGATCACGAGATCAAACGGGGCCGTGTTCCCCGACCAGACGGCCGGCCCCTAACGACCTCAGGGTAGATCACCATCCGCTTCGTCGGAATCGCTCTTCTGTTACAGGGTAGTGTGGCGACACACTAGGCTTTTCACGGCCGGTCACATACAGTGAGGTATGAGCAGCGACAGAATCGACGCCGAAAGCAAGGTGTCTGGAAACCAGGCAAACATCCCCGCCCGGATTCGGCGTGAACTCAATATCGACGATGGTGATCAGCTCCGTTGGCATCTCGAAGACGACGGGAGCATACGGGTCCAAGTCATCCAACAGCAAACGGGCACGTTCGCCGACTTCGACGGCTACGCTGGTGAGGAGCCGACCGATGTCACGAGCGATCACGACGCCTGGGGCGTCGACGTTGAGTAAATGCCTCGTGCACTCATCGATACGACAGTCCTCTTTGCAGCCGCATACCGACGGGATGGATCCCACGATGCCGCGCTTCCCGTGCTCCACGGCATCGACAATGGAACGCTCCCAGAGGCAGTCGTCCTCGACTACGTTCTCGCGGAAACACTCAACGGCCTCACAACCCACGCCGGCCACGACGCAGCCGTCGATCTCCTCGATCGCATCGAAGAAAACGCCCGCTTCCACATCGACTCACTCACCACCGACGCCCTCGCGACAGGGAAGGCCCTCTTTCGCCAACACGAACCCCTCTCCTTCGTCGATGCCTGTATTGTCGCGTATATGCAAACCGAGGGGCTCGGCTACCTGTATGCGTTTGACGACGATTTTGACGCTGTCGAGGATGTCTATCGGCTCGATACAGCAACGAATCCCTACGATCCGAACTGACGCTGGCAGACGCTACGGCTGGCGACGACGTTCGGTCTCAGAATGGTCGCACCTCGTAGTCAGCCGCCAGCTCCTGGAACGCGTTCCACTCCGAGAGCCGGTCGTCGTCGACCTTTCCGTGCGTCTCGAGGTAGCGGAGCAAAGCGTCGATGTCGTCTTCGAGGCCATACTTCGCCGCCTGCTCTCGGAGGTCCGCCTCGTCGACGTCGACGTGGCTGAGCAGGAGGAGACAGTACGAACGGTAGCGGCTACCGTTGTCGATCAGCAGCGTGTGCCAACACAGCTCCGCCGGCGAGACTGCGTCGAGTTCCTCGGAGTAGACGTAGTAGCGGTGGCCGGTGAGCAGGAACTGGAGATCAAACGCCGCGAACCGAGCAAGGCCGGTTTCGTGGAACGCCGCCGCGTCGATTTCCGTCTCGGCCTGGGCGAGGAATTCGTCGTAGTCCTCCCAGAGAATCGTGCCCTTCGGGGCAACGGCTTCGAGGCGATGGCGATGGAGATGATGTGCGAGTTCACGGGCGAACTCGTGGAGGCGGTCGAAGTCGGCGTTGAAGTCATAGCGGCTGTCGGCCGTCCCGACGAGACCACGGTCACGAAACCGCTTGAGGACGCGGTTAACTGTGTTGCGGTAGTTGTCGCTTCGATCGGCGATCTCGGAGACGGTTTGCGGCTGGTCGAGGTAGTACAGCACTTCGAGTGCCTTGCCGGTCAACAGTTCGGGGAAGTCGATGTGGGAGTGCTGGCGGACGAGGTCCTGATAGAGTTCGACGGCGCGAGCATCCGACGGAACGACTCGTTTTCGCCGCCCGCGCGTTCCGAGTAGACGAGCCCCCTCTCGACGAGGTCGGCGACGCCACGAGAGAGGTAACTCTCCCTGTGGTCGAGCTTCGTCGCGAGCTCGGAGATTGTGTCGCCGCGGTCGACCGTGGCGAGGACCTCGAGTTCGATGCGCCGGAGCACGGTGTAACACAGTACGAAACTGTTTTATAAATGAGTTGCCCGTGATGTTACAGAGAGCGAGGTCACAGAGTCGACGAACTTTCTTAACCAACAAAACTATGGGTTGAGAGTCCGTGTTGGTTAACACGAGACAACAGCCGATGTCTTACGAACCCCCGACCCCACCGACGAACCTCCCGACGGATTTGGTCAATACGCTCAACGAGTCCACTCCGGAGCGTCTCCGTGACATTGCCACGTACGCCGAAGAGCTAGCCGAACACAAGGAACGCGAGGCTCGTCTTGAGGAAGAGACAACGGAGGACGAGATCGAAAAGCGACCTGACGACCTCCCAGACGACGTTCCAACGAAGGCAACGATCACGATCAAAGAGATCAACGATAATCGCTACTACTACTGGCAGTGGCGGGAGGGCGAAAAAATCAAATCGAAGTACAAGGGGCCGGTCAATCCAGATAAGTGAACTCGATTCGCAGCCCTTTTCCGTCGTTTCTTTACAACATTCTCATCGATGGAACTGTCAGCGAGAAAATCGGAGGCCACACCCCCCGTTTTCGAGTAGTAAATGGGAGAATGCGATGAAATGGCACATCATATCCAAAGGGACATCGAATCCTTAGCTCCCCACCCCCCGTTTTCGAGTAGTAACGAGAAATTCCGATGAATGACACCCACCATTTTCGAGTTGTAAGACGCCTCCAGAACCCTAACACCCCCCGTTTTCGAGTAGTAAGTGCAGGGAGAATCAGGGCAAGATTAGTTCTTGTTGCGGAACTGCTTCAGCCGCTCGCGGACAACCGCACTGATAGTCGCATCTTCGTGAGCTAAATCTTCGAACCGCGAATCCTCACGAATCGTCTCCATGATCGTTTCCGGATCTTCAGAGAGGGAGAAATACATATGCACTCCTCGGCCTCGACCCTTGCCTCGGCGCTCGTAGTCCAACACACCGTACGTACTCTGCTCAGTTACGTGGTTTACGAACGTCTCGCGACTGTACTGATCCGCGCCCATCGTATCAGCAATGAATTGGTACGTTTTGAACGTAGGTCCAGCGGGTATCCACTCAGGATGTTCTCTTGCGTAATGGGCTGTAGCCGCCACAGCGTAGATGGAGAGTTTCTTTTGAGTCGAGATCCCACTAATGTGTCGGAGTTTGCGATTTTCGGTGTATTTCTCCTGGGCTTTACGGACATCCGACTCGGTAACCGTGTCAGCACCACGTCGCTCGGCTAATTCGCCAGCCCACCTGAGGAGATCAATCGCTTTCCGTGCATCACCATGCGTTTGGGATCCGAACGCGGCAACAAGCGGAACGACGTCATCTGCGAGTGATTCTGGCTTGAAGGCGTCTCGTCGGTTGTGGAGAATACTACGGAGTTGGTTCGCATCGTAATCGTCGAAGAAGATGTCGTCAGGATTGTAAGAACTCTGTGCGCGGCTGTTGAGATCCTTCATAAAATCGGCATAGTTCGTGATAGCCGTAAGTGAGATCGGGCCATCAAAGTCGGCGAGTTTTCGAGCCCGTGAAAGCTGGTAGATAAGAGAATTGTACTCTGCCTCCTGATACGGTCCTTCAAGTATATCGATCTCATCGAGGATGAAGATGACACCGTCGTAGTACTCGCGCATCAGTTCATACAGTCGCTCGAGCTTCTGATCCGTTGAAACGCCGGTTTGGGGGACACCAGGATCAACGTCGAGATCGTCGGCAGCAGCTCTAACTAAACGATAAACAGCCCGATCTGCAGTCTTCGGCCCCTCACAATTGATAGAGAGAACCCCGAAGGTCTTGCCTTGTGATTCACACAGCTCGACGATCTGTTTACAGACCGCATGAATAATGAGTGACTTCCCAGTTCCAGATGGGCCGCTCAGGAGCATATCCGGGATGCCGTCGTTCTGAAGCACTGGTTTTAGATTGTCGACAACGCGACCTAGCTGGTCATCACGACCGACGATACGATCCTCGTCGATGATGGTATCTGACCGGACGAGGTCTTTGTTCGCGAAGACTCCACCGGATGACTCGGTTTGTAGTCGCTCTCGAATTGAGATGCCGCCACTGTCGCCGTTCGTAGCTTCTTGAGACGAATCAGTGGGATCCGAGTTATTCCCGAACGTCATTTGTGACGTATCGGCGTAATCTGCATCTTGGCCCGTCGGTTCAAGATTTTCAGAATCAACAGATGAGGAATCATGATCCATCTCATCTTCCGGATGATCCGATTCTGCTCTACGTCCCTCTCGTCCCATTATGAAACCCCTCGAACTCCGGGTATAAAAATGTGGACCCTTGTGGAGTTGTAACCGGGCGAAATCAGACGATCTAACAACCACAGTCGTGCATTTTCGAAGTGAATCAGATACCGTCTTCGGAATCTATCACCCTCCGTTGTCGAGTTGTAACGGATCCTCGAGGATCTTCGTTATCGGAATCCATTCGTGACTAGACCCCCCATTTTCGAGTTGTAAGTGCAAGTGGATCGAATCGAGTATGAAGACAAAATCTACATAATTTGGATTTTGTGAATGATGTTCTGGACGAGAGGATTCGTCTCACACCCCCCGTTTTCGAGTTGTAAGAACCAGGATTGTTGAGAAGGGACAACGCTTGCGGCACCAGTTCACGAGTGACAGTAATACCGACCTACGAACACGATAATCATAGAGCGGTTTGTTGATCTCGAGTGTTCTACCCCCTCCCCCCTTTTTCGAGTTGTAAGTCGCTGGCACAGACCTCTCAAGAGGGGAAGGAATGAAAGTCGAGAAATTGAAAATGGACGGAGAGGCACTGAAACATCAAGATACACGAGAAAAGACCACGAACAAGATTAGAGAGTCCGCGTTCCCTCTAAGATCTCGATCATCTAGCTTGGTTAGGTGATCTATTTTCTATGATCTAGTACGGTTATGGTTAGCAGATATACGATATAAACTTTCGTATTCAAATATGTATATTGTAGAACCAGGTTTTCAGACCTTCTATTTCGTGTATCCGGTACAATCGGTTGTTTGATTACCCCTTTTGCTGTTCACCCCTCCCCACCGTCACGAGTTTACAACTCGAAAAAGGGGGGAGGGGGTTCGTCAGGTCCAGTCCGTGATACCGACTCCACGTGTTCCATTGAGCTTTCGTCGAATGTCCTTGCGATCCCAACTAAAAGGAGAGAGTATGCTTTCGACAGCTCGGACGAGCTGCGTCTCGTAGTACGAGGCGTCGTAGGTCTCGACCCCTTCATGAGCGAGGGCAACACAATTCCGCGAAGACTTCTCATCGTCAATGACCACGTACTCAATATCCTGTCCTGGATGGACCATAAGGTCCTGGGCACGGGCACGTTTCAGTGCCGCCACGTTTCGTGTGTTCTGCGTATAGGATTCGAGTGGTTTGGAAACCCGATTCCGTTCGACGAGCTCCTTTACCGGGACCTCTTCCGCGTGAAGTCTCTCGATTGCCTTCTCGAGACGCCGAAGAACAACCTCTGGAGAACGAGTTGTGTCGAATTTTTCGAGACATGACCGCTGGACGTCCTCGATGAACGGTGGGGTCGAACGCTGCCGGGCTTCGATACCGCGTATCTTGAAATCGTCGTCGCCGGCGACCTTCCCGAAGTACTTCGTCAACGCGCTGGCGTCGCTCTCGCGTTGCGGGACGAACGCGACCCAGTCGTAGTGTGCCTCGTATTCGAGCCCGATCTCGACGCGCTCGGTAATCTCCGTCGCGAGCATCTCGAGCTCCTCGCGGTCATCGTCGTTGACGTCGGGGTCTGGGGTCATCAAGATGGAGTCGACGATGCCGTGGACGACCCGCCAGCCGCCGGCTTCCAGTCGCTGTTTCGCCGTCAGCAGAATTTCGCGAGCGAACGCGTTGATTGCCTCGTGGCACTCGATGCGGCCGGACTTCGTGTTGCTGAACCCTTGATAGCCGAAGCAGGCGACGAGGATCCACTTCAGCGCTCCCGACCGCCCCTCGAGTTCCGCCAGTCGGTCCTCGTCGGGGCCGTCCCGATCCTTCTCGTGACGGATGGCCGCCTTGATCTCGTCGCGAGCGTCGATGAGCGGCTGCAGCACGTTGACGAGGTAGCCCCGGTCGTCGCAGATGAGTACCCGGGGGCGGGAACGTCGTCGCGGTCGCTGTGGCAGTCACACCGGATAACGTCCAGTGAGCCGTTCAGGGTACAGATAATGTTTCGATAAAGACTCGAGAAGACGAGTTCGTGGACGGCCTCGTGGAGGCCGACCTCAGGTGCGAAGACGAAGTCTCGCTTGCTCCCGTTCGCTCCGCTCACGGGAACCCCGCTGTGCTCCTCGTGCCTGCGGTGCTTGCTGGATCGAGGGACAGCGAGACAGCCTCGCCCTTTCTGAATCCACCAGGGCGGTAGTTGTTGTGCCGAGCGGTGAAAGCCGTTGGTCAGGTGGTTCGTAGCGGCCCGCCCCGCTCGTCGCTACCGCCCTCCGCTTGCTCACGGCTCACTCCGTTCACCGTTCGCCTCGAGTCGCTCCCGGTGGTCGCGCCTCGCTTCGCTCGCGACCGACCATTCCGGGCGGGCTTCCGCTCCAGTGGGTGCGGGTCCTGCCGGGCATCTGGTTTCGACGCCAGCACCAAGCGCGCTTTCGGTTGCGTCTCACTCGCTCCTGCGCTCGCTCGACGGACACGAAACCGGCTTGTGTGCTGGCCGCTCGCTCCGGGCGGGTCGCCGAGTCGCTCACTCCGTTCGCGCCTCGAGTTCTGCCTCGCTTCCCTCAGCAGAACGACGCGCGGTACTGGTTGATCCTTCTTCAGAGGCGCTCTCGCTCGCGCCCCAGGGGGACGCGAGCGAAGGCGCGAGCGAGAGCGCGTGTGTTGGATGAGTCGGTCGACGTCGAGAGCCACGGCTGGAGAGTCGTGGAGTCGGAAGAAGACGCCGAGTGAGCGCCTTCAGGTGCTAACACACCAATGTCTAGTAAGAATTCAGTCAGTAAGGTCGTTTCGGTCGATGAACAGGCATACGAACAGGCGGACACTCGAGCGGAGCGCGACCCCGATGCGGAGTACGCCGTCGACGAAACCCCGGAGTTCCGGGCAACAGTCGAGATGGAGATCCAGGCAAAGGTGGATGCGAACCACCCTGACGGAATCGTCGATACGAGCGATGAACGAATCCATGGCGCGACCCTGGCCCAGGAAGAACGCATTCGAGCCAGAGAAGACGAGCTCGAGCGCATCAGTGCCCAGGCCGAGTTCGGTCAGCAGAAGGGACGGGCACGACGAACTCGGAAGACAATCAAGTCGGTGCGTCGTGAACAGCGGCGGTCAGAACGGCGGATCGATCCCCGTGAAACGCTCGAGCGCGAGCAGTTAGCAGCGGTCAATCAGCAGGCACAGCGGTTGGCCGACGATGTCCAAGGTGGCTACAGTCAGGCAGTCATCGCAAAGCGGATCGCGAGTCGCGTCCTCGAGAGAACGGAGTTGTTCGAGGCTGTGATGGAGACGAAAGAAGAGCTGCTCCACGAAGCAGGGACGATCGTCCCGATCGGCAAACTCGAGGAGATCAATCGTGGCGAGGTCAGTGTCGAGGGTCGCGTAATCGAACTGTGGGACGCCTCGAATCCGGCGATTCAGCAGGTTGGGTTGATCGAAGACGATAGCGGGAAGACAAAGCTGACGAGTTGGGAGGCCTCTCAGGCACCGTGGATCGAAGAAGGCGAGTACCTGCGCATTCGCGGGGCAGCGAAAAACTGGTACCAGGGACGCGTCTCACTGGCAATCACCGGGTGGACTACGATCTACTTCCCGGATCGCGGCCGCTGGTGGGAAGCGTAGCCAACGTGTCTCCCCCTCATTTTTGCTGTGTGCCGGACCAACCCGAACCCCACCGCCCCACCCTCCGCTCCGTGCTCGCTCTCTGCGTTCGCTGTGCGCGCAGCCACGACCTCACTTACCTATGTAAGATTTATCCGGTGAACTGGGTGAATCGGTACGCGGCCCGAGCAGGTTTATCCAGCCCCCAGAGGGGTGCGGGCGCATGAGCGCCTGAGATGCAACAAATGACATATGACGCCGATTTTATCTGTGATGTTTGCGGAGACCGCTTTGAGACAAAGAATGCATTAGGAGGTCACGTCAGTGGACATCGTCGTAGAATATCAGACAAACAGTTACTGGCTGAACTTGAGCGTCTCGGCGATGAGTTGAGTCGTTCACCAACAATCAGTGAGATGGACGAATTGGGGGCCTACGCAGCAGGTACATACAAAGACCATTTTAACAGCTGGACAAACGCGCTCCAGTTGGTGGGGTATGAACCAATCCAAAAATATCGTGTTTCCAAAGAAGCAATCCTTGACGATATAGCCAGCTTAGCAGATGCACTCGGGAAGCCACCGACGGCTTCTGAAATGCGATCGAAAGGAAAGTATTCGGTTAAACTCGCCCAGAACCATTTTGGTAGTTGGAATAAAGCGTTGCAAGCCGCCGGATACGACCCTCACCATCGGCATCGAATCTCCGATGAGGCATTATTTGAAGAAATTCGTCGGCTTGTCGACGAGTTAGACAAAGTACCGACTGCCCAAGAGATGAGGGATCACGGCCAATATTCGCACCGTCCCTATTTCCGGCGGTGGGACAGTTGGCAGGCTGCTATTCAAGCAGCAGAGTACGAACCAGTCGGTTACCCCTCTGGTCCAGAGAATCATAAATGGAAAGAACAATCGGCACATGAATGGCGTGGGTACGGTGATAACTGGAGGGTGCAACGGTTGAAGGCCCTCAAACACGACGATTTTACCTGTCAAACGCCCGGATGCGAGAGGACCCAGAAAGAACACCGTGAAGAATTTGGGGTAGGTCTCAACATTCATCATATTCGGCCTCTCAGTACGTTTGGTGAAACCGAAAGCGAAGTCGACTTTGAGCGAGCTAATCAGTTAGATAACCTTGTAACGGTCTGTGTTGAACACCATTACCTATGGGAACGCGCCTCACCGCTTCGGTTAGATACGCGGTAAGCAAACGCTTCGTTCGTCGCGATCACGATCGATGCGGTGGGGGTGAAAACCCGTTCGGCGATGTTGATAGGGGGACTAACGATGCTGTCGGCCACAATCGTGGTGCTGGCGCTTCGACCCGGCGTGTTCGGGCTTCGTGCATCCTACGTCGAGTTGCTCGCGCAAGTACTCATCCTGCTGAGTGCAGGCTACGTCGTCTACTCGAACCGAACGCTCTATCGAGTGATCGCTTTCGCACTCGTGTTCATCGCTTCGGTGCCCCTCTTGCTGATCATGATTCCACTATACGGCGAGGCATTCGTTGCACCGTGACGAGCCGTTGCTACCGTTCAGATCATCTATCTGTCGAGAACGAATGTGGTGCAATACTGAGAAGGATTCGCGGAACGATCTATAGTTCTGCTTCAGTGGTCTGTTCTGGAATTTGCCGGACTCTTCCGTCCCGTAATAGTTCACACCGACCAGAAACAGGAGTCCCACGAGTCCGCATACGACGACGAGAACACGTCCATCGAGGAATGGGAGAGGCTCGACAATATACTGACCGAACCCGACCATATAGAACGCACTCGCAAACATCAATTCGGTCCAGACTCCCTCCGGACCACCGTCGATGTGGATAACCACGCACCACAACTCACCGCTGAAGAGTTGACCGCATTATGCGACCTGCATCAGACCTTTGCAGAGCGTGAGGACCGTGAAACGGTCGTCGAATTCTGGCGTCGGAGCACAATCCAACAGTGTTCAACGATCACCTCCACCGCTCACCACCTCCACGTTCCGGGCTGCTCACGACCTATGGCCGTTTCGCTGCCGGGCTTTCGCCTATCCGTCTTGGTGGCGGAAGGGCCCGAATTATCAGTTCGAAAATATGACTTCCGAGTCCCCTTAGTCCGATTCGACGTGCGCTCGAGCCTCCCGTGTGAACTCGAGCATCCCGATGCCGGCGATGCAGTTGGGACAGTACGTCCTCGTGACGGCTGCATAGCGACCCGCGAGTTCTCGACAGGGTTCGCTCGAGAGGTGGATCACCCGCTCAGATGGAATCGGTTTGCCGCACCGATCGCAGACGGGATCAGCGAGATCGTCATCCGTTTCAGTAGTGGGGTTCTCACTGGAACTCATTCGTGGCTCCTCCGTGCGTGTCGCCAGTGGCGACAGAGGGAGTCCCCACGTCGGAGCCGGCATAAAGCGTGTGAACAGGTTCGAATCGAACTGAAGTAGCGGCCGGGCCAGGGCTGTGACTGATCGATGGCGATACTCAACCGTCGTGCGAGACCTTTTTGTCTCGGTAGCAGTAACGAAAGCATGGCAGCCAAACATACCGCGTTTGGAAGCCACCGTCTCGGGTGTTGCCGCACCCGGGGCATTTCAATACGCATGCCCCCGCGTCCGCTGTTTTGGAGCGCGATGGCTTCCATCTCGTTAATTGTAGTCTACAATAATATAATTTCTGGTGTGGAGTTAATGGAATCGATCGTTTGAAAACCAGCTGGCGTACCAGTCACCTACAACCGTCACTATCGATCGGATCGCGGCTTCACAGCTGCTTATTTACGGCGTGTTTTTCTGACCGTCATGGGTGCCGGTCGTCTCGAGTTCGACTCGAGAGACGTGAATCGATTATGGCTACCAGCAGCAGCACCCGGGAAACGTTCGACGATTCGGATACCCGGCACGACGAGATGCATAGTACGATCGAAGCATGGCTTGGAGACCTCGTCGAGGAGGTTGACGACGCCGTTTCGAGCGAGCAATTCAAAGAGTGGCTCGACGTCCAGAGCCGGTTCCACGACTACTCGCACCGGAACACGTTGTTGATCAAGCTGCAGTGTCCGCACGCGACCAAGGTCGCCGGTTACCGAACGTGGCAAAACGAATTCGACCGGCATGTGAAAGAGGGCGAGAAGGCAATCTGGATCTGGGCACCGATCATCGCGAGACAGTGCCCTGAATGCGGAAACTCACCATCGTATCACGAGCGGAGTGACTGCGAATACGACGATACTGAACCCGACGAGTGGGACAAAGGGCTCGTCGGCTTTCGACCAGCGCCGGTCTTCGATGTGTCGCAGACTGAGGGAGAGCCACTCCCGGAACTCGAGACCCAAGCACTCGGTAACGTCGACGGGCTGCTTCCAGCACTCCTCGAGACAGCGTCGGAACTCGGGGTAGCTGTCGACATCGTCCCTCCTCAGGAATGGTCTCACGGCAGCGCCAAGGGTGTCTGTCAGTATCGGCTGGGGACACAGCCACTCGTGAAAGTCCGTGATCGTGAAAGCGAGGCTGATCTCGCCGTCACACTCGTTCATGAGTACGCTCACGCACTGTTGCACGGTGGCATCGATACCGAAGACGAACGATCGAAGCGCGAACTCGAGGCCGAAGCTGTCGGCTATATCGTCGGTCGATATTTCGGATTAGACACGAGTGGGTCAGCGTTCTACCTCGCTGCGTGGGAGGGGGACGAACCGGAGACGCTCCTCGATCGACTCGAGCGCATTAGTTCGACGTCTCAGGAGATCATCGACGCCGTCGAAGAGGTGATGAGCGATGAGTGAGCAGCGGTTGTTGGTTGAGATTGTTGAAGCCCTCGAGGAACAGGGACTCGATCAAGATGGGTACCAGCTGCAACGGGTGATTGACGTCGACGCACTCGAGCAACTCGCAAACTCAGCAGACTCAGATACTGAACTCGAGATTCGATTTACTGTTGGTGAGTTCTGTGTTCTAGTTACAGACTCCGAAGTAACAATCTTTGTCTGATATAACAACCAACCAAATTCGGGAACAGGAACGATCGCGCAGGACGGTGAACAAGTGCGGTTCAGGGCAGCTGCGAAGAACTGGTACAATGGTCAGTGTTCGATTACACTGACTCGTTGGTCGGAAATCATCTTCCCAGAGCGCAATTAGTGGTTGGAGAAACTGGAGAATGTCTCTTTTTTGGTGGTTCCTGATTACCTACTACCCCTCTCCCTACCCACCTTCACGTTCCGGACCGCTCACGGCCAATAGCCGTTTCGCTGCCGGGATATCGCATATTCTCCACTCATATTGTACCCAGTGTTTAACCGTATCGGACAATTCATTCTAGGTAATGGAACGCCTGACCCACCAGAAAGAGCGTGATGATGAAACTGAACACGAAACCACTGGACAAGAAGGCGTTCGATCCTGTCCCGAATGTGATTCGACGACGCTCACGAGAAGTTCGGATGGAAGCGAAATTAGCTGTGAGGACTGTGGACTGATTTTGGAAGAGGAGACGATCGATCGAGGGCCAGAGTGGCGGGCATTCAACGCAGCCGAGCGTGACAACAAATCACGCGTTGGTGCGCCGACGACTCAGACGATGCACGATAAGGGGCTGACGACGACGATCGACTGGAAAAACCAGGACGCCTACGGACGATCACTTTCCTCGCAGAAGCGCAGTCAAATGAATCGACTGCGGAAATGGCAAGAGCGAATCCGGACAAAGGATGCCGGCGAACGAAACCTTCAGTTTGCGCTCTCTGAGACAGACCGGATGGCTTCTTCGCTGGGTGTTCCCCGCTCTGTTCGAGAGGTTGCAAGCGTCCTCTATCGACGTGCACTTGATGAGGATCTCATCCGAGGACGCTCGATCGAAGGTGTGGCCACCAGTACGCTATACGCAGCCTGTCGGATGGAAGGAATCCCACGATCCCTGGATGAGATTGCGACCGTCTCACGAGTAGACCGGATGGAGATTGGTCGCACATATCGATACATCTCACAGGAACTGAACCTCGAGATGGAACCTGTCGATCCAAAAAAATATGTCCCGCGTTTCTGTTCTGAACTCGAACTTCCCGAAGAGGTACAAGCAAAAGCCAACGAAATCATCGATACGACAGCCGAAAAAGGGTTGCTGTCAGGTAAATCACCGACTGGATATGCCGCAGCGGCGATCTATGCCGCTGCGCTCCTTTGCAATAGCAAAAAGACTCAGCGTGAAGTCGCTGACGTGGCACAAGTAACCGAGGTCACTATCCGAAATCGCTATCAAGAGCAAATCGCTGCAATGGGAATTCACAGCTAACCTCGATGATTAGGAAACCAGTTTACAGGTAGTAGTCCTCGCGTTCGATAACCTCAGCGAAGGCAACGGTTTCTTTGACATCTGTGATTTCGATGGTCACCCGTTCACCCTTCTCCGTATCGGGGACGATGATCACATATCCTCGCTCGACACGAGCAACGCCATCACCTTGCTCTCCGATATCTCCAATGTCTACAGTTCGGGTTTCGTTTTCCTCAACAGGTGGCTCTGGAATGCCCACCTCTCGTCTCTGTGTGATATCCTCGTCAGGTGTAGATTTTGTTTCAAGCAGTGCAACGTGGTATACTTCTCCCTCTTGGAGATTTCCGGTTGCAATCTCAGAGTCGGGAATTTCGATAACGTAAGAATTGCGTTGTTCTGTCACGCCAGCACTGAACAGACATAGTAGGTTGTCGGGAATCTGTATCATTATCGTTCCTTCTCAAAACAGTGTCTTGATACCCCCTTGAGACCATCGGTGACACAATTTTTGATTGAGCCGTGTCTCTGTCCCAGATGCCCGCTGCACGTCGTGTTTTTTAGAGCCGCTGGTGGCCAGTGGTCTTCTCGAATTAGTCTCAACAAGATCCTGGGTTCTCCGGAAATTGGGTAGACCAATGGTACAAAGAAAGGTGCGGACAAACTCATCGTGCGTGGCTACGTCGTCCTCGATACGAGCGACGTAGCGACACGTCGACTTCGTGAGTTGGGTGTTGATGATGAGACGCCGATCGACCTTCCGTCAACGTTCGATGTCGGGGATCAAGCTGAAGCAGAAGGCGTGTGACTGGCTATCATCGAATCGACAACGTGCCATCTGGATGCACGACCTGTACCTAGTGTTACTGCACGAAGCAGTTCACGAGACCTCGAGGTTCATCCACGGATACGTCACGCCCAAGGATTTATTATACCGAAATGGATTGGATTCCATATATGTCTGAAAACCAGAAACCTTTCGCCTCAGCTGGGGCAGGGATCACATTGGGGCTCGCGCTTGCCGCCGTGATTGTCAGTGTCGTTGTCCAGCCGGAAGCGATTCCGTTGAGTGAGAAGTTCCAGTACGTCTTCGCCGCACTCTTCTTAGGGATGTCTATCGGTCACTACCTCGGAGAGGCCTTGATTGATGGCGGAGAAGACAAGAAATACGCGTTAGTCGGCCTCTTCTCCACGCTGGGAGTATTGTTCGTGGTCTTCCTAGTGCTCGGGCGGGGACTCACCCCATTCGCCGCCGGCATCGGTGGTACACTCGGGTTCTTCGCCCTATGCCTGATCCTCAGCCATCATTCCGGGTTGATCGCTGACAGTGAGCGTCTCGATGTGCTCGTTGGTGAGTTCGCGGGGAAGATATCTCCCAGCGGGCTGGCGTTCATTATCGTGGCGTTCGTCGCAGATATGGCGTTCAGCCAAGAAGTGGCTGAAGCGATGGCGGAAGTTGCTATCTATGCGGTTGCAATCCTGCTTGCCTTCTACATCTTGAAGTTCCGGGAACCTATCCTTGCCGAGATCAAGCCGCTTCTGGAGGAACTGAAAGGTTCTGATACCAGTAAGCGATCGCGGTGAGGCGGTTCTTCCGTCAGCTTTAGAAGTCAAACAAGCTTGTCTGGCCCTCGAAATCGTACTGCTCGGTCAGGACCTCCCGGTACGGATCATAATTCCGGCGGCCATCATGGTTCTCATCGATCGCCCGGTCCACGAACCATGCACGGAACCGTTCGTACTCGTCTCGCGGCTGTAGATACTCGTCCACGTCGATGGTCTGGAGTTCACCGAACCGGGCAAAGTAGACACCAACACTCGTAAGGTCAGGATACGGTACGTCTGCACTGCGACTGTCGACCTCTGCAGCGACCAGCTCCCGGTGAATATCGTTGAGCACATAATAGGCGAGCAGCTGCCGCCAGTACTCAGGCTTGAACGCCGGGTCTTCAGTGGTCTTCACATCTATCAAGGTCTGGTCTACGATGAAATCTCCATGGCCCTCAAGGATAAACGACCGCTGCCCAAAATCCGGGCTGAGGATCACTGAGTCACCGAGCAATGTGTCCTGTTCCCGGAACAAATGAAACAGGTCCTGTAACTCCGAGACGACATCGTCCTCGAACGAGTTTGCTTCTATCGTCCCGTCCTCGAACCCAACGTTGAGGTCAAGCCCGGAATACACGAGGGCGGCATCAATCACATCATTCGCGTTCATCCCGGTTTCCCGAAACTGCTCATGTTTTTTCTTAGCCCGCTCCAGCGCGGTGTTACGGGGTTCCCGATCATCTGACCCTGATTCACCCGGTTGTTCCCAAGCAGGTGTAAAGTGGGACCGTGTATATTCGAGAGCATGTGTCCAGTCACGATCCAACCGACCAGTGTGCGGGTCGTGCACCTCACTGTGCTGGTGTTCCAGCCAGAACCGGATCAGGTAGTCGAAGGCCTGTCCGAGCAGCGAGTGTTCATACGAGACATGTATCACCTGTAACTCGGCGTCCACATCTGCCCCTGGATTCGGATACTCCGTGGAGATCTTGTCCCGGACCGCGTTTTTCGCAATGAATTTGGTAACCCCGATACCCATGACCTGTAACTTCTTACCAGTGTTTCAAAACTCCTCGGTGATATACTGCCGCACAGATTGGTGAACGCGGATCTCGGACATACTTATTTTAGTTTGCAGGATAGTGGTGTGGTATATCATGGACAGAGTCCACCTGATGGCGTTCAGTTTGGACCGGGATGCTCTTCTCGATTACAGTAGAGAAATCCAATCCATCTGTGACCGAAAAAGCGTGGACTACAAAGGCCCCAGTCCGCTGCCAGTGTTCAAATTCCAAGGTCCGCTAACCGATATCGCACCGAAGGATTGGCTGGAAGAGACTCCGCACTGGGTGCGAGAACTCGGGATGGATGAAAGCGATTTTTCGCGGCTTCAGTCGTTCGAACAGGCAGATGACTTGACGAGTCTTGCATTGTTCTGCCGCCAGTTCGAGGTCTATGATAGTGGTACGGTGCAGGAGGCGGTGGCACTTCCACTGCCGGAGACGGTGTGCTTGCACGTAAACGTGGACACGATCGAGCATCACACCGGTGGAGAGCATTCGCCGTACACGTACGATCCCGGCCGTGAACATGTGACCGATCTTGATTTTGAGGCCCACCACTCCTAAGCGGGGCGTATCCCTGGAATCTGTGTTGAGCCGGAGGGACTGATGAAGATCACTGTCAAAATATTCGATCTGTATTGGTCCGCGGAAACGTTCTTTTGTGAGCCATCCCATATCATGGCAATGGACGAGGACAAGGCGGATCGCCTCTATGAGACAGTGGAAAGCGCCGAGAAGCTGAGGTCAACTCTCTACGAGGAGGTCACTGCGACGATCCTCGAAGACAAACTCAAGCATCTTCCCGACGCCCATACCGTAACACACGACCACGATCTCCGGTGTGATTTCGGAGAGAAGCAGATGGATGTGGTTCTCGAGGTCGGTGACGGCGAAGACGCGGTCATGGTTATCGTTGAATGCAAAGGACGGGGAAGGCCGATGAAGAAGGATCACCTGGCGAGTTTCGCCTTCTACGTAGAACACTCCGACGCCGACAAAGGCATCTACGTCTCCCGCAGCGGGTTCCAGCGCGGAGCGGAGCAGATTGCCGCCGCATGCGATATCCAACTTTTTGAGATCACGCTTCTTGGAGAGCCCAACATAAAACACGTCGAGGGTAAGATCACGTCTAATCCCAGTCCATACTACCGCCATCAGATTGGGGTGATCCATGTTGAGGACGGGACTCCGGCGAATCTCTCCAATCTCACCTCTACGTTCCACGAGAAACGGCAACTGGATATCCGGGATGAATTGGGTGGTCCGACAGGGGAAACGTTAGCGGATCGGTTGCCTGACGAGTCTGGAGAAGACATGGAGGCGATCACAACCACATTCGAGAACGGAGAACGGGTGCGAGTTGATGGCGAGGAATATGAGCTACACTATGCAATGTCAGTCCCGCAGGGAGGAGACAGTGAAGACGGTGAAGGGGACAGTTTCGAGATCGATTTCGAGGACCGGGTTGATCTTCACCTGAGAGATGTGCTTGCTGATCAGGACGAGTACATGGTGTTCGACGATATCAAGGACCAGTTCATTGACGTGGAGAACGGCGATTGATTCACCAGAATACGATGCCCGTCCGCTCCACCTCATAGATAATCGCCACTGCTACCAACATCAATATCGGCAACAAATCATGCCGCGCCCCACTCACATCCTTGAACGACGCGTTCCCATACCGCGACAAAATAAACTGCAGAAATCCTTGCATCGGTAACGCTGCGACCGCCAATGACACCGCTAGTATTCCGGTATGGAACAGCGAACTTCCCGTCACCACATACAGGACCGGCACCGCCACCACCGCACCCAGTAACACGACAGCCACCGTTGCGATCAACACGACCAACGCTGTCACGGTCTGCGCCCGTTGTGACCGGATATCCGCTCCCTGAAATCGGACTTTACGTACCGAAAGATGCTCGATCCCGTACTTTTCGTAATGCGGGGACAGCTGATGTACCCATGCTGCGACAGCCAGCAAACCTCGATTGAAGGCGCTGGATTCGTCTTGCAGCCCAAGATTATGGAACGTTACCGCCATCCAGAAGAAGAGATCCCCAACCATCCACTCGTACAGAAGCATACTCGCGAACAGAAACGAGAAGACACCGGCCGCCCACAACGCCAGCACACTGATTGGAATGACGCCCCCTCCTAGCTCCGCCCAGAACAGCCCGAGATAGAACACAGCGTAAATTATCAGGTACTGCATCCACCCGGTCGTTTTCTGCATCATCCGGTCTGACGCGATGAGCGCGTTGTCCAAAATCATCTTCCGGATCACAGTAATCCCGAGCAACAGCATGGCTACGATCGTCCCACCGGTCTCCAGCACCGTCGACGACACCGAGACCGTGAGAACTGCGGTCGCGACCAGCGCTGCCAACGCTACTTCGAAGGCAACGGTTTGCTCAGGTTTTTTGCCAAACACTGCCGAGATATCGATCGGTTCGGACGGCACGATCTGCTCGTGCAGCGCGAAGAGATCGGAAAGATTCTCAGCTACCTGCTGGGGCTCCTCCTGGGCGGAGGACCTGTCCGGGTGCTGAGGTTCCATCTCCATGTCCTGTTCTCATTTAACTTGATACAATAGGAGTGCGATAGGTCTTGTGCGTCTCCCGGCCTGGCTATCGCCACCTGCTCTCGATCGATGTCTGATATCGAAGCCCGACCACTAACGTGTTGAAGTGCTGGATCGCAGCGGGATCGAGCTCACCCCTTGCAGAATATAGATTCTCTCGAGACTCGATAAGATGCGTTAGTGCCGGATCGATGATGTCCGTGTTCGGTGGGTCATCATACTGGCTGCCTCAACGATCTCCTTCGCCTGAACGAGAACCGCTGACGCTCGTCGCTAAGCCGGATCGTCGTGCGTTTCGTCGAATCCATATAAATTGATGTATGCACCGGGGGTCCTAGAGTGTTTCTCTGGAGTCGCCGAACGGGTCTGAGTTAAGTAGTATCTTTGTCAATGCCGCGAGTTCGCGTTGCATCGCTGAGGTTTCTAGGAAATATATGCACATCCTCGGACTCAGCCGAGCCAGAACGTGCATACATCGCGGTTAGTGAATACATCTACGTTGAACCCCTGGGAGTTCTCGGAGAAACCGGGTTTCGAGCGAATACGCCAACGAACTTATCAATAGCAATACTTGAAGAAAGAATCATTATCCCATATGTGTGATTCGATAACATGGTTGGTGGGAGACACTCGGTCCCAGAAGATCAGTCCGTTAGCGAGGGGACGATCGCTTTAGTTATCCAACAAAGTGGTCAATATCTATGGGAGTTCGAAACTCCTGCACCCTGGGAGGAAGCAGAGTGGGTACTCAAAAAAGAGTATGATCATACTGAAGCACCCTCTTCACTCGATCTTCAGCAAGCTCAGATCAAACAGCAGGTGAATGACGAGGGGTTAGAAGCAGTAACTCTATACGTAGATAAAATTCGAGCATCTATGACCGATGAGACTAATGATTCCGGGGATGATCAGATAAAAGAGAGAGCTAACGGAGGTCGCCGTCGAGGCTATCTAATTCGTTTCTCTGATGAGACAGAGATTCCGGACAGAGGAGAGAGCCACTCATCACAAAAAGAAAACATGGGAAAAGCGGTAGACTATTTGATTGAAGAATATAATCTTACTTCTGTTATCGATATCCCGTACCGGGATGGTAGTACCGGGAGAACTTCTTTGATAAATGATGAACCAAAGATCACTGACGACCAAGAAATGCAAGAGCCGTACGAGTTAGTGGATGAGAACTATCTTCAGACACTGATGGGTGGTACGGAGAAAAAGCACTGCATGAAAGAACTTGCACACGAAGTTGATCTTGAGGTCTGGTTTGGAGGTGATTGGACCGATTGATGATCGGTGTTGCTGGAATATTGATTAGCTGGTTAGACTAAGTAAAGGTTATAACATTCCGGTTGAGTGATGTGAACATCTGATGACTCGGAAACGAATCGGGCAGAATACGGGGAACTCTGGCCGGATAAATCTTTCCGGCCTCGAGTTGAACCAATTTGACGCTGATGTAGGAGATCCGGTCAAAGTCGACATCGCCGAGTCCAAGAGTATTGCTCACGCGATGGTCGATAATAGCGACTACGGGGAATTTGTGATCGTATCAAAACCTGAATCCACGGGAGGGAACCGATGAGTAGTACTGAATACACAGCACTGTATTCGTCTTTAGCTAAGACTCACACCTCGGTTGCGTAGCGGTAGCGAGCGTCTCTTGTAACACTGGCCGTTGCTGGTGAATCTTCTGTGCGTCGTCGATCAGTCGGTCGAGCAGCGGTGGCGGCGAGTAGCCGAGATATTCGCCAAGTTCGTGGAGGATGAGCTGGGCGTGCGACCGGAAGGTCGCCGCCCAGCGTTCCGGCGGAAACACGATCTCATCGTCCGCTTGTTCGGTGACCAGATCAAGCAATTCACGACTCACGAGCA
>NZ_REGA01000024.1 GCF_003841505.1 Natrarchaeobius chitinivorans
CACAGTCAGCCGTCTCGACGTAGCGTTCGAGAAACGCCTGAATGGATCGATCAGATCCGGCAGCGAAGCCGAGTGAAAGCGTGTAAAACAACGCGACGACGTCGAGTTTCCGCTCTCGCTGGATGAGATTCGTTGCGCGAGCACGCTCGCGCAACTCATCAGATGGAAACGCTCTTTGAATTCGGTTCACAACTACTGAGTCCGGTGGTTTGTACACACTTCCCACCGGATTCTCACATTCCTAGTTACTGACGATTCTAGCTTGGCGTCTCTGGATACCCCGATCTGTTAAACTAGAACGGATGGTGTTTCCCCATAAAAGCCGTTTCACAAGGAGATGACCGAACAGGAAAGCGATCAAGTCACCAGTCAGGTCACCGAATCAGTTTCGCTCGATACGCTATTCCAGATTTTAAGCCACCAACACAGAAGGGCTGTACTCGGTGTTCTTATCGAAAACGGGCGGAAACTGACGTTGAACGATCTGACTAAGGAAATCGCTGCCCGAAACCACGAGACACCGATAACTGAGGTTCCATCGGATGATGTGAACAAGTTCCATCTTTCCCTCTACCACAATCACGTTCCCAGACTCGCTGAAACACAGCTTATCGAATACGATGAAGACCGGGAGATCGTGAAGCCGACAGAAACACTCAATCAATTAGAACCTTTCCTGTCACAGGTAGCAGAAGCTGACTCTGCGGATCAACTGTGCGACGAAGGCGATTGACTACAATCAGGGCTAACTTCTTTCAGATCTCCGCTTTCTCTGTCACACTGATTTCGCCTGAACTGGAAACGGTTACCTGGTAATCTTGGTATTCGAACTCAACAAGTCCATCCTCGTCCATGGACTCCACGAGTTGGTCTAAAGCCTCAGTATCCACTACGTCGTACAATGGTGGTCGAAGCTCCAAAGCGTCCACACCTTCTTTCTCAGCAAGCTGTTCTACCACGGCAAGGGTCGGACTACCCGATGTCTGACTATTCAAAAATTCATCACCCCCGATCTCACTGTGCTAACAAGGGTCATCAACCACAGTAATAAGAACAACGATATCCTATTACTCCGGGTTACCAAAACCAATCACCTTCAATCCTATCCTTAGTGCTCCTCGACACCGTTTTCTTCTAAAGCAGTTAGCGAAACTATGATTCTTGTATATTCGTTATCGGTTTCAAACGATAACTCGCCGTCAGAGCTTTCAACAATCCAGTTCACAATCCACAATCCGATCCCGCTACTATGGCGTAATGGGGTTTCCTGTCCTTTCATAAGAGACTCAATCTCAGAATCAGGCAAAGTTTGTTCCTCCACCTCTATCACGAGATCAAATGTAGCATAGGACCCCTTCCCCTCTATTTCCGCTGAGATATTCACAGTATCCGTGTGCTCGATCAATGTTTCCAATAGCATCTGTACAGCAAACTCCAGATCTTCACTTCCCTCAACCCAGATCTCATCTTCCAGAGAGGATCTTATCTGTTTACCTGGGTTCTCCCGCATCACATCCTCAATAATACGACCAACAATCTGTGAAAGAGGAAGCGGTACTTGTACTGGTGGCTTTTCATCAAGAGAGTCTTCAATCCGTTTAGCCTCCTTAGCGATAGCGAATAATTCTTGAGCTGTGGTATGAATTTGTTCAGCGCTACTTTGCAACTCCTCTGAATCCAGTTCCTCAGATAATATGTCGCTATGACCAAGAATCACGTTCAGATCGTTACGGATGTTGTGACGGAGTACACGGTTCACTACTTGTAACCGTTGTTCCCTCCTCAAAATTTCATCTTGTGCTGAAGCCAGATCAAAAGTAGTATCCAACATCCGATCAACCTCTAATTCCGGTTTCTCCGCTCCTAAGAACTCATCCGGTGGTGTATAGTACGTGTTAGAACAGATCTTTCCTTTGTAGACAATATGCGGATGGGTGTGAATCACGTCTATCAGCTTTTCTGGTGCGAACCGGTCCAAATCATACTGGCAGAGAGCAACACAAGGAAGATCAGCAGCTAATTGATCAAACCGTGACTCATACTCCACAATATCCTTAAAAGGAATATCCTGGTTGATGGTCCAAGTCATCTCTCCAGTAACCCGTAAACCGTCAAACCCGCTTTCTAACTGATCATCTACCGTACCCATAAGAAAATCCAACATCGAATCTACATCAAAACCCGGTCCGTCCAGATACGTATCACCCACTTTCTCAACGACCAGCTGACCTGTGTCAACAGCATCTCTGTCAACACCGACACCTTCCAACGCAGACCAGATCTCTTTCTCGGTGCTCTCGTCTGCCAGGTACAGACAGCTCTCATTATTTTCCAAACCTGATTTGAGGAACGGGATTGTAGCGTTCAACTGCTCCTCAACGGTGTCAAAAAGCAGTGCTAAATGGTTTGCATCTGCTGTTTTCTGAAGACGGGATTGTAGACGTTTCTGGTTAAAATTTGAGATGTTTAGGCCTTGGTTTTCGATGTTGAATTCCAAAATTCTCCTCCCTCTGTACGTGTATCCGGTCTAATGGTTCTGCTAACACCGTGTTTATAATCTTAACATATTAGCCTTTGGGAAACACCTCAGGGGATATCGTGTATAATAGCGTTCAGGTCTTCTTCATCAAGTTGATCCCGTGATCTTTCTACTTCGGATTGAAGAGTATCTACCTTTTCAGACAATTCTTGATACGTTTCATTGTTCTCACGCTCGTTCTGGCTTTTTTCAGCTTTAATAGCCGACTTCTGAGCAACTAAAGTGAAATATTTCTGGAGTTGCGAACTGTACTCAGATCGTCTAAGCAATTTCTCCACTGAAGACTTCACTTCATGCTCTGACACAGGCTTCTCCAGATAATCGTCGAATCCAAGATCAAAAATATCGAAGTCAGGTGAGACTGCTGTAACCATTGCTATGCGGCAGTCCAGATCGTTTTCTCGTATAGTTTGCAGTACATCATCTCCAGAGATTTCAGGCATCCGTCTGTCAAGTAGTACCACGTCTACATCCGACCCCAGTTTTTGAACTGCTTCCTCTCCATCGTATGCTTTGGACACCTGGTAATCAGATTCCAGCCATCGTGCGTACAGGTCTGTTAACGGCTCTTGGTCATCGACAACTAACACGTGAGGTTTCTGACTCATTGTTTTTCGAGCGTTGTGCCACAAGGTATATAGTCTTAATCAGTTAGCATTAAGTACAGATAAGACTGTCCGGTGCTTAGCTAATACCAGTCTTTGGGATGAACAGATTAGCTTTTCAACATCAATGACAGATGGTTTGGTAAAGATGTCTGGTCTTCTAAGATTTGGTGATAGTTGGCCCATCTATCTGATCGGTGGGTTATCATTTGCTCTTTCTGTCACCCATGTTTATCGGTTGTTGTTTATTGATATGCCGTCTACTACTACGTTCGTCTTTCGAGATATTGGCCCGTTTTTTGCAGGTTTAGCGGTGTTAGTGGGTGTCTTTTTATTGTATAAGCAGAAGTTAGCTTTCCAGTATCAGCTTCGTATTCTCGGTTGGTTTCTTGCAGGTTTAAACACCTTAGCACTTATCGGTTTTTTTATGACTCTTACTCAGCAGTCGGGTATCCAGTTCTTGGATATGCCGGTATACCTAATCTTGAACAGTGCTACGGCTGGTGCTGGAATAGGTTTGATTGTTGGGTTGTATGATGTACGGAGTAAGCACCGGGATGACGCGCTTCGAGGGTTACACGATGCAACACAAAATCTTCTGGAAGCAGAATCAAAGGAAAAAGCAGGTCAAATAACTGCTGATGCTGCGCAGTCGGTTATCCAGCTTCCACTGACAGGGTTTTGGTTAAGGAAAGGAGATAACTTGGAGCTGGTAGCTATGTCGGAAACTGCGGAGC
The DNA here is from genome assembly GCF_003841505.1 of Natrarchaeobius chitinivorans. Classification (GTDB taxonomy): domain Archaea; phylum Halobacteriota; class Halobacteria; order Halobacteriales; family Natrialbaceae; genus Natrarchaeobius; species Natrarchaeobius chitinivorans. Next base: position 3,882 of record NZ_REGA01000024.1, read on the forward strand.
AGGTTATCGAGGAGCATCCGGATTTTGAGAAAGGTGAGGGTAGTTTGGCATGGGAAGTGTATGAGAAACAAGAGCCAAAGCTGTTTGAAGATTTGAGCATCGAAGAAGACGTACATAATCCGGATACAGCTGTAAAATCTGAGTATATTGTACCTGTGGGTGAGCACGGGGTGATGATCAACGGCTCTCTCTCACGAGGAGAGTTCTCATCAATGCAGCTGGAGCTGTCCCGATTAATGGCTGTGCATACGGAACTGGTTCTTGACCGGATTGAGAGAGCAGAGAGTTTAGAAACCCGTGAACAAGAGTTGCAAAAGCAGAACGAACGGTTAGAGCAGTTTGCAAGTGTGGTATCTCATGACTTGCGTAACCCGATTAACGTGATTGACGGGTACCTGAGTCTGGCACGGGAAACACATGCTGAGGAAGATTTTGATGAGATCAGAACTGCTGTGGATCGGATGGAAGATCTTGTTGATGACTTGTTGGCGTTAGCTCGGAGTGGAGAATCAATCCAGAACAGAAGCCCTGTAGGCTTGCGGTCGGTGGCGGAGAACGCTGGAAACAACGTGGACTTAGAAGGTTTAGAACTGGAACTTGGCTCTGAGTTGGGAATGGTTGAAGCTGATGAATCCCGGTTACAGCAACTATTTGAAAACCTGTTCCGGAATGCGGTCGAACACGCTGAAAACGCTGATACAATACGTGTGGAACCTACGAGTAACGGTATCGCTATCGAAGATAATGGCTCAGGGATTCCCGAAGAGAAGCAAGACAGTATTTTCGACTACGGGTACACAAGCTCAGATTCAGGAACAGGGCTTGGACTTGCTATTGTACAAGAAGTAATTGAAGGTCATAACTGGGAGATCTCTGTCTCAGAAGCAAAAGATGAGGGCGCACGATTTGAAATCAGGATACCTGAAGAACATCGGATCAACCGCAGTAAGCCCGAGACAAAGGTATCTTAGCAGCCCCGGTACCGTTTATGAATCCTGTGAAGATCGCCGTCCAAGCCCACACACGCCAATAACCTCTCCGTCAGACTTGATAGGAGAGCCAGTGAAATCGTACAAAATTTTCTCATCCTGTTTGGTCACTAATTCAGCTTCCACGTTCACCACTTCTTCGTCCTCTATAATCTTGTAGATTAGTTCCTCGATCTTTTCTTCGGTTTCACCTTCGAACAAGTCCAGAGGCGAGATATCCTTCATCTCTTCCTCTGAATATCCTGTGACCTCTATCAGTCGGTCATTCCAACGCACATAGTTCAGATCTGAATCAAACACGTAAAACAGGTGATCCAGCGAATTCAACGCTGCATCAAGAAACTGTTTCTCATGGCGGAGTTCCTTCTCTCGTTTCTTCTCCTCAGTAAGATCACGGATTACACAGACATGACCTCCGTTCTCCAATTGAGTCATCGCTACTTCTTCCGGTACCCTTTCACCATCCTTGGATAACCCCACAGCTTCGCCTTTCCACACGCCAGTCTTCTTAAGTATTGGAAGAATGTCGTTCCGGAATTTCTCAGCCTCTTCTTCAGGATATAACTGTTCCCAATGCTCCCCAAGCAATTGTTCTGGTTTAGTATTGTAGATTTCAGCGTACGACTGATTTAGGTATACGTACTCCCCGCTATCATTCAAAATCCCGATACCCTCTTGCGCAGAGTTCATCGCCTTGAAACCACGATAGACCTCTTGCTCTGCCCGGTACTTTCCAACTAGATTTTCAATCTGGTTAGCTAATACAGTGTATTTGTCTTTCCCACCTCCTTTTTGCAGGTAGTCAGTTACTCCTGCGCTGATCGCATCGCTTGCTATCTCTTCACTACCTTTACCCGTAAACAAGATGAAGGGTAGGTCAGAGTAGTCTTCACGTATCTGCTTCAGAAAGTCCAGCCCATTGCTTTTCGGCATGTCGTAGTCGCTAACAACACAGTCCAATTCCCGGTTTTCAACTGCTTCAACACCGCTATTAACGTCTGTCTCCTTGATTACCTGGATCTGATTGCTTATCCGTTCGAGAAAAGTCTCTGTTAGGTTCAGAAGTTGCTGGTCGTCATCCACGAGAAGAACTTGTATTGGCTCGGTTTGAGCGGACAGAGCAAATTCCGTAAGGTCGTCGAAGTCCTCATCCCGAAACATATCTGAAGCATTAAATCCTAATATATTAACTTTGGTGGCTGTTGACGTGGGGTTTGTGTTACTGGTTTTGGTTACTAGCTGTAACAGTCAGTTCTTCTTTCTCAAGACCTTCTCTACCTCTTCTGTGGAAAGAAATATAGGTGCTCCTACAAGGTTTCCTGCCTTATCGTAGACTGGTTCGATGTTGTACTCTCCGATACAGATTTGTCACCTCCACCATCTGTAGCTGTGTACAAATTCAAGGGTTTGATAATCTCCAAGTACTCATCCCGCACTTCATCACGCGGAAACTTCGTATACAAGTCCATAACCTCCTGATCCCGTCTCCACGCAGGTAACGAATGTAATGATCCAGCATCCCGTTGTTCCGCATCAAGCTGGTGAAGATCGTCCTATAGTAGTGTGGAGTGGACTTCTTATGCCAATCCTGCTCATCCACTTCATCCATCACACGAGCTCTCCAAATGCGATCACGATCGACTCCGAGGCGAGCACCTCGCATTCCGATTCGACAGTCATCTGCGCCTCGACATCTTTATCAATGGCTTTGCCATGGTTGAGCGCCGTATTGAGCACGCGTTCGATGTTTGATTTCTCGGGACGGAACGAAATGTTATTTAACCACGATTCGATCTTGCGCACCTTCTCACTCGACTTTAACACGGTTCTCCGCAGGTTCTTGGATGGCATCGACCGTTTCATCAGTCACGTCCGGGTGGCTGCGAAGCGTATCGAGAGTCCCAAGAACGAGGTTGAGATCGTTTCGGGTATTATGGAGTAGTGTCCGATGTAGAATCTCAATCCGACGATCGAACGAGCGGATTTGACAGCGACCGCGACGAGTACCAGCTGCTCAAACGCAACCTCGGTGAATCGAGGACGAGGCGCTCGACGCAGTGATCGTCAGCGATTGCATCCGCCTCTCCCGGGATTTCGACGAGCGTCTGCGGCTTCTCCTACTGTTCCGGCAGACAAATATTGTACTTCGTCGAGGACGGCGGCAGAGTCGAACTAGACGACATTCAGACCGCAGCCATGGAAGCGATCCACGGGATGATCGACCACCTCAAGAACCAGGCTGATATCGAACGCTCACGCTCTGTAATCCAGGATAGAACCGTCAACGGTTACCATCAAGGAACGCCGCCGTACGGCCTGCAATTCGCTGACAACGGTATACATTTAGAACGAGATTCTGACGAGTGGACGCCGTCAAAGGCATCATCGAGCGCCGAGAACAGGGTGAGACGCTCTCCAGTATCGCAGAAGATCACGATGTCTCCCCCGGATCCGTCTCACGCATCCACGACCGGTGGATCGAGTGATACGAACAGAAACTAGAAGAGTACGGCGTCTAACCCGGGTTACTCGATACTGATTCCCGGTCGCTCCGGTAACTCGTTACCTCTCAGCACCTGAATTACCTCGCCAGTCTGAGCGTCATCGGGCACCGACGCGCAGTCACGGACGATCCCCGCGACTCCAGCCCCTATATCACCCCACAAATTCACTGTCTTCCCTGAGAGATCCGAAGGGGCCAAGTTTTTCGTTTCCCGCCGCCAGTCCATTTCCGTCCGGACCACCTCAGCAGCCGCCTCTTCATACAGTTCCTCGATTTCCTCGACGTTCTCCGCGAGTCGCCGCACGAGCTCGGCGTCGGCGTCGGACGCCCACTCGGTTGCCTCAATGCCATCGGCTCTGGCCCTCAGGTCGTCTGCGTTTATCCCGATCAGCATTCGTCTTTAGCTACTTGACTTCGCACGTTATCTCGTTAGAGCCCGTATAGAGTGTGTGAAACGTGGATGCTGCCGATAACGTCGTTCCTGTCGTGTACTGAACCAATCGACCAGTTCGAGTGTTTCTCGATGCGGCAGAAACACCACGCCAAAACCTACGTAACAGGCCTTGTTGCGGCCAGCAACAAGACCGCTCAAGGCATCTCGAACATCGTTCTCCCGGCCAAGAGTGAACGTGCTTTGAACAAGTTTTTCACCGAGTACGACTGAGATGAAGATCAGATCAACAGAGAACGCCTGGCGCTGTTCCAACAAGCCGATGACACGAGATGGAGCAGTGAAGGTGTCGTCATCATCGACGACACCTTCACGCACAAAACGGGCAAGAAAATCCCTCACGCAGGGAAATACTACGACCACGGTATCCACAGCTACATCTGGGGACAAAACATCGTCTACGCACTCTACGCCGACGAAAAAACCACCTACCCACTCGGCTTTCGCCTCTACAAGAAAAACGACAAACGCCGCGTTGAACTCGCTATCGAACTCGTTGACGACCTCATCGAGATAGGTGTCCCGGCGGACACCTATCTCTTCGACATGTTCTACAGCACCGAGAAGTTCGTCACTCATCTCGAAGGGTACGGAAAGGAGTGGGTTTCAGCCGTCAAGAGCGATACACGTGTCAGCTATGGTGGTGATCGAATTCGTGTCGATGCGCTCAGCCAGCGCATCGACACAGTCCCACGAACCGTTAACGGCGACATCTATCACATCTGGACGCAGAAACATGATGTCGGTCGTCTTGGAGAAGTGAAACTCCTGATCACGAAGAAAGAATCACGCGACGAAGACGAGGAACCGAGCGTGAAGTACATCGTGTCGAACAAGATCGACGCACCGGCAAGCCATCTCATCGAGTTATGCGCGATGAGATGGCGAATAGAGACGTTCTTCAGGGACACCAAGCAGGACCTTGGTTTTGGCGACTGCGAGTTACGGCACGCCGCAGGTGCCAGTCGGCACTGGCACCTGCTGATGCTGGCCTACAGTCTCCTCAAGTTCGGTGCTGCACACAGCGCCCTTGGAACGATTCTCGGACACGCGAGTTCACTCCGAAACGACGTCAAACGATCCTTCCGTGAAAGCGTTCAGAATCTTCTCTCGTGGGCACTGACCAGTCCGGACCGCAGCATCGACGAGCTAATGGACCAGATTGACGGCATGTTCATCTAACGTGCGAAGTCAAGTAGCTAAAGACGGATGGAGGAGGACGGTGACCCACATGTGCCGGTAGAGGTCCTTGATGCAATTGACAACCTTGCGGAAGGGAATACTGCTAGCAAGGACGAAATTCAATCGGTTCTAAAGTTTAGAGCCCTGCTGCTTCTTTTGTTGATCTGTGGCGTATATCCTTTTAGGCGGTTCGGAATTCTTCAAAATCGTCGGGAAGTTTGGAGGCGATAAATTCCGTGAGATCACTCATCAATAGTGCCGCTTTCTCACGTCCCCATCATAAGTTTAGGTACTTTTCAGTTACCAGTCCCCAGAATCATCATAGAACCTCTTCGAGGTATGTTATTTAAGAAATAGATGAGAGCTAGTCGAGAACTACCGATGAAAGATCACGGATTGTAAGCCCGTCCGTGTGCGTGTGCTCTGCGATTTCCGACTGCGTAATGTCGTCGCGGTCACTAGACTTGATCGGGACCCACAGGGAAGCGGAAGCGATTGACGACGGTGCAGCATTCGGTTTCTCTCGTTGGATTAATTCGAGAGACCCGCGAGCAACTGCTGCGGCTTCACACCCATATTCCAGCTCCTCAATATACCGCTCAAGATACTGCTCAGCAGGAATCGGAAGTGTTTGCGTCCCGGTAGCGCGCGCAATCTCACGCTTCTCTTGGATGAGCTTGTGCACGTCAATCCCACCGACAGCAGCGATTTCATCCGGTGTTCCCGGCGTATTCCGCTCCTCGCAGGCGAGTCTGATTGCGGCAGGAACCGCGTATTCGAAACCCCGCCCACCAGGGGGACGGGCTCGCTCTGCGGTATAGAACAGGTCGAGCGCTCGTTCGACCAAGTCGTCGTCCAGGTCGAGCGCTTTCCGGTAGCGGGCGGTGATTGCATCGACACGGTCGATGTTGACGACAGGTGGCTCGTCGCCGTTGGAGGTGGTGATAGGGTTGGTGCTCATATCTAGGTTATCTGAAGGTGATTACTTAACTGACCTCCCAGGATTGTGTGGCGGTTCTCTGTTATCGGAAAAGAATGGTCACTCAAGCCGGTACAGTTCTGAGCGGTCCTCGATTGCCCGGGTGATCGTTCTCCTGGAGCAATCAAGTTCGCGCGCGGCAATCCGTTTAGACTTCGACCCGTTGGCAACGTAGGAGAGTGTTGAGCACACCTGATTATAGTTGTCTGCGCGCGCGAGTTTCCCCGAGTCATCCGTTCGGAATCCGAGCGGTGGACGGCCAGTGTGGATCTCACCCGAGATCGAGGAATCGTCTCGCTCCTCGATTGAGCCTGCAAAGATGATGTCCCAGCCGTGGTCCTGCGCGGTTTCGATTGTGCGGCCTGCCTCAGAAAGATCACTCCAGAGAGAGTATGGGTGCGCAGTGACCAGTTCAGTTGCAGTATCTAAGGCAGCCATGTCGTCAAGTAGACGGGCGAAGCATCCTCGGTCACTGGCGGGGTCGATGTACACTCCGACTCGGCCGGGGAGGATCACCACGTGGGTTGTGTGTTCCTCAGCAAGGTAATCGACTACGTCAGTGATACTGGAGTCAATGACTAGGATGTCGTGTTCGACGAGGTATCGAAAGCAGTCTTGGAGTGTTGATTTGAGTTGACTTTCGGGGCCGTGGGCGTAGACGAGTGTTTCTGGCGGGGCGTTGTCTTCGGTTCGATTGATGATCTTAGGGGGAATTGTGGTAATATCCACGTCCTGTAAGGTCTTAAGCGCAGGGTTCTTCCCATGGGCGGAATTATGCGACAATATGTTCACGTCACGCGGTTCTGCTGAATCAACCGCAAACCGTGTACACTCCTCTACTTATCTCCACGGTTACCTACTTCCGTCCCTGAATTCCCGGTGTTTCGAGAGCGTACCGTATACCAACTCATACGGCGAATGACACCGGATCCTCTTCACACATACCTAAACCACGCAAAAGACTTCTGCGGAGATCTAAACACGTAACGTGAGTATCGCACAGGGGTTCTGAACCGATTATTATCCCAAAATGGGTGTGGTGGTAGGTGGTAGTAGAGTGGATTTGTAATAATGAGTGATAGAAGAGGGCTGCGCTCAGACGCCGCGCCGCGCTCAGACTAAGAGCTAAATCAAGGTGACCAGTGATCAGTACAGACGCCTACTCATGTGCTGTCGCTGCTAATGAAAACGCTCGTATCACGTTTCATGGCTGCTTCGAAGGCTTCCATGTCTGCCTCCATCGAATCAACGATTTCGTTGCCCAGCAATGCTCGTACCTCTGTCTCCGTTATTTCGCCGCGGCTGTACTGTTCGTAGGTTTTGATTTTCTCTGCGTCAACGTCATCCATAGTTGTGCGTTTGCTCCTCATCGGATTAAGAGTGTGTGATAGGGAACTCGGGGTGGGGTCAGTGCCTCTGATCGACTCAGCCGGTGCCACTAAGTGACCGGTCCTTCAATACATTCGCTACCCGTGGCGGGGCGCGCGACAGGATCGCCCGTAGGGTGCATCAATGCATTCGAACACCCCAGTCCAGTGATAGTGAAAACGTGAAGCTCAGCCCCTCAATCGCTCGGATCCGGTCCTGCAAAAACGGATTATTTCGAGTGGGTTGGGGCAGATTTGAACTGCCGACTTCCTCCGTGTGAAGGAGGTATCATAACCGGACTAGATCACCAACCCGCACGCTGTCGTATCCGTCCGCGCGACTTAAGCGTTCCTTTCGTCGGTCCAGGTCGTCTCTCGAGGCCACCCCCAGTATCCGTCCGTCGGGCCATGTACGACCAGCGGCAGGGGCAGCCACCCATGCAACCGACACTCGCCCGCCCGCGGCGCAGACGGTTGGTGTAACGATTTCCCGGCGTGATCCCAAGATCGGCCGCAGTGGGCCCGGTACTGACTCCCAGTACTCCTCTCAGTACTCGGGTGCCTCCTCCCGTTCGCCGTCTCGAGCGTTGACCACGCGAGCGAACGTGAACAGGCCGTCGGAGAGGCGGTTCAGGTACTGGACGGCGTCTTCGTCGATCCGTTCGGCGGAGGCGAGGTCGACGGCCCGGCGTTCGGCGCGCCGGCAGACGGTCCGTGCGTGATGGAGTCGTGCACCGTGGTCGCTTCCCGTCGGGAGGATGAACGAGGTCAGTGGCTCGAGTTCCTCGTCGTAGTCGTCGATCCACTCTTCGATCTGCTCGACGTGTTCGGCACGGATCGCGGGGTCGTCCTCGTCCGGGTCGGGATTTGCGAACTCCGCTTGCACGACGTGGAGGTGGTTTTGCACCGTCCGGAGGCGATCGTCGACGTCGTCGTGGCCGGTCGGTCGGATCGTCCCGAGCAACGCGTTGAGTTCGTCGACGGTTCCGTAGGCCTCGATCCGGGGATCGGTCTTCGAGACGCGAGTCATGTCCCGAAGATCGGTGCGCCCGTCGTCGCCGCGGCCGGTGTAGATCGACATACGTCGACAGTGAGCGGCCCAGCTCATTGAAGGTTTCCAGCCCAGCGCGTGGCGGGTTCGACTCGAGCAAAACTTCGCCGCCGGGCGACACGGCCAATCGTCTCTCTCGTATCGGTCGGTTCACAAGACTTATTCTCGAGCCGGACGTGTCACGGGACGTGACGCTTTCACGCCGACACGCCCTTGCCCTCCTCGGCGTCGGCGTCGGTGGCGGCGGCTACCTCTGGCACACGCGGTCGGGGCCGGACGGCGATCTGGGTCCGGAAACGAGGCCGGCCGGTACCGACGCGCAACTCGAGGACCTGATCCGTGGGAACACCGCGTTCGCGACGTCGATGCTCCGGCGGTTCGCCGACGAGGAGCCGAACGCGAACCACCTGTTCTCCCCGGTGAGTATCGCGACCGCCCTCGCGATGGCCCGGGCGGGCGCTCGAGAGGAAACCGCGACGCAGATGACCGAGACGCTCGCGTTTCCGTCCGAAGACGACCTCCACCCTGCCGTCGGGGCGCTTCAGTACGACCTGAACGAGCGCGCCGCAGACGCCGCGACGCCCGGCATCGTCGATCGACTGCGGGGCGGTCGCGAGTTCGACCTCACCGTCGCCAACGCTCTCTGGGGCCAGACCGGCTATCCTTACCGAGAACCGTTTCTCGAGACGCTCGAGGCCAACTACGGCACCGGACTTCGGGAGGTCGACTTCGTCGACGACACCGACGGCGCTCGGGCGGCGGTAAACGACTGGGTCGACGACGCGACCGACGGTCGAATCGACGAATTCCTCCCCCCGGAATCGGTGACCGACGCGACGCGTCTGGTCGTGACCAACGCCGTTACCCTCTTTGCGGACTGGGCCGAGGCGTTCGATCCCGACGATACTCGCGACAGGACCTTCACGGCGCTTTCCGGCTCGAGCGAAGAGGTCGCGATGATGAACCAGACGGGCGACTTTCCCTACGCACGCGAGCCGGAGTACGGAGCGATCGAACTCCCGTACGTCGGCGAGGAGGTGAGCATGGTGATCGTCGTTCCGCCGGAAGGCGAGTTCGAGTCGTTCGAGGCCGACCTCGACGCCGACCGGATCGCAGAGATTTTCGACGCCCTCGAGGAACGCGAGGCAGCGATCCACGTACCCCGGTTCGAATTCGACCTCGAGTTCGAACTCGCGGAAGTGCTTGGCGACCTCGGGATGTCCGCTCCGTTCGATCCGGAGGCCGCGAACTTCGAGGGGGTTGCACCCGCCGAGGCCGGCTCCGACGCGCTGTACCTCTTCGACGTCTACCACGAGGCGTACGTCTCGGTCGACGAGGCCGGAACCGAGGCGGTCGCCGCGACGGGGCTTTCGGGCGGGCTCGCGTCCGGTCCGCCGACGCTGATCGCCGACCGCCCGTTCCTGTTTTTCGTTCGGGATCGGTCGACCGACGCCGTGTTGTTCCTCGGTCGAGTCGTCGACGCGGCGAACGCGCAGTAACGCGAGCGGCGTCGCCGAAACTGTGTACCCGCCGTTTAATCCGCAGCTCCCGAAAAACGAATTGTACGCACTACGGCGTTTATTCGGCCGAGACCAAACGAATTGGGCAACAAGTATTATTACCGATCGGACGACCCCTATATCGATGGAACATCAGTTCATCAACACAGTTACGGTCTGTGACGTGATGCGGAGGGCAGTGAGACCGAGCGGTATCTGTCGGGGGTGGATACGCGATGTCGTTCGATAACTCGTCCGGATTCGCCGAACGATCGGAGATTGACGACGACGGCGACACCGACGTCGATACGTCGGCAGTCGACGACCTCGAGGCGGATGCCGGATACGACGACGAGCGGGCCGCGGAGATGCAGTCCTCGATCGCCGACCTCGGAGAGAGTACCGGCGAGATCAGCGACCGGCTCGAGGAGATCCACCACGAGGCCACAGAACAGTACGAGGCGGTCATGGTCGCCGCCGACGAGATGTCGAGTCTCTCGGCCGCAGTCGAGGAGATCGCGTCGTCCTCCGAGGAGGTTGCAGCGGCCGGCGAGTCGGCCCGTGAACTCGCCGAAGACGGACAGGTGTCGGCCTCGGAGATCGGCGAGGCGATGGAAGAGATCAAACAGACGGCGAACGACGTCACCGAAGACGTCACCGCGATCCAACGGAGCGTCGAAGAGATCGACGAGATCATCGAGGTCATTAACGATATCGCCGATCAGACGAACTTGCTGGCGCTCAACGCGTCGATCGAAGCCGCTCACGCGGACAAAGCGGGTGACGGCTTCGCCGTCGTCGCTTCGGAAGTGAAATCGCTGGCGGAGGACTCACAGGCGCGTGCCAGCGAGATCGAAGAGATGATTCGCGACGTCGAACAGAGTACCGAGAGAGCCGTCGAGAGTCTCGACGAGAACAACGAGCGCATCGAACGAGGTATCGAATCGATCGACCGCGCGGTCGGGACGTTCGACGAAATTCACGAGACGGTCGAAGAGGTTTCGAACGGGATCGACGAAGTCGCCGCCGCAACCGACGAGCAGGCCTCGAGCACCGAGGAGGTCGCGAGCATGGTCGACCAGACGGTCGCCAGCGCGGAGAGTATCGCGGACGATACCGGGGTCATCGCCTCCGAGGTCGAGTCCCAGACCGACCAAATCGAGGAGATGGACCGAACGCTCGAGCACCTCGTCGAGGACTTCACGCCGAACGCTTCACCCTCGCGATAGTGCTCCAACTATACCTGTGTCCCGGCGCACCCGCGACCCGGGCGGCGGGTGCGCCGTCAATGACGGACAGGAAACCGTATCAATGGTGTTGAAAGAGTCCGTCGACGACGACGTCGATCAGGAGATCACGTATTTCGTCGTACTCCGGCCCGACCTCGTTCGACGAGAAGACGTCTTTGCTTCGCGTCACGAACACGAGTGTGAGGAGGAAGGCGTTCAGCGTCTGGGGATCTCGCTCCCGAAGTGCCGACCGGTCTGCCCACTGATCGATCGCGCTCATGTTCGTGGTCCAGACCTGCTCTGAGAGCGCCTTTCGTTCGGCCTCCGAGAGGTGATTCTGTAGGGAGCGCAGTTCCCCTTCGACGATGAGGCGGAAGATCAGCGGGTTCGATTCGATCGCGTCGAACGTTCGCTCGAGGGTGACGCGAATCTCCTCGCGTGGCGTCTCGGCGTTCGAAGCGGCCTCGGCAATTTCGGCATCGAGACGGGCGCGCTCCCGCATCAATACCTCGGCGTACAACTTCTCTTTCGAATCGAAAAACTGGTAGAACGTACTCGTCCCGATTCCGACTGCCTCCGTGACGTCTTTGATCCGCGTTCGCTCGAGGCCGAACTGTGCGAACAGATCTCGTCCTTCCTCGAGGAGGTTCGTCCTGATGAGGTCGCGTTCCTCGTCGCTGAATCCCTTCATCGCGTTACTCGTCTGTACGCGTCTCTCGGTTCAACTGCGATCTGTGTCCGCTCACTCGGCGTTGTGCGGCCGGTGTCGTGTGTTACGAGCATGAGTATACGAGAATATAGGAACTCATGAATCAAAACATTTTTTATTTTTGTGTTTCTCTGTTCAGTATGGACACGTTAGGGATCGAACGGGATCACAACCCACAGCGTTCGTGCAGCGAGAACGCTGGCATGCCCCCGGACGATCGGCGGTACAGCCGGTGGGGGGTGGGTGGATGAACGGACGAACGGTTGGACTCGTCGCCGTGGTCGCGCTCTCGGTGCTCGCCGGCGCGATCGGTCTGGTTTTGGTGGGTGGATTGACCCCCACCGATATCGACGAGACCAGCGCGGTCGATTCAGTCGTCGACGACGGCGTGAACAACGGCGGATCCGGAGAAACCGTGACGAAGTCGGTTCGAACGGAGACCGAACCAGCACTCCAACAACAGCAGCAACCACCCGCAGATCGAACGCTCATTCGCGGAGAACCCGACCTCGAGGTCCACGCCCCGGAGCCGAAGGTCCAGTCGGGACAGACGAACAAAGTGCCGCTACAGGTATCGAACAGCGGGAATCTCAGGCTCGGCCCGTCAGATCAGCGCGAACTCGTGACGACCGCCCGGAACGTTCGCGTCGACGCCGACGCGAGCGCAACCCCGCTCACCGTCGAGAGCGGAGAACTGTCGGTCGGAAGCGTCACCGAGAACCAGCCCAACGAGGCACCGATCGCCATCAGCGTCCCTGACGACGTCGACGCGGGGACGTACACGATCGACATCGACGTCTCTTACTCACACACCTACCAGCGCTCCGGAAACGGCGTCACCGACGATCGGTCCCGAACCTGGTCGACGTCGATCGACGTCGAAGTCGACGACGAAGCCCGGTTTACGATCACCGACGCGAAGACTGACGCACAGGTCGGCGACTCCGGGACGATGAAAGTCACCGTCGAAAACGTCGGCTCCGAGACCGCACGTGACGTCAACGTCATCCTCGAGTCCTCGAGCGCCGGCTTCGCGTTCGGCGAGAGCGCACAGGATTCGGCGTGGATCGACGAACTGTCCCCCGGGGAGTCGACGACCGTCGAGTACGACGTCGGCGTCGCACCGAACGCGCCCGTCCGCGGGTACACGCTCGACGGCACCGTTCAGTTCAAGACCAGCGACGGCTTGCAACGCGTCGACGAGAGCCCATCTGTCGGCGTCACTCCACACACCGAACAGCAGTTCTCCGTGACCGACGTCGACTCCGACCTCTACGTCGGCGAGGACGGCAATCTGTACGGCGTCGTCACCAACGACGGTCCCACGGACGTACAGAACGTCGTCGTCCAGTTCGCCGACGAGTCGCCGAACGTGGTCCCGATCGAACAGGGCGTCAGTGTCGGGTCGCTCGAGGCCGGCGAATCGACCTCGTTCCGACTCCCGCTCGAGATAAGTGGCGAAGCGGAGCCGGTGTCCAGAACGATCGATCTCGGCGTCCAGTACCGGAACGCGGACTTCGAAAAGCGCTTCTACGAGGACATAGAGGTCGTCGCGGACGTCGAACCGAAGCGCGATCAGTTCGAGGTCGACGTCCTCGAGCGGGACATCGCCGCCGGCGACGAGCAACACGTCACCGTCGAGGTAACGAACAACCTCGATCAGACAGTGACCGACGTCGAGGCGCGACTGTTCGCTGACGATCCCCTCGACAGCGACGACGACGAAGGATTCGTCGAGGAACTCGAACCCGGGGAGTCGGTGACGATGACGTTCCACCTGAGCGCCGACTCGTCGGCAGCCGCGAAGACGTATCCGGTCTCCTTCGACTTCCGATACGACGACGAACGAGGGAACAGTCAGCTGTCGAACACGATTCGAGTCGCGATCGACGTCGTGGAAAGCGGGGGCGGAATACCCGGCTTCCTGATCGGGACGGTCGTCCTGACCGGTCTCGGACTGGGTGCCGGCGCGTACGTCTACCAGCGGAGATAGAACGACACGATGACCGATACAGGAGCGCGGATCGAAGAGGCGACGGCCCGGCTCAACGAGACGATCGTCACTCGCTCGAAAACGGTCGTCGTCGTCTTTCTCGTTCTCACCGCCGTCTTCGCCGGCGGAATGACCGCCATCGAATCCGAGGAGGGGGAGATGGACGCGTTCACCGAGGGGATTCCGGAGCAAGACGCCCTCGACGCGGTCGACGAGGAGTTCGAGGGGTCGTTCGACGCAGGCGAGGAATCGACGCAGCTGGTTCACACCGGCACCGACGTCCTGACTCGCGAGGAACTGATTCGATCCCTCGTCGTCTTAGAGCGGGTCGAACAGCGCGACGACCTCCGAATGGCGTCGGCCGACGGGCCGGCGACGGTCGTCGCACAGGCGATCGACCCAGAGGCGGAGACGGCGGCCGAACAGCGCCGCGTACTCGAGAGGGCGACGAACGCCGAGGTCGATCGAACGATCCGAACGCTCGCGGACGATCCGGGGTTTACGAGCATCGTCTCCGAGGATTTCAATCCGAACGAGGCGTCGGCATCGGCGTCGATCATCGTGATCGACCACGACGTCCCACGGGAGTTCAGCGGCGACGACCTGACCGACACCCAGCGGGCCGTCGAATCGATCGCCGACGACGAGCCGACCGATCTGCGCGCGTTCGGCTCCGGTATCGTCGACGAGGAGTTCGAGAACATCATCGAGGACTCGATGGCGATCGTGATGCCGATCGTCGTCGTGCTGTTGCTCGCGTTTCTCGCGGTCGCCTACCGGGATCCGATCGATCTCGTCCTGGGGCTGCTCGCGCTCGTGATGACCGTCGTCTGGACGTTCGGGTTTCTCGGTTACGCGGGGATCCCGTTCGGGCAGATGATGATCGCAGTTCCCGTCCTGTTGCTGGCGGTCGGCGTCGACTTCGGGATCCACATCGTCAACCGGTATCGCGAGGAGATCGTCGAAGGGGACGAGCCGGTTGCCGCGATGCGGACGGCGAACAACCAACTCATGATCGCGTTCGTCATCGTGACGACAACGACGGTCTTCGGCTTCGGTGCGAACGTCGTCTCCGATCTCGCCCCGATTCGCGACATGGGGATCGCCTCGAGCGTCGGGATCGTCTTTACGTTTCTCATCTTCGGGCTCTTCTTGCCCGCGACGAAACTGGAGATCGACCGGCTCCGCGATCGAGTCGGCGTCCCCGAGTTCGACTCGACGCCGATCGCCTCCGAGGAGTCGTCGTTCGGCCGGATGCTGTCGATCCCGGCGACGGCGAGTCAGCGTGCCCCGGTCTTTTTCGTTCTCGTCCTCCTGTTCGTCGGCGTCGGTGCTGCGGGATACGGTGCGGGCGTCGACACCACGTTCGACGAGGACGACTTCCTCCCGCCGGAAGAACAGCCGGGGTACATCGAGTACGTCCCCGAACCGTTCGCTCCCGGCGAGTACACGATCACCGGGACGATCACCCTGCTCGAGGACCGGTTCGCGACGAACCAGGACGAATCGGTGACGATATACGTCGAAGGATCGCTCGAGGAGGACCACGCACTGGAGGCGCTCGAGGCACCCAACGCCGATCCGCCGAGTAGTCTGGCAGTCGGTGATGGCGGGCACGCAGAGGCCCAGAGCATCGTCACCGTGATCCAGTCGTACGCCGAGCAAGACCCCGAATTCGCCGCGCTCGTCGATCGAAACGATCGAAGCGGGAACGGGGTCCCCGATCGGAACCTCGACCGAATCTACGACGAACTGTTCGCCTCGCCCGCCGGCGCGGACGCCGAACGATACCTTACGGAGGACCGCCGCGGTACCAAGATCGAGTACGCGGTCGACGCCGACGCCAGCCAGAGTG
Organism: Natrarchaeobius chitinivorans; assembly: GCF_003841505.1. GTDB lineage: Archaea > Halobacteriota > Halobacteria > Halobacteriales > Natrialbaceae > Natrarchaeobius > Natrarchaeobius chitinivorans. Next base: position 19,689 of record NZ_REGA01000024.1, read on the forward strand.
AGGTCGCGGCCGACGCCAGCAGGTTCACTGCGGACTTCCGATACGAATCGACCGCGACCGGCGAGATCGTCGTCTTCGACGCCGTCAGTGACGTCATCTTCGCGTCGGCGATTCAGGGCATGATGCTCGCGATCGGGCTGACGGCGGTGTTCCTCGTGATTGCCTACGCGGTGCTCGAGGGGCGGCCGTTGCTCGGCGTGGTCAACGTGTTCCCGATCGTCATCGCGGTCGCGTGTCTCGTCGGGACGATGCGACTGCTCGGCATGCCGTTGAACGCGCTCACAGCGACCATTCTCTCGATTTCGATCGGAATCGGGATCGCCTACTCGGTCCACACGACGGCGCGTTTTATCGACGAGTACAACCAGCTCTCGGATCCGGTGTCCGCGCTCACGACGACGCTTTCGGGAACCGGCGGCGCGCTCGCGGGGAGCATGCTCACGACGTCGATCGGAACCGGTTCCCTCGCGTTCGCCATCACGCCGGTTCTTGGCGACTTCGGTTTGTTGATGGCACTCAGCGTCTTCTACTCGTTCGTCGCGTCCGTCGTCGCGTTACCCCCGACGCTGATCCTCTGGGCCAGGGTTGCGGAGTCCGATACCACGCTCGAGTCCGTCAGGGATCGATTCGGGGTTTGATCCGGGATTCGTTCCCGCACCCGACGACGGTTCGTACCACACGCGTCATTCGTACCAGTTGCTATTGCCACGTCCTTTTACACGAGCCGTCCGTAGTGTGGGCATGAACGATCCGACGAGTCGAAACCGTCTCGACGAGGAGGAAAGCCCGTACCTGCGCCAGCACGCCGACAACCCCGTCAACTGGCAACCGTGGGACGACCGAGCCCTCGAGGCCGCCCGCGAGCGCGACGTTCCGATCTTCCTCTCGATCGGCTACTCGGCGTGTCACTGGTGTCACGTCATGGAGGAGGAGAGCTTCGCCGACGACGAGGTCGCCGAGGTGTTAAACGAGCAGTTCGTCCCGATCAAAGTCGACCGCGAGGAGCGCCCGGACGTCGACAGCATCTACATGACGGTTTCACAACTCGTCACCGGGCGCGGCGGCTGGCCGCTGTCGGCGTGGCTCACCCCCGACGGACGGCCGTTTTACGTCGGGACGTACTTCCCGAAAGAACCGAAACGCGGCCAGCCCGGCTTCCTCGAGATCCTCGACAACATCGTCGACTCCTGGGAGACCGACCGCGACGAAGTCGAAAACCGCGCCGATCAGTGGACCGAGGCGGCACGAGATCAACTCGAGGAGACGCCGGATTCGATCGCGGCCGGCGAACCGCCTTCCAGCGACGTCCTCGAGTCGGCGGCCGACGCGGCGCTTCGAAGCGCCGACAGGCAACACGGTGGGTTCGGCTCCGACGGGCCGAAGTTCCCCCAGCCCGCTCGACTCCGGGTGCTCGCCCGCGCGTACGACCGAACCGGCCGCCAGACCTATCTCGACGTGATCGAAGAGAGCCTCGAGGCGATGGCCGCTGGCGGCCTCTACGATCACGTCGGCGGGGGCTTTCACCGGTATTGCGTCGACCGGGACTGGACGGTCCCCCACTTCGAGAAGATGCTGTACGACAACGCCGAGATTCCGCGGGCGTTTCTCGCCGGCTACCAGTTGACCGGCGAGCAGCAGTATGCAGACGTCGTCGAAGAGACCCTCGAGTTCGTCGGGCGCGAACTCACACACGACGAGGGCGGCTTTTTCAGCACGCTCGACGCACAGAGTCCGGTCCCGGCGGACGGCGACGGCGGGGGCGAGCGCGAGGAGGGTGCGTTCTACGTCTGGACGCCCGAAGAAGTTCGGGACGCACTCGAGGCCGACGTCGACGCCGACCTCTTCTGTGCCCGCTACGACGTCACCGAGTCGGGGAACTTCGAGGGATCGAACCAGCCCAACCGGGTCGCGTCGGTTCCGGATCTCGCCGATCGGTTCGACCTCGAGGACCGGGAGGTTCGCGACCGGCTCGAGTCCGCTCGAGAGCGGTTGTTCGAGGCGCGCGAACGGCGGCCACGTCCGAACCGCGACGAGAAGGTGCTGGCGGGCTGGAACGGCCTGATGATCGCGACGTGTGCCGAAGCCGCGCTCGTGTTGGGCGAGGACGGGTACGCCGAGCAGGCGGTAGACGCCCTCGAGTTCGTCCGCGAGCGCCTCTGGGACGACGACGAGAGACGCCTGTCGCGGCGGTACAAAGACGGCGACGTCGCCGTCTCCGGCTACCTCGAGGACTACGCCTTCCTCGCACGCGCCGCGGTGGGGTGTTACGAGGCGACCGGCGACGTGGATCACCTCGCGTTCGCACTCGAGCTGGCCCGGGTCATCGAAGCCGAGTTCTGGGACGCCGACCGCGGGACGCTCTATTTCACCCCCGAGAGCGGCGAGTCGCTCGTGACGAGACCCCAGGAGCTGACCGATCAGTCGACGCCCTCGGCGGCCGGCGTCGCCGTCGAGACGCTGCTCGCACTCGACGAGTTCGCCGGGTCGGAGTTCGCAGAGATCGCGACGACGGTACTCGAAACCCACGCGAATCGCCTCGAGGCGAACGCACTCCAGCACGCGACGCTCTGTCTCGCTGCCGATCGCCTCGAGGCGGGCCCCCTCGAGGTCACCGTCGCCGCCGCGGAACTTCCCGACGAGTGGCGCGATCGATTCGCCTCGCGGTATTTCCCCGACCGGTTGTTCGCACGCCGACCCCCGACCGACGAGGGCCTCGAGCCGTGGCTCGACCGACTGGGCCTCGAGGACGCACCGGCGATCTGGGCCGGCCGGGAGGCCCGCGACGGCGAGCCGACGCTGTACGTCTGTCGCGATCGGACCTGTTCGCCGCCGACTCACGACGTCGAGGAAGCTCTCGAGTGGCTCGAAAGCGAGGTCGATTCGGGCCCTGACGCTCCCCTCTAGTGGCGTCCCAAGCCTGTACTGATGAGCGAAATCACGCGGTGTGATCCGATTTCGCTCATCAGTCGACGCTTGGGAGGGTACTAGTGCCGGGTGCCGAGCGAGCCTGCAAATCGACGTGATCGGCGACGTCGCCGTGTCACCGGGGACTGTTTACCTGATCGACCAACAGTGTTATTCGTCGTTCTCCCTTCTGTGAGTGTCACTGTATGAGTACAGAGCTACAGACGATCGAAACCGGGGTTCCGGGACTGGACGAGATTCTCTACGGCGGCCTCGTGACGGACAGACTCTACCTCGTCGTCGGCCGACCTGGTACCGGAAAGACGTTGCTCGGAATGGAGTTCCTTCGAACAGGGATCGACGACGGGGAGACCGTCCTGTTCGTCCACGGTGAGGAGTCGAAATCGGAAATCCTCGCGAACGCCTCGAGCTTCGGAATCGACCTCGAGACGGCACGGTTTCTCGATCTCGGCCCCGATTCCGATTTCTTCGACGGGGACAGTGCGTACGATCTGGTCGACTCTCGAGACCTCGAACCCGAGGGATTTATCGAAGACATCAGGGACACGATCGAGGAAATCGATCCCGACCGCGTCCTCCTCGATCCGATCTCGCAACTGCAGTATCTCGAGCCATCGGAGTACCAGTTTCGCAAGCGACTGATCTCGTTTATGCGGTTTCTGAAGGGACAGGGGACGACGGTGGTCGCGACGATGACGCCGGCCCCGGCGCGAAACGACAACGAAGTGCGATCGCTGAGCGACGGCGTCGTCGAACTCGAGCGGGGCGACGGCGGCCGGCGAATCGCCGTCCCGAAACACCGGGGAATCGGTCAACGTGACGGCAGCCACGGCCTCGAGATTCGGGCGAACGGACTCGAGGTGTACCCGAGTCTCGTCCCGAACCAGTACGAACGCGAGTTCGGACCGGACCGACTCCCGTTCGGTATCGACGAACTCGACGCGCTGCTCGGTGGCGGGATAGAGCGTGGAACGGCGACGTTCGTCGCCGGCCCGACCGGCGTCGGCAAGTCCACGGTCGGGACGCAGTTTCTCACGCAAGCGGCCGAACGCGGCGACAGCCCCGTCGCGTACCTCTTCGAAGAGTCACCCAAGACGTTCGTCCATCGGGCAGACTCGATCGGGCTCTCACTCGACCGACTCAGGGAGGAAGAGAAACTCTCGATCGAGGCGGTCGAACCGCTCGCGCTGTCGGCCGAGGAGTTCGCACAGCGGGTCAAAAGGCGCGTGGAGTCGAACGAGACGGGAATCGTCATGATCGACGGCGTCGAGGGGTACAAAGTCGCACTCCAGGGAGAGGGATCGAAACTCGGACGAAAGCTCCACGCGCTCATCCGGTATCTCAAAAACGAGAACGTCGCCGTCCTCCTGCTCGACGAAACCGATCAGGTGACCGGAATGCCGAGCGCGACGAGTGCGAAGATCAGCTACATCGCCGACAATGTCGTCTTTCTCAACTACGTCGAAACGGGCGGCGAACTCCGGAAGGGGATCGGCGTGCTGAAAAAGCGCGCCGGCAACTTCGAGCGGACGATCCGGGAGTTCGAGATCACGCCGGAGGGGATCGTCGTCGGCGAGCCGTTGACCGGCATCGAGGGAATCCTCGAGGGAACTCCGACCGGGCGTCTGCGGGCGGCCGACAGGACGAAGTAACGAACCGACCGACTGTGGATGTGCAGTCTCCCAGTATTCGACTGCTGGTCGACGACGACGCGAACCGCAACGCGCTCGCGGAACTCCTCGAACAGCGCTACGACGTTCTCACGGACGGGCCGGATCTCGACGGCGATCTCTACCTCGTCGACGACTTTTCGTTTCCGACCTACCGGGACCGGCTCGAGTCGATCAAAGCCGAGACGGAGCCGTCGTTCGTTCCGGTTGTCCTCGTCAGACGCGAGGAGACGCACGTGGATCTGGATCTGACTCAGGGGAGCGAGGACGGCGACCGCCCGCTGATCGACGAAGTGATTTCGGCCCCCGTTCGAAAAGCAGTACTCTACCGCCGACTCTCGAACCTCCTCGTTCGTCGACGACAGTTCAACCGACTCGAGGAGCAAAACGAGCGACTCGACCGGTTCGCGAGCGTGGTGAGCCACGATCTGCGCAATCCGATACAGGTCGCCCAGGGCCGTCTCGATCTCGTCGAGCCCGAAATTTCACCCCCCGAACGAGAACACGTCGAGGTAGCTCGAGAGTCACTGGATCGGATGAACTCGCTGATCGACGACGTGCTGGCGCTCGCTCGAGAGGGCGAGACGGTCGACGACCCCGTCTGCGTTTCGCTGGAAACTACCGCGATGAACGCGTGGACCGTCGTCGAAACTCCCGACGCGAAGCTGTCCGTCTCCGCGGGGACTGGAGCGATCGTCGCGGATCCGGATCGGCTCGCTACGGTGTTCGAGAACCTGTTTCGAAACGCGATCGAACACGGTGGGGCCGACGTGACGGTCGACGTCGGAACGACGGAAACGGGATTCTACGTGGCCGACGACGGCTCCGGCATTCCGTCCGACGAACGCGACGACGTCAAAGAGCGAGGATACTCGAGAAACGGCGGCGGAACCGGACTCGGTCTCGACATCGTGAACACGATCGTCGACGCTCACGGCTGGAGCCTGGCGATCGGCGAGAGCGAAAGCGGTGGCGCTCGATTCGACGTCAGCGGCGTCGAGTGGTGTCGCTAATCGCGTGAGTTATCCGTCCTCGAGAGCCGCCTCGATCTCTCGGGCGAGCCAGATCGCCGGCGGAAGCGTTTCCTCTTCGACGAACCGCGTGATCTCTTTGCCGTCGCCCCCATCCGGGGCGCGTTCGACCACGACCGTCGGAATGTACTCGACGTCGTACTCGTCGACGCCGGGTCCCTGCTTGTCCTGACCGACGGCGATCTCTTCGATTCGGTCGTCCGGAACGCCGCCGGCGTCGAGCGCCGCGGCGAAATCCGGAAGCAGCTTTCGACAGTCCTTACACCAGTCGCCGCCCCATACTTTGTAGAGCAGTTCGTCGCTGTACGCGTCGAACGTGTCGACGGCGTCTTCGTACGACGCGGCGTCCCACGCCGGGTTCGGGTTCATCGTCTCGAGACTCATACGCGGAGATTTCGCGTCGAGGGGCTTAACGACCGTGCTTCTGAGGACGTCGAGGGGCTTAACGACCGTGCTTTTGGGAAATCGAACTCGAGCACCTTCTCGTCGATACCGGTGGATATCGACGTTCGCCGGATGGTTTTTCATGTACTGCCCGTGAGTGTACAGTCGATGGCAGTCGACCCAGAGAAGTTCAAGGCGCTCCGTGAGAAATTAGACGAACTCGTCGAGGTGTCGCCGATCCGGGAGAAAAACCGGGAGTTCGTCGTGAACAACGTTTTGGGTCCGGCGTTCGGTGAAATGGACGAGTTGATCGACGACTCCCGGCCGCCGCGGCTGTACGTGTTCGGCCGCTCCGGCGCGGGGAAATCGTCGGTGATCAACGCGCTCGCGAACAAACAGGCGGCCGAAGTCGGGGCCGTCGAACCGACGACCGTCGACTCCGAACTGTACCACATCTCCTTTCCCGACCGCCACGCGAGCTGGGACGTCGTCGATTCTCGAGGGTTGTTCGAAAGCGTCACGCCGGACGGAGAGATTCCCGCGGACACCGTCTCGCTGATGAAACGGGACCTCGAGGAGTACCGGCCCGACATGTTGGTTCACGTGATGACTCCCGATCACGTACGGGCGGGCAAACAGGATTTCGAGACCGTCGAGCGGCTTCGCGAGGAACTCGGAACGCTGTTTCCGCCGGTCGTCTACTGTCTCAACAAGGTCGACACGCACGCGTCTCCGGGTGCGGCCTGGCCACCCGAGGAGAACCCGTCGCTTGCCGGGGACGTCAAGACCAACCTGGAGTTCGTCTCGCAGGTGCTCGACGAACCCGAGAAAACGGCGTTCTGGGAGAATCAGCCGCTCCGTGGCTACGAGTTCGATTCCGGGGAGAACGTCGGCGTCGTCCCGACCTACGCGAAAGAGAAACCGTACTGGAACGTCGAGACCCTCTCGTGGTTGATCGGCGATTTTTTACCGATTGACGCGCGCCTGCAGTTCAATCAGGCGCAGCGACGGGAGCGCCTGATGCGGAAGATGTCCCGGTCCACGACGAACCGCTTTAGCTCGATCGCCGCCGGCGTCGGCGGCGCTCCTACGCCAGTGGCCGACATCGTCGTGTTGAGTTCGCTGCAGGCGGGTCTGGTTGCGCTGATCGGCTCGTACTCCTGTCGGGACCTCGAGTGGGCGACCGTCCAGGATTACATGAGCGCGGTCGGCGTCTCGGCCGTCGGCGGACTGGGGGCGCGGGAGGTGGCCCGATCGCTCGTCCAGCTGGCACCCGTCGGCGGGCAGGCGATTTCCGGCGCGGTCGCCGCCGGCACCACCTGGGCCATCGGCCGATCGGCGGAGGAGTACTTCTTCAACGACAACGTGGTCAAACCGTCCGGCCTGCTCGAGAAGGGCAAAGCGCGGTTTCGAGGAGCGAGTTCGCGGTCGGGGTGACGAACGGTCGGACCGTCCGCAGGGCGTATCGCGGACGTGAGCGGCGTTTCGAATCGAGAGACACCGGCACGTCCTGCCAGTGTCCAGCATCGGTTTATGGCTCGACTCGCTAGGAGGTGATAATGAAGGGAAGTATCCTGGACACGATCGGCTCGCCGCTCGTCCAGGTCGACTCGCCGGAGGGGGCGACCGTCGCCGCCAAAGTCGAATCGTTCAATCCCGGCGGCTCGGCGAAGGATCGCCCTGCCAGGGAGATGATCCGGACGGCAGAGCGCGAGGGGACGATCGAACCCGGCGACCGGCTCGTCGAACCGACCAGCGGAAACACGGGGATCGGGCTCGCACTGGTCTGTGCGGCCCGCGGATACGATCTGACGATCGTTATGCCCGCGGACAAATCCGAAGAACGACAGCGGATCATGGCCGCCTACGGGGCCGACCTCGAGTTGGTCGACGGCGACATGACTGTCGCCCGCGAGCGTGCGGACGACCTCGAGGCCGAGGGGGCGATCCAGCTCGGCCAGTTCGACAACCCGGCAAATCCGGAAGCACACTACCGCACCACGGGCGCAGAGATCGTCGAACAGGTCGGCGACCGCGAGGTGGACGCCTTCGTCGCCGGCGTCGGCACCGGCGGAACGATCTCGGGAACCGGCCGTCGGCTCCGCGAGGCGTTTCCGGACGTAGAGATCGTCGCCGTCGAACCCGAGCGAAACCCCGTCCTCTCGACGGGCGAAGCCGGCGACGACGACTTCCAGGGCATGGGTCCCGGCTTCGTCAGCGAGAATCTCGATCGGGAGTTGATCGATCGCGTCGAAACCGTCCGACTCGAGGACGCCGAAGACGAGTGTCAGCGTCTCGCCCGCGAAGAGGGCGTCCTCGTCGGCCAATCCAGCGGTGCCACGAGTCTCGTCTCCCAGCAGGTCGCCCGCGAAATCGCCGAACCGGAACTCGAGTGTCCCGAGGTACCGACAGCGTTCGACGGCGGCCGGCCGGCCTCACCCGAGACCGACGGCGGCGCGGTCGAGGACTGTCCGCTCGTCGTCACCGTCTTCTGGGACAGCGGCGAGCGCTACCTCTCGACAGGGTTGTTCGACTGATTCGGTTCCCCGCCACTGAATGCCGGTGGGAGCGCAGATCAGTCGCGGTCGTGCCGGTACTGATCTCCAGCAGTCCATTTGCGACTCACCCCTGCGATTTTCGTGAGACGCCCCACGTGTTTCGATCGTCGCGGTTTTACGGCGAGTACTCTGATTCCGTAAGTCTGACCACGAGCGTCTCGTCGACGTCGCGGAGGTCGTACTCCGGAAGCTCACCACCCGTTCGGCGGACGAAAAGCGGCTCCACGAGGCGGTGGGTTCCGGACACGACGCCGGCCTCGGAGCCGTCGCCGTCGCTCGAGGCGGAGTCCGACTCGGGTCGGCTATCGGCATCGTCCGGTCCGGACGTCGCGGCCGAATTCGAATCTCCCTGTCCGTCCTGATGGGGCGCGTCGTCGCCGTCGGGCGTGGCAAGGGTATCCGGTCCGGACACGCGCTCAAGGCCGTACACCTTGCAGAACTCGCCCGTCTCACTGGGTTCGATCTCGCCGTTGCGGAGGGCCCGAGCCAGCGGTCTCGAGAGCCACTCGTCGTCGCTGACGCTCGGTTCCTGGACGAGCGCCTCGTCGACGAACCTGGTGAGATACCACTCGAGATCGTTCAGAAGCGAGACGGCCGCGCCGATGCTGACGGTTCGCACTGCAAGCGAGTTCTCGAACGGTCGGGTGAGGTCGTAGGTCGCGAGCGCTTCGCGGGAGGTCTCTCGAGAGAGGAGTTCGTACTGGAGGGTGCAATCGGGGTCCCCGATGAGACAGACGCGGGTCACTACGTTGTGGTGTGAGCGGTTTCGTAATGTGGGTTTCGTCTCCCGGTCGTCGAACGCGTCGCCGGTTACGTTTCGGCCGATAACGGTGCCGGGACGGTCAGGGTTCGACGAGTTCGGCGTTGCGAGCCGCCTCTTCGGCCCGCTCGAGCAGATCGTCGGGTTCGGCCGCGAGCAGCGGCTCGAGGCGCGCGTTCGTCTCCGCGCGGTCGGGCGCGACGCGGTTGCAGCCGGCATCGATCGTCGAATCGGTGTAGGTGCCGATCTCGCGGGCCATGGCGGTGATCTCCTGTTTGTCGCGGGTGAGCAGCGGCCGGTGGATCGGGAGGTCCGTAACGCGACTCGTCACGCCGAGGTTCTGGACCGTCTGGCTCGACTTCTGGCCGACTGCCTCGCCCGTGACGATGCCGTGGGCGTCGACGAGTTCGGCGAGCGTCTCCGCGGCCCGGTAGAAAAACCGGCGAAGCGAGAGCATGCGTCCTTCCTCCATCTCGCGGACCAGCAGATCGACCGTCTCTCCGCCCGGAATACGGTAGACCTGCGTGTCGAAATTCGGCGCGTACCGCGAGAGCGTCCGGACCGTCTCCATCGCGCGCGCTTCGTGGTCGACCCCGCCGTAGTCGCCGAGATCGACGTACGCCGGGACGATCGGAGAGCCGCGTTTCATCATCTCGTAGGCGGCGACGGGGGAGTCGATCCCGCCGCTGACCATCGCGATCACGTGTTCTTGGGCTCCGAGCGGGAGACCGCCGGGTCCGGGAACCGACTCGAGGTAGAGGAAGGCGAGGTCCTCGCGGACTTCGACGCCGAACGTGAGGTCGGGATCGTCGAGGTCGACTTCCGGTTCGAACTCGCCCTCGACGGCATCCCAGATCGCTTGCCCACCCTCCCTTGCGAGGTCCTCGCTGTCGTAGGGGAGGCGCTTGTCCGCCCGGCGGGCGTCGACGGCGAACGTCCCGCCGTCGTACCGCCTGCGAGCTATTTCGGCGAGTGCCTCGACGATCCGGTCGAACTCGGTGCTCGTGGTGAGCGCCGGGCTGGCGGAGACGACGCCGAACGCGTCGGTCGCCGCCGCAGTCGCTGCCTCGACGTGTTCTTCTGTCGTGTGGATCAGCGGTCGGTTCCACCGCTGTTCGACGTCGCCGGGGATCGATCGATCGGCAAGCAGGGCCTCGAGGTTCTCCGCGAGGAGCCCCTCCATGTACCGCTTGACCGTGTTGCTCTTCGTGTTGACGTCGCCGTGACGGATCAGGACGACGTCGGCTCCCGGCGGGTGCATGGTCGTGGATAGACGGTGGGAGCTATAAGGGGATTACGAGGTGAGTGGCTGCGGACGACGAATCGACGGCGTCCGTCGGCGACGCCGTCACGGCCGAACTCGAGGAACCGACGCGTTCGGTGACACGGTCCGGGCGCGACTGTCGCGACACTCGCCTCGGCGGGTTACGCTGTCCGGACGTGGCGCGAAGGGCTCTGCTGTGAGTGTTTCGCTACTGAAACCCCCTCGGCTCCTGCGCAGGCGAGACGTGCCGTCGGATACGGACGGCGTGTCTCGAGCCAGGCTCAGGTGGCCGCCTTTGGCGGCGTCTCACCTCCACCTCCACCGCCGGGCCGTTCGGCGAGCAACGCGCCCGACGCGTCGTCCTCGATCACGCTGGCGTTTGCGAACAGGAAGCCGGCGAACCCGACGCGAAAGAGGACGTCGATGTAGCATTTCACCACGGCGGTGACGAACGGATCGAGGAGATCCACGAAGACGGCCACCCCGAAGACGATGAGCATCCCGAACAGGAACAGAAAGAGGTTCCTCGCCTTCCAGTGGAGGAGCCGTTGTCGATCGGAGAGTTGCGCTGCGTTCTCCCAGATACGACCGGCGAACAGGAAGACGACCGCCGCGTAGCCGACGAGGACGACGAGAACGGCACCGATCGCCACGACACCGTCAACAAACGTCGTTGCGGCGAACGACGCACGCATGAGGAAGACGACGGCGACGAGGGTCGCAACCAACCGCCTGGACGCCCCGGCGAGCGCCCCGGCGAGACCGCACAGGATCGAATACGCCAGCAGATCGTCGATCAGGTCGGGGAGGTTCTCCGACTCCGCGCCGTAGGTGATCGTCCCGACTCCCGCTGCGTTCAGAACAGACGTGACCGCCGCGATCCCGACGAGCGCGATCAACACGTGACACATCCGCCGAACGCGGGGCGACAGCCGGCGTGACCACGTGAGAAACGCGACGAACGCGAGCGCGTACACGACGCCCGACGCGGCGTACACGGCCGCCGACTCAAACATCGTTCACCCCCACCGCCCCGGCCGGTTCGTGGCTGGCCGTCGTGTCCCGGGTTTCGAACGTCTCGAGCGTGTCGCGGAGGTCGTTCGTCCGATCGACGAGGTCCTCGGCCCTGGAGCGGACCTCGCCCATCGTTTTCGCCGTCTCGTCGGCCGCATCCGCGAGGTCGTGCGATCTGTCCGCGACGTCGGTGGCGGCCTCGCCGACGCTCTGTACGGTCGACGCGACTTCTTCGGTCGCCGCGGCACCGTTGTCCGTCGCCCGCGCGATGTCTTCCATCGCCGCGTCGACCTCGTCGACCGTCTCGGTGAGATCCTGGATCGTTTCGCCGGCGTCGGTAACGGTGTCGACCCCCGCTTCGATCCGCTCGCGCGTCGTCGCCATCTCCGCCGTGACGTCGTCGACCTCCGCTCGAGCGTCGGCGATGATCGATCCGATGTCGTCGATCGCGGTCTGGCTCTCCTCCGAGAGCGCTTTGACCTCGTTCGCGACGACGGCGAAACCGCTGCCGGCTTCGTTGGCGCGTGCGGCTTCGACGTTCGCGTTCAACGCGAGCAGGTTCGTCTGATCGGCGATGTCGTCGACCAACTCCGTCGTCGATTCGACCGCGGCCATCCGATCGTCGAGTTCGTCGATCAGGGTCGCCAGATCGTCGATCGCGTCCTCCACGGACCGGACGGTGTCGACGGCCGCCTCGACGCGTTCGGCCCCTTCGTCACCGATTTCCGTGGCCTCGACCGTCCGACCCGCTACCTCGTCTGTCGTCGACGCGACCTCCTCGATCGTCGCCGAGAGGTCACTCGTCTCGGCAACCGTCGCCTCGAGTTGGTCGGCCTGCGAGACGACGTCGTCCGCGAGCGCACGGATGTCCGCCGCGAGGGACTCGTTTAACTCCTCGACGGCCGTCGCGTCGTTCGCGACGGCTTCGCTGGTTTCCTCGACGTCGGCTGCGAACGCGGCGAGTTCGTCGATCGTCTCCGAGAGATCGCGGGTCATCTCGTTGTACCCCTCGGCGATCCGATCGATCGCGTCGATGTCGGCATCCGTCGACAGCCGCCGCCGAAAGTCGCCGGACGCGGCGGTCGTCATCGCGGTTCCGATCTCGTCGGCGTGCTCGAGCAGCCGTTCGTTTCGTCGCTCGGACTCCGCCCTCGCGGCTTCCGCACGCTCGCGGGCGGATTCGGCGTCCGATCGAGCCGCCTCCGCCTCGCGTTTCGCTCGTTCGGACTCGTCGAGCGCCTCCTTCAGCGACCGACGCATACTGTCGAGCGTCGCCGCCAGTTGGCCGATTTCGTCGCGCCTGTTCGAGTCTGCAGTCGCCTCGAGGTCGCCGTCCTCGATCGATTCCGCGGCATCGATCAGTTCTCGAAACTCGACCGCGACGTTCCCCCCGAGGACGATCCCGAGCAGCCCCATGTTCAGCGTGAGTACAAACAGTGTACCGACCAGCGCCGGAACGGTACCGGTGGCGGCCGCCGCGGCGTAGGCCGTAAGCAACACTCCGAACGCGAGCGTCGTAACCAGCGTGAGGCCGATCGCCGTGCCGACCCTGAGGCTGTATTTTTCTCCGATCGTCGATTCCAAACGCATAGTCTCGTGACTATACTGTACTGTAATACGGGTTTGGGCCGATTTTCCCAGGCCGTCGAGAATTCTCCCCTAGAACGTCGAGAGTTCGCCGTCGATCACGCGACGCGTGATTCCGGTGACGTCGGCGAGTTCGCGGTCGACGATTGCTTCGATCTCGTCTTCGACGTCCGCGAGGTCGACCCCGTCGGCGGTGACGACGTGAACGTCGGCGACGTGGGGCTGGTCGATCGGGCGGCCGATCTGAGAGAGCAGGCGCACCCGCAGATCACGGATGCCGTCGACTTCGGTTACGACGGCGTCGGCGATCTCGGTCGACAGCAGGTTGTAGATCTTGCCGATGTGGTTGACCGGGTTCTTGCCGCTCGTGGCTTCCATCGACATCGACCGGTTGGGCGTGATGAGTCCGTTCGCCCGGTTTCCGCGGCCGACTGAGCCGTCGTCGCCCTGTTCGGCTGACGTTCCGGTGACGGTGAGGTAGATCGACCCCTCCTCGTAGTCGTCGGCCGTGTTGACGTGGACCTCGACCTCGCGATCGGTGTGCTCGTTTGCGACCTTCGCGACGAACTCGCGGACCGACTCCACGGCGTCGGCGTACTCGTCCAGATCGGCGACGTGCTCGTCGATCATCGCGGCGGCAACGGTGACGTCGATCACGTCACCTTCGCGTTTCCCCATGATCTTGACGTCGGGGCCGAGATACGGGTTTTCCTCGGCGAATTCGCCATTGAGTCTCCGTTCGGCTTCGAGGACGATCCGTTCGGTCTCGGTCAGCGGTGCGTGTCCGACGCCGAAACTCGTGTCGTTGGCCATCGGAACGCTCACCTCCTCCTCTCCGAAGACTTCCTGTAAGTCGCCGCTTCCCTCGCCGAGTTTCACGTCGACGATGATGTCCTCGCCGTACTCGAGTTGCGGGATCGTCTCCTCGAGGTACTCGCGGGCGGCACGGAGTGCGATCGTCTCGGTTGGTATGGTCTGTCCCTCGTATCGCTTCGTCGCCCGGCCGACGATCAGGAGATAGATCGGGTCGACCACTTCTCCGCCGCCGAAAGCGGGTGCGGCTTCGCCGGCGACGAGTTGTGTCTCGTCGGTGTTGAAGTGAAGGACCTCGCCGACGCGGTCTAAGTACTCACGGGCGAGTGCACCGGCGACGCTCTCTGCGACGCCGTCACAGATCGAGTCGGGGTGGCCGATTCCCTTTCGCTCGACGATTTCAACTTCCTGATCCTCGACGGCCTGGCGGTCGATCGGCTCGACGCGAATGTTCCGCTCGCTCATTACCGGACGTTCGAAGAGCGAAGTTCTATAACTTGCGGAAACCGGTTCACGCCCAATTATTCCTTTCAGTAATATATTTCGGCCGAAACCGGCAATCGATTCGCCCGCTCCGGCGTGTCTGCACACCGCTTGCGGGCCCACTGGGACACGACGATAACGGTCCGTGTCACTCCGTCGACTCGAGCAGCAATTCGAGATACGAGGTCCGGATCTGGTCGGCCGGATCGAGATCCATTCGCTCGAGAACGTCGTAAACACCTCGACGGGCGGCGTCGAGGTCGGATTCGTCGTCGACGCTCGTTTCGACTTCGACGTACTCGCCGACGCCGTCGACGTCGTCGAGCGTAATCGTATACTCGCCGCCCTCGAGCGTGAACCGGTCCCGGTCTTTGCGGACCGTCGCGGCGGGTTCGAAGCCGAGATTTTCCAGGATTGCGCCCATTCGGTCGCCGTCTTCGATCTCCATTTCGATCTCTTCGCGCGTTTTCGACCCGTCGTCAACCAGCGGCCCCTTGTACGTAACCCGGATCACGTCGTCGTTCTGCCGTCGCTCCGAGCGGATCCGAAGCGCCTCGTCCGTCTCGGCGAACGATCGGTGCGGCGCGTCGAAGTAGGTATCGACCTGAACGACCGACCCCATCGGAGTCACACCGATCTCCTCGAGTCGGGGGCGGACGAGCCCGTTTTCGGCCGGAACCTTCACCTCCACCTCGTACATGCTCGGGGGAACGGGGGCCGATGGTAAGTATCGGTCGCTCTCGGGGAAAAACGCGGTCCTTAAATGTAGACGGCGGGACGTACAACGTATGACCGAGGATCAGGAGGCCGAGCTAGACGAGCAGGCCGATGACGTCGACGAAGACGTAACCGAAACCGACAGTTCCGAATCGGACGCCACCGAGGACGCCGACGGACTTCAGCACGGAGATTTCGTCGAACTCGAGTACACCGCGTACACGGCCGACGGCGAACAGCTGGTCGACACGACCGATCCCGACGTCGCCGAGGAGGAAGGTGTCGACGATCAGGGACAGGAGTTCAAACCGCGAACGATCGTTCTCGGCGAGGGCCACATCTTCGACGGCGTCGAGGAGGCCATCACCGGCGGCGAGGCCGGCGACTCCGGCAGCGTTACGATTTCCGCGGAGGAAGCCTTCGGCGAGTACGACCCCGACAACGTCGAAACCGTAAGCGCCGAGAAGATCGACGAAGACGACCGCTACCCCGGCGCAAACGTGCAGGTCGACGGTCGGCAGGGCTACATCAGCACGATCATCGGCGGCCGCGCACGGGTGGACTTCAATCACCCACTGGCGGGCGAGGACGTCGAGTACGAGTACACGGTGGTCGACGAAGTCGACGATCGCGAAGAGCAAGCGGCGGGACTGTTCGAGATGTACCTCGGACTCGAGCCGGACCTCTGGATCGAAACCGACGAGGTCGAAGAAGAGGTTCCGGTCGAACCCGACGAGGACGAGGACGAAGACGACGAACCGGCCGAACCGGAGTTCGAAACCGAGGTCGTCGAGAAAGAGACGCTGTATCTCGAGGCCACGCCCCAGATGACGATGAACCAGCAGTGGATGATGGGCAAACAGCAGATCGCCCAGGACGTCATCGACAAACTCGACGTCGACCGCGTCATCGTTCAGGAAGTCATCGACGGCATGGGCGGTATGGGCATGCCCGGTATGATGGGCGGTATGGGCGGTGGCATGGGCGGCGACGACATCGAGGAAGCGCTCGAGGACGCCGACGTCGACGCCGACGAAATCGTCGAAGAACTCGAAGGCGCAGAGGAGTAGTCCCGGCGAGAGCGTCGTCACCGGGATCGACGCTCGCGTTCGAAGCCGATCGGTTTTTCTCCGCGGTACCACCGACGCATCCGTTCCCCGCGGTGGTGTCGGAATTTTCGGTGGCCGATTCCGCGCTCGCGCGCGTACGTGAAGCTTTATTAGTGACCGTCCACTACCCGAAAGCAGGTTTCTCATGTCCCAGGAAAGCGAGTACGGCGCCGGACAGATCCAGGTTCTGGAAGGCCTGGAGGCCGTTCGGAAACGGCCAGCGATGTACATCGGCTCTACCGATTCTCGAGGACTGCACCATCTCGTCTACGAGGTGGTGGACAACTCGATCGACGAAGCACTGGCGGGGTACTGCGACGAGATCACCGTCACGATCCACGACGACGGCGCGGTAACCGTCGCCGACGACGGCCGTGGTATCCCCATCGACACCCACGAAGAGTACGACCGCCCGGCACTCGAGGTTATCCTCACCGTTCTCCACGCCGGCGGCAAGTTCGACAACAAGTCCTACCAGGTCTCCGGTGGACTCCACGGCGTGGGCGTCAGCGTCGTCAACGCGCTGTCGGGACGCCTCGAGACCGTGGTCAAACGGGACGGCGGGGTCTACCACCACGAGTTCGAAGCCGGCGAACCGGTCGGCGACATGGAGCGGGTTCGCGACATGGAACCCGACGAGGAGACCGGAACGGAGATCACCTTTTGGCCAGATACGGAAATCTTCGAGACCAAGGAGTTCTCGTTTTCGACGCTGTCGAACCGGCTTCGCGAACTGGCCTTTCTCAACTCGGGCGTTCGGATCACGCTCCGTGACGACCGGGCGGACGAAGACGGTGAGGAAACGTACGAGTACGACGGCGGCATTCGGGAGTTCGTCGAGTACCTAAACGAGACGCGCTCGGCGATGCACGAGGAGGTCATCTACTTCGAGGACGAGGATCAGAACATCCAGGTCGAAGTCGCGATGCAGGCCACCGAGGAGCTTCAGGGATCGATCCACGCCTTCGCGAACAACATCAACACCCGCGAGGGCGGCACGCACCTCACAGGCTTCAAAACCGCCCTGACCCGGACGGTAAACGACTACGCGAACGACAACGACCTGCTCGGCGACATAGACGAGAACCTCAAAGGCGAAGACATCCGCGAGGGACTTACGGCGGTGATCTCCGTCAAACATCCCGATCCCCAGTTCGAGGGACAGACGAAGACGAAACTGGGTAACTCCGAGGTACGGGGTATCGTCGAGAGCGCGATGCACGACGGACTCGGAACCTACTTCGAGGAACACCCGGACACCGCCCAGGCGATCGTGTTGAAGGCCGTCGAAGCCGCGAAAGCGAGGAAAGCGGCCCAAAAGGCCGAAGAACTCACGCGCCGGAAATCCGCACTCGACTCGACGTCGCTGCCCGGCAAGCTCGCCGACTGCCAGACGAAAGATCCCGAAGAGGCCGAACTGTTCATCGCGGAGGGTGACTCCGCAGGCGGCAGCGCGAAACAGGCCAGAAATCCCGAGTTTCAGGCGGTTCTCCCGATCAAGGGGAAGATTCTGAACGTCGAGAAACACCGGCTGGATCGCATCCTCGAGAACGACGAGATTCGCAACATGATCACCGCCATCGGCGCGGGAATCGGCGACGAGTTCGACGTCGAGGACGTCCGTTACAAGAAGATCATCATGGCGACGGACGCCGACGTCGACGGAGCGCACATTCGGACGCTCATGCTGACGTTTTTCTACCGCCACATGCGTCCGCTTCTCGAGGGCGGCTACGTGTACGCGACCCAGCCACCGCTGTATCGCATCCGCTATCGCGGCGAGACCTACGACGCGATGACCGACGCCGAACGCGACGAGATCGTCGAGGAGAAGTGCAACGGCAACCCGTCGCAGGTCCAGCGGTTCAAGGGACTGGGTGAGATGAACCCGGAACAGCTCTGGGCGACGACGATGAACCCGGAAAACCGAATCCTCAAACAGATCACGATCGAGGATGCCGCCGCGGCGGACAAGATGTTCTCCGTCCTCATGGGCGACGCGGTTGAGCCGAGAAAGCAGTTTATCAAGGAAAACGCTCCCGAAGCGGAGTGGATCGACATATGAGTTCCGAGGTACCCGATCCGACAGACGTCGAGGCGCGGGCGGTCGAGAACGTCCGCATCGAAGACGAGATGGAGCAAAGTTACATCGACTACGCGATGTCCGTCATCGCGGGGCGAGCCCTCCCGGACGTCCGGGACGGACTGAAGCCGGTCCACCGGCGCATCCTCTATGCGATGTACGAGATGGGGGTCACGAGCGGCTCGTCACACCGCAAGTCCTCCTCGATCGTCGGGGAGACGATGGGTGATTACCACCCCCACGGCGACAGCGCGATCTACGACACCCTCGTGCGGATGGCCCAGGATTTCTCGATGCGATACCCCCTCGTCGACGGACAGGGGAACTTCGGATCGATGGACGGCGATCCGGCCGCCGCACCCCGATATACTGAGGCGCGGATGTCCCCGATCTCCGAGGAGTTGCTCTCCGACATCGACAAGGATACGGTCGACTTCTCGGCGAACTACGACGACCGCCTGCAGGAACCCGACGTCCTCCCCGCGGCGTTTCCGAACCTGCTCGTCAACGGCTCGTCGGGGATCGCCGTCGGAATGTCGACGAACATTCCCCCGCACAATCTGGGCGAGGTGATCGACGCGACGATCGAGTTGATCGACAACCCCGAGGCGACCGTCGAGGACCTAATGGAGCACGTCAAGGGCCCGGACTTCCCAACCGGTGCGAACATCGTCGGCCGGGACGCCATCTACTCGGCGTACAAGACCGGCCGCGGCCGCCTTCGCGTGCGCGCCGAGTTCGAGGTCGAAGAGTGGAAAAACGACCGCGAGCGCATCGTCATCACGGAACTTCCCTACCAGGCGAACAAGGCCCGGATGGTCGAACGGATCGCCGAGGACGTAAACGAGGGTGAGATCGAGGGGATCTCCGATCTTCGCGACGAATCCGACCGCGACGGCGTCCGAATCGTCGTCGAGTGCAAACGCGGCGCGAACGTCGAGGTCGTCAAGAACAAACTGCTCGAGAACCACCTCGAGAAGACCTTCGGCGTCATCAACCTCGCGCTGGTCGACGGCCAGCCACAGGTGCTCTCGCTCAGAGAGACCCTCGAGGAGTACGTTGCCCACCGCCGCGAGGTCGTTCGGCGACGAAGCGAGTACGACCTCGCGGAAGCCGAGGATCGGGCGCACATATTAGAAGGGCGACTGCGAGCGCTCGAGAACGTCGACGACGTCGTCGAGTTGATTCAAAACTCCGAGGACCGATCGGCTGCGAAAGACGGGCTGCAGTCGACGTTCGATTTCTCCTCCGACCAGGCAGATCACATCGTCCGGATGCAACTGGGCAGCCTCACTTCGATGGAGGCCGCAGAGATCGAAGACGAGTACGAAGACGTCACCGCCGAAATCGAGCGTCTGACCGAGATCCTCGAGAGCGAGCAGGAACTGCTCTCGGTCATCAAAGACGAACTCCGCGCGGTCAGAGACGAGTACGCGGACGATCGGCGGACCTCGATCGTCGAGGATCAGGGAACGGTCACGCACGAGGACCTCATCCCCGAAGAAGAGGTGTTCGTCGTCATGACCGAGGACGACTACGTCAAGCGGATGCCGATCGACGGCTTCGACCCCCAGGGTCGAGGCGGGAAAGGCATCATCGGCGCGGACGTCAAAGAGGACGACCGCGTCACGACGGTGTTCCGGGCGAACACCCACGATTACCTGCTTTGCTTTACGAATCGTGGGAAAGTCTACCAGCTCAAAACCTACGAGATCCCTGAGATGGGCCGCACCGCCCGCGGCAAATCGGCGGTCAACATCCTCGATCTCGAGGCGGACGAGGACATCACCGCAATCGTCGACACCGACGCGTTCGGCGACGACGAGTACGTCACGATGGCCACCCGCAACGGCTACGTCAAACGGACCGCCGGCGAGGAGTTCGACAACATCCGCTCGACGGGGATCATCGCGGCCGACCTCGAGGAGGGCGACGAACTCGTCGACGTCGAAGTGACCGACGGCTCCCAGGACCTCGTCGTCGCGACCGAAGGCGGGATGACGATTCGCTTCGACGAGGACGAGGTACGAGCGATGGGGAGAAACGCTCGCGGCGTCAACGGCATCAAACTCGAGGGTGACGACGCCGTCGCGGGGCTCGTCGCGACCGACGAAGCGGACGAGCGGGCTCTGTTGACGGTCACTCGGAACGGCTACGGCAAACGGACCCAGCTTTCGGAGTATCGAACCCAGTCTCGGTACGGGAAGGGACTGATCGACATCAAAACTGGGAGGAGAAACGGCCCAGTCACTGCCGTCAAGGCGGTTTCACCGACCGATCAGGCCGTCGTAATGAGCGAGCGTGGACAGATCATGCGAACTCGAATCGACGAAATTTCGACGGTCGGCAGGAACACGATGGGTGTCATCGTGATGGAGGTCCAATCCGGCGACGCGGTCGCAAGCGTCGACGTGATTCCGGAATCGTCGATCACGACGGACGAAGACGAGGCCAACGTGGATGAAACCGTAGAGTCCGAAGACGACTCCCAGTAACGTCTCGAGAAATCGGAGTTAAAACGTTTTCGAGCGAGTTAGTGTTCTGGCTCTTCGGCGGGGGCAACCATGTCCTCGATACGGAGGATGAGGATGTTGTTGGTGTCGTCTTTGCCGTCGACCCGACCTTCGATGACGAGTTTCGACAGCGGCGTCGGTCCGACGGTGACGGCGTCGTCTTCGGACATCTCGTCGAACCTGCCCTGTATGTGTATCTCCGCCCGGCAGAGTTCCGGGTGGTGAACGCTCGAGAGATCGATCTCTTCGACGATGACGTCCTCGATGGGGTCTCCCTCGTGGCTGAGCGGGACGGCGGCCGGTTCGTCCATCTGCTGGATCTCGAGGGCTTCGTAGGCGGCGGCTGTCGGCTTGTATCCGCCTTTCGGGCCGGGGACGCCCTCGACCAGTTGCAGGGCTTTGAGACTCTGCATCTGATTGCGGATCGTGCCCGGGTTTCGGTCTACCTGTTCGGCGATGTCTTCCCCCTTGATAGCGTCCTCGGACTCCTTGTGGAGATTCGTCAACGCCCGGAGGATTTTCTTCTGGCTCGGCGTCAGTTCGATTGACGACATGGCGAAATGTTCGTAATTGAATTCCTTAAACCCGACGGGTATGCCAGGTTGGTTTTCAGGACGTAGTCGTACGAACCGAGGGCAGTAAGGCGTTTCTCTTCCGGTCGACGCTGGGAACCGGGACCCGCCCCGAACGTTCGAAAGGCAAGACGCCATCGACTTTTCCACCGATCTTCAGAGGAAATCCGGTTGACGGTGGGGCGGTCAGCCTCGTACGGGTTGTGATGCCGTTGTACCGGTCCACTCGGGGCGGGCCCGCGATCGCACCGAAAAACGGCGTACTGCAGCCGGTGTCAGACTGGCAACAGCCATCCTTCCAGCAAGAGATCGACCAGCACGTCCTCGAGGAAGAACATGAGGACGAAGCCGGTCACGAACGTCGCGGCGTTGACTCGAGTCAGGACCGTTTCGGCGTCGAATCGAATTAGCTCCGCGACCTCGATCAGGACCTGCAAGATCGCGCCGATCGCGATCGCGAAAAACAGCGCGGCCAGCAGATCCGACTGTGCGAAACTGCCGATCCACCCGCCGAGGATGACCGGGCCGCCAGCGATGACGCCCATCGCCGCGAAGTGGTGTAACGGGGGCGTCGCGTGATCGCGGGCGACGGCAGCGACGACCGTGGGCCCCTCCATCACGTTGTGCATGACGAACGCCAGTACGAGCAACATCACCTGCGTGGATTCGCCCTGAATGAAGTAGGTCCCGATCCCCAGCCCCTCGCCGATGCTGTGTAATCCGAGGGCGATCGCGACGAGGTAGGCGATCTCGAGTCCGCTCTTTTCGGTCGTCACCATCTGGCGTTGACGCCACTTGCTGGCGGCGTACATCACGCCGAACGTGGCGGCGACGCCGAGGACCACGAGTCCGCCGGCCAGAAGGGTGTTTTCGGCTGCACCGGCGTGATCGATGGCGTCGTCGGTCATCTCGAGGGCGATGAATGCGAGGACGCCGCCGGCAAGCGCCATGAACGCGTGGAGATACCGGGGATCGAGATCGCGAATGAACGGGAACCAGAGCATCCCGATCGCGACCGGGATGATGCCGGCGATCGCACCGATCACCGTCAGCATCCAGACGATCTCGAGCGTACTCGCCTCGTCGATGCCGGCCAGGTTACCGAACGGAGAAGTTATATAAAGAACTGCGAAAGTCACGGCCAGAACCACGATCGGGCCGAGCGCGAGGACGGATCTAGGGAGGTCGCCGATCGATCGGCCACTCATCTCTCGGCTACACCTCCGACACGCTCGTCTCTGTTACTCATCACACATAATTTAGACGCCTCTAAATATATGCCTTTCCAATCAAAACAGGCAGTAGACTCAGTCTAAACCTCGAATGGGGAGTTTTCTGAAAGTCATTACCGGAGCGATCGGGCGCAGTCCCGCGGTCCTCTGGTACACAGGTACAGCAATCCGTATAAGAGGGTAATCGGCAGTTCGATCACTGCTCGAGTTCGGCCGGTCGAGCGACGCGAACGTGGTGGGCGACGTGTTCGGGCAACGAGACGGATCGATCGCTTTCGTTAGAGCGAGCCGTCACCATGCCGAACGGGGCAACCTCGAGGATTTCGAGTTCGACGCCGGGTTCGACGCCGTGGTCTGCGAGATACGAGAGGATCTCGGGGTCGTGGTCGGCGACCTCTTCGACGACGACGGCGTCGCCTTCCTCGAACTCGATGACCGAGTCGCTGTCGGGTCGTTCCGGCGGTTCGAGGTCGGCGTTGGGTATCGGCGAGCCGTGGGGGTCGACGTCGGGTTCGTCGAGCGCGTCGGCGACGCGTTCTTCGAAGTCCTCGCTGATGTGATGTTCGAGTCGGTCGGCCTCGTCGTGAACCTCCGACCAGTCGTAATCGAGATGTTCGGTGAGGTAGGCCTCGAGCAGACGGTGGTGACGGACGATCTCGAGTGCGACGGTCTCACCCTCGTCGGTCAGCGT
Organism: Natrarchaeobius chitinivorans; assembly: GCF_003841505.1. Lineage (GTDB taxonomy): Archaea > Halobacteriota > Halobacteria > Halobacteriales > Natrialbaceae > Natrarchaeobius > Natrarchaeobius chitinivorans. Next base: position 43,095 of record NZ_REGA01000024.1, read on the forward strand.
CACACCGCGGTACTTCTCCCGGTCGATCAGCCCGCGATCCTCGAGTTTCTCGAGCATGCTGGTGACTGTCGGCGACGTGACGTCGAGTTCGTCGGCGATCTCGGAGGTTTTGATCCGGTCGTCGGTCCCCTGTTGAAGCTGGTAGATGACCTTCAGGTAGTCCTCCATCACGTCGCTCAGCATCATCGTACTCCGATTTAGAGTCGTCTAACCCTAAATCTGTCGGCGACGGATCTCGGATCGAGTCCATCAGGATCAAATCAGTTCGGGCTGTACCCCCGGCATGAACTCGACCGTTCGAATCATCGGCGTTCCGATGGACTACGGAGCCAACCGACGCGGCGTCGACATGGGGCCGTCGGCGATCCGATACGGCGGACTCGGCGAGGAACTCGAGGCGGCTGGGATCGATCCCGTCGACGCCGGCGATCTCCTCCTTCCGCGAGCCGAAGAGCGCGATCCGGACGCCGGTCAGCCGGCCCGTGGGAACGCGAAGTTTCTCCGAGAGATCGAAGACGTCTGTACGCGACTCGCCGATCAGGTCGCAGAAACGCTTGCGGATGGAGCGTTCCCGCTCGTACTGGGCGGAGATCACTCGGTCGCGATCGGGTCGATGAACGGCTCCTCGCGCGAGGGCGACCTCGGTGCGATATGGTTCGACGCCCACGCGGACCTCAACACGCCCCAGACCTCGCCGAGCGGTAACGTACACGGAATGCCCCTCGGTGCCGTCCTCGGAAGGGACGTATTCGGGGAGATGCCCTGGGCACACGCACCAGGGGTCAGCGAGGAGTCGATCGCGTACGTCGGACTCCGGAGCATCGACGATCGGGAGCGGAAACTCGTCCGCGACAGCGAAATGACCGCCTTTACGATGGCCGACGTCGACGAACGCGGGATGACGGCGGTCGTCGAGGACGCGTTGGCGGTCGCCACCGACGGTACCGACGGCGTTCACGTGAGCCTCGACCTCGACTGGCTCGATCCGACGGCGGCACCCGGTGTTGGGACGCCGGTCAGAGGCGGCGTCACCTACCGCGAGGCCCACTCGGCGCTCGAGGCGGTCTCGAGACGACACGAAGAAGACGGCATCCTCCGGTCGATGGACGTCGTCGAGGTGAACCCGATCCTCGACGAACGAAACGAGACGGCAGCACTCGCGGCCGAACTCACCGCGAGCGCGTTTGGAAAGCGGATTCTGTAGTAACCACGGGGCCAGGACAACCAGTTACCGTTCCTCGACGTGAACCCGTGTCACGTGGCCTCCACAGCCACACCGGTCGACGTATTCGAGTTTGATTCCGTCGAACGCCGCCTCGAGTTCGTCCCAGAGATACCGTTCGGGACGGCCGTGGTCGCCGTGGGTAACGAGGTTGACGTGGGTGCCACCGGCCGTCGCCTCGACCGCATCCAGTGCCGCCTCGACGATCAGTTCCCGGTCCGCCGCGTGTCGGGGCCCCTCGAGGTTCGCGGACCAGGAGACGGTGTGATCGCGATACGTTCCCGTTTTTGTGTCGGTCGGCTCGTCATTCATACGCAAAACATGAACGGGTTGACGAGTGCGACCCGATCGCCGTCCTCGAGTTCCGTATCGAACCCCTGGAAGTGTTCGTTGAACCGGCCGTTGATACAGACGCGAGCGTAGGGGCGGGTCTGTTCGCCTTCGGGGTTTTTGCGCCAGGTTCCGGGGAGATCCTCGGGAACGGGTGCCCAGCCGCGGGCGGTCGCCTCCACTTCCGTCTCGGCGATCAGCAACTTGGAAACGTCGTACTCCTCGAAGAAGGCGTCGAGGAACTCGCGGAGGGTCTTCCCCGGAAACTCGAACTCGAGTTCGTGGGTTCCGACCGCCTCGCGGACGTGGCCCGTACACCGGACCGTCACTACCGTCTCGACGCGTTCTGTCCGGTCGCGTTCACTCCAGTCGACTTCGCTTCGGGTTCGATCGACTTCGCTTCGATCACCCTCACTGTGCTCGTTCTCGAGCCGTGGCGCGTCGGCTGACATGAACGAACGTACGTTACCATCGGGGAAACGTACGGTTCCGAACGTGTTCGGACACGGCGGGCGGCAACGGGATTCGAACTGTCCGATACGATGCGGTCCCCGGAGTCGGTCAGACCGGGCGTTCACGGAAGACGGCGAGGATGACGAGCGCGTAGCCGCTCGCACCGAGTACCGAGAGGACGCCGCCGACGGTCGTAACCGGTGTGATTCCCGCCAGCAATCCGGCGGCCTCGAGGATCAGTCCGCAGATCAGCCCGAGCGCCGAAACGGCCGCGGTCCGGTCGTCGACGAAGGCGCTCGAGGCGACGGCGGGTGGGTAGAAGTGGTAGGTGACGCCGACGATCGTCAGCCCGAGAAAGCCACCGACGGCGAGTCGGTAGTGGGCGTCGAACGCGGCCCCGCTGGTCAGACCGGCGGCGAACGAGACGCCCAGGACGGCGACGGCCGCCGCGAACCCGGCGGCTGCGAGAAGTACCCAGCCGCCGGTCCGTCGCCGCTCGCTTCGGCGGTAGAGATCCGCGTATGTAGCCGCGAAGCCGACGAGTGCGAGCGCGAGCGCCGCTGCACCGATCCGGAACGGCCACCCGCCGCCGAAATCGGCGACGAGTAACGCCGGCCCGACGGCACCCGCGGGGAGCACGACCGCGACGAGAGCGGGCCGCGGGGAGACGACGAGCAATCTGGGGAGCAGTCGGAACCCGATGGCGAAGACCAGAAGCGCCGCCGCCCCGGCTGCCAGCAGGTGTGACGACGCGGCCGGCGGGATCGCCGGGCCGCGACCGAGCGCCTCGAGGAACGCGAGCGTCGAGCCGGCGAGCAAGTAGAGAAAGACGATCGGAACGGCGGCGTTGGCGGCGCGGTCGACTCGCACGCGGTGGCTGTCGACGGATCCCGTTCCGGTCTCTCCGCCGGTCGGATTACCCCTGATCGTCCAGCCAAGCGTTCCGACGAAGAGTAGACAGCCGGCGAGCCAGAGGCCGGTGCCGGCGACGCCGACGACCGGTGGGGCCATCCCGGCGACGTCGGCGAACGCCCCGAACGTACCGAGCGAGGAAAGCGGCAGGTGGACCGCCGGCGCGTACGGGAACGCGAGTTCGCGGGCGAAGTACGACGGGACGAGTCCGTACGCCTTCCCGAAGACGACGTGGAAGACGAACCCGTACACGCCCAGTGTCACGGTCGCGGATCGTGGATATCCAGCGAGGACGGCGAGCTGCCAGACGACGAAGAAGCCCACCCCGACCCCGACGAGCGCACGCGACCAGCGCGTCACCGTCGCAGTCGACGACCCTGTACCCGCCATTCCGGTCAGAACGGCGAATCGTCCGGACCGGTCCCCGGAACGCTGCCGGTCTGATGGACCCGCCCCTCGAGGTGCTCGAGGGAGTCGTTCACCGGCGCTGCCTGGTGGTGGACGGGATGGACGCGGACGCGAACGAGGTCGAACTCGTGTCGGTCGGCGAAGCCGTTCCAGGCCCGAAACGCACCCCTCGTGAGGGCGTCGGCCTGCGGACAGAACTCCGTCGTCGGGGCGAACTCTGCCCGGAGAACGGACGGCTCCTCGGCGTCCACGGCGTACCGGAACCCCGCGTCTGGATGGCGGCGGTCGAGGTTGAGTTTTGCGAGGTTGTAGCCGAACGTCGCGTCGTACACGCCGCGTTCCTCGAATAAGTCTCTCGTGAGGCGGTGGAACGCGACGTGGTCCGCCGCCGTGAGAACAGTGTGTCCCTCGAGAAACGCTCCGGGGTCGGGGAGGTTCTCCGGGACGAACGCGGTCCAGTCGTCGTAGCCGGCGTCTTCGCCGCCGGATCTGGCGCTCGAAAACGGAATCATCTCGATCGAACGTCGTCGCCGGAGCGACCAGTACGTCCTCCCGAACATGTAAGCGAACTCGGTCTCTTCGAGTGGACGGAACTCGGTGTCCGCCCCTCTCGAGACAGCGGGAGTCATACGGATTACTGTCCCTGTGTACCGGCGCACCCGCCGCCCGGGTCGCGGGTGCGCCGGCAAGAACGTACAGTAAACCGTATCAGTGTCCGTCCCTCTCGAGGCGTGTTTCGCCCGAAACGCCGTCGACGGTGACGCGGACGGGGCCGGCCTCGGTTTCGAACTCCACGAGCCACGATCCGCTGATCCGGTGTGGGCCGGCGGTCAGCGGCGTCTCCCGGTCGACCGATTCGTCCTCGAGGGCCTCACGGGCGATCCGTTCGGCCTCGTCGACGTCGTCGATTCGGACCGTGTCGGTCAGACGGATCGTCACGATCGGTACGTCGGCCATCCGAACGACCCGTTCGGTGACGCTCCCGACGAGAACCCGGTCGAGACCGGTCCGTCCCTGGGTTCCCATGACGACCATGTCGATTCCGTGATCGTCGACGTACTCGAGTATCTCCTCGTGGGGAACGCCGTGTTCGACGGCGGTGACCGCATCGAGCCCGTTCCGTCTCGCTTCGGCCTCGACGTGGTCGACCGCCCGGTGGGCGGCCGGCGTCGCCTCTTCGCTCTCGAGGGTGCCGAGCGGTCCTTCGGGGACGACCGAGAGGGCGTGGACTCGCGCGTCGAAGCGGTCCGCGATCGTTAGTCCGTGTGCGATCGACCGGCGCGTGCCGTCGCTCCCGTCCGTCGGGACGAGGACGTCCTGATACATCGTGGCACACCTAGGCGGGGATACCTCAATAGGCTGGCGGCAGCCTCGCGCTCGCCCGACGGCCAGCATGTGAATCGGCACCGTCTCCTCGAACTCGAGGCGGCCGTCGATCCCCTCCTCGAGGCGATCCCACTCGCGATTCGCCGTACCGATCGTCGGATACTCGAGGATCGTCTACAACGTCGGAATGCCGACCCATTGCTGTCGTCGGGAGTCGAGGTACTTCGTTCTACGGGAGAATCGGTATCAGTCGTCGGTCCGATTCGGCGTTCTCGAGGATGCACTCGAGTACGGACTCCGGAATCGGTCGTGACGCGAGAGAATACGTCAGTCGTCGAAAGTTCGAACGACAATACCATATGGCTGCTCCGATACCGTTCGACCATGACTGCAGTCGGTATCGACGCCATCGAAATCTGGACCGGGAACCTCAAGCTCGACTTGCCCGGGACGTTCGCCCCCGAGAAGGGCGAGGACCCGGAGAAGTACACGAAAGGGCTCGGCCTCAACGCGAGTTCGTTCCCCGACAGCTACGAGGACATCGTCACGATGGGAGCGAACGCCGCCCACCGACTGATGGAGCGCAAGGGCCTCGAGCCCGACGACATCGGTCGGATCGACGTCGCCACCGAGAGCTCGTTCGACAACTCGAAGCCGGTTTCGACGTACGTCGCAGGCTGTCTCGAGCAGGTGTACGACGGCGACTTTCACCACGCGAACAAGGGAGAGCGGAAGTTCGCCTGCATCGCGGGCACTCAGAGTCTGGACGACGCCTACAACTGGATCCGCGCGGGTCGACACCGGGGCCGCTCGGCGCTCGTGATCGCGACGGACACGGCGCTGTACGCTCGCGGCGACGCCGGCGAGGCGACCCAGGGTGCGGGTGCCGTGGCGATGTTGATCAGCGAGGATCCCGACCTCGTCGAGCTCTCGACCGAACAGGGGTACGGCTCGGCCGACGAAACCGACTTCCTCAAGCCCAACCAGCAGTTCCCCTCCGTCGACGGCAAACGTTCCGTGCAGGTCTACCTCGCTCGCATGCGCGAGGCGCTCGAGGATTACGAGAGCGTCGCGGGCGACGTCCACCCCGACGACCTCGCGTACATCCCGTTTCACACGCCGTTTCCGGGAATGGTCCGGAAAGCCGGCCTTCTCGGATACCGTCACATCACCCGCGAGACGTCCCTCGAGGACGACCTCGCCGACGAGATCGGTAGACAGCCCCGGGAAGAGGCGTTCGACGACGAAGACGCGTTTCGCGATGCACTTCGCGAGTACATGGACGCGCTCAAAGGAACCGACCAGTACCGGGAGTGGTACGCCGAAACCATCGAGCCGACGTTGTCGCTCTCGCGGGAGGTCGGAAACTGGTACACCGGCTCGGTCCACCTCGCTCGCGTGAGCGCGCTCAAAACCGCCCTCGAGGCGGACCGCGAGCTGACCGGCGAGACGCTGCTGGTCGGCTCCTACGGCAGCGGCGCACAGGCCGAGATCCACGCCGAAACGGTCAAGAGCGGCTGGAAGGACGAAATCGCGGCGTTGAACATCGACGAACAGCTCGAGGATCGCTACGACATGAGCTGGGCGGACTACGAGGAGGTCCACGACGTTCACAACCACGAGATGGACGTCGACGTCGAGGAGTTCACGACGCCCGAAGCGGAGTTCGTCTTCGACGGCTGGGGCCGGATGGGCGAGCGAAAGTACCGCTACGTCGAGTGAAACGGATCGGTGGAGGCCAATCTCGAGTGCTACGGATCGGTGGGGGCCAATCTCGAGTGTTGCGGATCGGTGGTGGTCGACCCGGACGTGCCGCCGTGTTAGTCCGTTCGTCGAATTCGATTTCGGAGGCGAAACGCACTACACCGTTCGCTCGCTAGAGAGGCCAACGGATACACTCGAGGAACAGATAGTATGGATCCGCTCACACTGCTCGGTATCGACGTCGTCCTCTTCTTCGTCATCGGTCTCCTGGCCGGCGCACACTGTATCGGAATGTGCGGCCCGCTCGTGACGGTCTACGCGGGACGGATGGACGACGGGTCGGGAGATACAGCCACCGGTTCCGGCGGACGGACCGGGCACCTCACGACGTACGAGGTGCGACAACACGCGCTGTTCAACATCGGACGAACGGCGAGTTACACCCTCCTCGGCGGGGCGTTCGGCGCACTCGGCGGTGCGCTGTTCCTGACGACGGCCGAACTCACCCCGATCGTCGACCTCGCCCGAGGCGGCGTCGGTCTCGTCATCGGCGGCTTCGTCATCGCGACCGGCGTCTACTACCTGCTGGGGCGGACGACCGGCGGCGTCTCGATACCGGGTCTCGAGCGGATCACGGGCTGGCTCGTGGGTCACGTCGATCGGCTGGCGAACGGCCCCGGAATCGTCGGTCTGGGCGCGGCTCACGGTCTGCTCCCGTGTCCGGTTCTCTACCCGGCGTTTCTGTACGCGTTCGCGACGGGTTCGCCGACGGGTGGTGCCCTCGCACTGGCCGCACTCGGGATCGGCACGATCCCCGCCGTCTTCGCCTACGGGACAGTCATCGACGCCGTCGACGTCGTCCACCGCCGTCGCGTCCACCGACTGCTCGGCGTCGCGTTCGTCGTGCTGGGATACGTCCTGTTCGCCCACGGGTTGATGGCCCTCGGTGTCCACGTCCCACACCCAGAACTACCGTTCTACGACGGGATCGATGCACCCGGCGGACACGACCATCACTGACGCATCGACTCCTCGGGAATCACCGTCGCTCGAGGAGCGCGCCACGGATCGAATCGGCGGTGACGATCACTGAACACACGGATCACTGAACACACGGATCACCGAACGCACGGACATACACGATGACGGACGAACCAACCGCCGAAACCGGCTGCACGCTCTGTGACCTTCCGGTCGAGGGAAGCAACGTCGTCGCCGACGGGGAGCCGTTTTGCTGCGTCGGCTGTCGCGACGTCTACGACGCACTCGGCGACGTCGAAGACGTCGACGCCGACGACGTCCGCGAGGCTCGAGGGCGGGACCAGGCGGCGGAAGAACCCCCCTCGAGTGGCGACCCCGACCACGACGCCTCGTTCCTCGAGGTCAGCGGGATGTACTGCGTGACCTGTGAGGCCTTTATCGAGTCCGTCGCGACGGCGACCGACGGCGTCAGCGCCGCGAGCGCGAGTTACGTCACCGACACCGTCCGGATCGATCACGACCCCGACCGTGTTTCGCTCGAGGAGGTCAAAGACGAGATCAGTCGACTCGGATACAGCGCCTACGGCCGCGAGGACGCGGTCAGTCGACGGCGGGCCGACAACTGGGAGATGGGGCGGATCGCCGTCGGCGTCCTCATGGGGATGATGGTGATGCTCCAGTACGTCGTCCTTATCTACCCGATCTACTTCGGCGGACTGTTCTACGACGACCAGACGGCGGCGTTTCTCGAGGCGACGCTGGCGAGCCATCGCGCGACGCCGTTTTACGTCGTCATCGGTGCCCTGACGACGATCGTCCTCGGCGTCACCGGCAAACCGATCCTCCAGGGTGCGTACGTCGGGATCAAGACCCGATCGCCGAACATGGACCTGCTGGTCGCGATCGCCGCCGTCAGCGCCTACCTCTACAGCACGCTCTCGATCGCCGTCGGCGGACCGCACATCTACTACGACGTCACCGTCGCGATCGTCGTCATCGTCACCGTCGGCGGCTACTACGAGTCGACGCTCAAACGCGAGGCGACCGAACGGCTCTCGGATCTCACCGCGGTACAGGTCGAGGAGGCTCGCCGTGTCGGTGCCGACGGAGCGCACGAAGACGTCGACGTCTCGGATCTCGAGGTCGACGACCGAGTGCTGGTCCGGGCCGGCGAACGAGTCCCGATCGACGGCACCGTGGTCGACGGCGAGGCCGCGGTCGACGAGGCGGTCGTCACCGGCGAATCGCTCCCCGTCTCGAAGGAAGCCGGCAACGACGTCGTCGGCGGTTCGCTGGTCGCGGAAGGAGCGATAACGGTCCGCGTCGGTGAGGACGCGACGAGCACGCTCGATCGCATCAGCGAACTCGTCTGGGACCTCCAGAGTTCGAGTCACGGCATCCAGAAACTCGCCGACAAACTCGCGACGATATTCGTCCCGCTCGTCCTGGTTCTCGCCGTCGTCGTCACCGCGATATACCTATTCGTACTCGGGGCGGGCATCGCCGACGCCCTGCTCGTCGGGCTCACGGTACTCATCGTCTCCTGTCCGTGCGCGCTCGGGCTCGCGACGCCGCTCGCGGTCGCCGCCGGCATCCGCGACGCCCTCGAGCGCTCGATCGTCGTCTTCGACGACAGCGTCTTCGAGCGGATCCGCGACGCCGACGCCGTCGTCTTCGACAAGACCGGCACGCTGACGACCGGCGAGATGAGCCTCGTCGACGCCGACGTCCCGGCAGACCTCTTAGAGCGGGCGGCGCTCCTCGAGCGACGGTCGGCACACCCGGTCGGTGAAGCCATCGCCGCGGCGAGGCCGATCGCCGACGGCGGTGGACTGACGCCGCCCGCCGGGACGAGTTCGCAGGCGGCCGAGGACGAACCGTCGACGGCTGCGCCCGACGACGAAGACCGGGTCGAGTCCTTCGAGAGCCACCGAAACGGCGTCTCCGGCGTCGTCGACGGCGACGAGGTCGTCGTCGGACATCCGGACCTGTTTCGGGACGTGGGCTGGGAGGTTCCGACCGAGATTCTCGAGCGGGTCGACGAGGAGCGAGAAACCGGCCGAGTTCCGGTCGTCGTGGGTCGTGAGGGCGTCGCCGAGGGCGTCCTCGTCGTCGGCGACGAACTCCGGGACGGCTGGGAGGAGACGCTGACGGCCATCGCCGACGCGGACGCCGAGGTCGTCGTCCTCACCGGCGACGACGCACGGGCGACGGGGAAGATCCGCGAGCATCCGGCCGTCGACCGGGTGTTCGCGGGCGTCCCGCCCGAAGGCAAAGCCGAGACGGTCGATCGGCTCGGTCGCCGCGGGCGAACGGTCATGGTCGGCGACGGCACCAACGACGCGCCGGCGCTCGCGGCCGCCGACCTCGGCATCGCACTCGGCGGCGGGACGGCGATGGCCGCCGACGCGGCCGACGTAGCGCTGGTCGACGACGACCTCGGCTCGGTCGAAACCGTCTTCGAACTCGCTCGAGCGACCGATCGGCGGGTCAAGGGCAACGTCGGCTGGGCGTTCTGTTACAACGCGATCGCGATCCCGCTCGCCGTCACGGGACTGCTCAACCCGCTGTTCGCCGCGATCGCGATGGGCGCGAGCAGCCTGCTCGTCGTCACCAACTCCTCGCGCTCGTTGCTCGAGGAGTGATTTCGCCGCGTTAACGCGGAGGAGGCCAACAGTCGCCGGATCTACTGGGGAGCCACATGTCGGCGCACCGCCATCGGCTCGTATCACGGGACTAATTGGTCGGGGACACGTACCGCCCCTTATGGCTGATCGGACCGGTGCGAGAGGGTGGTTCTCCGACCGAACCGGGCTGACCGCAATCGCAGTCGCCAGCGGAGGGCTCGCCGCACTCATCGTCCTCCCGTATCTCCAGTACGTTCTACTCGGGGTCGTCCTCGCGTACATTTTGATGCCGGCCCAGCGCCGCCTCGAGCCGTACGTCGGTTCGATGGTGGCTGCGCTTACGCTCGTCGCCGTCGCGATTCTCGCTATCTTGCTGCCGCTCGCGTACGTCCTCGCGATCGCCCTCGGGGAAGCACTCGAGATACTCACTGCGATCCAGGAAGGGACACTCGGCGTCGAAGCCGTCGAGTCCAGACTCGAGACGACGGGATACGCGATCGATCTCGTCGAGATGTACGAGACGTATCAGGAGCCGATCGAGACCGGTCTTCAGGGGCTCGCGACCAGCGGGTTCGAGGTCGTCAGCGGACTTCCCGCAGTCCTCATCGGCCTGACGGTGACGCTGTTCGTTCTCTTCGCGCTGTTGCGAGACGGCGACGCGCTCGTGGCCTGGATTCGGCGGGTGCTGCCGGTCGACGACGAGATTCAGCAGGAACTCTATGCGGACCTGGATCAGCTCATGTGGGCGTCGGTGGTCGGCAACGTGGTCGTCGCGGCGATTCAGGCGGTGTTGCTCGGGATCGGGCTGGCGGTGCTCGGCCTCCCGGCGGTGATCTTTCTCACCGTCGCGACGTTCGTTCTCGCGTTGCTTCCGCTGGTCGGCGCGTTCGGCATCTGGGTGCCGGTAACCCTCTACCTGCTCGCGGTCGGACGTCCCCTCGAGGCGGGGGCACTCGCGATCTACGGCTCGCTCGTCAGCGCTTCAGACACCTATCTCCGCCCGGCGCTCATCGGGCGGACGAGCGCCTTTAACTCCGCGATCGTCGTCGTTGGCATCTTCGGCGGGATCGTCGTCTTCGGGGCGGTCGGCCTGTTCATCGGCCCCGTTATTCTCGGGGGTGCGAAACTGACGCTCGACGCCTTCGCTCGAGAGCGGGCCGACGGCGTCGGTGATCGCGGAGAAAGCGATGCTGACCCACTCGAGGCGACCGATACCGATACGGAGGGGGCGGCCGGAGCCGAGTCGACGGCGTCGGACCGGGCCGACGGCGATGGGGCTGACGACGTCGATCCAACCGGATCGGACGATGGTGGCTCTTCCGAGGCCGACGATCCGGCAGTCGAGACGACCGGTGCCACGGGAGTCGCCTCCGAAACGGCACGTCGCGATGAGCGTCCTGATCTGCCCTCGAGCGACGACGGGAGCGACGACCAACAGGCGGACGACCGCGACGACCCGTCGGACGACAGCCGAGACGGCACCGGCTGAGTCGGTGTCCTGAACCGGTTTCCTCAACCGATTTCCCGATCCCACAGACCGTTCACGGTCAATCCAGAAACAGTCGATAGCGGATCGAACGAGACCACGGTCGGCCGCGCGACGGCCGGTCGCTGATCGACGCCCGGCAGAAAGGATGCGTTCATTATTCCGGGGCCGCTAGCGACGACCATCGTGTCTGGGGCGGCCCATTCGCTCGAGAGGGGTCGATTCAGGCGGTCTCACGGAGCAACACTGCAACAATGAACGAATCAGATACGACGGGGAGTCCGTACGCTCCCCACACGACAGACGAACGGACGGCGATGCTCGAGGCGGTCGGTGTCGAGAGCGTCGAGGATCTCTTCGACATCCCGCCGGACGTCGCGTTCGAGGGAGAGTACGGCATCGACGAGCGCACGGAACGGGAGACGCGGCGACTTGTTCGCTCGATTCTGGATCGCAACGACGACCTCACGGAGTTGCTCGGACGCGGCCATTACGGCTACTACGTCCCCTCCGTCGTCGACCACCTCGCCGATCGCTCGGAGTTTCTCACCTCCTACACCCAGTACCAGCCCGAAGTCTCGCAGGGGTTCTTGCAGGCGCTGTTCGAGTACCAGTCGTTGCTGGTCGAACTCACCGGCCTCGAGGTCGTCAACTGCTCGATGTACGACGCCGCGACCGCACTCGGCGAGGCCGCCACGCTCGCGGATCGCGTCCGGGGTGTGTCCGGTCATCGCGTTCTGGTTCCCGACCTCCTGCTCGAGGGCCGGCGGGACACGCTCGAGAACTACGTCGCCGGAACGGACCTCGTCGTCGAGACGTACCCGACCGACGACGGCAACGTCGACGTCGACGAACTCGAGGACGCGATCGACGAGGACGTCGTCCTGGTCTACGCCGAGAACCCGACCGTCCGCGGGACGGTCGAGGAACGCCTCGAGACGGTTGGATCACTCGCCGGCGACGCCGACGCGCTGTTCGTCCTCGGGACCGACCCGATCGCGCTTTCGTTGCTCCAGCGGCCGGCGGACGTCGGCGCGGACGTCGTCGTCGGCGACGCGAGCGTCCTCGGGTTGCCGACGAGTTACGGGATGGGCCTCGGCCTGTTCGCGGTACGAGAGTCGTACCTCCGCCAGGTTCCCGGTCGGCTGGTCGGGGCGAGCGAGGATGCGACCGATCGGCGTGCGTACACGCTTACCTTGCAGACGAGAGAACAACACATCCGGCGAGAGCGGGCGACGAGTAACATCTGTACGAATCAGGCCTGGGTCGCCTTGCGGACCGCCATGCACGCCGCGGTGCTCGGACCCGAGGGCCTGGTCGACCTCGCGAAACGGGGTGTCACCGGGGCCGAAGCCCTCGCCGCACGCGTCGACGATCTCGAGGGTGTCGTCGCGCCGGTTCACGATCGCCGTCACTTCCGGGAGTTCGTCGCACGTGTGGATCGACCCGCCGACGCCGTCGCAGCGGACCTCGAGGATCTCGGTTTCGCGGTCCACGTCGTCGACAATCACGAGATCCAGCTGTGCGTCGCGGGCGTTCCAGACGATCGGATCGACGCGTTCGTCGACGCCTTCGCGGAGGTGGTTCGATGACGGGCGACGCCCCCGAACCGACCGGCGACGACCGCGTCCGGTACGACCAGGCACGGTACGTCGAGGACGGCCAGTACGAACCGCTGCTCTCCGAGAAGGACCTGACGCGGGTCGAAATCGACGAGAGCGACTCGCCGCTTCCGGACGATCTCACCCGCGAGTCGGTCGAACTCCCGAACCTCTCGGAACCCGAACTGGCTCGCCACTACACGCGACTCTCCCAGATGATCTACGGGATCGACAGCGGGCCGTATCCGCTCGGCTCCTGTACGATGAAGTACAACCCGAAGTTCACCGAGGACGTCGCGGCGCTCCCGTCGGCGAGCGTCCACCCCGACCGTTCCGAGCGGTCGGTCCAGGGAACTCTCGAGTTACTCCACCGGCTCCAGGAGTTCCTGGGACGGATCGGCGGAATGGACGCAGTCACGCTCCAGCCACCCGCCGGGGCGGCCGGCGAGTTCGTCGGGATTCGGATCGCATCCGCGTACCACGAGCACAACGACGAATCCCACCGCGACGAGGTCATCATCCCGGAAAGCGCCCACGGAACGAACTTCGCGACCGCCGCCCTCGGCGGCTACGACGTCGTCTCCCTGCCCAGCGACGACGACGGCCGGGTCGACCTCGAGGCGCTCGAGGCCGCCCTCTCCGAGAACACGGCGGCGCTCATGCTCACGAACCCGAACACGCTCGGGTTGTTCGAACGCGACATCACGGAAATCGCCGAGATGGTCCACGAGGCGGGCGGATTGCTCTACTACGACGGAGCGAACTTGAACGCCCTGCTCGGGCGCGCTCGACCGGGCGACATGGGATTCGACGTGATGCACTACAACGTTCACAAGACGTTCGCGACGCCACACGGCGGCGGCGGTCCCGGTGCCGGGCCGGTCGGCGTCGTCGAGGAACTCACCCCGTTCCTTCCTGCTCCCAGGGTACGCGAAGCCGTCGACTCGAGGGGCGGTGACGGGAACGAGAACGGCAGCCGCGGCGACGAGCCTGCGTACGAACTGTTCGATCCCGAGCACACGATCGGCACGGTCCACGGCTACCAGGGCAACTGGCTCGTCCTCGTGAAGGCGTTCGCGTACATCGCGAGGCTGGGCGACGGCGGACTCGAGGACGCGAGCGCGAAGGCGGTGTTGAACGCGAACTACCTCGCGAGCCGGATCGACTACGACGTCCCGTACGAACCGTTCCACCACGAATTCGTCGCCAGTGCCGGCGAACAGGACGCGGCCGACGTCGCCAAACGGATGCTCGATTACGGCGTCCACCCGCCGACGACCAAGTGGCCCGAAATCGTCCCCGAGGCGCTGATGACCGAACCGACGGAAGTCGAGAGCAAGGCCACGCTCGACCGCCTCGCTGCCGCCTTCGACGCCGTCGCCGGGGAGGGAGACGAGACGCTCGAGGCAGCACCCGAGCGGACGACTGCCAGACGCATCGACCAGACGTCGGCAGCCCGGAATCCGTCGCTGTCGTGGCAGGCGCTCGATCCCGATTCCGACGCGGACGGCGGCGACGAGAACTGATCGTCGGTTCCGCTGGCGGCGGTTAACGTGGATTTACGACCCCGAACTGGTAAGCCAAACGGATTCGAATATCGGCATGAGATCGTTTTTCGGCGACTGATACGGGTTGGAATACCAGGTCACCCGAGACCGCGGGACGGGACCCGGTCGCTTCGGAAATGACGGACAGCAGTCCGTATGAAACGAAAAGAGTACGAGTCGATTAGGCGTCGGCGCTCGAGTCGACCGTCGTTCCGTTGTCGCTGATGCGGACGAATCCGTACTCGCAGTCCGGACAGTGCCACTTGACCTTCTCGCCGAGGTGGAGCGTCGTACTCGCAGCACGGTAGAACGTCTGCTCGTCCCCACACACGGGGCAGTCGTGGTCGAGTTCCATGGCCATGGTCGACGATAGCGAACGCACGGAGTTTAACCTACTGATTTCGTCAGTCTCCTCGAGAAACATCGCGACCGGCCGTCGGTACGTGGGTTCGGAGTTTACACGAAGGGTATGTGTTTAGCCCGAGCTGATTTCGGTACTGTCTCGTAGGAAGCGTTCAACGGACGCGATATGAACAGGCAGCAGACATCGGATACGACTCTCAGGGATGGGCTCCGCAGCGGAGTCCATCCCGTTGCCTCTGCTGTCATACCTGGTTGGTGGAGTCTGTGAACGCAGACGATTTCACCAAAGAAGAGCTCTTTTCTCGGTTGCTTCAGCTTGAGCAGCGGGTCGAAGAACTTGAGCAAGAAAACAAGCGGAAGGACAAGAAGATCGATCAGTTGCAAGAGCAACTTGACCAGAAGGACGAGCGGATAGA
>NZ_REGA01000025.1 GCF_003841505.1 Natrarchaeobius chitinivorans
CGCCCCGCCGGTCTCCTCCCATCACTCGCCCATCTCAGCCCATGCCCATAACTTCCGTCACTCATTACGAGCATCTCGACGTAACACTCGTCAACCCTTCAAAGAACAGGGTCATCGCCGATGCGACGGTCAAGACCGATCGCATCGACGCGAAACGACTCGCACACATGCTTCGGGCGGACATGCTCGCTGAGAGTTACGTCCCGTCGGACGAGATCCGCATGTTGCGGGATCTCGTCCGAACGAGGAAGGCGCTCGTCGAAGAACGGACAGCAGAGAAAAACCGCGTCAGAGCTGTCCTCAAGCGCACCGACAACGCCTACGACAGCGAGTTGTTCGGCCCAACTGGGCGAGAGTTCCTCGCGGAACTCTCGCTCAGTGATGCTGATCGAACGATCGTCGAAGCGTACCTCTCCGTGATCGACGAGTACGACGCACAGATCGAGAAGCTCGAAGCAAAGATCGAGCAGAAGACACTGGAATCGCCAGCAGCCGCTGGGCTGCTGTCGATTCCGGGTGTTGGCCAGTCCACGGCTGCGTTAATCGTTGCAGAAATCGGTGAAATTGATCGGTTTGACCGGCAGGAAGAACTGGTGAGTTACGCTGGACTCGATCCAATGGTTCACCAGTCCGGCGACATGGAAGTCCATGGAAGCATCAGCAAAGAGGGCTCAGCGCCACTGCGCTGGGCCCTCGTCTAATGTGCCCATGTTTCCGTCCGGTACGACGATTACCTCGGCAATTTCTACACACGGTTGAAACGGCGGAAAAACAAGCAGATAGCGATTGTTGCAACAGCTCGGAAGATGCTGGTCTCCATCTTCTACATGCTGAAGCGACAGGAACCGTACGATCCACCGGAGGTGAGTGCCTGAGCGACAGTTGCGTCGCTCAGGCACGGCTTGCTTTCGTCCGCACAGCCACCGCTACCGCAACAGGATTGCCCCCGCCTACCGGATGATTCTTTCTCCAAAATGGCCGCTGTCCGGTGATTTTGTAGTTGCGTTCGGGTGAGCCGGGCGGCTCACCCGAACAACTATTGTCAGTGGTGTGGTATAGCCCGGTGCGGGATTTTCATAGGAGGGTGAGCGACTCCTGCTGGCCGACCGCTAGCAGGAGTCGAATCGTCGATTCGTCGGCGGCTTTCGCTGGGATCACGTAGCGCTGCCCAGTACCACGATCAACGAGGATGAACACAGGCGGCTTGTCACGCTGTCGTGCGATTCACGTCGCGTGTGGACGGGCCAGATTGCTATAGTAGCCACTGAAAGTCATTGCACACCCGATCGCCAGATGAATCGGCGCTCGATGTGTAAATCGTTTCAGTGGCTACTATAGCGCATACCTGCGTCTTCAGGCGCAGGTTGAGCAATAGGCAATGAATAGTCATGTAGCTCACAAAGTATATACAACACCACTCGAGAGTATCCGGGTATGCAAGCAGTCGTCCTGGCCGCAGGCAAGGGCACTCGCCTCCGGCCGCTCACCGAAGACAAGCCGAAGGTCCTCGTGGAAGTCGACGGCAAACCCCTCCTCGAGGACGTCTTCGACAACCTCCTCGAGATCGGCGTCACGGAACTGATCGTCGTCGTGGGCTACCGAAAAGAACAGATCATCGAGCGCTACGGCGACGAGTACGAGGGCGTCCCGATAACGTACACCCACCAGCGCGAACAGCTGGGGCTCGCCCACGCCATCCTCCAGGCGGAGCCACACGTCGACGACGACTTCGTGCTCATGCTGGGCGACAACGTCTTCCGGGGCAACCTCGGGGACGTCGTCAACCGCCAGCGCGAGGACCGCGCCGACGCCGCCTTCCTCGTCGAGGAGGTCCCCATGGAAGAGGCCTCCCGGTACGGCGTTCTCGACACCAACGAGTACGGGGAGATCGTCGAGGTGATGGAAAAGCCCGACGACCCGCCGTCGAACCTGGTCATGACCGGTTTCTACACGTTCACGCCGGCGATCTTCCACGCCTGTCATCTCGTGCAGCCGAGCGATCGCGGCGAGTACGAACTCCCGGACGCGATCGACCTGCTGATCCAGTCCGGGCGGACGATCGACGCGATCCGGATGGATGGCTGGCGCATCGACGTCGGCTACCCGGAGGATCGCGATCGAGCCGCCGAGCGACTCGAGGAGAAAACCCCAACGCCTGCCGAGTAGCACTCTATCAAAGCGTGTCCGTTGATACTGATGTCGTTATCGCTATTTTGAACGCTGACGATCGATTCAGTTCAGTAGTCGATCGTGAATCGATTTCGGCCCAAAAACGGTGTGTCCTGTCGCTCAGCCCCAGTTTCTACCTCGAGTCCCCCTTGTCGAGAACGCTCGCTGAAACCTGACAGCCACAGGGCGAGGCGATGTGGGTCAGTGGCCCGGTACTCGAGACCATGGCTATCGGGGTATTACAGCGGGGACAGCGCGTTGGACCGGGAGGGTCGTCGTCTCCGGTACCGGACGTGGTGTCCGACGATGTTCTGTCGGTCATCGACCCCTCGGGAGGTTCCATAGCGAAAGCTCCTTGAGCGCAAATCGCGTTTGTGGGCGGTTCGACGGTCGTGCGAGACGTTTATGTCTCGTCGTGTATGAGTTGAACATGGCTCCATTGCGACACCGCATTGGAAGCCAGCCTCGGGTGGCTCTAGCACCCGGGGCATTTCCGTACATGCCCCCTGTACCTGTTGGAGTACTGACTTCCATCACTATGTTCGACAGAACGTGACTTATATCTATTGGAAATGGTGTGAATATAGATCGAAACTCGTCTAGTGATTCGGTTACGGTACACGCGCACTGTCCGTAACAGGGTTCCCGTGGCCGGGAGCACGTGCCCGCGCTACGGCGCGGGTCGTGCGACCCGGGGAAGGGCAGGCATGCGGAGGACGCTTTGGTGTCCGTTCCTGGCGGACTGAAAGGGCGAGGGCGTCTCGAGGAACCCCGGCGACGCAAGCACTGCAGGGCGCACAGCGCCCGAAGCGCGCAGCGAGTCGCGGGACTCGAGACGGCCGAGGGCTTTCGACGTCGTTACGGACCGAGTCGCCCGTGGTTACGGACCAAGTCGCCCGTCGCTACGGACCGGGACATGTTCGAGCGCGATCCCCGGTCGTCACGAACGACCGGGACTTCGAACACGTCGACGGATTGCGTGTCGAGCGATACTGAGAGGATCTATCGTAACGATTTGGTGTGGGGCTGCAGACGGTCACGTGCCACCGGAAATGACGTGCAATATAGTAGCCACTGCAAGTCATTGCACACCTGATCGCCGATTCGTCTGGCGATCAGGGTGTAAATCGTTGCAGTTGTTACTATAGGCCGTGTGACATCCATCCATACCCCCCTCACCACCGAACTCGAGGGTTCCCACCCCACCGCATTCGGAACCACAACCCAAAAACGACTAACGTCAGCCCGTCGTTTCAGGTCGTATGCACGTCTCTATCGTCGGCAGCGGCTACGTCGGGACGACCGTCGCCGCCTGCCTCGCGGACCTCGGTCACGACATCGTCAACGTCGAGATCGACGAGGACGTCGTGGACGCGTTGAACGCCGGCGAAGCGCCGATCCACGAGGAGGGTCTCGAGCAACGCATCGCCGACCACGCCGGTTCCCGACTCGAGGCGACGACGGAGTACGCCGACGTCCGCGAGACCGACGTCACGTTCCTCTGTCTCCCGACGCCCCAGGCCGACGACGGCAGCCTCGAGTTAGCGCTCATGCGCGCCGGCGCGGAGATGCTCGGCGAGGCGCTCGCACCGAAGCTCGAGGTCGACGATCACCTCGTGGTCGTCAAGAGCACCGTCCTCCCCGGTACGACGGAGGACGTCGTCGGTCCGATCCTCGAGGCCGAAGCCGGGACCGCCGTCGGCGACGGACTCGAACTCGCGATGAACCCGGAGTTCCTCCGGATGGGGACGGCGGTCGCGGACTTTCTGGAGCCGGAGAAGGTCGTCATCGGCGCGACGAGCGACGACGCCGCGGCGACCCTGCGTGAGCTGTACGCGCCGATCCTCGCCCGTGAAGAGACCGCGCTCGTCGAGACGGGGATCCGCGAGGCGGAGCTGATCAAGTACGCGAACAATGCCTTCCTCGCGTCGAAGGTGTCGCTGGTCAACGAACTGGGCAACGTCGCGCGGGAGTACGGCGCGGACGCCTACGAGGTGCTCGCGGCGGTCGGCCTCGACGACCGGATCTCCGAGCGGTTCATGCGCTCGGGGCTCGGCTGGGGCGGCTCGTGTTTCCCGAAAGACGTCGACGCCCTCCGCGCCGGTGCGCGCGAACAGGGGTACGACCCCGCACTCTTAGACGCCGTCGTCGCCGTCAACGACGCCCAGCCGCGCCGGCTCGTCGGCCTGCTCGCCGACCACGTCGACCTCGAGGCCGCACGAATCGCGGTCCTCGGCCTCTCGTTCAAGCCCGGTACGGACGACGTGCGAAAGTCCCGCGCGCTGGACGTGATCGACGTCCTCCTCGAGCGCGGCGCGCGGCCAGTCGCCTACGACCCGGTCGCGATGGGGAACGTCCGCGAGCGGTACCCCGACCTCGAGATCGAGTACGCCGAGTCGGCCGACGACGCGCTGTCGGGTGCCGACGGGGCGGTCGTCGCCACCGACTGGCCCGAGTTCGACGACCTCTCCTTCGACGGGATGGCGCGGCGCGTCCTCGTCGACGGCCGGCGGATCGACGTCGACCGGGACGCCCTCGAGGTGTACGAAGGGCTGACGTGGTGAGAACGGACCAACAGAACTGATCGACGCACGGACGATCGGGCTTGCGGATACGATTCGACCGGAACGCCGAGCGCCCGGAAGTCGTCTACGTTCGTCGAGACGACGGTCGCGTCGTACTCCGACGCCACGCCGGCAATCATCGCGTCCGCCGTGAGGGCGTTGATTCGATCGCCGTTGACGTCTTCCGCTCGATGAAGCGGAACTTCGATGGCAGCGATTTCCCACGCGGACGAGACCGTGATCGGAACGGTGCGAACCCACTCGAACTGGGACCGGATCTCGTTCGGGTCGAATTCTCCCACAAGCATTCGGCCGACCGCGATCTCTTTGAGATTGAGCGTCGTCGTGATGTACTCGACGTCGTTCGGCTGGGACTCGAGGTACTCGTACACGTCGAAACGCCCTCCTCAGTGGTGAATCAGGAACGTCGTATCGAGGAGTTTACGTCTCGTTCGTGGATTCGTCTTCGCGCTTCGCTTCGGAGTCGAGCGGGTCCGACAATTCCGCTATCGCGTGCTGTTGACGAGTTGCCTGCCCGTGGCTGGCCGCCGACCGCAACGCGATCGTTTCGAACTCGCTTGCCTCCTCGTCGGGAAGCGTTCCGAACGTCGCTTTCCAGTCGGGATTGGATTCGTCGATCAGTCGATCGACGAGGTCGGAAACGCTCTCGTCGCCACGCTTTCGAACGCGTAATCGTTCGTAGACCTCGTCTGTGAGACCGATGGTTTTCATCACTCTCTCATACGGTTTACTGTAAGTCATTGCCGGCGAACCCGCGACCCGGGCGGCGGGTGCGCCGGGACACAGTTACAGTAATCCGTATCAGGTGGTCGTGTACTCAAAAGTAATTTTCCGATCGGACCGAACGAGTGAAATCGAGCGCGTAATCGCGACCAGTATCCTTTTGCAGTCTGACCGACGAGTGGCTGGCGATGGAGAATGTCGAGGCTCGCGCGGATTCGGCTGAACTCGATCGCGGGGAGGTTATCGCCATGAGCGAGGCCACGGCGACGCGCGAGATCACGCCCGACGAAGTCTGCGTTCTCATTCCGACGCTCGAGGAGGGGGCCACGATCGGCGAGGTCATCGACGGGTTCTACGACCACGGCTACACGAACGTCGTCGTCGTCGACGGCGACTCCACAGACGACACGCGCGAGATTGCGAGCGAACGCGGCGCGCAGGTGTTGATCCAGTCCGGCGACGGCAAGGGACAGGCGGTCCGCGAGGCCCTCGAGTACGTCGACGTCCCGTACGTGTTGATGCTCGACGGCGACGGAACGTACGATCCGGCCGACGCCGAGACGATGCTCGAGCCGCTCTCGCGAGGGTACGAACACGTCATCGGCAACCGGTTTGCGGACATGGACGACGACGCGATGCGTGCGCTCAACGGCTTCGGCAACCGGCTGATAAACCGCTCGTTCCGGTTCATCCACGGGGCCGACTACGACGACATCCTTTCGGGCTACCGGGCGTTTACGACCGAGTCGTTCGAACGGCTCTCGCTCGACTCTGACGGCTTTACGATCGAGACCGAAATCGCCGTCGAGTGCGTGAAACACGGGGTCGACACGACGGTCGTCCCGGTCAGTTACAGCGCCCGCCCGGAGGAATCGGAGACGAACCTGCACCCGGTGAAAGACGGCGGGACGATCATCCTGGCGCTGTACTCGCTGGCGAAGACGAACAACCCGCTGTTTTACTTCGGGAGCCTCGGCGTCTCGGGGATCGTCGCCGGCGGCTTCGTCGCGGTGTACGTCCTCTACCAGTGGGTCCAGTACGGCCAGGGCCACGAAATCCTCGCGCTCGTCTCGGCTGCGGCCATCCTGCTGGGTGTCCAGTTGCTCATGTTCGGCGTCCTCTCGGACATGCTCGTCACCTTACACCGCGAACAGCGTCGCCGCTTGGAGCAGATCACCCGGGAGGAGCGCGACCGAAAGGACGATTGAGACGGACTGCTGAAGACGACTGCCGGCCGACGAAAGGCGTACGCGAGTCCGACAGAAACGACTGGACACAGTAGGTACGACCAGAGCAGAGAGCGGCGTCATCCCGGACCGTCGGACGGGCGGCTGCTGGAGGAAAATCGACCCCCGATCGACGCCGGACAGGGACCAACTGGCCACCCCTCGAGCGGGAATCGGTCGGCGACTGGCCCCCGGATCAGAACGGGAGCATCGACCGCATCTGCTGGAAGACGCCGCCGGAGTGTTTCTTTCGATACTCCTCGAACGGGCGGTGGAGTTCGTTCAGCAGTTCCTGGCGGGAGCGAAACTCCTCGGCGTCGACTTCCGCGAGCATCTCCCCGAGTGCCACGTCGCTCCCGTGGACGTTGTACGGAATCCGTTCGTGGCCGAGTTCGGCCGCGACGTCGTCTTTGGTCGCCGGAAAGGAGAGGTCGGCGTCTTTAAGGCGGGCGTCGACCGCGGCGATACCGAACTCGATACTTTCGGGCTCGTCGTCGTCTCCGCTCGATGGTGGCCGGACTCCCATAGGTGACAGTTCGCGTCCCGTTATGAAAACCGCTACGAAGGCGTCTCGGCTGTCGACACGCATTTGGGGGCAGCGACGGAGTAACGAATATGACCGAGTACACCACCGTCTCGATCCCGAAGGATCTCGCCGAGCGCGTCGAAGAAACGATCGAGGGGACGAGCTTCCAGAGTACGAGCGATCTCGTCCGGTTTTTGCTCCGGAGTATCGTCATCCAGCACCAGAAAGAAGGCGAGTTGACCGAAGCGGAGTTCGAAGAGATCACCGAACAGCTCCGGGGACTCGGATACCTCGAGTAGGGAGGTGACCCCGCCTCGCGTAATCGAGACTCACCGCGCCTCGAGCAATCGAAATACTGGTTTCCTCGAGTGGTCGAATTGACTGGCTCTCGAGTGATCGGGATTGCGTCCCCCTCGAGTGAACGAGTGGCGACTCCTCGAGTGATCGAGATGGTGACCCCCTCGATAGCACCCGACCGATGCCGGCCCAACCGTTATCCGAGTCGGAGCACGTAGTTCGACCTGGAGGGCGAGCTCCATGCCACACGTTCCGAACTTCCCATCCGACGATTCGGACGATGGCGAATCGAACCGGCGAGGCATCATCGGTCGGATAATCGACGACGGCGACTGGCCGTCGCCGACCGGCGGCTGATCCGGTGACTGGGCCGCGGATATCCGGCGGGAATTTTTCTTCGACGGACCGTATTTCGACGCGCGATCACTCCGAGAGCGACTGTGCCGGCGGCCGCGCGTCGACGATTTCGAGGGGTTGGCGGTCGCCGGTTCGGTCGAACGCGCCGAAGGAACGCTCGTCGTCGGTCCACGGCGGGACCGCGACGAAGATCACCTGCGCGAGGTCGTCCCGTTTCGTCACCTCGAGTTCGCGGAGAGGGTGAGAGACGAACTGTCCCTGGGCCTGTCGTGCTGGCGTCGAGAGGTCGACGCCGAAGACGGCGTTGACCGAGTTGCCGGGATCGGGGAGAAAGAAGTCGGTGAAGACCGGCGTCTCCGGGGGAACGGCGTCGGCCCCCTCGAGTTCGCCGGCCGGCGTGACCGACACGCCGGTCGTCACGCGATCCGGATCGGCGTCGCTGGCCAGATCGAGCAGGACTTCGACGAGCCCTCGCGTGATGTAAACCATACGTCTCGTAGGGTCCGAGCGTAGTTAGCTGTATGCCCCGCCGGTGCCGGAGTCGTCGGCGAGCACCGTCAGAACGGGAGCGCCGTTCGCACTGCTCCCGCATACAGCAGCGGCGCTCGTCGCCTCGAACCCGCGAGTGCGTCCTCGAGCGCCACGTCGGCGTTCTCGAGGACGCCGGGGCCGTGACCGCCGAGGACTCGTTCCGGAGTGACCCGTCCGAGTTTCTCCTGTGGGGGAATCAGTCTGCGCATCGGGTGAACGCCGAGGCGTTCGTTCCCCGCCAGGAAGTACTCCGCCGTTCCGACCGATTCGGGGACGACGAGCGTTCCGCGTTCCGGATCGAAGAGGATGGCCTCCTGCCAGAAGCGGTTGTCGACGAGTTTGCGCGCCTCGAGGCGGGTATCGGAGAGTTGGTCGGAAAACCGGGCGACCGGCGCGTCGATCTCCTCGGAGACGCCCTCGAACCAGCGAGGAAGATAGACCGGGACCCGGTGGCGGTTCGCGATGGTCTCCGCGTCGCGGCTGTGTCGGTCGAGCAGGACGACGACGCCGGCGACCGGGCCGAACTCGGCCAGCAACTCGTCGAGCCCCTCGGCGTCGACCGGGTCGACGAGCCAGCACTCGCCGTCGACCTCGAGGGCGTGGCTCGCGCGTTGCATACGTTCGTCGGAATGTGCGATCCAGCCGACGCCGCCGTCGAACCGATCGATCTCCTCGAAGTCGGTCGCACGTTCGTCGACGCGAAGCGTCATACCGGTGATACGGTTTCTCCGGGCAAAAGCGTATCACATGTGGCAAGGAACCGCTTCGATGCCCGGTATTCGGCGTTGTTCCCCGGTTCGTCGGAGGGAACCGTCGAACGGTTACGATAATCCCAATCCTGGCCACTGCACGTCGTTGCCCGCCTGATCGTCGGACGGATCGACGGTCAGTCTGTAACTCGTGCAGTTGTTTCACTTTCAAACTCGGTATTTATCCGACCACGACTACTGAAACCGATAATGGCCCCCGGAAATCCGGAACAGCAGTTGGTGGTGGAGTACGAAATTCCAGCGGATGAATCCGTGAGTACGGCGGCGATCGATGCTGTAAGTTCGCTCAAAGAGTGTGAGCCGCGGGAGTTGACTCCGTTATACAGGACGATCGATCCGGAACTGCTGGACGATCTGTGTCAGTCCCGGCAGAACGGGACAGTCAAATTCGTCTACAGCGACTTTCACGTTACTGTCGAGAGGGGCGAGTATCTTCTCCTCCGACCAGCAGATTGCGAGTGATTGTCGCGGACGTGTCGTCGCCTGCGACGGACCGGGACAACCTTTTCCCCGTCAGTCGGCTGAAACCGGATATGAATGGCCGGGAGCCAGAAGCGCTCATTCCAGCGGCCGTGGACACCCTCCCGATCAACTTCGCAATCCTCGATGACGAAGGGACGATCCTGTACACGAATCGCGCATGGCAGGAGTTCGGCGAAGCGAACGATATCGAAATTCGGCCGGATACGATCGGAACCAACTACCTGGCGATCACCGGACAGGCGGAGACGGAGACGGCACAGACGGCTGCCGCTGGGTTGTCGGAGATCCTGGCGGGCGAACGAGAACTCTTCGAGTTCGAATACCCGTGTCACTCCCCCGATAGGAAACGGTGGTTTCTCATGCGCGCAGCGTCGTTCACCGACGACGATCAGCGGTACGTCGCTGTTGCACATTTCGACATCACGGACCGGTACGAGTACCAGCGTCGGTTGGAAGAATCCAACGAGCGACTTCAGCAGTTCGCCTACGTCGCCTCTCACGACCTCCAGGAGCCGTTACGGATGGTCACGAGCTACCTGCAACTGCTCGAGCGTCGGTATCGCGACGAACTGGACGAAGACGCCGAAGCGTTCATCGAGTTCGCAGTTGACGGTGCCGAGCGAATGGAGGCGATGATCGAGGGGTTGCTTACGTACTCCAGGGTCGAAACGCAGGGAACGTCCTTCGGTTCGGTCGACCTTGACGCAGTGTTGGACGACGTCCTGACGGATCTGGCTGTCCGGATCGACGAAACCGGTGCCGATATCACTGCCGAGTCGCTTCCGACCGTCGACGGTGACGCCAGCCAGCTCCGCCAACTCTTCCAGAACCTGCTGGAAAACGCCCTCCAGTACAGCGGTGAGCAGGAACCCCGCATATCGATCTCTGCCACGCGTGACGGGGACGAGTGGATCATTTCGGTCAGTGACGGGGGGATCGGTATCGATCGAGACGATGGAGACCGAATTTTCGAGATATTCCAGCGACTCCACACCCACGAAGAGCACGACGGGACGGGAATCGGCCTCGCACTCTGCCGGCGAGTCGTCGAACGACACGGTGGCGACATCTGGGTCGAGTCCGAACAGAACGGCGGATCGACGTTCTCGTTTCGGCTGCCATCGACCACCGATGACGAGGCGTGATACGGTTTTCTGTACGTCATTGCCGTCGCATCCGCGATCCGGGCGGCGGGTGCGCCGGTAAACAGGTACAGTAATCCGTATGATACGGCGTCTCCCCGACGGTCGATACGGGCATCGCCGCTTCGTCTCGAGAACCGGTCACCTCACTTCCTTCACGAGATACCAGTAATTATATTATCGTTCAGATATACTGTCACGATGGAAGCCGCTCGCCCCAGAACGTGTCCGCGGGGGCATGCGTAGTGAAATGCCCCGGGTGGTGGAGCACCCGAGGCGGGTGGCTTCCAAACACGCGACGTTTGGCTGCCATGCTTTCGTTACTGCCACCGAGACAAAAAGGTCTCGCACGACAGTTTAGTATCGCGCTCGATCAGCCCCCGGTCCCGATTAGCGGCCGGTTCGGGAGGCGGCCCCGATGAGTTCGCGGTCCGACGCCGCCGACGCGGCGAGTTCCGACGGCCCACCCGGCCCCGTCTGCGACCGGTGTGGCGACCCGATCCGGGAGGACCGGGTGTTCCGCCTCTCGAGCGAACCGTGTCCCGCACTCGCCGGGCGGTACGAGGCCGTCACGAAGACGTACTGTCCCGACTGCGTCGCCGGCATCGGGATGCTTGCTCTCTCGGCCGGGCCTCGAGGCTCCGTCATCATCGAGTCGGAGTGACGGGCGCTCGAGGAGCGATTCGGCGGCGCGATACGTGACGGAGAATTGATCCGGGGAGAGCGGCCGATTTCCTCGGAACCGACGTCCATCCAACTGCTCATACGGATTGCTGTACCTGTCTACCTGAGACCGCGGAACGGCACCCGGTCGATCCATGGACAGCAAACTGTATCAGGCACCGCTAGACTACGACGACCTCGTACTGGGTTGTTTCAGGTACGAGTACACGAGGACCAGAAGGTACGCGCCTGCGAGGAAGCTGATTCCCATCGCGAACGGTGAGACGGAACCGTCAGGCGGTGCGACGACGAACAACGCCCACGTCACAGCGAAACCGACGAGCGCCCCAATCAGGACGGCTACTCTCCGCGGAGTGAATCCACCGTCTGACCGCAGCGAAAGCTGTTCGGGCATAGATCCGTATTCGACGAGTAGACGGATGAATCTGGCGGTAATGACGGATTTCTTGCAGGAGTGTACCAGAAGGGACTTCCCGATGGTGGCGGCCGTCCACAGGGAGACGACGACCTGAAAGCACAGTTTCCCGTTACTCGATGCGCCGCTCCCACCATAGTCCGGGTGGCCGACCCCGGATGGCTCGTGGTCCTGACGATGCTCGTCGTCGGTGGCGTCTTCTGCGACGCGTTCGTTTGCCTATATCGCGTACGGACGAGAACAAGGTGAACGTACTGAGACAGAGCGGGGTTGCAGTAACGAGACAGTGGTGAGATGCAGTACCTTCTCGAGGCATTTCCCGGTGTTTTCCAAATTGCGGGCCGAAATTTTCCGACGCAGTTTGTAGTACTCTCCGTATTTATTAAAATAAAATTTTCCCATGGGTAGTTTATTACTATGGGTATGACAAGGATAATAGGGGTCCAACATTGGGAAAAGGTTTAAACCAGCTGGTCATGACATTGGCTATCGTATTCCATGAGCCACGAAGATACCGAGGAGATCCCCGTCATGCAACGAATCTACAACCGAATATGGCTGCTGGCAGTGATTGGGATAATCTTCTTTTTCGTCACGTACGTTGGATGGGGACTGATAGACGTATTCTCGGTGCCTGCGAGGTGATTCATGCCGGGACCATTCGACAAACCCGAAGGCAACTGGTGGGACGAACCAGTCAATCGGCGCGAAGGCATGTGGCTCGGCATCGCGGGCGTCTGGTCGCTGGCCATCTTCGGCTGGATGAGCGGCTTCACCCGCTTCGGTGACCAGAATCCCGTCGGCGAGACGTACGAGGTCGATCCATCCGAGTATCGGGAAACAGTCCAGGCGTACATAGACGAAGCTGACGAGAACGAGGAGGGACACATCATCCCGCCAGGAGACTCGGTCTACATCGGTGCGTTCCGGTTCAACTGGGACGGCCTCCCGGTGGTGCTCGAAGCGGGCCAGGAGTACGACATCCATCTGGGAGCGTACGACGTCCAGCACGGTTTCTCGATTCGTCCGGAACACAGCCTGAGCCAGCAGATCAACCTCCAGATCCTCCCGGACACCGAGTGGGTTATCCCGATGAGCTTCGACGATCCGGGAACCTACCACGTCATCTGCAACGAGTTCTGTGGCCAGGGTCACAACAGCATGCACGGCACCCTCTACGTGGAGGAACCGTAAATGGTCGCGACGCTCTCTCAGCTGTTCGATAACGACTACGACGAGGAGGGGTTCCGGACCTGCTCCGTGACCGGCCTCGAGATTCATCGCACGGCCGAGAACCACGTCAAACTCTTCGGACTGACGGCGGTCGTCGCGATGGTCGTCGGTGGGATCTTCGCCATCACCGTCGCGATGACCCGCTGGGAACTGATCGGATTGATCGGCGAAGCTAACTACTACCGCCATCTCAGCATGCACGCCTGGAACCTCCTCATCTTCTGGCTGGTGTTCATGGAGATCGCCATTCTCTACGTCGGCGGTCCGATGGTACTCGGCCGGCGACTCCCGCTCACGAAGGTCGCCAAAGCCGGCTGGGTCACGATGGTCGCTGGCGCTCTCGGCATCAACTACTTCATCTGGACGGCGTCCGGCGCCGAGGTCGCACCGCTGCTTACGGCCTACGTCCCACTGAACATCCCGACGGGCTTTTTCGCCAGCGCCATCGTCTTCCTGGTCGGGGCGACCATCGCTGCAGTGCCGTTTCTCGCCACCATCTGGAAGGAAAAACGCTGGGGGACGGACGACACGCTTCCGCTCGTGACCTTCGGTGCGTTCATCACGAGCATCATCGCCGTTCAGGCCATTCTCGGCGGGATCGCCGCCTTCAGTTACGGCCTCGTCTGGAAGGTCGGCATCATCGAGACGATAAACAGCGGTGCCTATCGGACGCTCTTCTGGACGATCGGACACGGCTCCCAGCAGATCAACTTGCTGGCGATGATCACGGTGTGGTATTTCCTGACTCACGTCGTCGGCGGCGCCGTGGTCGTCAGCGAGAAAGTCTCGCGGTCGGCGTTCATCCTCTACCTGTTTTTCATCAACCTCGGGGCGGCCCACCACCTGATGGCGGACCCGGCCCTCGGCGTCGGCTGGAAGCTCTTCAACACGTCGTACGCGTTCTACGGTGCCGCGTTCGCGAGCATGATACACGCCTTCGCCATCCCGGCGGGGCTGGAGGCCGGCCGCCGCCAGCGCGGTCTTGGTGGCGGCCTGTTCGGCTGGCTCACCTCCGCTCCCTGGCGCAATCCCGTCTTCTCCGCGACGATTTTCAGCATCATCCTGTTCGGATTCGTCGGCGGCATCACCGGCGTCCTGATGGGCCAACTCCAGCTCAACATCACCTGGCACAACACCTTCGCGACGGTCGGACACTTCCACGCCACCGTCGCGGTGGGGACGACGCTCGCCTTCATGGGGCTGGTCTTTTTCGTCATCCAGACGATGTTCCGGCGCGATTTCGTCTCCGGAACGCTCGCGTCGCTGGTACCGTACTTCTACGCCGGGGCGATGGGTATCGCGACGCTTGCCATGATCTACCTCGGCATCCTCTACGGCGTGCCGCGACGCACCTCGAGCGTCGTCCGGAACATCCCCGGTGCCGATTTCAGCATCTCCGCGGCCGCACCGC
This sequence comes from Natrarchaeobius chitinivorans, assembly GCF_003841505.1. Lineage (GTDB taxonomy): Archaea > Halobacteriota > Halobacteria > Halobacteriales > Natrialbaceae > Natrarchaeobius > Natrarchaeobius chitinivorans. The sequence goes on from NZ_REGA01000025.1 coordinate 14,553, forward strand.
TCATGTCACTGTTCGGCGTCTTCGCCGTGCTGGCGATACTCGCCGGAGTCCTCTTTCTTCTCGTGGCGCTCGGGTCGCTGTTGTTCGGCGCTCGGCTCGAGAGAGGAGACGACGCCGGTTTACGCCCCGACGGGGGGCTGACACCGGACGGTGGAAAGCCGGTCCACGCCGTCGATATGCGCGGAACCTTCGCGATGTGTCTGATCTTCATGGCGACGTTCGTCGTCCTCTACGTGCTCAACTGGTTCCTCCTCGTCCAGTTGTGGTCTATCGGCGCCTGATCTCCCACCGCGTTCACCGTGCGACGGTTTTCGGTAAACGGTTTCATGGCAGCGTCAAAATACACTCAAAATGGCTGATCGCCGAACTTCGCCGTCGCTCAGACGGTATCCCGAGCGAATGTGGCGCGACCTGTTGAGCGTCTACTACGCCAACACGCCGGTCTGGCGGTGGCTAAAAAGCGCTGCACTGATCTTTCTCGGCTTTTTCGCCTGGACGAGCGGTGCCGTCGTGTTGTCCGTCAGGCCCGAATGGGGATTTCTCACGTACGTGATGGCGTACGGCTTCCTGTTGCTCCTCTGGGGACCGTTTACTCACTTCGTCGTCGTTCCCGTCTCGATACGGCTCCGACGGACCGCCGAACACCCGACCGTTCGAGCGGTGAACCGCCACTCGGGCAAGATCAACCTCTCGATCTTCTTCGCGCTCGTACTCCTCTTCGGCACGTTCACGCCGGGAATCATGATGTTCGAGTTCTCCCCGGCCCTCGGAGACGGAGATGGGGATCGGTCGGAGGTTCGTGGGACCCTGGACTGTGACGTCGACGACGATCTCGTCACCTGTCACGTCGAGGGTGCCCAGGGAATCGACCGCGTCGTCGCGACCTCCGGCGACGCGACCGTCGCAACCGCTGACGAGCCGCCGTTCGAGTTCGAGGTACACGTAGACGACCTTCAGGAGACCAGGACGGGCCACGAACTCGTCGTCGACTATCAGGACGAAGACGGGGAGACGCTTCGTCGTCAGATCAGAACGTTCTGAGGACGCGACTCGAGCGGTTCATCGGACTGCATCGTCGACTATTCCACTGTCAACCTCCTGGACAGCTGATTCGACCGAAACGAGGTCGGATTCCTCTCACGGCTAACGCCGTGGGCTTCCTCCTTGCATCTCTGTGAAACGCCTCGTGGTGCGTCGGTATCGTGAAAGGTAGTCCGATAGCACTGGGTGGCGAGGCATGTGTCGGCACCGCAGAGGGATTATCGTAGAAGTCCCGCCGGCGGATCGAAACACGGTGTCGGCAGATGAGCGACGAACCGTTCGGTTGGCTACGATACTCCCTCTCATACGGTTTACTGTAAGTCATTGCCGGCGCACCCGCGACCCGGGCGGCGGGTGCGCCGGTAAACAGTTACAGTAATCCGTATCAGAATGCGATCAGCAACTGGCCGACGCCTGCGACGACGAGGACGACTCCAGCGGCCGTGTGGATGAGCCGTCGGCGGTGCCCGATCCGGTCGAGAAGCCCACGCTGTCCAACCGCGATGGCAACCGTCGCGCCCACCAGAAGCAGACCGAACCCGGTGGCGTACGCCGTGATGACCACCAGGACGTGGCCCGGTGGGAAGGTCAACGCTCGTACGATGATGGCGAGGACCAGCGGAAGGACACACCCTGCGGCAGCAATTGCGTACCCGCTACCGAATGCCACGAATCCTGCGACTGATTCGCTGCGTTCCGGGAGTGGGAGGTGCAGTGTGGGGCCCAGACCGAGGACAACAGCCACACCGAACCCGATGAGGGCAACGCCAACGAGCGGCTCGATGACCGAAACGAACGGTGTTATCGACTCTCCGACGACCAGAACGAGCACTGCAAGCCCGGCGAAGACGAGCCCCGCCCCCAGGGCCGCCGCAACTCCTCGCACGAGCGCCCCGGTAATCGGCGGGTCATCGCCATCGGTGGCCGTGACGTAGTAGCCGACATATCCGGGGAGCAACGCGTTCGAGCACGGCGAGAAGAACGTGGCTATGCCCGCGCCGAACGCGATGCCCGTGGCCCCAACGATCTCGGAGCTAAGCATCGTGACCGCCTGCTTCCTCGAGAGTCGTCACGATCGTATCGGCAGCGTGTGCGCCCGTTCCGGACCACGTAATGTGGTTGTTCTCGTCGAGGACGACTGCTGTGGGTATCGTCTGTGCGTCGAGTGCCTGCGTCAGCGTGAGGTCGTCGTCGGTCGCTACCGGCCAGCGCCCATCGTGATCGCGCCACCAGTCACGGATGTCCGCCTCGGAGACCGCGTGTCCGACCGGTTGATTGGTCACCGAGACGAACTGCACGTCGTTGCCGACGCGGTCGTACGCCTCGCCGAGTGCGGGCATCGCTTGCGCGCAGACGCTACACCACGTAGCGAAGAACTCGAGGAACGTGACGCGACCGCGTTCGGGAACCGTGATCGGGGAGCCGGGGCTCCCCGGGGCCTCGACGGTGTTCAGGCGCCGTGGCTCCACGTCGCCCGACGGATCACCGCCGCGTAGTAGCCAGACGCCGCCACCGACGGTTCCAAGACCAGCGAATCCGGCCAGCAGTTCGCGTCGGTTCATGGGTCAGGTGTCCACGAGTGATTCGACGTCCTCCAGCACGTCGGCGGGTTGTGGTGGCCCGCTCTCGTAGCTTCGCTCGACGATGCCGTTCTCGTTTACCAACAGGATGAGGCCGTTGTGAATATACGGCATCCCCGAGTCCTCTCCCTCTTCTTCGTATTCGTAGGCCTCGCCGTACGTGTCCTCGACGACGCGCCGCGCGCGCTCGGGCGTCTCGGGTCGAAGTAGAGAGACGTTCTCGAGGTCGTAGTCGAACCCCTGCCCATCTCCCCACTCGCGTAACACGTCGGGGGTGTCGGATTCCGGGTCGAACGTGATGGCCGCGAGGTTGATGTCGTCGGTGAACCCGTCTCGGGCGCCACGGGCCTGGGCGTGGACCAGAAGCGATGCCAGCCCGACACAGACACCTGCACAGCGTGTGTACAGGAACGTGAGCAACAGGTGGCGGCCGTCGGCGAGGTCGGCGACGGACACCTCCGCTTCGTCGCGCAACACGTCTGGCAGTGTCGCGTCGGGTAGCTCCTCGCCGTATATCGGATACGAGAGGTCAGCCTCGCGGAGCGCGTCGTAGTTTTCGGGTGGCGAGAGGTGTGTGTTCGGTGGCCTGCGGTCGCCGCTGGTCAGGCACCCTGCCGTCGGCAACAGCGCCGCGGCTCCAGCGACACGCAACACGTCACGACGTTGTAGGGGTGGGGAAAGGGGTGTCATTGGTCTCCGGGGGGTTCCTCGGTGAGGATTTCGCGTGTCTGTTCGTTCAGGTCGGCTATTCGGCTCCGGGCGACGTTCGGGAGTTCCTCCTGTGGTTCCCGCAGCGCAGGCTCGGTCTCGGGGTCGTAGTCGGGCCAGCCAACGATGATGCGGCCGACGCTCCCAACTACCTCGTGGGCGATGCAGACGGCCGTCGTATCGACGTAATCGTAGACGCCCTCGGCTTCGAACGTGCGCTCGTACGTCGATCCGACCGCTGTGAGTTCGGGGCTGGCCCACGACTCCGCCGTTTCGGGGATGCGGAGAGGGCCGTGCGTGTCCGGGTGGTACGCCGTGGCATCGTGGTCGCCCGAATGGAGTTTCCACTCGACGGTACCGCCAACCGCGATGTGAACCAGTCGTGGTTCGAACTGTGGCTGCGGTTGTGACATCATCTCGACGGTGACCTGCATCGGCAACCCGCCGTCATCTCCGCTCTCAGTGGCCAGACAGCCAGCGAGCGTGCCCGCGCCACAGCAGGCGCTCGCGGCCAGCAGCCTCCGTCGTGATAGTGTGATTGGGACGACCATAGTGTGAATGGGCCGCGGGGCAGTTATTCGCCGCTCGCGTCGTAGATATCGGGGTTTTCCTCCCCTTCGACGTCGATGACCGCGAGGGCTCCCTTGCGGCCGGCGCGGGAGAGCGCGTGGTCGACGACCTTCACGGGTCCGGGAACTTTCATCTCCATTTCGCCCATGGTGACCGTCCCGGGTGCGACGGGCGTCGTTTCGACGTTTCGTGCGGGGTCGCTCAGGAGGTCGCCATCGCGGTAGAGGCGACTAAAGACGTTCCCGATGGGGTGGACGGCACTGGTGAGGTTAGGACCGCCACTAGCGAAGTACAGGCGAACCGTCTCGCCCACTTCGGCGTGCATCGGCCCCTGGGTACCGTCTTCGGTGAATCCGTACGCTTCGCCGTTGAAGAGGACGTACGTTGGGTCCTCCGCGGCTCCGGCGTCGAAGTCGTACGAGTGGTGTCCTTCTTCCCCGGTGTCGCCATCCGTGTAGAGTTCGTGCTGGCCGAGGTAGAGTTCGCGGTCGACCTCGGGGAGTCCGTCTCTGGGTTCGACGAGGATGGCTCCGAACATGCCCGCACTGATGTGGTGGTCCATGTTGGGGACGGCACAGTGGTAGATGTGGACGCCCGCGTAGTCCATCGTGGCGGAGATGGTCGCTTCCTCGTCGCCCGGAGCGAGCGTCGTGTGTTCGGCTCCGCCGCCCGGCCCGTACACGGCGTGGAAGTCGATGTTGTGTGGGTGCATGTTCGACTCCTCGGGCACGCGAAACGTCAGGTTGAGCGTGTCGCCTTCGCGGACCCGAATCATCGGTCCGGGGACTTGCCCCTCGAACGTCATGAAGTGGAACGTGGCGCCCGGCTCGATTTCAGCGACGTGTTCGCTGCATTCGACGGTGAGGTCGTGGGTGCGGGGTTCGTCCCAGTCGACCGGTGGGGGGACGTCTGTGGGGTCGCCACCGATAGTGTCCACGTCGACGGGTTCAGCAGCGGGGAGACCCTCGTCGTCGCTGCCGTCGTCGGACGGCTTCGTGTCCTCGTCAGTAGGGTTGTCAGTAGCCATACAGCCTGCAACCGCGGCGGTACCACTAGCGGCGAGTACCTGCAGCATGCGTCGTCGGTGGAGAGTGGGTGATTGGGACATCGTCGTTCACACCTAACAGTAGGAGTACGAGGATCATATATGGGCCAAGAGATTCCTGGATACCAAGAATCGTTGACAATCTACCCGCGATATCGTGGGTCTATTTATACCCCGGGTGGCACTGCAGTGAACTGGTCGGACAGAAGAGAGCCCAATGGGCGGAAAATACCGGCTTCGCCGGGACAACCCTGGCAGTGCTACGACCGAATGTCAGACTCTCGAGATCACCGGATCACGGTCCGCCGTGAGTTAGAGACCACGATGATACTGCTGGCAGCCATCGCCAGCGCGGCGAAGAAGGGATTGATGAGGCCGACGACGGCGAGCGGGACCGCGACGGCGTTGTAGAGAAACGCCCAGCAGATGTTCTCCCGAATCCGCCGACGCGTCCCCGTCGCGAGGGCGAAGACGTCCTCGAGCGCCGTGAGGTCGCTGTCGGTGACCACGACGTCGGCGGCGTCGGCGGCGCGAGCGGTCCCGTCGCCCATCGCGATCCCCAGGTCGGCCGCCGCCAGCGCCGGTGCGTCGTTGGTACCGTCGCCGACCATCACCGTCGTCCCGGTCGCGACGAAACGGCGAACGGTCTCGAGCTTTCCGTCCGGCGGGACGCCGGCGAACACGCGGTCGACGGCCTGGTGGTCCCGGAATCGCTCTGCGCTCGCTCCGTCGTCCCCGGTGAGGACGACCACTTCACAGTCGCTGACCGTCTCGATCGCGGATTCCCACTCGGCTCGCTCCCGGTCCTGTATCGTGACGACGCCCCGGGCCCGGCCGTCCCAGCCCACAACGACCGGTAACCCGCCCTGGCGATCGACCGCGGCGACGTGAGCGGCGAGGTTCTGGGGGATGGCCCCCACTTCCCGCTCCACCAGGTCCGGCGTCCCGACGACGACCCGCCGCGAACCGATCGTCGCTGAGACACCCTCGCCGGGGTGGCGGCTGAACTCCTCTGCATCGGGCAGTTTACGTTCGGCGGCGGTGTCGTCTCGAAATTCGGGTTCGACGTCCGGGACGCCGCCGTCAGTGGTTATTCTCGAGCGGTCACCGGTCGAGTCGGTGAGAGTCGCCTCCAGAATCGACTCGGCAACGGGGTGACTGGCGAACCGCTCGACTGCAGCCGCCATCCGTAACGTCTCGTCCGATCCGGCGACGTCGGTCACGTGCATCGTCCCCGTCGTCAGCGTCCCGGTCTTGTCGAAGACGACGACGTCGGCGTCGGGTGCGGTCTCGAAGACCGACTCGTTCGTGACGACGACGCCTCGCTCGAGTGCGTCGCGCAACCCGGCGGAGATCGCAAGCGGCGTCGCCAGACCCATCGCACACGGACACGAGACGACCAGGACCGTCAGGCCGGCCAGCAAGGCGGCGGCGACGGTGCCGCCGGTCAGGAGCTGCCAGAGCGCGACGCTCGTCCCGAGGACGAGTACCAGCGGGACGAAAACCGTCGCGAGTGCGTCCGCCAGTCGCTGGGCTGCCGGCGACCGACTCTGGATCTCCCACAGCGCCGACGCGATCCGGTCGACGGTGCTCTCCGCCTCGGGGCCGACCTCGACGACGAGGGCGTCGTCGGCGACGACCGATCCGCCAACGACCTCGTCACCCGGTTCTTTCGTTACCGGCAGCGACTCGCCGGTCAAGACAGACTCGTCGACGTCCGCAACTCCCTCGACGACGGTGCCGTCCACGGGAACGCGTTCTCCGGGTGCGACGACGAGTCGATCACCCGGCTCGACCGAACCGACGGAGACGGTTTCCCTGCCGTCGGCGGTGAGTCGTGTGGCGTCGCTGACGCGGGCGGTCGTCAGCGTCGAGATGGCGTCCGTCGCTCGTCGTCGAATTCGATCCTCGTAGTATCGGCCGACCGTGACGACCATGATCACCGCGACGCTGACGTCGTAATACAGGTGCGTGCTGCCAGTCGTCATCGCGACCGTACTGTACGCGTACGCCGACAGTGCTGCAACCGATACAAGCAGGTCCATGTTCGGCTGTCTCGTCGTAATGCTCACCCAGGCGCCTCGGAGTACGGGAAAGCCGGTATAGAAGAGCACGACGGACGTGAACAGACCGATGAACACCATCGGGAGGTAGAGCGTGAGGGGAGTCGCGGCGTCGGTAAAGAGCAGCCCCATCTCCATACCGAGGTAGCTGGGATAGAGAAAGAAGAAGTACCACGGCATCACGAGCATCGAGAAGAACCCGCCGACGATCAGCCGCTGGATGGTGTCACGTTGGCGCTCTCTGGCGGCATCGTCGACGCTTGGATCTCCAGCGTCGTCACGAAACTGGACCGTGTAGCCGTGTCCTGACAGTACCTCCGGGAGCTCGGCTTCGGACACCGCGTCCGGGTCGTAGACGACCCGGGCCATCCCCATCGCGTAGTTGGCGTCCACTACGTAAATGCCGTCAATATCGTCGGCACACAGCCTGAGAAACGCCTCGCAAGTCGTACAGTGCATTCCGCTCACGGCGAGATACGTCTCGAGGGCGTCGTCCGGAGCGTCCCCGTCGTCGGAGTTTTGCTCGAGTGAGTCCACTGACGACGCTGCGGGTCCATCGACCTGGTCGAGTCTCGCTGCGACCGTACAGCATCCCCGACAGCAAAAGCACCCATCGACATCGTCGTCCGTGACGGGCGGATCGGGCGTGGGGAGGTCACAGAGATCGCAAGAACCCATTCGTTTCGCTCATTCACGCGGAGCGTCGAAAGACTTGCGCCGGTACAGATCGCCCACCGCCTTAAACACCGAACCGACTTTGACAGTGGGCCGATATCAGTCGCCATGGTCGCGGACGTCACCGAGATCTCGAGATCTCTCGACGAGCACCACACTCGGTTCTTACGGGTTTGTGCCGGCGGGCTCGCGGTCCTCGTTGCCTGGCTCCACCTCTTGCATCCGGAGTACGGGTACGAACACCTACTCCGCTACATCGAATACGGAACCGTGTACGATCCGCGTCCGCCACTGTTCGTCGGTTCCGGACTGGCGATCTTCGCTGGCATCGTTCTGGCCTTCAAGGGTGTCGGGAAACGGCGGGTTTACCTACTGGGAATCGCGCTGATGGGAGTGTATCTGCTCGGATACGTTGCCTGGCACACCGTCCTCGATCACGGCGCGTTTTGGCCGCACATCGATCCACACCATCACGACGACGTGGGACTCGTCGAATCGATGGTCGCCCACCTTCAGGCCGATACCATCGCGATGGTTAGCAAGACGGCGGAAACCGTATTGCTATTTCTCTTGGCGGTACTCTACGGCACCGATGTCGAGTAACCCGTCAGCGACAGTCGCCACTGTCCGTCACTGAACACCCGATCGCCAGACGGTAGCACGGTTCGAGTGACTCGAATCGACGACAACTATTTGACCATCCTGGGCGTGGCTCCAGACACGAAATGATCGAACCGGGCCGCATCGTTACGGGGCTGTCCCAGGGGCGCGTCGCCGAGATGGATCTCGGCAAAGAACCGACCCGTGAAGACATTCGAGAGGAAGTACTGCAATTCAAACAACAGGGGCTGTGCGGGCGACGGATCGCCGAACAGTACATCGTCCCGTATTTCATCGCGCATAGTGACTACGGCGATCGGGAGATCGATATCCTCGACGACGTCCTCGCGGAGGAATACCGGGATCTGGACCTCTGCGTCGATGGGCGAAGCGCAGAATGTAGTCGCTTCCGCGGCGGTTGCAAGGAGTATCGGTCCAACTCGAAGAACTGACCGGCGTTCGTCCCTCCTCGAGTGCGATAGTAGCCAAATTCTGGCAGCTCTCGGATATATCGATGGCTGTTTCGGTAACTCGTTTCCGGCCGACAGTATATGGTTCTCCCGCGTGTACACGAGCGCATGCTCACCGGACTCTCCTGGCTCGCCCTCGAGGTAAAGTATCTCGAGCGGGCGCGGGAATTCTACGGCGAGACGCTGTCGATGGAACTCCGGTCGCACGGGGAGCGGGAACTCGTCTTCGCGGCCGGCGAGACGGATTTCGTCTGCCGACGGCCGTCCGAATTTCCCCGCGGCGGCGTGCACACCCACTACGCGTTCTCGATTCCGGCCGCGGAGTACGACGACTGGTGGGCCCGTCTGGGCGAGGAGTACGACCTCGAGGAGGCACAGTTCGGCTCCGCGAAGTCGCTGTACCTCTACGATCCGGACGGTCACTGCGTCGAACTGGGCCAGCGCGACGTCGAGGGGCCGGGGATCGACGGAATCTTCGAGGTCGTCCTCGAGGTCGAGGATCTCGAGCGATCCGAGGCGTTCTACGCGAGCCTGGGGTTCGAGAAAGTCGACGCCGGCAACGGCCGCGAGCGGGTGCGGATGACCGGTCCGATGGACCTCGAACTCTGGGAGCCACACCTCGGGATCGCCGACGCCCGCGGCGGCGTCCACGTCGATCTGGGGTTCGAAACGAGCGAGCCGACCGCGGCGCTCGAGGCGGTCTCTGACGACGTCCGGCGCGTCGATCACGTCGCCGACGAGCGGGTCGTCGTCCGCGACCCGGACGGACACTTCCTGACGTTTACGACGAACTGACGGGTTCCAATAGACGGCGTCGATCCGGTCGTCACGTCCGTGCCCTCGTTTTTCGACCGCTCGGTCGCTGCGTTCGTTCGGTCGCTGCGTTCGTTCGGTCGCTGCGTTTGCGGAACGTCTCGAGGAGCTACAGCCGATCCGTATCGACGTCGACCCCCGGCGGGGCCACGATCAGGAACCCGCGGAAGTGGACGAGGTTTCCGCCCGACTCGCGGACGTCGCGGGCGAAGCCACTGGCCAGGTCGTTGACGTCGCCTTCGACGCACAGCAACAGGACGTTTCCTTTCGAGATGGTCTCGAGCCACTCTTCGGCGGAGGTCGTGCCGTCGAGAACGCCGAGGACGATGCTTCCCTCGAGGTCGAGTTCCTCGTCGATGTGTTCCTCGACCGTCCGGAGGTCGAGGTCGAAATCGCTCATACTGGCTGGCTCGAACCGCGGCGGCAAAAACGTTCCTCTGTTTCGACTGGACCCCGAGTCGCTCCGCCAGCTGACTCGAGCGGTTCGCAGCCGTTCAGTTGGCCGTCTCGACCCTGTTCTGTTTCGACTCGAGCCTTCGTCGTCGGCGGTTTCGGTCGACTCGAGGTTGCACTCGCCCGCCCGACTCGACCTGTCGAGGGGCGGTGAGAAGCCGGCCGCGAATTGATCGACGGGTACACTCTTACGCGACCCGGCCCAATCGACGGCTATGCGCGATCTCGACGATACCGACCTCGAGATCCTCGAGTTGCTCACCGAGGACGCCCGGCGTCCGTACAAGGAGATCGCCGATAACGTCGGCCTGACGCCGCCGGCGGTCTCCGACCGTATCTCCCGGCTCGAGGAACAGGGGATCATCCAGGGATTCACGATCGACGTCGATCGAGAGAAACTTCGGGGCAACACGCCCGTTCTCGTCGAACTCGAGCCGGTTCCGACGGCCGTCGACGACGTCTACGCGGCCGTCGCCGAACTCGAGGAGATCGAGGCGCTCTTCGAGGGCGTCGACGGTCGTATCGTCGTCCACGCAATGCTCCCCGATACGTACGTCCGTTCGTGGCTCGAGTCCGGACTCGACCTCGAGACCGTTCGGGGGTACGAGGTGACCGTCCTCGCCCGATCTGACCGGGCCGTGGGCGTCTCGGCGACGGACTTCGCGCTCGAGTGTGTCGTCTGCGGGAAGACCGTCAGCGGCGACGGCGTCACGACGACGGTCGGCGGCGAGACCAAGACGTTCTGCTGTCCGTCCTGTGAGGACCGGTACGTCAGCCGGTACGAATCCCATCGGGATGCCCTCGAGTGAACGCGAGTGAATGGGACGGTCCGACCGAGCGGCGAACGGAACGGATCGGTCGAGCGGCAAACAACATTGATCGACCGATCATCGAAACACGATTGTCCACTGAATACCCTCATAATCTCACGATCGAAGATTCCATTGGCGGCAGCGGGATCCGGAGTGACTGGGTGTTCAGTTCGGGGTGCGCGCTGGCGCGCCCGACCGAATTTCACCGGTCGATCGGCCAAATATGTGTGTCGACCCCCCTCGTCGTCGGTCGACGGTGGTCGCCCACCAGTACAGTACTAGCACGTAAGTCAAATATTAGGCCGTTGGTGTCTGGCGTTTTTTCGGTTTTCGAGGGATCGTGTGTTGTGGTGACAGTCAGCCACCCGGTCGAAACAGCGTCACCTTTATATATGTCGTCGAACCTCGAATCGGATACAATGTCTTCACCAGACAGCTCATCCTCTGATACCAATCAGGGGGGTCGAGTTCTTCCAGGGCACGTTAGATTCCACTGACGAAATAGAGTCAGCACGTGTCTTCGATACCACCCTCCGGGACGGCGAACAGTCGCCCGGAACGTCGTTCTCGTACGACGACAAACGGCAGATCGCTTCGATTCTGGATGAGATGGGAACCCACGTCATAGAGGCTGGTTTCCCCGTCAACTCCGACGCGGAGTTCGAAGCCGTTCGTGACATCGCTTCCTCGACGTCGACGACCACCTGCGGGTTGGCCCGCGTCGTCGACGCGGACATCGAAGCCGCACTCGACTCCGAGGTCGAGATGGTACACACGTTCGTGAGTACCAGCGACGTCCAGATCGAGGATTCGATGCACGCCACGCGAGACGAGGTCGTACAGCGCGCAGTCGAGTCGGTCGAGCGCATCAAAGCGGCGGGGGCGACGTGTATGTTCTCGCCGATGGACGCGACGCGAACCGACGAAGCGTTCCTGATCGACGTGATCGAGGCGGTCACCGAGGCGGGAACCGACTGGATCAACATTCCCGACACCTGTGGGGTCGCCACCCCTGGTCGGTTCCGGGCCATGATCGAGAAGGTTCGTGCCCACACGGACGCGCGGATCGACGTCCACACGCACGACGACTTCGGGCTGGCCACCGCTAACGCGCTCGCTGGCATCGAGGCCGGTGCCGATCAGGCCCAGGTTTCGGTCAACTCGATCGGCGAGCGCGCCGGCAACGCCGCCTACGAGGAGTTCGTGATGGCCGTCGAGTCGCTCTACCAGTGTGACACCGGTATCGATACGACGCGAATCATCGAACTCTCGGAGATCGTCGAGGAGAAAAGCGGGATGCCGACGCCGGGCAACAAACCCATCGTCGGCGACAACGCCTTCTCCCACGAGAGCGGCATCCACGCCGCCGGCGTCATCGAGAACTCTGATACCTTCGAACCCGGCGTCATGACCCCCGAGATGGTCGGCGCGGAGCGGCGACTGGTCATGGGCAAACACACCGGCACCCACTCGGTCCGGGAGCGTCTGCTCGAGTGCGGGTTCGACCCAACGGCCAAGCAGGTCAAGGCGGTGACCCGGCGCGTCAAAGACTACGGCGCGGAGAAACGTCGGGTCACGGTCGACGACCTGGAACGGTTCGCCGAGGAAGCCGGCGTCGAACGCACGCACGAACAGGAGGAGGTGCGCATCTAAACGATGTCCTCCCCGTTTGCCACCGTTCGCGAGCACCGGCTACGGCGCTCGAGATCGTGCGCGGAGACTCACAAAAGTTATATCCCTCGAGGGAGCTACGATACTAACGATGACTCGACGCGCTCGTCAGTCCGTTCACACGGTCGACACCGGCGCGTTCGCTTCGATTCGTATTGTAGGGGCGGCCTAGCCCCTTACTCCTTATCCCGTCGATCCGGTTTCACGTTCGCACCGTTTTCAGAGCGACCAGTCAAACAGCAGATGACACCACACCGAACACCGCGACCAACGGACCGCCACACGGCGGTGGGAGATAATCGATGAGCGAACGCGCAGCACCGATTACCTCGACCGAAGAACAGCACGACGACCACGAGCCGGCGGCCGACGAGCCACCGGCGACCGACGGCGAAGCGGGGTCGGAGACGACGCCGACCCCCGTCACGACGGGTGCCGAAGCGGTCGTTCGAGCCCTCGAGAACGCGGGCGTCGAGTACGCCTTCGGCGTGCAGGGCGGTGCGATCATGCCCGTCTACGACGCCCTCTACGATTCGGACATCTACCACATCACGATGGCCCACGAGCAGGGGGCGGCTCACGCGGCCGACGCCTACGGCATCGTCTCGGGCGAGCCGGGCATCTGTCTCGCGACGTCGGGGCCGGGTGCGACGAACCTCGTCACCGGTATCGCCGACGCCGACATGGACTCCGACCCCATGCTCGCGCTGACGGGACAGGTTCCGACCGAGTTCGTCGGCAACGACGCCTTCCAGGAGACCGACACGGTCGGCGTCACCACGCCGGTGACGAAGGACAACACCTTCTCCGCGGACGCCGACCGCGTCGGGACCGACGTGAGCGAAGCGTTCGCGCTCGCCCGCGAAGGGCGGCCCGGGCCGACGCTGGTCGACCTGCCCAAAGACGTCACGAACGCCGACACCGACCGCGAACCCGACGAGCCGCGCGTGCCCGACACCTACGAGGTTCAGGAACGGGCCGACCCGGAGACCGTCGCGGCCGCGGCCGAGCGGATCGAGAACGCGAACCGACCCGCGCTGTTGCTCGGCGGCGGCGTCATCAAAGGCGAGGCAAGCGACGTCTGTCGCGAGTTCGCTATCGAACACGAGATCCCGGTCATCACGACGATGCCCGCGATCGGCGCGTTCCCGGAAGACCACGAACTCGCCATGGAGATGGCGGGCATGCACGGCACCGGCTACGCCAACATGGCGATCACCCACTGCGATACGCTGATCGCGATCGGCACCCGGTTCGACGACCGCCTGACCGGCGGCATCGAGACCTTCGCGCCCGACGCGGAGGTCATCCACGTCGACATCGATCCCGCCGAAATCTCGAAGAACATCCACGCGGATTACCCGCTGGTCGGCGACGCCGGAACGGTCGTCGAACAACTGGCCGAGGCCGTCGAATCGTCGCCGCAGGCGACCAAGTGGCGCGCCCAGTGCCAGCAGTGGAAGTCCGACTACTCGATGGCCTACGAGGCTCCCGAGGACGAACCCGTCCGACCGGAGTTCGTCGTGGAGGCGTTAGACGAGGCCACGAGCGATCGAGCCATCGTGACCACCGGCGTCGGCCAACACCAGATGTGGGCCTGCCAGTACTGGACGTTCACCGAGCCCCGGACGTGGGTCTCGAGTCACGGCCTCGGAACGATGGGGTACGGGCTGCCCGCCGCCATCGGCGCGCGGGTCGCCGCCGACGACGACCAGGAGGTCGTCTGCATCGACGGCGACGGCTCGTTCCTGATGACCTTACAGGGGCTGTCCGTGGCCGTCCGCGAGGACCTCGACATCACCGTCGCCGTGCTCAACAACGAGTACATCGGCATGGTCCGGCAGTGGCAAGACGCCTTCTTCGAGGGTCGCCACTCCGCGTCGGACTACGGCTGGATGCCCGAGTTCGACAAACTCGCCGAGGCCTTCGGCGCAGAAGGGTTCCGGATCGACGACTACGACGAGGTCGCCGACACCATCGCCGACGCGATCGCCTACGACGGGCCGTCCGTGATCGACGTCCACATCGATCCGCAGGCGAACGTCTACCCGATGGTGCCAAGCGGTGGCGACAACGGTCAGTTCGCACTGACGGAGGACCAGCTATGAGTGGAGGACTCGAGGGACCGCCGCCGGAGGAGCGCCCGACGCCGGAAGGACGGCGCAACAAACAGGGGATCCGCATCGACCCCGAGGTCGAGGCGACCCACGAACCGCGACGCACCGTCATCTCCGCGCTGGTCGAACACGAACCGGGCGTGCTCGCCGAGGTTTCGGGACTGTTCTCGAGACGGCAGTTCAACATCGAGAGCCTGACGGTCGGTCCCACCACCGACGACGACCGCGCGCGGATCACGATGGTCGTCGAAGAGCCCGATCCCGGAATCGACCAGGTCAAAAAACAGCTTCGCAAGCTGATTCCGGTGATCTCCGTGCGCGAACTCGCGCCCGACGCGATGCGCCGGGAGCTGGCGCTCGTGAAAGTCGACGCCGAACGACCCGACCAGGTCGCCGCCGTCGCGGACATGTACGGCGCAAAGACCGTCGACTCGAGCCCGGAGACGGCGACGTTCGAGATAACGGGCGCGCGACAGAAGATCGACGCGGCGATCGAGACGTTCGGCCAGTTCGGGATCCGCGAAATCTCGCGAACCGGTACGACGGCGCTCGCGCGCGGAACCGACGAGACGGCGGGGTCCGGCCCCGCAACCGAGGTATCGTCCGCCGAAACGGCGAACCAGACCAACGCATATACGCAGACACCTACCGATGACTGACGAATTCACCACCGACATCTACTACGACGACGACGTCGACGAATCGTACCTCGCAAACACCACGGTCGCCGTACTCGGCTACGGCAGCCAGGGCCACGCCCACGCGCTCAACCTGCACGAAAGCGGCGTCGACGTGGTCGTTGGCCTCCGTGAGGACTCCTCCTCGCGTGCGGCCGCGAAAGAAGACGGACTCGAGGTCGCGACGCCGGTCGAGGCCGCAGCGCGGGCCGAGGTCGTCTCGGTGCTGGTTCCGGACACGGTCCAGCCCGCGGTGTACGAACAGATCGAACCCGAACTCGAGGAGGGCAATACGCTGCAGTTTGCCCACGGCTTTAACATCCACTACAACCAGATCCAGCCGCCCGAGCACGTCGACGTGACGATGATCGCGCCGAAGTCGCCGGGTCACCTCGTCCGTCGTAACTACGAGAATGACGAGGGAACGCCCGGACTGCTCGCGATCTATCAGGACTACACGGGCGACGCGAGAGAGCGAGCGCTGGCCTACGGCAAAGGAATCGGCTGCACTCGCGCCGGCGTCGTCGAGACGACGTTCAAAGAGGAGACCGAGACCGACATCTTCGGCGAGCAGGCCGTCCTCTGTGGCGGTATCGCCGAACTCATCAAGGTCGGCTACGAGACGCTCGTCGACGCGGGCTACAGCCCCGAGATGGCCTACTTCGAGTGCATGAACGAGATGAAACTCATCGTCGACCTCATGTACGAGGGCGGACTCGGCGCGATGTGGGACTCCGTCTCCGACACCGCCGAGTACGGCGGTCTCACTCGCGGCGACGACGTGATCGACGATCACGTCCGCGACAACATGGAAGAGGTGCTCGAGCAGGTTCAAAACGGCGAGTTCGCGACGGAGTGGATCGCGGAGAACCAGGCGAACCGACCGGTTTACACCCAGCTCAACCAGGCCGAGAAGGATCACGATATCGAACAGGTCGGCGAGCGACTGCGCGCCCTGTTCGCCTGGGAGGAGGGCGCACAGGAGACCGAAACGGACGACGAGGAGCGCACACGCGTTCAGGCGAAAGAGTAACACGAAAACGATGACACGAAAGACGGACACCGAGAACGACGAACGGACGATGGCAAACGTCAGCCACACGAACCCGTACACCGGGCGGTCGGCCGGACAGCTGTTCAACCGCGGGCCGATCGTGGCCGCAGACGGCGGTGAACGGGCCGCGGGTGACCGGTCTACGGAGACCGACGCGGACGAGGACTCGACACGGACGATGAAAGGCGTCGATCACACGCCGCCGAACGAGGCCGACGACGCGAACCGCGTCTTCGAACGCGGCCGACGGCCGGTAGGGGACGACGAATGAGCGAGGGGACGCTGTACGACAAGGTCTGGGATCGCCACAAGGTGACCGAACTCCCGACCGGACAGGACCAGTTGTTCGTCGGTCTCCACCTCATTCACGAGGTGACCAGCCCGCAGGCGTTCGGCATGCTGCGCGAGCGCGACCTCGAGGTCGCCTACCCCGAACTGACCCACGCGACCGTCGACCACATCGTTCCGACGGCCGACCAGTCCCGACCCTACGAGGAGGACGCGGCCGAAGAGATGATGTCCGAACTCGAGGAGAACGTCCGCGAGGCCGGCATCGACTTCTCCGATCCGACCTCCGGCGACCAGGGGATCGTCCACGTCATCGGCCCCGAGCAGGGGCTGACCCAGCCCGGCAAAACGATCGTCTGTGGCGACTCGCATACGAGTACCCACGGCGCGTTCGGCGCGCTCGCGTTCGGGATCGGCACCAGCCAGATCCGGGACGTGCTCGCGACGGGCACGCTCGCCTTCGAGAAACAGAAGGTCCGCAAGATCGAAGTCGACGGCGAACTGGGCGAAGGCGTCGAGGCGAAAGACGTCATCCTCGAGATCATCCGTCGACTCGGCACCGAGGGCGGCGTCGGCTACGTCTACGAGTACGCCGGCTCCGCCATCGAGGACCTCGGCATGGAGGGTCGGATGTCGATCTGTAACATGTCGATCGAGGGCGGCGCTCGTGCGGGCTACGTCAACCCCGACGAGACCACCTACGAGTGGCTCGAGGAGACCGACTACTTCCAGGAGAACCCCGAGAAGTTCGACGAGCTCAAACCCTACTGGGAGTCCATCCGCTCGGACGACGACGCGGCGTACGACGACGTCGTCACGATCGACGCCGACGAACTCGAGCCGGTCGTCACCTGGGGAACGACTCCCGGTCAGGGGATCGGCATCACTGAGGAGATTCCGGCACCCGACGAACTTCCCGAGGACAAGCGAGACACCGCTCGACGCGCCCAGGAGCACATGCGCGTCGAACCCGGCGAGACGATGGACGGCTACGAGATCGACGTCACCTTCCTCGGCTCCTGTACGAACGCCCGCATGCCCGACCTCCGTCGAGCGGCGGCGATCGTCGAGGGTCGCCAGGTCCACGACGACGTCCGCGCGCTCGTCGTTCCCGGCAGCCAGCGTGTCCAGGAGGCCGCCGAGGAGGAAGGTTTGAAAGACGTCTTCGAGGAGGCCGGCTTCGAGTGGCGCAACGCCGGCTGTTCGATGTGTCTCGGCATGAACGAAGACCAGCTCGAGGGCGACGAGGCCTGCGCGTCGTCGTCGAACCGGAACTTCGTCGGCCGACAGGGATCGAAAGACGGACGGACCGTCCTGATGAACCCGCAGATGGTGGCCGCGGCGGCGATCGCGGGCGAAGTCACGGACGTTCGCGACCTAACGGAGGTGCAGACGGTATGAGTGGAAACGAAGTAGACATTCCCGAGGTCGACTCCGCGTCGGGATCGGGGATTCCGATTCGCGGCAACGACATCGACACGGACCAGATCATTCCAGCGCGGTTCATGAAGGTCGTCACCTTCGACGGACTGGGGGAGTTCGCGTTCTTCGACCTCCGGTTCGACGAGAACGACGACCTCAAGGAGCATCCGATGAACGAGGAACGGTTCCAGGATTCGTCGGTAATGGTCGTCAACAGCAACTTCGGCTGTGGCTCCTCGCGCGAGCACGCACCCCAGGCGCTGATGCGCTGGGGAATCGACGCGCTCATCGGCGAGAGCTTCGCCGAGATTTTCGCGGGTAACTGCCTGGCGCTCGGCATCCCGACCGTCACCGCCGACAGCGAGACGATCGAGGAACTGCAGGACTGGGTCGAGGCGAACCCCGACGGAGAGATCGAGATCGACGTCGAGGCCGAAACCGTCACCTACGGTGGACAGACAATCGACGTCACCGTCGACGAAGCCCAGCGCAAGGCGCTCGTCGAAGGCGTCTGGGACACGACGGCGCTGATGAAGTCCAACGCGGGCGAAGTCCGCAAGAAGGCCCAGGAACTGCCGTACGTTGGGGACGACCAGATCCCCGACCCAGCAGACTGATATCCGACGGCGATCACCGACTGGTCGGCATCGATCGTACCGACCGGCGTCGGCGTCTCGTCCGCCTCTCCTGTTCAGACACGACTCGAGGCCAGCGAGCGTTTTGGTGACCGAATTCGAGTCGTGCGAGCGCCGGTGGGCAATATGCGAGCGTATGGGCGTCGATGTGCAATAGATCAGTTTCGAGTGACGACGACGACCTCGGTCCCGGCTGGATCCTCGGCGAGCTGGAAGAGAAGCTCGACGTCCGTCCCGGTTCCACCGAGGTCGACCGACCGGTTTTCCGACGGCGTCGCGTAGACTATCGGGGCGTCGATTACGAACGTTCGCGGACTGGTTCCCTCGAGGGAAACGGTGACGACGCTCGCATACGCGCCCGCCCGCTCGATCTCGAAGCGCTCGATCGGTGTCGTCGTCACCGAATCCGTCGGAAGCGTCACCGTTACGATCCGCTGGGGTGGCGGGTGTCCATCTGGCGGGAGGTCCTCGTGTGCGACGAGCGACGTGGCTGCGCGGTCGATCGCAGCGACGTCGCGGTCGACCGTGTGCTCGCTCTTGACGGTCGCGCCGTGTTCGATCGCGGGGACGGACAGAGAAACGAGGGCGACCGCCAGCAAAACGGCGAGAACGTATCGGATCATCGAAACCGGGGCCGGACGAGCGAACTGATAGGGATTATCGTAGCCTCCCGGAGGTCTCGAAACCGGGCCTTCGACACTGCGTCTCGGTTCTTCAGCGGGAAACTATGAACTCCTACGATAATCCCTATGAGATCCTCCGACCGATCCTCCCTCGACGACCGCGCCGTTTTTGCCCCAGTTCCGAGCGATCTTCGAGACCCGTCATCGATCGACAGTTCCCGGTCGACGGAGTCGCCAGTGGCCTCGATCCGTCTCGTCAGCGCCGCGAGTCGCTGCTCGTGCGTTTCGATCCACGACTCGAGTGCCTCGATATCGGTCACACGCCCTCTGGTCTCCTCTCAGTATGTAAACCTTCGACCACTCGACTCGTCTTTTCACCTGCTCCCGGTCTAACGTTTAAGTACGGAAAGGAGGCGAGAGGGGGTATGCGTTCAGACGATACCCGGGTCACCCTACGATCCGGCCGCGAGACGCACCGATCCCGATCGTTCGAATCCGACGACCGCGCAATCGAGGGACTTCCGATCCGGCTCGTGATCGCGCTCGTCGTTGGCATCGCCGCCCTCTCGGTCATGATGAACATGCTCGGGGGCGTCGGTGAGTTCGGCGAGACAGAAGTGACTGTCGAGTGGGAGGACGATCACGTCCTTCAGGAGAGCGATCTGGCCGAAACGCTCGCGTTCACGGTCGTCGACGAAGAAGGAAACGCCGTCGAGGACGCAACCGTCATCGTCTCCGCCGGTTCAGCACAGCTAGAGGACCCGGTCCACGTAACCGGCTCGTCCTCGATAACGATTCCCGACGACGCCGAACTCCGTCAGGACCAGGACACAGGAACGCTCGAGGTGGAAATCGTTCCACCGAGTGACAGTAATTACGTCGACAAGCAGACGAACCCGGAGATCGTACTCATCGACGGCTAATCGGTGTGACGGTCAGTGGTTACGATCGCTACGTATCGAGAAACTGTTTCTCCCACTCCCGTCGGTCTTCGATCGCCTGTCGACCTCGATCGCTGATCGCATAATAGTTCGTCCGTCTATCGAGTTGGCCTTTGGTGACGAGTTCTTTGTTGACGAGCGTATCGAGGTTCGGGTAGAGTCGGCCGTGATTGATTTCGGCGCTGTAGTACGTCTCGATGTCTTCTTTGACGTCCTGTCCAGACGGCTGATCGGCTCCTGCAATGACGTACAGGAGGTCTCGCTGGAACCCAGTCAGTTGGTCCATGTTTCACCCATGTGATCACACCATGGGAGTGACTATTTGTTATCTATCGCGTATCTGAACATAGAACCGGTTTCGTTGGGATTACTGGCCTCTCTTACGGAATTTTTGTTAGTAATTACACATCACACTCGACGAGACGAGCCGGTGAGAGTTCGGTATCAGTGGAACCGTCGTCGGATATAGTAACCACTGAACGTCAGTGTACACCTGATCGCACGAGGGCTGTACGATCAGCGTAGAACTAGTTCCAGTCGTAACTATAGAGCACCAGCTCGAGGTCGATTCGTCCGAAGAATGAATGGTCGTATGTGAAACCCGTTACCGAACGTGAGAGGCCGTTTTACAGGCGGGTGACGTTGGTGGCGCGGGGGCCCTTGGGGGCCTGTTCGATGTCGAATTCGATGTCTGTGCCTTCTTCGAGGTCCGGACCGCCAACGTCTTCCATGTGGAAGAAAACGTCATCGTCCGCGTCGTCCGTCGAAATGAAACCGTAACCGCCTGTGTCGTTGAAGAAATCAACGTTTCCTTTCGCCATTGCAACCGTACAAACCGCTGCCACACGTATAACAGTTGTGTTATAACTTTGGTTTCGGATCGTCGATAATTTCCCGTAGAATTTCCGTTACAGGCTCCCTATTCGAAGACCGTGTGTCCGAACGGTTTGTCACGGTAGAGAGAATGGGGATGTCGAACCCGAAGAAGAACTACGTTTCTGGGGGCTGAAGTGCGGTCAGACGGTCGAACAGGCACGATCGGTCCGGGACGAACCCCGGTCGACTGGACCAAGCTCGAATACAGATCCGCTCTCGGCCGTCGATCCGAACTGACCGTGTGTCCGATTTTGTCTGATAGCGAACGTCGAGTCAGTGATCGTGGTAGTCGGACTCGAGGTTCTGAACGGGTATCGTCGAGTATTATCCATGGAATACTCGAGGCGGCTTCGAATAGTATCATTTACGTACACCCGGCGAAATGGAGGAATATGACCTCGACACGAGCGACGCCGACTGTCACGCAGGTGTCGCTGATCGGTTTGTTCGTCGCGGCGCTCGTCACTGCCCAGTTGACCGCTTCGAAGGTTCTCGCCTTCGATCTACCCGCCTCGCTTCCGGTGACCGGGGCCGAACTCGTGTTGCCCGGGGCTGCACTCGCGTACGCCCTGACGTTCGTCGCGAGTGACTGTTACACCGAACTGTACGGCAAACGCGCCGCACAGATCGTCGTCAACGTTGCGTTCGCGCTGAACTTCGTCGTCCTGGCGCTCGTCTGGTCGACGATCGCCGCGCCGGCGGCCGAGGCGAGCGTCGATCCCGCCGCGTTCGAGACGGCACTCGGCGCATCGACCAACGTCGTCCTCGGGAGTCTCTTCGCCTACCTCGTCAGTCAGAACTGGGACGTCTGGATCTTCCACCGGATCCGCGACCACACCGGCGTCGAAAAGCTCTGGCTGCGCAATCTCGTCTCGACCGGGACGAGTCAGGCGATCGACACCGTCATCTTCGTGACGATCGCGTTCGCGCTCGCACCTGCACTCCTCGGCGTCGGTATCGTCCTTCCGGCCGATCAACTCCTCGCACTGATCGTCGGTCAGTACCTGCTGAAACTCGCCATCGCCGTCCTCGATACGCCCGTCGTCTACGCCGTCGTCACGTTCGTTCGCTCGCGCGACGGCGGCACCGTCGCGGAGGCGCCCGCCTGATACGGCCTGCAGTCTGTTCGTCGTGCGACGCGGCCCGTCCTCCATCTCGTCGTCGGTTCGCTGGACCGTCGTGGAGATCGGTTCAGTTGGTACTATACGGTTTCCGTCGTTTGTACGCACAGGCATGGACGAACGTGTACGCGAACACGCCGACGTATTGGTCGACTGGAGTGCCCGCGTCGAGACAGGTGACGACGTCGTCCTCTCGGTCGGGCCCGAAGCGCACGATCTCGCCGTCGCAGTCGCCGAGAAACTCGGCGAGCGCGGAGCCAACCTGCTCGCAACGTACGGCTCCGGGGAAGTTACCCGGGCCTATCTCCGCGCACACGACGACGAGTTCGACGGCGATTCCACACACGAACTCGCACTCTTCGAGGAGGCCGACGCCTACCTCTCGCTCGGCGGCGGCCGGAACACGAGCGCGCTCGCGGACGTCTCGAGTGAAACCCGCAACGCGTATCGTACCGCCAGAACCGAAATCCGGGAAGCGCGCTACGACACGCGCTGGGTCTCGACCGTTCACCCGACTCGCTCGCTCGCCCAGCAGGCCGGCATGGCCTACGCGGAGTACCAGGAGTTCGCCTACGACGCGATCTTGCGCGACTGGGAGTCCCTGGCCGCGGAGATGGCGCGGCTGAAAGACCTTCTCGACGACGGCTGCGAGGTTCGCCTCGTCTCTGGCGGGACGGACCTCACGATGCGAATCGACGACCGCACCGCGGTCAACAGCGCCGCGTCGGTCGCCTACGACTCACACAACCTGCCGAGCGGCGAGGTCTTCACCGCCCCGTCCGCGACCGACGGCGAGGTCACGTTCGACGTGCCGATGACGGTTCGAGGCGAAGCAGTCCGTGGTGTTCGCCTCGAGTTCGATGACGGCGACGTCGTCGACTACGACGCCGAACGGGGTGCGGACGTGATCGGCGACGTTCTCGAAACCGACGACGGTGCACGCAGATTGGGCGAACTGGGGATCGGAATGAACCACGGAATCGATCGCTACACGGATAACATCCTCTTCGACGAGAAGATGGCCGAGACCGTCCACCTGGCGCTCGGGCGGGCGTACGACGCGTGTCTTCCCGACGGCCAATCGGGGAACGAGTCGGCCGTCCACGTCGACCTGATCACCGACGTCGGCGAGGACTCCCGCCTCGAGATAGACGGCGAGGTCGTCCAGCGAGACGGACGGTTCCGCTGGGAGGACGAATTCGACAAGTAAGGACCACCTAACGCAGGGTACGCGGGACCCAACTGATCGAACCGGCTGCATAATTATACGTCTCTCTGCCCTCGAATTCAGTACCGCCCCACCGGTGGCGGCCAGTAACCGGCCGAGGACGCCTGCTCGGCGTCCCGTTCCCCGTTTCCACAGTGTCTGCCCGCCCCGCCGGAGGCGGTACGTATCCGGCCTCCGTATTTCTTCACCGACCGTGATGCTCTCGGTACTCGAGTCCGTACTTCAGGTATGCGAGATCAGCTCCGGGCCGGTATCGCCATCTACAACGACGGCCACTACCACGCCGCCCACGACGCCTGGGAGGCGCGCTGGCTCGACCTCGAGACCGGAACCGACGACGAGCGCTTGCTCCACGGGCTGATCCAGTTCACCGCGGCAGTCTATCACGCCCGCGAACGCAACTGGGAGGGGGCCGTCGGCCTGGCCGAGAGCGCGCTCGAGTACCTCTCGGGACTGCCCGACGGCTACCGGAACCTAGAGCTCGGCCCGGTTCGATCCGCTCTCGAGGTTCTGGCCGCCGATCCCGAGGTGATCGAACGACGACGGCCGCTCTCACTCGAGCACGAGGGGGACGTCCCGACGCTCGCCGACCTCGACTTCGAGCCGACGGCGATCGCGGCGGTCGTCCTCGCCGACGAGTACGGCTACGACGAGGCGGCCGTCGAGCAGGCACGAACCTACGCGCGCCGTGACCTCGAGGCTGGAGCTGACGATAGCCGGTTTATCACGCTTCTGTTCGACTTCGTCCGAGAAGACGACCACCGCGGGATCGTCTTCCAGCGACTCGCGGATCACGTCGACCGGCGTCGGTCGCGCGAAGAAGACGTCGAGGGATTATTTTAGTAGAACGACGGTGCCTCGAGGACAACCCTACGATTTACTGTAACCCATTACCGGCCCGACTGCCGCCCGGGTCGCGGGTGCGCCGGGACATCGGTACAGGAATCCGTCTCAATCGTGGTGGGCGGAGTTGTCCTGTGGGTCGTAATCCAGAACCTCTCGAGCGCGATCGATCGAGTAGTACTTGCGGTCGTTGTCGGAGATGCCGTAGACGATTTCGTAGCCGTAGTCGGCACGAATACATCGGTCGAAGAGGTGTGCACAGTCGCGATAAGAGAGCCACATCGCCTGTCCTCGTTCGTAGTCGATCGGCGGATGGCCCTCGGTGAGGTTACCGATGCGGACGCAGACGACCGAGAGGTCGTGTTCGTCGTGGTAGTAGCGGCCGAGCGTCTCGCCCGCAGCCTTGGAGACTCCGTAGAGGTTCCCCGGGCGAGGGAGTTCGGTTCCGTCGAGGAGGTAATCGTCGTCCGGACGGTACATCTCCGGCGTCCGGTCGTCGGTTTCGTACGCGCCGACGGCGTGGTTCGAGGAGGCGAAAGCGACCCTATCGACGCCCGCGTCGACGGCGGCCTCGAAGACGGTCTGCGTGCCGTCGATGTTGTTCGTAAAGACGCTGTCCCACGGCGCTTCCGCTCGGGGGTCACCGGCGAGGTGGATCACGGCGTCGATTCCGTCCATCGCCTCGCGGACGGCGTCCTCGTCGGTGATGTCGGCGACGACGAACTCCCCCGGCTGTTCTCCCGTCGGCGGATCGCGATCAAGCAACCGCCACTCGTGTTCGTCCGCGAGGTCGCCGAGGATCGCCTCCCCGACGCGTCCCGCAGCCCCCGTGAGCAGGACCGACTGTGCCATTCGTTCGACTCGAGGGAAAGCGTCGATAAGTAACGTACGATTCGGATCGGAACCACCTTCTCGACCGCAACCGACCGCTCTCGTATGACCGACGAAACGGAAGCTACCGACGCCACGACGCCGACGACCGCCGAAGCGGCCTGCTTCGAGGCCGGCATCAAGTTCGGGTCGCTCTATCACCAGTTCGCCGGCACGCCGCTCTCACTCGAGAGCGCCGCGAGCATCGAGACGGCGATCGAAGAAGCGATCGAGAACCAACCTCACTGCACTGACGTGACCGTCACAGTTCAGCGAGACGCCCTCGAGGCCGAACTCGCGGAGGCGACGGCCGAGTACACCGAACTGACGGGGCGCTTTCTCGAGGTCGAAATCGTCCTCGAGTACGACGGCTGTGAGGTCCACACTCGGATGGCGATGGAAGACGGCTATCCCCTGATGCGACTCGAGGAAGTGCGGGGCCGATGACGGTTCGGGATCGGTGAAGAGGATTGCACAGCGGGTTACGGCCGTCGAATTGGGGTCGCGCGCTCGAGTCGACTGTCCTGGCCCGCTCGAGTCGAATGCCTCGACCCGGTCGTCTCGGTCCGCTGTCTCGACTCACTCGTCTCGGTCCGCTCTCGGACAGCATTCGACGCCACGATGCGGGACGTCCTTTTCGAAACTGGACCGCTATTTCGGCAGTGGCGCGTTCCTCGAGACATTTTTCACTTTCACTTTCGGGCGACCTTTTAACCCCGATCCCCTCGAAAGAGCGATCATGAGTCAGGCGACGTTCGGCGACGACGAACTGTTCGGCGAGGCGGCAAACGAGATGCGCGAAGACGTCGAGTCTTCGCTTGCTGCCGGCTGGGACGCGCTTCCTGCGGCAGACGACGTCTGGGAGACGGACGCGGACAACGTCCTCGGGGTCCTCAACGGCCTCAACTCCGCGCTCGACGTCGGCGACGCCGAGGATCACCTCCGGGACGCCAAAAAGTGGTTCACGATGGGCGAACGCGCCGACGCGTTCGAGGACGCCGACGACCTCGAGGCCGAAATCGCCGACCTGGAAGAGGCCATCGAAGATATCTCCGAGGCGAGCGAACAGGTGAGCGATCTCACCTCGACGATCCCGACGCTTCGCGGAACGCTGGAGGATTCGGGAGTCGACGACGCGGACGACGAGGGCGACGACGAAGCCGACGAAGCCGACGAGTAACACTCTCCGGCCGACACACCGGCTTCGTCGCTATCGGTCGTCGGGCCGCGGGACGTTTCGCTCGGCGACCGCCTCGAGCAGCCGTGCGAGAGCGTCGCCGGCTAACTCGAGCAGTTCTTCACCCCGGCGTTCCGTGCCGTCGCTCGGGTCGCCAACGACGCCGTTTTCCGTGAATTCGGCCGAATCGTACGCCAGGTTCGCGTGGCTAACCCACTCGCCCCAGCCGTCTGCAGCGCCGGCTTTCGCCTCGTCGATTCGATCCTCGCGGACGAGATCCGGTTCGCAGTGACGTACGAGTGCGGTCTCGAGCGGACCGCCGTGGCCCATCTCGGCCGAGTGGTCGCCGACGGCCTCGAACCACGTGAACGGAACCGCATACGCCGTTCCGTCGCGGGAGAGGCGACCGCCGACCTCGCGAAGGGCGTCGACGTTGCCGCCGTGGCCGTTGACGACGACGACGCGGTCGAAGCCGTGGTATGCGAGACTCTCGATCGACTCTCGAACGTATCTGCGGAACGTCTCCGGGGACACCCACATCGTTCCGGGGAACTGACGGTGTTCCTCGGCGATACCGACGGGAATCGCCGGGGCGCGGACGACCTCGCGATCGACCCGTTCGACGCCGGCGTCCGCGACCGCGCGTGCGGTCAGCACGTCGGTTCCCAGCGGGGCGTGGGGCCCGTGTTGTTCCGTGCTCCCGACCGGAAGTACGGCGAGATCCGTCTCGAGTTCGGAGACGTCCGTCCACGTCGCCTCGGTGAGATCCATGCGCGAGTACTCCGACCGTGTGGGCATGAAACCGTCGGTCGGTCGAGTTGCCTGACCCTGCACGTGCCGATTCGGTCGTTAACCGGACGCGGAGCGACTTCCGACGCATGGATCGCGGCGAAGCGGTTCTCGAGGCGATTCAGGCGTCCCTTCCGGACTGGCTGCTCGTCGTCGCCGCGCTGGTGACGCGACTCGGCGACGTCTGGGTGCTGATCACGGCCGGTCTCGTCGCGTCCTGGCTTCTCGCCTGGCGCGGCGGGGTGAGCGACCCCGGTCGATCCCGACTCGAGGACGACGCTGCGGGGTCGACCACACCGTCGGCGTCGCGATCCGAACTCGGTGAGGGGCCGTGGATCCTGGGCGTCGTCGTCGGCGGTCTCGCGCTCGTGATCGTACTGAAGTACACGTTCGCTTTGCCGCGACCGACGGCCGTCGCCGCCGTGCCGGACGCGCTTCCGTCGGTACTCGTTTCGTTTTACGTCTCGTCAGTTACCATCGACGGCTACGCTTTCCCGAGCGGTCACGCAGTCGGCGCCACCGTAACCTACGGGTTGCTCGCCACGGCGCTGGGTCTCGGAACCCTTCGATCCCGGCTCGCGGTCGCCGCGGTCGTCGCGGGCGCGGTGGGCCTCTCCCGGCTCGTTCTCGTCGTCCACTACCCGGCTGACGTGGCTGCCGGATTCGCGATCGGTCTCGCCTACCTCGTCGTCGTGCGATCGGTCCTCGAGCGCGTTCCGACCGACCGGACGACGGCGTCGTTTGCGGTCGCGCTCGGGCTGGCGGTCATCGCGCTGGTCGCCAGCGGCCTGTCGGTCCGGTCGATCCAGTACGTCGCACTCGCTACCGGGGGACTCGGCGGGTGGCTCGTCGGCCGCCCCGCTCCCGAGTCGGGAGGAGTCGATCGTGGGTGGGTCGGTCTCTCCGGGGTCGGACTCGTCGGCATCGGCGTCTTCGGCGGGCGACTCGACGTCGTCGCGTCGGCCGCGCTCGTCGGCTCTCTCGCGGTCGTACCTGCGGTCGTGTTTCGTCGGCGATCGCGGAGAACGCACGGCGATCGACCCCCGCGATGACCGCAAGCGGCGTACGCAGGGAGAACCAGTTTCAGGGTTCGCCAACAACCCCCGGATATGACCGACGACCGCGAACTCGGGATCGAACTGGGTGACGTCCGCGAGGCGCTCGAGAGCCGTGAGTACCCGGTCGAGCAGGACGAATTACTCGAGGAACACGGCGACGAGCAACTCGAGATCAGCGAGGAGACGGTGACGCTCGCGGAGCTGCTCGAGCCGCTGAACGAGGACGAGTACGGCTCGTTCGACGAGGTCGAAACCGCGATCATGAACATGGTCGGCGACGCGGCGATCGGCCGCAAAAACTACAGCGACCGGACGCCGCCCGCGGCTGGCGAGGATCGCCAGGACGAAGGCGCGCCGGACCAGGAGGGACAGCGCGAACAGGAGTCGTTCTGAAGTCGGAGTTCGTTCGGGCGGCTGACGGTCGTCGCCGCTGCTACCGCGGCCCTCTCGCGGTCGCACCGGGACACAGTGTTAGCGATCCGTCTCATACGGACTGCTGCAAGTCATTACCGGAGTGACCGCGGGACGGGGTCCGGTCGTTCCAGTACACAGTTACAGCAATCCGTATCAGTCGTCGATGTCGACGTCCACTTCCGTCCGAGCCTGTCGTCGCTGCGCTCGTTCGATGAACTCTTGGGGTAGCTCGTCGATCTCTCCCGCCTGGACGCCCCAGAGATGCGAGTAGAGCCCGTCGTTCTCGAGCAGGTCGCCGTGAGTTCCGCGTTCGACGATGGAGCCGTCCTCGAGGACGAGGATCTGATCTGCGTCCTTGATCGTCGAGAGTCGGTGGGCGATCGCGAACGTGGTCCGGTTCTCGGTCAGATCGTCGATCGAGCGTTGGATGAGCATCTCCGTTTCGGTGTCGACGTCGCTCGTGGCTTCGTCGAGGACGAGGATGTCCGGATCTTTCAGTACGGCACGCGCGATGGCGACGCGCTGGCGCTGGCCGCCCGAGAGCTTTACACCCCGTTCGCCGACCATCGTGTCGTAGCCGTCGGGGAGGTTCTGGATGAACTCGTGGGCTTCCGCGGCTTTCGCCGCCTCGATTATCTCCTCGCGGCTCGCGTCGAACGTTCCGTACGTAACGTTCTCCTCGACGGTTCCGTAGAAGAGAAACGACTGCTGGCCGACGTAGCCCATCGATTGCCGGAGACTCGAGAGCGAGACGTCGCGGACGTCCTGGCCGTCGATCCGTATCGTTCCCCGATCGACGTCGTACAGCCTGAGCAGGAGTTTGAGGACCGTCGACTTGCCGGCACCGGTCGGGCCGACGAGGGCGACGGTTTCGCCGCCGTCGACGTCGAAGGAGACGTCGTCGATGATTCGTTCGGATCCGGAGTCGTCGCGAACGGTCTCGGCTCCGTCCGTCGAATCCGACGAGTCGACGGTATCGTAGCTGAAACTCACCCGATCGTACTCGACTCGTCCCTCTCTCACCTCGAGGTCGTCGGCGTCGTCATCGCGCTCGATCCGCCCCTGTTCGTCCATCAGGCCGAAGATCCGCTCGCTCGAGGCCTCCGCGCGCTGATACATGTTGACGACCTGTCCGAACTGGGCCATCGGCCAGACGAGTTGCTGGGTGTAGAGGATGAACGCGACGAAAATACCCTCCTGAAGCGTTCCGGTAAACGGCCCTGGCCCGCTTCCGGTGAACACCCAGTACCCTCCGATGACGAACGTGAGCACGAACCCGGTACCGGAGATCAACTGCAGTCCCGGAAAGAATTTGATCCGCAACTGGATCGCATCCCAGTTCGTATCGAAGTACTTCTGGGAGACGTCTTCGACCCGACCCGACTCGAACTCCTCGGTGTTCGAGGACTTGATTACCCCGATTCCGCCGAGGTTGTTCTCGAGGCGCGAGTTGACCTTCCCGACCGACGAGCGCACCGCCGCGTACTTGGGTTGGATCTTCATGACGAAGATGTACGTGAAAACGGCGATCAGCGGAACGGGTGCGAGCGAGACGAGCGCGAGCTGGGGATTGAGCCAGAACAGCAAGAGCGTGATGCCGACGACCATCACGACCAACCGGGTCGCGGAGTTCATTCCTTCGTTGAGAAACCGCTCGAGCTGGTTGACGTCGTTCGAGAGTACCGACATCATCTCGCCGGTCTGTTTGTTCGAGAAGAACTCCATGTCGAGTCGTTGCATCTTGTCGTACGTTGCAGTCCGAACGTCGTGCTGGACGTCCTGCGAGAACGCGTTGAACCCCCAGTTTCGGAGCCAGTGAAAGATCGCCCCCAGCGCGAACGATAACGCGATCGCGGTCGCGACGAACCAGAACTGGCCGTCCTCCGTCGTCGGAAGCCACGCCTCGGGGAGAACGACGAGCGGGACCTGCTCGTGAAACGTCGCGTCACCGAAAATCGCGTCGATCGCGACTGCGAGCAACAGCGCCGGGAGCAGATCGAGCGCGCGGGCGAGAACGCTCGAGACGAGCCCGACGCCTACCGAAAACCAGTACGGACGACCGTACTCCCCGAGGAGTCGGCGCATCGGACTCTCTACACGTTCGCGTTGCTCCTCGAAGGGATCGTCTTCGTCCCAGTCGACCCCGGACATTACGTTTCGGTCAGGGACGGTCACCAATAAGGGTTTGCTACGAATCGAAACATATAGCGCGCAGTCAGTTACTCCGAATCGATCACGACCTCGTCACCGACGTCGATCCCCGTTTCGTTCGTGTACCCGCGTGGGACCTCGAGAACCCACTTCGCCTGGCCGGAGTATCGGAGGTCTTCACCGTCCTCGCCGGGTTCCGGGGCGCGTGCGTGCTCGATCGTCGTGACCTCGCGGTCCGCGTCGATGAACACGATGTCGATGTCGAAGTCCATCTCCCGCATGACGTACGTCCGGTCACCCTCACTCGCGTGAACGAACAACATACCCTCGCCGGACTCGAGGGATTCGTGATCGCTCAGGCCCGTGTACCGTTCTTCCACGGTGTCGGCGACTTCGACCTCGACGGTGGCTTTCGGGTCGCCGTCGTCGTCGAGGACGGACACCACCGCTCTATCCTGACTCCATGGCGTGGAGACGACGCCGACCTGAACGAGGAGGAAACCGGTGACGAAGAGGGCAACGACGGCGAGAAGAGCCGTCCAGACGCGCTCATCGACCATGCCACTGGTCCGATGCGAGAAAGTAAAGGTTATTCGGACGGGGCAGTTCTGTTCGAATACGGGCTCGTGGTCTAGCTGGTTATGACGCGGCCTTTACAAGGCCGAGGTCGGTGGTTCGAACCCGCCCGAGCCCATATTTCTGCCGCGAACAACTTCGTGAGCGGCAGAAATCTGTTGTGAGGGCGGGTTCGAATCAGACGGCACCGAGCGAAGCGAGGTGACGGCGTGGTTCGAACCCGCTCGAGCCACTGGTCGCGTCGTTCGAACTCGCTCGAGCCACTGGTCGCGTCGTTCGAACTCGCTCGAGCCACTCTTCCTGCTGGAATTGACATCCACCCGTGGCTGATGCTATAGTAGCCACTGAACGTCATCGCACACCCGATCGCGGGACAGATCGGCGATCGGTATATCAATCGTTTCAGTTGATACTATAACTGTTCCATGTCGGTACCGATGCAACCGCGACCGTCCCGTGTCCCATCGACAATAACGGGCAGTGGTCCGCCTGACACCTCGAGAAATCGGCGCTGTAATCGAAGACTATCAGTCAGGAGCCTGCAGTTGCCGGGAGTAGTCAGTGCTTGAGTCGGGCGACGTTCTCTCGAATCTGGCTGAAAAACCCGTCTCCGGATTCGGATTCGAGAGCCGAGTGGAGTCTCGAGTTCTCCGGTTCGTCGCGGATGACGACGCGGAGATAGGGCTCAAGTTGGTCGTAGTTGTCAGCCAGGACGACGGTGTGGTTGTTCTCGTCGTGATCGACGACGCCGGCGTCTGCGAGTTTCGGGACGTGACACTGGACGGAGGAGACGTAGACGCTCTTGTACTCGTTTTTGGCGACTTCGTCGGGCGGAACGTCGTGTTCCCAGCCGGCGATCCGTTCGGCGAGTTCGGAGAGTTCGATCGGGCCCTCCTGACCTCGCAGTGCGTAGAGCAGATACCGCCGCCGTCGGTTCGCCAGCAACTCCAGTATAGTGTCCGCCGAAAGCTCATGGCCTTCCTGACTCGGGGTAAGGGCACCCATAACAGGATATTACTCGCCGAAGCGGAAAAGGGTGTCTTGAATATCCGATAATCCAACAGGCGGGCGTTTAACGATCGGAATACCGACTGTATTCCCGTCGTTACTAATCACGTATTAGTTTCCGTGGTGATTTCATTCGTAGACGTGTGAACGAGTCGAACACCGCTCTCGATTCGAAATCCTTTTTTATACCATCGACGGAGATAGAGACGCGCCGCCTTAGCTCAGACTGGGAGAGCACTCGACTGAAGATCGAGCTGTCCCCGGTTCAAATCCGGGAGGCGGCATTTCTGCTGCGAGCAACACCGCGAGCAGCAGAAATCCATCCGAGTGGATTTGAACTAGAGAACACGCAGCGCGAGCGAAGCGAGCGACCGTGTTCGCGTGGTTCAAATCCGGGAGGCGGTATGGTTTTTTCACACGATTTCCATTCGAGCGGGAGCACTCGACTGTAGATCAAGCTGTCCCCGTTCTCGTGAGCGAAGCGAGCGACCGTGTTCGCGTTGTTCAAATCCGGAAGGAAACACCCATATTTTCCGTCATCTCGAGATCCACCGAGAGAAATGAAGAAGGAGAGTCAGTGTTCAGCGGCTATTGGTTGCTTCGAGCTGGTTGGGGGACCGGCCGTGTCGGAGAGGCTTGCTTGTCGGCTTCACGTCGGATCGATTGATACGGATTGGTTTCCGAAGTGACTCCGTTCTACCGATACCCCCTGCAACACGTGTTCATGCGGGAACAATGATGGCCAGATGTGGCCGGTTCGAAGCTTGCGATTGCCCGACGGACGATGTCGGTCAACTCGTCCAGTAGGTCATCGGCGGATCCGGCCGACCGACGAAACAGTAGCTGGTGAACCCGTAGTGTTCGATGATCGCTTTGGCATCCTCGGCGTTTTCTTTCTCGTCGAATATGAGGAGGGCACTGCGCCCCGATCGGACTCGCCAGCGATTGCCGCTAATCTCGTCGATGGTCAGGTCCGAGGGGTCGATATTGATGCAGTCCTCGCTTCCTCCGAAGGATCCCGAAGCGGAAGGTGCGTTCCCGTTCTCGAGCCAGTAGGTCATCGGCGGATCCGGCCGACCGACGAAACAGTAGCTGGTGAACCCGTAGTGTTCGATGATCGCTTTGGCATCCTCGGCGTTTTCTTTCTCGTCGAATATGAGGAGGGCACTGCGCCCCGATCGGACCCGCCAGCGATTGCCGCTAATCTCGTCGATGGTCAGGTCCGAGGGGTCGACGTTGATGCAGTCCTCGCTGAACGAAGGTTTGGGTTCGTCGTCATCCTCCTCGTCCGGATCCTTCTCGTCGTTATCGTCCTCCTCAGCCGAATCCGTCTCGTCGTCGTCCTCCTCAACCGGAGCCGTCTCGTCATCATCCTCCTCAGCCGGATCCGTCTCGTCACCGCCGTCAGTGGATCCCAAATCATCGTCAGAATCGTCGTCACCGTGGTCGGCGTGTTCCGTATCATCGTCGGAACCGTCGTCACCGTGGTCGGCGGCTTCCGAATCTTCGCCGGAATCGCCGGTGGACTCGGAGTCACCATCGGAACCGGTGCCGGAACCATCGTCACTACCGGCCCCTTCATCGTCCGAACCGCTGTTGATCGTGATCTCGATGTCATCACCGAGACATCCGGCCAGCGCGGTCGCCCCCGAGGCAGCAACGGCCGCCCGAAGCATCGATCGGCGAGTCGGTTTTCGATCTGATCGGTTACTGTCGGGCATAGCACCCCTCTAAAACGTCTGGTGTCATCGATCCGACCGAGTAAGGTCTCTCGGTGACCACTGATGGAGTCGTCAGACTCATATCTACTCAATAATGTAATGAAATATTAAACCTTCTTTTTTGAGAGGAAGTACAAGTAGTTCAAGAAGCGCGGAAAATGCCGACGTCGGTTCTGTAGAGTCAGTCAGTGAGGTGTGACTGTAGAAGGGAGGATATCGAATTCAGAGGCCGCCTCTCCGAACTCGGAGCTCGGTCTGAAGCGCACCGAGCGAGTCTCCAAACCGAATATTGATCACTCTGACGAGGCCGGCCTGGCTGGTGACCTCATATATTATTCTCCGTATAATAGCTCGTAACAATAACTCGGTTGACATTCTTCGACGACGACGGCCCAACTATAGTAACAACTGGAACTATTTACACACTGATCACACAGCCGTCGTGCGATCAGGTGTGCATTGACTTCCAGTGGCTACTATAGCACGTAAACTCGTCTTCGAACTCAATACGGCCTCATTCGAGTACCGTCACTCCTCATTCCTGGTTTGGCCAGTAGCCGATACCGTTGCTCACGGCTGGCGACGGAAGCCGGGGCACCGACGGTTCTATGGGACTGGTGCTGATTATTTCTACTGTCGCTACTCCGGAGAGTTATATTCGTATCGGACGATACCGCTTCGCTGTCCAGAGCGCCAGGGATTCTCGTCGCCGACTCTGAGCGAGGATTCGAACTCCGAGCGTCGCAGCGCTCGAGCCAGGGCGACCGTGTTCGCGTGGTTCAAATCCGGGAGGCGGTATCTTTTTTGCGAATCTGTGAGGGAGCGCAGCGACCGAACCGTGAGCGAAGAGGATGTATCCGGGAGGCGGTATCTCTCAGCGCGACAACCCTGAACGGAGACTATGGAGTGAGGGAAGTCTGTGCCTCGCAGCGAAAACGTGTCCCTCGAGAACCGGTCCTGGCGTCCAGCCGTTTGCAGCGAGCAAACCCGTGGACAGAGACGTGTGATTCCGGACGGAGACGCCGTTAGACCGCAAATCCGCGGAGTTGTTTGTTCCAGCCGGTTCCGGACTGCCACAGGAGCGTTCCGTTCGTATCGTCGGTGAGTTCTATCGACACCGCATCCCCCCTGGTGACGTCTGCCGTCGAGCCAGCGAGGTCCGCCCAGGAATCGGTGGTCGTCTGGTCGAGTGTCGGCCGTCGAGCATCCTCGCGCTCTGGCCCGTGACAGACGAAGAGATCGGCCGCGTCGACCGGTTCTCCACCGTCGTGAGTGAGGGTAACGGTCGATGTGCTCGATCCAAATTCGGAATCGAAGTCGATTTCGAAACTCGCGTCGGGCGGACTGGCGTCGTCGAAACGACTGGTGGCAGCGTTTTCAGTGGTTCCCACCTTCTCGAAGTGATCTCGTCTCACGCTGACGATCGGCATCTGGTTGTCCCAGGTCGATCGTTTGTTGAGTGAGACGTCAGCGCTCACGCAGTCCCCGAGGTCCAGTCTCTCCATATCGAACTCGTACTCGAGGCCCGTCGTGATCCTGGCGACTCCAGTCGGGTCTTCGAGGAGCAATCCACGAGTCGGGAGCGCAACGATCGTCCCACGAACCGAAATCCGGGGTGCGGTCATGCCCGGTTCGTCGACGAGCGCCATCGCGTCGTCGAACGTGGTCTCCTCCTCGGACGGTTCGCAGTCGGTACTGTCGTCGAGGGCACCGAGACAGCCCGCGAATCCGGTGGTTCCCGTGCCGATCGACGCGAGGACGGTTCGCCGGTCCAAGTCACCATTTCCGACGTATTTCACAAGTACCTTACTAACCGAACATAAGTACAAACGAGGACATCGAAAGTGAAATGACTCCCTTTCCGACTGTCTCGCCAGGGTTCGAACCAGGCGAATCGAGTGCCGACTACAGCGAGGCGGCCGGTGTGGCGGGGTTCGAATTCGGGACGGAGGGGCGGAGTTGCCCTCAGCGCAATTCCAACGGTGGGACTTCTACGGATACGTGACGTTATCCCGTTGGGCTCGAAATAGCTCCTAAACCTCGAATGCTTGACTCGCTCGTCGACGCGGTGTTCGCGTTCCTCCTGTACGCAGGCCCTCCTGCACTGTTCGTGGTATTCGTCTTGAAGGGGGCGTTCGTCGGGAAACCGATCCCCACGACGGTGATCCTGCCCGGATACGTGCTCGCGATCTCCGCGAACCGCGTCGAAACCGCGGGAGTCATCCTCGTCTCGACAATTGGCTACGTTCTCGGCCAGCTTCTCATCTACTACCTCGCGCGCCGCGAGGGCCTGTCGGCGATCCAGTCGTCGCCGCGGATCCACATCCCGTCCGAACGGATCAACCAGTCGGAGCAGTGGCTCGAGCAGTACGGCGGCATCGGCGTGTTCGTCACGAACTTCGTTCCGTATCTTCGCGGGCTGATCTTCGTTCCGGCGGGGATAGCACGCTACCCGGTCGTGCCACTCGTGTTCTGGGCGTTCACGTCGACGGTAATCTATCATACGGTGATCGTCGCCCTCGCGGTTGGGGCAGTGCGGACGATATTCTAGTGCACTTGCAAGCGTCGACTGCTTAGCTTATCTCTTCTGAGCACCTCTCTATAGGGATGGGACGGAAAAAGCACATCGTCAACCTCTCTGACAAGGAACGAAGCGAACTTGAGGCGATTATCTCGACGGGTGAACATAGAGCAGAGGATATCACCCGCGCACGAATCCTGCTAAAGGCTGACGAGGGGCTCACAGATCCCGCGATCTGTGAGCACCTCGATTGTTCGATCTCT
>NZ_REGA01000026.1 GCF_003841505.1 Natrarchaeobius chitinivorans
CCCAGTGCCTCAACCAGCGCATCCCTGACGCGGCGACACTCCGAACGGAGGTCGCCGCGTGGGAAACTGACCGTAACGAGGCTACCGTCTCGATCGACTGGCAGTTCACTGCCGATGATGCCCGAACGAAGTTACTCCGGCTCTATCCAACTATCACGGAGAAAAAGCAGGACTAGGCTGTCCACACTTGCGAGCGCACTGAGTACCCTCCCAAGCGTCGACTGATGAGCGAAATCGGATCACACCGCTTGATTTCGCTCATCAGTGCAGGCTTGGGACGCCACTGAGTACGACGAACCGGTGTGTGACCGTGCCAATCCGGCGTAGATTTAGGTCGCCACTCCCGGCCTCGAGCGGCCGATCGATACCTAAAGCCTTACTTTCCGTCGGCCCCGCGAGCGAGTGCACGATGTCGAACTTCCACGAACGCCGCCGAGTCCTCCAGCTGGCCGGAGCGAGCGCCGTCGCCTCCGTCGCGGGCTGTTCCGAATTCGCCTCGCCGGAGAGCGAAGAAGAGGTCGAAGACGAACCCGAAGACGGGCCAGAAAACGACGACGTGCTCACCGCGATCGTCGAGCCCGCAGCGAGCGACAGAGAGGAACTACAGGAGGAGGTACTCGACGGTGAACTCTCCCAGGAGGAAGCCTTCGAGCGCCAGAACGAACTCTTCGAAGCCGCGATCGACGACTTCGAGGAACGGGCCGAATCGGAAGCCGATTCCGATCTCCGTATCGAACGCTCTGAGGGCGAAGTCGGCCTCTATCACGTCGACGGCTCCGCCGATGTCCTCGTCGACGCGCTCCGGAACGAAGATATCTCCGTCCTCGGACAGCCTGCCCTCTTCGACCAGCTCCTCCAGCAACAACAGCAACCGGAGCCCGAAGGGCAGGAAATCGACGAGGAAGACCTCGAGGAGACCGACGAGTAGCGCGAAGTGGTAGAGGCGGGTTCGACGAAGCCCACCGTCCGCTACGGGGCCGGATCGACACCGAACGGACTCTCGCGTTCCGTCCAGTTCCAGCCGGGGATGCGTTCCTGAAATCCGGCCGCGAGTGCGGCCTCGAGGTCGTCGACTCCCGCGTTCTCGTCTGCGTCCCCGTGAACCTGCAGATCGGCGTAGTGAAAGGTCGCCTCGCCGAGCGTTCGAAGCGGCTGTGTCCCGGCGATCGTCGCCGCGAGTTCACGCCCGAGGATTTCGTCGATCACGAAACCCGGATAGTCCCCCTCGACGTCGATATCACGAAGGATGCCGGTCAGGGCGGCGACGTTGACCGCCAGGTCGCCGTCGGCGAAGACGGCGTCGACTTCAGCGACGTACTGGTCGGTCGTCACGGGATCGACGTCGGTGTCGAAAACGTCGCCGAGGTCGCCACGGACGCCGTTGATGATCGGAACGACGGTTTCTTTGCGATCTCTCACCCAGTCGCGTTCGGCGACGACGCGGTCCTGTGTCAGGAACATACGCCGCGTTCGCCCTCGAGGCTCCTGGGTTTTGCGAAGGCTTTTATACCACGCAAGGAATACCGTCAGGTAAGCGGGTTCTCCCTGGAATCTTCCCGCACGAACCAGGACACCGACCTGGGAACGTATTCGTCACGGAGTCACACAGGATGATTCGGACGAGAAGGCGTACTGCGTCGTCTCTTCTCGAGTCACCGCTGGGCCATGGCGCAACCGATCCCAGTCGGCGAGTTCACGCAAGCCACATCTGGCGATTATGAGCACTGTAGAGCAGCAACTCGACGATTTGCAAGCAGAGATCACGAGCGAGTTACCGAGTGATATCTCGGTCTCCTCGGTGAAATACGAAGGACCGGAACTGGTCGTATACACCCACGACCCGAAGAAGTTCGCCCAGCAGGGTGATCTCGTTCGCAAACTCGCGAGCAAACTTCGAAAGCGGATCACCGTCCGGCCAGATCCGAGCGCTCTCTCGCGTCCCGAAGAGGCTCGGAAGGCCGTCATGGACGTAATTCCGGAGGAAGCCGGCGTCTCGGATCTCGACTTCCACGCAGACACTGGCGAAGTCGTCATCGAAGCAGAGAAGCCGGGGATGGTGATCGGGCGGCACGGGTCGACGCTCCGAGACATCACGAAAAACGTCGGATGGACGCCCGAAGTCGTTCGGACGCCACCGATCGAGTCCTCGACGGTATCGAACGTCCGGAACTTTCTCAAGCAAGAACGCGACGAACGCCGAGACATTCTGGAACGAGTCGGTCGCCAGATCCACCGCGAGGAGATGTCCGACGACGAGTACGTTCGGATTACGACGCTAGGGTGCTGTCGAGAGGTCGGTCGCGCGGCCTTTATCCTCTCGACGCCCGAAACCCGGATTCTCATCGACTGCGGTGACAAACCAGGCGCGGAAGGCGAAGTGCCGTACCTCCACGCACCCGAAGCGCTGGGAGCCGGGCCACAGAACATCGACGCCGTCGTCCTCACGCACGCCCACCTCGACCACTCCGCGCTCATCCCGCTTCTGTTCAAGTACGGCTACGACGGCCCGATCTACTGTACCGAACCGACTCGAGACCTGATGGGTCTGCTCACGCTCGACTACCTCGACGTCGCAGCGAAGGAAGGACGGTCGCCACCGTACGAATCCGGACAGGTTCGTGAGGCGATCAAACACTGTATTCCCCTCGAGTACGGCGACGTCACCGACATCGCCCCGGACGTCAAACTCACCTTCCACAACGCGGGCCACATTCTCGGCTCCGCAGTCTCGCACTTCCACATCGGGGATGGCCTCTACAACGTCTGCTTCTCGGGGGACATCCACTACAAGGACACACGACTGTTCAACGGTGCCGTCAACGACTTCCCGCGCGTGGAGACACTCGTTCTCGAGTCGACCTACGGCGGTCGCAACGACTACCAGACCGACCAGGAAGACTCCGAGGAGAAACTCAAGGAGGTCGTCCGTGAGACCTACGACCGCGGCGGAAAGGTCCTCATACCGGCGTTCGCGGTCGGGCGGTCACAGGAGATCATGCTCGTCCTCGAAGAAGCGATGCGCAGCGGCGACATCCCCTCGATGCCGGTCCACCTCGACGGGATGATCTGGGAGGCGACCGCGATTCACACGACGTATCCGGAGTATCTCCGTGACGACCTCCGAGACCGCATCTTCCACGACGACGAGAACCCGTTCCTCGCCGAGGAGTTCAACCACATCGACGCGGGCGAGGAAGAACGCCAGGAGGTCGCCGACGGCGACTCCTGTATCGTCCTCTCGACGTCCGGTATGGTTACCGGCGGTCCCATCATGTCCTGGCTCGGCCACGTTGGCCCAGATCCCGATTCGACGCTCGTCTTCGTCGGCTACCAGGCACAGGGAACCCTCGGCCGACGGATCCAGAACGGCTGGGACGAGATTCCGACCAGCGAGGTCGGAGCCATAAACGGCGACAACGGTCGTGGCACCCTCTCGTTGAACATGAACGTCGAAACGGTCGACGGCTTCTCCGGCCACGCAGACCGCGCCGGCCTCGAGAACTTCGTCAAGACGATGAATCCGCGCCCCGAGAAAGTCCTCTGCGTTCACGGCGACGAACGCTCGACCCAGGACCTCTCCTCGGCGCTGTACCACGAGTACAACATGCGGACGTTCGCACCGAAGAACCTCGAGACGTTCCGCTTCCTGTAACTCACGCCCAAAGCTCCTGTACTCACCGTCGGTTCCGATGACGTGATAGACAGCGGGCCGCGACTCCGCACCCCGATTCCGATTTCCCCCGTTCGCCGTCGCTGCACCCGGACGGAAGGTGGGCGAGGTCTGTCCGAACGGCAACCATTATGCCACAGGTTTTCGTTGCGACGGAACGTGTCCACTACCGGCCCGGAATCGGCTGACTCAGTCGCTTCGTCGCTCGAGGAAAGGCGTCTCGAGGTCACCGTCACTATCGGCGTCCTCGCGGCGTTGACCGGAGATCGCCGTCGGTGGCGTGGTGATTGCCGTTGGCGCGTTGCTGGTCGCACTGGCAGCACTGCTGGTCGGGTTCGTTCCCTCGGTCGACTCCGACGGACCGTCCGCGACGACGCTGGCGCTGTTCGCCGTCGGCGTTGGACTCGTTGTCGTACTGCTATGAACGCCTTCCGGGTCCGATCGCGTCGCGACCTCGGGTACACAGGTACAGCAATCCGTATCAGTCGACCGCATCGGCAGGATCTATCACCTCGTCCGTCTCCGGGTAGACACCGACCTGATCACAGACGTCGCCCATCGGACAGGCGTCGGGATCCTCGAGACAGGCCGGCGTTCGGGCCGTACAGTACTCCCTGCCGAACTGGATCGTCGCCGTGTGCCCGAAGCCGCACTTCTCTGCGGGCACCTCCTGTTCGAGAACCGTTCGAACCACTTCGTGGTCCGCGTCGGCGGGTGCGATCCCCATCCGGCGATAGATCCGGTGGACGTGCGTGTCGACGGGAAAAACGCCGCCCCGCCCGCCGGCAAAGAGGAGGACGCAGTCTGCGGTTTTCGGACCCACGCCCCGGACGGAGAGGAGCGTCTCACGAACCTCCGAGGGCGACTCGTCTTTGACGAAGGCATCGAACGCGCGGGCCGAGCCGAACTCCTCGAGGATCCACTCGGCCGTCGCGACGAGAATTTCTGATTTCTGGTTGTAGAGGCCCGCCGAACTGATCGTTTCCGCGAGTTCGGAGCGATCGGCCGCTGCGAGCGACTCCGCGAGGCCTGGAACGCCGGCTTCCGACTCCGTCTCTGCGGTCGCATCGCGGTTCGGTCCAGCGCCGTAGCGTGCGAGCAACGCGTCGTGGGCGGGCTGACTCGCCTTGTCGCTCGTATTCTGGCTCAGGATCGTCCGGACGAGGCAGGTAAACGCGTCCCGCCCGCCGTAGGTCTTCTGCCAGTACAGTTCGCCGAGGCGATCGATCACCCGTTCGGCTCGCGTGTCTGCCGTCGCCGGATCGAACTCGGCTGTGACGCCGCCACCCGACTCACCACCGCTTATGTTGATCGACGGCTCCGGATCGTCGCTCATGCGTGAGGCGGTTCGCACTCGAGGGCTATTGACGTGGTGGTCTCGACGACGGATGAGGGGGTGTCACCATTCGGTCTTACAACTGAACTTCTCGTTGCAGGACGAACAGGTCGCCGTCTTCGCGAACCCCTCTTTCATCGATCCGACCGCTTCGCTCGTCCGTGTCACCGTCATCCCGATGTCGACGAACGTCGATTCCGAACAGTGAGGACAGATGACTCGCTGTGGCATGTCCCTCGGTACCGCGCGACCGCCATTTACCTTTGTGGCCCAGATTCCGTTGACACGTCTGTGTCCAAACTACCGCTGATTCGAGGACGAACACGGGAGAAGTGGCCGCTACAACCGGATTCAGTCCGCCGCTGTCGTCGGAGCCGTGCTCTCGGCTCGCGTCGAACGCCAGAAACCCTGAATGTACGCTCCGATAAACATTCCGACGATGCCGTAGAGGATCGGGAAGTTACCGATGCCGAGGCTGGCGTAGGCCGCACCCGGACAGATTCCCGACAGCCCCCAGCCGACGCCGAAGATCCCGCCGCCGATGACGACGTTCCTGTCGAGTGACTTCAACCGACGGCCGTAGACCGCTCCCGTCAGCGGAGCGGTACTGCGGAACTGTTTGACGCCGAAGAACGTAATCCCCGTCACGATCGCCGCCCCGAACATGACGAACAGCAGGCCGAAGTCCGTAAACTGCAGGAAGCTCAGGACGACTTCGGGCTGGGCCATGTGGCTGAATCCGAGCCCGAATCCGAAGATCAGCCCGCCGACGAAGACCAGTGGCAGGAACAACGGGTGTTGTTCGTGTTCGGCGCTCACGGCACCACCCCCACGGCCTGGACCAGCTGGGCCGTTCCGATCGCGACGAACAGGAACGTCGCGACGCCGACGAACGACGCACTCGAGACCGACCCGACGCCGCAGACGCCGTGGCCCGAGGTACACCCTTTCCCGACGCGGGTGCCGATCCCGATGAGGATGCCGCCGACGAGCAGTCGCCACCACTGGACGTCCGTCGTCCAGAGCCCGTCCTGGGGCGAGACGGTGACGGCGTAGACCGCGGCACCGAGAACGATGCC
Organism: Natrarchaeobius chitinivorans; assembly: GCF_003841505.1. Classification (GTDB taxonomy): domain Archaea; phylum Halobacteriota; class Halobacteria; order Halobacteriales; family Natrialbaceae; genus Natrarchaeobius; species Natrarchaeobius chitinivorans. The sequence goes on from NZ_REGA01000026.1 coordinate 6,086, forward strand.
GACCGTGAAGACGACCCGCCAGTCTCGCGAGGGGCGATACTGCTGAAATCTCGAGAGACTCGAGCCGTACGACAGCGTCGACTCGAGGAACGTACTCGCGCCGGCCGGGATAGCGGTGCCGACGTAGATCACGGCGACCCCCAGGCCGACGAACAGCCCGCCGATCGCGTAGTGGCTGATCCCGTTGGGGAACAACTCGGCGAGCAGGGCGACGAAAAGCGCAAGCGTTTCAGTCATCACTCTCGCGAAGGTGTTCTCGGCGTATCAATCCTCCCACGGCGGGGAAAATTGTGCGTATCTCGGACGCCACGGTCTGTGGATCGGACGAGAGATGTCGCGTTCGGCGGCCGCTTACTCGTCGCTCCTGGAAGCGAAGGGGGTCGATCGCTCGATCCGATCGGTGTCGTCCGAATTCTCGACCTCGGTAGCGACGCCGAGGGTCGCGATAGAGCGGATAGCGTCCTCGACGGTCATATCCACGTCGGAGACGTTCTCCACTGGAACGTGAACGACGAAACCGTTCGTCGTCGGATTCGGGCCGAGCGGAATCATGACCGTCTGGAGTTCGTCTTCGCCGAGACGTCGCTCGATCTCTCGTGGCGTATCCGCGGTCAGAAAGCCGAGTGCGTGCAAGTTCTCGTGTGGGAACTCGACGAGTTTGACCTCCCGAAACTGATCAGTTTCATCGTCCGCCAGGACGTCGCTGGCTCGCCTGACACTCGCGTAGATCGGGCTCACCACCGGAATCGATTCGATCGTCTCGTGGACGGTTTGTGAGAGTCGCCGGCTCGAGGTACAGTCCGCGACGAATCCCACGAGCAGGAACAGGCCGACGAGCGAGAGGAGCGTCGTCAGTTGAACGACGATCGTCGGCGGCTCGTTCGGCCAGACGTAAATGATCGCGGACACGATCGGCGAGAGGGCCCGAAGGACGAACTCGAGGACGATCGTGAGAACGATTACCGTCACAACGAGCGGAATTGTGATGGCGATTCCGTTGAGTAACCACCGCTTTGTCGTCGCCGTCGGGGTCACAGTAGCGCACGTTCGACGCCCGGCTCATTCTCCGTTTGGGTTGCGATGTACTGCAAGCGGACCGGAAAGTCGCGGGGGACGTCACTCCGATGCGTACCTTCTCGGCCGATTCGAACCGTTCGATCGACCGAACGCGTTCAATCCGCGGCGGTCGTCGACTGCAACACGTCGACTTTCTCGGCGGCGTAGCCGAAGACGTCACTGTAGCCGTTCGGGGACATGAGGACGGGATAGAACGACTCCGCGGCGACCTGTTCGTCGCCGTCGGCGGCGGCGAACGTCTCGCCGGGTTCGACCTCGGCGAAGTTCTCGACGAACACCTCGTACGTGTCGGCACGTTGCTTTCGAATGACGTCGGTGAGACGGAAGACGGGGAGTTCTCGCGTAACCGTATCGCCGGGTAACGCGTCGACGGCCGTCAGGAACGCTCGAGTCAGGCGGTCGGCGTTCTGAGCGGCCGTCTCCGTGCCCTGGAGGCCACACTCGACCTCGAGGGTCTGAATCTCGGAGAAGAGTCTGCCCTCCGCGAAGGTGCCGGTTTCGACCATCGCAGCGACGGGCAATCGCGGGACGAGTTCTGTCGTCCGCTCGTTCATCGCGTTGACGATGGCGAACGGGTCGGCGTGGCTCTGGGTCGAGTGCATCGAGAACGCGAGACAGCCATCGAGTTCCTCGACCAGTTCGTGTGCGAGCCGTCCTTCGTGGGTCGTCGCGTCCGGATCGCCCGGGAACGTCCGGTTGAGATCCTCGTCGACGAACCGAACCCGCCGCTCGAGGGCCTTCTCGTTGACGACGACGAGTTTGACGGGGCGTTCGACGGTCGGCCGATCCGCCAGAAGGCGTTCGATGGCACGAACGCCACAGGGCTCGTCGCCGTGGATGCCCGCAACGACAGCGATCTCCGGCGTTCCCGACCCAAGCTGTGCAACTCTCATTATCTACTAGTTGGGCTACGTCTTCAAAGGCCGTTCGGTCTCTCACGAAAGCGATCAGTTGCGACACACGAGAACGCGGGAGAACCGAGGCGTTCGGCGACGTCCGCAGCCGATGGGTTTGCGGGCGACTCGAGCTATCAACCGCCAGTGGAATCCGCCTCGACTCGAGCTATCATACGTTTTACTGTAGCTGTCGTACGGTTTACTGTAGCTGTCATGCGGTTTACTGTCCATCAGTTCGGGCGTACCCGCGACCCGGGCGGTGGATACGCCGGGGCGTCGGTACAGAGATCCGGATCAGTCCTCGAGCGAGGCGACGTACTCGTACTCCGCCGAACGGGCCGTCGGCCGCTCGCCGTCGATCCTGATCCGCCAGTCGTCGATCCGTTCGGGATTCTCGAGAGCGTTGGTCAGGACCGTTCGCACCTCGAGTACGTCGACGCCGTAGTAATCGTTCGGCGTCCCACGAAGGTACTGCAAGGCGGTCTCGAAGAGCGAACGCATCCCATCGTCGTTCGCGAAGGCGTGACGCTTGTACGCGCCAGCGGCCACCTGTACCATTCCGTGGAGAAACGCACTCTCGGTCGAGCCGCGGCCGTAGTTGTACCACTCGAGTTCGAAGCAGTCGTGGCTCTCGTGGTAGTCGCCGACGTTGAACAGCCTGACGCCGTGGACCGTTGCCCGTCTGAGCGTTCCGTGTTCCCAGTGACTCTCGCGCTCGAGCCAGCCGGTCGGCTGGCCCGAGGGGGGCGGGTCGACGGTCGGATCGTTCGTGTGGTCGTCCACGAGAGATCGTAGGCGGGGTGACTGAAAAAGACGGCCTATATCGGCAAATGGACTTATGAGGGAGCGGTGAGACTGACCGATCGAATGAACTATCCGCGCGGAAAGTGCCGACAATGCGGGGAGCGCCTCTACGGACACGTCGACGGTGGCTACCAGTGTTTGAACTGCGAGCAGCGGTATCCGTCCGACGAGTTCGACACGAACACCCGCTGATACGGATTGCTGTACCTGTGTACCGGAGCAACCGGGTGCCGTCCCGCGGCCGCTCCGGTACTGACTTGCAGTAAACCGTATGAGACGACCGCCTGCGGCACTCGAGGCGAGCCGAGGGCGATCGAAAGCCCGTCGACAGGAAGTTCCAGCCGGTGGTGGAACGTATTAACATACCAAACCGTTATCTCGCAACGTTTTTTGCCGACGGGTTCGGACGGTTTACATGGCGAACGACGTTCCCGAGCACGAGCCCTATTCTTCGAAACTCGAGGTACCGGAAGCGCTAACCTTCGACGACGTCCTCCTTCGACCCAAGGAGAGTCGCGTCGAACCCGACGACGCGGATCTCACGTCCCGCGTCTCGAAGACGGTCGAGGTCTCCGTTCCGATTCTCTCGGCCGCGATGGATACGGTTACCGAGAGCAGCATGGCGATCGCGATGGCCCGCCACGGCGGTCTCGGCGTCCTCCACCGAAACATGAACGTCGACGAGATGGTCGAGGAAATCGAACGCGTCAAGAGCGCGGACGAACTCATCATCCCGCTGGACTCGGTCGTCACCGCCGATCCCGAGATGAGCGTCCGCGAGGTCGACGAACTGATGGCCCGGGAAGGCGTCGGCGGCGCACCCGTCGTCAACACCCGCGGGGAAGTGCTGGGGATCATCTCGAGTACCGACATCCGACCCCATCTCGAGGTCAACGAGGACGACCCCGTCACGGAAGCGATGACCGACGAGGTCATCACCGCACCGGGGGATATCGACGCCCGAGACGCGTTCGATCTGATGTACGAACACAAGATCGAGCGCGTCCCGGTCGTCGACGACGAGAACCTCCTCGTCGGACTGGTGACGATGCAGGGAATCCTCCAGCGCCGTGAGTACAAGGAAGCCGTCCGCGACGAGGACGGTCGATTGCGCTGTGGCGTCGCGGTGAGCCCGTTCGAACTCGAGCGCGCCGAGGCCGCCGACGATGCGGGTGCAGACGTCCTGTTCATCGATACGGCCCACGCACACAACATGAACGTCATCGAGGGGGCACAGCAAATCGATGAGGCCGTCGAAGCCGACATCGTGGTGGGTAACGTCGGAACGCGCGAAGCGGCCGAAGAACTGGTCGACTTCGCGGACGGGATCAAAGTCGGGATCGGACCCGGCTCGATCTGTACGACGCGTGTCGTCTCCGGTTCGGGAATGCCCCAGATCACGGCCGTCGCTCAGGTCGCAGACGTCGCCAGCGAACACGACGTACCGGTGATCGCCGACGGCGGAATCCGCTACTCCGGCGACGCGATCAAGGCGATCGCCGCCGGTGCGGACGCCGTCATGCTCGGCTCGTACTTCGCGGGCACCGACGAAGCGCCGGGCCGGGTCGTCACGATGAACGGCAAGAAGTACAAACAGTACCGCGGGATGGGAAGCGTCGGCGCGATGAAATCCGGCGACAGCGATCGATACCTCAAGGAGGATCCCGAAGACGACGAGGAGTACGTCCCCGAGGGCGTCGAGGCCGCGACGCCGTACAAGGGTACGCTCAAATCCGAACTCCACCAGCTGGCCGGCGGGATGCAGTCGGGAATGGGCTACGTCGGTGCCGGAACGATCCCCGAGTTCAAAGACCGTGCCGAGTTCGTCCGCGTCTCCTCGGCCGGACAGGCCGAGAGCCACGCCCACGACGTCGTCATCACCGACGAAGCGCCGAACTACTCGCCCGATAGTAGCTAATACTGTCGGACAGAAGTCAGTGAGGTCGCGAATTCGCGGCCGTCGCCATCGGAGACGGCCGCAGGAGAGCGACCGATCTTCAAATAGTTCTGTCCGACAGTATAACGGGCGTCGACCAACTCTCTCGAGTCTACTGGCGACCAACTCTCTCGAGTCGAGAAAGTAACGCCTACGTTCGTGCGGTTCCGAACGTCGAACGTGAACCGCCGTACGGTATTGCAGTCTGCCGGGGCACTTACCGCTGTAGGACTCGCGGGCTGTCTCGAGGGCGTCCAGGACCACGTCGAGGGCAGTTTCCAGGGAGTGGTTCCCATCGAAATCTACAGCGAGACCGACCGGTACTACAACGTCCGTCTCGAGGCCTACGAGCGCGAAACGAACCGCCAGACCTACGAGGAGGCGTACTCGATTACCCCCGGAGAGAACGTCATCCCGCCGAACCTGGAGGGGGTGTATCAGACTCTCCGCGTCACCAGATTCGATCTGAACGACGACGAAATGGAGGTTCGCGAGGCGATCGTCACCCCGGACACGTCGCTCGTCGTGATCTGGCTCGACGACGAGTTCGTAGTCGAGGTTCGTCAGGACGACGGCGAGTCGATCAACGAAACTGAAGACGCGGGATCGGTCGACGACGTTGACTCGGCCGACGGCGTCCCCGTCGGGGACGATCCGAACGAGGACGATTGATAGCGGCCTCTCTCACGGATACGGATGGAACTCCCGCTCGAGCCGTGGCTCGAATCCGAGTTCGTCCGGCACCGTCTGTGCCCGGTCACCGAAAAACGGCGTGCCGGTAAACAGCGGCTGCATGCCGGGAACGACGACCCGAACCGCCTCGAACTCGATCGCCTCGACGTCGCGGGTCGTCAGTCGAGCCGCGTACGGCGTCAGACCGCTGTCCTCGATTCGTTCGACGATCGACTCGAGTGCGTCTTCGCCCGTCGGGACGTCGTCCGGGCCGACGCGCTGGGCCGAAACCGTCCGGTCGGCGTCGACGAACGCCCGGGCGGCAGACGGGAACGAAGCGTACTCGCCGATCTCTCCCGACGCATCGGCAGCGTCTTCCGGACCGAGGTTTCGAAGCTCCATCCAGTTTTGAATCGCCTCGCAAAGCGCCGCGGTCGCGGCTGCCGTCGCGTCGAGGTCGGCCGCCGAACCGACGGCGAACGCGGGCCAGGGGTCGTCGCCGACGTCGACGCCGCCTTCGGGAACGGACGACGGATCCCGGTGGACGGCGACGGCGACGACGGGGACGTCGACGTCCTGCGTGACGAGCAACGGCGTCACCTCGAGGGCCTCGCCACGTGCCCGCCGCGAGAGCGTCTCGAAGGCCGAACTCTCGACCTCGAGGGCGAGCGGATCGAAGCTGGAGTACCACGCGAGCATCGTCGCGTCGCGTTCGACGACCTCGGTGGCTCCCGACAGGAGCGCGTCCACCGTCGAGGAGCCGAGCCCGAGGCCGGTCGTGATCGCGGGAACGAGTCGGTCCCCCGGCTGGGGGAACTGGACCGCCGCGGCCGGCAGGTGAACTGACTCGCCGGTCGAGAGGTTCTCGCCGGGGACCCAGCGGTACTCCGCGTCCGGGTCGACCGCCGGGGCGTCGTCCGGACGGACGAGATCGGTCGGCGAGACGGCGTTTTCGAGTTCCGACTCGCTCGCGTGGACGAACTCCTCGTCGCGGTAGACGCCGGCACAGTAGCGCTCGAGCCCTTCGCCGACGGCTTTCATCAGTGCCTCGTTCCAGTCGTCGGCGACGCCCGCGGCCTGTTTCGACGCGCTCGCGTCGCTGAATCCGCCGGTTTCGGCGTTCGTCGCCAGATAGTACGGCGCGGGGAAGGACTCGACCTCGCCGATCGTCGCGACGGGGCCGACCCGCTCGTCGATGGCGACTTCGACGCGCTCGACCGCCGCCTCGAGTGCAAGCGTCTCCGCGTCGCGCTCGAGCGTTCGATCGCGGCCGTCGTCCTCGCACGGACAGTTCGGGACGGGGAGGACCCGTCGGCGACGATGCGGGAGTTCGACGACGTGGCCGATCACCGATCGGTCGTCGCCCGAGAACACGCGGACGCACTCTCGCCCCGCCAGCGCGCCGGCAAGACGCGCGCTCGAGCGGTCGGCACTCGGCGATTCGTTCGATTCCGGGCCGTGGGAGGCGACGCGGGCGCGGAGGCAGTCGAAACAGCCGGTCGCCGGGGCGAACCCCGACACGGCGGCGTCGACTTCGGGGAGCGGATGGCCGCCGACGCCGCCGATCTCGACGGCGATCCACGGCGTTCCCCCGGTGCGGGCGGCCTCGTTCGCCCGCTCGAACGTCCTCGAGCCGGCGACGGCAGAGACGATCGCAAACCTGGCGTCCCCGACGTCTTCGGGCGTTCCGTCAGTGACGTCGATGTCGACGTCTTCGAGCGCGGCGGCGACCTCCTCGTAGACCGGGTCGTCGCCGACGACGTGTACCTGCATAGCCGAACAGTCTCGAGCGGTCGGTAAAAGAGCCCCGTTCACGGCGAGCGAGAGTCCGTCCTGCGATACCGGTTCGGGAGTCCCGATATCCGTCTCGGTGCCAGTGCGTTATACGGATTACTGTACCTGTGTACCGGTGCATCCACCGCCCGGGTCGCGGGTGTGCCGCCAATGACGTACAGTAAACCGTATCAGTCCTGGTCAGTCTCGACGTCCGCGTCCTGACGCGTCTCCGAGACGCTCACGACGTCGTCCGACTCCGCGGGCATGTCCTCGCCTTCCTTGATCGCCTGCGCTTCCGCCTCCATCGCTTCGACGTCCACTTCGGTCTCTTCGATCTCGCCGATGATCTCGGCGATGTCGTCGAGGCCGATCAGCTCTCGGGTTTCCTCGTCGAACTCGAGGCTCTCGAGCTGGTCGCCGTCTTCTTTGACGTCGCTGCCCGAGAGGTGTTTGCCGTACCGGCCGACCATCGAGGTCAGTTCCTGGGGCATGACGAACGTCGTGGACTCGCCGTGCCCGATCTCGGTCAGGGCGTCCATCCCCTTGTCGATGACGGCGCGCTCGCCCATCGATTCTGCCGATCGAGCGCGCAACACGGTCGAGATAGCGTCTCCCTGGGCCTCGAGGATCTCGCTTTGTTTCTCACCCTGAGCGCGGATGATGTTCGATTGTTTCTCACCCTCGGCTTTCTCGACGGCGCTGCGGCGTTCACCCTGTGCCTCGAGGATCATCGCGCGGCGACGGCGCTCCGCGGAGGTCTGTTGTTCCATCGCGCCCTTGACGTCCCGGGACGGGGTCACCTCGCGGACTTCGACGCTCTCGACGCGGATCCCCCACTCGTCCGTGGGCTCGTCGAGTTCTTCGCGAATGCGCTCGTTGATCATCTCTCGCCGGCTCAGGGTGTCGTCGAGTTCCATGTCACCCAGCACGGCTCGCAGCGTCGTCTGGGAGAGATTCGAGACGGCATTCTTGTAGTCGTCGACCTCGAGGAACGCGCGTTTGGCGTCCATCACCCGGATGTAGACGACGGCGTCTGCGGTCACCGGGGAGTTGTCCCGCGTGATCGCTTCCTGACTCGGCACGTCGATCGTCTGGGTGCGCATGTCGAAGGTGTACACTCTCGAGACGAACGGCGGGACGACGTTCAGGCCGGGCTGGAGGAGTTTGCGGTACTCCCCGAAGACGGTGAGTGCGCCCCGGTTGTAGGCGTCGACGATTTCGACCATCGACCAGACGGTGGCGACGACGAGAAGGAGGGCGAGCGCTCCGACGATCAAAAGCGGATCGCCGACCTCGAGTTGCAGGGGTACGAGTAGCTCCATCATGTGATATACGGTCGCAAGACGAATAACTCTTGGCCGGCGTCGACTGATACGGTTTACTGTAAGTCATTGCCGGTGCACCCGCGACCCGGACGGCGGGTGCGCCGGTAAACAGTTACAGTAATCCGTATGCCAGGCCTCCGACTGGTGATCTCTCTGCGTGAAAGTTCGTATCAAACCAGTAACAGAGACGACGGAACGAGTGACGAGGGACCGATCGACGGTCACTCCTCGTCTCGAAGCCGCGTCAGAACCTCCTCCGCGTTCTCGAGGGCTTGCTCTTTTTTCGCGGGGTAGGCTTCGACCTTCCCGCGGAATGTGATCCCCTCGCCGAGGCGAACGTCGCCCTCGAAGGCAGCCTGTTTGTCCAGTCGCAGGAACAATTCGGTGTTCTCGGTGACCCGTTCGTCGAGTTCGTCGATCAGTGTCTCGAACTCTTCTAAGTCGGCCAGTCGCGAGAGGACGTGACGGACGTCGTCGGCGTTTTCGACGCGTGCCGAGAGGACGAGAATGCGGTCGCCGTAGTGACCCTCGCTTTCGACGCGCTCGATCGGGAAGGGGTCGTCCCCGTCCTCGTGGTCCGGCAGGAAGGTTCGAAGCGCCTCCTCGACGCGCTTTTCGTCCTCGGTGGCGTAGCAAAACGTCCGTAAATCGACGTAGTGAAGCGGAATCTGTGGCATCTGCGATTCGAACGGGGTGTCGGTAACGCGTCTCGAGTACGGACTCGAGCGGTAGACGGTTCGTTACTCCTCGACGTCTTCGCCGTCGGCCTCGTCGTCTTCGGGTTCGTCGTCGGCTGCCTCGAGTGCGTCCTCCGGAACGCCGGCCTCCTGGCCGTCCTCGAAGCTGATCGTGTAGGTGACGTCGCCGAACATCGATTCCATCGTCTGGGAGACCGTGCCGGTTTCGCCGTCGAACTCGCTGTGTTCGTCGTGCAGGACGACGCGATCGTCTTCCTCGAAGGTCATACTCGAGATTCCCCGCCGGCCCGTAAAAAGGAACTGATTGCGAACCTCCGTTCGATCCGTTCGGAACACCCCACGACGGCTATCCGGAACGGATAAGAGGCTCGGCAGTCAATTATCCAATATGTTCGGGGTGCTGTTTCTGGTCCTCCCGATCGTCGGCGCGTACGCCGTTTACGTCGACGCGGTCGATCGCGGAACCGACGGACCGGTGTGGTGGGGGATTTCCACCCTCGCCGTCGGCTACGGCGTCGGTCCGATCGTCATGGGTCTGTTCCTCGTACTGTATCTGCTCGGCCACTTTCTCGAGGACCAGTTGTCCGCTCGCCGCGCGGACTCGACAGCGTGATTCGCCAGGCTGCGTCGGTCTGCTAGCCCTCCATCTCCTCGAGCAGCGTCTCTGCGGCCGTAGTCGACGATTCGGGGCCGCGGGCGGTGATGAGGTCGCCGTCGACAGTGACGCTTTCCGCTTCCTCGAGTTCGGCGTCCCAGTCGCCGCCGGCGGCGATCACCTCGTCTTCGACCCAGTAGGGGAGTTTCCGACCGCTCGGCATGCAGTCGTTCTCGTCGACGATGTCTTCCTCCCACTCGTTCGGGAAGCCGGTGACGTCGCGGCCGTTGACGATGAACGCGCCGTGGCTGTCGCGGGCGAACGCGAGGATGCCAACGGCGTGACAGACCACCAGCGCTTTTCCGTCGCCTTCGATCGTCTCCCGGAGCAGTCGCCGTGCGTCGCTGTCCTGATTGACGTCCCACTCGGTGCCGTGGCCGCCCGGAAAGACGACGGCGTCGTAGGCCTCGGCGTCGGCGCGTGCGGTCGGGATGGGATCGGCGAGTCGGTCGTCCGTTTCGTGGACCTCGCGGACGTGTTCGGCGGTCTCCTCGCCGACCTCGTCCGGATCGATCGACTGTTCGTCGAGTTCGGGTGGGCCCCCCGAGGGCGTCGCGACGGTGATCTCGACACCCGCTTCCGAAAGCGCCTCGAGCGGTTCGACACACTCCTCTCCCCAGTACCCTTCTTCGCTGACGACGAACAGCGCAGTTGACATATGTGTTCGTACACCCCCTGTCAGTAAAAAAGCGTTGCGTCCGGAAACGAACCTGTTCGATCCGGCGACTGTCACGTGGGTTTGGGCTCGGTTCTTCGCTGTCGACGCCGTGTGTACGTGTGTGAGATCACCCGTTCTCGTCGAGGTTCAACGCCTCGAAGAACCGGCGGGTGATCCGTCCGTCGACGAACGACAATAATTGGTCGTTGTCACCTGCTTCGTCGCCGAAGAGACCGAGTTCGATCCGACCGCCGGCCATGTCGTGATGACCGCCGATCGGTCCGAGTTCGCCGAATCCGTCTTCGAGCGTCTCTCCGATGTGAATCCGCGGATCGATCGATCGGCCGCTCAGCCGAATCACTCGCCCGACGATCCCGTAGGCGAGGACGGTGTCGACGCCCTCGAGGTTGAGAAGAAAATCCGCTGCCTGGGGGAGCGCGTCGGTTTCGGAAGTCGTGCCGACGCTCGCCACGAGTGACGATCCGCGGCGCTCTCGAGAGTCGATCGCGCGGCTGATAGCGTCGATCGTTCCCGGCGTGAACGCACTGCCGTAGAGCTGTTCGAGCGCCTCGAGGTCCGCATCGGGATAGATCGCGAGCGCCGCCTCGTACTCCCGTTTCGTCGGTCCACGGACGAAGTCGAGCCGTTCGCGATGGAGCGCAAAAAGCAGCGCCGAGGCGAGTCGCGACGTCAGTTCGACGTCGAGTTCTCGGAGGTACTCGACGAAGATGGTCGCCGTCGCGCCGTACTCCGTCCGGACGTCTTCGACCGTCGCGCCGGCGGATTCGCCGGGGTGGTGATCGACGACGATATCGGGAACCATCTCCGGCGAGACGCTCGAGTTCGCCCCGGGGACGGTGTGATCGACGAACGCGACGCGATCGTACGTGTCGACGTCGACGTCGGCGATCGGGCGAAGGGAGATGTCGAGCATGTTGACGAACGCCCGGTTTTGCTGGTGGGAGATCTCACCGCCGTATGCGATCGTCACGTCGTCGACCCCGACGTCGTCGGCGATCGCCTCGAGTGCGAGCGCGCTGGCGAGACAGTCCGGATCCGGATTGTCGTGACAGACGATCGCCAGCGACTCGGCCGTCTCGAGAACGGAGACGAGTTCGACCACGCGGGGCATAGGAAAACGTACGAGAAGACCCCGTTTGAACTTCCGGTCCCTACGGGGCGGTGATCCGTCGAAATCAGCCATTGACCGGTCGGTAGTGGTCCGGTACGGTTGGACGGCCGGAGGGCAGTCGCCGTCATAACCGTCTCAATCGTGGGGTCGTTCGCCGGTCAGCGCCTCGCTCGCCGGGGCGAAAGCGGTCTCGCTTCCCAGCCCCTCTTCGCGGGCGTTCTCGTAGAGCATGTGAGCCGCAGCGGCCGTCTCGATCCCGGTTCCGCCGCTGTCGAACACCGTGATCTCGTCGGCGTTCGTTCGACCCGGTCGCTCCCCGGCGACAACCTCGCCGAGTTCGGCGTGAACGTGTTCTTCGGTGACGACCCCTTCCTCGAGCGCCGCGAGAAACGATCCGGCGTCGAACGTCGCTCGCTCGCGGAGATCCGGAACGTACGTCGCTCGTTCGATCGTGGTCGCGTCCAGTTCGCACCTGTCCGGCGAGTACTGGCCCATCGCGGTCACGTGCGTCCCCGGATCGAGGACGTCGCCGTCGAACACCGGTTCGCTCGCGCTCGTTGCCGTGATCACGACGTCCGCGCCGGCGACGGCCGCTTCGCTCGAGTCGACCGCCTCGACCGTCGCTTCGAACCGGTCGGCGAAGTCCGCGGCGAACGATTCCCGGTTGTCGGGCGTCGGCGAGTAGACGCGGACCTCGGTGAACTCGCGTACCGTCGCGGTCGTGTGAAGCTGGCCGCGTGCCTGCGGGCCGCTTCCGATAACGGCGAGTGTTTCGGCGTCCTCGCGGGCGAGTTCGTCGACGGCGACCGCGCCCGCGGCTCCGGTCTTGAACGGGTTCATGCTCGCCCCGTCGAGCAGGGCGAGTGGCTCACCGCTATCGGCGTCGAAAAGCGGCGTCACGAACCACGCGTCGCCGGCACCGAATCCCGCGCTGTACATGTATCCCCCCATCGCGCCGGTTTCGGGCAGGATCGCCGCGTAGCTGGTGAACATCCCACCGGGGGACGACCGGAAGAACTTCGACCGCGGCTGGGCGGGTGCACCGTTCCCGCGCTGGCGGTACCCCTCGCGAACGGCGTCGACGTACTCGGACGGCGTGGCGAGACCCTCGACGTCTTCGCTGGTGAGAAAGAGTGCATCAGTCATAGGTGAGAACGGAACGCGAAACGGGATAAAGAGATCGGAGATCGTCGTACGGTCCGTTGTAATTCTTTACCGGTGATCGCTGCCCCGTTCGAGCGATCACCGGTAAAACGGTACAACGATCCGTATCAGTCCGCGTTGAGGGGTGGTCGCGCGGAACGCGCCTCGTCGGAGGCGTCTGCTGGCGTATTAACGAACATTGCGTGGCCGATGATCCCCATCGCTACGAACGCGCCGATCGGAATCGCCGTCGTCATCGACAGTCCCACGAGCGTGAGTGCAGCGGTGATTCCGAGCAGTGCGACTGGGATGAGGCCGAGAACAATGTCGTAATATCCAGTCATAATCTATTCTAGAGTACGGGAAATAGGTATATAAGTATTTCCCATAATTAGCTGATACTGGATTCGTTCGTAACCCGTATTTGAGGGCGTGGATTTCTATAACTTATGAGTTGGTTATTGGGGCTGGAATTGATGAGTAATATCGCTCGAAACAGCCAGATAATATATTATAATTTGATAGGATCAGTCGCAATCAATTTATTAACCGCATGACTGCAGGCGGGAGTGAAGGAGGTCCGCCCCCGGCGTCACTCGAACATCGGCTTCGATCGGAGAAGGGTTCGGTTCAGGTTCCCGAGATTCGTTATCGGTTTCTGATGTGTTTTGGAACGAGTAGAAAGCAACCGAACAGATCGTCGGCGGACGTCGTATCGAGTGGCGTTTCATACGGATTGCTGTAACTGTTTACCGGAGCGACCGCGGGACGGCGTCCGGTAGCTCCGGTTCTGACATACAGTAAACCGTATCAGACCTAAACTGAGGGGGAAAACGCTGTTGTGGAGGTCGATGTGAGCCATCAGTCCGTCCGTGGAACGATACTGCGGGAGGTCGGTCCCCCTCCGGATCAACGCGTTACTCGCTTGCCGTCAGTGCGGTGACGACGACGCGCCAGCCGACGATGACGAGCAGTCCCAGGCCGGTCATGACGAGCGGGAAGGGCCACGCCGCACCGCCGTCGAACAGCGCCGATTGGCGAAGGAGGAGGCCGACGTTGGCCGCGCCGAGCCAGGTAACCGTTAGCAGGCGGATCGTTCGACCGACCGAAGACGATACGTCCGACGTGTACACGCCTGCTATCGCTGCGACGACGAGCCAGCCGAGGACGAACGGGAGGACCGTCTCGAGCGTTTCGATGGGCGCTGTGATCGGATCGTGGCCGTGAGAGAGCGCGCCGCCAGCGACCAGCGCGGAGAGCAAGACGACGTCCAGTACACCGATCACCACCGTCCGGCGGTCGATCGAACGGTCACCGACTCCCGGACCAGTTACAGCATCCATGTGGCGGGGTTAGACCGCCCCCTACATCGGTTTCCCGGTTCGGACGTCACCCCGATCCGAAACGGACCGCTGGCAACCATTCTCGGTGGGAGACCGGTCGGCGGTCTCACGAGTAAACGGCGACAGCACTCCGTACGACAGGAGAGGGGGAACCCTCGGCGACGAGGAGTCGCCGAGTGTCGTCCAACGGACGGAACGCCCGTGCGAGGTGAACCCTCGCATCCGTACATCGGGTTCCGAGCACTTCGTTAGCGACTCCGTTCAGCGGGTCGAACCAGATCGGCGACCGTCGCTCACAGAGTAGGCTGTTCATACAGGTCTCGAGGTGGCGTCTTCGGAGCGAACGACGGCGAAGCGCTGCTGTGGGTCGTCCTCGAGCTGGGGGACGATGACCGTGTGGTCGGCACGCGGTATACGGAGTGTGATGGCTGTGGTCGCACGATGCTGTCCGCGGAACTGACGAGGGTTCGAATGCCGAACGCGTCGTCGCTCGATCAACGGTTACTGGTCGGGAGGGTCACGACGGATGAAACCGATCGTCGCCGGATTGAAGTAGTACGTCGCGTCACAGCCGTCACACGAGACGAAAAGGGGGTGGCCGTGACGGTGTTGCTTCCAGAGTTTCTGCTGGGCCGATTCGATCTCGAGGACGACCGCCTCGCGACAGCCGTCGACGGTACAGGGAAAGCGCATGAACCAGTTCGGGACGGAAAGCGGGCCGAGCGGCGTGAGTTCGGCCCGTATCCCCGTGAGTAGTTCGAAGACGGTCCTCGCGAGGTGATCCCGATCGATCGCGACGCCCTCGACGTCTGCGAGGAATCCGCCGCGGTACGCCTCGTCTTCGTACACCGGGAGAACAGGGACTCCCTCCGCTCGCGCGTATCCGATCTCCTGATTGACCCAGCGCGAGTTCGCCGACCGGTCGGTCAACACCGCGACCACGACGTCGCTGTCGACGATCCGCCCTTCGAGTCGGTCCCGATTTTCGTTGGAGTCGACTTCCTCGAGTGCGACGTGGACGTCGAACGGGAAGTTCCTGACCGTAGTGAACAGTTTCTGGACGAGTTCGAGATCCGCAGGGGCGTGCGAGACGTACACCTGTTCGCCGGTCATCGTGTTGATTGTACCGTATAGTAGCTCGAGTTTAATTAACGTATCTATTCCTCGTCCGAACCGGCCGTGACAGTTTCGAGAACCCGTCGAGAGAACTCGTGTTCGGAGAGTTCGGCCGAGAGACCGTCGAACCACGCGCGTTCGACGTGCCAGCGGCCCCGAACGTCGCCGCCGGTCGTTCGGGACGTGACGGAGAGCCGACCCGGCGACCACTCGCGCTCGTCGGCGATCGCGAGAACGGTTCGGACGACGGTTCCGACCTCGTCGCTCGTAACCCGCGGGGCGTCGGAGACCACCTCGTATTCGAGGGACATCCGGACGCCGTCGCGCGCTCCGACGGCGTCGGATCGACTCGAGCCGTCGCGTTCGCCTCCGCCCGGATCGTCGCCCCATTCGATCGAGAGGACGTAGATGCCGTCGCTCATCAGGCGGTTCTCGAGGGAGACGCCGATGGGACGATCGTCACTCATACGGTCGCCTTCGAGGGAGACCCGGAAAAGGGTAGGGGCGACACGCAGTCGCCGACGTTTGGAACGGTACTAGTACCCTCCCAAGCGTCGACTGATGAGCGAAATCGAACCACACCGCATGATTTCGCTCATCAGTTCAGGCTTGGGACGCCACTAGAGCGGCTCGACGAGGTCCTCGAGCGCCGCTTTCGGGTCGTCGGCTTTCGCGACGCCGCTTGCGAGCAAGACGCCTTCGGCTCCGAGATCGCTCGCGGCGACGACGTCCTCGCCGGTGCTGATCCCGGCCCCACAGAGGACCGAGACGTCGCTGTCGACGTTCGCGGCCGCGTCGACGGCTCCCTCGACGATATCGGGGTCGGCCTGACTGACCGGCGTTCCCGTGCCGATCAGTTCCGGCGGTTCGACGGCGACCGCGTCGGGACCGAGCGCCGCCGCGGCCCCGATCTGGGCGGGGTTGTTGGCACAGACTACCGTCTCGAGGCCGGTGCGCTGGGCCGCTTCGACCGCCCCGTCAACGTCAGCGAGTTTCAGGCGACGTTCGGAATGGTTGATCAGCGTCCCGACCGCGCCCGCGTCGGCGACGGCCTCCGCCAGAGTGTGGCCAGTGTTGCTCCCGTGTTCGATCGGATCGACGTGTTGTGCCCACGTCTCGACGCCGGTCTCGGCGACGCGTTCGAGCTGGGCGGCCTGCGGGGCGACGGCGACGCGCGCGTCGGTCGAAGCGTCGACGTCGCGAGCAGCTTCGGCGACGGCGACTGCATCGCACGGATACGTCTTCAGGTTGACGAGGACGAACATACGAGAGATCCGACCGGCGGGCCAGAAATAGCTTGCGAGTCGCCGACAGCGGCCCGGACTCGAGTCACGAATCAGTCCTTGCGCTTGACGACGTCGCCGAGGGTGTAACTTCCCGAGGAGGAGCCGCCCGACCACTCCGAATCGTCGGCAGAGCCCCCCTCGGCGCTCAGGTCGATCTCGAGGAACCGCTCGAGTTTCGACTGGACGTTATCGCTCGGAAGGGTGTCACCGCGTTCGATCTTGTGGATGAGACTCGCCTTCTCGTTGAGTTCGTTCGAGAGATCGGACTGACTGAGCCCCTTCTCCTCGCGAGCGGTGCGCACCCGCTCGTCGTAGTCCGGAGCGAGTTCGTCCATATCGTCGAACATATCACGTTGAGGCGGACTCGAACCGCCAGAACTCGAAGACGTGCTCGTGCTCGAACTCGAGGTGCTCGAGCTACTGGCGGAACTCGAATCCGTCGAATACTTCGTCGACGTGCTCGAGCTCGAGGGCTGTTTCACCTCGGTGCCGAAGTCGGTACAGTTCGAACACACGTCCAACTTCGCACCCTCGACTTTGATGGTCTTCGGGGACGACGTCTCGGCGCCACACATCTCGCACTGAACCATGTGCGCACCTATATCCCGCCGCGGCATAAACCATGCGGCGAGTTCCACTCTCGGTTACTCGAGTGCGCTCCACGAGTAGAAAAATCGCTGGAGTGCGGTGAAGTGGCCGACGACCGCGAGGAAGACGAGCAACCAGCCGGGAAGCGTGAGTCCACCGTACGTTCCCGCGATCGGATAGGCGAGAAAGCCGACGATACCGATGATCGCGAGTCGATCCGCACGGCCGACGAGTCCGCCGTAGACCCGATCGAGTCCGACGGCCTGGGCCTGCGTCCCCAGATACGACGTCATGACGACGCCGGTGACGGCGAGAAAGCCGAGGAAGTAGTCGCCGATTCCAGCCGCGAGACCGCCGATGACGACGATGTCCGCGTATCGGTCGAGGACGTGATCGAGGAGGTCTCCGCCCGCCGAGTCGACTCCCTGCTCGCGCGCGAGCGCCCCGTCGACGATGTCGAGCCAGCCGTTCAGAAAGACGAGGACCGCCGCGCCGACGTACCAGACCGGATCCGCACGGCCGCCGAGCAAGAAGGCGACGGCTGCCAGGATTGCCATGACGAACGCCAGCACGCTCACCCCGTCGGGGGTCATCCCAACGCGGTCGAACCCGTCGACGAACGGGTCGAGAAACCGCGAGACGTACGGCCGAAGCTGGTCGAGGGTCATCCGAGATACCCCACGAAATCCACGTCGCCAGCACTCGGTCCGCGATCACCCGCGAGGACCGCCTCGAGGGCGTCCGCAACCGCCGCCGGCTCGCGATCCGTCGTATCGATTTCGTACACCGACTCGAGCCCGTGTGCCTCGGCCGCCTCGGCGAGGATCACGTCCAATGCCTCGCTCTCGGCGTTCTCCCTCGCTTTCGGCTCAGGTTCGCCCCGGTCGCGTAGTCGGCCCTCGAGTTCTTCGGGGTGACATCGGAGGACGACGACACGGTCGGCGTCGAAGTGGTGTGCGAGATGTGATTCGATCACGACGTCGTCCCGGCCCTCGAGCCACGCCGACAGCGCCTCGAGGTCAGCGACCTTGCTCTCGCGTTCTGCGTCGACCTCGGTGTACAGCTCCTCGGTCTCGAGGACGTCGTTGAGGTGGACCGTCTCGAGGTCCGGCACCGAACCGCCTCCGAGGCGGTCCTCGAGGAGCCCGGTCGCGGTCGTCTTCCCGGTTCCCGGCGTTCCGGTAACCGCGACCCTCACGTGTCGGGCACCTCCGCTTCGGTGTGAGTGTCGACCTCGAGATCGGCGAGCACGGCGTTTACCGCCCCGATCGCTCGGTCGGTCTCCTCGTCGGTTCCGCAGGTGATCCTGATACAGCCGGGGAGGCCGAAACTGGTACAGTCGCGGACGATGACGCCCCGATCCTGGAGTTTCTCGGCCACCGAACTCGCGTCGTCGACGTCCACGAGGACGAAGTTCCCTTCGCTCGGCCAGACGTGTGCGTCGATTCGATCGCGTATCTCCGCTCGCGAGGTGCGGGCCGTCTCGACGGTCCGATCGACGTGTTCGGTATCGTCGATCGCTGCCAGTCCCGCCCGACAGGCGAGTTCGCTCGCGGCGAACGGCGTGTTCACTCGCGTGTACGCACTCGCCCACTCGTCTGGGACGACCGCGTATCCGAGCCGAACGCCGGCGAGGCCGTAGGCCTTCGAGAACGTCCGGAGGACGGCGACGTCGTCGCGAGCGTCGTACCCGTCCCGCCCCTCGAGGAGCGCAATGGCGCTGTCGCGCTCGGCGAACTCGCCGTAGGCTTCGTCGACGACGATCAGCGTCTCCTCGTCGGTCTCCTCGGCGAGCCTCTCGATCTCCTCGAGGGGCATCGTCGAGCCGGAGGGGTTGTGCGGGCTCGTGAGCCAGATCACCCGTTCGCCGTCGTATCGCTCGAGGACCGTCTCGGCGGTCTGTGCGAAGTCGTCCGTCCGCTCGAGGGCGTACTCGTGGACCCCCCCGTGGTGAAAGCGCGCGCTCATCCCGTAGTAGGCAAAGCCCGGCGTCGGGACGAGGACGTCGTCGTCGGGCTCGAGCGTGGCCCGGTGGAGGTAATCGATCGCGCCGTCGCCGCCGTTTGCGAGCCAGATCTGCTCGTCGTTGACGCCCCAGCGGTCGGCGATCGCCTCGACGAGGTCGGCGTGGGCGGCCTTGGGGTAGGAACTCATGCTCGAGGCGTGCTCGCGGATCGCCACGGACGCGGCCGGCGACGGGCCGTGAGGGTTCTCGTTCGAGGCGAGTTTGACGAATTCGGAGGGGTCGCGCCCGAGTTCGCGGGCGACTTCTTCGATGCCCCGACCCGCCTCGTATGCGACGTGATCGGACAGGTCGCGCGGTTGCATATCCGAATTCTGTTTCCGGTGGCTCTTAAGGGTGCTTACCTGTCCGCACGGAGGCCGCTTCGGCGGCCACACCGCCCCGTACGGATCGTCGCAACGATCAACCGGGGCCAGGAACGAGCACCGCTCACGCGGCCTCGACGGACGCCAGACCGGATCATACGGATCGTCGTAGATCTTTACACGGCGATCGCTCGGATGGGATCGTCGATCACCGGCAACACGCGACAACAAACCGTATTACTTCACGAGATCGAACGCGACCGCGAGCGGTTCGTCGCCGGGAGCGCCCCAGTAGGCAAACCGATATCTCCCCGCCTCGAGGTCCGGACAGATCTCGAGGTCCTCCCCGCGGAAGTGATCCTCGAGAATGCCCGCCTCGGTGAGTTCGAGCGTCCACTCGAACCCCTCGCCTGGTGGGTGGGAAATCCCCTCGTCGGTGTAGCCGAACGTCGCGTCGCCGATCGTTCCACGAACCTCGATCCACCCGTCGTCGGTCGATCGCTCGAGGGAGTACTTGCTCGCGTTCCCGGTGAGGACGTGACTCGTCGAGACGTTTCGCATCCACACGTCGATCTCGTCGCCGTACTCGAACTGGAGTCGCTCCGACTCGTCGTCGCTTCGCCCCCCGTCGTCGATCCGCATCGCCAGCAGGGGTGTCCCGTCGTCGTCACGGACCTCCCCCCACGCGACGTCGTCGCCCTGACTCCAGAGCCGTTCGAACTCGTCGTCGTCGCACTCGAGAGTCGACGGAACAGCTGAGGGCTCGGTGGAAGGACGAACGAGCCCCGGGAGCAGATCCGGATCGACCAGTTCGGCGCTCGAGTCCACCTCGGTCGTCTCGCCCCAGCCGTCGGTGATCGTAAACGTGGCCGCAGTCGGGCGGTCCTCGCCGGTGACGCGGACGAGCGCCGACGGGTAGGTGACCGCCTGCCCACAGGCTTCGTCGTCGTCGCTGACGTCGACGGCTCGAGCGGTGCCGGTGACGACCCGATCGTCGTCTCCGCCCTCGCCGGATCCGTCTCGAACGTCGACGGAGACGTCGTCGATCTCGATCTCCCCGTAACAGGTGTTCGGACCGACCGTCTGAACGACGACGACCGTCGATTCCTCGAAGTCGATCTCCGCGAACCACTCCTCGAGTCCGTCGATCTCCTCGGGATCCTCGACCGGCCAGAGCGCGTCGCGCTCGGACTCGGCGACGGAGACGAACCCCGTTCGCTCCTCGTCTGCGGCCCACAGCGGTCGCTCGAGGGACGGCCCGAGCTGGAACGTCTCGACCGTCGGAGACCCGTCTCCGTTCTCCGTCCCGTCGTCCGTCGACCCACTCCCGTTTCCAGTTCGACTCCCGAGACAGCCCGCGACCGCGGCGGTTCCGCCGGCAGCGGCGGCCACGATGGCGTCGCGTCGACCGAATCGATCCATACGGTCACGTACGAAAAGAACGGATAAATGCCTTCAGGAAGGTAAAATGGGTATTGTTCCTTGTGAATGGTCCACGGACGGCCGTCGGCTGGCGGCGACTCTCCCAGCGCGAGCGGTTGGACCGCTATCGGTCCGGGGTCGGGGCCTCGCTCGAGCGTTCGGTCGAGACGCCGCGCCGGTGGACGATCCCCGTGTTGTTCGCTACGTTCTCGGTGATCGACCGGAACGCGTCGCCCGTCTCGCCGTCGTCCTCGAGGACCGTGGGTTTCCCGCCGTCGCCGCCCTCGCGGACGGTCGGGTCGAGCGGGATCGAGCCGAGAAACGGCATCTCGTGGGTGTCGGCGAACTCCTCGCCGCCGCCGGAGCCGAAGATGTCGTGGTCGCTTCCGCAGTCCGGACAGGCGAACGTCGACATGTTCTCGGCGACGCCGAGGACGACCGTCTCGTGTTTGGCGAACATCTCGAGGCCCTTGCGGGCGTCGTCGAGCGCGACGTCCTGGGGAGTCGTGACGATCACCGCGCCCGTCACGGGCATCGTCTGGAGCATCGTCAGCTGGGTGTCGCCCGTCCCCGGCGGGAGGTCGACGACGAGGTAATCCAGGTGGCCCCACTCGACGTCCTCGGTCAACTGGGTGATCACCTTGTGGACCATCGGACCTCGCCAGATGACCGGGTCGTCTTCGCCGGTGAGAAACGCCATGCTCATCAGCTTCACGCCGTACTTCTCGGGGGGGACGAGCGTCTCGTCTTCGGTGGCCATCGGCGGCTCGTCGGCGTCGACCATCCGCGGCACGTTGGGTCCGTAGACGTCGGCGTCGAAGAGGCCGACGCGCGCGCCCAGTTGTGAGAGGCCGGCCGCGAGGTTGACCGCGACGGTCGACTTGCCGACGCCGCCTTTCCCCGAGGCGACCGCGATGACGTTCTTGACGTTCGCCAACACCTGTTCGTCGCCCTCGAAGTCGTCCCGGTCGGGGATGCTCGCGGAGAGATCGGGATCGACGCCCTCTTCGAGGAGGATCTCCCGGATCTCTCCCGCGATGGCGGTCTCCGCCGGCGAGTACGGCGCGCCGAGCGCGAGGTCGATCTCGACCGCGTCGCCGTCGACCTCGATCTCGTTGACCAGCCCGAGCGAGACGATATCGTCGCCCAGTTCCGGATCCTCGACCGTACGGAGGCGCTCGAGAACGGCGTCTTCGTCCATGTGCGTAGGTGCCGCCGGGCGTCGAAAAGGGTTGTGTTCGCTTCTCGAGGAACGGATATCCTCGTAGCCACGACGACGACCGGCGACTACCCCTCGAAATCGAACCGCGGCCCGCCGTAGGTCGGGGGGTCCGGCTCGAGTTCGACACCCTGCTCGAAGCGCACGAAATTGAGATAGAACGGCCGGCCGCAGCCGTCGACCGGTTCCCCCTCGAGATCGGTGACGGGGCCGTCCTCGCCGCAGACGAAGGCGATCCCGTCTGCTTCCTCGAGGTCGTCGTCTTCCGGCTCGGCGTACTCCCAGCCCGCCTGTGCGAGCGTCGTCACCGATCGGTCCGCGAGGTCGGCGGCGCGCTCGACGCTCGTCACTGCACCGCAGTGCGGACAGGTGTACCGGACGGTGACCGTCATGAGTAGTCGATCCGAGGAGCCGACGCTACTTAACGTCGTTCTCGAGGACGACGACGAGTTCGGTTTCCCGCCCGAATCTGACCGTCACGGTTCCGCGCCGCGGCCGATAGCCGTCAGCCTCGGCTACCAGGGGGTGGCGACCGTGCTCGAGGTCGGCTTCGAACGCTCCATCGGGAGCGACCGAAATCGGTTCCCCGCCGATACGGAGGGTCGCACCGCTTACCGCCTCGTCCCGCTGGTCGACGACCCGGCCGGCAACCCGTCCGGTCGACGGAATCGTGCGGTCGCCTTCCTCGAGTTCCACCCACGCGAGTTCGCTCTCACCCGCTTCGACGTACACCTCCTGGTAACCGTCGTCGTAACCCGCGACGTCGGTGACGCGAACCTCCCACCAGCCCTCGCTCACTCTGAACCCGCGCTGCCAGTTGTCGTAATCCGGGATCGCCCCGTTCGGCGCGTCCGCGTAGTACTCTTCGTCGCCGTAGACGGTGACGTGACACGGGATGGTCGATCCGCCGCCGACCTCCGTCGCGTACACCTGGAGTTCGCCGGTCTCGTCGCTCCACGTCCGGTCGAGTGTGACGTCGACCGTCACGGTTTCGTCCTCGCCGAGAGCGATCCGACTCGACCACGACCGGTAGCCGTCAGCCTCGACCTCGAGGAGCGCCTCGCCCGCGTCGGTTCTGAGTTCAAAACGGCCGTCTTCGCCCGTCGTATCCTCGTTCCCCTCGAGGGAGACCGTCGCCTCTTCGACCGGTTCGCCGAAGTGCGAAACCGTTCCGGCGACACGGCGTTCGCCGCCGTCTGCCGTGGCTGCAGCCGAACCGATCGCGGTCGCGCCGAGGAGGCTCACACCGGCAAATCCCGCGCCCGTCAACAGTGATCGTCGATCGCGTCTCATGGTAACCAGCACGGAAAAGTGGACATCCGGGCATAGGCTTTCCGTAACCGGGATCTACACACGAACCTGATACTCGATATTACTCGACGTTCACAACTTTTGACCGGCGAAGGCGAGTGCCGTCCGTGTCTCTTATACAGCTGTCAGTCACTTCCGAAGATTGGGTGCCGTCCCACGGTCTCCGGTACACCGTGATAGCAATCCGTCTCACTCGAGCAGGTCGTCGGCACTGTCGGGCCGTGGATCCGCGACGACGCCGTCCTGGCGACCGAGGACGCGGCCGTGAGGGGCACAGACGAGACGATTGTCGTCCCAGGGGATGTGCAGTTCGATGGCTGCAGGTCGATCACAACCGTCCTCGGAGCACTCCATACGAATGCCAACGAGGGAAACGAGTTCAGTGTTTCTCCCGTGGCGTCGATCGTCACCGTCCGGCGTCGTTTCCGGCGGCGTTTTTCTCAGTGAGGATTGTCAGAATGCTAGTTCTGTTCAGGTGTTTGTTCATTGACGCATGCCACTTGCTTATACCGGTGAGAGAACTAGAACGGATACATGGATTCCATTTCCCCGCGACGGTCGGTCGACATGGTTACCTACGAGGTCGTCCGAACGATCGCCGAGCGCGAAGACATCAATCCGACCGAGCTGGATCCGCCCCTCCACACGGCAATCAATACCGAGGCAGTCAACCAGCTGTTCGAACCGACCACAGACGGATCCCGTAGCGGGTCGGTCTGGTTCGAGTACGGCGGGTGGACCGTTCGCGTACTCGTCGACGACTCCATCGACGTGAAACTCAGCGAAGCGGATCCGTAACGGCCGCCGAGTAGTCGACTACTCGCATCGACGGGCGACGGCCTCGAGCGGCCGATCAAAGCAAAAAGACGGCGACGAGGAATCCGAGCAGGATCGACAGGGTCAACAGGAACTGGATCGCCGTCGACGCGAGGATACCGACCGTCGCGTACAGCGCCGAACGGGCGCTGCGGTCGAGGGCACCATTTCTGGCGTACTCGAGGACGAAGACGGTCCCGAAGAGGCCGACCAGCAGGCCGACCGGACCGGAAACGAGCATGAGAACGATGCCGACGACGGCGGCGCTTCCGGTCGTGATCCACGAGGCACCGCCGGCCCGGGCAGCGATCGAACCGCCGAAGAACTCGGCGAGCAGCGTCAGGATACCGAGCGCCGTGAGGACGACGAGTGCGACCGCTCCCGGCTCTGTGAACCCCGAGTGCCACCAGTAGAGGTACAGCCCCGACAGCGAGAGCAATCCGCCGGGGACGAGCGGTATCAGGGTGCCGAGGATGCCGCCGGCGAGCAACGCGATCGCGAGGACAGCGACGACCTCCATCGTGCTCACTCGGAGGAGGTATCGCATCAAAGACCTGTCGTTCGACGCCGTTCGATACCGCGCCAACGGCCGATCGGTCCGACCGAGACGTCGGTCAGTCCGCTCCCCGCCGACGGTGGAGCCACAGTCCGCCGACGGCGAGGGCGCCGACGGCGGCGACCAGCGCCGCAGCGGGGATCACCACCCACTCCATCGAAGCGTTCGACCGGTGGTGTGGCGGGCCGAGGGTCACCACGTAGTAGGTACCGTCGTCGACGACGATCATCCGTCCCGGGGTGTCGCCGGGGTACTCGACCGGTTCGCCGGTTTCGATCGTCTCCCGAATGGGTTCGGGGGCGTCCTCGAGGTCGACCGCCAGTTCGTCGGCGATGGATTCCGGATCGCGTTCGGTGGTTTCGACGACGACCTGCTCTCCGTCGATGTCGGCGTCGAACTCGTAGAACGCCCCCTCGAAGCGGACGAAATCGTATCGCTCGTCGCCCAGGAACGTGTACTGGTCGGACGCGTTCTCGATCGTTCCCTCGTAGCGGCCGTCTTCGGCCGCGATCACGAGTGCGTCGCGGACTTCGTCTCTCGGCGGACTGGAGAGATCCGCATCGTGAATGCTCGGGCCACTCGCGAGTTCCTCGTGGTCGGTTTCGGGATCGAACTCGGTCGCAGAAAGCGATGGAATACCGGCGAGGCCGACGACGCTGAACGCGACCAGCGCCGCCAGCAGGACGGCGACACAACCGAGCGTGAGTCGGAGGCGAAATCGATCTCGTCCGGGGTGGATGGAGGGCGGCAGGGACATGCACGTCGTTCTCTCGAGAACGCCCATATACGTATCGGACTCTCAACGTGTTTCGAGCGGACCGGTGGACGCGGCGGCCGACATCACCGGTCGACGCTGCGGCCGACGGCGGTGTCGCGACCGATACGTCGATCGGGCCGGAACCGATCCGAAGAGCGCCCAAATCTGATCTGAAGAGTGCCGAACCCTACGTTCGATCAGCACCGTTATACCGTCCCTTCGAAAACGGGGCCGTATGCAGCGAGCGATCATCGTCGGCGCGTCGTCGGGCATCGGGGAAGCGCTGGCTCGCGAACTCGCCTCGGAGGGCTACGAGGTCGGGCTGGCGGCTCGACGGCGAGAACGGATGACGCGGATCGGTTCCGAGTTGCCGACGAAAGCCTACGTCGCGGCGATGGACGTCGCGGACACAGCGGACGCACGCGAGGCGTTCGCCGATCTCGTCGCGGCGATGGGGTCGGTCGATCTCGTCGTCCTCAGCGCTGGCGTCGGCCACCTGAACCGTGACCTCGAGTGGGAGCCGGAACGGGAGACGATCGCCGTCAACGTCCGGGGCTTTACCGCGATCGCGACCGCCGCGATGGACCACTTCGAATCCCGGGGTGGCGGACACCTGGTCGGTATCTCCTCCGTCGGCGCGATCTTCGGAAACCCCGGCGCACCGGCGTACAACGCCTCGAAGGCGTTCGTCTCGACGTACCTCGAGGGACTCCGGAACCGACAGGTCGACCGCGAAACCGACGTAACGGTCACTACCGTCGAACCCGGATTCGTCGATACCGAGATGGCGATGGGCGAGAACCTGTTCTGGATGGCCTCCCCCGAAACCGCCGCCCACCAGATCGCTCGAGCGATCCGCAAGCGACGGACTCACGTCTACGTCACCCGGCGCTGGCGACTCGTCGCGTGGCTGCTGAAGGCGATGCCGGAACCGATCACTCGGCGCGTCATTTCGTAGGTGACGGGGGCCGCCCGGCCCCCTCGAGCGTTCGTCTCCCGATGAAATTTGAAAAGACATTTACTATCAACCTGTGGACCTGTTGGCACGATGCCCTCCATCCTTCGATCCATCCGGACGTTTCTCCTGGCACCCCAGGCGTTCTTCGACGAGCGACCGCCGGCCGAAACGCTCGCGCTGGCGGTCGGAATCGTCGTCGTGCTTGCGCTCGCGCTCGCGTTCGCGATTGCGCTCATCGGCTCGATGCTCGCCGGGTCTGTCGACGCGACGGTGACGATGGACAATCCCGATCGACCGCCAGAGTGGGTCTGTGATCAGCACGAGGACGATCCGGACTCGATACTCGGCGAGAATTGTGACGAACCGGCGACGATCGAACGCGACGCGGGCGCGCTGGTCCAGGAGGCCGCCCACGAGTACGTTCCGATCGCACTGATCTCGCCGTTTATCATGTGGATTCTCGGCGGGATCGTCCTGTTCGCCACCGGTCGTCTCGCGGGCGGAGACCCGTCCGTCGCCGGCTCGTTCGCGCTCGCGGGCTGGGCGGCGGTGCCGGAGTTCGCCCGACTCGCCGCGGTGCTCCTCGGGTTCTGGATCGTCCTCAGGGACGTGACGATCACCGATCCCGAAAGTCAGGTGGACGTCATCGAGGGTGCCATGACGTCGCTCGAGCCGTTTTTCCTGGTTGTCTCGCTTCTGGTCCTCGTCTGGCAGTGGTACCTGCTCGCTGGCGGGCTCTCGCGGGACGCAAACGTCCCCTGGCGAACCGCCGCGTTCGCGGTCGCCGTTCCGCTTGCGCTTCTGGTTCCGTTTACCGTCTTTTGAGCGAACGGTTCACGTCTCGAGAAACCGATCTCGAACCGCGAGCGCTTCGTTGGTGCCGTAGTGGTCGACGAGCGGACGGAACGCGTGCCCGAGCGCTCGCATGCACTGACGCGTCGAGGGATACTCGAGGCGATCGGCGACGGACGCCCACGGGCGGCCTTGCAGAACGCGTACGACGAGCAGTCGTTCCTGACGCTCCTCGAGGGCAACCGCGTCGGGATCCTCGAGCAGGTATCGGACCGCGAGGTCGCGAAAGGGGGCGGGATCGACGTCGAACAATCCAGGCCCGTAGGCCGCGCCGGCGACGATTCGCCACTCGTGGTCCGAGAGGTCGAGGGGCGGCGTCGCACGCTCGTCGACGCTTCGCAGGACCGCCCGGACCACGTCGGGCTCGAGATCAGCGAGTGCGTCGGTACAGAGCGTCGGGAACCGTCGAACGAACCACTCGGCGTGGCGGCCGTGAAGCGACCGCCCCTCGGAACTCGTCGGACGGAGCATGAGCGCCGAGTGCTCGCCGCTGGCGTCGTTTCGCGTCGTCGAGACGTGGATCGTCCGATAGCCGTTCTCGCGCCAGAACTCGAGCAGTTCCGGCGTCGCACCGAAGCCGGTTCCCAGCCAGTCGACGGCGTCGTCCTCGCCGCCGATATCCTCGTCGTCATCGGCGAACTCGTCGTGGACGCACTCGAGCAGTCGCGAGCCGAGCCCCCGCGAGCGGACCTCGTGGTGGGTCGCGATCCGGACGATTCGAACGCCGCGAGGTTCGCCCGCCCCCTCGTCTCGAAGCTGCCTCGTGAGGACGTCGGGTAACATGTTTCCCCGGACGCGCCCGCCCTCGTACATCGCTCCGCGCGTCCCGGGCGAGAGCCCGCCCTCGCGTGCGAGCAACGCGATGCAGACCACGTGTCCGTCGTGAACCAGCGCGCGGGCCTCGAGATTCGGCGCGTCGAGCAGTCGGGCGAGGTCGTTTGGCTCGGTCCGGTAGTGAGCCAGAACGAGCAGGCCGAACGCCTCCCGGAGGCGTTGCTCGTCGTCGAACAGGTCGTCGGGCTCGAGTCGCCGATACTCGACGGAATCCGGGGTCGCGTCGGCCACGAGCGAGTCGACCGTGGGTCGTGCGTCGAGAAGCAGCGCGCGAAACGCCCACACCT
Organism: Natrarchaeobius chitinivorans; assembly: GCF_003841505.1. GTDB lineage: Archaea > Halobacteriota > Halobacteria > Halobacteriales > Natrialbaceae > Natrarchaeobius > Natrarchaeobius chitinivorans. Next base: position 34,531 of record NZ_REGA01000026.1, read on the forward strand.
CGAGCGGATCGCCGGCGGCGTACCGGATCGGTTCGGCGAGCGTCCGGTCGGTTACTTCGTGGCCGCTGTCGGCCAGTCGGTCGCGAAACCTGACCGAGAACCCCCGGCCGGCACCCTCGTAGCCGTGGATCGTCGTCGCGAACGCGATCCGGTCGGCCGCGAGAAGCGCCTCGAGCCGGGCGACGGGAAGCGCCGCAGCCTCGTCGACGATCACGACGTCGGCCGCCTCGAGCCGCTCGATGGCTGCGGCGGGTTCGAGAAAGTAAACGCAGCCCCCACCGGTCGTCCGGATACGTCGCGACTCGGCGGTCTCCAGGACCTCGAGCGTCTCGCAGAGTTCTCGTGCCCGGCCGAACACCTCCTCGGCGTTTCGCCACCCGGGAGCCGTCACGAGCACGTCCGCGCCGTCGGACGCGAGCGAACCCGCGGCCAGCCCCGCCGCGCTCGACTTTCCGCGGCCGCGGTCGGCCTCGAGGACCACGGCTCGTTGCCGGCCGTCCTGGTCCTGTCCATCGCGCGAATCGGCCACCGATCCGCCGGCGTCCGGACCGTCGCCTTCCCTCGCTCTGGCTCCCGGCGCGAGCGGTTCGAAGGCGGCGACTGCGGCGGCCTGATCGCTCGTGAGGCAGGCGTCGTACGCTTGCGCGGGAAACAGGTGATCCGGCGGCATCTCCAGAGCCGGATCCTCGGCGTCCCGCCCGGCCAGCCGCGGAGCCGGGTTCGTCAGCCCGTCGTCCTCGACGCGCCCGGCCTCGAGGTCGACGATGGCGATACCGCGGTGTGCGCGAAGCGTTTCGACCAGCCGACCGCGGAAACGGCTGGTGACGTCGGACGGCGAAAACGGCGGGACGGCCAGCGACTCGTCGAACGCGCCGCGGCGGCCCGGCCACTCCTCGAGCAACGGCGTCAGGAGGACGAGCAGCCCGCCGCCGTCGACCGCACCGACGGTCTTGCCGAGCGCGTTCGGCCGGAGTCCCTCGTGGGCGTCGAGGACGAGGACGTCTCGCGTCGTCCCGAGGAGTTCGCCGGCGTTTGCCTGCGGAACCTGCTCACACCGCAGGCGGTCCTCGGGACCGACGAGCGTGGTTTTCGTGATGGGAACCGAAACCGAATCGAGAACCGCCTCGAGCACGTCGTATCCCCGTTCGCGGTCGCCGGCGAGGACGAGTGCTCGCCGCTCGTTCGTGCGCGTCGCTTCCGTGCGAAGCGACGTCGCGAGGGCGACGGCGTCTTCGATCATGGTGTCGGCGTTGGGGCTCGACGGTAATAGTCACCGCCCGAACGGAATCGATTTCACGATCGGATCGCGCTTCCGTGCGGACGAATCCCACGCCTCCGGTCGTTTGGACACGCTTTTAAGGGGGGCAGCGCTACTCCGTACTACACCCTACGCGGGGTTGATGATGCTCCTAGCCTCACAGGACTTCCGCCGACGCGTACTCGGCCCGGGACCCAGCCCGGACGGCAGGGGAGTGCGAGCCCGCGCGTAGGAGAGGTGAACAACCAATGTCAGTCTACGTAACAACCGACATCCCAGCCGACCTCGCAGACGACGCCCTCGAGGCGCTCGAGGTCGCTCGAGACACAGGTCGAGTAAAGAAAGGAACGAACGAAACGACGAAAGCGATCGAGCGCGGCAACGCCGACCTCGTCTACGTCGCCGAAGACGTGAGCCCGGAGGAGATCGTGATGCACCTCCCCGAACTCGCCGACGAGAAAGGCATTCCCGTCGTCTTCGTGGAAACGCAGGACGACGTCGGTCACGCCGCGGGCCTCGAGGTTGGCTCGGCCGCTGCGGCGATCGTCGACGCCGGCGAGGCCGAAGGCGACGTCGAGGACATCGCCGACAAGGTCGAGGACCTCGACTGAGGTGACCGAGAATGAGTGCTGAAGAGGAAGAAAGCGGCTCTACGCCCGCCGAGGTCATCGAGATCGTCGGCAAGACCGGCATGCACGGCGAAGCCATGCAGGTCAAATGCCGAATCAAGGAGGGCGAGAATCAGGGACGTATCATCACCAGAAACTGCCTCGGACCGGTCCGCGAAGGGGACGTACTTCAGCTTCGCGAGACGGCACGCGAGGCGGACTCCATCGGAGGACAATAACACAATGGTCGAGAAACGAACCTGCGACTACACCGGGGAAGAGATCGAACCCGGCACGGGCATCATGTACGTCCGCAACGACGGCACCGTGCTCCACTTCGTCGACTCGAAAGCGGAGAAAAACTACAAGCTCGGTCGCGAGCCTCGCGATCTCGAGTGGACCGAAGAGGGCCGTCGCGGCAAAGGTCCCGCACAGGTCGAGACGGCGGCCGACGAGGAAACCGGCGAGGACGAGGACGTCGAGACCGAGGCCGAAGCCGTCGACGAATCCGAAGACGAAACCGAACCCGCCGGTGACGAGGACGTCGCCGAGGGCGAATCCGTCGAGGGCGAGGCCGAACAGGCCGCAGAAGGCGACCTCGAGGACGTCGAAGGCGGCAAAGAGACGGCAGAAGACGAGCCCGAACCGTCGGAAGCCGCCGACGCCGAGGAGGACGAGGCCCAATGAGCGATCGCGAGCGAACCTTCGTGATGGTCAAGCCGGACGCGTTCGCGCGCGGGCTCGTCGGCGAGGTCATCTCCAGGCTCGAGGACCGCGGACTCAAACTCGTCGGCATCAAAGTCGAAACTATGCCCCGCGAGCGGGCCGAAGAACACTACGGTGAACACGAGGACAAACCGTTCTACGACGATCTCGTCGACTTCATCACCTCCGGACCCGTCGTACCGATGGTCTGGGAGGGACAGGACGCGACCCGTCAGGTCCGTCAGATGATCGGCGAGACCGATCCACTCGAGGCCCAGCCGGGAACCATCCGCGGTGACTACGCGCTCGATCTCGGACGGAACGTCGTCCACGCCGCCGATCACGAGGACGAAGGTGCAAACGAACGCGAGATAGCGATCCACTTCGACGAGGACGAGTTGACCGACTACGGCCAGCACGACGCCGAGTGGCTCTACGAGTAGCAGCCGTCGACTCCGTTCGGATTTTTTACAAATCGCTCTATTAGTGGATATAAGACAGGTATCGTTCTCGGTAGACGTAACATCTAATGTGTCGGCTGGAGTAGGGGGCGTTGGTGGTTTCGAATGGTAACTTACGGTAGGTGGTCCGCGTATGCGTGAAACCGAACAGGAGCCAGCGAATTTTACAACGAGTGCGTCCCCGCCGCTCGACCTCGTCTTCGACCTCCTTTCGAACCGGCGACGGCGGTACGCGCTGTACTTTCTGTACGAACAATCCGACGGCGTCGCGACCGTCACGGACGTCACCGATCACGTCGTTGCACTCGAGGGACAACGCGACGAGTGCGAATCGGCCCCCGACGTAGAACAGCGAAAACAGGAAGTTCGGACCGAACTTCGCCACGTTCACCTGCCAAAGCTCGAGGACTCGGGGATCCTCGAACACGATCAGCGAAGCGAAACGGTCAGATACTGGACCCAGCCGACGCTCGAGGAGTGGCTCGAGCACGCCTACCACAAGGAACTGGCCTGATACGGATCGTTGTACACTGGCCTGATCCGGATTGCTGTACCGATGTACCGACACACTCACGACCCGGGCGGCGGGTGCGCCGGAAGTGACTCACGGGAAACCGTACGAGTGGGTGTGACGCGTACAGTACGGACCGAATCCTACCTGAAAGGTTTAACACGGTATTCGTGGTGATCGGACACGGAGCCCACGGCACGTCGCGGCGGGCTGTGGGCCATGATAGCATTTCACTCCTCAACGTTTAACAGGAGAGACAGTAATAGAACGAACAGGTGTTTACTCCATGACTGACCACGAACTACCACCACTACCGTACGATTACGACGCGCTCGAACCGGCAATCTCGGAACAGGTCGTCACCTGGCATCACGACACTCACCATCAGGGATACGTAAACGGACTCAACTCCGCCGAGGAAACCCTCGCGGAGAATCGCGAATCCGGTGACTTCGATTCGACGCCCGGTGCACTGGGGAACGTCACCCACAACGGCTGTGGCCACTACCTCCACACGCTGTTCTGGGAGAACATGTCACCCGACGGCGGCGGCGAACCCGACGGCGACCTCGCCGACCGCATCGAGGAGGACTTCGGCTCCTACGAGGGCTGGAAGGGCGAGTTCGAGGCCGCAGCCGGCGCTGCCGGTGGCTGGGCACTTCTGGTGTACGATCCGGTCGCAAAGCAACTTCGCAACGTCGCGGTCGACAAACACGACCAGGGCGCACTCTGGGGCTCGCACCCGATTCTCGCACTGGACGTCTGGGAACACTCGTATTACTACGACTACGGCCCGGACCGCGGCAGCTTCATCGACGGCTTCTTCGACGTCGTCAACTGGGACTCGGTCGCCGACGAGTACCAGAAGTGTCTCGACCACTTCGAGTAACGACGAGGTAGTCGATCCCGATATTTTTCGAGCGCCTGTCTGTGCCGGTAGTCGGGACTCCGTTCGCCGTCGACGTCATCGATCGGAGAGGGAACGGACCACGGCGATCCGTCGTCGACTCGCGAGAACGATCCGGACAACCCCATCGAGATCAGAATGTGGTAGACGTCCCCATGATTTACCCGCCGTGACGGTGAGGAATGGAACATGGCTGGCGAGGACGTGACGACGGGCGATAGCCGGCGGCCCGAGTCCGACCGCGAGGGAACGACTGGTGACCTCGAGTCCCAACGAGGGTTACCAGCGGCTCTCCGGGGAGCCTGTCGTGGGGACGTCCGGTTCGACGAGTACACGCGAGTGCTCTACGCGACCGACGGCAGTATCTACGGGGCACAGCCGGCTGGAGTCGTCTTTCCGCGCGACGCCGACGACGTCCGCGCCGCGATACGCGTGGCGGGCGACCACGACGTGCCGATCCTTCCCCGGGGAACGGGGTCGTCTCTCGCGGGCCAGGCCGTCGGCCCTGGCTGTGTCGTCCTCGATCTGTCCCGGCACATGGACGACGTCCGTGAGATCGATCCGGAGACGAAGAAGGCCGTCGTGGGGCCCGGCGTCGTCCAGGACGACCTCGACGACGCCCTCGAGCCCCACGGGCTCAAGTTCGCTCCCGACCCCGCCTCGTCGAACCGGGCGACGATCGGCGGTGGGATCGGTAACAACTCGACCGGCGCACACTCGGTCCGGTACGGGATCACGGACGCCTACGTCGACGAGTGTGAGGTCGTCCTGGCGGACGGATCGACGATCCGGACCCGAGACGTGATCCTCGATAGCGACGAGTGGGATCGGATCGTCGAGCGAGACGATCGCGAGGCCGCCCTCTACCGAACTGTCCGGGCCGTCGTCGAGGGCAACGAAGCCGAAATCGCGGACCGGTATCCGACGCTCGAGCGCAGCGTCAGCGGCTACAACCTCCAGAAAGTGATCCGGACGACCGACGAGGGGGAGCGGGTGATCAATCTCTCGAAACTGATCGTCGGATCGGAGGGAACGCTCGGCGTCGTCGTCGAGGCGACGCTGTCGCTCGTGACGCGACCGGAGGAAACCGCGCTCGCGCTGTGCTGGTACGACGACCTGCTCGAGGCCCTCGCCGCCGTCCCGGCGGCGCTCGACCTCGAGGCGAGCGCGGTCGAACTCATGGATAGCGAGGTGTTCAGACTCGCGTCCGAGTCCTCGGAGTACGCAGAGTACGCCGAACCGATTCCCGATAGAACCGAGGCGGCACTGATGCTCGAGTTCGATTCGGAGGTGATCGAGGAGTTCTCCGCGGCGTTCGAGGCGACGCGAACCCGTCTCGTCGAGGAGGGAAACGCGTTCGGCACGCTCGAGGCGAAGTCGGCGGCGTCCCAGGAGCGGTTCTGGAAGCTCAGGAAGGCCGCGATTCCGCTGTTGATGGGGATGGACGGCGACCCGAAGCCGTACCCGTTCGTCGAGGACGCGTCGGTACCGCCTGACGAACTCGCGGCGTACGTGGCCGGCTTTCGCGAGATTCTCGCGGAGTACGACACGACGGCCGCGTACTTCGCCCACGCCGGGGCTGGGACGTTGCACATCCGCCCGGTGTTGAACCTGAAAACGGACGCCGGCGTCGAGACGATGCGGTCGATCGCCGAGGACGTGACGGACCTCGTCCTCGAACACCACGGCTCGTTCTCCGGGGAACACGGCGACGGCCTCGCGCGGACTGAGTTCAATCCGAAGCTGTACGGACCCGACCTCTGGGAGGCGTTCAAAGAGATAAAAGGCGCGTTCGATCCCGACTGGCGGATGAACCCCGGAAAGGTCGTCTACCGCGAGAAGCGTCCGGCTGATATGCGGGAAAACCTCCGGTACGGTCCCGACTACGCCTCGCTCGAGCCCCGGACGACCCTCGACTTCGAGGACGAGGGCGGGTTCTCTCACCTGGTCGAACTCTGTAACGGCTGTGGCACCTGCCGACAGACCGACGACGACGTGATGTGTCCGACCTACCGGGCCACCGAGGAGGAGATCGCGACGACCCGCGGACGGGCCAACCTGCTTCGGGCGGCGATCAGCGGCGAGATCGATCCGGCGGAACTGTACGACGACCGATTTCAGGCGGAGGTCCTCGACCTCTGTATCGGCTGCAAGGGCTGTCAGAGCGACTGTCCGACCGGCGTGGATCTCGCGAAGCTCAAAGCCGAGGTAAAACACCAGTACCTATTCGTCTTTAGCTAAGACTCACACCTCGGTTGCGTAGCGGTAGCGAGCGTCTCTTGTAACACTGGCCGTTGCTGGTGAATCTTCTGTGCGTCGTCGATCAGTCGGTCGAGCAGCGGTGGCGGCGAGTAGCCGAGATATTCGCCAAGTTCGTGGAGGATGAGCTGGGCGTGCGACCGGAAGGTCGCCGCCCAGCGTTCCGGCGGAAACACGATCTCATCGTCCGCTTGTTCGGTGACCAGATCAAGCAATTCACGACTCACGAGCAGTGACAGCAACGCC
>NZ_REGA01000027.1 GCF_003841505.1 Natrarchaeobius chitinivorans
CCCAGTGCCTCAACCAGCGCATCCCTGACGCGGCGACACTCCGAACGGAGGTCGCCGCGTGGGAAACTGACCGTAACGAGGCTACCGTCTCGATCGACTGGCAGTTCACTGCCGATGATGCCCGAACGAAGTTACTCCGGCTCTATCCAACTATCACGGAGAAAAAGCAGGACTAGGCTGTCCACACTTGCGAGCGCACTAGTACCGTTCCAACCGTCGACTGCTGAGCGAAATCGGACCACATAGCACGATTTCGCTCGTTAGTTCCGGGTTGGACCGCCACTGAACACCACTCCGCTGGCGACCTCACTTTCCCCTCCGATTCGGACTGTTGTCGGTCATTTCCGGCGCATCCGCGACCGTCCTGGGGTGAACCGGTACATCGGGAGCCCGTATCGACGACCAACTCGTATCACTCGAGCGAGCGCTCCACGCGTGTTCGCAGTTCCAGAGTCGTCGCCTACGCGCCCGGAACGCCGAACGCGCCGACACCGAGGCCGAGAACTGCGTTGAGAACGAACAGGATCACGAGCGCGCTGACCCACGCGACCACGCCGACGAGGGCTGCATCGGTCCACCCACCCGGGTATCGCCAGTTGATCACCCAGATCCAGGCGACGAGTGCCACGAGCGGGCCGAAAAGCGGAATCCAGGCCGTCAGAGCCCACGCGATCGCACCGAACAACGCGGTGACGAGGGCGCGTGTGTAGTCCTCGGTGTCCGTAATGAGAGCCGCGCCGAGGTAGATCGCGAGGCCACCGACGAGCAACGCGACGACGAACGCGACGACCGATCCGATAAACGGGATCATCACTCGAGCTTACCAGTCCACTCGGATATACACTGCGGTGGCCTGTTCCTCGAGGTACCAGACCGTTTCTTGCTCGATCGAATTCGAGCCGACCTACCGGCTGGGGGGATCGAACTCGGTCGATTCGGGCTCTGGAGGAGTTCCCGAATCGTCCCGTATCGAGGCGTAGGTTCGGCGGTAACGTACGATCTTCCGGTAGAGGTAGTAGCCGATCGCGAGGTCGAACAGGATCACGTAGCCGATGAACGCGAACTCGGGCGAGATCGGATAGAACGCCACGAGGACGTCCGGGACGAAGCCGACGGTCGTGTTGTACGTCGCGTGGACGATCGAGGCGACGAGGAGTCCCTTGACCACCAGCGGGCCGGCGTACTGCGGATTGAACTTCGCGAGGCCGAGGTAGTACCCCGCGATCGCAGAGTAGATGACGTGGCCGGGGCCGACGAGCGCCCGGACGGTCGCGATTCCGGTCGCGGCGGTGAATATCCCCACTTCGGCCTCCGCGACGGTGCTTGCGATGTAGATGGCGTTCTCGATCGCGGCGAAACCGAGACCGGCGACCGCCCCGTACACCGCACCGTCGATGACCGCGTCGAACGTTTCGCTTCGATAGGCGAAGACGCGAACCGCGAGCAGTTTCACCGCCTCCTCGACGGGACCGACGATCAGGAAGAAAAACAGCGCCGTTCCGATCACGGGAATGACCTCGAACCACGGCCGCGTCAGCGAGTTAACGACCGCGGCGAACGTCGCAAACAGAACGGCGAGAACGAACGTGGCGACGAGCAGCCGAAGCGGTTCGCCGGTCGTGATGTCCGTGTACCAGATGAAAGCCGCGAGCAGTGCCGCCGGAACGATCGATAGTCCGAAGAAGACGCCGAGCAACGGCTGTTCGGCGACGAGGATTCCCGGCTGGACGAGCAGTGCGAGCGTGATCACGAGTGCGACCAGTAAGACGATCGCCCGCAATCCGTAGCTGATCCCGCTGTAAATGGCGTACGCGGCCCGATCGAGTGGTGACCGCGGCTCCCACGTCGAGACGTCGTAGAGATCGGTCGATTGCTGATCAGCTCGTTCGACCGGATCGCGCCGTCGAGACATACGTTTCGGTAGGACCTCCGGTCCGGTAAGCGTTCGGCGTCAGTTCCACTTAGGAGCGGGTAAGCGGAAGGTCCGTTCGAAGACGCGACCATCGGACGACCGTCACCGACGCTCGAGTGCGATCGGTCTGGGAACTGGTCGCGCTGGCGGGCCGTCGCCACGGTTCGACGGCGGAACTCGGAATCCACAAAGGGGTCGCGCCCCAACGGCCGGTATGCACTTCGACCAGCGAACACAGCGGGCGCTGCGCGAGGTCGGTCTCGAGAACGACGAACTCCGGGCCGCCTCGGCGGCGGTCGTCGAGGCCGTCGAGGACGACGCGGCGGCGCTCGAGGCGTTTTTCGACGAGCACGGGACGGTGTTTTCGGACATGGACATGGCTCACTCGAGTGCCGACTATCCCGAACACGCGGTCGAGGGACTCGATCTAACGACGCACGCCGACGAGATGCGCGGCTGGCTCCGCTTCGATACGTGGGGCGTCTACGTCGAGGACGGGCGGATTCTCGAGGACGGATCGGTCGAACTCACGCTCGGGCCGACGATACACGACCGGGTTCGGTTCGCGCCCGACCGGGAGACGTTCCGGTGATCGCCGTGACGGGTCAGGACGCTCGAATGCGAGGGTCAGGAAACGATCGGAAACGGACGACGGCGGTCCGGGATCGGCCGATACCGAATCGGGACCGTTCGAACTCGGAACAGAACCGTTCGGCACCTGGCCGACGCGGAGGGGAGACGATGAGACGCCTGACCGACGCGGAGGGGAGACGATGACGACCGTTCGCGTCCGTGGCATCTACACGACCGCCGTCACCCGGCTGCTCGCGGAGAACGGCCTCGAGGTCGTCCAGGCTTCCGACCCCATCCGCGAGCGGTTCGATCGGTCGTTCGACGTCGCCCCGGCCGACGCCACGATCTACACGACCCGTGATCGGCAGGGACTCGAGGTATCGGGAGATCCCGACGCGGTCGAGGCGATTCTCGCGGAACTCGAGGGGGTCGGAATCGACGCGTTCCGGTGGACCGCCGACGTTTCGCGGGGCGCGGTCTTCGACGCCGAGGTGCTCGAGGCTGGGGGTGGACACGGCGCGGTCGTCGACCTCGGTGACGGCCGACGTGGCTACCTCCAGTACGACGACGTCGACGGCTACGTCGACGCCGGAAACCGGTATCGCGTTCGGGTGGACGAGCCGACTCCGCCGTGGGACGACGACCGCCCGCGGGTCGAACCGACCATCGCGGTCGAGGGCGGCCTCTGTACGCTCTCGCGGGATCGAACCGGCGTCTCCGCCGCGCTCCGCGGTGAGCGGGCGGAAGAACTCGTCGGGATGACCGAGTTGCTCTCGACGGACGTCCCCGAGGGCTGGGGGTTGCGCTGGCAGCAGTCAGCGGCCGACGCCGACCTCGAGGCGATGGGTGACGCCCTCGATGGAGCTGTCGAACGGATCGAAACGCTCGAGGACGTACTCGGTGACGACCCCGACGAACCCGGCGATCCTGGTCGTCTCGTCCGACCGCGAACGACAGCGTGGCTCTGGTTCGGTCGGGAGTCGCGGTTCGCGCTGGACGATGCTCGCCGCAAGGTCGAGACGACGATGGTCGGCCACCATCGGACGAAAGCCGCCGATCGCGCGGCGAGCGCGGCGGTCGACTTCGCGGAGGCGGTCCGTGGATCGGCGTCCGCCGACTCGGAGTCGAGTACGGACGGCTCGTTTCCCTTCGGCGCGGTCTCGCGGCAGTTCGGCCCAGCCAGGGGTGACCGCCTCGAGATCGGCCACGGCAAACCCGACGGGCGGCTGATCACGCTCGGCCGTGGGGAGGTCACCGAGGTCGACGGCGAGGGCAAACTCACCCTCGAGCGATCGATGCGCGGCGGCGGGAGCTACGACGCGCTCGACACGCCGAAGGAGGACGGCGATACGGCGGTGACGAAGTTCCGCGAGGGTCGGTGGTGGTATCCGACGACGTACAGAGCCGCCGACGGCACGTCGAAGGGGACCTACGTCAACGTCTGTACGCCGGTCGAACTCTTTCCCGAGACGGTCAGGTACGTCGACCTCTACGTCGACGTGATCAAACGGCCCGACGGAACGGTCGAGGTCGTCGACGCGGACGAACTCGAGGACGCCGTCGCCGAGGGGACACTCGACGAGCAACTGGCCGAGAAGGCGAGCGACGTCGCGAAAGCGGTCGAACGCGCCCTCTCGAAGTGACCGGCGGGTCGGGTTCGCGCGTTCTTCTGTGCGGGTCGGGTTCGAACGATCCCTTGGGCTGGTCGGGTTCGAACGGTCCCCTGATGGGTCCGATCGGCCGCGGTTCGATCGACCCGAGCAGGCCTCGCGTTTACGCCCATCGCATCGGACCGTCTATCGCGGCATGGAGCACGTTCGCCTCGCCTCGTCGTAGGTGTTCGGCAGCGGTGCTCGGCGCGCAGCCGATCTCCTCGGCGACGGCCTCGTGGTTGGCCTCGCGTGGCACCTCGTAGTACCCGACCTCGAGAGCGGTCTCGAGCGCCTCGCGCTGGCGATCGGTGACGCTCGATTCGACCGTTCCGGCGAGCGCGGAGAGACCGCTAACCGCCGAAACCGTCACGTCGATCTGTGGCGGAAACCGCTCGAGGGCGCCCTGAATCTCGTCGGGCGGACCGAACACCGCGTACGAAACCGTCCCGTCGGCGTACTCGACCGGCGGGAGGACGACCGCAGGACATCGCTGGATTGGGCCGAACATCTCCCGGACCGGTTCGGTGGTCGAGTCCCGAACGTACGCGTAGAACGATCCGCCGTCGTCCGGCGTGAGCGCGTAGTCGGTCACCTCCGGAATCCGCTCGAGTGTCTCACGGAACTGGCCACGACTTCCCTCGACGTAGTGCATCATTCCCAGCTCGTCGCCGACGAAAGTCCAGTGCAGCGCGAGGGCTCGGTCGACGTACGCCGCGTTGATCAGGACGTCGAACATCGGGTGGATTTCGGCCTCCTGACCGCCCGCGTCGAGGGTTAGCCGGACGTACTTCATAGACGACAGTCCTCCACCCATCACTTAAATCCTCCAGACGGATCCGGCGACACCGACTCGGTCGAGAAAACCCAATCCCGAGTCGGAATGACTCGCGCACGTCGAACGCTCGTCACCGGGGCAACGGGAACGCTCGGTCGGGAGTTGTGCCCGCGGCTGCTCGAGGCGGGCCACGAGGTCAGGGCGGCGAGTCGGTCGCCGCCGACGGCGACCGAAGACGACCTCGACTGGGTCGAACTCGATCTGGTCGATGGAACCGGGCTCGAGCCGGCGCTTTCGGAGGCCGACGTCGTCGTCCACGCCGCCTCGGCACCGCGGGGAGACAGCGAGGCGGTCGACCTCCGCGGAACCGAACGCCTCCTCGAGGCGGCCGACGACGCGGGGGTCGAGAACGTCGTCTACGTGTCGATCGTGGGCGTCGACGAGATTCCGCTCTCGTACTACGAACACAAACACCGGGCCGAACGCGCCGTGGAGGCGAGTCCGGTCGAGTCCACGATCGTTCGCATCACCCAGTTTCACTCGTTCGTCTTCGAGTTGCTCGAGACCGTGTCGCGGCTCCCACTCTGGCCGCTGCCGACCCGGTTTCGCGTACAGCCGATCGAGACGGGCGAGGCGGCCGACGCCCTCGTCGAACACGCGATGCGAGAGCCGGCCGGCCGCGTCCCACCCGTCGGCGGTCCGGAGCCGCGGACGATCGGCGAACTCGCTCGTGCGTACCGGGACGCGAAGGGGACGCGCCGGCCGGTCGTCCGCTGTCCACTCCCTGGTGCGGTCGCCGCCGAATTCCGTACGGGGACCGCGACCTGTCCGGATCGAACCGTGGGCGCGACCACGTGGGAGGCGTGGTTGCACTGACCCGCCTGCAAATCGGTGACCGGTACGCTCGATGCTTGCCGCTCGAGTTCGAACGCTGGGGAACACCGGGTCCCATATACTGTCGCCATCTCAACAGACATGTGATACATTCCTAATCTCTCTGTTGTGACAACTTCCGTCGGGGTTTTGATCGCCCAGTGAGTTGGGTAGACGCAGCGAGATGATACTGGCTTGAGTTGGATGGTTTCGATTCCGGTTCTCGTCGTCCTCACAAGCGGTATCATCGCTCTCCTGCTCGCGCTCGAGGCGATTCGAAACCGCCCCAACCCGATGGCGTGGCCGCTCTCGCTGCTGATGGTGAGTGTCGCCGCCTGGGCACTTCCGTACGGCGTGAGCATCGCCTCGACCGCGCCGGAATCGGTCCTCCTCTGGAACCGACTCCGCTATCCGGGGACCGTGGCCGTTCCAGTGGCGTACCTCGTGGTCGCGATGACGTACGCCGGAAAGGCCGAGTGGCTCTCGAGACGGGCGTGTGCGGCGCTAGCTGTCGTTCCGGCGGCTGTTCTCGCCAGCGTTGGGACGAATCGATACCACGGCTACTACTTCCGTTCGACCTCGGTGACGCGTGTCGAGGGGGCGTCGATCGTGGCGATCGAACCGGGGCCGCTGTTCTGGACGAACGTCGCGTACTCCTACGCGCTGATCTGTGCGAGTCTGGTCGTTCTCGTCCTCGTCTTTTTCCGATCGGGAACGATCTATCGGAAACAGTCCGGCCTGTTGATGATCGCCGGGGTCGTCCCGCTGGCCACGAACGTCGCCGTCAACGTTCTCACCGAACCGGGCTCGAGCATCGACTTTACGACGACTGCGCTGACGATTTCCGGCGGGGCGTTCGCGATCGCGCTCTTTCACTTCGACCTCTTCGACCTCCGGCCCGTCGCACGCGACAAACTGGTCGAAGAACTCGACGACGGAGTGATCGTCGTCGACCGCGAGGGGACCGTCGCCGACGTGAACGACCTCGCGAAACGCCTCCTCGACGGTCTCGAAATCGGCGATACGATCGGCGACGTGCTTCCCGCCGACCTCGAGTCCGACGACGAGTTTACCGTTCGACTCGACGGTCGAATTCGCGTCTACCGCTATCGGTCGACGCCGCTTACGGACCAGTTCGGTCGCCGGTCGGGACGCATCGTCTACCTCGACGACGTCACCGATCTCGCCCAGCGGGAGCAGCGTCTCAGCGTCCTCAACCGCGTTCTCCAGCACAACCTCCGCAACGAACTCTCGCTGGTCATCGGTCACCTCGAGACCGCGATGGAGACCGCGACGGACCCGACGGACGAACACATCGACGCGGCCAGAGAGAGCGCCACCGAGGTGGTAGCACTCGCTCGAAAAGCACGAACGCTCGAGCAAACGGTCGACGACCACGCGGCCTCCGACCCCGTCTGCGTCTCGACCGTCGTCGATCGCACCCTCGAGGATCTGGAAGGGGTACACCCCGAGGTCACGTTCGAGCGGGAGTGGCCGGAGGCGTCGAAGCCGACCGCAGCGGCCTCCGAACCGCTCTTCGAGGCGGCGGTCGAGAACCTCCTCGAGAACGCCGTCGTTCACAACGACGCCGACCAGCCGCGGGTGGCCGTCCGGATCGAAACCCGCGACGACCGCGTCCGACTCTCCATCGCGGACAACGGACCGGGAATCCCCGACGCCGAGTATCGCATCCTCCACAACCGGGCCGAAACGCCCCTCGATCACGGGAGCGGCCTCGGACTGTGGATCGCGAAATGGACGGCGACTCTCTCGGACGGTGAACTCTCGGTTGCGGAGAACGAGCCACGTGGAACGGTGATCTCCCTTTCGCTCCCGCTCGCCGAGTGAGTTCGACCGGTTGTCGGTGTCGTCTCCGGGGAGCGAGGAATCCACTCGGGACTGGCCACGATCGACGCGATCAGTTCGCCTCGAGACGGACGAGAGACAGCGGTCAGTTCGTCTCGAGACGGACGAAAGGCGGCGATCAGTCTGCGGCGAGTTTGTCCAGTCCAGCCGACTCGATGTCCTCGCCGCCGACGGACGACCGGAGCGCGTCCATGCCGTCGTCGCGGTCGATGTCGAAGTCGTTCCGGTACAGTTCGTCGACCCGGTCCATCTCCTCGGCGGTGAGTTTCGGTACGTCGCTTGCGGCCGCCCAGTCGTCGATATCGTCGGTCGTCCGGAACGTCGGCGTGACGGTCGCGACCGGATCGTGTGAGAGCAACCACGCGATCGACGCCTGCCCCATCGTCCGCTCGCCGTCACGTTCCAAAAACCGCAGTTTCTCGAGTTTCTCCCAGCCGGTTTCGTACCACTCGTCGGGACGGAACCCGCGGTGGTCGCCCTCGCCGAGTTCGGTCTCGGGCGTCACCTGCTCGTTCAGGATGCCCGAGGAGTGTGGCACCCGCGGGATCAGGCTCGTCGAGGAGCCGGTCTTCTCGATCGTCTCGAGGAAGTGGTTGCCGACCTCCTGTTCGAGCGCGTTCCAGACGAGTTGGACCGAGTCGAACTCCTCCTCGATCGCGAAGTCACCTTCGGCGAGCCAGCCGATCGAGGGGCCGAGCGCGAGCCCCGTCGCCTCGATCGTTCCCTCTTCTTCGAGTTCGTCGAGCAGTTCCAGAACGTCGGACGTGATCTCCTCGACGTTCGCGTTGTGCAACTGGAGGACGTCGATCGAATCCATCCCGAGGCGCTCGAGGCTCTTCTCGACGGCCTCGCGCAGGTAGTCCGGGTCCATCTCCTTCGGTAACTCGCCGTGGCCGGCCTGCGGGTTGTTATAGAAATCGTAGCCGACTTTGGTGGCGATCGTCACCTCGTCGCGAACGTCTGCCAGGGCATCTCCGATCAGTTCCTCGCTTCGTCCGTGGCCGTAGACGTCGCCGGTATCGAAGTACGTTACCCCCTGGTCGACGGCGTGGCGAATCATCTCGATCGCGTCCGCCTCCGTCCGGTCGCCCCACCAGTCGGTGCCGACGACCCACGCGCCGAAGCCGACCTCGCTGACCTCGACCCCGGAGTCACCCAGTTCGCTGTGTTGCATACCCGCCCCTTCGAAGCGAGAGAACTTATGGCGTACGGAACGCTCAGGACGGCGATCCGAACCGGTTCGGTGTCTTTCCGTTCGATCCGCGCTGGCAGGGCCGTTCGGACTCGAGTCGAACCGTTCTTGAGCGGGCGCTAACTAGTTCGGATATGGACGACGCTCGTCGTCGATCCCACGGCCGAATCCTCCTCGGGATCGTCCTCGCCGTCGCGGTGCTCGTACCCCTCGCCGTCACACAGTTGGAAGTGCGGCCGGATCGGATCACGGTCGGGACGGTCGTGGTAACAGTCCTGTTGGTGGCCGGTTCGATCGCGCTCCCCGCGTTCCTCTTCTCGCGGTGGCAGGCTGCCGAACGGTGACGACCCCAGTGGCGACCGAAGGGACCGGTAACACTCGAGTCACCACCTGGAGTCGGCGAAACGGACGCACAACCGAACCCCTATCAACTCGGCGGGCAATACTCGAACCATGACGAAGCGGTACGTCTCGCTCCCCGACGACGCGGAGGCGGGAATGCGTGAGTTCATCGACGAGGTCGACCGGCGACTCGAAAGCGACGAGGATACCTGTTCCGTCGTCGAGGACGTCCTGATCGACCTCTCGGGCGACCGCGAGGCCTACGAGCGCTGGCAGGACGGCGAACCCGTCTCGCCGGCCGAACGAGTCCGGTTACAGAGCTACGATCCCTGTAACACGACACTCGAGAGCGAGTACTACGCCGAAAAAGACGAGGATCGATTCCGGCGATCGAAACACCTTCAGTGGCTCTGGCGGCAGTTCGACAGCCTGCCGATCGCCGACAACGTCGAGTTCGCGCTTCGCTTCCGGCGGATGCTCGCACACCACCTCTTCGAGGAGTGCGGGGAGAACTGTCGATTTTTCAAGAGTATCTCGTTTACGTACGGTCACAACATCACGATCGGCGACAACGCGGTCGTCCACGACGGCGTCCACCTCGACGACCGCGGCAAACTAACGATCGGCGACCGGGTGTCGGTCTCCGACGGCGTCCACGTCTACAGTCACGACCACGACGTCGTCGACCAGACCGAGGTCCGCAACTACCACACGATCGTCGAAGACGACGTCAGACTCACGTACGACTCCATGGTCCGGGCGGGCAACAGGGTCGGCGAGAACGCCATCGTCGGTGCCCGCGGCGTCGTCCAGAACGATGTCCCCGCACACCACATCGTCGTCGGCATGCCGGCACAGAGTGTGAAGATCAAACCCGGCTGGGAGTCGGTCGCGACGCCGATCGACGAGGCGGGCGTCAACCGCCAGGAACAGCGCCGAATCGAGTACGATCTGCCCGATGACCTCGAGGTGTTCGACGAGTTCGGTCGCGACCTTCACCCCCCGCGGTAAGTTTTTCCACCCTGACTGTCTCCGGTTCCTGATGCAGGGAACATCCAAGTACCTTGCGAACCTATGACACGGTGATGGAGCTCTGGGGCTGGCTCATCGGCTACGTGGTGCTGTTTGCCCTCCTTCATCTGGTACTGTACTACGTGTACGCTCGCCGCGAGGACGGCGAGAGCTCGAGTTCGCCGTCGTTTGCCGATCCGGATCGCGGCCGGACCTATCCCAGGTCCGGCACCGACCGCTACCCGCGTCCGCCGGACGGCACCGACGACGTCGAGGACCCAGAGGAGGACCACGAGATAGACGGCGAGTCGGTTCGCTGTCCACACTGTGGAGCCCACAACGCGGCGGATCAGACGTTCACGTACTGCTGGCGCTGTGTCTCCACGCTTCGCCACTGAACGCGGGCTTCCGCGGGTATTGAAACCGTCGGTGACAGTCACTCGAGCCGACGGTAATCGACGATTACGCTTTTATTGATGGGGTGCCGAGTGACGAGGGAAGACGAACAGGTATGAACGGCTACCCATCTCCCGCCTCACACTCTCGCTCTCCATCGGTGTATCGTGCGTTTCACGATCCGGACGGACCGGCGACGCTCAGTACGACCGTCGTCCACGCCCTGGCCGACTGTCTGGGCGTCGATCCGACCGACGGCCGAATCTCCCTGTACGACACTGTCGACCCCGACGCGCTCGATGCGCTCTTCCGACCGCGTCACGACGGCACTCCCCGCTCCGGCGGGACGCTCTCGTTCGTCGTCGAAGACCACTACGTCACGATCTACGGAAACGGCGAAATACTGATCGAGCCGCCGACGACCCGGTGAGCCAGCCGAACGGGAACGAAACGTATAGTCCACCGGCAACCGGGGACAGTGATCCGTCTCAGCCGGTTTCGAGTTCCTTCACGACCCCCGCGGGGTTGCCCCCGACGACGACTCCCTCGGGTACGTCGTCGGTAACGACCGCGCCGGACGCGACGACAGAGCCGTCTCCGATCGTCACGCCGGGGTTGAGAACCGCTCGCCCGCCGATCCACACGTCGTCACCGATCGAGACCGGTTCCCCGTACGCGAGCCCCCTGGCTCGATCGGCTGGATCCAGCGGGTGAGACGCCGTGTAGACGTGTACGCTCGGGCCGAAAAGACAGTTCCGCCCAATGTCGACCCGGCAGACGTCCAGGATAACGCAGCCGACGTTCGCGTAGAATCCCTCGTCGACGTGGACGTTGTACCCGTAATCACAGCGAAACGGCGGGTCGATCCAGCACGCCTCGGCGCACGTTCCAAAGAGTTCGTCCAGCAGATCCAGTCGCCGTTCGTACTCGGCCCCCGAAATCCGATTGTACTCGGCGAGGAGCTCTCGAGCCCGCTTGGAATCCGCCAGGAGTTCGGGATCGGTGGGATCGTACAGCTCCCCGTTTACCATCTTTTCCCGCTCGCTCGGCATGGTCGATATCTCGCACGGATTTAATTAAGCATTGTTGGTAGGAACAC
The DNA here is from genome assembly GCF_003841505.1 of Natrarchaeobius chitinivorans. GTDB lineage: Archaea > Halobacteriota > Halobacteria > Halobacteriales > Natrialbaceae > Natrarchaeobius > Natrarchaeobius chitinivorans. The sequence goes on from NZ_REGA01000027.1 coordinate 11,692, forward strand.
CGGCGATGCTCGAGCGGGTCACGCTGACTGCAGCCCGATAGTACCGGTCCGAACCGACTGTACTCCGGTAGTACCGGTCCGAACCGACTGCAGCCCGATAGTACCGTTCCGAGCATCGCCTGAAGGAGATCGTGGCCATCCAGCGGTCCCGCCGGGACGTCGGTACAGCAGCCACCTCACTCGAGCGCGCGTTCGGACAACGCGTCCTCGAGGGCCTCGAGGTGGTCGACGCCGACGACGGCGACGACGTCTCCCCGTTCTCGGATCTCCTCGAGGCGCTCGGCCATGCATCGCTCGCGGGTCTCGTCCCGGTAGGAGAGTGCCGTGCCGTCCGTCTCGACGCTGCCGAGCAGCGCCTGGACGGTGGCGACGTGCGAGCGCTCGTGGGCCGCCTGGCGCTCCGGCGGATCCGCGGGTGTACAGTCGTACTCGATCGGGTCGTCCCTGGTCACCGTCATCGAGGTCGCGTGGGTCAGCGTCGCCGCGACCCGACAGGCCAGGGCTTCGCGAGTTGCACCGCCGAGACTCGAGGCCACGCGCCGTGCGGTCGCGGCCGAGGCGCGATCCGCGACCAGTCGCGTCACGAGTCTGCGTACGAACGACCAGTTCGGCGCGTCGATACCGACGACGTCGGCCGTCGCCGCGGCCCGGATCGCGGCGCTCATCTCGCCGCCAAAGCGCGGCGAGCCGTTGCCATCGGCCTCGTCGGCGTAGCTCCGGTACAGCGGGAGTGCGGCCGGGGGTAACTCGAGGGCGAGCACGTCGGGATCGACGGCGTCGACGACGCGCTCGACGCGCGCGACGCTCGCGGGGTGATCGTGTACGACGCCGAGGAGGGAGAGGTCGCCGGCCGGCCCGTCGATTCGTCGGCAAAACTGCTCGGTGATTCGGGGGTCGTCGAACGACGCGGGGAGGGACGGACAGTCGTCCATTACTCGAGCGGTAATACGTGACTACCGGCATAACCCTTCCGTTGTAAGCGTTCGTCGGCTCGGCTGACAGTCTCGTTCTGGAGAATCCCCGGGCTACCGCCGATCGTGGCGTCGACCGACCAGCCCTCGTCGAATCGGTTCGATCGACGATCGGAACGCGACGTAGGGGCCGATTACGGACTGGAGAGAACCCCGTCCGAAAAGAGGTGAGTGGTCCACGGCGGAATCGAGGGACGATCGATCGGTCGTCTCTCGCTTCGGTCGAGTTGTCAACCGGAGAACTCCGATCGTGACGGCCGTCAGTCGCCCGTTCCAATCACCCTGATCGTTCGTTCGTCGGCGTCGTCGCCGGTGTCGACGACGACGGGGAACGCTGTCGTCTGTGCGGCTGGATACGTCTCGTAGCCGAGCGAGACCGTCCCCCTCTCGCCCGCCTCGAGTGCGACCGAAACCGAATCGACCAGCTGCGGATCGTGGCCGACCACGAGTTCGACGTCCCGGCTGATCGGCTGGTTTCCGACGTTTTCGACCCGCGCGGTTACCTCGAGCCGGTCGCCCGCATCGACGGGCGCGTTCGTCCCCTGGATGGAGACGTCGAGTCCCGTCGCGTCTCGAGCGAACACCTCGACGATCCGTTCGTCGGCGTCGTCGGCTCCCACGACGCGGACGGGGAATCGATCGTCGTGCTCGACGGGGTACGTCTCGAACGCGAAGGTGACCCGTTCGGTCTCGGGCCAGTCGACGGCCACCGTCGCCGCGTCGACGACCGTCGGGTCCTCGCCAACCACGAACTCGAGTTCCTGCGTCGTGTCGCCGACCATCATCATGTCGCCGACGTTTTCGACTTCGGCGACGACTTCGAGCGTACCGCCGGCGGGGACCGGATCGTTCGTTTCGACGATCTCGATCGCGAGCGGCGGCCTGATCTCGGGACCGTCGACGCTTGCAGGCTCGCTCAGCAGTCCGATCTCCGAGACGGCGATCGCAGTCGTCGGATAGCCGGCGCTCATCCAGCCCGGACGCTCGGGTGCGAGCGTCACGCTGTCCTGTTCGCCTTCGAGGTCCGATACCTCGGGGACGGTCATGTTCTGTCCTTCGACCCAGATGAGGCGGTCGAGACGCCCGTCTCGAGTCGATGCGGTCGCCGTGAGTTCGACGGTGTCGTCGACGCCGATCCGTTCGTCCTCACCCGGATCGACCGAGAGGTCGACGGTCGGGGCGAGCGCTCCGTCGTCGTCGACGCGAACGGTCCAATCGGCCCGTAGTTCCCCGCTGTCGGGGTCGATGGCAGTTACCTCGTGCGTGCCGGTCGATTCGAACGTCCGAAACGCCGCCGGGACGCCGGCTGCGTACTCGTAGTCGAGGGCAAGCGGGGCACCCCTGCCGCCGGGTTCGCCGTCGCCGTCCCACTCGACGTCGCCGGGTTCGAACTCGCGGGGCGGTTCCGCTTCGAACAACACCGTCGATTCCGGGACGACGGTAACCTCCTGCGTCGCCGGTCGACGCCGCTCGAGGCCGGTTCCGACCGTGACGGCACGGCTCTCGAGCCACTCGCTCAGTTCGCTCACCACGCCGATACCGCTGCCGAAAAGCGCGCCGGACCAGCCGGCTGCGACCCCCTCGAGGACGGTCCGTCGGGCGGTCGTTCGATCTGGCATACCCGCCGTTGCTGGGCGTACGGCCGGAAAAGATCGGGGGAACGTTCCGGAAGAAACGTCGGCTTACCGATCGCTGTACCGATTTACACGCCGGTCGAGTACCGCAAGAGTCCGGCGAAGCCGCCGAAGGCGTTGTAGAGCTGTTCGCCCTTCTCGAAGTCCGTCGAGATGAACTTCGTCTCGGTCCCGCGTTGTTCGGCGATCTCGATGAGGTGGTCGATGGCGTCCTCGCGGTCTTCCTCGGTCGCCTCGACGTCGCTTCCGCACTCGCTGCAGGTGTGATCCGGCGTCGACTTCCGCCGGTCGATGACCTCGCGGTCGGTGTTGTCACACTCCTCGCAGTCGTACGTGACGACGTCCTTGCGGAGGTCCTCGCTGATCAGCAGACGGTCGACCGCCCCCATCATCAGGTTTCGGCGGGTCTGCTCGAACCCGTAGGTCGCGAGTTCGCCCGCGTTGAGTTCTTCGAAGAACTCCTCCATCTGCTGTTTGTCCTTCATCACCTCCGCGTCGGCGAGTGCGTCTTCGGCGTTGTCGACGAGGTCCTTCAGCCCCGACTCGTCGGTGTACGCGACGTCGAACTTGCCGATCACGCTATCCTGGATCTCGTGGTGGAGGTAATCGCCGTCGAGGAACTCGTCTTTCGTCGGCGACGGTCCGCCGACGAGGATGCCGTCGAGTTCGTGGCGTTTCGGGACGAACAGATCGTTCGCCATCCCCGCGACCTCCTGATAGAAGTTGTCGATAGCCTCGAGACGCAGGCGGGCGAATCGCTGGGCGGACTGGCCACCTTTTCGCTGCTTTCCGGGGACGAGCGAGGAGGCGGATTTGACCGGTTCGATGCGTTTGCCTTTCAGCCAGCCGACGTTGGCCTCGCGCCGGTCGAGGACGACCAGCCCGTACAGCCCCTTGTCCGCGAGCATCTCCTCTAGCGGCTCCGTCAGGAAGTCCGAATCACAGTGGTAGCGAAACGACTCGACGGGCTGGGGCGGACTCTCGAGGACGTTCGTCACCATCTCGGTCCGGCCGCCGCCGGAGTCGACGGCACCGGAAAACAACACCATCCCGTTTTCCGGCGGGAACGTGTCGTAGTAGCGCAACCGGTCTTTGATGCTGGTGAGCGCGTCCTGGACGTTCGTTCTGGTCTGCTTTGACTTGATGTTGGCCGCCTCACTGTGTTCCTGGGTGACGTGGGCGACGACGTCGCTTACCTGTCTGTCCTCGGGGACGTAGATCGTCACGAGTTGCGTGCCAGAACCCTCGTAGTTCTTGAGATCCTCGATGACCTTCCGGAACTCGTATTTCTTCCGGTCGGATTGCTCCTGCTCGCCCTCCTGGCTCATTGGCCGTACAAAACGGTGCTGTGGGTAAGTATTCTTTGACACGCTACCGCGGTAACGAACGGATGAGGGTGTGTAACACGGGAGAGACTGCAAGAACCGAGTGTTCCGGGTGTCGTGACCACCCGGTAACCCGTGGTGGAGGCCGTCACCGAGGGTCGGCAGCTACGGGAGACGCTGGCGGCCAGCGACGAACCGCTCGCCTCGGGGTGACGATTTAAGGTGATGCCGTTCCACTGTCCGGACAGTATCCGAGTATGTCCCACGAGACTGTCTATGCTATCGCGAGCGGGAAAGGCGGTGTCGGGAAGACGACGACGACTGTGAACCTCGGAACGGTTCTCGCACAGGCGGGCGAGCGCGTCGCGATCGTCGACACCGACCTCGGGATGGCGAACCTCGCCGGCTTCGTCAGTCTGACACCCGATGCAACGACCTTACACGACGTTCTCGCCGGCGACGTATCGATCGAGGACGCGACCTACCGGCTGGCGGACAACATCGTCGCCGTCCCGAGTGGAACCGATCTCGACGAGTACGCCAAGACGTCGCCCGAAGGCCTCCGCGAGGCCGTGTCGGAACTCCGTTCGACCTACGATTACGTCTTTCTCGACGTCGGTGCCGGCGTCAGCCACGAAACCGTGTTGCCACTCGGTCTCGCGGACTCCGTCGTCGTCATCTCGACGCCCGAACCCGCAGCAGTACAGGATTCACAGAAAACAGTCGAGTTGACAGAGCGCGCCGGCGGCGACATCGCCGGTCTCGTCATCACTCGCACCCATCCAGGAAGCGACATCAGCTACGACGAGATTGCCGACCGTCTCGACATTCCGTTGCTCGGGACGGTTCCGGACGATCCGACCTCGCGCGAGAGCGTCTGTGCCGGGACACCCCTCGTCGTCTACGATCCACAGAGCCCGGCTTCCGACTCCTATCGCCGGCTGGCGGCCGACCTCTCGGGAATCGAGATCCCGACCCCCTCGAGCGAGGAGGAGACTGCCAAGTCGGCTGAATCGACAGAGACTGCCGACTCGAGCGACCCGACCGAACCGGCTACGGAGCCCGAACCCGAAACCGACGAGCAAGAAGCCGCACACGACGACGTCTCGAGTGCGATCACGGAAGCCGAATCGGAACACTGAGACGGACCACTGCACGTCGTTGCCGGCGGGGACCGCGAGCCGCCTGCGGTCCCACCGATACCTCGTTTCGATAGACCGTACGAGACGCTTCTCGTATTCGAATCCGGGCCAACGGGACTGGCCGCTCGCGGTCGGCGGACGGCGACGATACGAGCGATACCGTTCCGCTCTCGCGGACGGGTCGGTCCGGGGCTGACCGACCGTCCCGAATCGAGGTGACAGCCCGCTACCGTCCCGGTAGGTGGTGCCTGTATCGTTGCGTTCGCCGGTCGAGGAGGCGACTTCTATCGAAAGCGATGACTACTTTCTCCTCGAGACCGTTCGGATTTCGAGACGGTATTCGATTTCGGACAAACTCGAGATCGAAAACGACCTGAAACGGAAACTTGACCCCTCACGAAGCCATTTTCCCCAACCACTCTGATGGAAATAACTGCAGTGAGCAGACGATTCAGCGGATCCAGGGTACGAGCTAATTACTAATCCGGACGTCTCTCGACCGCTCGAACATGGAGCGACGAAAAATCCTCCTTGGCAGTGGAGCCGCGCTCGCGACCGTACTCGCGGGCTGTTCGAGTAGTGAAACCGGCGAAGAAACCGACGACGATGGCGACTCGTTCGGCGACGACGACGGCGGTGATGACGGATACGACGACGGGTACGACGACGGCGACGACGGATACGACGACGATGACGACGAGATCCCTGGTTTCGACGACGGCGTCGAAACCGGCAGCGACAAACTGAGCGTCACGAGCGTCCACCGCGAGGGGAGAGACGTCGGCGTCATCGTCGAGACCGACACCACCGACAGAGACGAGTTGTACAAAGAACTCGAGGTGGTCGCACACGACCTCGCGTACGCGATCTCCGATCCCGATCACTTCAAAGACGAGATTGAGACCATCGAACTGGTCCTCGAGTACGACGGCGCGCACGTACTCGGACTGTTCGTCGACGTCCAGTGGATCCTCGATTACCTCGACGACGAAATCTCGCGCGAGGAGCTGCGGAAGAAGATCGTCGAGGCCGAAGAGTAGCAGCAGTCGGTCGATTTTCCGTACGGCGGCTCGGCCGTTTCGTCCCGCTGGTCCGTCTTCGACCAGTGCCGACCGCGGATACCGACCGACAGTCGTCGGTCACATAGACCGCGGTGGAGCCACGCCGAGGATCGAGAGAGCGTTCGCGACGGTGTGTTTCGAGGCGGCGACGAGGGCGAGTCGCGCCTGGCGGCGATCGGGTTCGACGCCGTCGGCCAACACGGGACACTCGCGGTAGAAGGCGTTGAACCGATCCGCGAACTCGCGGGTGTACGTCGCAATCTGATGCGGTTCGAGGTCTCCGGCGGCCTCGTCGACGACCGCCGGGAGCCGTGCGATCGTCTCGAGCAACGCTCGCTCCTCGGGGGCCTCGAGTCGCTCCGCGTCGACGTCGACGTCCGGACATTCGCCGGCTTCGACGTCGAACCCTGCCTCCTCCAGAATGCCACAACAGCGAGCGTGGACGTACTGGACGTACGGTGCGGACTGGGCCTCGAAGTCGAGGGCCTGTTCCCACTCGAACGTGATCGCTTTCGTCGGCTGTTTCGAGACGATGTCGTATCGAACCGCACCGATACCGACCTGGTGGGCGATTCGTTCGATGTCGTCTTCGTCAAGATCGTCGTCACGAATGCGGTCGTCCAGTCGCTCCTCGACTTCCTCACGCGCACGATCGATCGCCTCGTCGAGCAGATCGTCGAGGTCGACGCCGGTGCCGCGTCGCGTGGACATCTTCCCCTCCGGCAGGTTGACGTAGGAGTAAAGCACCTGCCGAAGTTGCTCGGTGTCGTTTCCGAGCAGGTCGAGGGTGGCCCGGAGCTGTCTGGCCTGCAGTTTGTGATCCTCGCCGAGTACCGTCACCGCCCGATCGTAGTTGTCGAACTTCCACTCGTGGTGGGCCAGATCTCGCGTCGGATACAGCGAGGTGCCGTCCGAGCGAAGGAACACCAGATTCTTTTCGATGCCGAACTCCTCGAGTTCCAGTTGCCAGGCCTCCTCCTCGTAGACCGCCTCGTCGAGGTCTTCCAACCGGTCGACGACGTCGTCGGTGGAGCCATCGCGCATGAACCGCGTCTCCTTGACGAACTCGTCGAACTCCGCGGGGAGACGCTCGAGACACGTCTTCATGCCGGAGAGAACCTGATCGACGACCTCGCTGACTCGTTCGTAGGTCTGCTCGTCGCCCTCCTCTAGACCCTGCATGATCGCGTCGATTTCGGCTTCGGCCTCTGCGACCGCCGACTCGTCGGCGGTTTCCAGGTAAGCGTTACCCTTCCGGTAGTAGCGGACGAGGTCGTACTCCGTGCGGTCGCGCTCGGGGTCGTCCTCGAGGTCCGCCTCGTCGAAGGTCTCGTAGGCCCAGGTGAAGACGGCCATCTGCCGGCCGGCGTCGTTGACGTAGTAGTGGCGGTCGACGTCGTAGCCGGCGAACGCGAGCAGGTTCGCGACCGCGTCGCCGATGATCGGATTGCGAGCGCGGCCGACGTGAACCGGTCCCGTCGGGTTCGCGCTCGTGTGTTCGACGACGACCGACTCGTTCCGGCCGTCGATGGAGCCGTACGCCTCGTCGGTTCCCGCCGCGAGCGTCTCCGAGAAGTAGGCCTCGCTCGGGAGGAAGTTGAGATAGGGACCCTGGGTCCGGACCGCGCCGACGTACGTCAGTTCGTCGACGTCGATCTCCGCGGCGATCCGGCTCGCGACCTGCGGCGGCGGCGCACCCGCTTCGTCGGCGAGGCGAAACGCCGCGCTCGAGGCGAGGACGCTCTCGACGTCCTCCGGCGGTTGTTCGATTCCGAGATCGTCGGTGGGGAACGCGAGCGACGAGAGCGCCCCCTCGAGGGCGTCCTCGACCTCCGCGCGCAAAGACAGGAACATACTCGCCCGTATTCAGGGGGCGACTAAAGGAATGTCGGGTTCACGTTTCGAACGGGAGGTGGCCGAGGAAGCTGTCGCTCTGGTAATCGAGGTGGTCCAGTCGCGACCCCAGTAGTTCCCGGACGAGGACCACCAGCGGGTTATCTTCTCCCTCCCCGACCATTCCGATTTCGCGTTTCGTCCCCGCCGTTTCCCGCCAGATGCCGACGACGACTCGGTTCCGGTCCGAGACGATGAGACGACTGACCGTCGGTGACGTCGACCGGTCGTTCATCCAGTCGAGTTGTGGCTCCCAGATCGTCGCCTCCGGCAGGTGATGGTGGAAGAACTCGCGGACGCTCGCGTTCTTCGCGCCAGCGTGGAAGTCGACGCCGCGCTGGAGCGCGTTCTCCGCGTTGGGGAGACAGTCTGCATCGAGCAACTCCTCAGAGGTGTAGATCAGAAACAGCTCGTCTTCGGTTCTGTCGGCGAGTTCCCGGCCGTACTCGTACACTGCGTCTCGACCCTCGAGAACCGCGATTTCGTCGCCGGCGAACGCACTGACACCAGCGAGTAGATCGTCTCCCACCTCGATTTTCTCCCACTCCGAGTCGCCACCCGTCGTCGTACCTTCGGTGACGAGGTTCTCGTCGGCGTCGTAGTCGACCAGACCGAGCTCGTCGAGTCGTGGCAGGTGGTCGTGGTGTAACGAGAGTAGAGACCCCTCGAGTCGGGCATCGGAATCGTCCGCTTGACAGACTGACCCGTCTCGAGCCACGAGTTCCTCGGCGATTACCGTCGCCGAAACCGATCCGTCGGCCTCGGACAGTACGTCGAGGACGATCCGGTTAGTCGGGTCGGACAGTGCCCGAACGACCCGGGAATCGTGGGAGTCCATGACAACCGTTCGGAGAGCGAACGGAATAAATGTGATTCATGAACCCAGAGATCGTACTGATAAATATTACGCCGGCACAGGTACGAGAGAGACAGTTCCCTCGAGACCGGCGTGGGTTCATACGGGTTGCTGTACGTCAGTTCCGGCGCACCCGCGACCCAGGCAGCGGCTGCGCCAGTACATCGACACAGCGATCCGTATCAGCGACCGGTTCGAACTCGATGGAGTCGCGGTCGATCCCGTCAGTAGGTCTCGCCGTGACCGATCGGGTACTGATCGCCGATCGCGACGGGGAGTTCTCCCCCAGGCTGATCACCGAAGAGGACCGAAACGCCGGCTCTGAGTGCGGTCGGATTCTCGCTTTGCCAGCGCTCGATCGCGTACGTCGCGACGGCCGCGTCGACCGCGTCGGGATACTCGCCGATGTCGTAGGGGAGCCCTGTCGACAGTCCTACGACCGGCGTTCCAGTGTTCGCAACCGCCTCGAGGAGGTCGAGTTGCCCCGGCGGGATAGACGCCTGCGAGTACGTCTGGACGATTGCCGCGTCGGCCGCCGCCGCGAGCGAGGCCGCGTTGTTCGCTTCGATCGCCATCGGATCGTGTGAACTCGCCGCCATCTGTAGCGTCGTCGCGTCGGTCTCGGACTCGACGGCTTCCCGGATCGTCCCGAGATCCTCGACGCCTGCGACGAGGATCGTATCGCTCGAGGAGAGGTCCAGTGGCAGGAGATCGCCGTCGTTGTGAACCAGCGTGATGCCGTCCTGTGCGAGGTCTGCGGCGATGTCGAGGTGATCCGGATTGCCGACGGTTTCGATCGCGTTCGCCGGATCGACGGTAGGGTTGTTCATCACGCCGTACTCGAATTTCGCCTGGAGGACGCGGGCTACGGACTCGTCGATGCGTTCTTCGCTGAGTTCGCCGTCGTTGTACGCCTGGTGGAGCGCGTTGTACGTGTCGACCTGATCCTGCCAGGTACCGGTCGCCATGATGACGTCCGCGCCGGCCTCGACTGCGAGTCGGGTCCCGTCGCTGGTCCCCCACTCGTCTTCGATCGCGTCCATCGACATGGCGTCGGTGACGATGAGGCCATCGAATCCCATCTCATCGCGAAGGAGACCGGTGAGGACGTCCTTCGAGAGGGTCGCGGGCCGTTCGTCGTCGATCGCTTCGACGATGACGTGGGCGGTCATGATCGCGCTCGTGCCCGCATCGATCGCTGCCTGGAACGGCGGCAGGTGGACGTCACGAAGCGTCTGTTCGTCGTAGGTGACGATGGGCAGATCGTAGTGAGAGTCGTGGTCCGTATCGCCGTGGCCGGGGAAGTGTTTCGGCGTCGCGATCACGTCCTTGTCCTGGTACGCTTCGACCATCGCCTCGGTGAACTCGGAGACGGTATCGGTCTCGCTTCCGAACGACCGGACGCCGATGACCGGGTTCTCCGGATTCGTGTTGACGTCGGCACCGGGATCGAAGTTCCAGGTGAACCCCATCGCTTTCATCTCCTCGGCGGTGACTTCGGCCGAGGTGACGGCGTTGTCGGTCGATCCCGACGCCGCAAGCCCCATCTTTCGGGGATGGGTCGTTCCGCCGATGTCGATGTTGTGATCCGACCCGTACTCGAAGTCCGCACAGATCAAAAGCGGAATCTCCGGATCCGCGTTCGTTGCCCACTCCTGAAGCTTGTTGTTGTACGTCGCCGCGTACGACGGCGAGCTCTGATTGTAGATGATCACCGATCCGACGTTGAGGTTTTGAATCGCCGTCTGGGTCTCACCCGGCGGCATCTCGTGAGGGCCCGTGATGCCGCGAGTGGTCACCATGACCATCTGCCCGATCTTTTCCTCGATCGACATCTCGTCGAGATAGCCCTGGACTGCGCCGTTGGCGTTTACCGTCGCCGACGTCTCGCTCCCTGCCGCGACACCTGCCACCGATGCGGCAATCCCTGCTGTACCGATACCCTGCATGAATCGTCGGCGACTCGAATCACTCCAGTTTGATACCATTTGATATCTCCAGTGATAATGTAATTTCAGATGGTAGAAAAGTACACGGGCTAATTGTTTAATCAATCCCTACCGATAGGCGAACCGTGCGTGGCGATGTCGACCGTCCTGCTCCGAGCGGTCGATCGAACGACTCCGTTACTGGCGGGATACCCGCTGTAATGGAGTCGTTAAAACGAGTTACTCAAAGCTGGGGCTGGTAGTACGACTGCACCGATTGACACACCCATCGCCGACCAGTCTGGCGATCAGGTGTGCAGTGACTTCCAGTGGCTACTATATCTCGGTGTCCTTCCTAGAGGCCCGCTCGAGTGCGCTCGACCCGGCGTCGAGTGTCTGCTCGCGTATCCTCTTCCCGCACTTATAAATCACAGAGCCGAGTGCCGTACGATATGGAACGTGTTGCAATCATCGGGGGGTCTATGACCCAGTTCGGCCAGCGCGAGGACTGGATCGTAGACCTCCTCTCGGAGGCTGGCCTCGCGTGTCTCGAGGACGCGGGTGTGGAGGCGTCGGCCCTCGATCACCTGTACGTCTCGAACATGGCCAGCGGCGAGTTCGAAGGACAGACCGGCGTGATGAACGCACTCGCACACGACATCGACGCGATGCCGGCGTACACCCAGCGAATCGACCAGACGAGCTCCAGCGGCGGTGCCGGCATCTACGCCGCGTGGCAGTCGATCGCAAGCGGGGCGAGCGAGATGACGATGCTCGTCGGCGGCGAGAAGATGACCCACCGGACGACCGGCGAGTCGACCGACGTCATTGCATCGCTCACCCACCCGGCGGAGTACAAACACGGCGTGACGCTTCCCTCCTTTGCCGGGTTGACCGCCAGACACTACCTCGAGCGCTTCGACGCGCCGCGGGAGAGCCTCGCCAAAGTCGCCGTCAAGAACCACAAAAACGGCGTCGACAACCCACACGCCCAGTTCCAGAAGGAAGTCGACCTCGAGACGGTACTCGAGTCCCCAATCGTCGCCGATCCGCTGCGCCTGTACGACTTCTGCCCGATCACGGACGGCTCGGCCGCGCTGTTGTTCTGTCCGGAATCGGTCGCACGGGAGTACACCGACGAGTACGCCGTCATCGCAGGTATCGACGGCGCGACGGATACCCACGTCGTCCACGAGCGCGAGGATCCGACCGTGATGGGTGGCGTCGTCGAGAGCGGCGAGGGAGCCTACGAGATGAGCGGGTACGGCCCCGACGATATCGACGTCGCCGAACTCCACGACATGTTCACCATCCTCGAGTTCCTCCAGATGGAGGGACTCGGCTTCGCGGAACAAGGCAAAGCCTGGAAACTCGTCGAGGAGGGATACACCGACAGAGACGGCGAGTTACCGATCAACACGTCCGGCGGGCTCAAGTCGAAGGGACACCCGCTCGGAGCCAGCGGCGTCGCACAGGGCGTCGAGATCTACGAACAGCTCGTCGACGAGGCCGGCCCCCGACAGGTCGAGGCGGACGTCGGCCTCTGTTGTAACGTCGGTGGGTTCGGAAACTGCGTCATCACGACGATCATGGAGGCAGGACAATGACGATGGAAGCCTATCGGTACGAAGACGGCTCGATCAGCTATCCCGGCCATCCCCGCGGGCCCGGTGGGACAGAACCCGTCGAGACGATCGACCTGAGCGAGTACACGGCCGAAGTCGTCACCTGGACGACGAGTACGGCGACCCCGCCCGGCGTCCGCGAGCCGAACACGCTCGTGATCGTCGAATTCGACGTCGACGGGAGACAGAGCGACTCGGAAGGGGGAAGCGGCGACGAAACGGTTCGGGCGATCGGTCAGGCGACGACCGACGACCTCGAGACGGGCGATACTGTCCGGCCGGTCCACGTCGAGGAGCTCCGCGAGCCGGGTGCGGGTATCAGAGAACCCGACAGTCAGGAGTGGGACGGCTATCGATTCGAGCCGGTTTAATTCTCGTCTCCGGTCCCGTCGTCGTGTTTTTCACCGCTTTCACGATCGCCATCCTCAGTACCGTCGCGTGCACTACCGCTGGCATCATCACCGCCGTCGTCGACGCCGAGGCGTTCGGGATCATCACCGCTCTCGGGACTCCCGGACCCGTCCCCGTCGACGCGTTCGTGATCGTCCGCTGGCTCGCTCGCGTCCGGCTCCTCGTCCGGCCCGTACTGGTCTTTTAACGTCTCGAGTTCGGCGTCGACGTCGACGGCGGACTCTCCCTCCGGACTCCCGCCGTCTTCGGTGTCCGATTCGTCGTTGGATCGGGGAGCACCGTCTCCGATGTCGATTTCGACCGGGGTCGTCCCCGTCTGCGTTCTACCGTCACCACTGTCGTCGGTCGCAGCCTGAAGCCGTTCGTCAACCTCGTCGCGAAGCGCTCGAGCGTCGGTGAGCAGGTCTCGCGCCCGGTCGTCCGCCGGGAGCGTTCCCTCGGACGCTGCCCGCTGAAGTTCCGCCAGCACCGTATCGAGTCGGGAAATGGTTGTCCGACGGAGTTCGTTCGCACGGTCGCTCGAGACGGCCGCGGCCTCACTCGTTCGATCCCTCACCTCGCGTTCGGTCCGCACGAGTTCGAGCCCGCGCTGGAACGCCTCGAGCGCCCGGACGCTCGACTCGAGGACGGCGAGTAGCGCAGGAATTGCGACCTCGTCGGTAAACGAGAGGAGTTCGCGCGGCGTGGGCGGTCGAAGTGGCGGTCGACGCCGCGGCGTCTCGAGTTCGTCCGAAAGCTCGTCGATCGTCCGCGTCAGTTCACGGATCGCCTCGGCGAGTTCCTCGTCTCGGTCGGCCATACGACTCTTACGAGGTCCCGTATGAAAAGGGAGACGATGACGGGGGGTGGTTATTTGTCCTCGTCCTCTGGTATTAAGATGGTACTCGATTTTTAAAAAATACGCTAGCCAAAATATTTATCTAATTCTTTCCCCTGTATTGGGATGAATGGAAAGCGAATTGGGGAATGTGGGGGCTGTACGTGCAACGTTCGCACACGAGTTGCGGACGCTCAAACATAAGGGGAGCAACCTGTTGCTGGTCGGAAGCGGTAGCGGCGCACACGAAGCGGTCTGTCCGCGACTCTGTGGCCAGTCTGCCCACGAATCGCGGTATCGACTGTTCGTCACCGACGACGCGGCGAGATGCACGGATCACCGCGGGGATGGGCAGGTGAGAACGATCGAGTATACGGACCCGGCGTCCGGTACCGGCGGGAGCGACGGCGACCGGACGCCGCTTGGCTATCTCGGCACCGAAATAATCGACACGATCGACGAGTTCGAGGAGGACGTCGGTGGATTCGAGCCGTCGGAACTTCGCGTCTGTGTCGACTCGCTGGTTCCGTTGTTACAGGAGTACGACACCGAGGACGTATTTCGCCTCGTTCACGTGGTAACCGCTCGAGTCGAACAGGCGCGAGGGATGGGCCACTACCACCTGCCGGTTTCCCGGGACCACGACGCCGTCGTGTTGCTGGAGCCGATGTTCGACGCCGTCGTCGAACTCCGGACCCGCGGAAACACGCACGAACAGCAGTGGCACCTCCGCGATCAGGATACGGAAACCGACTGGATTCGATTGTAGCTCCCGGCGTCGCTCGCTGGCGCGACTTCCATCCTCGTTGATATTCGCCCTGGAAAGGATCATGGACCGGTCTCCCGTCGCGGTCGATCCAAGCGCTTTTTACGCTTTCGCACCCCTGAACGGGTGTGCGAATCGAGAACAGTTTCATCCCCGTTCGCGGCGTCGGAGAGGTTACCGAGCGGCGACTCTGGGAACACGGCATCACCCACTGGGAGGAGTTCGACGGCAGCGTCGTCGGCGAGACGCTCGCCGACCGAATCGACGCGTTCATCGAGGAGGGATGGACACATCTCGAGCGCGGGGACGTCTCCGTCTTCGCCGACCAGTTACCGTCGGCCAGTCGATGGCGACTCTACGAGAACGTTCGTGAGGACACCTGCTTTCTGGACATCGAAACGACCGGCCTCGACGCGACCCGAAACGACGTGACGACGGTCAGCCTCCACCGGGGCGGCGAGACGAAGACGTTCGTCAAGGGGCGGGATCTCACGTGCGACCGTCTCGAGTCCGAACTCGAGCGGTCGTCCTTGCTCGTGACGTTCAACGGCCAGCGATTCGACGTCCCGTTCCTCGAGACGTGTTACGACGTGGACGTGACGGTGCCACACGTCGACCTCATGTACCCCTGCAAGAAACTCGGGCTCGACGGAGGGCTCAAAGCGATCGAGCGCGATCTGGGAATCGAACGCGATCTCCCCGACATCAGCGGACGCGACGCCGTCAGGCTCTGGCACGAGTACGAACGCGGCGACGACGCCGCACTCGAGACGCTCGTCGAGTACAACCGCGCGGACACGAAGAACATGGAGCCGCTTATGGAAATCGTCGCCGATCGGTTGCACCGCCGCGTTTTCGAAGCGGCCTGTAACGACCGGTGACGGGCCAACGCCATCTGCCGACCGGTGACAGACGAACCGGCCCGTAACGATCGGCAGCGAAGGCGACGAGATGGCCGAGTGAACACCAGCGTCACCGGTCGAACGACCGACCAACGCTCGAAGTGACGTGACAGTCCCCCGATCAAACGGCAACCATACAGTGTTCGACGACGTTCACTCGAGCATGAACGAGTACGCCTACGAGGTCGACGTCGACGTTCGGCTCCGCGACATCGACTTCATGGGCCACGTAAACAACGCGGTGTACGCCACGTACATGGAACAGGCTCGAGAACGGTACTTCAGGGACGTCCTCGACGTCTCGCTGGTCGACGTCGATACCGTTCTCGCCAGTCTCGAGATCGACTACGTCCGCCCCATCGAGGCCGACCAGACGGTGACGGTCGCGCTCGAGGCCAGGGACCTCGGCGAGTCGAGTCTCCCGCTCGAATACGAGATCCGCGCTGACGGAAACCGAGCGGCCACAGGCCGGACGGTTCAGGTCGTCGTCGACACCGAAACCGGAGGGTCGAAGCCGCTCCCATCGGAGTGGCGCAGTCGAATCGAGAGCTGATACTGTCGGATAGTCCGACAGTAGGAGGGAGTCACCCGTACGGACTGCTGGAGCGGTCTGCCGGTGGAGGAACGTACCGCCACAGCCTGTCGGAACCGACGGACGACGGCCCGATTACTTCTGATCGAGCTTATCGTGGACTTCGACGTCGCCTTCGCTGGTGACGACGACCCGATAGCCACAGAAGGGGAATTCGACGCGTCCGCGCGTGCGCGTCGATCCGTCGGCTCGAGGGGAAAACAACGAATCGAGAGCTTCGGGGTTTACCGCCTCGTAGAGCGCTTCGTACTCGGGCGGTTCGATGTCGGTCGGGTCGACGTTTTCACGGTCTGCGATGGCAGCGATGACGTCGAAACTAATCGGGTGAGTCGAATCCGTCTGCGAGTGATCGACCGAGAGTAGCATTGGCCGGATTCTTTATTCGGGTAGATATAAATCCTCTGGCCTCAACCCAAGCTTGTAGTGTGTCGCTGGACATCAGAGACCAATGCTGTGCGTTGGTGTATTAATTGGTCGGGTCGGGGTTTCTAACATTAGTAAATTTATGCTCTCTGGACCGTTTCAAGAGGTGCATGCGGTTCGAAATGAGTGATTGAATCCAGGAAATAAGCCAGGGCGGGGATTTGAACCCCGGAAGTCTCGATTACAAGTCGAGTGCATGAACCGCCCATGCTCCCCTGGCGCAGTCTGTGGGTTAGCGGTCCTCCTTTGAGTGTGTGTCGTTTTCCGACTGGTTCCCGAGCGGCCGTGCCATCGTCACTCGAAACGCCTCGTATCCCGAACGTCGATAGAACCGTCTCGCGTCGACGTTTCCGGCCATCACCTCGAGAAGCACGACGTCGACGCCGCGGTTCGCGAGCGAGACCTCGACGGCCTCGAGGAGCGCCGAACCGACGCCGCGGTCGCGGTAGGCCGGGCAGACGTACAGGTTCGAAAGTACGCCCCGCTTCGAATCGAGTTCCAGAACGCCACGTTCGACGGAAAACGAGGCGAAGCCAGCGAGGTCGCCGTCGAGACGGGCGACGAGCAGACCGTCGCTGGCCTGGTGGGCCGCGAGCGTCTCGCGCATCGTCGCGCGATTTTCCCCGGCGCGAACGTGAGAATCGGACGAGCGCTGATCGCGGGCGAGGCGAACCCACAGTTCCGTGATGGCGTCGAGTTCGGCGGGCGTCGCGGGTTTGATTGTCGGGTCGGCGCTCATTCGTAATCTCCGTGGAACGGTCGTCGGTACTGACTCGGGGACGGTTCGAAAAAGGCGTTTTCCATCGAGGCGGTCACACGGTTCGGCAATCCGCACAGACCAGTTGGCCGTTCGCGTCCCAAAGCGAGTCGGCCAGCGAGCCGCAGGCTTCACAGACTCCCTGTGTGGTGTACTCGTCGCCGCCGTTTGGAACCGCTCGCTCGTCGTTCGTTCCGCCGAACCCAGAGACGAGTGGTTCTTCGTCCCTGGGCTCATCCTCGACCGACGGCTCGCTCGAGCGCGGCGGGGTCATCGTCGCCTGGAACGATCCCGCGGCGGCGATGACGTCTCGCTGTGTGACCAGCCCCAGAACCTCGTCCTCGTTCTCGACGACGACGTTGCGAATGTTCTCGCGGGCCATCATCGTCGCCGCGTCGGCGAGCGAGCGGTCTGGACCGACCGAGATGACGGGCGTCGTCATCACGTCGTCGACGGTCGTCTCGACGGGGTCGGCTTCGTCGGCGACCATCCCGAGTACGTCCCACTCCGTGACGATTCCGACCGGTTCGGAGCCGCGGACGACGAGTACGCAACTCGTACGCTCCTCACGCATGAGTTGAACGGCACCGATAACGGTGTCTGACTCGCTGACTCCGACGTATTCGGTCGTCAGGACGTCCCTGACCGACAGTTCCGATTCCATGTGCGAACAATACCCACGGGCGGGCTAAAAGCTACTCCCGCCACACTTAAGCGCTCACGCGACGAAGTTTTTCGATTCGGAGACGCGGTCCAGTTACCACTCGAGTTCGACTCTCGTTCCGTCGGCCCGACAGGTTTCGAGCGCGTGTTTCGCGTCGAAGCCGGCGTCGTGTGCGTTCGATCCGCGCCCGACGCCGACCTGGAGTTCGACGTCGACGGCGTCCTCGACGTGACGGATCGCCTCCTCGTAGTCGGCGGCCTCGAGATCCGGGCAGACGACGATGACGTTGTCCCCGCCGACGAAAAACGAGAGGCTGTCGTGGGCGTGGCGCATGTGACGCATGAGTTCCGCATAGCCCTGTTCGATGTGGATGAAACTGTCGAATGCGTTGAGTTCGTCGGTGTACTGGCCCGTCGCGTCGATGACGTCGAAGTGGGCGATCTGGACGTCGTCGTCGGTGCGGTGTGGCTCGTCGACCGTCCGTCCCTCGAGACACTCCCGTCTGCTGTCGTCCTGTGCGCTGCCGGCGTTCTGGACGAGCGTCGTGGCGTCGGAAAGCGCCTGAACGGGCGAGGTGCCGGTCGCGACGCCGAGACTGAGTGTGACGGGATATCGGTTGCCGACCGACTCCTGGAGCAACTCGTGGTCCTCGAGCGTCAGGCCGTTCGTGACGGCGATCATGTTGTCGAAACGGGTGAAAAAGACGTAGCCGCCGCGGTTGCCGACGAACTGGGAGATGTCGGCGTAGAGCCGAGACTGCATCGTCTGAAGGTCGGCTTCCCGCCGGGGTTCCGGAGTCACCGTCCACGGCCCGTAGTTGTCGATCTGAACGAGCGAAACCTGCGTATTAGTCACGGTAGCCCACTCTTCCGAACGATTCCGTATAAGTGGTACGTAATCCAGATTCGTGACGTGTGTCTGGGTCGCACTCGAGCGGGAGACGCGTCGAAAATCGGCGTCGAAATTCGGGTGCGTGGCGTCCGCGAATCAGGCGGGTTTTTTCTCGGGATTCGATCCCGTCGGGTGGTACTCCCAGAAGTTCCCCTCCCGCATCGCCGCGCCGACGGCCTTGTGCATGTCCGTTATCGTTTCGAACTCCTCCCCGTCGACGTACTCGAAGATGTCGGCAAGCGCGACGACCGTCTGGTAGTTGATCCGGATCGGATCGTTCCCGTACTCGGCGACGAACTCGTCTCGCTCGAGGGGGAAGTCCTCCTCCTCGTCGACCTTCTTGGCGATGATCGCCATGTCGTACTTGCGCATCCCCTCGCTTCCCTCCTCGCCGTCAGGGTCGTGTGGCCAGTCGCTCATGCCCGATGGTGTGCGTGGAGGGTGCAAAAGGATTTCTTCTCGCGGTTATCGCGTTCGTCCGGAGTATCGACAATCTCGAGTGGCGACGGACGTGGCGGGGGACGAGTGCCCAATGGCGGCATCTGACTGGTTCGAACGGGATGTTCTGCAGCAGATCTTCCCTCCAGAACGTCCGAGTCCGGGCATCGTCCCGTCAATCCCGGTCGATCCAGCAAGCTATTTCCCCGTCGGGCGGCGGCATGTGGATATGGATCCGGCGCTTGGCCCTCCCGAAGAGATGGCCGAGAAACGAGACGAACTGACGCCGATGATGCGTCAGTACCACGACCTCTGTGCGCGCTACGACGACGCGCTCGTTCTCTTTCAGGTTGGCGACTTCTACGAAACCTTCTGTGGGGCCGCCGAGCGAACTGCACGGCTGCTCGAGATCACGCTCACGAGCCGCGAAGACAGCACCGGCGAGTACCCGATGTCCGGCATCCCCATCGACAACGCCGAGTCGTACATCGAGACGCTACTCGAGGCGGGCTACCGGGTCGCCGTCGCCGATCAGGTCGAAGAGCCCGGCGAGTCACCCGGCGTCGTCGAGCGGGCGGTGACTCGAGTGATCACCCCCGGGACGCTCACCGAGGACGAACTACTCGCGAGCGACGACAACAACTTCGTCGCCGCGGTTTCCCGTTGGGACGGCGAAACCGGCGCGAGCGGCGAAGACGACGAACTCGCGCTCGCCCTGCTCGACGTCTCGACCGGCGACTTCCTCGCGACCAGTTCGCGTTCGACCGACGCCATCGCCGACGAGATCAGCCGGTTCGATCCGGCGGAGGCGGTCCTCGGCCCCGACGCGCCGCGGGACGTCCTCCCGGACGATTGCATGGTCACGCCGTTCGACCGCGAGGCGTTCGACCGCGACCACGCGGCCGATCTGCTCTCCCGGTATTTCGGCCAGCCCGACGCGTTGCTCGCGAGCGACGTCGAGATCCGCGCCTGCGGTGGCCTGCTCGCGTACGCGGAGTACGTCCGGGGCGGCGAACACGGGTCGGACGGAGTTGACGGGAGCGTTTCCGGTCAGACAGACGCCGACGGGGACCGGGTCGACGAAGACGACGGAGGCGGCGAAACCGCACCCGCAAACGCGACGGTCGACCACGACGAGCGCAACCGACTCGAGTACCTCACGCGGCTCACCAGATACGACCCGCGCGAGTACCTGTTGCTCGACGCCGTCGCTTTGCGAAGCCTCGAGTTGTTCGAGCCGCGGGCCGTCCACGGGCGCGAGGACGCGACGCTCGTCGGGGTGGTAGACGAGACGGCGAGCGCGCTCGGTGGCCGGAAGCTCAGAGACTGGGTCCGACGGCCGCTGCTCGAACCGGGGCGAATCGAGTCCCGGCTCGACGCCGTCGAGGAGCTAATCGGAGCGGTACGGATTCGGGACGGACTCTACGACCACCTCCGGGACGTCTACGACCTCGAGCGACTGATCGGTCGGATCTCCCGCGGGCGGGCGAACGCCCGCGACCTGCGATCGTTACGGGATACGCTCGCGGTCGTCCCCGAGATCCGCGACGTGCTCGCCGAAACCGACTGCGACCGCCTCGAGCGAGTTCACGACGATCTCGACCCGCTCGTCGACGTCCGCGAGTCGATCGACGACGCGATCGTCGAGGCTCCGCCGATCGAGATCACGGAGGGCGGCATTATCGCCGACGGCTACGACGAGGATCTGGACGAGCTTCGGGCGACCGCCCGCGACGGCAAGCGGTGGGTCGACGACCTGGAGGAACGAGAGCGCGAGCGAACCGGGATCGACTCGCTGAAAGTCGATTACAACTCGGTCCACGGCTACTACATCGAGGTGACGAACCCGAACCTCGAGTCGGTCCCCGACGACTACGAGCGCCGCCAGACGCTGAAAAACGCGGAACGGTTCGTCACGCCGGAACTCAAACGACGTGAGGACGAGATCGTCGGTGCCGAAGAGCGCGCGGACGAACTCGAGTACGAACTCTTCTGTGAGGTCAGACGCGCGGTCGCCGACGAAGTCGAACGGGTACAGGCGCTCGCGGACGCGGTCGCGACCCTCGACGTGTTCGTCTCGCTCGCGAGCGCCGCGGCCCAGTACGACTACTGTCGCCCGGAAATCGTCGACGAATCGGCCGGTGGAGAAGCGGGCGAAGTCTCCGACGACGATTCCCGCGGCGGACTCGAGATCGATATCGAAGGCGGTCGCCACCCCGTCGTCGAACGAACTCAGGAGTCGTTCGTCCCCAACGACGCACGCCTCGAGGACGACCGGCGGCTGGCGATCATCACGGGTCCGAACATGTCGGGGAAGTCGACGTACATGCGTCAGGTGGCACAGATCGTTTTGCTCGCCCAGGTCGGCAGCTTCGTGCCCGCGCGGGCGGCACGGATCACCCCCGTCGACCGGATCTTCACGCGAGTCGGCGCGAGCGACGACATCGCGGGCGGTCGCTCGACGTTCATGGTCGAGATGGACGAACTCGCGACGATCCTTCGGGAGGCGGACGAACGCTCGCTCGTTCTGCTCGACGAGGTGGGTCGCGGAACGTCGACCGCCGACGGACTCGCGATCGCTCGAGCGATCACGGAACACCTCCACGACGAGGTCGGCGCGCCGACGCTCTTTGCCACCCACCACCACGCGCTCACCGAACTCGCGGACGACCTCGAGGCCGCGTTCACACTCCACTTCGAGGTCGGGCAAGACGACGACGAGGTCGTGTTCCACCACGAAATCGCCCCCGGTGCGGCGACCGGTTCCTACGGGGTCGAGGTGGCGACGGCCGCAGGGGTGCCGGGCGACGTCGTCGAGCGGGCGCGGGAACTGGTCGCGGATTCGGAAGACGGGGCTACGACGGATCAGAGTCAGGGAAGACCGTCAGCCATCGGGGGGACGGCCGGTTCCTCGAGCGCGACCACTGACGGCGGAGACGACCCGACCGACGTCGCAGCCGAACTGCGGGCGCTCGATCTCGCCCACCTGACCCCCGTCGAGGCGCTGACCGAACTCGATCGGCTGAAGCGACTCCTCGAGGAATAAGTCGGGTCCGGTTGCGTCACTCGGGGTCGGGCTCGAGCGAGACGAACTCGAGACCGTGTTCGGCCAGCAGCCGTTCGGCCCGCTCGGTGACCGAGGGAGCGACGAGAACGCCGCGAACCGCGGCGTCGGCGTGGAGGTCTCGAGCGAGTGCGTCGACGTATCGCCGCAGTTGACTCACCGCGTCCGGCCCCACGCGACGGCGTTTGAGTTCGACGACGACGGCCCGTCCCGCCGTATCCTCGCCGTAGATGTCGACGGCTCCCGCGGGGGTGTCGCGTTCGGTCGCGAGCGGCCGGAACCCCGGCTCGAGCAGGGTCGGCTCCTCGAGGATTCGCTGTCGGAGATCCTCCTCCGTTCCCGAAAGCGCGAGTTCGTTCTCGTCGGAGCCGGCGAACGACGACACCTGCAGGACGTCGCGGAAGCGGACGAGAAGCCGTTCTTCCGGCGTCTTCCGAACGCTCTCGAGGACGAGCGCGTCGGTTCCTTTCTCGCGGACACACCGGACGTCGTGATCACAGCCGGGCGGCTGCCAGTTGACCGGCTGTTGGCCCTCGTCGGTGTGGACGAGCGTCGCGCCGTCCGGTTTGAGCATGACGTGGCGGTCGCCCTCCGCGAGTCGGCTCGAGGCCCGCCCCTCGTAATCGACGGTACACCGTCCGAAGACGGTGACGAGCGCTTCGCGCTCGGTCCCCTTTGCGATCGCCTCTCGGGCGGCCTCCGGGGACGGATCCTCGAGGCTCGAGACGGAGGCACGTTCGGTCGTCGTCACTGAAAGAAGCTAGTTCTCGCCCGGATAAAAGGGATACGACACGGGTGCACTGCGGCGGTGAGTGTGATGCTCCGACTGCTGAGTATCGTTCCAACCATCGGCTGATGGGCGAAATCGGACCACACCGCATGATTTCGCTCATCAGTTCAGGCTTGGGACGCCACTGAGTGCACTTGCAAGCGTCGACTGCTTAGCTTATCTCTTCTGAGCACCTCTCTATAGGGATGGGACGGAAAAAGCACATCGTCAACCTCTCTGACAAGGAACGAAGCGAACTTGAGGCGATTATCTCGACGGGTGAACATAGAGCAGAGGATATCACCCGCGCACGAATCCTGCTAAAGGCTGACGAGGGGCTCACAGATCCCGCGATCTGTGAGCACCTCGATTGTTCGATCTCT
>NZ_REGA01000028.1 GCF_003841505.1 Natrarchaeobius chitinivorans
GCTCAACTACAGCGACCGAAACCACGTCGAAAAGTGGTTTCAGACAGTCTCAATGCGAATCGACCGCTTTCACGCCTTCTGGCGGGGCAGTCCAGCCAGCGCACGCCGCTGGCTGAGACGCTTCAGACACCACTACAACCACGATCGACCGAATCAAGCGCTGAATGGCCGAACACCAGCCGAAGAGGTGCTGAACTAGACAGTGCCGTGGCCGTGACGGTTCGACGTCGGACTTCACTTTCAGTTCACTCTGAAAATGGTTAAGGTGGTCGACCTCGTATTCCGTGTTAGAAGGCAACACGGCCGCGTGGCGGCCGTCGTTCGAACCCTACGAACGTTCCAGACCCATCTCTGAAACTCGTGTTGTATTACTGCAAAACGGATAGAACAGCTTTATGAGGAATGCATGAATACCGAACCTTCGTCACGAATGATGAGAGCCAGGACTCGAGGAAACGACAGAACCGAGGGACGGCACCGGCATTTCGTCGAGGTGTGTCGCGCATGAGCAAGAGCGACCTCTCTGCGGAGGAGCTGACCCTGCCGATCAAACGGACCGAAGGCGAGACGTTAGCCGACCGACTGACGGCCAACGCCTACCATAACATTCTCCCCGCGCGGTACCTCCGCAAGGACGCCGACGGCGAACTCATCGAGGAACAGGAGGACCTTTTCGAGCGCGTCGGTAAGAACATCGCCCTGGCCGAGGCGGTCTACGAGGCAGAAAAACGCGACCTCGAGATCACGGCCACGCCCGATCAACTCAAGCCGGACCACCCCCGTCGAGACGAACTCACCGAAGAAGTGTTCGGCGACGAAGTGACCACGGCAGACGACGCAGACGCCGAAACGGTCCTGACCGAGCACAACGTCAACAAGTTCGCTTACGAGACGATCGTTCCCGAACTCCCCGAACCGGTTCGAGAGCACGTCGAGGACGTCGCCGAGACGTTTACCGAGGGGATGGAGTCGCTGTCGTTCATGCCGAACTCGCCGACCCTGATGAACGCGGGCGACGAACTCCAGCAGCTCTCGGCGTGTTTCGTCATGAGCCCCGACGACGACCTCTCGGACATCCACGAGACTGCCAAAAAGGCCGCGGAGGTCTTCCAGTCCGGCGGCGGCGTCGGCTACGGCTTCTGGCAGCTGCGACCGTACGGCGACGCGGTCGGCTCGACCGGCGGCATCGCCTCCGGGCCGATCACGTTCATGCGAACGTACGACCAGCTCTGTGAGACCATCGCCCAGGGAGGGACCCGACGCGGTGCCCAGATGGGCATCATGCGCGTCTCTCACCCTGACGTTATCGAGTTCATCCACGCCAAGAACAAAGACGTCTCGCTCGCCCACACGCTCCGGCTGAACGACCCGGACGACTACACCTACACCACCTTCTCCGAAGCCCTCGAGGAGGCACGCGACCTGATCGACGAGGACGGACGCGTTCCCAAGCACCTGCGAAACGCCGTCGAGGGCCATCTCTCGAATTTCAACATCTCCGTCGGCGTCACCGACGCGTTCATGGAGGCGCTGCAAAACGGCGAGGAGTACACGTTCACCAACCCGCGTACGGAAGAGCCACACATCGCCACCGAAGAGACCAAAGAGATGTACAGCCGCTACGACCTCGGCGAGCACGTCGAGGTCGGCGAACCGCTGTCGATTCCCGCCGAACTCGTCTGGGAGCGCATCGTCGAGGGCGCACACGAAAACGGCGAACCCGGCGTCATCTACTTAGAGCGGGTGAACAAGGAACACTCCTTCGACGTCGAAGAAAATTCCGACCACAGAATACTCGCAACAAACCCCTGTGGCGAACAGCCGCTCGAGGAGCACGAGGCCTGTAACCTCGGACACATCAACCTCTCGACGCTCGCGGATTCGGACGCCCCCGACTGGCGGGTCTGGTCCGAGGAGCACGGCGAGGAGTACGACTCGCGGGCCGAGGCCGTCGACGCCTTCCTCGAGGAGGCCATCGACTACGAGGAGTTCGACGAGCGCATCGAGTACGGCACCCGGTTCCTCGAGAACGTCGTCACGATGTCCGATTTCCCCGTCGAGGAGATCGAGCAGACGGTCAGGGACATGCGCAAGATCGGCCTCGGCATCATGGGACTCGCACAGCTGTACATCCAGCTTGGCATCAAGTACGGCAGCGAGGAGGGCAACGAGGTCGCCCGCCAGCTGATGACCCACATCAACCACGGCGCGAAGGCAAAGAGCCACGAACTCGCCACCGAGCGCGGCTCCTTTGCCGACTGGGAGGACTCGAAGTACGCCGAGCCGACCGAGTACCGCGAGTGGTTCGAACACCAGACCGGCGAGGACGCCGACGACTGGGCCGATGGCTTCCCCATCCGCAACCACAACGTGACCACCATCGCGCCGACCGGCACCACCTCGATGGTCGGCAACACTACCGGCGGCTGTGAGCCCATCTACAACGTCGCTTACTACAAGAACGTCACCGACGACGTCCAGGGCGACGAGATGCTCGTCGAGTTCGACGACTACTTCCTCAGGGTGCTCGAGGCCAACGACATCGACGTCGACGTGGTCAAAGAAGAGGCACAAGAGCAGATGGCGACCAACCAGTTCGAGGGCGTCGAGGGGCTCTCGACGGTGCCCGACTCCATCGGCGAACTGTTCGTCATCACGAGCGACCTCTCGGCCAAACAGCACGCAGCCGTCCAGTGTGCCTGTCAGAAAGGCGTCGACTCCGCCATCTCGAAGACGGTCAACGCGCCCAACGACTCCACGCTCGAGGACGCCAAAGACGTCTTCGAGTGGGTCTACGAGAACGGCGGCAAGGGCGTCACCTACTACCGCGACGGCACCCGCTCGAAGCAGGTGCTGACCACGCGTGCGGACAACGCCGACTTCGCCGACGAAACCGAAGCCGCACAGGCTCTGATCGAGCAGATCGACGAGATCTTCGGCGGTCTCGAGGCGTTCCTCGAGAGCGAGGACGTCCGCGAGGTGATCGCGGAGGACGCCGACGCACTCACCAGCGAGCGGGAAAAACCCGTCCAGGTCGACTTCACCGAAAAGCGCGAACGACCCGACGCTCTGCAGGGCGTCAGCCAGCGCATCGACACCGGCTACGGGAAGGTGTACGTGACGATCAACGAGGATCCGGAGACCGGCCAGCCGTTCGAACTGTTCGCGAACATCGGCCACTCCGGTGGGTTCACCAACTCCTTTACCGAGGCGCTCGCCAAGGTCATCTCGACCTCGCTGCGATCGGGCGTCGATCCCGAGGAGATCGTCGACGAACTCTGTGGAACCCGCTCGCCGAAGGTCGCCTGGGACAAAGGCGAACAGATCCAGTCGATCCCGGACGCCATCGGAACCGCGATGCGCCGATATCTCGACGACGAGATCGACAAACCGTACCCCACCCAGCAGACGCTAGAGGAATCGGCCGACGCCGACCTAGGCGACGACCACCAGACCGACGGCGGTGCGACCACTGCACCGAGCGAGTCGACTGACGCGACCCAGGATCTCATCGACGCCGGCGAATCCCCGGAGTGTCCCGAGTGTGGCTCGCTGTCGCTTTACTTCTCCGAAGGCTGCAAGACCTGCGAGTCCTGTGGCTGGTCCGAGTGCTGATTGACCGATAACCCGATCTTCTCCTCCTATTTCCACGACGGAACGACGCTCGAGCGAACCGACAACACGTATACTGTCGAACAGCAGTCAGTGATACGGATTACTGTAACTGTGTACCGGCGCACCCGCCGCCCGGGTTGCGGGTGCGCCGGCAATGACTTGACAGTAAACCGTATGAGACGTCAGTCACGAGTTCGCGGCCGTCGCCATCGGAGACGGCCCCAAGAGAGCGACCGATCTCACAAAGTTCCGTCCGACAGTATTAGCATCGCTCGAGTACAACTGGCCAGTATGACGTCCGACGGTGACGGCGGTGGCGGCTCTGGTCGGGACGATTCTTCGGCCAGCGAAATCGACGATCGAGCGGGACCGACCTGTCCGCACTGTCGGAGACCGATGTACGAGCGCCACTGCAAGTACGTCTGTCCACAACACGGCGTAATCATCGACTGTAGCGATCCGTTTCTGTGATACGGTTTACTGGAAGTCAGTACCGGTGCAACCGCGATCCGTCCTGCGATTGCACCGGTACACAGTTACAGCAATCCGTATGGGTCGTCGATCCCGTTACCCGTCGGTCGATCGAGCGGACCGTCTCGTCCGGCTCCTCGAGCGAGCAACGCGGTAGGCGGGCCCTGCGAGTAACAGTGCGGCGGCGAGTACACAGGCGACCGAGAGGGCGATTCCGAGTTCTTCCAGCCCGTCCATCGTAACCGTCGCAGCCGACGCGCCGACGAAGACGGCGGCGACGGTCCACGGCAGTTCCCCCGCCGCCGTCCCGACGACGAGGTGGCGCAGTCGGACGCCGCTGGCTGCAGCAGCACACGTCGAGACGTCCGACGGGATCGGCGCGAGCCGCGAGGCTGTTACGCCTCGAATCGGTCCTGCTGTCCGATAGTATCGCGTAATCACCTCACCGATTCCGTCCATCGATCCCCACCGCGCTGCCGCGAGCCCGCTCGAGCGATCGACCGGTTCGTCGGGGTCGGGTGCGAACCACCGGGCGGCGAAGAAGACGGGGACGACGGTTACGACGACGCCTGCAAGTGCGATCGGGACACCGAGTGTGACACCGTACCCGTACCCGGCGACGACAGCAAGTGGCGTCGTCGGCCAGGCGAAAAGCGGGCGGACGAGGTAGAGGCCGGCGACGACGGCCCCGAACAAAAACGGATCAGCGGCTACGGATTCGAGCCTCGTGAGAGCCGTCGATGGCGAAACGAGCAACCCCGCGGCGACGATCGCACTCGCCACGAGTATTCCGGCGAGCGCACGCGTCGACACCGACGGAACCGACATCGATCGCAGTTTCGACTCGAACGCCGAAGCTTTTGTGACTCGAGTCGAAGCCGGACGACACAACGTTTATTCGCTCCGGGCAGCCAGCACCTACCGATGGACAGAGAGGGAACCGACGACCGCCGCGGTGGGGATCACCTCGACGACCGCAGCGGCGAGGACCGCCCCGACGACCGCAGCGGCGGGGACCACCACCACGACCGCAGCGGCGGGGACGACCCTGGCGAGCGTAACGATGGGGACAAACTCGACGATCGCGTGGAACTCGGACTCGCGTTGCTCGAGCACCTCGAGCACGAGTCGCTCTCGCTCGCCGACGTCGTCGACCGCATCGAGACGGTTACGTCCGATCCGGCGGTGACGCGGACGATTCTCGATCAGGCCGAGTTTCGCGGCATCATCGAACGCGAGGACGGAATCGTCCGGCCGAAGAGCCGCCAGTACGTCAGTTTCGACGAGGACGTGATCACGAAAGAGGGGGAGTTCTCGTGTCGACGCTGTGGCTCGAGCCTGTCGACCGGGTACTTCATCGATCTCGAAGCGGGTGAACTCGGCCCCTTCGGCTCCTCGTGCATCCGAAAAGTAACCGGCCGCGAATAGTGACGTAACCGGCCGCAAGAAGGGAGTCGAAATCGGAGAGCGGCCTGCTACCGTCCGCGCCGAAGTTCGGTGATCAACTGATCGATCGTCTCCTGTTGTCGTTCGATGAGGTCGTTCTGGCGGTCGACCGCCGACTCGAGTCGGTCGAGACGCTCTATGAGTTCGGGATCGGGATCGCTCGCAGCATCGGCCTGGTCCGCCGTGCGCTGGGGCGTTCCGTTAGCGCTGGATTCGTCGAAGACGTTCCCGGTTTCGATGGTTGCCGTCCGCTGTTCGGCGTTCGAACCCGCCGCGGATTCGCCTCCGCCGTGGGCGGATTCCCCGGTGTCGGATTCTGATCGCGGATCGTCCTGTGGCCCCTGATTCGGAGTCGCTTCGATCTGGCTTCGCCCACCCCGTTCTCCCGTGGGGTCGCCCGCGTCGACGGCGTCCTGATCGTCGGGTTCTGGTGGATTTGCATCGAGCGGATCGACGCCGTCACCGAAGTCCATCGACGCGTCGGCCCGTTGGTCTGTCTCGTCGTCTTCCCCGACTTTTTCGTTGAGTTCCTCCAGGGAGCTGACGTCGTGATAGTCGAACAGGGCCCGTTTGAGACGCTCCCGAAGGTCGTTCGCTTCCTCGTTCGGGGCTTTGATCCGCTGGGGCCGCCCGTCGACGACGAGGACGATCTGCATTGCGACGCTACCGTCTTCGAACGAGAGTTCGCTCACGTCTCCGAAGTGGTACTCCTCGTAATCCTCGTCCCAGACCGCACCCCCGATGTGTTTGACGAGTCGATCGCTCGTGATGAGTAACGTCAGTTCGCTGAATCGGTAGGTCTGGACGACCGTTTCGCCCGGTTCCGTGATGTCGTTTCCGTTCAATACGCCGGCGAGAACGGGGTGAAGTGCCGCGTCGGTTTTGCTCGAGGGGACCGTAAACTCGCGAGTTCCCTCGAGTGCATACTCGAGGGTGAATTTGGTTTTTCGTCGGCCTTCCGAGAGGGTCAGGCGGTCGGCGTCGTGGGGGTAGTCGTCGACCGATTCGTCGCTCAAGAGACCGTCGGCACGATAAACGAGTGTCCGCGTCGGAGTGATAAACAGTTGATCCTCGCCGCCGAGAGAAACTCGTGCTGCGATCTCCTCGTCGTCGAGAGTAGACTGGACGATTCCGGGAACGCTCATGTCGCGGTAGTTCGCAAGGGCCTGTGATAAATCCGTGGGTCCCCGTTGCACGGCAGCGCCGAATGAGAAGCTTAAAGAAACGGACCGCACTACGAGAGAACGAGCCCGGGTGGCTTAGCTGGACATAGCGCCGCACTCATAGGGTTCAGAGATTCGGTGCGGTTTCGCCTTGGAAGCCTCCGTGTCCCTCGAGGACTGCCGAGCCTCGAACCTGGGACATGCGGAGATCGAGGGTTCGGAGCCCTCCCCGGGCACTGGCTTTCTATCCGAAGTCACGAACGCAGCGAGTGACGAGTCCGGAATCCAGTGCCCGAACGAGACGGAGAACCCGGAGGTCCTCAAGAGTGAGCAATGCGAGGCGCGAGCGTCGTGAGCGCCTCGAAAATGCGAGCGGCGAAGCCGCGAGCACAGCGAACGATCGAGGGAACGAAAGAGCTCGCTTTTCGGTGGTTCGGAGGCGGAGACCCGGTGGTCTTCAGCGAGCGAACCGAGGCAAGCAACAGCGTTTTTCCACTCGACGCAGACATCCTAACCGCCCAACAACCGCGGAATCGACGTATTCGGTGAATATTTCGTTCGATGGCTCTCGGTGGAATCGCCCTTGCGACGGATTTCGCGCTCCTGATCGTCGCCGCGACGGCGTTGAGCTACGTCGCCCGGCTGACGAGACAGCCGACCATCGTCGCGTACGTCCTGACGGGTGTCGTCGTCGGCCCGATCGGCCTCGGAATCGTCGGCGAGGGCGACCAGCTGATCGAAATCGTCGCCGAACTCGGCCTCGGATTTCTCCTGTTCCTCCTCGGCATCGAGATGCGTTTCGAAGACATCCGGGAGATCGCGAAACCCGTCGGTGCGATCGCCGTCGGTCAGGCGGTGTTACAGGCCGTCACATCGACGGCCGTCGCCCTCGTGCTGGGGTTCACGTTGTTCCAGTCGCTGGTGATTGCGCTGGCGACGACCTTCGGCGCGACGCCGATCATCGTCAAGGTACTCGGGGACAAGGACGATTTAAAGACGCTGTACGGCAAGGTCGACGTCGGAATCCTCATCTTTCAGGACATCTACCTCGTGATGGCACTTGCTATTCTCGCGGTCGGAACCGTCGACGACGTCACAGAGATTGCCACGAGCATCGGCCGCGTGTTCTTCCTGATGGCCGTTATCGGTGTCTTCGCCTTCCTGGCCAGTAAGTACTTCCTGCCGGCGATATTGCGAGCGAGCGCCGCGAACAAGAGCACACTCTTTACCGTCGGCATCGCGTGGGCGTTTCTGTTCATCTTCGCGGCCGAAACGCTCGCTCTCTCCATCGAGATCGGTGCCTTCCTTGCGGGACTCGCGCTCGCACAACTCCCGTACAGCACGGAACTCAAAGAACGAATGCGCCCCGCGACGAACTTCTTCATTGCGGTCTTCTTCGCGAGTCTCGCCCTCCAGATGGGCGTCGAACAGTTGCTGGTCTACTGGCAAGAGGCAATCGCGGCGTCCGTCCTCCTTCTCAGTATCAACTTCTTCATCGTCTTCGGGTTGTTCTACAGCCAGCGGTTCGACATCGAAACCTCGTTTCTCGGTACGATCTCGATGCTCCAGGTCAGCGAGTTTTCGCTGGTGTTGGGCGCACTCGCCGTCGAAGAGGGATTCGTCGGGGAGGACATACTCGGCTTTCTCAGCCTCATGGCGTTGATCACGATGCCGATCTCGACGTACTACGTACTCTACAACAGGCAGATCTACCGTTACGTCCGGCCGTACCTCGAACGGTTCGAACGCGAAGACACTGTCGAAGCCCAGCCCATCGAATACGAGAATCACGCCGTGATCGTCGGCTACAGCCGCTTTACGAGCGAACTCGTGGACGTCCTCCTGAACGCCGACGCGTCCGGCCCCGGTGTCGACGATGTCGTCGTCATCGAGGATCGGGCTGAGTACGTCGAAGCACTCTCGAGGGCGGATTTCGGTTTCATCTTCGGGAACGCCCGACACGGCGACATCCGACAGGATGCGAACCTCTCGGGTGCCGAGGTTGTGGTGAGCGTCGCAAAACGCACCGACGTCTCTCTCCGATTGGTCGAAGACGCCCCGAACGCGTTGACGATCGTCACGGCCACGACCGAGGCGGAAGCGACGCGCCTCCACGAGGCCGGTGCCGACTACGTCGTGCTCGAGCGGGGCCTCGTCGGCGAGGAACTGGCGACCCTGCTCGAATCGCTCGACGACCTCGAGGCGTTCGAACGACGACTCGACGAACTTAACGATCGGGCACGGAACGGTTCACCGCGGACGCACGAGACCGTTTCGTCCGGAGGTGAAACCGATGTATGAGATCCTGTTCGCGCTGACGCTGATTTTCGTCCTCGCGGCCGGCTTGTTGCTCGTCGCCGCACAGCAGGATCTTCCAGTGATCCCCTTTTATCTGCTCGCGGGTGTCCTCGCCGGATTCGCGATCGACGAAACGCAACTGCTCGATCTGGCCCAGTGGGGAATCGCGTTTCTGGTATTCCTCTTCGGCGTCCACGTCGATCTCGAGGCGTTCCGATCGACCGGACGCGTCAGCGCCACCGTCGGGGCCGTCCAGGCGTCGCTCGTCGGTACTCTCCTGTTTGGTCTCGGACTCCTGTTCGACCTCGACGTGTTGAACGCCGTCTACCTCGGCATCGCGGCCGCCCTGAGTTCCTCACTCGTCGCGAAGAGCTACCTCGACGCGGACGACGCCGTTCGACCGACGTACGAACGGCTCGCAGAGTCGATTCATTTCACCGAGGATATCCTCGGCGTGCTCGTCGTTCTCGGATTGAGCACGTTCGTCTACGCACAGACAGCCACCGCGCAGCAGTACGCGGTTGCCGGGGTGATGGTCGCGCTCGCGCTCACGATTCGGTACGTCGTCTTCCATCGACTGACCGCCAGACTGCAGGGGGATGCAGAGGTGATGATGTTGCTCGGTATCTCGATCCTGATCGGATTCATCGCGATGGCAGAAGCCGCTGGCCTCTCGATCGTCGTCGGCGCGTTCGCCGCCGGGATCACCATCGCCGACGACTACCCTCACTCCCTCGAACTCGTCGATACCGTCGACGACCTGGAAGACTTCTTTACGCCGATATTCTTCGTCACCGTCGGTGCGTTGCTTGCGATCCCGACCCTCGAGACGGTCGGGTACACGCTCGCGCTGGTCGTGGCAGTCCTGGTCGTAAACCCACTGCTCGTCGCGTTCATTCTCCTCCGAAGCGGCTTCGACGGGCGAACGTCGATCCTCGCGGGTCTGACGCTCGATCAGGTGAGTGCGTTCAGCCTCTTTATCGCGATCGAAGCTCTCGGCGCGGGGACGATCGCTCGTCCCGTCTTCGATGCGATCGTCCTCGCAGCAGCAATCACGATGATCGTCGCGACCTACACCGGTCGCCACGCCGGTTCGATCAACCGCTTGCTGCGCGAGCGTGGCGTCGTTAGCATCCTCGGCGAACCGCTGGGCGAGCGGACACACGTAACCGAGGGGCTAACCGGACACGTGATCGTCATCGACTTCCAGCACGGCGGCCAGCAGGTTCTCGAGGCCTGCTCGCATCTCGATCGACCGCTACTCGTCATCGAGGACAATCCCGTTCTGTTCGAGGAGGTACGGGACCAGTGTGACAACTACGTTTACGGGGACGTTCTGAACGACCGAGTGTGGGACCTGGCACAACTGGACGACGCCGCGGCTGTCGTTTCTCTCGCCCCGGAGTACGACCGCGCCCGGCGAATCGGTACACTGGACGCGGACGTTCCACGGTTTGTTCGCGTCGACACGACCAATGCGGCCGAGGAACTCCTTGAGCTCGGTGCGACCGGCATCGTCTATCCGGACGCGATCGCGGCGGAACGCGTCGGCGACGATCTCGAGGCACTGCTCACCGAAGAGATCTCCCACGAGGAATTCGTCGATCGAAGCCAGAGCTACTACGACAGGCTGTGAGATGTACGTTGACTGCGAGAATCGGCGTTCGCGAAACGTCGGGTTCGACCGTCGTCTCGGTGGCCAATCCGGAGAGAGTGCAGCCCCGGTGGGTGACGAACGCTAGTCCGCCTCATACGGTTTGCTGCAAGTCAGTACCGGAGCGACCGCGGGATGGAACCCCGGTCGCTCCGGTAAACAGTTGCAGCAATCCGTATCAGTCACAGACGTCGTCGGGGTCACTCGTCGCTTTCCCGACGAGTGCGCCCTTGTAGTACACCTTCACCGTGGCTTTCCCCTTCGGAGCCTTGACCCAGAACGTTTCGGCGGAAGCGAGCGTGTTCTTGACCACGATCTTCCCTTTCTTGCCGGTTTCAGACACGCGATACGTGAATTTCATATCGGTGTCTTCGCCGTGGTGGAGGTAGAACTGCGCTCGATCGTTATCGGGATCCGCACACTCGAAGTTGAACGCAACCTGCACGTCAGGATCGTAGTCCTTCTTGTATTTGCCGCGGCCTTTCTTGCCCTTCTTACCCTTCTTGCCTTTCTTGCCTTTTTTGTCCTTGTAGTGATCGTTCTTCTCTC
Organism: Natrarchaeobius chitinivorans; assembly: GCF_003841505.1. Lineage (GTDB taxonomy): Archaea > Halobacteriota > Halobacteria > Halobacteriales > Natrialbaceae > Natrarchaeobius > Natrarchaeobius chitinivorans. The sequence goes on from NZ_REGA01000028.1 coordinate 11,197, forward strand.
CAGCGCTTGCGGTGGTAACACTGAAAACGGAACTCCCGATGAGTCCACCGCTCACTGCGATACCTTTGAGGGCCGTTCGTCGTGAGATGTGATCGTCGTCTGTCATAGGGCACCCCCCAGCCACGAACGGGACGTCCATCTGGCCGGCGAGTATCGACACCTCCACCAGACGAACGTTTTGTTATCAGTGATCTAACCGATCTAACGAACATCTTACGGAGTGAAATATTTTTCACCAGTATCTCATGCGAAACTGAAACAACTGTTGGGCAGACAGACACTTGTGAGAGGAGTTCGTGTCTCGGACCGCAACCGATTTCTCACACACAGACGGAGCCAATTCCTCTCGTACCAGCGGTTCAGGGAATATCTATTCACCAGATTCGAGAAAGGTGTTCCTTCCGGCACCCACAGTGATCTCGTACGTGGGGCTGCGATTTCTTGCGTATCTAACCCGTTCGCCGATCGCTATCCCGGAAGGACCAACTTACAACACTGGCATTTCAAAACCCGTATCCGGTATCGAGCGCTTTCGACGTCGCCGTGAAGACACCGGAGGAGTGGCAGTTGAATCGTGCGTGTCTCGGCAACCGTCAATGGGGTCGAAAACCTCATCGTTCGGCTTCAACCTTTCACCGGTCCGATCTATCGTTCGTCATTTTTCGAATCGCCTGCGACGAACGACGTGACTGGCTCGTGATCGGTACGGCAGATCGGAAACCCAAAACGTGTGGATGGACGGGATGAGTCCCTACCCCCAATAGATCAGGGACTTCCAGCGAGGAGACACGGCGTGACGATATTCTGGCAACGACTGTCGTCTGCCTCCACGCGAGTTCCCGCTATCGCTCCCGTAACCGTCCGCGAGGAGCAGGCGAGGGTGAACGTCCGTTGGAATGGGTCGATGACGTATCCCCCACCCCCGCCTGATCGGGCGTTTCGGTGGGAAGTACGTAAAGCTATTGGCCGATTCGCGGGGAGCACTCCGGTAGGTACTGATCTCCTCGAGCGCCGGCTCGTCGAATCGGATCGCCTTATAACTCGCGTCCAAAACGGGCAATATCCTTTAGTGAGCCGGCAGAGAACACCAGAATGCTTCCGAATGGAAGCGATGTATGTGGCGGGTGGTAACCGGTAGGTGGTGAGAGCCGTCACATACACCCACACCTTGCGGTGCGACCGGTAGTTCGTACGCAGTCCATTTAGGAGTAATTGACAGTGAGAGACAACGTTGCTGCCCGGAGGACGAATCGGAATCGGTACGATTCCGGTCGACTCGCCCGACGCTGGTCCCGCTGGTGTGAAAGCGGCGGCCAGTGAAGACCGTTTCCGACGTCGCGTCCTAACTCACCGGCTCACGAGACGTTCCCGCCCTCCCGCTCGCTCCCGTGGCGGCGATGAAACTCCCGCTCGTCGACGGCAACGTACTCGAGGATACCGGTGAAACACGCTGCGAAGCTCCCGCCGAAGACGACGAGGCCGAAAAGAGTTGGGCGGTGGACGTACGGGATCGGTCGTTCGAGTCCGAGGACGGTATCCATCCATATCGGGATGCCCACTGTCACGACGACGACCCACAGAACGAGCCCGTAACCGATGCCGATGAGGATGCTCGCGAGTACCGTCCAGTGAGACCCCTCGAGACCAGTTACTGAAGCGACCCGTTCGGGCCGAACGAGGGTGATGAGGACGAGAAACCCCCCGCACGCGAGAAGCGTATGAACGAAGTGAACGCCCCAGATAGCGGCTAACCCGTCCAGTCCGTACAGCGCACCGATGGACTCCATCCGACCAGTGATATGGAAGTACCCGCCGAAGATCAATCCGGCGAGTGGCACCGAAATGATCGCGCTGGCGAGAACCTGCAGTTCGTACACAGGCGGCTCCGGCGGTCTGTCGGCGGCCATTTCGGGAAATACACCAGCGGTGGTCACTTATCTGTACCGGGTGTAAGGAACGCCAACCACGCAACTGGTAGGCAGTTCTAACAGGAAATGGACCCGTAGTCCGAGATATCAGTCAGTTACAGAACAACTCGAGGCGCGTGTGACGGGCGAACAGCGTCGACTACTGGTGGTCCTCGAGAGACGGGTGGTGAAAATGAGAGGGAGCCCCAGTAACAGCGGAGTCGATCTACTGTGACGATTCGCACATCAGTCATGCAGTCTGCGGTTCTCGTTCGCCTCGCTCACTTCGAACCGCATGCCCCGAACTGCGTGCTACTCGCGGGTCACGTCGTTCCCCGCTCGCCGATCCGCGGTTCTCGTTCGCTTCGCTCACTTCGAACCGCGTGCTCCTCGCACAACCCGGTATACAGTGACGTACAGTGGTTCGATACCCTAGACCGATTCTACTCGTATCTCTCCATTAGCCGCGACTGTCACCAGGCAATCGTTGTACTCGAACGACACCGAACCGCCGGTTCGAAGACCGTCCGCACGTGGTTCGAACAGTCGTTCGAGGGCGTCTGCGTTGATCGCATAGTGTAACGGATCGAGTTCCGTAATTTCCGCATTACAGAACGTTGCGACGGCATCCGCGACGGCAACGCTGAGCGGTTCGTCGTCGAGGCGATCGTACTGTGCCGAATAGTGGTCCCCCGTTTTCGTCGGTGATTTCGAAGTTATCTTACTCATTGTATACGTACCCCCAGTACGCTCGTGGGAAGACATTGGTCCCTTCGTGGTTACGTGTAAAGAGCCTAATCGTTAATTGTGTAACGCTTCGAGCAGGCAGTGGTTAACTGATTAACCCCCCTCGGGTGGCAGTCCCTCATCGAAAAGCGCCTCGAAGAGTTTTTTCTCGGTCGACCGGACGTGTTTGTGAAACGCGGGTGACGATATGTCGAGGGAAATCGCGATATCTTCGCCGGTGGTCCGGCGAGGCCACTCGAAGAATCCGCTGTGATAGGCGGTCTGGACGACCTCGCGTTGCCTGTCGGTGAGCCGGTCGAGGAGGGCGTTCCGACTGGACGCATCGAGCGCGACGAGGTCGTCTCTGGACTGTTCTCGGCGAGCGATCATCGACGCCCCAACGCCGCGGCGGTTCAGCGTGGAGATGACCTCGCGAACGTCGACCGCGGATGGAACGTGGATAACTGCCCACGCCTCTCGGTTTTCACAAACGAACTCCCGTACCATCCCGCCGTGATCGGTGACGACCGAGCCGAGAAACGGAGTCGAGAGTTCGAGTTGTAACAGTGTCTCCTCCCCGTCGACCCCGAGAACGGAGGCGTCGACGACGTCCCCGATTTCGTTGACCGCCGCGGGAACCGTTTCGCCGTCGACTGCGTCCGTCACCGAGACGAACGCGACCGTTCCGTCGTCTCGGGGTGTCATCCCCTCGAGCGAGACGCGGGCGTCCAGATAGTTCGAGAGTTCGACGAGCGCCGAATCGTCTTCGATCGCGAGTTTGATCTCCGTCACTTCGTCGCCGATCAGGGCAGTCTTCCGCTTGACGGCATCGATCGTGTACGCGATCGTTTCGCTCAGGTCGACGAGCGTCGAACGGAACAGTTCGTCGAACGCGTCCGGATCGTCGCCGTAGAGGGACAACACACCGTACAGAAACCCATCGTAAACGAGCGGAACCGCGAACACCGACTGGTAGTTCTCGGAAAGCGCCTGTGCACGCCAGGAGCCGTCGTGAATCGAATCTGCGACGTTTTGGACGTAGGTCGATTCTCCCGTTCGTGCAGCTCGTCCCGCCGGTTCGGCCGCGGAGTCGTCGACTGTCGTCACCGTTATCGAGGAGAGGTAACCGCGGTCGCGGCCTGCCGATTCACGAACCTCGAGTCGATTTCCGCTCGGATCCGGAGTGCCGATCCAGGCCATCGAGCACGCCTCGAGATCCGCGAGGCGAGTACAGATTCCCCGCTCGATCTCCTCTCTGGAATCGGCCATCAGGAGGTGTTGTTCGATATCCTGTCGAATCCGGTTCGTTTCGTTCAGGCGCTCGAGGTGTTCGTTCTGTCGTTCTAACTCGTGTTCGCGATCGTGGAGACGCTGGGTACGCCCGATTCGATCGAAGGTGGCCTCGGCCGTCGTTGCAAACAGCTGTGCGAGGTCGACGGTGTCCTGATCGAACTGACCGACCGCAGTGGAAACAGCCACGAGTACGCCGTGTTCCCCGAACGGAACGTACAGACCGCTTCTGACGTTCGTCGCCTCATTGTAGACCGTCTCAGACGTTCGGACGTCGTCGAAGACTGCTGGTGACCGGGAGACGAAGGTCTCCCAGGTGATACTATCGTCGTGTGGACGAAGTCGTGGGGGAACACCCGTTATCTCTTCGAGGCCAGGTGAGTGGGCTGCCGGAATCAGTTCGTTGTGTTGCTCGTCGAACCGGTACACGATGACACCCTCGAGACCCAATACGTCAAAGGCGACGTCGACGACGTACTCGCAGGCGGCCTGCTTCGATTCGACGGACAGCAGGTGGCTGGTCGCATCGTGGAGTGCCGACAGCGTCTCCTGATACTGCGTTCGATCGGTGATGTCGACGGCGATACCGATGACTCGATCGACGTCGCCGTCGGTCGAAATCGGCCGACACCACGCCTCGAGCATTCGATCGGCGACGCGTCGCTGTGCGTGTATCGTTTGTCCGTCGAGAGCGGCGCGAAAGTCAGCACGAACTGCAGGGTAGTCCTCCAGCGCCGAAAACGCGGATTCGCCGACGATATCGTCGGTATCGACGCCGAGATGTTCGAACGCGCGCCCCTCCGCGAACGTGAACGTCCCGTCGCTATCGAGGACGAAAAGCGCAACGGGAACGTTCTCGATCAACACTTCGAGCCGTTCGGTTCGCTGATCGAGTTTCCGCTCTCGCTCGATACGGTCGGTGACGTCTCGCCAGTAGACGGAGATGCCGGACGGTGACGGATAGATCCGCGCGTCGATCCACGCATCGTATGGTTCGAAGTACGCTTCGACGGTTTTCGGTTCCTGCGTATCCACCGCCTCGATCGCCGCAGATTCGAACGGCGACCCCTCGAGACCGGGAAAAACCGCGAGAATATCGCGGCCGAGCAGTTCGTCCCTGTCCAGATCGATATCCCCGATCGCACGGTCGTTGACGTACGTGAACTTCCACTCCGAATCGAGCGCGTAGAACGCGTCCGTCACCCTGTCGAACGATTTGTCGAGTTCCCGCACGACGTGGTGGTACGCCGTCGCGTCTCGGATCGAGGCGACGATTCCGGAGATGGACTCGTCGTCGAGGCGGTTCGTAAGCGTTGCCGCGTGGACCCACCAGCCGTCGTCGTGCTGGAATCGGTACTCGATCGTCGCCGTGGAGCCTGGATCCCCCTCACGGAGCGACTCGAGGGTTCTCGAGACCGATGCTCTGTCCTCTGGGTGGACCATATCCACGAACCGTCGGCCAACCAGTTCCTCGGTCTCGGCCGGGCCGTTCCACTCCTCCGAAGGGACGGCCGCCGCGATCCGGAAGGAATCGTCGACGACGAGGAGCGTGTCTGAACTGTGTGCGAGCAAGCCGCGAGGAAGGGTTCGCCGGTCATCAGAACCGCGGTTCGTGTCACGTTCCTCAGGATCCCGGTTCGTGTCACGTTCTCCAGGGGTTCGATTTGTGTCACGTTCCTCGGGCGTCCGACCCGCGTCGAGTTCGATCGCCGTTCGGATTCGATGCTCGAGCAGCGAGGGGACGGTTCCCGATTCGACGGTGAGCACTTCCGTCATGCCGTTGTCGAGATGTCGGTCGAGCACCGGCCCGTCGAGGTCCATCGGATCGACGGCGTAAACCGCGGGCACCGCATTACCAACGGCGGACAACACGTCGCGATCGTCGGTCAGGAGACAATCCACAGCGTCGATAGACCCCGGGTCGAACTCCGAGCGGGAGGGAACCGTCCCGACGACCGACAGCGCGGTTTCCTCGAGTGTCGCCGTCGCAGCCCGTATCATCTCCGAGGAACCCACGACGAACACGCGGATTCGGTCGGACGTCTCGAGACTGCGGTTCATACGTTCGCTGTGTTCCGGGAAAGTAAAAACCTCGCGACGGTTTCGAATCGGTGATTCGTCGTCACCCCGTAATCGGTCGATCTGGCGGCAGTCGACGTTCGAAACGGGACTAGTACCCGATCGCGACGCCGTCCTTCCGGGGTTCGGTTGCCCCCGAGAGCGTCCCGTCCCGATTTCGAACGAGTTGTGCGCCGCCGAACATCACCGGCGGCATGACCGAGACGTCGTGGCCGATCCGGGAGAGTTTCGCCGCGTTCGGTAACCGCTCTTCGACGCCGAGTGAGCCGTCTTCGCGGTAGCGCCACCGTGGCGCGTCGAGGGCGGCCTGCAGGTCCATTCCGTAGTCGACGACGTTCGAGAGGACCTGTACGTGGCCCTGGGGTTGCATGTATCCGCCCATCACGCCAAACGCCAGCCAGTCGTCCTCCTCGAGTCTCGCGACCGCCGGGACGAGGGTGTGAAACGGCCGCTTTCCGGGCTCCAGCCGGTTCGGATGCTCGGGATCGAGCGAAAACGACGCGCCCCGGTTCTGGAGGGCGATTCCGGTGTCGCCGGCAACCAGTCCGCTGCCGAATCCCGCAAACCGGGAGTTGATGTAGGAGACGACGTTCCCCTCCTCGTCTGCGACGGTCAACAGGACGGTATCTGCGTCCTCCGCGTTCGCGTTCGGAACGCCGACGTCGGGATCGAGAATCGGAAACGAACCGATCGCTCGAGCGCGCTCGCGTGCGTACTCCTTGGAAGCCAGCGGCGGCACGCTCTCGAAGTCGGGATCGGTGATGTAGTGGTGACCGTCGACGAACGCGAGTTTGGTCGCTTCGGCGAAGGCGTGTACGCGTTCGGGCGAGTCGTACTCGTGGTCGCCGGCACCGATCTCCTCGGCGATGTTGAGCGCCTCGAGGGCGATCAGCCCCTGATTGTTCGGCGGCAGTTCGTAGACGTCGACGCCGTTGTACGTGGTCGTGACGGGATCGACGAACTCGGGTTCGAACGCCGCGAGGTCGTCTTTTCTCATGAAGCCGCCGGCAGACTGGACCTCTTCGACGATTGCGTCGGCGATCTCGCCTTCGTAGACGACGTCCGCACCCTGCTCTGCGATCGTCCGCAACGATGCACCGAGTTCCGGAAGCCTCACCGTCTGTCCGGGGTCCGGACTCTCGCCGTCGAACAGGTACGCCTCCCGCGCGTTCTCGTCGGTGAACAGCTCCTCCGCGCCCGACCAGTGGTGTGCGATCACCGGCGAGACCGGGTAGCCCTCGATCGCGTAGTGGATCGCGGGCTCGAGGACCGACTCGAGCGAGAGCCGCCCCAGTTCCTCCACCGTCGTCTCCCACCCCCGCGCGGTCCCGGGGACGGTCACCGCGTGGGGGCCGAGAAAGGGCATTCCCAGATCGTCGGCACTCGCCTCTCCGTCGACGGCGTACCCTCGCGATTCGGGGTAGTATCGGTCGGGGTCGTCGACCGTCTCTAGCGCGTGACGAACGTTCTCGATCGTCGCATCCGCCGGTGCTGGCCCGCACGACCGTAACGCGCCGACGTCACCATCCGCGGTCCGGTACAGGGAGAAGACGTCGCCGCCGAGGCCCGTCGACGTCGGCTCGACCACGTTGAGCGCGGCCGCAGTCGCTACGGCGGCGTCGAACGCGTTCCCGCCGTCTCGGAGGATCGACACGCCCGCCTGTGCGGCGAGCGGCTGGCTCGTCGCGACCATCCCACGGTTCGCGTACGCCGTCGAGCGCCTCGAGTCGAATCGGTCGAGGTCGATGGAGTCGTTCATGGCTGGTCTACGCGCACGAACGACCAAAAAACGCTAGTAGCCGGCCGACACCGATAGCCGGCCGACACCGATAACCGCCCGTGGCGGTCTACCCGCCGCCCTCGGAAACAGAGAGCGGTTCGTGTTCGACCCGGTAACCGTCGGCGACGGTCTCGATCGACGCCGCCTCGCGAAACCGGATCGACCGTTCCATCTTCGTGACGACCGACGTGTCGTAGTACTCGGCTTCGTACTCGGGAACCGTTCCGCTCTCCCGGTTCTCCGCGACGAACTCCCGGTGACGGGCGAGGCGCGAGCGGCCGATCGATCGGGACGTCTCCGGAACGTCGTCGACCCGGTCGTCGAAACACTCGAGGAACGCTTCCTCGAGTTCGGAGCCGACCGAATCCCGTGCGGCACACATCGCGGCGAGCGTCGTCGTTCCGGTTCCCCAGAACGGGTCGAGAACCGTGTCGCCGTACGCCGAGTACATACAGATCAGGCGGTAGGGGATCTCGAACGGGTACGCCGCCGACCGCTCTCGAAGCCCGTCGTCCTCGCCGTCGAACTCGAGGGTCTGTAGTTCCCCCCGGACGTCCGTCCAGAGGTCGGTGAACCACCGGTTTCGCTCCTCCCAGAAGTACGCCGCCTCGTACCGCCTGTCCGCCCGCGGTTCGAACTCCCGTCGGTCGCTCCCCTTTCGGAAAACGAGGACGTACTCGTGTTCGAGCGTGACGTACGCGTTCGGCGGCAGCGTTCCGCTTCCCATGAACTTGGCGGCGCTGTTCGTCGGCTTCCGCCAGAGGACGTCGGGAAGCGGATCGAATCCGCGCGACTCGAACGCCTCGAGGATTCTTGCGTGGTTCTGGTACACTCGGAAGCTTCCGTCGATCGACCGGGTCGCGTCGCCGACGTTGATACACGCGATGCCGCCGTCGACCAGGACGCGCTCAAGTTCGTCCCACACGCGATCGAGTTGGGCGTGCATCGCCTCGAAGGCCTCGCGGCCGTCGCCCGACTCGAGGGCCCTGCCGACGGCCGGGTCGAGAGTCGAAAAGAGGTCGTCCCACATCTCGATCATCGGATACGGCGGGGACGTGACGACGAGTTCGACGGAGTCGTCGGCGACCGAAGAGAGGTCACGCGAATCGCCGACGAAGACGCGGTGTATCGTCTCCATTGGGTACACACTGTCGGCGTCGCCCCCTTAGGTCCTTCGTAGCGCGGCCGGGAGAACGGATCGCCGGAGTCGCCCTTTTGACCCCGATATCAGAAACTCAATCGGATCGGCGTCACTCGTCTTCGACGTCGGATTCCTCTGTCTCGCTTTCGGACTCCATCTCCTCGCTTTCGGCTTCCTCGTCCTCTGTTTCGGCTTCTTCCGCTTCGCTTTCCTCGTCCGATCCGACGCTCGTCGCCGGTTCGAACTCCTCGATCGGTTCCCACTCGTCGTCCGTCTCCCCGGAAAGTCGCCGGCGCAGGATCGCGACCCCCGCGAGAATTCCGAGAACGGCGAGAACCTTCGGAAGGATGCTCGAGGAGTCGGCGTCGTCCGACTCGTCGTCGATTTCGATCATCCCGTCGTCGTCTTCTTCGGCGATGTCTTCGATGATTTCGGGCTCCTCGATGTCCTCGAGAGGCGTCTCCTCTAAGTCGGGGCCGTGACGACCGGCGAGATATCCGACCGCGGCACCGAGACCGAACACCGCGCCTGCGAGTGGGATCTGGCGGCGTTTCCCGCCCCCGTCGGCTTCTTCGACCGCCTCGAGAATCGAATCACGCATCGGCGTGTCTAGACCCTTCTCGACGGCCTCTTTGACGATGAGCTCCGACAGCGTCCTGTCCTGTTGTTCCGTTTCGGGCATAATTCGCCACGACCACATCACCGTACATAATTCTGTCCAACGTTTCGATGGATCGGTCCCACACGTGTCGGGTTACGTCCGTATTACTATCCGCGGCTGCCGGATTCGACAGGAGGTTCGCCACGACTGATGCCGATTCACGACAGGACTCCGATCGTACGTTTCCCGCCGATCCGGAGATAACTCGCGTCCGTGATCTCTCGAGTCATCGCTCGGACCGGTCGGAGAAATAGATCGTTAACCAGCTATATGTATACGCGTCGAGAGTATTCCCCGCGAGTAATGTCTTGCATAACGAAACCGGTCGTCTCCGAGTAACGACTATGAGCGTCATCCGCCAGCCCGGTGTTCTCGGCCGGACCACCCGGAGACGCCTCGTCGGCGTGAGCGTCGCTCTCGCCGCTGCGACGGTCGAGACCCTGGCCATCGGCCTCTGGTTCGTCCTGCTCGTCGGTTCTCCCTCGACGGCGACCGCACTCGCCGGGCTCGGTATCCTCTTCTGTGGCTCGTTACTGCGAACGGCCATCTTCGGCTTCGCCGCGAACGAACTGAACCAACTCCTGCGACCGTGGCGTCTGGGTGCGGCGCTGGCGCTTACAGCCGGATGGATCGTCTGGCTATTCGTCGCCGAAGCCATCGGCGGAACTGCCGGACTCGTCGCTGGGACGGTGATCCTCGCGGGCGTTCTCACCGGACAGTTCCTCCTCGAACGGCGCGTGTTTCGGTTTCGCTCCCCCGACGGACTCGAGGTCGCACCGCTCCTGTCAGCCACGCTGTTAGCAGCGGGCGGGGCGGCGTTGCTCGCGTCGGTCTGGGTTGTCGACCTGACGGTCGTCTCTCCGCCGGTCGCCGTGGACACGACGACGTTCGTGATCCGCATCGAAACGATCCAGATCGGTGCACTCGCGTTCGGACTGTTCGCGTTCGTCGCCCACCAGCGACGGTTTCAGCGGCTTCTCAGCAGCTGATCCGGCGTACTGTCCGTCCAGTCCACTCGCGATCATCCGCGAATGCGCCCGTGAGTCGGTCCAGCGACCCGTATGAACCCGGCTGGTCATACGGTTTACTGTAAGTCATTGCCGGCGCACCCGCGACCCAGGCGGCGGGTGCGCCGGTAAACAGTTACAGTAATCCGTATCAGTTACTTTCCCTCCGCACCGACGTTCTGGTCGCTCTCGAAGGAGTCGGGGTCCGGTTCGATCGTCGCGTACTGGACCGTCCGCCGCCCCAGCGTCCGGACGCGCTCGTCGAGTTTCGAATCGACGAACTCCCCGTCTTCGAGTGCGGAGTGCGAGTCCGGAATCGCCGCCTCGTGAGGGATCACCCACGCGTTCAGCGCCCGACAGACCGACCGCATGTGCTCGAGGGCGGTCACCGGAAACGCACCGCCAGAGACGGCGAGCAGGCCGACGGTCGTCTCTTCGAACTCCTCGAACCCGCAGTAATCGAGCGCTGTTTTCAGCGGCGAGGAGTACGAGCCGTGATACATCGGCGAGCCGAGAACGATCGTATCCGCCCGCTGTAGGCGAACGGCCAGTTGTTCTGCGTCACCGGCTGTCTCGCGGTCGCGGTCCGGATCGAACGTCGGCAGCTCCCAGGTCCGGAGGTCGATCAGTTCGGTCTCCGCTCCGGCCCGGTCGGCGGCCTCGAGCACCCGCTCGAGGGCGATACGGGTGACACTGTCCTCGCCCAGACTGCCACAGAGTGCAACGACGCGAACGTCGGTCATGGGTCGTTCCACGTGTTCGAGAGTGAAATGTACTCCCGTCCCACGGGGGTTTCGACGAACACTTCGTTCGCGAGTCACAATCGACACCCGTGACGTCGATCCTCTCTGTCCTGTTGTCCGACGTCCTTCCCAGGGTGGCGACGATCACGCTATTGATCGGTATCGGCGTCTCTCTCGCGAACCTCGCCGTCGCCTACGGCGTCGTCGACGTCGTCGGCCGCGCCGGGCGGTATCTGACGGAGCCGGCGAATCTGCCGGACGAAGTGGGCACCGCCGTCCTCACGAACGCCGTCTCCGTCACCGCGGGATACGGGATGCTCGCGGAGTTTCGCGAATCCGGCGTCCTCGACGACCGCGCGACGCTGATCGCCATCGTCGTCAACACGTTCTTCGGTTTCGTCCAGCACATTTTCACCTACTACGGGCCCGTCCTGATCCCGATCCTCGGCCTCTCGGCCGGCCTCATGTACGTCGGCGCGCGAGCCGGCATCTCGCTTGCGATCACGCTCGTCGGCCTGGCTGCCGGCGCACTCCTGTTGCGAGGCGTCGAGTACGAGACCCGCAGTGGAGACGGCGACGCGCCCGAAGGGATCGACGAATCCGACCGCACGAGCACCGAACCGCTCCGTGAGGCCGCAGAAAAAACCGTCGAGCGCCTTCGATCGATCGTCCCCCGACTCGCCGTCGTGTACTCCGTCGTCTTTCTCGCCCTCGAGTACACCGACCTCAAGGCCGTGACGGGCGTCGCCGAGCCGGTAACGTCACTGATCGGCCTCCCCGGCGCGGCGGTTCCGATCGTCGCCGTCTCGCTCGTCGACCCGACCAGCGGAGCCATCGCCATCGCGCCGATGATCGGCGACGTCTTCACACCACGGGAGGCGGTCGTCACGCTGTTGATCGGGAGTCTGTTCTCGCTGACAGTCGGCACCGTCAAGCGGTCGATTCCCTTCCAGTACGGTATCTGGGGACCGGCGTTCGGTACGAAAGTGATCGTCGTCAACACGGGCCTCAAAGCGATCTTCATCGTCGCGGCGATCGGCGTCTTTCTCGTCGTCTGATCCGTTCCCCGATCCCGCTTTCCACCGGCTGATCGGCCGCTACCGCTTCAGCCGAACGACGGGCTCCCCGTCGTCGTCGGAGTCGAAGGCGACCAGGCCGTCGTCCTCGAGGTCCGCGAGCAACCCCTCGAGCCACTCGCGACCGTCCTCGCCGTCCGGCGCGTAATCGACGCGTATCCGGTGGCCCAGGGTATCCACCTCGAGTTCGTCGTACTCGCGAAGCGTGGCGATCACGCGGCCGCGAAACTGTCGGCGGCTTCCCTCGAAACTCGGCTGCGTGGGGACGTCGGGTGCCGTGAAGTCGCCGCTTGCGTACGCCTGACACCACTCGCGCCAGGGACAGCCGGCCTCGTCACACCGGGGCGTCTGACCGCAGGCGACCCCGCCGAGTTCCATGATCGCGTTGTTCCAGACGCGGGAGTGGCCGGCGGGCAGCAACTCGTTGGCAGCCGACTCGAACGCCGAGTCGTCGTCGGGAACGCCGAACGCCCGATAACAGACGCGTTTGACGTTCGTGTCGACGACCGCGTCGCCCTGGTTAAACGCGAAACTCGCCACCGCGTTCGCCGTGTAGGGACCGACGCCCATCAGCTCCTCGAGTTCCCCCGGCGTCTCGGGGAACTCGCCGTCGTACTCCGTCTCGATCTGCGTCGCGGCTTCGTGGAGGTACTTCGCCCGGTTGTTGTACCCGAGGCTGTGGCCCGTCCAGAAGCCGACGACGTCCGCCCGGTCCGCCGCCGCGAGTTCCGCCGTCGTCGGCCACCGCTCGAGAAACTCCTCCCAGGCCTCGACGACGCGGCCGAGCTGGGTCTGCTGGCTCATCACCTCGCTGACGAGGATCGCGTACGGATCGTCGGTGCGACGCCACGGGAACTCCCGGTGGTCGTCCTCGTACCACTCGATTAACGCCCTGCGAACGGACTCGAGATCCGCGTGGAGGTCCCACGTCCCGTCGGTCTCCTCGGCGTCGCCGGTCATCGACGGTCGTTGGCAGGGCCGCCCTTTAGCCGTGGTGATTCCGAATCGCCGGCCCCCGGAGGTGAAATCCCGTACTCCTAAACGCCCCGCCAACGCACCGACCCACATGCGACCGCCAGCACAGAACGCGGAACTGGCACTCCTACTCGAGGTGGCGGGGACGCCCAAACCGGGAAACGTCGACCGGAAGCGGGACCTGCCGGAGCTTCGATTCGACCACTTCCTCGCCGGGGCCGTGGGCGCTCGAGACGGACTCGAGATGGCAGCCAACGGCGCGTCGGTCGGTCCCGCGTTCGAACGAGCCGTCGAGGGGATGGCGACACAGGGTGGAGACAACACCCAGTTCGGGGCACTGTTGTTGCTCGTCCCGCTCGTTCGAGCCGCTCGAGAGGAGCTCTCACAGCCGATCGTCGAATCCGTCGTCGAGGGGACGACCGTCGCCGACGCCGCGGCGTTCTACCGCGCGTTCGAGCACGTCGACGTCTTCGTCTCCGATCCGCCGGCGGGGATGGGCCCCCTCGACGTCCGCCGTGGGTCCGACGCGATTCCGGCGCTCGAAGAGCGGGGACTGACGCTTTTCGACGTCCTCGATGCGAGCGTCCCGGGCGACGACGTCGCCCGCGAGTGGACCCACGGCTTCGAACGATCGTTTCTCGCGGCCGAACGGTTCGCCGACGCCGACGGATCCGCATCCGACCGGGCCGCCGCGGTCTTCCTCTCGTTGCTCGCGGAGCGACCCGACACGCTCGTCGCCACGAAACACGGTGACGCCGTCGCGCGCGAGGTTACCGACCGCGCCGCGGAACACCTCGAGCGTGATGCCCTCGAGACAGACCCGGCGGCCGTCGACGCCTTCGCGGACGAACTCGTCGACCGCGGAGTCAACCCGGGGACGACGGCCGACGTTACCGCCGCCGGACTCTTCATCGCCCTCGAGCGCGAACTCCTCGACGTATGACCGACGCGAGCGACGATCCGGACGGTCAAACGAGCACGCGAGACGACGACGCGGTTTCCGAGTGGCCCGTTTCGCTGTCGGGCGTCACCGAATCCGTCGTCACCACGCTCGGCCCGAACGGCCGGTGGAACGCCGCGGCGCTCGGCGTGTTCGCGACCGACCCCGTCACAGCCCGGACCTGGGGGAACACCCGGACCCGACGAAACTTCCATCGCCAGGGGGAAGGATACGTCCAGTTCGTCGACGACCCCGTCGTCTTCGTCGACGCCGCACTGTCGATTTCCGAGGGAGACGACCCGATCCTCGAGAGCGCAAGCGCCTGGGTCCGCGTCACCGTCGACCGAATCGAGTCGGGGACCGAGGACGGAACCGAGTGGGAAGAGTGGACGCTCGAGCCGACCGAATCCGAAATCGTCACTGAGCGCGTTCCGACGATCGATCGCGGTTTCAACGCCGTCGTCGAGGCGACGGTCGCCGCCTCCCGTCTCGACGTCGACGGCTACGACGAGACGGCGCTTCGGCAGCGACTCGAGTGGTGTGGATCGGTCGTCGAGCGCGCGGGGAGCGACCGCGAACAGGTCGCACTCGAGCGCGTGCGCGAGCACTCCCCGTGGTAACGAACGGAGCACCGAGACTCGTGGTACCGAACGGGTCATCGTCGTGACAAACGGGCTCCCGTCGGGCACCGTCGTAACGAACGGGAAACGGTCTGCGATAGCGGGAACGCTCCGCGGACGACGCGAGAGACTTTTTAAGGGATAGCGCGGCCAGTACCGGCTACATGGTACTTCACTTCGGGAAGGCAACAGGTATATTCGTCCGGACGATGCCGTTCGTTCTCCTCCGAATGGGCGTCGGCATCCTCCTCGGGGTCGTTTCGATCCTCTACTTCGGAATCGTCCTCTGGCTCGGCTTCCGACTCCTCGAGGCCGGATCGATCTCCGGACCGATCGCTGGAATCGGACTGTTGCTCTCCGTCGGAGTGTTCGTCGCCGCCTGGCGACTGTTCAGTAGATACGTGCTGTATCTGGTCAAAGCTGGGCATATCGCGGTCATCGCCCACGCGGTCGAGACGGGCGAGGTTCCGTCCGATCAGCTTCGGTTCGGCAAAGACCGAGTCGCCGAGCACTTCGCCGAAGCGAGTGTGCTCTTCGCCGTCGATCAGGCGATCAAAACGGTCATCAAGCAGTTCAACGACGGCGTCGTCTCGCTCGCGAACATCGCCTCGGTCGTCCCCGCGCTCCGGACGGTGATCAAGCTGATCGGGAAAGCCATCGCAATCGCCTCCTCGTATATCGACGAGGCGATCATCGCCTACATGTTCATCAACCCGGAGAAAAACGCCTGGACCGCGGCCAGAGACGGCGTCGTCCTCTACGGGAAAAACTGGAAGCCGGTCCTCGGCTCTACCCTGGCTATCGTGATCGGGATGTACGTCGCAGGCTTCGCCCTCCTGCTCGTCCTTTCCCCCGTGGCGAACGTGCTCAGCGGCCTCTCCTCGACCCTCGAGGTAGCCAGCTGGGCGGTCCTCGTCGGGCTCTTTCTCACCGTCTACGTTGGCTTTCTCAAACCCTGGGTGAAGACTGTCGTCATCACGACGTTTCTCGTCGAATCTCGAGATACGACCCCCGATAGCGCGACCGTCGACCGAATCTCCGAGCGCTCAGAGAAGTTCACGGAACTCGTCTCCAAAGCGGACGAGACGACCGCGGACGACCAGCCTCGAGAGCCCGATCCGAAACCGGTCTCTGGTGCAAGCGGACGGTAGCGATCAAGCTTGATCGATCGAGTCGTCGTCCGGGGCAAGAGAAAGGGATTAAGAGCCTCTGGACGGAACCTTCCCTCATGGCAATCAAACCGGCCTACGTCAAGAAGACCGGGAACCTCCTCCTGGAGCGGTACCCGGACGCGTTCACGACCGACTTCGAACAGAACAAAGACAGCGTCGATAAACTCACCAACGTCGAGTCCAAAGGCGTTCGAAACCGTATCGCCGGCTACGTTACCCGGAAGAAAAGCGCACAGGTTCCAGCGTAATTTTGACTGTCGATCCCCGAGTTCGACGACTCCGAGCCGCTGCACTCGAGTTCGCTAGCGAGGACGAAGCGAGAACCGCGCTTAGTGGTCGAATCCGGGTTCCATGTAGACCGCCGCGATGAGGGCGACGATAGCGAGGAATATCGCCAGCATGAACCCTGCCATACCGTTGATGAGATTCATCTCCGTGCCGACGACGAACAGTTGCTCACCCTGGTAACCGGTCCAGGCGAAGACGAGGGCGACGAGGACGCTAATTCCCGCTAGCGCAGCCGCTCCGATACTGAACCGGGAGTCGAGCAGTCCGGAATCGGCCTGATTCGACGCGGTACTCGTCATCGACCCCACCCCGACCGACCAGTGGCCTTCGTCGATCGGAGATCGGTCGCCCACGAATCACGTTCGACGGGAACTGCGTGCTGGTGCATCGTTCTGTAGGTCCCACTCCGTTTTCTTAATCTCTTCTATACACGCCGGTCTCGACCGATAGCGCCGACGACGTGTAGCGTCGGTATCGAAAGTCGACGGTGCATCGACGCAAACCCAAACGGTTTTGCGGGCCCGTCTCCGAATGGCGGAAAATGGCAGTACGAGCAGGCATACTCGGCGCAACCGGTGCCGTCGGTCAACGACTGATTCAGCTTCTCGAGCCCCACCCGGAGTTCGAGATCACCGCCCTGACCGCGAGCGACGCAAGCGCCGGCAAAACCTACAAACAGGCCGCAAAGTGGCGAGTAGACAGCCCCATTCCCGACGACGTCGCGGAGATGACCGTCTCGGCCACCGATCCCGACGCCGTTCCGGACGACGTCGATCTCCTCTTCTCGTCACTCCCCTCGAGCGTCGGTGAAGCGGTCGAACCGACGTTCTGTGAGGCGGGCTACGTCGTCTCGTCGAACTCCTCGAACAGCCGGATGGCCGACGACGTCCCGCTGGTCATTCCGGAAGTCAACGCCGAGCACATCGACCTGCTCGAGGTCCAGCGCGACGAACGAGGCTGGGACGGTGCGCTGGTCAAAAACCCCAACTGTTCGACGATCACGTTCGTTCCCACGCTCGCCGCTCTCGCTGAGTTCGGGCTCGAAAGCGTTCACGTCGCGACCCTGCAAGCGGTTTCGGGTGCGGGCTACGACGGCGTCACCTCGATGGAGATCATCGACAACGCCGTTCCCCACATCGGCAGCGAGGAGGAGAAACTCGAGACCGAGTCCCGAAAGCTCCTGGGCACGTTCGACGGCGCGTCTCTCTCCCACGACGACGTCGAAGTCGCCGCCTCCTGTAATCGAATCCCGACGATCGACGGCCACCTCGAGAACGTCTGGATCGAAACCGAATCGGAGCTGACGGTCGAAGACGCGAAAGCGGCGATGCGGGACTACCCCTCGCTTTCCCTGCGTTCCTCGCCCGACCAGCTCATCCACGTCTTCGACGAACCCGACCGACCACAGCCGCGGATGGACCGAACGCTCGGCGACGGAATGGCCATCGCCGCCGGCGGACTCCGCGAATCGACGTTCGGGCTCCAGTACAACTGTCTCGCACACAACACCATCCGCGGCGCAGCCGGTGCGAGCGTGTTGAACGGCGAACTGTTGCTCGAGAACGGCTACCTCTAGGACCGTTCCGACCGTCCTATTTCTTCACTGAACAATAGAACCCGAGTCAGTGACGGCTCGACCGTGCAGTCGACCCCGGAAACCGAGGTCGTCCGAATTCACTCCGACGTCGTCCGTGGGAGCGCGACGACCGGAACGGAGGCCTCCTTGATCATCCGCCTCGCGACGTTCCCGGTGAGCAGTTCCATCAGGCGGTTACCCTCTCGCGGATTGAAAACGACCGCATCGGCATCCTCCTCTCGCGCTGCGTCGAAAATCGTCTCGACGACGTCGGTTCCGTACAGCGTGTCCGTCTCGACGGTCGCGGGCGATCCCTCGAGGCTCTCGCGGGCCCGCTCGAATATCTCTTCGGCGTACTCCTCGCGCTGGCCCATCGGTGCCTTGTCGATCCCGCCCCCGGCTTTCTCGATGACGTTGACGACGACGACCGTACTCGTCGACGTGAGATAGGGAACGAGCGATCCGGTCGTTCGTGCGCCGTCGTCCGGATCTGCGACCGGGACGATCACCGTTCCGTCGAATTTGAGCGTCATCGTCCTCCCCTCGTTTTCGAATGTCGAACCGGTCGACAGTGCGTTCCGTCCGAATCAGCTACGGTCGCTGCTGTGCGTTCCATACACGGAATTCGACACAGCGAGTGAAAAAGATGTACTGCATACGCTCGACGACAACCCGATCGACGCTTCGGACCGGATGAGTTCGATCAGGGAAGCACCTGGTTCTCGAGTTCCCGGTTCGATTCCTCCGCGTCGAATCGGTCGACGTTCTCGGCGACGATGTCCGCCAGTCGCTCGTAGTATTCGGGGGTGTGACCGGCATTGTGCGGCGTAATTTGGACGTTCTCGAAGTTCCACAGTGGGTGATCCGCCGGCAACGGTTCCGGATCGGTGACGTCCAGTGACGCCCCGCGGATCCAGCCGGAGTGAAGCGCCTCGACCAGGGCATCGGTGTCGACGACCGGGCCGCGTGCGACGTTGACGATCGTCGCGTCCGGATCGAGCGTCAGCAGGGCCTCGCGATCGACGAGTCCACGCGTGGCGTCCGTGAGCGGACACGCCAGCACCAGATACTCCGTCCGGGCGAGTGCCTCGTGAAACGCGTCCCCGTCGAATCCGA
Organism: Natrarchaeobius chitinivorans; assembly: GCF_003841505.1. Lineage (GTDB taxonomy): Archaea > Halobacteriota > Halobacteria > Halobacteriales > Natrialbaceae > Natrarchaeobius > Natrarchaeobius chitinivorans. Next base: position 30,294 of record NZ_REGA01000028.1, read on the forward strand.
TCACCTCGTCCGCCGGCCCACCGCTCTCCGGAGAGTACCGCACGCCGATCGTCTCGACGTCGAACGGCTCGAGCCGATCACAGACCGCGCGACCGATTGCGCCGAGCCCGACGACGGTGACGGTCGAACCCCGTAACTCGTGGGCCTGGTAGTGACGCCACTCCCGCCGACGTTGTCTGCGTGCTCCGACGTGGAACCGCCTGGTGAACCGAAGTATCGCACCGAGGACGTGCTCGCCGATGTTCGGGCCGTGAACGCCCGACGCGTTCGTCACCGCGACGTCGCGTTCCTCGAGTCGGTCCAGCGGGAGGTGACCCGTTCCGGCGTAGGCGCACGCGAACACCTCGAGATCGTCGGCGACCTCGAGGAGGTCCTCGGAAAGCGTCATTCCCGTGACGAACGCTACATCCCCGATCCGCTCGCGCTCGTCGGCCGGCGTGCGCGCGAGCCGGACGCGTCGATCCGGCAATCGGTCGCGAAGGGCGTCGACGTACCCCTCGACTGGCATTCCGTGGGTCCCCCGCCGGAGGACCAGTACGTCCGTCCCGTCGCTATCAGAACCACGACCGGCGTCGAGTTCCGTCATGGTCGTTCACTCGAACCGGTAGATCAAAAGCGTTCGTCCCGGCGAATCGCAGTGACGACGTCCTCCATCTCGACACGAATTTCATGCGGTTTAATACGGGTGACTGAGTGTTCACGGAGTATGGAACGCGTTGACGTCGCGATCGTCGGCGGCGGACCCGCTGGGGCCTGCGCGGCCGAACAGGCTAGCTCCCACGGTGCCGAGACGGTCCTCTTCGAGCAAGGTGTCCCGCGGGAAGACCGCGACGAACTGGGGCCGGATTCGACCGACGCTGCCGGTATGCTCGACTACTGGATCGACATCATGGACTTCGACTATCGGGAGATACCCGACGAAGTCATCCACCGCGAACTCGAGGGAACCGAGTTCATCGGCCCGGACAGCCGCGTCGAAATGACGACGACGGGCATCGAGGCGCGCTATCCGAAGTTCGGATACACGTTTCACCGCGCCCGGATGGACGACTGGCTCTACGAACGAGCCGCCGACGCCGGGGCCGACCTCCGTGTCGGGACCGCCGTAACGGACCTCGAGACGGACCTCCGGTCCTCGAGTCCGAAGGGGCCGACCCACACGCTTACGCTCTCGAACGGTGACCAGCTCGAGGCACAGTACGTCGTCCTCGCCGACGGCCCCCAGCGCCGGGTCACACTCGAGGCGCTCGACCAGTTTACGCCCCCAGGACGAAGCGTCTCCGATCACCTCTCGCCGCCGTCGGCAAACCACATCGCCTACCAGGAGTACCGAGAATTTCCCGCGGAACTGTTCGAGGAGTTCGAAGACCGCCTCAAGTTCTGGTGGGGGTACATGCCCGGTGAAACCGCCTACCCGTGGATCTTCCCCAACGACGGCACGGTCGCCCGCGTCGGACTGACCATGCCGATCGGCATGCAACTCGAAGACGTCGACAACCCCGGTTCGTACAAACTGCTCGAACCGACCGACGAGACGATCCCGTCGGGTTCGGAGTACATCTCTCGTCTGCTCGAACTCGAGTACGGCGACGAGTACGACGTCGAAACGGAGATTCCGATCGTCGAAGACCGCGGCAAATCGAAGGGAACGGAGACGTATCCGATCTCCTCGACGCGACCGATCGACTCCCCCGTCGGCGCGAACATCGCCGTCGCCGGCGGCGCGATGGGAACCACCTCGGCGTTTCACGAGGGCGGGTACCACGTCGCCGTTCGAACCGGAAAGATCGCCGGTCGACTCGCCGCCACCGACTCGCTGGAAAGTTACAACGAGATCTGGAAACGCGCGATCGGCGACGAAATCCTTCGAAACGTCGCGTTCGCGGACATCGTCGCCGACTACGAACCCGACGACTGGGACTGGGCGTTCGACGTCGTAAACGACATGCAAGGAAACTCCTCCGACAACGCCTTGATCTCCAGACGCTACTCCGCCGGCCTCGACGCGACGAAGATCGTCGCCGCCTACAAACGCCGGAAGTTCAACTACCGCGACGGCCGATACGTCCAACTCGTCGAGGACGACTACTTCTACTGAAAGCGTTAAACGGTCGGCCCTTCTACTGAAACTGCGTGCCTCTAGTCCCCGTCCGAGCCTACCCGTTCGGGTGCGATGACAGCACGGCGAACCCGGGCACGCGACACCGTTGGGGAGCGACCCAATTCCCCCACCCGGCACGAGGGTTAGCCAGCCGACGCGGCACGCCGCCACGGGATGAGGCTGGACGTTAGTGTTCCGGGTGACACGTTCCGAAACGACGAGAGACGTCTCCGACTCTCGCCTCGAGAGAAATTACCACCTGTTCGACATCGGCTGACCGTCGACCTCGAGCCCCTTGCTCTGCTCGATCGTCCGTCGAAGCGTCTCGAACGACTCAGTCACCGTCACGTGACCACTTTCCCCGTCGTACTCGACGAGACCGTGATCTGCGAGTCGTGGCAGATGGCTGTGAGTCAACGAAATCGCCACCTCTCTTTCGTCCGAGCCGTCCCTCTTGGCAACGTCTCGAGCGAGTTCCTCGACCGTCGAGCGATCGGACTCGAGGAGGTGATACAGTACGTATCGGCGCTGGGAATTCGACAACAGCCCGTACAGGGTATCGAGGAACAATCCCTCACTACGTTCCATGCTTTCGACCTTCACGTACAGTTGAATAAGGTTCGTTCCAAAAGTATTTGGTCCGTCTAAATGTCAGTGACCGGTACTGATATGCGACACTGCGAACCGCCTCGCCGCGCGGTCCGTCCCGACTAGGCGAGACGACCCAGCATCACCACTCCCCGCCGCAATATGACACACCCCACGCAGCGCAACCGCTCTCCGTGAGGTGAATGAAAGTATGAAAGGGGCGGCGAACTCGCGTTCCCAGAGGGTCTCCCACTCCAGTACTAGCGAATACGCAGACGGGCTTATCT
>NZ_REGA01000029.1 GCF_003841505.1 Natrarchaeobius chitinivorans
GACCACGCCGAGTTCCTCGGCGTGCTCTTCGAGGAACTCGGAGGGAAACAATGTAGTGAGCCGACGCATAATCCGAGATGAGGAGGTTTCGTTGTGCACACTCGATACCTCCTCATTCCTTCCGAAAAGTATCCACGATAAGCTGTCGCTGTCACGTGGTTTCACGCTTAGCTAAAGACGGATAATCGTAGTCCCAATGAGACGAGTAGGCTGCGTACTTGAGTCCCTGAAAGTCCACAGTCCCCTGTAACGAACCTCGTTTTAGCTCGATCACGACCACGTTGCCATCTCGATCGATCCCGAGTAAGTCGATCGCGTCTCCGATTCGTTGGACTGCTACTTCCCTTCCGATGATGAGAAACTCCTCGCCGAGAATCGATTTTGGATCGCTGATGATCCACTCACGAAGATCGTCCTCTCGGAAGTCCCTGTCCGACATCGAAACGGACTCGAGAGAGGTGACTTCCTTATCGGAGCCAACCCGAAGCATGGTTTCTGTCTACTGTCGTGATGCTAATAGATTACCGATTATAGCTCAGGCAACTACTGAATTCTCTTCCACTATCTATTTGGTAAGGCTTGCTAATAGCATTCCATGATCCAGAGATGGGCGTACTATTCCGAATACAACATCTCAGATCTCGAGTCCGGTGATTACGGCCAATGTCATTTAAGTATCTAAAGAGTAAGCTCTGGGACGCTCCCGAAATAGCAATTAGAGATATTACAGCCGACGTTTGGAGTTTTTACGGCTATACCACAGACACGGATCCCGAATCACAACATCAGGGAGTTGACGTCATTGCCACACAGGCGCACCCCTACCAACGCAAGGAAGTGATTCAGATCGATCACAGTAGCAATGATCCTGTCGAGAGTTCTCTAATACAGCAGGCTTCTGCTCTGCCCAGACAAGAACAGGCAGATGACGTCATTCTCGTGACTACCGGTTCCCTCACAGAAAATGCAGTAACCCTCGCTGCTGATCTCGAGGTTCACGTGGTCGACACTGACCAACTCTGTTCCACGATTCATGCGGCCGACCTCTACTCTACGGTCGCAAAATACGTACAAGTCAACGATTCACGGAAACAGCGCATTCATCTCGAAACGGTCACGGATAGAATCGTAGCAAATACTCCCATCAACTCTGCACAGGCAGTCTATGAAGAGCTACGTGCCTTCTTCGAAAACCATCCTGCCGCTCCTCGAATTGAGGAGCAACCGACACTCAATGCTTTTTCGGACGCCAATTCTCAAGACTGGCAGCATTCAACGACCGTTAGATGGCCTTCCCAACCAAGACCAGAGGCGGAAGCTGTCGCTGACCACCTTATCGAAGAGCTATCGAAACAAGATATCCCGGCGGTAGAACCACCAGTTCTAGCATCATCGATCTCTCTTGGGCTGAATGAAAATATTGGCAAGCCGCTCACAGAAGCATCTGCTTCAGAACTCGCTGAGTGGTACATCCGAGACTTCGATAGATCACAGGTGCCGTTAGCTGTAGAGGATCCCGGATTAGCGGTTGACATCGCGGAGGACGTCATTACGACCGATGAGTCAGTTGCGGGTAATAAGCTACGAGTCGCCGGCGAACTGAATCGGCGATACGATGAAATGTACGACTCAAGCGAGTAGGGTCTGAATTAGACCCCGAAGTACCTCAAGTGACAGAATCCGAGGAAAAAATTCTGCTGACGCGTTCTTCAATGGTGTGCCGGTGCAGTTCCTCAACACCCGCTTCCACCATTCGCTCTCGAGTCCTGTGTTTGTCGTACGATTCTTGCTCTTCGTGTCGATTCGGGAGCAATCTATAGACATCGTGGAGGTTGACATCAGAGATAACGGTGATCTCGTCTGACTTTTCGGGGCGCGCGCGAACCTGCCATCGAACACCGTCAGTTGCGAAGCCGATGGTCGGTTCACCGAGATCGCTTTCGAGATAGTTGATGATATCCTGCTCCGCGTACTCGAATTTGTTCGGCGTCTTGATTTCGCCGATCACCGCGCAGTCAACGCCACTGTCCATATTCCGAACCTCGAAGTCCGGCCTCGATTTATCCCATTTCGGGTATCCGTAGGGCTGCGTCCATACCGTGTAATCAAAAACGGAGAGTGCAGGCCAGATCAGTTGCTCTTCCACGAAGCGTTCCGGCTCCTGACCGATGTGCTTCCCCTTGAGATACTTTCCTTCCCGAGCAGTGTGCGTCAGATGAGCGGGTACACCACGATTGGAGAATTCGTCAGCATATCCCTCTAAAACACGGAGCAACTGTTCCGCTATGGAAGAGTGATCGCGGAACGTCGTGTTACCCTCATCGCTATTAACCATCTCAGACGATCACTATATCTGAACTATTATAACGTATTCTCTTTCGTCATTGTGTGGATAATTGGTGAGCGACAAATAGAAGACACAGCAAGAGAATCGTGCCAGTATCATGTCCACTGATTATCCCTCTGATTGGAATTCTAGACGGAAGCGGGTTTACGAGAGAGACGACTACACGTGTCAAAACTGCGGTATAGCGGGTGGCCCATACGGAAATGCAGAACTCCATGCTCATCACGTGGTTCCAAAAAGCCGGGGAGGAACACACGACGTATCGAATCTACTCACGTTATGTAGCCAGTGTCACAAGACCGTTCATAACAAGAATACTCACGCCCCAACAGCCTACCAAGATCACGGGCAAGAGTTCGGGTACTCCGAACCGGATTACGGGGATCTTGCAGACGCAGTTTTCGACGATACGCTCACTATCGTTTCTGCAGCCGGTGAGTTACTGATCTCCACTCAAGAACGACTCGAAGCAGGATCACTCGACTTCGAAGACGTGTTGGAGGCGGAAAACGAGCTTCGGATCGGTATTATCAGTACGTTCGAACATATTGACCAGCTCCGTTCTAGCTCCGCCCTTGGCTATCCCTCTGACTTGGTGGAATCTGCGGAGATGTGTATCGACGAGGCTGAAGAGTTGCTCATAATCGTGATGACGACACTTGATCTGATCGAGGAATGTATTTTCGACCTTGTCGATCAAGTGACGAGTTGCCCGACCTGCGGTACCGACGTAGACGAATCGGACGCGTTTTGCGGTGGCTGTGGTTCCGATCTTCAGGAAATGATTCCGACGTGTCCGTCCTGCGATTCTGAAGTGTCGACGGAGGATACGTTTTGCCGGAGTTGTGGTGAGGAGTTGGCCGATCACGAAGGGCCGATTTTAGGCACAGCTCAGATCAGCCCAGATTGGAACCGACGGATGGAAAAGAATCTGCAGGAGCTAGATCAGGCGATTGAACGATACGTGATCTCACAGATACACGTCCAAATCCAGATTCGGCTCCAATCTGAAACACTAACGACGGTAGCTTGGGATCACTGCCCCTCCTGCGGTTACCCCCAAGGGGCCCTCCGATCTACGAAAGGTATCGAATGCGTAGCCTGTGATAGTGAATGGACGGATAAAGGGATCATCAATCGCGAACTCAAAATGACCAGAGGGGATGAGAAAGGTAAATCGATGCCGGCGTCAGAGTGGGAGCGGCTAGGAGAACAAAGATACGAAGAAAAGCGGTTCCGAGACGTATTGTTCTCGGACTCCTTTTTCAAATGAGGTACTAGTCCCTCTCCTACGACAACTGAAAGTCGAACTCGATCTAAGAATCGTGCTATCTACATTCAAGTGATACCGAAACAACACCCCGACAAATGAAGAATGACGGCCTCGTGGACGCTGAGATCCGTCACCGAGGATGTGGGTGAATTAGTCGACGAAGCGGGAGACGGTGAATCTTTAGAGGAACACCTATTGACCGTTCGCGCTAACCGTCTCAAATCGGGGCAACCGGACTCCGAACTCCGTTCACTTTCCCATCTCGACGAAGAATCGGTCAAACCCCTTGAACAGAGGTCACAGCCGTCCATCGGGCCCTGTTCGAGATGGATAATTGCATCAGGCAGAATCGTGAGATGCATGCGTTCAACAATACCTTCGAAGATATCATCGAGAAGTACGTGCTGGAGCAACTGTACCACAGGATCGACCTCTTCGATCATCGGTCGGCGAGTCGAACGAGATCTGATCCGGATTGGCGAGATCGGCCGAATTCGAAGGTAAAGTATTCGAGCGACTACTGATCGGTATCCTCGCTCTGAGAAAGCGGGGGAATTGGATCATTCGGCTTGGGTAAGTCCCCAAGTTCGTCTTTCTCAAACTCGGATGAGCGCCACGCAAGGACGTTTTCCTTCCTCTGGACGTATCCAACAGTTGAGCCAAGTAATTCAGCTACATCCTCGTATGTGTTCTGCTCAGCACACAACAGACAAAGAACGGTAAAATCTTGCCGATCTAGATTTGCCTGTTCTAAGTCCCGTTCGATGCGACGAACAAGGAAATCCTCACACGAACGAAGGAATTCCATTATCGTCTCGAAGAGTCGAATCTCCTCTGTTGTTGCGTCTTCTTCATTATCTGGCAATTGCTCGAAGGAAACCCCCTGAGAGACATCTCGATTACCTAGACTACCAAGATTGATCTTCCAGCGGAGATCAGCTATCTCAACAATGTCTGACCCTTCGAGTAGACTGAATCGATGCTGATGTTCGTCCTCCCAGTGTTGGCGAGCTTCCCTAAGTGCGTCTTCGCACTTCTTTCCGACATATTCGGTCGGGCCGTTTTCAGCGATAAGCCTCGCCGCTGTTTTACCGGTAATATCTAAGATACCTGCTACGGCTTCATCGATCTCAACCAATCTCTCATTAACCCATTCTGACTCATGAGTTTCCTCCATCGCGGTACGGCGGCGTGGGTCGTGAACCAACGAATCCCTTAGATCCTTTATATCCCGCACTTTCGAATCAAGGTCTTTCGAGATTACACCATTATCTTTCAGTATCTTGAGTCGTTGATCCTGAGAGAGGTAGTTGATTCTTCTTTTGTTCTCCCAGAGTCGGTGCTCTTCCCTGTAGATTTCATTGAAAAGTGCTTCTGAGGTTAGTTCCTCAGTGAGTGCTGTCGCAAGGAGTAAATGAGCGACAAACTCTCGTTGAATTCGGGGAGTTACACCTCCTTCATTGTCGAGGTGGTTCGCAAGCGAATCGCGCGTCTCGATATATTGAACTAATGTATTGTCCGCTTTTCCAAGAATTTTGTTTTTACTCTCGACAAATCCGAGGAGCAAGACGGACTTGGGGGTGAGGCTGTGATCCGCTGCGACTTCCGTTAGTTTTTGCCGGAGTGTCTCCGGGAGATGTCGACTGAGATAGGAATCTTCATCATATGCTTGCGGTAAATTGTCGGGTAGATTGTCAGAAATTTTCTCAAATCGTTCGTCTTGTAAGAGTCCATCAATCGAGGAACGAACATTATCTGGATCCTCCTCAACCAGAGATTCAACTCTGTATAGGTCTCCGTCTATCCAGAGAACCGTTTCGAGTTTGGATTCAACCCGGAATTCGGAGGGTTGACCAACATCGACGTGGTATCGAGTCAGTACAAAGTCGCGGCTATAATCACCTAGAAATGGAACGTCATCACACTTTGGACATGGCATCCAACAAAAACTGAATCAGGTCAGACTTATCGACGATATTCACGACGGACAACCTCAAGGTCGCGATTCTGCTGTCTTGCAACGAATTCGAGGTACTGTTCCGTCGTCTCGAATCGCTCTACTTGACTCATTGTTCTATCCCTGCTAGGGCCTATGTCCGCTAGAGGGTTATAGTACTAGGGATACTTTCAGAGTACTATCTAGGCTATCTTGGGGGAAATACAAATACACGGTGGATAGAATGATTGACTAGATGGTATCTGACGACCTTGTCGATGTCGAATTCCGTCATGAGGAAGGCGACGTATTGGCCGGCCAGTCGGGTGGTATATACTCACTGACGGATCATCTCCTCACGGCTCGAGCCAATCGCCTCCAAGCTGGTCAGGCAGATACCGAACTCCGATCACTCTCACACCTCGACGAAGAGAGCGTCAAGCTCCTTGAGCATCAGGTCACAGCCGCCCATAGGGCCTTGTTCGAGATGGACGGCAAGGCACTACTCGCCGATGAGGTCGGCCTCGGGAAGACCATCGAGGTCGGAATGATTCTCAAAGAGATGCACTACCGCGACACGAGCGATTCGGTGCTGATCCTTACGCCGGCACAACTCGCTCAACAGTGGCAGGCGGAGATGCTCGAGAAGTTCGGAATCGAATTCGTCTGCAACTACGACGACGAGTTCGAGGGATTCGCCGCACATGACCGTATCATTGCGAGCATCGACACGGCCAAGAGCGATCGACACCGGAAGACCGTCCTCGCCCGGGACTGGGATGTCCTCGTTCTCGACGAAGCCCACTACGTGAAGAACGAGGACACCGATCGCTACGATCTTCTTGATCGGCTCTCCTACGACTACGCGTTCTTCCTCACCGCGACGCCGATCCAGAACGACGTTACCGACCTCTACAACATCATCTCTCTGCTTCGACCGGGTCTCTTCGGCACACGAGAGGGATTTCATAACTACTTCGTCAACAAATCGCAGGAGAAGCTGGTCAACCGGAACGAGCTGCAGAAACGGTTGAGTGAAGTTATGATTCGTAATCGCCGCGAGGAGACGGATATCGACTTCACAAAGCGCAACGTGACCACACGGACATTCGAGCAATCGACTGCGGAACGCGACCTCTACGAGGCGGTCACCGACTACGTCCGAACGGCCTACGGCGAGGATCAGGGCCAAAAGCTAGTTCTCATGACTCTTCAGAAGGAGGTCGTCAGCAGTCCCGCCGCTCTTGAGGGAACAGTCAGGAGCCAACTCGACGACGATGACGGACAGCCGGCCCACGACACGCTCCTCAAGCAAATCCTCGAGTGTATCGAGGCCATCGATACGCCGACCAAGCAAGAACGCGTCCAACGGATCGTCCGCGAAGCACAGGAACGCGTCGAGAAGGGGCGGGTCATCGTGTTCACGCAGTTCCGCGCCACGCAACAGCAACTCTTGGAGACGTTCGCCGACGAGGGATATGCGACGCACGCGTTTCACGGCGGGCACTCGAGCGACGAGAAGGAGGAGATCGTCGAGCAGTTCGAGGAGGAAGGCGGCGTCCTCGTCTCGACGGACGCGATGAACGAGGGACGCAACCTCCAGTTCTGCAACGTGATGGTCAATTTCGACTTGCCGTGGAACCCGATGAAAGTCGAGCAGCGAATCGGGCGGATCCATCGAATCGGCCAAGATCGCGAGGTGTACGTGTTCAACATCGCCCTCGAAGACACTATCGAGGAGTACGTGCTGGATCGGCTATACCACAAGATCGACCTCTTCAACCAGTCGGTTGGCGAGTTGAGCGAGATCCTGACTCGGCTTGAAGAGACCGGCCGCAACTTCGAGGATGAAGTCTTCGAGCGTCTTGTGGACGCGGATTCGGAAATCGAACTGGAGAACAACTTCGACGAGATGGCCGTCGATCTACAGGAGCAGCGCGACCTCGCCGACAAGGTCGAGGACTTCAACAGCGGCGTGTTCGAGGGATTCGACTTGGGGGCCAGCGATGACTGACGCTGCGGTGCCTGTAACCGAACAGGCGGTCGAGCAGTTCGTTGAAGACTATCTCGTATCCCTCGGCGCCGAAATCCGAAAGGAAGGGAACCGATGGAGTGTATTGCTTCCTGACGACGCCGAAACTACTCTCGAGTTGGACGACGCAGTGTTGGAAGTCGCTCCAGATCCGGACGAGGTCGGTCAAGACGCGTTCGCCATCGCCCCGGAGAGCGAATTCGTCGAGCGGTTGATCGACGAGGCTGCAGAACGGACGCCGGTCGGTTCGATGATGCTCACGGGCGATGATCTCGAGGTACGATTACCGCCGTGGATAGCGGAGGGGCCAGCCGAGGTTTCGGAACACGCGTTCACGCCGTACTACGATCGACGGGCCCTGTGTGCGCTCGTCCACGTCGGGATCGAAACGGTGAGCGAGTATCAGACGGAAGAACTGGTCTCGGTGGCCGTCGATCTCAACAGCAACGACGAGCGTCCGCGTCTCGCCGAAACCTACCTCGAACTGTTCGAGGCGTCGCTCGATCGCACCCTCGAAGAGGGCGGGTCACTCGACGAAACCGACCTTTCTGAATCGCTCGAAGCCGCGATGTCGATAGCTGAGCGAGAAGTCAGTTCGACCGTACGAGAGGTACGGGAGCGAGCGACGCGTGCCGCCGAAGTTGACCTCGACGAGTACCGACAATTCGTTCGTCAACGCCGCGAGGAACTGGACGATGATATCCGGCGGTTAACTCGGCGAATCGATGATGCAAACGATACGATCGACGATGCAACCGACCAACAGGAGCGAGTCGATGCCCTGCGAAAGCGGAAGGAACTGCGCGCGGAGCGCGACGACCTCCGCTCAGAACAGGAGAAACTGGCGGCCGAGATCCGAGACGGATTTCCAGAGGAGCGCCGTGAAATTCGAGACCGGCACTCCCTCACCGTTCGCCTCCAACCCGTCGCCGTCACGACCGTCACGTACGAGCGCGGAGATCTCGACGTTTCCCTCCGAGTGGACGACGCGTCGGCTTCCAGATCCTACCCCTACGCGGTCGGCATCGGGATAATGGAGAATCCGGCCTGTGAGCAATGTGGACGAGAACTGAGCGGCGAGAATGCGGCCACAATATCCGGTGAATCGCTCGTCGGAACGGCCTGCTGTGAGAGATAGAACGCCGTTATCGGCCGACGCGGTAAAGAAGCAGGTCGGCGTGTGAGGAGAGGATGTCCCCAGTCAGCGCATCGACGGCTGCCGCATCATTAGAGATTCCAAACGCCGCAACGCTCGCAGGATTCCGGTAGCCGATGTCCTCGAGCGTTGTGCGAACCTCGGACTGAAGCTCGGCGTTCCCCACGTCGATGGTTGGAACGCCAGCATCCCGGAGAGCATCGAGGGCTGCGGGCGTCCGCGACACGACGACGCCACCTGTACTCAAGAAGGCGCGTTCCTCGATAAGTGCGGTGGTCAACCGTTCGTTTCGATGGTCTTCCCCGAGGGCCGTCTCCAAGTCCACTCCTGCGGAGGACGCGTCTTCCGCTTCGAAGGGCTTGATGTCGTTCTGTTCGAGCAGCTCGAGAATATCTTCGCGGTACGCTCTGTTAGCCTGTCCTCGATAGAAGTTCCACACGTCTGTTTTCTGGACGTCGAACTGCTCACGTCGATCGATCAGTTGGCGAAAGGAGGCAGGGACGTAGAGGTTGCCGACGCGCGGGGTTGTCGGTGAGAAGTCAAGCGTCGCCTGCGTTTGCGCCTCCAACACGGTGGAGGTTTCGAGCCGATCGAGCGAGGTGCCTGAAGCCAACAAGGATGGATCGAGCATCACGTCGATCGGTGGCTGAAGTTTTTCGTCGAGTTCCGTTCGGAGTGAGCCGAAGCCGCTGCTCATTGCGTCCGGCTACGCATCGGGTGTTGTTAAACCAACTAGGTGTCGACTGACGAGCGAACGGCCACATCACAGATTATGGCGATTCGGGACTTCTCCCTGCGCGGTTCATTTCGCTATTCGACCCCCTGAGACAGTGGAGCTTTATCCCGCGCCGGCCGACGTCCGAACGGATGCCACGTCTGGCAGATGAGACGTTGGTTGCCGCTCACGAGACGGTACTCGATCGTTGGAAGAAGACGAAATCGGAACAGTACTGGAAACTTCACGAGAGCGTCCGACAGGATCCGATCTATCGGCCCCTCCGCCCGTCTACGGCGGAAGAGGAGTTCTACCGGGAGCGCGAAGCGTATCTCGACGCGCTTCCGCGGTTTCGGTTGCGCGCCATCTACGACCCGCTCTGGGCTGAGGATTGCGCGTCTGAACCGGTCGTCATAGTCGAAGACAGGAAGCGAATGGGAATCTACAGGGACGACGCGTCGGCAATCGAGCGCGGCACCGTCGATTGGCCGAGCGACGTTGCCGAGTTCGCCCGCGAAGCAATGCGAGACCCCGACGCGGTAGAGCCGTCAGCGGAGGCCGGATTCGCCGAAAACCCCTGCTTCGAAGAGGAGTTTTCGAAGCAACTGTTCGATCTGTTTCCGGGGGACGTGGTGCGAGATGCTGCGGCCGCGTGGAACGTCGACGAATACGACGTCTATCGCGCGCTCGACGAGCTTCAAGTCACGCTCGTTCCAGACCTGCTCGATCTGGTGCGCGAGCACGACGTCGAAACGATCGACACCAACTCCGTCGTGCTCGTCACGGAAGGCCAGTTGATCGACGAGGTGCTCTTCGGGTACGGCGAAGCGGTTCGCTCGGCGGTCACCACCGCGCACGCATCGCGTTGTGACGTCGACGAAAGCGCGTCCGGTCAGCCGGTTCTCGTCGGGTGTTCCGAAAAGGCCATCCGACGCGTCCGCAGAACGTTGGGGCGAGAGCCATCTCTGGCTGACGTAGAGGAATAGTTACGCGTCGGCCGGCTTTTTTGGAGCTGCGAGTTGCACACTCAACTCGTCGCGGGAGGGCGGACACCCCCGCAAGATCGCTAGACGCACTCACATCGCCAAATCGATGATCGCTGTAATAAAGAACCCGCTGCGGGATGCGAACTCACGACCGCAAGCGACAGAAGCGGGCCGGGCGCGATTTGAACACGCGACCGTCTGATTAAGAGTCAGACGCTCTGCCTAACTGAGCTACCGGCCCTCATCACCGACTTTTCGACGTGCGTTCAAATACGTTTCCCTTGGGTTCCGGCGTGTGAGGGGCCACCATTCGTCTCGCTCGAGGGCGGATCCGATCGGAATTTTCGAAACGTACCAATCTTCGGGAGCGTTAAGTGTGGTCGGTCCGACCACATGACCAATGAGTACGGGGGTTACGATTTCGTCGATCTCTGACTACGCGATTCTCGGCTGCGGGAGCGTGGGGTATGCCGTCGCGGAGGAACTCGTCGAACAGGGAAAGGACGTTCTCATCGTCGACCGCGACGAGAGTCGCGTGGAATCGCTTCGTGATCAAGACCTGGACGCGCGAACTGCCGACATCCGCGAACCGGAAGCCGCGGACCTCGTCGCCGACCGCGACGTCGTTCTCATCCTCGCGTCGGACGTCGAATCCAACAAGCGCGCGGTCTCTCACATTCGCGACGAAGCCGACGATCAGTTCGTCGTCGCGCGAGCGAGCGATCCCGTCTCGGGCGACGAACTCTCGGAACTCGGTGCCGACATCGTCATCAACCCGTCGTCGGTGATCGCCGAATCCGCCCTTCGTGCACTCGAGTCCGGCGAACTCGAGTACAACACCGGCAAACTCGCCCAGTTGGTAGAGGAGACGTCGACGCGACTCGCGATCGTCACCCAGGACAGCCCCGATCCGGACTCGATCGCGAGCGCAGCCGCGCTTCAGGCGATCGCAGACCACCTCGGCGTCGAGTCCGATATCATCTATCTCGGAGACGTCGGCCATCAGGAGAATCGCGCGTTCGTCAACCTGCTCGGAATCGATCTGCTCCAGTGGGACGAACTCGAGGATCGGTCGGCGTACGACACCGTTGCACTGGTCGATCACGCGACGTCGACCGAGATGGATCTCCCGGTCGACGCGGTTATCGACCACCACGAGGCCGAGGCGGAGTACGAACCGGAGTTCGTCGACATCCGACCGAACATGTCCTCGACGTCGACGATCGTGACGAAGTACATCCAGGAGTTCGATATGAACGTCTCCGAGGAAGTCGCCACCGCCTTGCTCTATGGCATCCGCGCGGAGACGCTCGATTTCAAACGCGATACGACACCCGCCGACCTCACTGCGGCCGCCTACCTCTATCCGTTCGCGAACCACGATACCCTAGAACAGGTCGAATCGCCGTCGATGTCACCCGAAACGCTCGACGTGCTCGCGGAAGCGATCGCCAACCGAGACGTTCAGGGAAGTCACCTCGTCTCGAACGCCGGCCTCGTCCGCGATCGGGAGGCGCTGACGCAGGCGGCCAGTCACCTCCTGAACCTCGAGGGCGTGACGACGACTGCGGTGTTCGGAATCGCCGAAGAGACTATCTTTCTCGCCGGCCGCTCGAAGGACATCCGGATCAACATCGGTAAGGTGTTAGACGACGCCTACGGCGAGATGGGCGAGACGGCCGGCCACTCGACGCAGGCAAGCGCCGAAATCCCGCTCGGCATCTTCACCGGGATCGAGATTTCGGAGGATACTCGGGATACGTTACTCGAGTTGACCGAAGAGGCGGTCAAGCGGACCCTGTTCGACGCGATGGGCGTCGACGGGACCGAAGGATCGAACGGCAGTTAAGCGAGAACTTCGTCGCGCTCTTCGTCGGGGTCGCGGACGCGTTCGACGACGTCGTTGACCAGAACGACGTCACCGACCGCACGGACCCAGCGATACGGAACGATGACACCCTGTTCCGCTCGCGCTTCCTCGGTAAACAGTTCTGCGTTCAGGTTTCCGAGTGCGATCCCGGTGACCGTTTCGCTGTTCAGGTTCAGTTGAAGATCTTCGACTTCGCCGACGAAGACGCCGCTGTTCGAGTACACCTCGCGTCCGACGAGGGAGGTAATCTCCTGTGGAGTGTCGTCCATATCTCAGCCCATGTGTGGCTTACTCTTAATTGTTGGTTAGACCTGACAGTCACTAGGGTTGTGATGCCACAGCACAGGCCGAAGTTGTGGTACCCAGCGCAGATCAGGGGAGTACGGTACCACAGCACAGATCAGAGAGTTGTGATACCGCAGTGCGGAGAGCGTAGTCGTTGCGTATCGATACGCTGGGGGGAAAATCGGTACACTCCCGTGTCCTACTCGAGGGGCCACCATGCACGACGCTAATCACAAGGCCGCAAGCGGTGAGTGACGGTTCGACAGGTGCTTGATACGGATCGCTGTAACGTTTACCGGTGATCGCTCGAACGGGGCAGCGACCACCGGTAAAGAATTACAACGGACCATACGACTCCCGGAATCGTTCGAAAAAGCGAACGGAGCAGTCGACTACGATTCGAATTCGATCGTGTCGGTCACGTGGTATCCGTCCTCGTCGAACTCGAAGAGGTCGTAGGTAACGGCCTCCATGTCGCCGTTATCGTCGAAGTTGACGGCGCTCGAGGCACCCTGATACTGGATCTCTTCGCCGTTTGCTGCCATGTCGAGACCGTCGGCGAGGTTGCTCGGACCGATCTCTTCGCCGCCGGGGTTGGCGACTTCGCGGATCTCGGCGCTCACGGCGGAGCCCGAGAGGTCGCCGGCTCGAAGCTGTGCGAGGATGTGGACGGCGGTGGCGTCGTAGGCCTGGCCGGTGAAAACCCCCGGCCCCTCGCCGTACTCGTCCTCGAACATTTCGTTGAACGTTTCGGCTTCCGGACCACGTGCCGACGGTGCCGTGCCGATCACGTTCGACATCGGGTTGTCGACGTTTCCAGGTAAGGCGTTGTCCTGGAGGCCGTCGGGGACCATGATCGTGTGGTCGTTGTCGAAATTGATGTAGTAATCCCGGAAGATCTGTTCGCCGCTGTCCGGGTAGCCGATGACGACCATCAGGTCGGGGTCGTCGGCGAGTGCACTCTGGAGTTCGGAGTCGTACGACGGCTGTTCGGGTTCGAACGCGACTTCTTCGTAGACCTCCCCACCGAGGTCTTCGAAGTTCGAGACGATCGTGTCCTGCAGTCCCTGTCCGTAGTCGTTGTTCAGGAAGAACGTCGACAGCGTTTCGGCACCCTCCTCTTCGTAGGCAATCTCGGCCATCGCCTCGCCCTGCCAGGCGTCACTGGGGGCGGTTCGCAGGAGGTAGTCGCCGTCCATGTCGGTGATGTCCGGCGACGTACTCGCGGGGGAGATACCGACGACCTCATTCGGGAAGAAGATGTCCTCCGCGACGGCGATCGTCACCGCCGAGGACGCCGCGCCGGTAACCGACGGGTATCCGGCGTCGGCGAGTGCCTGCGCGCCACTGATTCCCGCCTGCGGGTCGGTTTCGGTATCCTCCTCCCGAATGTCGATGTCGTAGGCGACGCCCTCGTCCTCGAGTTGTCGACCGGGAAGGATCGCTGCGTCCCGGATCGGTGCACCGAGGCTTCCGAGGTCGCCGGTGACCGGAAGCAACGTCCCCACCATCACGTCCGGCTCGTCGCTGTCACCGGTACCGTTGCCATTTCCATTCCCGTTGCCGTTTCCGTTGCCATTTCCATTCCCGTTGCCGTTGCCCTCGCCGTTGCCATCGAGACAGCCGGCGAGCGCGACACCGGTTCCGGCACCGATTCCACCGAGCACCCTTCGTCTACTGACTTTCCGCACCATATCCAGAGTATTGGAGTGTGTAAATATAAAGTGTTTGTGTGGCCATCACGAATCACGGAGGTGATCGCTCGTCCGGTATCTCCGAGCGGATCGGTCTCCCAATTTCGAATTGCAGAACGTTTTTCATTTGCCTCACCGTTTCTCCCGCCGATGAACGGCGACGGGAGAGGGCAACCATGACGATGGAGGATCGAATCGACGAACTCGAGGAACTCCGTGAGGAGGCGCTTCTCGGGGGCGGTCAGGACCGAATCGAACGCCAGCACGAGAAGGGAAAGATGACCGCTCGCGAGCGCATCGACTACTTTCTCGACGAGGATACGTTTACGGAGTTCGACCAGCTCCGGACTCACCAGACGAGTCAGTTCGGTATGGAAGAAAAGAAAATTCCCGGTGACGGCGTCGTCACGGGCTACGGCGAAGTCAACGGTCGGAACGTGTTCGTCTTCGCACACGACTTTACCGTCTTCGGCGGCTCGCTGGGAGAGGTCTTCGCGGAGAAGATCTGCAAAGTGATGGACATGGCGATGGAAGTCGGTGCGCCGATCGTCGGCCTCAACGACTCCGCCGGTGCCCGCATACAAGAGGGCGTCAAGAGCCTCGCCGGTTTCACCGAAATTTTCCGACGGAACCAGGAAGCGAGCGGCGTCGTCCCACAGATTTCCGGGATCATGGGTCCCTGTGCGGGCGGCGCGGTGTACTCCCCGTCGATCACCGACTTCATCTTCATGGTCAAAGAGACGAGCCACATGTACATCACGGGCCCCGGGGTGACCAAGACCGTCACCGGCGAGGAAGTCACCCACGAGGAACTCGGCGGGGCGATGACCCACGCGAACAAAACCGGCGTGGCGCAGTTCGCCTGCGAATCCGAAGAACAGGCGCTCGACGACATCAAGCGGCTGCTCTCCTATCTCCCCCAGAACAACGTCGAAGATCCGCCTCGAGTCGATCCCTGGGACGATCCCGACCGTCGCGACGAGAAACTCACGGACATCGTCCCGCCGAGTCCGCAAAAGCCCTACGACATGGTCGACGTCGTCGACTCGGTCGTCGACGAGGGGTCGTTCTTCGAGGTCGCCGACAACTTCGCGAACGAACTCGTTGTTGGCTTCGGTCGCCTCGACGGCCGGTCGGTCGGCATCGTGGCGAACCAGCCGCGGGTCAACGCCGGGACCCTCACCGTCGACTCCTCGATGAAGGGGTCGCGGTTCGTGCGCTTCTGTGATTCGTTCAACATCCCGATCGTCACCTTCGTCGACGTTCCAGGCTACATGCCCGGAACCGATCAGGAACACCGGGGAATCATCCGCCACGGCGCGAAGCTCCTCTACGCGTACGCGGAAGCGACCGTCCCGCTGCTGACGGTCATCACCCGCAAAGCCTACGGCGGTGCCTACTGCGTGATGGCCTCGAAGAACCTCGGTGCCGACGTCAACTACGCCTGGCCGACCGCCGAGATCGCCGTTATGGGCCCACAGGGAGCGGTCAACATCCTCTATCGCAACGAACTCGAGGAGGCAGAAAACCCCGACGAGTTGCGCGACGAACTCATCGAGGAGTACCGCGAGGAGTTCGCCAATCCCTACACTGCCACCGACAAGGGATTCCTCGACGACGTCATCGTCCCGACGGAGACTCGCCCGCGGCTGATCGACGACCTCGAGATGCTCGAGACCAAACGCGAACAGAACCCGGACAAGAAACACGGCAACATCCCCCTGTAACGACCCATGGTATCCCAGAAACAGGCGGAGCCGGCGGAAGCCGACCGGTCACCCTCGAGCGCCGGAAGCGACGGCGAGCCAGCGGACGACCGTGTCCTCCCCGACGACGTCGCACTCGAGTTGCCGGACGACGCCGACGATGACGAAGCGGCAGCGATCGTCGCAGCGATCGGCGCACACCTCCACGACCACGCGCTGGCCGTCGCCGCGGCCGCCTCCGATGACGAGGAGAGCTGGGACGACAGACGCTGGGCGTTTGCCGGACGAATTCGAACCCAGCAACAACGCCACGCTCGAGTGCCACGGGAGGCCCCGACCGATCCGTGGACGGCCGCCGGTCGTACCGATCGGTTCTGAACGACACGGTCTGTCCCCCGTTCCCGATGTCCGATTCGCACACCAGTTTTCAGTCTCGAGTGCCGATCTCTCGCTCCGGTTTTCGTCTCGGGTACCGATCTCAATCCGATGTTCCGTCTGAGGCCCTCCGTACCTCAGTTGGTTCGCACGGTCGAATCGTCACGGAAGGGCGTCGATTTTCCGCTACAGTGTCCGTTCGACGTCGATGTCAGCGTATCGAACCCGTTGCGAAAAAGTAAGGTAGCCGCCTCGTGACGGTTCCACAAGGAATGTTCAGGAAGGTTCTCGTCGCGAACCGCGGTGAAATCGCCGTCAGAGTGATGCGAGCGTGCGAGGAGCTCAACGTCGGGACCGTCGCCGTCTACTCCGAGGCCGACAAGAACGGGGGGCACGTCCGCTACGCGGACGAGGCGTACAACGTCGGCCCGGCCCGCGCGGCTGACTCCTACCTCGATCACGAGGCCGTCATCGAAGCCGCGCGCAAGGCCGACGCCGACGCGATCCATCCCGGGTACGGATTCCTCGCCGAGAACGCCGAGTTCGCTCACAAGGTCGAGCAGACGGACGGAATCACGTGGATCGGGCCGTCGAGCGACGCGATGGAGGCGCTGGGCGAGAAGACCAAAGCCCGGACGATCATGGACGACGCCGACGTTCCGATCGTTCCCGGCACCACCGACCCGGTGACCGACCCCGAGGAAGTGAAAACGTTCGGCGAGGAACACGGTTACCCGATCGCGATCAAAGCCGAAGGCGGTGGCGGCGGTCGCGGGATGAAAGTCGTCCGCGACGAAAGCGACGTCGAAGACCAACTCGAGAGCGCGAAACGCGAGGGCGAGGCGTACTTCGACAACGACTCGGTCTACCTCGAGCGCTACCTCGAAAAGCCCCGCCACATCGAGGTACAGATCGTCGCGGACGAACACGGAAACGTCCGTCACCTGGGCGAGCGCGACTGTTCGCTCCAGCGTCGCCACCAGAAGGTGATCGAGGAGGGCCCCTCCGCGGCGCTTTCCGACGAACTCCGGGAGCGGATCGGCGAGGCCGCACGGCGCGGGGTCGCGGCCGCCGACTACACCAACGCCGGAACCGTCGAGTTCCTCGTCGAGGAAGAACCCGGACGCGACGGGCCGCTCGGACCCGACACCGACTTCTACTTCCTCGAGGTCAACACCCGGATCCAGGTCGAACACACGGTCACCGAGGAGATCACGGGTATCGACATCGTCAAACGCCAGATCCGTATCGCGGCGGGCGAGGAAATCGACTTCGCACAGGACGACGTCGAGTTCGACGGCCACGCGATCGAGTTCCGGATCAACGCCGAGAACGCCGCCGAAGACTTCGCGCCCGCGACGGGCGGTTCCCTCGAGACGTACGATCCGCCGGGTGGAATCGGCGTCCGTCTCGACGACGCGCTCCGCCAGGGCGACGACCTCGTCACCGACTACGACTCGATGATCGCGAAGCTGATCGTCTGGGGCGAAGACCGCGAGGAGTGTCTCGAACGATCGCTCCGGGCGCTGCGCGAGTATCGCATCGAGGGCATTCCGACGATCATCCCCTTCCACCGGCTCATGCTCACCGACGAGCGGTTCGTCGAGAGTACGCACACGACGAAATACCTGGACGAAGAACTCGACGAGAGCCGCATCGCCGACGCCCAGGAGCAGTGGGGCGGTGTGACGGAGTCGGGCGAGGACGACGAGGAAACCGTCGAGCGCGAGTTCACGGTCGAAGTCAACGGCAAGCGCTTCGAGGTCGAACTCGAAGAACACGGCGCGCCGGCGATTCCGACCGGAGACGTCGACGCCGGCGGGTCGGCCGGACCGCCGGAACCGGCGGGAGGCGGGGGGGACAACCCCGGGACTGAACTCGCCGGCGACGGCGAGACGGTCGACGCCGAGATGCAGGGAACGATCCTCGACGTGGCGGTCGAGGAAGGTGACGAGGTCGCCGCCGGGGACGTCCTCGTCGTCCTCGAGGCGATGAAGATGGAAAACGACATCGTCGCCTCGAACGGAGGGACCGTCGGCCAAATTGCGGTCAGCGAGGGTGATAGCGTCGACATGGGCGATACGCTCGTCGTTCTCGAGTGACCGGTGACGAACCGGTTCGGCACAACGGCGACGGCGGTTCCCTCGAACGGTCTGCATGCACGCGAACCCGGGAGTCCGCGTGCATGGACACTTCCCCAGGGCGCGGGTGTCACCGACCGGCTCTCTCCTGCGTTGGTGTTCCCGTCGGTGGTCGCTTCCTGACACCGACGGGGAACACTCGAGGTCACGATCGATTTTTGGGTCCCCACGGGTTCTCGAGCGGTTCTCACGTCTGCATGGATGTCTCGAGCGGTTCTCGCCTCACCATCGGTGTCTCGAAGGGTTCTCACGTCTGCATGGATGTCTCGAGCGGTTCTCACGTCACCCATCGATAGCTGTCTCGAGTATCTGCGCCGGATCGGTACACGAACCGTATCAGGCAGTTAGATCGTCCCAGTCGGCTGGTTCGGCGTTGTCCGACGACCGATCCCACGGCAACGGCCCGTCGTAGTCCTCGGGGACGTACGGACAGAGCGGGTCGCTCGCGAACGGATCGCCCGTGTGAGCGAACGCGCGGGAGCGACTGCCGCCACAGACGGACCGGTACGGACACGCGCCACACTTTCCCTCGAGTCGATCACGGTCGCGGAGTCCCCGGAACAGCGCTGACTCCCGGTACAGATCCGTGACCGGCCGGTCCCGCACGTTCCCGGCCGACTGCGGGAGAAAGCCCGAAGGAAACACCTCACCCGTGTGGCTGACGAACGCGAAGCCGTCGCCGGCGACGATTCCCGTTCGGCGTCTGACCCCGGCGTTCCCGCGTTCGTCCCCACCCGCCCCAGACCGCTGTGTCGAAACGCGGCGGTACTGGGGTGCTTCGGTGGTCTTGACCCCGAACGGATCGCGGTTGCTCACCTCGTCGAGCCACGCCATCACCGCATCGGCTTCGTCCGGATCGATCGGCTCGAGGACCCGGCCGCGGCCGACCGGAACGAGAAAGAAGACGCTCCACATCACGGCTCCGATTTCGCGAAGGAGATCTCTGATGGCGGGCAGTTCACCGACCGTCTCCCGGCAGACGGTCGTGTTGACCTGCACGGGAACGCCGGCGTTCCTGGCGTCTGCGATTGCGCGAATCGTCTCCTCGAAACTCCCGTTTTCGCCGCGGAAGACGTCGTGTGTCTCGGGAGATGCCCCGTCGAGGCTGACTGCCATACGTTTGAGACCCGCATCGGCGAGCGCCTCGATTCGATCCGCGGTCAGCGAACGCGTGCCACTCGGCGTGATCGTCATCCGAAGCCCCAGTTCGGTGCCGTAGGCGATCAGTTCCTCGACGTCGTCCCGAATCAGCGGGTCACCGCCGGAGAGGACGACCAGTTGTCCTTCGCCGAACTCGGCGGCCTCCTCGAGCAGTCGACGACCCTCCGCGGTGGAAAGCTCTTCCGGATTACGATGTGGCTGAGCGTCGGCACGGCAGTGATCGCAGGCGAGTGCACAGGCCTGGGTGAGTTCCCAGATGAGGACGAGCGGTCGGTCCGACGTGTCGAGTGAGCCGGGAATCATCGTCCGGACGTCGTCTCCCCCCGTGTGAAAACCACGCTTTCGTTCCCGCCGCCCGGGAACACGGGAACAGGTTCGTCTCGAGCCATAAATACCGTCCCGGATCGTGAATATGTTCGTTTCGTCGCCCGGACGTTCCCAGGCGGTGGGAGTGAGGGGAACCCCCTTCGCTCCCGTTTCGAACGGATACGTATGGGCGACAACTCACGCCGTTCGAAAGTCGAGTGTGACGAACGGGGGAACCCGCGTTCGCAGTGGGAAGTGTTCGTTCGGCAGCGAGAATCGGAGCCGATGTGTCACGTCGGAAGCGTCGCGGCCGACTCGGAGCCGGCGGCTTACGAGCACGCATCCCACCTCTTCGATCGGTACGCTGTCGACGTCTGGATCTGTCCGGCCGCGGAAGTCGGCCGGTATTCTGCGCGGACACTCTCGGCCGGAGGCGACGAATCGCGGGTGAGCGAGCCATGATTTCGATCAGCAAACTCCTCTGTAATCTCGATGCGGAAGGCGACGGACTTCGATACGACGCCGCATCTGAGTCGTCGAAACCGCAGATCGCGGACGAAAAACAGCGCAAACCGGTCGTGGTCTGGAACGCGACCCGTCGGTGTAATCTCTACTGTTCACACTGTTATGCCGCCGCCGAGACCACTCCCGCGACGGGCGAGTTCACGACCGCCGAGGCGAAACGCTTTCTCGACGAACTCGCCGACTACGGCGCCCCGGTGATACTGTTCTCGGGCGGGGAACCGCTCGTCCGGAGCGATCTGGTCGAACTCGTCGCCCACGCGGCCGACCGGGGATTGCGACCGGTGCTGTCGTCGAACGGAACGCTTCTCACCCCCGAAAAGGCGACCGCCCTCCGGGACGCGGGACTCGAGTACGCCGGCATTTCGGTCGACGGCCTCCCGGAGCGAAACGATCGGTTTCGCGGACACGACGGCGCGTTCGACGCGGCGGTCAGCGGGATCGAACACTGTCTCGATGCCGGGCTCAAAACCGGCCTTCGGTACACGATTACCGAGGCTAACGCGGCCGACCTCGAGGGGGTCGTCGACCTTCTCGTCGACGTCGGGGTCGACCGGTTCTGTTTCTACCACCTCGATTACGGCGGACGTGGTGGCGAAATCATCGACGCCGACCTCTCGCCATCGGCGAAACGAGAGGCGGTCTCGAGGCTCTGTGATCTAACTCTCGACTATCACGACCGCGGGGAAGAGATCGAAACCCTGCTCGTCGGCAACTACGCGGATGCGGCGTTTCTCGTCGAGTACGCTCTCGAAACGTTCGGCGAAGAGCGTGCACGCGCGGTCTACGAGTACCTCGAGCGAAACGGCGGTGATCCGACGGGAGAACGGATCGCCGACGTCGACTATCAGGGGAACGTCCACCCGAACCAGTTCTGGCAGGGGTACAGCCTGGGTAACGTTCGGGACCGGCCGTTCGGCGACATCTGGGAGGACGAGTCGAACCCGCTACTGAGCGCGCTTCGCAATCGAGAGTCCCACCTGACGGGCCGGTGTTCGCGCTGCCAGTATCAGTCGATCTGTCGCGGCGGATCCCCGCTTCGCGCGGCGACGACGAGCGGAGACCCGTTCGCGCCGGACCCGCAGTGTTATCTCACCGACGAAGAGGTCGACGGGGCGAATCCCGTCGTTGGGGACGTCGCGGACTGATACGGTCTCTTGTACCGCGGTACCGGTGGGAGCGCAGACGGGCGCGCCCCACCGAAAGTGACGCACAATACTCCGTATGAGACGGTCTCGAGTTTCGATTTTTCTCGAGCGGTCGGTAGCGGACGGACCGCCGTTTCTGTGGCGTGAGAACAGTCAACACGGACGTACGCGTTCCAACACCTTTGTATCGGAGGGTTTCAGAGAGTGACGTATGACTGAAAACGTCGTCGTGCTCGGTGCCGGGTATGCCGGTACTGGTGCGATCAAGACGCTCCAGTCGGAACTCGGGGGCAACGCGCGGCTCACCTGGATCGCCGACGTCGACTATCATCTCGTCTTGCACGAAGTCCATCGCGTGATACGCGACCCGGACGTCCGTTCGGATATCACTTTTTCTGTCGACGCAATCGCCGATCCAGCCACCCGGGTCATCCAGGACGAAGTGATCGGACTCGACGTCGACGAACAGCTCGTCGAACTCGCGGACGGCGACGACGTCGAGTACGACTACGTGCTCGTCGCACTCGGGACCCAGACCGCCTACTACGGTATTCCCGGCCTCGAGGAACACTCGATGACGCTCAAGGGGCTCGACGACGCACTCGAGATCCACGACGCCGTCAAAGACGCGAGCAAGGAAGCGACCCGCGGCGAACCGGCACAGATCGTCGTCGGCGGTGCCGGCCTCTCGGGTATCCAGACGGCGGGCGAGATCGCCGAGTTCCGGGACAACCACCGCGCACCGATCGAGATCCACCTCGTCGAGGCACTCGACGAGATCTTCCCCGGCAACGACCCCGAGATCCAGCAAGCGCTTCGTGACTTGCTCGAGGACGCCGCCGTCAGAATCCACACCGACGATCCGATCACCGAGGCGACCGAGGACGTGATCCACTTCGACGACGGCGACCCGCTCGAACACGACGTGCTCGTCTGGACCGGCGGCATCACTGGCCAGGACGCGATGGACGACGCCGATCTCGAAAACGAGCACAACCGCGTCACCACCGAGGCGAACTTCCAGACGTCGGACGAACGAGTCTTCGCGGTCGGGGACTCCGCGATCGTCGACCAGGGAGATCAGCCAGCGCCGCCGACGGCACAGGCCGCCTGGCAGGCCGCCGACGTCGCCGGTGAGAACATCGTCCGCGCGATCCAGAATCGGCCGCTGCGGACCTGGGAGTACGACGACAAGGGGACGGTCGTCTCCGTCGGCGAGAAGGCCGTCGCACACGAGGTCAAGCCAGCTCTCGGCGTCTCGCTTCCCGTCGACACGTTCGGCGGGTTCCCCGCAAAGAACCTGAAAAAGATGATCGCCGCCCGCTGGATCGCCGACGTTACCTCCTGGAACCGGGCGCGACAGTCCTGGTCGTCGCTCTAGCGCGTCTCGAAACCGAGCCGTGGGCCTCCGACCATCGTATCCTCGAGTCGTCCGCCCTCTCTTTGCCCCTTTCGGTCGCTTTTCTGACCGGGCGTGATACAGTTGCGCTGTACTGTCGGACATGTTGACTCCAGTGGCTACGATACGCCAACGCGGGACCCATCGACCGTTCGCACGCAGTGACCGTTCGTACGATCGGATACATGATTTACCACGGCGGATGGTGTGTCAATCCACGGCATGAGTCAGAAACGCGGTCACCGGGCGATCCGGCGTCGAACGCTGCTGTCGGCCGTCGGTTCGGCGGCAGGTCTGTCCGCGACGGGAACCGCGGCGGGAAACCCATTCGAATCGGCGGACGACCAGCGACGGTGCCCGGAGGCGACGATCAGACCGGATATGGCACCGTGTTCGGGGGCGAGTACGGACGGGTGTGCGGACGACGATCCGGAAACGATCGAACTCAGAGAGCAAGCCAGAGAGCGGATCGAGACGCAGTACGCCACCGTCGGCGACCTGATCGATCGGGATTTCGTCCCGTATTTCGACGTCAAACGCCCCGGCGGGTCGTCGGGGTGGTCACACTGGCTGAATCCGGAGTACATCGGTGACGATTCGATGCTCGATCCTGCCCACCCGGAGTCGATCCTCGTCGACAACGAGTCCTTGCGACCGATCGGAATCATGTTCATCGCCACTGTCGACGGCGACTCAGTCGATCCACCGCCACCGGTGTACACTCGAGAAACGGAGGGGGAAGACGAGACGGACGAGGAGGAACGTCGGTGTTCCCCGTGGCACTACCACCGCGGGTTTCCGGGGAGGTTCGCCTGGAAGTTCTACCGGCAGGTGTACGAACGCGATTACGAGGACAGAGAGCTGTCGGTTCCGTGCCGGACGCCGTGTATGATGCACGTCTGGACCGTCCCACACCCGGAGGGAGTCTACGCCCACGATGCGCCGCCGGCGGAGTATCGACGCGGACCGTCGGCGAACGATCCCGGCTTCGAGACGCACGTCGACCCCGACGAACGGCAACTCGGCTGGGAGACCCTCCCCGACGCCGTCGTCCCCGACCTGAGGCCTCGAGACGTCCTCGGCTTGTGGTGAGGTGTCACGAAACAGTTACCACGTCCGTTTCAGATAGCCGTCGATCGGTTCCCGCTGGCCTGATCGAAGTACGAGACGTGGTAGACGAACATAATCGTCCAGACGATCGGTCCCACAACGACGAACCCGAGAACGGCGAGTAACGCTGCGAGGTAAAACGCCTGGTCCCCCGACCCGATCAAGGCACCGATGCCGGCGAGTATGCCGGCAACGATGACCGGAACGTACCCGATCACGATCCGCATCAGCGTGTACCCGAGTACGCTAATCGGATTCGAGCGGACCACTCCCCACGACGCTTTGAACGCGTCGACGACGCCCGCGTCGCCGACGACGATCGCGGCGTCGAAAAACTGGATGATGATCCCCACGAGGAAGATGACGAGGAAGGTAATCACGAACAGCGCGATTATCCCCAGTCCGAGGGCCTCGAACATCGCTGGATCCGCCCCTGCCCCAGCATCTGCGGCCGAATCGGCGCTCATCGCGCCGGCGAAAATCAGCGCGACAAAAACGATCGCGAATCCGAAACCGGCAACCATGTACACGGCCATGAGAAGGAGAAATGCCAGGATCATCGGCACTGCTGAGTCCTCCAGACCGTTGACCAGGTGGTCGAACGACGGCGTTCCCCGAACTCCCTCGTATGCCATCGTCAGAACCGCGGCCAGCATGAGCGCGGGTATGATCCAGGCGACGAACATCCCGACGAACGGAATGTACGCGATGAACATATAAAGGAACATACCGATCATCGACGTCACGCCGATGCCGGCGATCAACGTCGGATGCTCGAGGACGGTTCCGATCGCTTCCTGAAACGAACTGATCGCGTATCCCATCGTACACTCACTCAAAACTTCTACCACATATATCCTTCTGATTAAATGTCATCTCGTGAAATTTGAACCAGTGATGGTGGTAACTGAACGGTCCGAACGGCGATCGGTCGCCCTGGGTACGGACGGTGTCTCACCGGTTCGGGATCGGTCGCTCTGGGTACGGACGATGCCCCGGAGATTCGTGATCGATCGGTTCGAAACCGTCGGCAATTCGAGGCCGACTCCCAGGCCGAAGTTCACGCCGTTCGATGTTCGGATCCCATCGGCGTGGCAGGGACCCCGGCCACCGTCTCACCCGGTGGAACGTCCTCGGTCACGAGCGAGTTCGCGGCGACGCGTGCGTCGGCACCGATCTCCACGCCCGGCAACACGATCGCACCCGCGCCGATCATCGCCCGCTCGCCGATAACCACCTCCCCCGTTCGGTATTCGTCCTGGAGAAACTCGTGACAGAGCACCGTCGCGTCGTAGCCGACGATCGCATACTCCTCGACCGTTATCAACTCCGGCCAGAAGACGTCCGGCGTCGCCTCGAGCCCCCACGAGACGCCCTCTCCGACCGTCACCCCGATCCGCCGGAGGAGCCAGCGTTTGAGCCTGAGACTCGGCGACAGCCGAACGAGCCAGACGACCACGTAGTTGATCGCCACTCGAAGCGGGTGTTTCGCCGCGGTCCAGACGGCCAGAGAGTTTCCCTCCCCCGGCGTTGGATGGTTGGTAATGCGGTCGTGTCGACTCCTGTCGTCGGTCACGGGAGTCGCTACGACGCGTCGTTACAAGAAACCGACCGGTTCGAATCCGCTCTCGCGACGACGCCGGCTGGTCGGGACGACGGACGTGTCATACGGTTTGCTGTGCGTCATCACTGGGGCGACCGCGGGACTGCGCCCGGTCGCTCCGGCACACAGTGACAGCAATCCGTATCAGGGTCGCTCGAGTGACGCGTGATTTCGGGAGCGATCGTGCAGCGGGCCGACCAGCGTTCGGAACCGCTCGCTCGAGATCTCACACCGGTAGGCCGGCTTGTACATCATGTTCGATCCCCCTGCCCGGACGTTCAGCGCCGATTCGACCTCCTCGCGAAGGTAGTACTGCGCCCGAACGTTACCGGGTTTCACGTCGTACTCGCTGAGCCGGATCGGATGGCGATCGAAGAGACCGCCCGGTTCGCGTCCGTCGACGAAGACGACCGGTTTCTCCCGGAGATAGAGGTCGCCGTCCTGTGCTCGCTTCGCGTGAGCGTTCTCCGAGTGGGCCTCAAGGATCGCTTCCCGTTCGCTCCGCGGCGTTTCCGGGGTGACGACGTCGACCCGATCGACGGTGACGTAACCGATCAGGTATCGATGGGCACGCTCTCCTCCCGGTCGCCGGAGACCGACGTAGAATCCGACGACGTCCCCCGCCTCGAGCGAGCGAAGCCGAGAGACGTAGCCGCTGGTCCGGTGTTCGCCGTAGGTCAGCGCCTCGAAATTGGGATCGTGATGAAGCGGCCAGGACTCGAGATTTTCGCCGGAAACTGCATCGACGCCGCCGCGAACCGGCTGTGGATCGATCCTGGTCGTCAGGTCGGCGGCGACCCGGTCGTCGGCCCGAAGCGACCAGGACCCAAGCGTTTCGGATTCGTCCGTCTCGAGGGTCTTCTCGGGTATCGGAACGTACTCGAAGCGACCGTCGTCGTACAGCGGTCCGAGCGCGCCGAGATTGGTGCTGTCCGCGCCGACGCCAGCCAACACGACCGTCATAGATCACCCACGGCAGGGTCGGCCGATAAAGTTCCCGATACCGAGCAGGTCACCGGCGACTCGAGCGGGACGCATAGAACAGCGGGATCAGAAGAACGAGAAAGAGACTCCCCATCACGGCGATCGCGATCCAGATCGCCGACAGCAGCGCTTCGGGGACCAACCCCGCGACGTCTGCGATCCAGAGGACGCTGTACGCACCTGCGATCAACAGGCTGGCGACGTACAGACGCAGTCCGAGACGGACGACGTGATAGAGCGTCGTCTTCGTGACCTCCGGCGGGAGTCGCTTTTCGAGTGCACCGATCATCGTCACGTCACACAGACTGGATCACGTTCGACGAGCGAATCGTCGGCCCTCGAGTCGACGAAACCGTCGACCGACGACCTGTCCACCTCCAATCGGCCGATACGTCGTCGGAATCGATCAGGTCTTCTGTCCACATCGAGCGTACGTCGTAGCTGAACAGTCCGGCTGCTTGAATCTTTGCGTCGGGAGTCGATCCGGCGTCGGTTCCGGTCTGTACAGTGCCGGCTGTAGACTTTTGATCGCGAGGACTGTACTGTCTGTATGGCGACCAAAACACCGGTGGAGTGTCCGCTTTGTCGTCGGGTCCTGAGGCCGGCTCGGTCGCTCGAGGCGCATCTGGTCGACGATCACTCGAAACGAGAGCTAGCGAAGTTCGTGGTCTGTGAGAACGAGGCGTTGACCCACGGTGACGTCTCCTGACGACTCCGGACGTCACCCGACTCTCCAAGAGTGATTCGAATTTTACAAAACTAGTTCCGTACAGATTCTCCGTCTGACAAGTATCTGACTAAAGACTCAGACAGGGAGAAGATCGGATATCAGTTGGATTTATCCGGGATAGGCCGCATCAGAATCCCACCGGTGTATTACCCTCTGCGACCGTTCTGTGACTCTTATGGTAAATAATATTATATGTGTAGGATACAGTGGTAGTCGGTAGTCTCGGGACGGCGAGGACGGTCGCCCAGAGAACGGTACAGTTCGCGAA
Source organism: Natrarchaeobius chitinivorans (assembly GCF_003841505.1). GTDB lineage: Archaea > Halobacteriota > Halobacteria > Halobacteriales > Natrialbaceae > Natrarchaeobius > Natrarchaeobius chitinivorans. Next base: position 27,748 of record NZ_REGA01000029.1, read on the forward strand.
AACGAACGTTCGCTGGTCCGAGAACCGATCTCGTCCCATCCGATGTTGCTGTGGTCATAATGGATGTCAAAACGAAGTACGTCGAAGCAGACGATCTCCGGGCAGTCTCTCCCGTTATCGGGGTAATTCTCATGGTTGCAATCACCGTGATACTCGCAGCCGTAATCGCCGCGTTCGTCATGGATCTTGGGGGGAGTATCGGACAGGAAGCACAGGCTGGCGTCTCGATTACCGTCGACGACGAAGCCGAAGAGGTACGCGTCTCGGTGACCTCGCTCGGTAACGCCGATCACGTGAATCTCACGACGGGAGCCGTCGATGACGAGCTTACGTGGGAGAATGCAGATACCGACCTGCTAACGGTCGGCGACGTGACCAGATTAGCATACGAAGACGGAGGAGGTGGCTCGCTCGAAGAGTCGGGAACGCTGGCTGCAGTCGCCGTCATCAACGCGAGCGACACGGAAACCATGGTCGCGAGCGAGGACTGGGACTTTATAGTAACAACCGGAACTATTTACACACTGATCGCACAGCTGTCGTGCGATCAGGTGTGCATTGACTTCCAGTGGCTACTATGAGGGTGTCATAGAACTCTTGTCACACCGTGATGATCGTACTTCCCGGATTGTCTCCGCGTTCGTAGTTGGTAATTGCAACGACGAGGCGAAGGCACAGCGCGAGGAACACCTGCGCTCGTGCGTGGACGCGGCCTCGGGCGTGCGTTCGCCCGAGGCCGCAGTCCTTGACTGAT
>NZ_REGA01000030.1 GCF_003841505.1 Natrarchaeobius chitinivorans
CTCGCCTGACGAGACGGGCTGGATCGCCCGGACTGATCAGCGATGGCTCTGGAACGGCGGCGCACTCACGACTGCGAGTGCGCCGCCTGTGACGGGAGACATAACGAAGAACCGGCTGGTTTGGTGGAACAGCAGCTATCTCGGTATGATAGCGGTCAGACTCGGTGCAATTTCGGCGTGGTCGCCGTCTCAGCCAGTCACTAAGCTAGAACGGATGACAGTCAATCCCAGTCGTCGGGATCTAGCGGATCGAGGGGATCGGTGACGAATTCGGTATTCAACCGCCACTCGCCGTCCGGATAGTAGTCGGGCGCTTCCGCTTCGAAGCTCACGTAGACTTGTCGAGCACCGTCGAGTTCACCCCATTCGGTGTACGACACTGGCGCGCTCCAGAGGCCATCGTACTCGATCTCGCGCATCTCGTCGGCGACGTCACCCGGGGCAGCCGACCCAGCGGACTCGATCGCCTCGGCGATCATCATAACGGTGCTGTACCCGGTAGCGATGTCAGTCGTCATGCGCTCGCCGGTTTCCTCGTTGTACTCCTCAGCGAGTTCGACGAAATCGTCGTCTTCGGGATCGATAAGACGCCAGTCGACAAGGTTCCCCTCGACCATGTCCTCACCGAGGGCATCCCAAAGGTTTTCACCCGGCTCGTTCGCCCCGGTGACCATCTCCGGGACTTGATCGAGTTCGATCAGATTGCTCACGATCGTCGGAGTCCCCATCGGATGTGATGAGGCGATCAACAGTTCGAGGTCATCGGGCATCGAACGGATGTACGGGGAGAAGTCGTCTTCGCCGGGTGGAGCCACCTCGATGTGGGTCTCTACGCCGTCCAACGGCTCAATGAACTCTGCGATCGCGTCTTCGATCGCTCGTCCCCACGCATAATCGGCGATGATTGCGCCTACCTGAGTAAACCCTTCGTCCTGAACTAGCTCCGCATCTGCCTCGATGCTCGCCGGCCCCGGCAACAGGTTCGTCCGAAAGGTGTACCGCGAGTCCCGGGTGAGGATCTGGTGATCCCCCGCCCGGTTGAGAAACAGCGGCACCTCCAATTCCTCTGCGGTTTGGGAAATACGCACCCCGACGTCGCTCGAAACTGGACCGATGACGGCCGAGACGTTTTCCTCTTCGACGAATCGCTGGAATAGCGTATCACCCTCTCGCGGATCGGATCCGGAGTCCTCGACATCGAGCTCGATCTCCCGATCGAGCACACCACCGTTCTCATTGAGTTTCTCGATTGCCCACTCCGCACCAGCGTTATTTTCCTCGCTTATCCGCGGGAATGCCCCGGTAAACTCCTGCAAGGAGCCAATCACGATCGGGCTCTCGTCTGTGCCACCTCCATCGTCGGTCCCGTCGTCCGTGGTATCACCATCATCGTCGTCGTCTCCACCTATACAACCCGCAAGCCCCACCGTGAAACCGGATGCACCAGTGATTTTCAGTGCATCTCGTCTCGAAATACGTTTCATTATTATGCCTCAGACGAGCTATATTGTAGGAAGCATATAAATCCTTGGGGAGAGGCCACACGATTATCAGGTCAGCCGGATCAGTCCTGGAGATAGGCTTTCTTGACGTGTTCGCTGTCCGCCAGTTCGTCGCCGCTCCCGGAAGTCACCATTCGCCCACCTTCGAGGAGATATGCCCGCTCCGCGAGATTCAGTGCGAGATCAACGTGTTGCTCGATCAAGAGTATCTTTGTATCCGAACTGATTTGATCGATCGTCTCGAAGACGCGATCGACAATCTTGGGTGCGAGACCCGAAGATGGTTCGTCGAGTGCGAGTATCTTTGGCCGAGCCATAAGACCACGACCAATTGCGACCATCTGCTGCTGGCCACCACTCAGGTTCTGAGCCTGCTGGTCCTGTTTTTCCTCGAGGACGGGGAACAACTCGAAAACCTCTCGTAAGGTTTCTTCTTGCTTATCGCGTGCGCGTTTTGGAAATGCACCCATTTCGAGGTTTTCCAGCACCGTCATCGCGGGAAAGAGGTTTCGCTCCTCGGGTACCTGTACGAATCCCAGGTCGACGATTTCGTGTTTCTTGAGGCTCGTCGCATCCTCTCCCATGATAGTAACACGGCCGTCATCTATCGATTTGATGCCGGAGATCGCGTTCAACGTCGTCGATTTACCCCCGCCGTTCGGGCCGATGATCGCGACGATATCTTCGTCCTCGCCGATCTCAAGTGAAACGTCCCAGACAACCTGTATGTCTCCGTATGAGACGTCGATATCTTCGACCCGGAGCATTATACTTCCTCCCCGAAATAGGCCGCCGAGACCTCATCGTTGGCTTTTATTTCTTCGACGGTTCCATCGGCGATCTTCGCTCCGTGGTGTAAAACGATGATTCGATCGACGTTCGACATGATTGCTTCCATAATGTGTTCAATCCAGAAAACCGAAACGTCGTATTCGTCGCGGAGTTGGACGATTTTATCGGACATTTCGCCGATTTCGGCGGGATTGAGTCCGCTTGCGACCTCGTCTAATAAAATCAGATCGGGATCGGTGGCGAGTGCCCGGGCCAATTCGACGTTCCGGCGGTTCGCGATCGTGAGGTTCTTTGTAAGGGTGTTTGCTTCCTCCTCGAGGCCGACGAATTCGATGTATTCGTAGGCCTCTTCGCGAGCCTGAGTCCTGGACATCGACTCTCCATCGCGTCCAAAGAGAGCGCCTGTGGTCACGTTATCCAGCACCGTGGTGTTGTTGAAGGTTCGGACGATTTGAAACGATCGTCCGATACCGAGTTTGCAAATTTCGTTGACAGGCTTGTCGCTGAGCGATACCCCGTTCATGCGCACTTCCCCCCCGTCGGGAGTGTAGACACCGTTGACACAATTAAAAAGCGTCGTCTTTCCCGCCCCGTTTGGCCCGAGGAGGCCGACGATTTCTCCCGATCCGATTTCGAAAGAGACCTCGTCGACCGCAGTAAGGTTGCCAAACTGCTTGGTTACGTCAGCCACTTCTAACATTGATCGTTGGTTATCGGCTGATCAGTATTAAAGATGTACGAATCGGAACCGGCACAAACCTGAATCAAGGGTCCAGCGCTGAATCGGAATTATCCTACGCCCGGTGTTCGCCACGAGAAGTTGCGTCGGTCAATGATGGCAGCGACCCACGACGTGGCGAATGATTTAATATCCGGGCATCAAGTTCTACGAATGACGCGTACAATCATGACAGAATATTTGTTATTAGAGGCCCTCGCGGCCGACCCTCTCCTCGCGGTTGGACAGTCCATCTCGGGGTACCTCGAAGTGGGTGTAGACGGCCTCGCCAGGGGATTCGTCTTCGCACTGTTGGGGGTTGGAATAACGCTCGTCTATGGGCTCGGAGAAGTATTAAACCTGGCCGCAGGATCGTTTGCGGTAGTAACTATACTGTTGACCATCATCGCGGTCGACTTTGGCGTGCCGCTGATTGGTGCAATCGCGATCGCATTGATCGGAATCGGGGTTATCGCCTTGCTAATCGATAAAGGACTCCTTTCTATCGTCTACCGCTCCGAAGATGGGGAACGAGTCCTCCTTGGAATTTTCACGACGCTCGGGGTGGCGATGGCAATCGACGGAATATTATTCAATTTCTTCACTGGTCGATACTCCGTGCCAATCAGCCTCGGTTCGATGGACATCGCTGGGCTCTCGGTTCGAACGGGTAACCTCATCATCATCTCTGTCTCGACGGTAACACTGGTCGGGCTGTTTTTGTTCTTCAGAGAAACCTTTACCGGAAAGGCAATGCGAACCATAACTCAGGACGAAGTCGGTGCGTTACACTGTGGTATCAACCCACGAAAGTTCCGCACCGTGATCTTCGTTATGAGCGCGGTCCTGATCGGCATGGCCGGTGTCCTCTATGGACTGTCGTCGTCGGTACAGGTGATTTCTGGCTTCGAACTCACCGTCTACGCACTGATCGTCTCAATCGTCGGTGGCGTCCGAAGCGTCTCGGGCACCATCCTGGCCGGGATTTTTCTCGGTCTGGTGTTGACCTACTCGACGTTCATTATCGGGGCGTATCAGGCGGTTTTGATCCTGTTCCTTGTCGCCGTCGGTGCGATGACGGTCCGTGGTGAGGTGGGACTATGATCGGTGTTCATCCCAACTATTACAAGATCGCCGCCGTCGGAATCGCCTTCGCGATCGCGCCGTTCGTCTTCACCGCCATGTACCAGCTCAGGTTCATGTCGATCATACTGGTGTTTGCCCTGTTCACGATGGGGTTGAACATCGCCTTCGGGCACACAAACCAGTTATTCCTGTTCGTCGGTGGACTGGCCGGGGTCGGCGGCTACGCGACGTCGTTACTCGCGATCAATTACGACATCACGCCCTGGGTGACCATCTTTGCCGGAGCGGTGATCGCGGGACTCATCGCCGTGATCGTCAGCTACGTCGCCGCTCGCCGAGACATGACGATTATGCTCATCGCTATCCTCACGATGACTCTTCAGCTCGCTTTCATCGAGTTCTTCGGGGGTGCTCGCTGGTTGACTCAGGGGACCACCGGGTACCAGGTTACCGGCCTCATCGAGGATCCGCACGTCTTCTATTACTTCCTGATCGCATTCTTGCTAGCCGTCATGCTTGGCTACCACTTTATGATCAACTCCCGGATGGGATTCGCATTCAACGCGATCCGAGAAGACGAACTGGCAGCCGAAGTTGTCGGCGTCGACGTCGTCAGGTACAAGGTCCTTGCCGGTTTCGTCACCGGAATGCTGATCGGGGTCGCTGGCGCGCTGTACGTCTACCTCGAGGGATTCATCCTCCCAGGCATGTTCCAATTCCAGCGGATCGACGTACTCGTTTTGATTATGGTCGTCCTCGGGGGCATGCGAACTATCCTCGGACCGGTCGTCGGTGCCGCTGCGGTGTTGGTGCTGGAGGAACTGGTTCGGGATTACGGCAGCGAACTCCTCGAAACGCTCGGGATCACCGCGATCACGGAACTACGATTGATCCTCTTCGGGAGTCTCCTGATCGTACTGTTCCTGTACACGAAAGAGGGCATCGTCCCGTGGATCGACGAACAAATCCACGAGCGTGATCTCAAGAGTAGAGTCCGGGGGCTCCGCGACGGTTCCTGAACCGCTCGGACCGGTTCGACATTCATCGAGTTCGATTTGGGTACACGCCACCAGTACGGTTAACTACTCTGTCTCGAGTGATTGTACCGATGCGAGATTCAAACGACAAACCAGAGGGCGCTGATCATAGGCCGAATACTGTTCCCCTCACCCCTCCCACGAAAGACAGGATACAGTCGCTCGCGTCGAGACACTTCCTCTCGCTCGAGGAGGACGAACTCGACGCTATGGTCGAGTTCCTGCCAACGATGCTCGGAGTGTACGAGCGTATCGACGAAGCCGCCGGCCACGCAGACGTATCGTTGACGCCTGAGTGCCGAAACCGGACAAGTACCATTCCGGATGACACGGCGGACCCCTACAACGCCTTCGTCCGACAGTGTACGATCGAGCACGAGCCGGACGCCGCGACGGACGACCGACCGCTTTCGGGGTGGGACGTCGGGGTCAAAGACAACATCGCTGTCGCCGATATTCCGATGCAGGCAGGGTCCGACGTGCTCGCAGGGTACGTCCCCGATCGGGACGCAACGGTCGTGACCCAACTGCTCGAAGCAGGGGCTACTGTTCGAGGTAAACTCACGATGGACGCCTTGGCAGTTGCGGGCAGCGGCGAACTTGCAGCTGAGGGCGTCGTCTCCAACCCTCGCAATCCTGCGTTTCTGGCTGGCGGATCATCGAGCGGTTCGGCCGCCGCAGTCGTCACCGACGCCGTCGACGTCGCGATCAGTACCGACCAGGGTGGATCGGGCCGCATTCCGGCCTCCTGGTCCGGTTGTGTGGGTCTGAAACCGAGCTACGGGCAGGTGCCGTTTACAGGCGCCATGTCACTTGGACACTCGCTCGATCACATCGGAATCATAGCGAGAACCGTCGACCGGTGTGCCCGCACCCTCGAGGTCGTCTCCGGATTCGATCCCGAGGACCCACGACAGCGGGCCGATCACGATACCGTCGATCTTGACCGAACGCAAGCCACTGGAGGGAAACCCGACGCACCCACGGTGGGCGTTCTCGAGGAAGGTTTCGACACGCCGTTTAGTGAGGAAACTGTCGACGACGCAGTGCGATCGGCGATGTCTTCCATCAATGCAGACACTTTGTCAGTGTCAATTCCACCTCATGAAACCGGGATGGACGTCTGGACTGCGATTGCGAACGGCGAGATCATTTCCCTGTTTCGTGATGAAGGGGTAATCCGCAGCGGTCCCGGCCGGTACGACGACCACTTCGCGGAGGCATTCTCCCGGTTGCGCCGCGAGCGCGGGGCGTCGATACAACCGCTCGTGAAGTACACACTCGTCCTCGGGGAATATCTCTCGGAAACCTACGGCTCTCGCCACTACATCCAGGCGAAACGACTGGCACGCGACCTCGGGACAGCCTACGCCGACGCGTTCGAAGACGTTGACGTGCTTGCGATGCCCACGACTCCCCACACTGCCCATCGGATCGAACCCGACCTATCGACTGCCGATAGGGTGCGCCGTGCGATCAGCATGGTGTACAACACGGCGCCGTTCAACGTCACTGGTCACCCGGCGCTATCGATCCCGTGTGCGACGGTAACCGAAGAAGAGTTACCGGTCGGAGTGATGCTCGTCGGTGCCCGCGGGGCCGACGAAACCCTGCTTGCAATAGGACGAGAGATCGAGGACCGACTCGACCCGTTCGACTCCGATTGAATGTGGTTGACTCTACGAACAACACAAGACACCGGAATATTGCTGGAGACCGGCGTCTTCAGGCCGCTGCAAGGGATCTATGGCCAAATTCGAGATCGTTTGTAGTGAGCACAGTTCGTGTGAAATGCCGTGTTTGAAGATGTTATCGACGAGTCGAAGTGCTTACCTGCATACTCGATACGACATCAAAAAGGTCCTCACCGAATACGGATGGTCCCAACCGCATTAGTAGCTACTGAACGTCAATGCACACCCGCTCGCACGAGGAGAGCGCGGTTCGGAGCAAACGGCGGGGGTAATGAGAAACGCGGAATGGCGAACGGCGACGACGGGAGACCAAGTGCAGCATGTGCGAAAACTGTGGGGTACTGGCGCACATATCGATATAGCCATAATAGGTTTAACGAACAGTTTAACGTCTCACCGCTCACTCTCGATACGGTAGAAGAGACTCGATTGCGTTAGGTACCGAAAGCCGCTGCGAGGCGTTCGCTCATCAGTTTTCGCCGACGCTTCCTGGCTTCGGCTTCACCGAGATAGTTCTCGACGACGACCCGTGCATCCGTACTTCCCTGTTCTTGGGCGATCCGTTCGACCTGTCTCGCGAGAGCCTGAACGGCGTCGAGATACGTCCGATACCAGAACCGACGACCGAGTTGTGGCGTCGGGACCTCTCCATCGACGCGGACCCCAGCATCCCGGGCCAGTCGTTTGAACCGGTTCGTCACCGTATCCGGCGAGATATGTCCCGATTGGGCTGCTCGTGAGGGAAACAGGAAGCCATTCCATTCCGCCTCGACTGCGAGTGTCGAAAGCCGATGTTCGAGGTCCTCGAGTCCGTACTGTATCGTCACCGATCCAGGCCCGTTCTTTCGATCAGCCCCGAACACGATCCGTGGATCGCCATCGGAGAGTACGAACTGATCGTGATGGAGCGAAGCAACCTCGCCACGGCGTAATCCCCACGCACACGTCGCGAGTACGAGCAAACGGTCTTCCAGACTGTCACACGCCGCGACGAGTTCCCGGACGTGCGCAGCCTGGAGCGACGAAAGGGAGCGATCGGCCCGATCAGGCGTCTCCCGGGTCCACTTTTCGTACACAGACTCCCGAAAATTGGCGACCGGATTGAACCTCGCGACGTTCCGGATCGTCCCCAGATACGTATAGAAGTCCTCGACGTCCGTGAGGTGGTGAAGCTTCGACTCTGGACTCCGCAATTCGTCGTCGAACTCGTCGAAAATCGCCATCGCTCGCGTGTTTTCTTCGGGTGCCAGATCCCGGTCTCGAGTCCGGGCGACCAAGTCTGCATCGTCGAAAAGATCGCGGTAGCGTCGCGCAAACCGGGCGAGTCGAGTCCGCTTCGACCGAACGGTGTGCTCGCTGAGACCCCGGCGGCGACGGACTGTCTCTAGATACCCTTCGAGCTCGTCGATCGTCGTCTCGTTTTGAATCCCCCAGCGATATTCCTCCGCCGAACGACGGTCGTCGTATCCAACCGTCTCGAGAAATTCGGACAGCGTCATATCGTGGTGACGACGGAGTGCATCCTGAATTCCTCCGTATCCGACCTCGAGAAGGTCGTCGTACCCGGGACGCTCCGCGAGGTCGTAGCCCTCGCGATGGAGTGTCGGTTCGATCGTGGTGTTCCAGAACGTCTGCAGTTCCTCGAGGGACCTGTGAGACCATCTGATGCGTGTATCGGACATGGTTAATCGATTCGATCGCCGCTCAGTGTGACCCGCTTCTCGTTCAACGCGGTCATTTTCACGGATATCAGTTGTAATGATAGTCACTAAAAAGTATCGTGTATTGCGTTGTCTGTAAGAGACAACCGAAATACACCGAATGTCGTGACGAGGTGGGCAGTATCTCATGAACCATATTTCGCTATATCAAATTCGCGAGGTTCGTTTCGTATACGTGTCGGCAAAATCGTAATTGCCGGCGTAAAAACGCCGTCGCGGGATCGGGCCCACGGCGGCTCAGTACATCGATTTCCAGCATGTTCGGTACCCGTGTCGGTAGTAGCCACTGCACGTCATCGCGCACTCCATCGCACGAAGAGACCGCGGTTCGAAGCGGGCGCGGTTCGGAGCGAGCGAAGTGTACGAGAACTGCGACAGCGAACGGGTAACGCAGTGATCCGTGAACTGTTCGATCAGTGTGGAAATAGTGCCAGTTGTTACTACATCCGTATCCTCACTCGAGTTCGAACGTGGAGACTCATCTGCGAAGCCTCACGTACGCGAGAGTTCCCCCGACGAGGACGACTGCGCCGGTAACGAAAAAAAGAGTACGATATCCGTCGAGGGTCGTTACGAAGAACGCTTCAGCCGCACCCGTAAATCCGACCGGTCCGAGCGTCTGGCCGATGCGTAGCATGCTGGTGCGCATCCCCATCACACCAGCACGAAGATCTTCGGAACTGTCCGTTATGAGCGTCGAATCGATCGACGGGAAGATGACGCCGAAGCCGACACCGAAGGCAAGCAAGGCAACCACGATGACCGCGATGGAGGACGTGACCCACAGGAGGAGAAAACCCGATCCGTAGGCAACGAAGCCCAGAGTCACCAGTTCTGGCCCCGTCCGAATTTGAGCGAGCCGCCCGTACTGCGAGGCGATCGTCGCCTCAGTCACCGCAATCGCGGCCAGGATCGGTCCGATCGTCCCCGGACCTAATCCGAACTCGTCGCTCAGTAGCAGTGGTAACGCGGTAATCACTCCCCCGTAGAAGACGAATACGGTAACAAACAGCGCGACAAATATCGCAAGGATACGGGGGAGCCGAGCGATAGCGAGGAGGCGATCGAGGTACGTCCGTACGTCCATCGCGTCCTCCCGTGTTGGCTCCTGGATCACTACTAGCGCTACCACCCCGACGAGCACGCCAACTCCGTAGAAGAGAAACGGAACGTACCAGGCGACGACTGCGAGAAGGCCGCCGACCAACGGAAAGAACGCCGCCCCGATCCCGATCATACTCCCGTTAATGCCGACGACTGCATCGAGTTGAGCACCCTCGTAGATGTCTCCGATGAGCGTAACAGCCAGCATGACGAGGGCGGTTGCACCGATCCCCTGACAGACCCGCAACACCAGTACGACGGTAAAGTCGGTCGTAAAGGCAATCGCGACCCCAGATACGCCAAATATCATAAGCAGGGGCACCAGAACTCGTTTCCGGCCGATTCGATCGGCGACTAACCCGATAACCGGTGTGAGGAAAATCCCCGGGAACGTAAACGCAGTAATGACGAGTCCGACCTGCGTATCCGCGACACCGAACGCGTGCCGGAGTTCCGGTAACACCGGACTGATGAGCGACACACCCATCACACCCATCAGCGAACTCGCGATGATAACGTGAAAGGTCCGCGAGTGCCACGGGATGAGTGCCCTGAGCGACTGTTCTCCTCGATTATCCGCCACAGGTATCGGTAGTTATAGAGAGCGGATATAAATGTCCATCTCTCCATCGAATCCCCGGATCTAACGCGTCCAGTTGAAGTTCGAGTGACACCCTCTGCTGGATTTACCCAGGCTTTCATACGGATTACTGTAACTGTTTACCGGCGCACCCGCGACCCGAGCGGCGGGTGCGCCGGCAAGGACTTACAGTAAACCGTATCAGCGTTCGACTTCTCCACCCACGTTCGGGGTCGGCAACGGAGACGGTAAAATACCCAGGCCCAGAGAAGGTAAACCACCCAGGCCAAACAAAGTCTGACCTACCAGGAAGTCACGCAGACGTCGCGAAGCGGCCGTGCCAGCGGGATATCGACCTGTCCACCGGTGTGATGTGACAGGTAAAACCCGATGATGATCTCGAGGGATCGAGTCGCCGCTTCGCCGGTCGACTCGTTTTCGGCAGTTCCGTCGAGGACGTCGACGATGTGCGAGGCTGCGTTTGCGAAGGCGTTCTGATAGTCCTCCTCCCAGGTCCAGGATCCCTCGATGCCGGGAAGCGGCTCTTCGACGTGGTCACCGTCCTCGAGTCGCCAGTAGCGCCACTCGCCGTCGTCGTTGTTCATGTAGAGCTTTCCCTCGCTCCCGATAAACTGCAACGTCATCGAGGAACTCTCCCGAGGGATCGTACAGTCGATGGTGACGAACGTCCCATCGTCCATCACGACGAAGCCGCCCCCGCCGGCGTCGTCGACCTGCTGGTTCGCCTCCAGACTGTCGACCGCTTCGTTTTCGCCCGTAATGTGTCCGGAGACGGTTTCCCCCCGTGAGTCGAGGAGGTAAACGAGCGTATCCAGGAGATGCGTCGAGTTACGGAGGAGCTCCATCCGGAACTGGGTGGCAACGGAGTGGACGTCGCCGAGGATCCGATCGTCCTGAATGAGGGTACGGAGCTGCCGAAGTTTATCAGTGAACCGGAACGAGTGATTCACCAGAAGTTCGGTGTCCGTCTCCGCACACGTATCGATCATTTCGCGGGCCGCAGTGACGTCGGATGCGATGGGTTTCTCACACCAGATCAGATCGGGATCTGCAGCCGAGCGGGCAGCATCCACAACGTGGCGATGGTGAAGATACGACGGTGTGCAAACGGAGACGACGTCCAGGTCCTCGCTCTCGAGCATTGCGTCGTGGCCGACGTATCGGCTGTCCGGGTCGATCTCCCACGCGGTGGCGAACCGCTCGAGTTTTTCCTCGTCGACGTCGGCGACGGCGACCAGTTCGATCTCGTCGTTGGCATCGAACCCGCCTGCGTGGCTGGCCTGAATCTTCTCTCGTCCGATCTTCCCCTCGTCGTGCATACCGAGGATGCCCATCCCAGCGATCCCCCCGGTGCCGATTATTCCTGCAGTGTACGTCATTGGATTCGATCACCGAAAGAAACGCGCTCAATCCCGTCGGGATTATTGTCAGATAACATGTCAACCATATTGTATTGTTCCGCATTGTCACCGCTTTCGTACCGAAACGTGAACGTCCACGAGTATAAATTCTCCCGAATCAGTCGGATTGCGGACTACAGCACTTCCACCGATGTACGATCAGTGTGTAAACAGATGCAGCGGTTACTATAGCAGAGGTAACATTTTCAGAACGTAGGTTATGTCATTGCATAGGTGAACCATGAGGCAGCCAAATAGAGGATAGACAACGTTCCGGTCGGATCCGCAGCGAACGGGCTACACCCCAACCACTGATCTCGTAGACCAGCCCGAGCTACGCTGGGAGAAAGATATCACATTCCTACTTTCGTGTCACTCATATGATAGTTCCGTATTCGCTTTGGACCCGACGGATCAAACCATCTACGCCGTCGATTTCACTGGCCAAACACGCTGGAGCTATTCGTTTGAGCGAGATCACGAGCCAGCTCTTACCCAGAATACGTATCTCGAGATAGACCCACTGACTGAGACGCTCGTTGCTAGCACTTCGGGACACGGAATTACCCGATTCGACCTCGACGGGACTCGAGAATGTGAATGGACGTTCAAAACGGGCATACGTGGGAGACAGCGGGGACTACTCGCATATAACGGTGTGCTCTATATAGTAACCACGTGGGGCCTCTATCGAGTCGATCTCGAAACTGGAGAGGTGACTCACCTTGTAGAGGTGGGAATTACCAGCCTGGCATTATATGACGGTGATTTACTCCTTAGTTCCGGACGGTATATATCCCGAGCCACTCCGGATGAGGGTGACGTGCTTTGGGAGTACACTGTTCCAAACGACGATTTTGGTGGCAGACTATCTACAGACTACGTCGGGATAGCTGGTCAGACCGCGTACGTAACGGTCGGCGACACGCTCGTTGCTATCGATGAGGAGACACAAACGAATTTGAGAATAGGCTAAATTGGAATTGGCTATTCTCACATTTGCTATTGGTTCCTAGTTCCGGCTACGATAGCGACGAGGTCTCATGTAGAGCTGTGGAATGTACCATAGCAAAGCAGTCGATGACGCTCGCGAGAGATGCGCCAGCGAGATCCAATACTATCTCTCGAATCGAAGAGTCGGATTCGCTGACCGCTGTCCGTTCACTCAGTTCCACTGGACAAGAACAGTCTGATGATTCCGCCTCGACTCCTGACTCAAAATCTGGGTGTGGGTCACCTACTCCTGATTCTTCAGAGAGTCTGTCTGAAGGCTGCTCATCAAATAGCTCACAGTGCGTGGATTTTGGGACCTTCGTCGAGGAGTGTCTCATCGAAAAGGAACACGCCGAAATCGCAAAAGATGGACTCTACAACGCCTATGAAGCATGGGCAGACGCACACGATCAAGAGGCGTATGCGAAATCCTGGTTCGGCCGGAAGCTGAGCGAGCATGTTTCGTATGATGAGTGTCGCCCAACACGAGACGACAAGCGTGTACGCCACTATACTGGTATTACACTGTCGTCCTATGGCCGAACCTTCCTCGAATAAGCTATGAGAGACACCATCATATATCGAGTAGATTCCATCTGCAACCACTGCCGTCCAGGCTTTCCGGAAATCGGAAGAATGCCTGGACGAGGATGTCCAGGGAAAAACTGCAAGACTGCGGTTGATGTCCAGGGAAATTCGGGGCCAAAACCGACTAGTATAGAGGAGGGTTACCCCGTCGGTCCTGGCATTCGAGAGCGACGAAGCGTTCACCCCCTCGAGTTTTTTCGACTCCTCGAGAGTCGGAGAGTCATCACCGATGGAGGTCGACCATGAGTGATCAGATAGCACGTGGGATCGATGTCGAAGCAATACCGGATACACTCGCTGAACGAACGCAGTGGATTTGCTGGCGAACGGAGGACCGCGACGGAAAGACAACGAAAGTACCAGCTGATCCGGAGTCTGGAAACTTTGCGTCGACGATGGACGACCGGACGTGGACTTCTCTTGAGCGGGCACTCGAGTACGCGGCGATTGGTACAGCCGATGGAGTTGGCTTCGTCTTCACGGCGACGGATCCGCTGGTCGGTGTGGACCTAGATGATTGCCGCGATCCTGAGACAGGCGAGCCACTCGAGCCGGCGTCGTCGATCATCGAACAGCTTGATTCGTTCACTGAGGTTTCGCCATCGTGAACGGGGTATCACGTACTCCTCGAGGGCGATCTTCCGGATGGTTGAAACCGACATGGCTCGATCGAGATGTACGACCAGGCTCGATTCTTTACGGTGACCGCAGACCACGTCGACGGAGCACCGGCGTCGATCAACGAACGACAGGAGGCACTCGAGGAGGTCCACGAGGAATTCGTCGCGTCCGAGGAGAGTGGCACGGCTGGCACTGTCGACGACGAGCCACCAAATACCGAGGCTCGTGATCAGCCACTGGAACTCGAGGATGAAGACCTCCTCGAGAAAGCACGCTCGGCGAGCAACGGAGAGAAGTTCGATCGACTATGGCGGGGATCAACAGCTGGCTACGACAGCCAGTCGGAAGCCGATATGGCGTTGTGCTGTTTACTGGCGTTCTGGACTGGTGGGGATCGTACACGGATCGACCGCCTGTTTCGGCAGTCGGGACTCATGCGCGAAAAGTGAGACGAGGTTCACTACGCGGAGGGATCAACATACGGTGAGAAAACGATCGAACGGGCTATCGGTGCAACGGACGAGTTCTACGATCCGTCGGCAACTGTCTCGGAAAAGACGACGGAAATTGGAGTCGGCTCTCCATTTGGGGACCATGTCCAGAACGCTGCTTCGAGGTCCTCGCGGTCATCGTCGTCGACGTCGGGGTTTGGGGTTACCCAGATGGAGTCGACGATGCCGTGGACGACCCGCCAGCCGCCGGCTTCCAGCCGCTGTTTCGCCGTCAGCAGTCTCTCGCGAGCGAATGCGTTAATCGCCTCGTGGCACTCGATGTGGCCGAATTTCGCATTGGTGAACCCTTGATATCCGAAGCAAGCGACGAGGATCCACTTTAGCGCTCCCGACAGTCCCTCGAGTTCCGCCAGTCGGTCCTCGTCGGGGTCGTCCTGATCCTTCTCGCGACGGATGGCCGCTTAATCTCGTCGCGTGCGTCGATGATCGTGCGGCCGGGCACGTTGTACCGCGCCGGGGAGTGACTGACGCGGCCATAGCTCGAGCTACCGTTCGCCGCGCGCTCGAGGCCGCCGGGGCCATTCTGGACCGTTGTCGCCGCAACTCCACCTTTGTCGTTAGGGCTCAAAATATTATAGTTTGAACTATAATAGTCTAGTTCCTAACTTCGGAGCACATATGTATCTCCCACAATAACTGGAGGTATGGACCAGTTCGTCAATCGGATCGATGAACTCGATCGGTTGCAGACCCTCTACGAGAGTGATACAGCAGAACTCGCAATCGTCTATGGGCGCCGGCAGATCGGCAAGAGCGAACTCGTCCGCCAATCGATTGCCGACCGCGACGATGCCGTGTACTATCAGGCAGTCCAAGGAACAGCGACGACACAGCTCAGGCGGTTCGTCGAGGCAGCAGCGACGACCTATCCAGATATCACGGCCGTCAAAGAGGAATGGGAACCGCTCTTAACGTACCTCACCGACAGAGACGCAGTCATCGTCATCGACGAATTTCCATACCTCATCGAATCGAACGAGGGGCTTCCATCGATCATTCAACACCTGTGGGATACAGCTGTCGACGAAAGCCAGGCAACGCTCGTACTCACAGGCTCTGCAATCGGCATGATTCATACCCACGTCCTCGATGGCGGTGCGCCACTCTACGGCCGCGTGTCACAGACACCAAATGGCCGCCTCGAACTCACCCAGCTGCCGTTTCGCTCCATTCAAGAGTTCGTGCCGACGTACGATCCCGAAGAACGGGTGTTCGTCTATGGCGTCTTCGGCGGCACACCCCGATATCTCAGCCCCCTCGATCCATCACAGGGCCTCGGAAAGAACATCACGCGGCTGCTGTTCGACCCGGATGGCCCACTCCACGACGAGCCCGAAACCGTCCTCCAGATGGAGCTCAACGAGGTGAACACGTATTTCTCCGTGCTGGAATCGATGGCCAGCGGGAACCGCAGTCGAAACGAGATTGCCCAGGGAGCCGGCATCGAGAGCACCAACACGTCGTACTACTTCGACCGGCTGGAAACGCTCCAAATCATCGAGAAACACCATCCGGCACTCGCCGATCCGGCGCGAAGCAAGCGGACTCGGTACCACATTCGGGATCCCGTATTCCGGTTTTACTTCCGGTATCTCTACGGCCGCGGGGGGCAGTACGAACTCTACGGCGAGAACGCCTACGCGGATCTCATCGAACCGGAATTGCCCGAATTCGTCAGCGAAACGTTCGAATCGCTCTGTCACCAGGCGATGCCGGCACTCTATGCAGACTACCAGCTTACGCAGGTGCCGAGCCAGTGGTGGTACAAGGGCCGGGAGGTAGACGTCGTCGCACCGACCGACGAATCGACGCTTATTGCTGGTGAAGCGAAATTCACCAGCGCTCCCCTCGGCTATGATGTGCTTTCGGGTCTCGAAGACGACGTGGAGCACATCGACTGGACGCCAACCACAGGTGGTAAGCCGACGTATGAATTCGCCTTATTCAGTCGTTCTGGGTTCAAACGCTCGGTCGAGGAAGCTGCAGACGAGCGTGATGACCTCCGCCTCTTCGATCTCTCCGATATCGTTGCCGTTCTCGAGAACGGAACCGCCAAGTGAACTACCCCATACTACTCGCTCACGGCTTGCGCCGTTCGCTCCTTGAGGGGAGTGCGGGACCCTCGGTTCCGCTGGCCATGCGAACGTATCCACCGATGAAAGCCCTCGGTCGCCCGCCGTCCCGCGACCACGCGAGACCACGTCTCACTTGCTCCCGTGAGCGGAGCGAGCGGGAACGCCGCTGTGCCCCTCGTGCCTGCGGTGCTTGCTGGATCGGGGGACGACGAGACAGCCTCGCCCTTTCTGAGTCCACCAGGGCGGTAGTTGTTGTACCGAGCGGTGTAAGCCGTTGGTCAGGTGGTTCGTAGCGGCCCGCCCCGCTCGGTCGCTACCGCCCTCCGCTTGCTCACGGCCCACTCCGTTCACCGTTCGCCTCGAGGCGCAACTGAGTACCCTCCCAAGCGTCGACCGACGAGCGAAACCATGCGGTGTGGTTCGATTCCGCTCGTCAGTTCAGGCTTGAGACGCCACTATAGTAGCCACTGCACGTCATTGCACACCCGATCGCGGGACAGATCGGCGATCGGTGTGTGAATCGTTTCAGTTGTTACTATAGTTCTGTCCGACAGTCTCAGGCTGAGACCGGGTCGACAAACCGAAGAAGAACGCTGGTATTTACCGTCTGCGTTGCGGGGGTCGTATCATGCAACCGAGATCGACCGACGTCACCGTTCTGTTTTACAATTATGCTATCGTACTGACTGCCGGCTATACTACTATGCAAATCGACATTGACAGCCGGTGGACACTCCTCGCCGTCGGGTTCGTGTTTGCCCTCTTCTGGACGGGATACTTCCGTATCAGTATTTTTCCGAAACTCGTCGAAGACGACGAAGAAGACGAATAAGGGTCCTTCCACACGTCATCCCTAGCCAACGAGCGTGAGTCGGAGACGTGACGATGGATTCCCCTTTCCGAGCATCACCACTTATGATAGGGTTATAAGTCCGACTATTATTGTAAATGGTCAGTTTCAGAGTCTACGAATGACCGATTCAGTTCGGGACCGGAATCGACCCTGCCGATCAGAACTCGGTTGGAACGAAAGAACGTCGACGGATTGCCGAGCCAGCGTAAGGAACGTCCCCGGTTTCGTCTACAAGCACTGGTCACTCGAGGCGACAGACACAAACGATTACAATGGATCCGGGCAAACATCGGACGTAAATGAACAACACGACGTCGACCGCCGACCGAACGATACTGGTTCCGATCGCAAACCCCGAAACGGCCGAGCGACAACTCGATACGGCTATCGACGTCGCAGTCGATCGCTCAGCGCGGATACTGCTCGTCTACGTCCTCGAGGTCCCGCCGCAACTGTCGTTACAGGACGGGCGTCGGTACCTGCTCGAGGACGAGGACGAACGACTTCTCGCGAACGCTGCAGAGCGCGTCGAGGCCGCGGGCGTGCCAGTCGATCACCGGATTCGTATCGCACGAAGAATCGCGACGGGAATCGTCGGTGCTGCGGACGCACACGACGCCGACACCGTCCTGATGGGGTGGCGAGGTCGACCGCCCCGGCAGGACGTCATCCTGGGAAGTCACGTCGACAGGGTGCTTCGGGATGCGGAGTGTGACGTACTCGTCAAACGGATCAAGACGGGTACCGAAGCTATCGACTCGATCCTCGTGCCGGTAGCGGGCGGCCCCCACGACGGACTCGCCGCGGAGACGGCCGCAGCGATCGCCCGCCAGAACGACGCCGCCGTCACCCTGTTGCACGTCCAGGAGTCGGACGATCCGGATCTCTCTCGAGAGCGGGCACGATCGCTCCTGTCGAAGACGGCCGACGAGTTCGACGGAGCGCGTTCGGTCGACACTCGACTTGTAGAGCGCGACGACGTCGCCGGGGCGATCACCGACCGGACGTCCGAACACGACGTGACGCTTCTGGGCGTCTCGCGGGGTGGCATCCTCCAGCGGCGGCTGCTCGGGACGGTTTCCGAAGCGGTCGGCAGACACGCTGCGGGAACGGTCGTTCTGGCAAAGCGATACGATCCCGTCCCCTCTCGTCTCCGCCGACTGCTTCCGTGACGAGACGGCAATGTGAGCCGACGATCGAGATCCAACACCGACGAGGGGCAAACGCAGGCGTACAGTAATGTGACAGCCGAACGCACAGTCAAGTATGGCAGCAATCGAACTCGAGGGGTTGACCAAGGACTACGGAGAGGTCCTTGCCGCCGACGATCTCACGTTCAGCGTCGATCACGGAGAGATCTTCGGGTACCTCGGACCGAACGGCGCGGGAAAGACGACGACGATCCGACTGCTGCTCGGGTTCATTTCGCCAACTGCCGGTTCGGCAACACTGCTCGGACGCGATGTCCGAGACAGACGGGCGCTTATCGAAGCCAAACGGCGGATCGGCTATCTTTCCGACGAACCGGGGTTTGACGAACAGGCGACGGGGGCGGAGATCCTCGACCTTCACGCGTCGATCAAAGGGGACACCCGTCGTGAGGAACTGCTGGAGTCATTCGATCCGCCTCTCGAGCGCCGAGTTCGGGAGTACTCCCGCGGCAACGTTCAGAAACTCGGAATCGTATCGACGTTCATGCACGATCCGGATCTCGTGATACTCGACGAACCGACGAGTGGGCTCGATCCCCTCATGAAACAGCGATTCGCCGACTTCCTCCGATCGGAACAGGAACGGGGCGTAACGGTGTTTTTCTCCTCGCACATCCTGAGCGAGGTCCGACGGCTCTGTGATCGGATCGGTATTATCCGCAACGGCCGTCTCGTCACGGTCGAGCCGATCGAGACACTGTTGACCCGGAGCGGAAAAGTCGTTCGTGTAGCCAGTGCGACGCCGATACCGGTCGAACGACTCGAGATCGATGGCGTCCACGACCTCGAAACGGGGACGCCAAAGCGGGCGAACGAGACCGTTCCCGACGGCGAATTCATCGAGTGTGCATTTACATTTACGGGGGACATCAACACGCTGCTCGCGCAACTCCAGGACTACGAGTTGATGGACGTATCGATCGAGGAAGCCCCGCTCGAGGACGTGTTTCTCCGATTCTACGGAGGGGAGTGAGATGCTCGAGTTTTTCCGCTATGACGCCCGAAAGCGGGTCAAGGGAAGCCTGTACCTATCGATCGGGATGGCGTTGTTGGCCGCGGTCGTCATCTGGGTCTTCCCCTCGTTTCGGGATACGTTCGAAGAGGACGAACTCCTCGAGGCGTACCCGGAAGCGATGCTTCAGTTGTTCGACGTCCAGACGATGGCCACACTCGAGGGGTTTCTCGCGTTCGAACTCTACGTCTTCGGCTGGACGATCTTGCTCGGACTCTACGTCGCGTACAGTGCGGCCGGCGTGATCGCAGACGACATCGATCGCGGCCGAATGGACACCCTGCTGGCGATGCCGGTATCCCGTGGGCGACTCCTCGCCGAAAAGTTCGCTGCCCTCTGCGTTCCGATCGTTACGGTGAACGTTCTCGTTTTGCCGGTCGTTCTCGGAGGGAGTCACCTCATCGACGAGTCGCTGCCAGTCGCCGACGTGGTCGCGGTCCACGCGCTGTCGATCCCGTACCTGTTCGCCTGTGGGGGTATCGGGATCCTCTGTTCGGTCGTCTTCGACCGATCGGCGATCGCTCAGCGCGTCGCCCTCGGCGGGACGTTCGGACTATTCTTGCTCGAGTCGCTGCTCGAGAACACCGACTACGAAGCGATCGGCGCTGTCGCACCGATGCGGTACTTCGATCCGAACGAGATCCTCCTCGAGGGGAGCTACGACCTCGTCGGTGCGGGCGGTCTCGTCGCGATGACGGTCGGGCTGGTTCTCATCAGTCAGATCTGGTTCACCCGGACGGATCTGTAACAGAAGCCGGAGTACTGTACCAAATCGGGGACCCACCCCCGGATCGTGACGACGCTGGGCGAGTACACCCGTTTGCGGTGTAAGAGACTATCGAGTATATTCACGGGGATGACGAATGTACCCCTCAGCGTGTGCAACGTTTCCGGAGTCAACTATGACAGGTTTATTATCGAAAGCTGAAAGTGATGTCCTTCCTATGAATGTTCATTCGGTTCCATCGCTGTCGGACGCATCCTGTGCATCGAGCAACTTCTCCTTCGTGTAATCCTGCAAATTGCTCACACTGACGTTCTCTTTGATCGTCGAAATCGCGAACTTCGAACTGGAGCGCTCGACGCCGTCGATCGACTCGAACTTCCCGATGAGTTCTTCGACGTCGTCTCGAGAGGAGAGTCTGGCGATGATGATGAAGTCCGTATCACCCATCGTAAAGTAGACCTGGTTGATGCCCTCGACTTCCCCCAGCTGTTTGCCGATCCGTTCGTGATATCCTTCGCCGTATTCGGCACGAATTTCGGAGATAACCGTGATCTCGAGGCCGAGTTTCTCCCGGTCGAGTTCGTAGAGGTCGTTCGTGAGAACGCCGTCGTCCTTGAGACTCTGAAGGCGGTAGTGGACGGTCGATTTCGGGATTCCCGTCGACTGGTGGATCGCCTCCGTACTGGGCGTTTGCTGTTCGGCTATCGCGAAGAGAATATCGATATCCCTCTTGTCCAGTGTCGGGCTCATACTACCGATAGCTTACCTCTGATTGCGACAACAGAAAGTCTATTCGGTACCGTGTTGGACGTGGTGAGTGGTCGGTTGTGGACTGGAAATCGTTCAGACTCCGCTTGCATCGTCGTCTGATGCGTCTCAATCTTCGGAAATGTTCGGATCTAGTATATGAGTTGTGATTGTCAATGGTCGGCGTTCTCGGGGTAATTGGGACGGGGAACGAGACGAGCCGGGTAGCGGGTCGACTGCGAGTGTCGACGTGCGATCGAGGCGCGTGATCAAAACGTGCGATCGAGACGTGAGCGACTACCGTATATCCCAATAGCGCAGCACGGTCAATCAGTCGGGTCACCCCATATAGAGCCGGGGAGACTACCGAACGGCAGCTTACGCGTCCGGCCACCGCTCGATGTAGATCGCTTTATCCGTATAAAAGTGGATCATGTCTTCGCCCTGGGCGTGAAGGTCGCCGAAGAACGACTCCTTCCAGCCGCCGAAGTGGAAAAACGCCATTGGGGCCGACGTACCGACGTTGACTCCGATGTTCCCGATCTCCGCGTCGTGACGGAACCGGCGAGCGTCCGCGCCGCTTGCAGTAAACAGGCTCGCCGCGTTTCCGAATCGACTGGCGTTCATCCGCTCGATCGCATCGTCGATCGACGCGACCGAATCCAGCGCGATCACCGGGCCGAAGATCTCCTCTCGAGAGACCTCCATGTCGGCGGAAACGTCGCCCAACACCGTCGGGCCGAGGAAATTACCGCCCTGACAGTCGTCGACGGTCACCTCTCGACCGTCGGAAAGCAACGTTGCACCCTCCTCGAGTGCGGTCTCGACGTGGTCACGAATGCGCTGTTCGTGTTCGTCGCTGATGATCGCGCCGATGTCCGTGTCGGGATCGAGTCCGTTGCCGACCGTCTGCCGGTCGGCTTCCGCGAGAATCAGCTCGGTGAACTCGTCGTAGACGGATTCGTCGATCAGAACGACGTCGTTGGCCAGACAGCGTTCCCCAGCACAGGCACACGCCGACGAGACGGTCTGTTCGGCCGCGAACTCGAGGTCGGCGGATTCCGTGACGACGACGTGGTTTTTCGCGCCGCCCTGAGCCTGAACCCGTTTGCCGTTTTCAGCCGCCCGCTCGTAGACGTGCTTTGCGATAGGAGTGCTGCCGACGAACGAGATGCCCTCGACGCCGTCGTGGTCGAGCAACGCATTGACCGTATCCGGGCCGCCGTGGAGCAGTTGAACGACGCCGTCCGGGAAGCCGGCCTCGTCGACGAGTTCGAACAGTCGCTGGGGAACGAGCGGATCCTGCTCGCTCGGTTTGAGAAGAAAGCTGTTCCCCGTCGCCACCGCGTACGGGAGAAACCAGAGCGGGATCATCCCCGGAAAGTTAAACGGAGTGATCGCCGCGAACGTGCCGAGCGGTTTCCGGACGGCGCTCTCGTCGATCTCCGGGGCGGCGTTTAGCAACGCACCACCTTGCATCATCGAGGGAATGCCACAGGCGACCTCGACGTTCTCGATCCCCCGGCGCAGTTCCCCTCGAGCCTCGGCGAGGGTTTTGCCGTGATCTCGGACGAGGATCTCCGCGAGTTCGTCCTGGTGGTCCTCGAGCAACGACTTCAGTTCGAACAGGGGCTGAATGCGTTCTTCGACCGGGAGGGCGGACCACTCTTCGAAGGCGTCGTTCGCCACGCGAACGGCGGAATCGACGTCGTCCGAGGAACTGAACGGAACCGTCGCCAGCGTCTCGCCCGTCGCTGGGTTGGTCGTAACGATATCCCCCTCGCCCTCGGGCGATACCCACTCACCGTCGACGTAGTTGCGAACCGCTTCGGATTGGTCTACAGATTCGAGCGTCTCCATAAGAGACGTATTCCGGCGATCGAACTAAAAGCTTCGGAATTGAGAATCTAAATCCGAGGATAGTGGTTGATCCTAGATGCAGTCCAACATATGCCCCACATTTCGTGTTTAGTCCAGGGAGGGGAGAGCCAGCATCGCAAGACGAAACACAGGGGCCCACACCAAAAACACCGGGAGAACCAACCACATCGGCTACACCGGCCATACAACTGGAACCGAACTGACCGCGGACGAGCGCCGCCGGTCGGACCGGACTCGAGTGGAAAACTCGTACGGATTACTGTCACGATTTACCGGCCCAACCGTCGCCCGGGTCGCGGTTGCGTCGGAAATGACGTACAGTAAACCGTATCAGCCGAACACCTCGTCGATGGCGGCGTCGAGGACCGACAGTGCGTCCTCGAGTTGATCCGAATCGATGCAAAGCGGCGGGCTGAGAAGGACCTGGACGTCCGGTCGACCGCTGCCGAAGAGCACCCCGTTCTCCGCGGCGATTTCGCGAACGCGCTCAGCCGGGTTGTCGCCGGAGTCGACCCGCGGATCGAAGTACGGCTCACCCGTTTCGGGATCGGTGAACTCGACGCTCCACAGGAAGCCCCGACCGTGGACGGATCCGACTGCCTCGTGGCGGCGCTCGATCGCCTCGAGCCCCTCGCGGAACTCGCCCTCGAGCGTCCGGACGTTGTCGATCAATCCGTCCTCGTAGGCGTCCATCGCCCCGAGACCCGCTGCACAGCCGATGGGGTGTCCAGCGAACGTCTGCCCGACTTCGATGCCGGTTTCGTTCAACCAGTCGCCGATCTCGTCGCTCGCGAGAACGCCCGCAAGTGGGACGTACGCACTCGTGACGCCTTTCGCGAACGTGATCATATCCGGCTCGACGCCCTCGGTCTGGATACCGAACCAGTCTCCGCATCGGCCGAAGCCGGCGATGACTTCGTCGGAGATCAACAGGATGTCGTACTCGTCACAGAGTTCCCTGACGCGTTCGAAGTAGCCGGGTGGTGCCGGATACGCGCCACTCGTCCCGGCGATCGGTTCGGTCAGTATCGCCGCGATCGAGTCCGGCCCCTCGTTGCGAATCACGAACTCGAGGTGTTCGGCGGCTTGCCGACCGATCTCTTCGGGGGTATCGCCATCGAAGGGCGATCGATGAACGAGCGGTGGAAGGAACTTTCCGACGCCGGTTACCGCGGCGTGGCGCTCGACGACGGATCTGGTTTCTGGATCGCCAGTCAACCCCGCGGCACCGTAGGTCGACCCGTGATACGATCGCCATCGCGTGAGCACTTTCTGAGAGCCAGTGTACTCGCGAGCGATCTGTATCGCCGACTCGTTCGCCTCACTTCCGGAGATCGAAAAGAAGACGTCCGAGAGCGAATCGGGTGCGACGTCGGCGAGGCGGTTCGCCAGTTCGTTCCGCGTCGCGTTTCGCTTAGACGAGGAAACGTACGGGATTCGGTTCGCCTGTTCGGTCATCTTCTCGATGATCCGCTGGTCGTCGTGACCCGCGTTGACGCAGTACAGCTGGGCCAGGAAATCGAGATACTCGTTTTCGGCTTCGTCGTAGACGTACGCGCCGGATCCGTCGACGAGCGAGATCGGTTCGTCGTCCGGTCCGTACCAGTGAGGGATGGAAGCGGCTGACGAGCCACGTTGATCGGGCTCCGAATTGAGCGACATACAGGGAGGTTGCAACATAATAGCATAAAGTTTTCCCTGAGACGTGTTTTCTGAATTGTGTTCGTAAGTTCCCCGTTCGTTCGAACGGAAGGTAGGACAATATTGCCGGTTCGGTTGTTGTTATATTGTCGCTTTTTATCTCACTGTATATGACAGTACGTCTGCTTCCGAGCGACGTCGTCGCGGAAAGTGCACCGATGGTCGACGTGATTTCGGCAGTCGAAGACGCCTTCGACGCCTACGAACGCGGAAGAGTACAGATGCCCGCGAAGTCCTACGTCACGCTCGATCAGTACGAGGGTGATTTCCGCTCGATGCCCGCCTACATCGATGCCGGCGACTGGGACGGGGCGGGGATCAAGTGGGTCAACGTTCACCCGAGAAACCCCGACAAACACGACCTCCCGACCGTGATGGGGACGATGATTTACTCCGATCCGGAAACCGCACTGCCACTGGCGTTTCTGGACGGAACGTCGGTCACGATGAAGCGCACGGGTGCTGCGGCGGCCGTCGCGACCGACCACCTCGCGGTCGAGGACGCGAGTACGCTCGGCATCGTCGGTGCCGGCATTCAGTCGTACACCCAGGTGGATGCGATCACTGAGGTCCGGCCGATCCGGGAAATCGTCGTCGCCGATCCGGACGACGACCGCGTCGACGAGTTCGTCGATACCTACGACGAGGAGTTCGACGTGAAGCGAGGATCGACGAGCGAAGCCGCATCGGCCGACGTCCTCTCTACTGTCACACCCGTCAGAGAACCGATCGTCTCCCTCGAGGACGTCGGCGAGCGAACGCACATCAATGCGATGGGGGCCGACGCGGAGGGAAAACAGGAACTCGAGACCGACATCCCCCTCGAGTCGACGTTGGTCATCGACGATCACGCCCAGACAACCCACTCGGGGGAGATCAACGTTCCCTACTCGAGGGGCGATCTCACCGACGACGATATCTACGCCGAACTTGGCGAAATCGTCGCCGGCGTGAAAGCCGGCCGTGAAACGCGCGACGGAATCACGGTCTTCGACAGTACCGGATTGGCGATTCAGGACGTCGCAACCGCCCACGTCGTCTACGAGACTGCAGTCGAAAACGGTGACGGGACAGAACTCGACCTGTTGAATCTGTCGTAACCGAATTCGGCGGTCGAAAGTGGTGACGACGAATCCGCTCCGGCGATCGTACTCGGCTATTTCCCGGATAGAACCGGATTTCGTCCCCCAAATGGGAGTACCGCAGCGGCCGGGTTCTCGAGGGGAAGCCTTTCCATTCGTAAACCGGGAACATCGCCAGATTATACTCTAGCTAAGTTTGTCCGGCTGGGTTGGACTGCGTCCAAAAAATATATTTATTTCCGGCCATGATTCGTGCATGGCGAGAAACAGAAGATATTACACCCGTACACCTGTAAATTATTGGGCGCGAGAGAGTGAGCTACGAGAGGAGAATCGGCGGGAGTCGCCACGACGCCACCGTCCGACAGTCACCGCTCAGGGACATACCCTCGAGCGAGGGACGGAGGAATCGGTGACGAAACCGACCGCCGGTCCGATCGCCGGTCGACACTGCAAAGCTCCGAAGGCGGCGATATGGCATCGGGCCGGCTGTGTCATCACTCGGAGAGACGATGTGAGAAAAATCGGCCGCTTCGATCCGAACGACTGCGTAAGCCGAGGGAGTCGCCAGTGGCGTTCCCAACCCCAAACCAATGAGCGAAATCGGACCATACCGCAATATTTCGCTCATCAGTCGACGCTTTGAACGGTACTAGTATCGTTCCAACCATCGGCTGATGGGCGAAATCGGACCACACCGCATGATTTCGCTCATCAGTTCAGGCTTGGGACGCCACTAGTGCACTTGCAAGCGTCGACTGCTTAGCTTATCTCTTCTGAGCACCTCTCTATAGGGATGGGACGGAAAAAGCACATCGTCAACCTCTCTGACAAGGAACGAAGCGAACTTGAGGCGATTATCTCGACGGGTGAACATAGAGCAGAGGATATCACCCGCGCACGAATCCTGCTAAAGGCTGACGAGGGGCTCAC
>NZ_REGA01000031.1 GCF_003841505.1 Natrarchaeobius chitinivorans
TCCAAATTGCGCCGTGAGAACGGTCAACGCCGAGTAATTCGAGGACTGCAACGACCTCCCGAACCGACAATCCCATCGAATGCAGACGCACCGCGAACACCCTGACGGGTGTCGGGGTGCGCTCGTTCTCCCAAACCTCATCACAATCCACGTCTAAGGTCTCTCTGAGCAGGTTGGCGAGTTGCATTGGACACTTCTCGCCACCACCTGCTCGTTCCTCAAACTCTCATCTAGACAGTGCCATATATCGACAATGTTTAGTACTGAGAGTCGTTTAGACGAATAATAAGGTGACATTAGGGAATAACCCAGATGTGTGGAATTCATTACCTGATGGCTCTGCCGAAAAAGAATTATCTGGAATTGATTGGCTTAGCTTAATTCCACTGCAGAATCAACGTGTTTTGTTCTTATCGAACTCTAGTGCTGATGGCGCGATTGTTGCAGCACAAAGAGGAGCAAAAGTAATTTTTGTCACTTCGAATTCAGACCTGGCCGAGGAAATCAAATCCAATAACATTCTTGCTGACTCAGTTGAAATCCTTAGACTGGAAAACATATCTGATATTTATGAAGAAGAATTTCAGACAGTTATTGTTGCAGATGATATAGCTCGCGTGCTGCTGTCGGCAGATGACCAGTACATGCAATTGTATGATAAAATACGTTCTATTGTAACCAATGCAGATCGTTATGCAATACCCCGAACCCGGTCAATAATGCAAATCCTCCATTCGTTGCATAATAGCGACAGTAGTAGTCAATATTTACGGATTCACCGCAAGGTAAAACATGATCTCTTGTCAGATAATAATGACAATTTTGAAAAACAAATGCAATTGTATTATCTACTCCCTTCTCTTCTATCTCCATCGCTTATTATACCTGCGGGTGATGATAAGCTTGTTTACGAACAACTCATTCGAATGGACCTCACCTGGAAACAACAGGTTCTTGTCAGACTTTCTTATTTTCTGACAATTTTGGGGATGCTAAAGTACTTACTCCCCTACGACTTGCATATAATAGAAAATGACTGACGTTGTACATCGACTACGGGATAAACTCAATATTGGACGCGAAGCAAAAATTGTTATTTGCAGTGGTCAAATAGATAACTTAGTAACCGGTATAGTCTTCAAAGATAGATCTCCAACCCACGTTATTAATTATGGGCATTTGCCAGAATATAATGACAAAACCCGACATCTACATGAGAGTATTCGAACTGTTTACAACTTGACGGAGGAGTCACCGATCTATGGAACAACCCCGGAGCCTGTAGAACTTTTCATTCATGATGGACTACTCGTGTCTGTTCAAAGCTCCCTACCTGGGACCCCTGGTGTTGAATACATTCGATCTTTCCGAAAAAAGAAAAGAGTCAAAGAGCTTGTTCGAACCGCATTTGACTGGGCCAGTATATTTCACAACGAAAATAAAATAACTTCACCGGAATCTGTCCCTCCAAACGGATTTTGTCATATAAATAAAAGGATGTTAGACACTCTTAGAGGACCTATGCACAGAGATTTTGTCACTTCCAACATATTGATCCAAGATGATCATTGTCCACGTGTTATCGACTGGGAGGATTTCACCCGGGAAGGTTTTCCAATCGTTGATCTCTATCATCTGATTGTTGAGTGTTCAATCGGAGATACACTTAAAAAACGAATTGAAAATGCATTATATGTCGAAAATTGGTATACTGAGTTCTTATCTGAGATGTTTGAAATGTACGCCTCAGAACTTAATATTGAAATGAATGAAGTGAAAAAGAATGCAAATCTATTTTTAGTCAATCTCGAGTTTATGACCAGACAGCGTGGTGGACTTAATCGGATGCGATGGCTCAAAGATTACTCGATCCAAGAGAAACAAATTGTTTTTTAAGTGGTGATACCACCCGTTCTAGTTTAGCGCATTGAGGCACTCAGAGACGCCCAGCTAGGCTACTCTCCGTGGTAGCTTCTCCCCGATGAGAGCGCCTGCCGCGAGCGGAAGCGCTCTCTTGGGCCTGCTTACCCACCAAATTCTGTGGTACTCCTCAATAGTACATGCGTGGGCGCAACCACATCTCTGAACTAATCTCAAACAACTGTTCCATATCCACTGATTTCTGCAATTTCATCTCTCTCAATCGGCTTAGCCTGTAGAATCTAGTCGCTCAGCGTGAACTGGGCCGTTAAACCTCGGAAGTACAGCTATGAAACCCTCAATACCGATTCTAACCTGACGTCGTGAACTAGACCAGATGGTCCCAGAGGTAATATCAAATCTATTTATAACCGAGGTATTCTAATCGGTCCTCCAATTGCTCTTGTTCTCTTTCATCCAAACCAGGAATATCTCCTGACAAGGTTTCTACCGATGGGAGAGTAGTATTGTTGAGTAATTCAAACGCGTCATCTCCAACATCTCCAACTACTTTAGTGTCTCCTCTATTCTGAATTACATAACCTGTTTCTGTAGTCACTCGGAGTGATCCATTTGATTTTGACAAAATAGTTCGTGACTTAGGGTCAGTAAATGGCTGTGTGAAATCTGGCACATCTACATTCCAACTAAACCAATCAGTTAGACTTGCCAGAAGGTCACCATTCTGAACTGGATGTGCAAACTTCTCACCGCTGTATTCCATATTTGGATATTTGACTAATAATGGAACACTGATGAGTGAATCAATAGGATCAGCATCCCACTGATGAGAAAAAACGCCTTCGGAATATTTAAATATCCCTTTATCACCAAATCCTTCACCATGGTCTGACATAATAACAATCATCGATTCTTCATACTTGTTGGATTGTTTAAGTTGTTCGAAAAAGTCTACCAACTGCCGGTCGATGTATCTTATTAATTCACTATACATTCCAGTTAAAAAATCAATATCTCCCTTTTTCGGAGACTCATCAAGGAAGCGATCATTCATTTTTCTGATTTCATCGGGACGATATGAGACATCTAAATCTTTGTCAGCAACCTTCCACGGTGTAAATGAGTAATGAGAATCACTAAGATGAACCCAAAAAAGACCATTATTGGTATTCAAAGCTGAATTGAGTTTTGTTAGAATATCTTTGGCTGTGACCCCTGAATCGGGTGTGCCACTATCTATCTTATATTTTCGGTATATGTTTTTACCTATATTTTTCATTTTATGTAAGATTTGGTTATCATCACCGTCGGATAATTGGTCAGTAAAAACATCAAATCCACGACTATATCCTCGTTCTTCCCGTAGGTGTGGGTTATTGCTTATCGCCCAGCTGTGGCCAGTAAATGATTCAGCAACGGTTGGCGATTCTTTCGGGAGTGTACCATCCCCTGTCACCGGATACCCCGTATGAATACTCGGAAAAGAGAGAGGAGTTGCTACACCATTAGAATAGGCATCGGTGAACTGAGCGAAGTCTGTCTCAAATGCTTCCCAACATTCGGGGAAGCGCTCTTTATCAAAGTAATCTCGCCGAAGCGACTCGATCGTAATGAGAACAATGTTGGTCATAGCAAAACAAAAATGGCTATACTGTCAAGTAAAGATTTCGTTAATCACTCATCTGCTGTATTGAATAGCGATTAAATCCGCTGTTGTAACAGGTGTAGAGACAAAATAAAGAAAATCGAACTCGCTATAGAAACCGATATTCTCAATTTCGTTAAATAATGCTGAGACGTTAATCAGGATGTTGGGGAGACACCCAGGCGAGCCCGTCTGCTGGGTACACGTCGTTTTGCACTGCTTTCGGCTCGAAGAGGGCCATAGCTACCGTGAAACGCCGAACCGGCTGAAGTACATGTCTGAGGTTCGTGACGTACTTGGCATATAAGGATTAGCAGTCTGATTCATATTCACAGAGCACGTATTAGAGAGTATGACCGGTCAAGGAGACAAGTTAGTGGGAGTTAATCCAGAGCAGTTGCGCCAGCAACTGCGCCGGGAAACAAATCCGAAGGCGATCAAGCGCCTCACTGCTGCATTACTGTATACCGAAGACATGTCTCCGTATGAAATCGAGCGAGTCCTCGGATTTCCTGCCCAGACTGTCTACGACTGGCTTGATGTAGTCGCCGAGCGCGATCTGGCCGCGCTCGGCGACGCCCCTCGTGGTTCAAACGCAGCCAAGCTTACTCCAGATCAGTGGGAGCTCCTGACGGCGGTCCTGAACGCACCGCCGTCAGAAGCAGGATACGACGCTCCAGCATAGACACCTGAACTTGTTCACCACTACATCATCGAGACGTTCGGCGTAGAGTACTCGCTCGCGCACATGTACAGAGTGCTCAAGCGTGCCGGGCTGTCCAGGCAGACAGCCCGGCCACGCCACTACAAGGCAGATGCCGAGGAGCAACGACGGTTCCGTGAGGAATTGAAAAAGAAAGTGGCCAGAACTGAAGGACGCAGGCTACCGAATTGTCGTAATTGATCAACACAGCGAAGCAGTTCCTACTGTCCAGAAGCCTAGATGGTTCCCAGTCAATTCACGTCCAACGGTTCCAGTTTGCGGGAGTAGAAAGCGAGTGAATATGCTTGGCGCGGTCACCGACGACGGTGACCGCTTAGTCTGTCTCACTCCGAATCGCTTTACCGCAGAACTCTCGAAGTATTTTCTCCGGGCACTTCAGTACGAGTTTGGCGAGAAGCTGGCAGTCATTCTCGACAACGCACCGTACTTCATCGCAAAGGACCTCAAGAAGCAGGCCGAGGCTGACGGCCTGCTTCTGATTTACCTTCCGCCACACTCTCCTGAATTGAATCCACTGGAGCAGTGCTAGGAACAACTCAGGAAAAGACGGGCAAACCGACTTTTCTATCTGAGATAGATATTAAAAAATATCTGAAAACAGCTCTGCAGAAGCTCAATCCGTCCGAAGTGTATGGATTTGTTTGCTGATCCCTATAGATCAGGACGAGTTGCCGGATCACAGCACGATCTACAAGTCGTTCGATCGGCTGAAAATGTGGGTGTGGCGGGCGTTGCTGCGCGTTTCAGCGCAGCAACACCCACAGTCTGGACACGTGGTTCTCGACAGTACGTTCTTCGACCGACGCGCTGCTTCATCGTACTACCGTCAGCGATCTGGAAATAGCGTGGAGACGCTGAAAGTGACGACACTAACCGATATAGAGTCTCTTGCAGTTCTTGACGTCCATATCTCAGCCCGGTGGAAACACGATACGAAGACAGGGCCGCAGGTCGTCCGCCGGAACGCGGACGACCTGCTTTCCGTCGCTGCTGACAAAGCCTTCCACAACTGGCACACCAAATACGAGTTCTACGCCCTCGGTGTCGAACCACTGATCTTACAGCGTGGATCAAGGCCACTCACGATAGGGAACAACGCGCTTACCCGGACAAAAGGCTACGCTCAGCGCTGGATAGCCGAAACTTCGTACTCGACGGCGAAGCGCTCGCTCGGCGAGAGTGATCAGCGCAACAGCTGAACCCCTTGAGTGAGAGAGCAAACCACGTCCGAAAAGAGAAGATCCTGGGCGAGCTTTGGTGCTTGTTCAAAACTTATGCAGACCACTCATGCCGTGCGAGCGCTGGGCTGGTATCGACAGTTCCGTGAAATCGTCCCCATGTTCGCCATCATCAACATAGAAGAGCTCTGTGAGCCTCTCTAACCATCATTCAGCAGTTATTCAGCAAAGCATTATATAATACTCTAGAATCTAATTTCGGATTTATGAAAATAATATAAACCATCTATTCAGAAGAATATACTGAACCAAGACCAGAGATAGTGGAGAAGGAGTATTTCAAAGGTTCGATATTTTTAAGTCAACAGCGATAAACTCCTTGCTAATGGCTGGAGTAACTCAATCACATATAACTAAATTACTCGCTTTCACATGTTTTCTAAGTTGTGCGGGCATTGTTCTTGCTGCCCGGGTCCGACTTTCGTCTGCTCAACTCCCAATTGGATATATGCTAATCGCTACAGCTATCGTCTGTATTGGGTTATGCCAATACTACACTGCTGACGCCCGTGTGGTAGTCGTACTAAGTGTCGGACTTTCGGCCAGTATTCTGGCAGCAATATTAGCCCAATCGCCACATAAACTGATTGCGTATGACCCACATGCAACGCTATTCCATGTTCAATGGGTCCAAGAGAATGGGTCGATTTTACGAGACTGGGCGGGAACTCGTGGCGGTGTCCGTGGTCTAATTTATCCTGCATTCTATTCGCTTGTATCAATATGGGTGGCTGTGGTAAATCTTGAGCCCGAGTTTGCTACAGCGATCCTACCACTGTTTTTAATCCCGCTACTTCCACTCCTAGTATTCCTTGTTAGCAGATTTCGATGGGGAATTGTGAGCCTTATTGGTGTCATCCCAACATTCTATATTTTTTTTGCAGTGTTACCAACAGCGCAGATGTTCGCTATGCCGTTAGTGATTCTATTGTTTTTTATTACACGAAATATATATAGGAACCATAATCAACGGCGTTTCGGACTACTTTTTGTGATAATCTTATTCACTCTTGCACTAACACACTCATACACGGCTGTCGTGGCCGTTCTCGCGCTGTTCGGACTTGCTCTTTCACCTGGGCGTAAACTTACAACGGCATTGATAACTCCTATACTCTCAGGAGTGGTTGTGGTTGCTGTCTGGACAATTCAAGAGAAACCGTTTATGCTTAATCAGGTAACTGACTTGATTATCCTTCTTGCAACCGACTTCGAGACCGAAACCGTACCATCCCCTCCAGGATTTTCGTCCACACACCCTGCACAAATTGAAATTCTATTCTTTTCTCGATTCTTTCCAGATTGGATTGCGTTCAGTACCCGTGTTGCGTTTTTTATTCTACTTGGTATTATATTCCTGTTTACCGGAGGGATTGCTGTCGCAAAACTGGACGCCGATGTCTGGGACGATGAGATACGACTGTTCGGTTTCGGTGCAGCTGGTTCATTAGCCTTTTCATTCGCCGTCCCCAGTGTAAATTTCAACCGGTTTTGGGCACTCGCTATGCTTTTTACCCCACCGGCAATTGTAACGCTTCGACAACGTCTCACATTTGCAGCCAAACATGTTTTTGCTGCCTGCCTCATTATATTTGTAATTTCTCAGTCTCTTTACCTCGCCCCTGCTGTATTCTCTGATGAGATCAACTCAGAATCGTATACTGGAGTGGGAAGACCGGTTTACCACAGCGATAGCCAGTATGCAACTGCTGAGTTTACGAACCAGTATGAATTAGAGCCAATAGCATCGGATAGGAGAATGTATTTTATCGAACCGCGGTACCAACGTGATGTCGAATTAAAGGGCTCTTGTTATGTAGAGTCCTGCTCTGTTCCGACGGTTGTATGGATGGATACATATTCGGAAATGTGGATATCAGGGGGCTTGTATGGCGAATTCCCTGATGGGGAAAAACGGCTGAAATCAGACCGGAATGCAATTTACTCAAATAACGCAATATCTCTATATAGATACTGATACCAACCAAGAGCAGTGAAGAACAACCCCAGAGAGGATGGATATATTAGAACTTCGCTGAAATATCTGAACCATAACATGTTATGAATTTTATATTAGGTATATAGTATTTATTAATTTTTATATATAATTATGTGCGGTTTTGACGAAAACTCCGTTGGGAAACTGTAAGATACCCTCAACAACGTGGAAGGGAAATAGCCGACACAAGGATCTTGACCTCAATAGCGGTGCCACACAGACTAAACCAGCCGAGCTGACGTCATACAACGATGGACGACCTACGGTTAACCCACTCGGAATCCGGATTCACCCGCTTCATCCAGTATTACATGTTAGTAGACGAGTTACTCTGCCAGAATAGAAAAAGCGACTCCAGACGACCCTGGGACTGAAATTTTGGACATGAATAATTTGAGCCTTGCCGTTTCATCTATCTAATTCTAACGGACTAACTCGTTCTTGTCTGATGATACGCCAGAGCCCAACACTGTCAAATATGAAATAGTAACTAATAAATACTTACTGAATAATAAAACCAGTATGACCGAGTTCAGTAACGGTATTGATATTTCAAATGTGTATATTTTCATCTCTGATGCGCTTCGTTGGTCTGCATTGCCGGAATCAATCAGCAATAAAGGTGTCACGTTCAAAACTGTTTCAGCAGGCTGTGCGACTATGCGCTCTGTTTCCTCGATAGTTACGGGTCTTAATCCACCTCGTCACGGTGTTTCGTCGTGGACTGATCAACTAACAGAACCAACTCTGTTTGATCTGCCGAATCTAAATTCGGGATTTTATAATCCAGCTGCTGGGGAGGATGGCGGTCTGAATGTGGTTTTAGATCAGCAGAGCAAAAATACACTCGATACCATTGAACCGCCTTTTGTGTACTTAGAACGTGATCAGGGAGGCCATGCCCCATATGCTGATTACAGTTATGAAGAGATGCTTTCTGACATGGATCACACAAAACCAGTGATTTCTGACCATTACAATTCGATGATAAAGCAGTCTGTGGTTCGATTTGAAGAACGTCTTAGATTATTGGAGGATAGAGGGTTGCGTGAGGATACACTAATTATTTTCTTAAGCGATCATGGTGAACTTCTCGGTGAGTACGGACTTGTCTCACATTCTTCTCCCCCGGTCCCTGAACTTGTTTATGTCCCTACTGTGTTTATTCACCCGAAAATAGAAAGGAATAACAATGTGGACACAATTGGCCATATTGACCTCATGCCGACCATATCTGACTTACTTGATGTTCAGTTATCAAATCAATCTTTCGATGGGATTAATATTTTTGAAAAATCCCCTGGTCCACGGTACAATGATGCCATGTACTCAAGACCGATACTTCGCAAGGACCGAACGATCTATCATTCGAATGGGATTTGGGATGGTGAGGGGGGACATGTCTTTACAAGCAAAGGAAAACTCCTTACTCCACTTATCGGGCTAAAG
Organism: Natrarchaeobius chitinivorans; assembly: GCF_003841505.1. GTDB lineage: Archaea > Halobacteriota > Halobacteria > Halobacteriales > Natrialbaceae > Natrarchaeobius > Natrarchaeobius chitinivorans. The sequence continues at coordinate 8,937 of NZ_REGA01000031.1, forward strand.
AAGTCTCGCGGATGGAATCGGAAGTACTGGAAGACAAATCCGTCCGAAATACCGATGGCGATACGATGTTTTGCAAGCCCGTATCGTAAGTATGGAAATCCACAGACTACAAAAGATAAAGCCCTTAAGAAAATTAATACAATTCAAAATGAAAAAGGTTCATCGAAAGAAATCAAGCTGGACGACTCTGTTGAGGAGCAACTCAAGGATCTCGGCTACCGGTAAATATTGAAATTCAAATGTATGAATTGCTAATACAGAGCTTTTATTTTCAGCCTGCTAATTAAGACAGTCTATATTTAAACTTCGTTCAGCGACTTGTTCCCAAGTAAATCCATTTGCTACCATGGTGCAAGAGTTGTTGTCGACCTGTTTACAATGCATAACCCCTTGACTAATCGAATCACCGACGTATCCACAATCCGCATCGATCAATTCACTTGCACCACACCGATTAGTGGTCACGACAGGAGTTCCACAGGCGAGCGACTCGAGAACGATGTTCCCAAATGCCTCAAATTGTGCTGGGTGGATCGTGGCGAGAGCCCCGCTGTAGAGTTCAGCCAATCTGTCTTGGTTTACGCGGCCCAAACAACGGACGTTCTCAGGTAACTCAGTGCTGAGGTTTCCTGCGACGAAGACAGTTTTCGACGAGTGTTCGGCATATGATAATACCGAGGATAAGCCCTTCCGCTCGGAATCACCAACGAACAGCACGTACTCCTCGTCTGTGTTGACTTTCCGTGGATAGAAGATGTCGGTATCAACGCCGTTATATATTGTTGTGGAGGGAGTGTTGAAGCCGTAGTGTTTCTCCCAGCTCTTTCGACAAAGGTCGCTGTTGAAGATTGCATGATCAACGGCCCTGAGTGATCGTTTTTCGACCCACCGGCGTGTCGGATCAATGACCCAGTCGGCTACTTTTCGAATTCCCGCAAGATCATCCACGAAGAATTGGCGTTCCTCGCGCGGGCAATCGTGGTATTTTCCCACGGTGGGAATGGGTAATCCGTAGGGGAGCGGGGTGTGAACATACGCGATGTCGTACTGTTTGATGAATTCGTCGCTGATTTTTGTTTTGAGCACGAGCGGGAACTTCAGATGGTTCCCCTGTACACTTCCGTAGGGGATGGTCCGAACTTCAATGTCGTCGTGTACGAGGTCCATTGCGGACTCTTCGCTCTCTTTAGCTACGCCTGAGATGACAGTCACATCGTGACCAAGTTCACAAATTTCAGAATACAAATAGGCGAGGTGGTACGAAATACCGCCTAAGACGTGCGGCGGGAACTCCCGTGTGATGACGAGGACTTTCATTGTATAACAGTCTTCCCGGTCATATTCAACTCCGGTGCTCCGACGCCTTTGATAATACGTCGTACAGCGTCCTGCTAGATTTCTCCCAAGTATACGTTTGCGCGTGTTCCCGTCCCTTCTCGATGAGTTCTGTCCGGTACTCCTCGTCGGTAACTAGCTCAGTGATCGCGGCGGATATTTCCGCTGTTTCCGTTGGCTCTACCAGTATTGCGGCGTCACCCAGTACTTCGGGAAGTGCACTTTGGTCAGATCCGATTACAGGCGTACCGCAAGACATCGCTTCGAGTGGCGGGAGGCCAAATCCTTCGTACAGTGAGGGGTAGACGAAGGCATCAGCGTGAACATATGCGTATTTCAATTGCTCCTCCGTGACAAAGCCGAGTACACGCACGTCCTCGGTGTTGTCAACGCTGACCTCTTTAAAAATGGACTTGTTATCCGGCCCGATGATTACCAGTTTATGTGGGATCAAATCGTCCTTCTTGGCGACTTCGAAGGCGTGGATCACCCGCCGGATATTCTTTCGCGGATTCATCGATCCAACGAAGAGCAGGTACTTCTCTGGAAGGTCAACCGGATCACCTTCCCCAGCCGAAAGAAATAGTCGATCGATACCGTTGTAGACGACCGCAATCTTCGCTGGATCGATCTCTAAGTGGGTTAACATCTCTTCTTTCGAAAATTCCGATACCGTGACGATGGTGTCTGCGATCTTTGCCCCGTGGGGGACAGCCAGCCGACGGTAGAACTGATGTATCCCACTAGACAACCCTTTCTGGGCATTTACATCGTGGATACACATCACAATGGGACAGGCAATCCGAGTCGCAGGTGCGTTGCCGTTCGGACAGTACAGCACGTCCAGTTCGTGCTTTTTTACCAATTGTGGTAATGCAACTCGCTCCCAGACTAACCCGTATACCTGTGAATCTGAGACACAAAGCGAACTATCGACGGTCGTATCGGGATACAACCCTTTGAGGGAACTGTGTCCGAATAGGACAATCTCAGTGTCCGATCTATCAATAAGTTTTTGAGTGTGTTTGATCGAGGTTTGAACCGCTCCGCCTGGTTTATCAACTGTGAACGTTCGAGCGTTGATCCCGATTTTCATTGGTTATTTGTATCCGAGTGCGTCCAACCGTCGCTCAACCTCTTGCTCAACGTCATCCGACTCCGCGACGTCCTCGCTGTTCTCCCGTCGGACCCGTTCCTCGACGTGGGCTTCCAGTTCGTCCCGGAGCGATCGGGACGAACACTCACCAAACTCGATCCCGCCGGTCTCCCGATCGCGTTCACAGAAACAGGCTCCCGAACGCGTTCGCGAGGCATACCGGCGAAGGTGGCTGTCGTCCTTTTCACCACGGGCCTGCATGAAGACGGTGCGGTCCTCGTTGTCAAGACCCAGCAGCGATTGACCCTCATCATCTGCGTCAGCCCCGATTGCTGCTGAAATCGTTGCAGCTACGTCCAGCGTGCTTGTGGGTGTCTCGACGACCTCGTCGGCCCCGCCGGGCGGTCGAACGAGCAGGGGTACCTTGGTGATCTCGTCATGCAGATACCGCGGATGTTCGTAGTAGCCGTGTTCGCCGAATGCATCGCCATGGTCAGCAGTAACGATGATCAGTGATTGTTCGAACAACTCACGATCGCGAAGGGCATCGAAGAACGCACCGAGTTTCTCGTCGTTGTACCGGATTTCGGCGTCGTAGAGATCGATCAACAGCTCCTGTTCATCGTCAGAGATCGAGTCGGGATGCTTGATTGCGCGCCGGTAGAGCGACTGTGCGTCCCGCCCGGACAACCCTTCGTCGTGATACAGGGTTTCGTACTCGCCAGGCGGTTCGTACGGGCCGTGGGTGTCCATATAGTGATTCCAGAGGAAGAACGGCTGCTCGTCGTCCAGCGAATCGATCCAGTCGAGCGATCGCTCGTTGATCTCGTCGGCACGAGCGTAGTGGCGATTGCGCAGTTTGTCCAGCGCACGCTGGGCCAGCGCGATCAATTTGTGTTTCCCAAAATGAAGGTCATCGTCGAACTCATCGAACCCCTGGTCGAAACTGTACGCTCGAGAGACGAACGGGTTTGAGTGAAAGCCTCCGGTTGCGAATCCGTGTTCGGAGAGCGCCGACGCAATCGTATCGGTTGCGAGCTGGTAGTCAGGCCCGATCGCTGTATCTGGATATTCGCCGGTTAGAAGCGCGGGAACTGCCTCTCGGGTATGCGAACTTGCGCTGTAAGCGTTCTCGAACCGGATCGACTCCTGCGCCAACTCGTCGAGCACCGGCGACGTGTCTCGATGGTAGCCGTACGAGGAGAGGTGGTCCGCACGGAGCGCGTCGGCGGAGAGGAGAATAATATTTCTTGGATCCTCACTCATCGAGTTGATACAACACGTGAACTGATAAAGGTGTTACGTGAGTGGAGAGAACGGTAATCGAATTGGCAGTTCCGCCTTGGAATTGAATGTCTTACGCGTCTCGCGGGTCAACCACGAATCGATACAGCCCGCGATTGACCTTCTCGATCCACCCCGCATCGACGAGTCCCTGTAATGCTCGGTTGATATACTGCCGTCGGATGTCGAGCCGCTGCTCCAGCCGTTTCGGGTTCGCATACCCCCACGGGTTCCCCTCCGCTTGACCCTCTTTGAGTACGTCGAGGATCGCTTTTTGTCGTTCGTCCGGCTCGAACTCCTCGTTGACCATCTTGCTCGGAGGTACCCGGCGGAGATATTTACCAATTCGGGACGGGTACACGAACGGCAACGATGTTCTTTTAGAAGTTACAAAGTAACTATTAAGTTCGTGTCGGCCCAATACTCGTTGAGAAGTGCGGGTCGCCTCAGAAGTGTGGCCGGTGCTGGAACACCGACACCCGTGCTTCGCCACCATGACGAAGCATGACTAACTTCAAAGACGAGCGGCAAGAGCCTGTCGAACAGCCAGACAATTGTGTGGGACCACCGCTAGCAGAGTGTTTAGTCTGTGGCGCAGTCGGCCTCCCGAAACGCATTCTGAATCACGACTGCCGTGTGTTTGATCGAGGGACCCAATGAGCGAGCGCTACGAGTGGCTCGACGAGCGGGTCGATGAACTCGCCGAACGCTACGAATCCGGGCAATCGCTCCGAGAGATCGCCGACGCCTTCGATGTGACACCGCCGACGATTCACAGCCGTCTTCGGGACCGCGGTGTCGAGATGCGAAACGGCGGCCCGACCCATCGGCAGTTGGCAGACCTCACTTCGGAACTACGCGAACAGTACGTGGAGGACGACTGTTCTATCCAAACGATCGCTGGTCGTTACGAGACCTCAGTCAGGGCGGTCCGGCACCACCTCGAAAACGCCGAAATCGACTGTCCCCAACGAAATCCGCGAACGACCGGTGTCGACTGGCGGCCCTTCCAGACCTCGGTGATCAAAGGTGAACTCCTTGGCGACGGCTGCCTCCACCGCCGTCGGCACGCCGAGTCGTGTTTCTTCCAACTGTCGACCACGACGAAAGCCCACGCGGATCGCCTCGCCTCGAAACTTTCGGCGGGACTCTTCCCGGACTCTCAACCGAATTCGGTCACGCGTCCGAATCAGTTCACAGAGGAGGACTACACGTGCTGGACCGTCAGCTCTCGACCACAACCGTATCTCGATCGACTGTACGACTCGTGGTACGAGGTCCGCGACGAACATAACCGCAAACGAGTCCCGGATGACTTCAGACTCGATTACACGGCACTCCTCCACTGGTATTGGGGAGACGGGAACTGCTCGATCCGTGAACGGGGAGCGCCTCGTGTGTCTTTCGCGACGCACGGGTTTGCCGAACTGGGCGTGCGGCATCTCCAATCCGAACTCGACGCGATGGGCTACGACAATTACGCTGTTGACCAGCAGGAGGTCGACGATGGTTCAGGTCTGTATATCCGACTCCGTGACTACGATGCGCGTACCTTCCTAAATGACCTCCGGCGAGTGACCACGCTTCCGCAGTACGACCGGAAATTCCCCGTCCCGATCGACGACTGAGAGGAGATCACGCAACCCTCCTCTCACAGTTACACGAAGCGGAGTGTTCAAGCGTCGTCCAACGAACATACGAGTATCGGTAGATGAATATCTGCTATGTCAGCAACGTGGTTTATCCGTACATAACCGGCGGTGCTGAAAAACGAATCCACGAGATCGGGACCCGCCTTGCCGCCGACGGACATGACGTAACCGTCTACGGCCGGCAGTTCTGGGACGGCCCGCAGGTAATGGGGTACGAAGGCACCACACTCTACGGTGTCGCACCCGCCGAAGAGCTCTACGCCGACGATCGCCGGTCAATAACTGAAGCAATCGACTTCTCTGCCCGGTTACTGCCACACCTCCGGAAGAATATCGACAACCACGACGTCGTCGTCGCGTCCCTCTTTCCCTATTTCCCCGTCCTCGCCTCGAGACTCACCACTCTCGGAACAAACACCCCACTGATCACGACCTGGCACGAGGTCTGGCTCGAGCACTGGGACGAGTATCTCGGACGACTCGCGCCGTTCGGTAAAGCCGTCGAACGCCTCACCGCCAAAACGCCGCACTATCCGATCGCCGTCTCGAGCGTCACGGCCGATCGGCTCACGAAGATCGGGCCGGAACGGGAGAAAATCGAAGTCGTGCCGAACGGAATCGATATCGACCAGATCGAAACGACTCGGCCCGTCGACGATGGGTTCACCGTCCTGTACGCCGGCCGACTCATCGAGAACAAGAACGTCGATCTCTTGCTCGAGGCGTTCGATCGTGTCGCCAACGCATACCCAAACGCCACACTGGGAATCATCGGCGACGGCCCAGAGTACGATGCTCTCGAGCGACAAGCCACAAATCTAGACCACGCCAACCGCGTGACGATGCTCGGATTTCTCGAGGAGTACGACGACGTCCTCGCACACATGCGCGCGGCGGACGTCTTCGCCTCGCCTTCGACACGGGAGGGGTTCGGCATCACGTTCGCTGAAGCGATGGCAGCGGACTGTACGGTCATCGCCGCGGACCATCCAGAGTCGGCCGCTTCGGAAGTGATCGGGGACGCCGGGTTCCTTCCATCGCCGACCGTCGAAGACGTTGCCGCGGCGCTCGAGTGCGTCTTAGACGGCAAACGGCCCTCGACCAATCCGACAAGCCGGGTACAGCAGTTCGACTGGGATACCGTCGCCGAGCAGGCCGAACAGTGCTATCAGCGAGCGATCGATAGTACGTGGTAGGCCACAGGAGAACAAAAGCACCTACAGCAGGGTTAATCGGATGGTGCTTCGATCGTCGCGTCAGCGTCTTGCAACCGCCGTTCGGCCTCGTCACGGTCCTCGGGGTATCCGACGTCGATCCGCCATCCCTCTAATCCAATTGCATCGATAGTCCGCCCACTCTGAATCAACAGGTCGATCGCCTCGCTGATCTCGTACTCGCCGCGATCGGAGGGTTGCACGAGATGACACGCGTGAAAGATCGCCGGCGTGAACGTGTAGAAGCCGGTCATCACCAAATTAGAGGGGGGATCGTCGGGTTTCTCGACGACGTCGGTGATCTCGCCGTACTTGTTCGTATCGCAGACGCCGTAACGCGACGCTTCCTCCCAGGGCACTTCCTCGACGAGAAAGGCCGCATCGGCGCGTTCTTCTCGCTGTCGGCGGACGACGTCCTCGAGGTTCGCCTGAAAGACGTTATCGCCGAGGATCAGCATGAAATCGTCGTCGATGTGGTCTTCGACGGTGAGCAACGCGTGGGCGAGCCCCTGCTGTTCCCGCTGGTGGGTGTACGTGATCGGCACACCGCGATACTCGTCGCCGTAGTGATCGATGATCTTCTCTTTGAGGTAGCCGACGACGACGACGAGTTCGTCCGCACCGAGATCGACGAGTTGATCGAAACAGTGCGTCAGAATGGGTTGGCCAGTAATTTCGACCATTCCCTTGGGTTTGTCTTCCGTCAGCGGTCGAAGCCGCGTCCCTTCCCCCGCCGCGAGGACGACTGCTTGCATAGATATCAGGTAGGCGGTGGTGCAGAAGCCTTCACAAGGAAGTGGTAGGACGAGTTTGATGTGTCCAGCAGCAAAGCCGTCCTACCGGGTAACGATACGGTCGCACAGCTTTTCAAAGCTCTGGAGACAGAGACAACAGCACTTCTTAAGCCGCTTGATCTCTCGTTTCTCACAGACTACCCCGTGTTCGCCCCCGATTCGAGGGGGCGAACACGTGTACACGACCCCCCCAGAATTACTGAAAGGTGTCCTCCATTGCTTCTACCGCGATATCTACGGACTTCGGCCAATGGAGCGAGAGCTACGGAACGAAGATGTCTGGCGCCAATGTGGATTCGACCGACCACCGTCTCGGTGGACGCTCGATCGGTTCATCACTGACTTCGCAGTCGTTGCAGAAGAGGTGTTTATCGAGTTAGTCCACGATCTTGCCGAGCAAGTCCCGCTCGGCAAGCTCTTCCGAATCGATGGTACTGATATTCCGGTTAGTCAGCGTGATGAAGACGCTCAGTGGAACTACGATCACACTGACGATGACTTCTATTACGGCTATGGATGCTGTGTAGTGACCGCAGCAAACAACATTCCGATTGCAGCAGCGTTCACGTCCGGAAAGAAGGTTGACCAGGAGACGGCGATGCGCGTCACGCGTGACGCGCTCGCCGTTGAAACCCCACGGTGGATGGTTGGTGACTCCGAGTTTGACATGCTGAACTGGCACGACCACCTGCTGGCGCAGGCGGTCGTGCCGGTTGCACCGTACAATCCACGGAATACTGACGATCCGCTAGATATCGAATACCGGGTTGAAGACCGAATCAAAGAGTATAGCGAGACAGTCCGTCTTCGGCAGCGTCAGCTCGACGAAACGTATTCACAGCGATCGCGTGTTGAAACGGCGATCGGCGTCTGCAAGGATCTCGGCCTCGGATCCCCACGGGTCCGAGGCCGAGTCAGAGTCAAATCGCACGTCTTCCTTACTCTTTGCCTCCGGGTTGCCGTTGCGCTCACTAACCACCATCGAGGAAACGATGTCGCTAGCTCAACGATCACGCTATGAGAACTGTTCTGCACCACCGCCATCAGGTAATCAAATAGAACACAAAGCCTTTCTGGCTTTTGTGACTGGAGAGCCAGTAGAACGTCCAGTCCTCCCCGCGAGAGCATCCACCTGATTTCCACCGTTGCCAGTGGCTACACGGGAACCACGGCGGGGTGGGACTGAAAGGGGCTGGGTCGCTCGAGGTGCGAGACGACGTAAGCACTGGACTGAACGCAGTGAAGGAAGCGCGCAGCGAGTCGCAGCCCTCGAGCGGCCCAGGGGCTTTCTGGACGTCGCTGACCGACTCGTCTTCAGGACTCTCAGTTACTCGGCTGGGTACTTGAGTCCACTCACGTTCAACTCGGCCTCGAGATATCGATTTCCGAAGGCGTGGAGAGACCAGTACCAGTTACGTAATCCATTCGCTTTGCGTTCTGAACCGATCGAATTTATCAACGTCGACGACTTACCACACGGCGTGTTCCCTCTCGGCCATCTCGCGTTCGCATATCTCTGCTTCATCGCGTACGCGGCTCTCACGCGCCGCCACCTCCCGGCCCGCTGGCCGCTGCTCCCGCTGGCGATCGGCAGCCAACTTCCCGACGTGATTGACAAGCCGCTGGCGTATTACGGCGTGCTCTCGAGCGGCCGGTCCGCGGGCCATTCGATCGTCGTTGCCGTCCTTCTCATTGGCCTCGTTAGCTGGGGTGCCCGCAAAATCCAGCGCCGAGACCCTGTCCACCCCTGGATAGCGCAACTCAGCGCCGTCACCCCGGCGGCGTTTGCCATTGGATACCTGTCGCATCTCGTCGGCGACAGCATCGGGCCCCTGCTCGCGGGCAACCATTCCGGCCTGAGCTTTCTCTTCTGGCCGTTCCTTCCCGGGCCACAATACTCCGGCGATAGCGTTGCACCCTGGGTGCGGCTCCTCGAGGTGTACCTGCAACCTCACACGCACCCGGAGCTTCCGCTGATTGCGGTCGGTGTGTTCGTGTTCGTCTCGCTACGGGTCTGGCACGCTCTCGGTTCGCAATCCACGGGCGACTGATCACTGCTGACGTGCGGCTATCGCGCTACGCGACACTATTGCGGAAATTGGCGTTCGCCTCGCCGAGATGCAGGCCGTCCCGTGCCGGAGTCAGTCCGAGAGCGGAACCGTTGGAATGATTCCGCGGATCTGGTTCTGTGTGGGGACATAGTGCCATTCGTTGTTCTAAAACTGGGTAAGGCCCTCGAAACGGAATCCTCCGGGTTGACGTTGTTGCTGTCGTGATAGTCAGCCATCGCTGCCCTCGTCGAGTGCATCCTCCGGTAGTAGAGCTCGGCGGGGATCCGGACAACGGTAGCTCGCCGTCGGTGTCAGTCTCGACGATCTCAGCGTCGATTGCGCTGATCGTGATGGGATGAGAGAGCATGCGGGCCTCGTAGCGGCGTCCGGACTGTTTGCCTCTGCAGATCGGGACGTTACGCATCGCTGTTCTCGTTGGGGAGCATCCAGAGACGGGCGTTCGCGATTTTTTGGCTTTCGACGTCGCCCTCGTCTTTGAGTTCCCGAAGTCGTTTATACGCGAGTTCGTAGGAGCATCCGACGTGATCGGCAACATCCTGAGTGCCGGCAAGTCCGTCTTCAGCTTCTAGTGCATCGAAAAAGTCCTCTCGGGCGTACTTCGAGCGGAAACGCCCTTTTTCGTCGTGCTTCGGGTCGTCGTCGGGCATTACCGACGCGTTTGGTCCCATTACTGGTAATTGTACTGGGAGACCGTTAAATTCACCGGTAACGGTGAAGACATTGATGACTCATGTAATGTCGAAAGTCTCGAAATCATCCGTATACGTATCTTTATACCGTTACAGGTAATAGTAACGGAGTGGGACAGGGGTCCCTTTGGGGCGTGACTATCGCAGGAAACGCCCGGGTGCTGGAACACCCGGACCGGCTGTCTCAGGAAGGAGATCAGCCATGACTACCTACGTAAGCGATCATAAAGTCGCTTCCGACTGGGGTATCGACGCGCGCGACGTCCGCGCGCTTACCGAGCACATGACCGTCTGCGAGCACGTCGGTCCCGCTCGTGACACCGCCGACCGGTATCTCGTCGTCTCCGAAAGCGGGAGCGAATACGTCGTAGACATCTGTGACGAACGTTGCGACTGCCCGGATGCCACATACAACCTTCCGACGGAAGACGGTCGGAAGACGTGCAAGCATGTCGCCGCTGCAGCGTTCTGCACAGGAAAGCGACAGATCCCTGTACCCGTGGATCGTGAGAAGATCAACCCCCAACTTCTCACCGCGGAACACGTCAATGGCAGTCCGCGGTTCGTCGAAGCGGTCGTGGGTGACGAAAATCTCGATCCATCGGCCGGCGGAGACCGGCACGCGATCACCGACGGTGGCCGCAACCGGCCCGCAGACTGTTGTTGTCCGGGTGCGCTCCCCTGTTGCTCCTGCTGGGACGTGGGCTTCCGAAAACCGAACCCGGACACGGAGGTGACGGAAGAATGACGTGGATTATCCGCGATACCGAACGCGGAAACGAACGCGAAGTCGACAGTCGCATGGAAGCCGAAACGAGGAAGAACGACCTCGTTGCCCTCGGCGCCACACCTGGACGGATCGAGATCGTCCCGGCAAACCGCGACGAAGATGAGAGTGACACCGACGATGGGGACGACGGCACGCCTGAACGCGGTCCGACCCCTGACGCCGAGTGCGACATCCCCACTGCCGTTGAGAGTGATGGCGGGGCGGTCAACGGTATAGACACAGAAGAGACGAGTGACACCGACGGAGACATAGCGTCGCCCGAGGAGCTCGGATCCGACCTGGAAGCAATCGATCGGATCGGCGAGTCTCTCGAGACGGACCCCCTGCGTATCCTGCCGGCCCACATGGTCGATGAGATTGAGGGCCAGCCCGCGGTCAATAAACGCGGCTACGCGATGATCGCCGAACGGTACGGTATCGCAGTTTCGGCCACGATCGATCAGTATCCGTGGGAGAACGACGACGGCCGATGCGTCGCCTATGCGACGGCCACGACCGAGGACGACCGGCTGTACTCCGGATGGGCGACAGCGTGCGCCGACGACGGCGACATGGCCGACCAACTCATCGAATTGGCCGAGACGCGAGCGCTCAAGCGAGCCCTCTCGTGGGCCTCGGGCGTCGGGATCGTCTCCTATCAGGAACTCATGGGTGAGTTAGAATGACGGAACCGTGGCGATATCGCTGTCCAGAATGTGGCAGTGTGAGTCTCAGGCCGCGGATACGCGCCGGGGACTACCGCTGTCTATACTGCTCGTGCGTCGTCGACGCGGGCGATCGCATTGACAAACGGCGCGAGCACTCATGAGGATCGCGACCGCAATCCAGTTCGAGAAGGACCGGTCTCGGCGAGGTCCCATTGACGTCGCAGGGCCCACACTAACTGCCACACTGTCCACTGTCAGTCCATCCACCGCTGCTCTCGAGCGCAAATTACCAGATGTCGACCGAGTTCGACTCGCGGCCGACGGAGGGACGTGGTAATGTGCGATTCGTGTGGCCGGCGCGATCACAGCGCCGTGTTCGCTGACCTCTATCTCGAGGCTCGCTTCGAACGCGGGACCGCCGACACCGAAGCAGTTCCCCGCGAGGAGCTCGCCCCTGTCTTCGATGCCCACGGCTGGGGAGAAGTCGTCCCTCACCTCGGTGGCGACGACTGGATCGTCTGGACACCGGACGGGTGTGAGATGCCGTTGTACATCTACACCCCAACGCTTGTCGAGGATACCACCACCGAGCGCGACCGATTCGCCGCCCTGCTGGCCACTGCAGGTGTCGGAACCGAACGGTTCATCGAAGTGCTCGACGGCCAGAAAGCGAGCTTCGACACGGACAACCGCCGCGAGCCCGCCGATCCGGAGCTCGCCGGTAACTACGGCGTGAAGGGCGGGTGTGGTGGCAACGGTGAGGGGGGCCGCTGGTTGGTCGCTATCGACGTCGACGATTACGAGGAAGCCACGGAGAACCACGACCAGATCGAGAAACTCCACGCGGAGACGCTGGCCGTCGCAAGCGCCCACACGACCGTCGATCGACCCGGGCATCTGTACGTCGCTGTCGACGGTGATCCGACCGCCGTCGTCAATGACGTGCTCGGCCGACCGGTCGCGAACCCAGTAGCGTCGTTCGGCGAGATTCGGGTCGAAAACCAGTACTGTGTCGGCCCGGGTAGCGAGATCGTTTGCAACTGCGACCAGTGTACGCCCGCTGACGCCGACGTGCATCACGGAATCGGACGCTACGAACTCGCGACCGAGCAGCCGCCTGTCGTCTGGACTGAAAATGAGTTCCGCGAGTTCCTGCTCGCAGATCCGGCGATTCGCCGCGAGACTGCCGCAGTCGAGAAGTGCGCTGACCCGCGCGATTCGGTGGCCACGACCTCCACCTCTGGTTCCAGGAGGCCGAATGATGGCTCCAGCCGCCGCGACGAGACGCTCGATGACGACCCAAAGGAGCGATTCGACCGCGCGGCCAGTGTTGATCCGGCTGTTCGCGAGGCGCTTGAGCGGCTCGAGGATCCCGCCGATCGATCGAAAGCGGACGCGCTTTTCGCCAGCGCGATCGCTCCCTGGGTCGACCACGACGAGGACGCACTCCGTGGGCTCCTCGACGAACACGGGGCGAAGTGGCAGACACGACCCGACGAGAGCTACCGCGGGTCGATCGTCGACTACGCCCGTCGCACCGCCCAGCGCAAGGTAACGAGTGCGCTCCCGCTCGGGGCTCTCGAGGCACTGGAGCCCGCCGAGCAACGGCGATATCTCAAGACCCGCGGTGTCGACTGGCCGTCGAGTGCCGAGGTGACCGACCGAATCCGCGACGCCGTCCTCGAGACGATGGCCGACGAAGGATACAGGGTCGTCGAGGCGCCGACCGGCGCGAACAAAACCGGCATCGCAACGGAAACACCGTGGACCGACCTCGCCGACACCGTCACCGGTGGGCGGCCGGTCGTCCTCTTCTGCGAGACGACAGCTGCACGCGCCGAAGCGATCGATCGGGCCGAACAGGCGGGACTCGACCCGCTCGTCCTTCGTGGCCGAACCGAACTGTGTGCCGTCGCCGCCGGCGAGTACGACCCGGCGACCGTCGACGAAGACGATCCCGATGCGCCCGAGCCTATCGTGCTCGAGGGGCGGCCGGCCAGCGAATGGTTCGACACGATGTGCGACGAGCGCGGGATCGCGTTCAGCGTCGCTCACGCCGAAGCGGAGGACCTGCTTGCGCGCCAAGGCCGACAGTGCCCCTGCTGCGAGGGCGAGTCCCGCTGTGCCGCGACGGTCCAGTGGCCGTCCGACGGTCTCGTCGACGACGATGGCGTCCCCCGGTACGACCTCGTCATCGCGACCGACCCCTTCGCGTTCGTCCCGTCGCTCCGGACGAACACGAACATCATCCACGACGAACAACCAGACTACACCGAAGAGTTCGGGCTCGAGGAGGCCCGCCCCGAGACGATCACGCCGCGTGTCACCCGCGCGGTAACCGCGTTCCTCGGGCTCTCCCAGGCGGGCCCCGATACCTACGAAGAGCTCGTGACGCTCGCCCGCGAGTGTGCCGCCTGTGAGGCCGTCCCCTGGAACGAACACGCCGCGCCGGCCGAGACGCCCAGTGCCGACCTCGCAGAGCGATGGTTCGCCACGTTCGACGCGCTCGAGCACGAGCCGGCCCGGCAGTGGTACTTCGGTGATACACGAGCCCACACACTCGCGCCGGCGCTGGCGCGCGCGATCTGGAAGGCGATCGTGAATGGCGGGCGCAGCGGTAGCCCCGACAGCGGTCCGTTCGACCAGAATGGGCGCGCCAGTGCGACCGTCCGTCATGAGCCACCCCGGCTCGACAATGACAGCCGCGACGGAGACGGCTGGAACCGCACGTATGTGACCGTCGTCGTCGACGAGACGAACCAGATCCGGCGGGTCCGCAATGCACCCGACATGTCGACGGCGCGTGCGGTCGTCGGGCTCGACGCCCGCCCCACGGCGTGGCTGTGGCAGCGAAACGTGCATCCGGACCTGACCGTCGATCCAGTGCTCGAGCCCACTGAACGCCGTCACTGGCGCCGGTTCGAGCGCCGCCAGATCGGAGTCCAGGTCGGTGACGCGACCCGGCCGGCGGGAACAAATGGCCGATACTTCACCCCGCACCACGCCCGGGCCCTCCTCGAGACGCTGTGCGAGTACAGCGAGGACTTCCGGGCCGTTGGCTGTCCGTTAGCGTTCGAGGAACCGCTCCGCGAACTCATGCGCGATGCGGGTGTCCCCGACGACGACCTCGCGTCGCTGCACTACGGCGAGGAAAAGAGTCGCAACGAGTTCGCTGCCGAGGCGCTCGGGCTCGTTTACGGCTGTATCGACCCCGGCGACGACTATGTCCTCGACTGGCTTGCCGAGTGTGGGCTCGACGCGGCACCCGAACGGTCAGCCAGCGCGTGTGGCGACTGCAGCGGCGAGGGGTGTCACGCCTGCGACGGGACGGGGTACAGACGGGCCTACGGTCGTGGATTTGTTGGGCCCGACGCCGATCATGCTGTCGAGTTGCTCGAGAGCGTGCGGGCGACCCACGTCGCCCAGATGGTCGGGCGCTTTGGGCGCGATCTCGAGGCTGGGGAGTGGAACATCACCTTCGTCGCGACCGATGCCGTCCCGCCCGACCTCGTCGACTACCATGTCGAGGGCGTTGTCTCGGTTGCGACCGACCTCCAGCGAGAGATCATCACCGAACTCGAGACCCGGCCGAGTGCCACGACCCGGGAACTCGCTGCCGCCGTCGGCTGTGATAAGGAACACGTCCGACAGACGCTCGCCGACTACGAGTCGCGCGACGGGACTGGGGTTCGACGGGGACGGGGAATCGGCGAGCATGGCGCCGACGTCTGGCGGCGACGCTCGACTGGCTCTGACTTTATGAGAATCCTGTTTAAGCCCCTAGTCGGTGAACGAACGCGCAGGGGTTGAAGGAGACCGTCTTTCAACATGTGTCCTAGAACACGAGGCTCTGACTGGTCCCTTGCAAGAATCCGAAGGATTGGGCAAACAGCCCGTATAGGTGTCTATTCGGATCGTTCACCCGACCCCGGAGACATCAAACCATGTACATTGGAATGGATACGCATGACCGCTACTCACAGGTAGCGGTCATGCGTCAGGACGGCAGTCTTGTCGATGAATTCCGCCTCTCCCATGGCACCGAGCGCGCCGAACTCGAAGAGTTCGCGCGCGAGTATGCCGGGTCGGCGGTTGCCATCGAAGCAACTGGGCACTACCGCCCGATCTACGAAACGCTTGACGAGCACATGGACGTTACGCTCGTCAACCCGAGCAAAACACGTGTGATCGCCGATGCGAAGGTCAAAACCGATCGTGTTGACGCGAAGATGCTTGCGCATCTTCTGCGTGCAAACCTCGTCGCTGAAAGCTACGTTCCACCCAAGGATGTGCGCGAACGACGTGACCTCGTTCGCGCACGCAAGGCACTCGTCGAAGACCGAACTCGGGAGAAAAACCGTGTCCGAGCAGTTCTCAAGCGAACTGGTAACCAATACAGCCGCGAACTCTTCGGCCCGACCGGGCGTGAGTTCCTCGCGGAACTCACGCTCTCTGAGGTCGATCGAGCGGTTCTTGAGGCACATCTCGCGGTGATTGATACGCTAAACGAACAAATCACGAAGCTCGACGAGCGTATCGAAGACACCGCTGCTGCGCGTCATAATGATCAAGATAACTTTTGCAAATATGGACTGAGGAACTGGTCGATCCAGGACTTGGCGAATCCAAGTCGATCGGTGAGGGTGTTGAAGAGACGGCGAGCGAGAGTGCGGAACGCGCTCTCGCTCGCCACGACGATTGGCGAGGCATTG
>NZ_REGA01000032.1 GCF_003841505.1 Natrarchaeobius chitinivorans
CCCAGTGCCTCAACCAGCGCATCCCTGACGCGGCGACACTCCGAACGGAGGTCGCCGCGTGGGAAACTGACCGTAACGAGGCTACCGTCTCGATCGACTGGCAGTTCACTGCCGATGATGCCCGAACGAAGTTACTCCGGCTCTATCCAACTATCACGGAGAAAAAGCAGGACTAGGCTGTCCACACTTGCGAGCGCACTAGTTCTCACCGAACGCGTCGGAACGCGTCTTCGGCGACCTCGAGGGCGAAGTCGATCTGTTCGTCGGTGTTGGTGTAGGACGTGAAAAACCGTTCGTACTGATCGTCGTTGCCGAACAGGACGCCGCTCGCGGCGGCTTCGAACCACCAGTCCCGGAACAGGTCGTCGTCAGCCTGCCACGTCTCGCGCTGGGTCGTCGGGGCCTCGTCCAGCATAAACAGCGTTCCCATCGATCCGACGTACTGGACGGACGCCTCGACGCCGGCTTCGTCCGCAGCGACCTGTAGCCCGTCGAAGAGTCGCTCGGCGAGCGGTTCGATGGTCTCGAACACCGGTTCTTCCTCGAGTACCTCGAGTGTTGCGAGTCCCGCAGCACACGAGACGGGGTGGCCGTTGTAGGTCCCGCCGTGGAACGCCGACGTCTTCCACTTGTCCTTCGGATTCTCCGCCGGCGGTTCGATTTCGGCCATGAGATCTTCGCGGCCGCCGAACGCGGCGAGCTGGTAGCCGCCGCCGGCGACCTTGGCGAACGTCGTCATGTCGGGCGTGACGCCGAATCGGCCCTGCGCACTCCCCGGACCGAGCCGGAATCCGGTCATCACCTCGTCCCAGATTAGGACGATGTCGAGTTCCTCGGTCAGTTCCCGGAGGAACTCGTGGTAGCCCTCGTCCGGTGGGAGAACCCCACAGGAAGCCATCACCGGCTCGAGAATGACACAGGCGAGGTCGTCAGCGTGCTCGCGAAGGATTCGCTCGGTCGCTTCCTCGTCGTTGAACGGGAACGCGACGACGGTGTCGGTGACCGCGTCCGGGATGCCGGTCCCGTAGGGAACCGTCTCGGGGTCGTCCTCGGGACCGAGCGCCTCCTCGGACGCCGACACCGACTGCAGGGCGTAGTCGTGTGCGCCGGCGTAGCCACCTTCCGGTTTGGCGATCTTCGAGTTGCCCGTGTACGAGCGGGCGACGCGGATCGCGTGCATCGTCGCCTCGGTTCCGCTGTTCGCGAGACGAAGCTTCTCGACGCTCGGCGTCATCGACTCGAT
Source organism: Natrarchaeobius chitinivorans (assembly GCF_003841505.1). Classification (GTDB taxonomy): domain Archaea; phylum Halobacteriota; class Halobacteria; order Halobacteriales; family Natrialbaceae; genus Natrarchaeobius; species Natrarchaeobius chitinivorans. The sequence goes on from NZ_REGA01000032.1 coordinate 1,244, forward strand.
CTGTTCCATCACCTCGATGGCGATCGTCTGCGGGATCGCCGTCACGCTCCCGCACGCTTCGATCTGCGACTCGACGCGGTCGACGACGTCGGGGTAGTTGTGCCCGAGGATTCCCGGGCCCAGTCCCATCAGAAAGTCGAGATACTCGTTACCGTCGACGTCGTAGACGTACGATCCGTCCGCCTCGCCGAGGTAAAACGGGTACGGGCGAACGGAGCGGACGTTCGACTCGACGCCGAGCGGCGTCACGTCTCGAGCCCGTTCGTGAAACGACCGACTCGTCGGCGTCTGTTCGTACAGTCTTCGGAAATGCCTGTTATCGTCCTCCGAACTCATGGCAGTCGTGTTTCGAGTCGGCCATCATAAGCGTTCGCATGACTTGCGCGCGGCGGCGGATCGAACGACGTCTCATACGGATATAGTAACAACTGAAACGATGTACACACCGATCGCCGATCCGTCCCGCGATCGGGTGTGCAATGACGTTCAGTGGCTACTATAGCTGTACCTGTATACCGCAGCGACCGCGGGACGTCGCCTGGTCTGCGGAAATGATCGATAGTAGCCCGATTCACGTCGCGACTCGAGCCATCTCGATCAGATTTCGGAGGTGGAGACGTACTCGAACGTGTCCGTGACGGAATCGAAACGGTCGGGATCGAACACGTCCGGCGAGAACTCGATCGAGACGCCCGTCAGATGGTGGCGGACGACGGGGCCGACGACCGGCGACGCCATCACACCCAGCCCGTTGAACCCGGTCGCGACGATCAGACCGTCCGGTCCGCCCGGCGGCGGGCCGATGATCGGGCGCGTGTCGGGCGATGCGGTGTCGACACCGCTCCAGCCGTTGACGAATCCGGCGGCTTCGAAGCCGTCGATGAACGAGGGGACGAAATCGGCGACCTCGAGCGTGAACGACTCGTCGGCGTCGGTTGAGGCCGCGAGAGGATCGGAAATCGGTTCGTGAGCGCCGCCGATCAGCAGGTCGCCGTTGTGTTCCGGGCGGAAGTAGAGGTGTTCGTCGCCGAGGCGACCGAGCGGGAAATCGTCGGAAAGCGGCGACTCGGGCTCGAGGACGATACACTGGGTCCGGTACGGGCGGACCGGAACGCTTGCCCCGTCGGGGAGCAACTGCGGAGTTCGCCAGCCGGCGGCGACGACGACGGCGTCCGCGGGGTAGTGGCCGTTATCCGCGGTCTCGACCCCAGTTACGCCGGAGTCGTCCGTCGTGACGCCCGTGACCGTGACGCCCGCCTCGACCGTGGCTCCCGCGTCTTCTGCCGTCGATCGAACAGCACTGGCGTACGTGTACGGATCGACCCAGCCGGTGTCCTCGTAGAGAACGGCACCGGCGAAGCCCTCGAGGTCGAACTGCGGGTATCGATCGGCGACCGCGGAGGCGTCTAGATACCCGACCGGGAACCCTTTTTCCGCCAGCTCTGTGGCGGTTGCGTTCGCCTCCTTTCGGTCGGTCGGCCTGACGAAATCGAGGCGATCCCGTTCGTGGAACTCGAATCCGTTCGTCCCGTCGAACCGCCGAACGTACTCGTTGGCGTAGGTTGCGACGGCGGGCCGATCGCTGTAAAAGAGCGTCGGCGCGACGAGTCCGGCCGAGACGCCGGTCGCGCCCGTGGCGACGTTGTCGCGCTCGAGCAGGGTCACGGTGTGATCGACGGCGAGTTCGCGCGCCGCCTGACAGCCCGCTATTCCCCCACCAACCACGATGACGGTCGGTTCGTCTGTGTTACTCGTCATTGATGCAGTTGCCCATTGTAGGACCAAGCCACATATAACCGTTCTCCTGTAGTACCAACTGAACCGAGTTACACACAGGTCGTCCGATTCGGCGTGCGTACGTCGCGACGGTCGAACTGTCGCGGCGAACCGACGCCCATTCCAACCATCTCAGCGCTCGAGCAAGCTCACGGGAGGTCCCAGTGATCCTCACAGGCCGCGGCCGCAGTATCGATCCACTCCGCCGCCAGTTCCTCGTTTTCCTCGAGGACGCCGAACGGATCCGTCGCCTCCGTTTCGACGCCGAGTGCGCCCTCGAGGACGCCGAGCGTGGCGAACGCGAGGTGTGAAAGCTGGTAGCCGCCTTCCTGAACGATCGCCAGCGAACCGTCGGCGTGGTCGTCGGCGAGGGCTCGGGTTCTCGCGGCGATCGATCTGTAGCCGTCTTTCGTCACGAGGTTCCGTCCGCCAGGGTCGGCGACGCCGGCGTCCTGTCCCGCGCTGGCGAGGAGCAGATCGGGATCGAACGCCGAGACGATGGGCTCGATCAGCCGATCGTATGCGTACTCGTATCCGCCGTCTCCGGTTCCAGGCGGGAGCGGGACGTTGACGTTGTATCCCGTCCCGTCCCCCTCGCCCCGTTCGTCGACGTCGCCAGTCTGTGGGTGGTTCGGCCCCCAGGCCCCGAAGTCGTTGTGGAGGTTGATCACCAGCACGTCGTCGCGGTCGTAAAAACACTCCTGGGTGCCGTTGCCGTGGTGGACGTCCCAGTCGATGATGGCGACGCTGTCCGCACGACCGGTGTCCAGGGCGTGTTCGGCGGCGACCGCGACGGAGTTGATAAAGCAGTAGCCGTCGGCCATCCCAGGCTGTGCGTGATGACCCGGCGGTCGGGACATCGCGTACGGAACGACGTCGTCGTCCTCGAGCGTCTCCGTGGCTGCAGCCGCCGCGGCACCCGCCGCCGCAGCCGACGCCCTGTAGGCGCTCTCGGTCACTTCGGTGGACGCGGTCACGCGTTCGCCACCACGCCGGGACGCGTTCCGAATCTCCTCGAGATACGCCGGATCGTGGACGGCGGTCAACTGCGCTTCGGTCGCCGGCTGTACCGACCGGTACTCCGTCCGCTCGGGGAGCCAGCGATCGATCGCCGATTTGATGTTCAACAGCCGCTCGGGTCGCTCGGGGTGGGGTTCGTCGATCGCGAGCCACTCGCGGGCGGGAAACTCGTAGGTGCCGTTCGACATTCGATGGGTGAGAAACAGTTCGTCCCAGTGGACGCTGAGAGTCCGTTCGGATGTCATCGAATCGTACCTTGGCCAGCGACGGTATAATTATTGTGGTGGATTACTGACAGCCGCGATTACACCGATTCACCGGGACGGGAGACCGGATCACTCGAGCACGAGGAGTTCCGGCGAGAAGTCGCTGAGGCGGTCGGCCCCTTCCTCGTCGTAGACGAACGTATCGATCAGCCCGCACATGCCGCTTCCGCGGGGGAGATAGAAGTTCGATTCGTACTGGACCGTCGTTCCGGGCGAAAACTCCATCTCGAGGTCCTCGTCGGGTCCGTACACGTAGTGGCCGACCCAGTCCGGCGGGAACGAGATGCCCAGTTCGTAGCCGCCGGTGAACCACCGATCCTCCCATATTCCGGCGTCCCGGTAGTAACTCTCGAGTTCCGGATTGATCTCGTCGGTGTGGACCGACGGCTCCGCGAGGTCCTCGAGGAGGGTGATCCCCCCGGCGGCGGTGTCGATCATCTCGGCGACGGGTTCGTCCGGTTCGCCGACCGAGATCATGCGGGCGAGATTCGCGTGATAGCGGTTGTACACGCCACAGAGGTCGATACTGATGAGGTCGCCGTGCATCACGCTATTTCGCCCGGCCAGCGAGTGAAGCGAAGAAACCCGCGCGCCCGTGGCGACGTGGGTCGGAATCGCGGAGTGCTCGCCGCCGGCTTCGTACATCGCTCGTTCGATTTCGCCTTTGATCTCGAGTTCCGTGACGCCCGGTTCGATAAACTCGAGAGCCGCCTGCAGTCCGACGTCGGCGATCCGTCCCGCTTTCCGCACGTACGATAGCTCGAGGGGAGACTTGTCCTCTCTGAGGACCCGTCCGACGTCGGTTGCGTCGGTGACGGTACAGCCTTCCGATTCGAACGCCGTCTCCATCTTCCGGCTCCAGTGTGGCGTCGGTCGGTAGTGTCTCTGTTCGAACCCGACGGTCCCCGAGAGCCACCCCTCCGAACCGAGTTGGTCGATCAGATACTCCACGGGGCCGAGATCACCCTCCCAGATGCGCACGTCCGAGGCGATGCTCGTGTACTTGACGAGCAGTTCCTCCGTCTGTTTCTCGAACTGGATTAGCTCCTCGTCTTCGCGGCTGATCGCCACACCCATGACCGGCGCCATCCGACCTGGACTTTGCTCCTGGTACCACTCGTTCTGGTAGCCGGTGAAGTAGAAGATGCTCTCCGGGGAGGTACAGTAAAGCAGGTCGATCCCCCGGTCTTCCATTTCGGCGACCGCCCTCGATAATCGATCCTCGTACTCGCTCAACGGAAACGGGACCGACAGTTCGGCACCGTACTCGTTCAGGGCCGCCTCACGATAACTCATGGCTCACTAGAGGCCAGTTCGGATACTTATGTATTTTGTTTGGAGAAACGCAAAAGGTTCCCGAAGCGGGCGAATGCGGGTCAGAGAACGCAGCCTGTAACGGTTTGGCGATTACTCCGTCCGCATCGAGGCGAATTCGGCGATCACTCGGTCCCGACCGAGACGTGATAGTTCCCGTGTTCGGTGATCGAGAGCGTATCACCTGGCGGGACGATCACCGTCGTCGTCGGCGAATCGACGATCGCCGGACCAGTAGTTTCCTGTCCCGGCGAGAGCGCGGCCGCGTCGAACACCGGCGTCGAGTGCAGTTCGCCGTCGAAGTACGCCTGTCGCCGCTCGTATCGAGCCTCGTCGATACTGCCCGTCGCCTCGCCGTCCGCCGCCGACGAGACGGAGCCGTCCGTCTGCCCCGTCGCCTCGAGACGCCAGTAGAGGAACTCGACGTCCTGATCGTCCATCCGGAACCCGTAGGTGTCGTCGTGAGTTTGATGGAACGCCTCGACGAGATCGGCCTCGTCGCCGGGTTCGATGGGGGGATCGGCGATCGGGACCTCGAGTTCCCAGACCTGGCGCGGGTAGCGCGCCTCGGTGTAGTACTCGATGGACCGATCCGCCTCGGCGAAGCCGGTTCGGTCGAAGAAGTCGATCGCTTGCGCCTCGAGATCGGTCAGAACCTCGTCGACGCCGTCGTGATCGAACCGGTCGCTCTCGGTGAAGTGACTCGCGGAGAAGTCCCGCCTGACGTCGGAGACGACGCCGCCGATCGAACTGACGACGCCGGCGTTTCTCGGCAGGACGACGTCCTCGACGCCGACTCCCTTCGCGAGCATCGCGGCGTGGACGCCGAGCGCGCCGCCGCCGCCGGAGAGGACGTAGTTCCGGAGGTCGACGCCGCGCTGGATCGTCGTCTCCCTAATCCCGTTGATCATGTCCTGGTTCGCCGTCGCGACGACGGAACGCGCCGCCTCGAGCGGGGAGATCCCGAGCGGGTCGCCGACGTGTTCCTCGAGTGCGGCCTCCGCTGCGTCCCTGCTGATCTGCATGTCGCCGCCGAGGAACCGCTCCTCGCTCAGGTAGCCGAGGACGAGCGCCGCGTCGGTGACCGTCGGACGCTCGCCGCCGCGGAGGTAACAGGCCGGCCCCGGAACGGCGCTCGCGCTTTCCGGCCCGACCCGGAGAAGGCCACCTTCGTCGACCCACGCGATGCTCCCGCCGCCGGAGCCGATGCTCTTGACCTCGACCTTCTCGATTCCGAGGAGGTCGTCGCCGATCTCCGCTTCTCTCGTCCGCGGAATCGTTCCGTCGTTGACGAGACTCATGTCGAGGCTCGTCCCACCCATGTCGAGTGCGATCACGTTCGCGCTGTCGCGCTCGAGGCCGACGAATCGGTCGGCGGCGACCGGCAACATCGTCGGCCCCGCGTCGACGAGCCAGACGGGCGTCCGGACGATCTCGTCGATCGACATCACCCCGCCGTTGGCGGTGATGATGAGGGGTTCGCCGTCGAACCCGATCTCCGCCAGTTCCGCCGACAGTTTCTCGAAGTACCGAGACACCTGGTTGTGCAGCGAGGCGTCGATACACGTCGAGACCGTCCGTCGATACTCGCGGATGATCGGGTTGACCTCGTGGCTCAGCGAACAGTGCAGCGACGGGTCGATGGAGTCGATTATCTCCCCGGTCCGTCGTTCGTGGGCGGCGTTGGCGTGAGACCAGAGGTACGAGACGGCGATCGAATCGATTCCCTTCGAGCGAATCTCGTCGACCGTCTCCCGAACCGCCTCCTCGTCGAGCGGTGTGACGACGTCTCCCTCCGCATCGATCCGCTCCGGGATCCCGTAGATCTGCGATCGAGGGACGTACGGCTCCGGATAGTCCATCTGCCAGTCGTATGGATCTTCCTTCCCGCCTTCCCGAAGGACCAGCGTATCGCGAAACCCCTCGGTCGTCAGCAGGGCAGTCTCCGCCGTCGTTTCTTCGATGATCGCGTTCGTCGCGATCGTCGTGCCGTGGACGAGCCGGGTCGTCCGCTCGAGGAACTCCTCGGTGGTGAGCCCCTGTTCCGAGCTCGCCGCATCGAGGGCGTCGAAGAACCCGCGCGTGTACTCGTCGGGCGTGGTCGGAACTTTAACCGAGTCCGTTCGGCCGGTCTCCGTCTCCTGGAGGTACAGGTCCGTAAACGTTCCACCGATGTCGATCGTTACCTTGTAGCTCATCGCTCCACCTCATTGCGGCGTTCGCGCGTGGCGTCTTCGTCGATTTCGATTCCGGTCGACGTCTCCTCGAGGACGACGCCGTAGTCCTCGTCGGCCCCGTCGACGGTGACGTATCCCTGTTCGACGTCCGAGCGGACGCGTTCTGGGTCGCGTTCGAACGGATCGCCGTATCCGCCGCCACCGGCGAACCGTCCGATAACCGTCTCGCCGGGTCCGACCTCGACGACGTTTATCGACGGCGTATCGACGACGGTGCCGTCGGCGGTCTCGATTTTGGTCGCGGCTTTCCCCCCGGCCTTACCCCCGCGGATTCCCTTCGGGGGAAACTCGGTCGCGTTGCCGAAGTAGGTTACCGTGATTTCGGTATCTCGCGGCCGGTAGCGACAGATACAGCCGGGTGCACCGCGCCACTTGCCGGGACCGCCGGTGTCGGGAACTAGTTCGTTTTCCTCGACGAGGATCGGATACTGGTGTTCGTCCACCTCGACGCTGTCCCTGTAGATCACTCCGCCGGTTATCGGAATGCCGTACATCATCCAGCCGTCGTGACCGTGAACCGCCGGACCGCCGCCGCCGTAGTAGATGACCTGGTTGACGAACTCCTCGTCGCGGCGCGGGTCGACGCCGGAGATGTTGCTCACGACGATCGGCATCCCCGACGCCCCCTCGGCCATTCCGTAGGGCTCCCCGAGCTGTCCGAACGACGCCTGAACGGCGTTGAACAGCGTATCGCAGACGTTCGTCGTCGCGAGGGACGTGCCCGCCGGATACTCCGGCCGACCGACGACCTTCCCGTCGCCCATCTCGACGTCGATGCGGTCGATACAGCCCTGGTTGTGCGGGATGTCGGCGTCGAGGTTGTTGAAGATCCCCCCGTAGACCGCCGCGACGGTCGTCGCCTCGGTCAGGTTGAACCCCGCCGGAATGGTATCCTCGTTGTCGGTCAGATCCACGACGATCCGTTCCTCGTCGGGCAGGATCGACAGCTCGACGGTGACCGGAACGCCCTCTGGTGCCGCGTCCGGGATCGGATCGTGGTGTGCGGTGTGTGAGATCGTCTCCGCCGGAAGGGTCGCGATCTCCTGGCGCATCATGCGTTCTCCGTACTCGAGCCACTCCTCGACGAACGTCTTCACGACGTCGACGCCGTACTCCTCACAGAGATTCTGAATCTCCGTCTCGCCGCGTCGGACGGAGGCGACCTGCGCCCGGTAATCGCCGTACCACTGGGTCTCTCCGACGCGGATGTTCTCCGTACACATCCGCACGATGTCTTCTCGATCCTCGTACTCCCGTTGAATGCGTACCGAAGGGAGATGCATCCCCTCCTCGAAGACGGTTTCGCCGTCCGCGACGTACGTCGACGGAACCGGTGCGCCGACGTCAGCCTGGTGGGCCCGGCTGACCGTCCAGAACAGCGGCTCGCCGTCGCAAAACACCGGCGAGTGAAGCGTGTAATCGGCGTGGTGGGTGTTTCCGGCGTACGGCGAGTTGGTGAGAAAACAATCGCCGGGCCGAACGTCGTCGAAGTACTCTCGAGTCACCTGCGGAACGAGGTGGATGTTCGCCAGGTGGATCGGCAACCCCTCGTCGATCATGAACTGTCGCCCGTCGTAGAGCGTGATCGCCGAGGAGAAATCCCGCGCGACGCTGATGATGTTACTACGGGCGGATTTCAACAGCGACTGCGTCATGTCCCTGGTTATCGCCTCGAACTTCTTCGAGAGGACGGTCATGAGATACGGTTCTAACTCCGACGGACCGGTACCGCCGTCGTGACACTGGGTATTATCCTCACTCATATTATCTCTATCACTCGTATCGATTGCTCCAGCGTTCGTCTTTGCGTTCGGGTTGTAATGAAAGTTCGTCCGAGTGGAGACTGTCGGCGACGTCGTTCGGGTGAGGACACCGTCGACGCTCAAGAGCAAAAATAGATCGGAAGATCGGACACGACGTTTCGATACCGGAGATACCCACAATCGGGTCCTCGATACGGTTCTCGAGTCGAATCGGTGGATCTCGAGACGACCAGCACCGAGAGAGTCGTCGTCGTGTGTTTGTACGCACCTCCGATAGTTTTATTTAGGTGAAACGGGATAGTGGGGCATGCTATGACGGATAAAGACACAACGGGCACCAGTATGGGGAGTGGGATATCCAGGCGACAGTTTGCCTCGGTGGCTGGGACGGCAGCGGTGGGGGCGGTCGCAGGCTGTCTCGGAAGCGACGCGCAAACGATTCGGGTAGCAGCCTGGAGTGGAACCTACGCTGAGAACTTCGAGGAGGGCGTGGTTGACCCATTCAGGGAGGAGACGGACCACGAGGTAGAGGTCATCCCCGAGTGGGCCGAAATGCTCTCGCGGGTCCGAAGCGCTCCGGAGGACAATCCTCCGTTCGACCTCATGTCTGCCCACGGCGACTTCCTGCTGCGGGGTGCTGCGGACGATCTCTTCGCTGAAGTCGATCTCGACAACATCCCGAATCTCGACACCGTCTATCCGCATCTCCGCAACGAGTTCCGCACCGAATACCTCGAGTACGGCGTACCGACCGACGGCGCGTCGTACGCGATCGTCTACGACGAATCGAACGTCGACTTTACGCCGACGGACTGGACCGACTTCCTTCGAGACGAGGTCGATTCCGGAGCGCTCGAGGCCGGGTTCTGGACGGACACGATCAGTACCGTTGCCGTCATGACCGGCGAAGCCGAGGGTGCAAACGAACTGTACGACGAGCAATACCACGACGCGCTTATCGGCGTCCTCGAGGAACTGGACGAGAACCACATCGAGGCCTGGACCGCCGGCGGCGCGGAACTGTGGGAGAACCTCCGGCAAGAGGTCGTGAACATGGGAATGTCCTACACCGGATCGGGGTGGGTCGAGACGGACGACAACGACGATTGGGAGATCGTTACCCCGTCGGTCACGTCCGGATACTTCGATCACTTCGTCCGGGTTCGGGGTACCGACGAGAAGAAAGAAGCCGTCGAAGAGTTCATGAATCACATGCTCGATCCAGAGATCCAAGAGCGATGGTACGAGAGCGGAAACGTCCTGCTCGCGAGCGAGGAAGCCGAGTACGACAGTCGCGGCGAGGAGACGTACCCGACGTCGAACGACGAGATGGAGACGATGCTGAGCGGGTTCCCCAACTTCCAGCAGCTTCAGCCACATTACGATACCCTGAACGAGCAGTTCAGCGAAATCGTATATGAATGAGCGAACGATCGAATCGGCGTCGGCACCGAGCCAGCTCGAGTGTCGAAACCTCGGCAAGGCCTACGGCGACATCCAGGCCGTCGAGGATTTCTCCCTCGAGATAGAGGAGGGAGAACTGTTCTGTTTGCTCGGCCCGAGTGGCTGTGGGAAGTCGACGACGCTGCAGATGCTGGCCGGTCTGGAACAGCCGACGTCTGGGAGTGTGTACATGGCCGGCAACGACGTAACCTACACGCCGGCGTACGACAGGGACACGTCGATGGTGTTTCAGAGCTGGGCGCTTTTCCCCCAGATGACGGTCCTCGAGAACGCGGCGTTCGGGCTCAAGATGGACGGCGTCGACCGGGAGACTCGGAGAGAAAAGAGCCTCGAGATGCTGGAGATGGTCGAGATGGCCGACTACCACGACAAGTCGGTGACGGAACTCAGCGGCGGACAGAAACAGCGCGTCGCGCTCGCCCGATCGCTCGTGCTCCAGCCGTCGGTCTTGCTCCTCGACGAGCCGCTTTCGAATCTCGACAAGCAACTCCGGGAAGCGATGCAGATCGAACTCAACGCCATCCACGACGAACTCGATCAGACGATGGTGTACGTCACGCACGATCAGGACGAGGCGTTTACCCTCGCCGATCGGATCGGTATCATGAACCACGGGGAACTCGTCCAGTCGGGGCCACCTCGAGAGGTGTACGACGAGCCGGCAAACAGGTTCGTCGAGGAGTTCCTGGGCGATACGAACATGGTAAGCGGCGAACTGGCGCGGACGAACGGCACCGACTGCGTCGTCGAGACGGATCTCGGGTCGTCCGTGACGGTGTCGAAAGCCGCCAACGGTGCCGCCCCCGGCGACACGGTAGCGCTGTCGATTCGACCCGAAAAAATCGCCGTGGCCGAGGAGAACGCCGCGACCGACCGGGACGGGGACCTCTCGGTCGTCGGCGAGGTCGTCCATCGACTGTACCGCGGCTCGATGGTCCGGTACTTCGTCGAGGTCAACGGCGAAGAGATCTTCTTCGAGAGACGCATCGGCGAGGACCTCGGACTCTCGCCGGGGACGACCGTCCGAATCGAGTACGAAAAAGACGAGATAAACGCGTTCGACGGACAGGGTGAACTGATTTGAACGGGATCGCAGATATCGCACACTCGATACAGGCGGCCATCGACCAGCGAGGGCGAACGTCGCTTCTGTTGCTCGCCCCGATTTTGCTGTTCAAAACGATATTCTTCGTGATCCCATTTTTCATTCTCGTCCGGATGAGCCTCCACGAGACAGACCAGAGCGGTGCCTACAATCCCGGCGTGACCCTCGACAGTTACGTCGACATCCTCTCTTCGAGTTTCATCCACGGGATCATGGCGTACACGTTCCGGACCGCTATCGTCGTCACGATCGTGACCCTTCTCGTCAGCATTCCCTACGCCCACGCCGCCTGGCGAGCGGACGGGATGACCAAGAACGTACTCCTGTTGACCGTCGTCGTCTCGTTGCTCACGACGCTGGTCGTCAAGATGTACGCGTGGGTCGTTCTGCTCTCCCCGATCGGCGTCGTCAGTCAGGCGGTCAACCGGTTTACGGGAGCGGACCAGGTCCAGTTGCTCAACAACGAGTTCGCCGTCGTCGTCGGGATCGTCTACATGGTCGCCCCGTACGCGATTCTGGCGATCTACAGCGTGCTCGTCTCGATCGACGAAGACCTGATCGACGCCGCACTCGATCTCGGCGCGAGTCGACCCCGAGCGTTCTACGAAGTCGTCTTGCCGAACGCGGTTCCGGGAATCGCCGTCGCAACGGTGCTCGCGTTCACCTGGAGCATCGGCGCTTACGCAGCGCCCGTCTTGCTCGGCTCCTCGAGCGAACGCACCTTCGCCGTGCAGGTCGAAGAGTACGTCATCAGCCAGTTCAACTGGCCACACGGCGCGGCGCTGTCGGTGATTATCGTCGTCATCGTCTTCGTATCGCTGCTGGCGTTTTTCGCCTTCATCGGCCGACGCGACGTCGGAGGTGAGATGTTTTGATCGAATCGACGAAACGACGGCTCGCACGGCGGCTCACGATCGCCCGAACGCGGCCTCGCGAGACGGTCGAACTGATCGCCTTTCGGCTCCTGTACGGTGCCGTTCTGGCGGCGATGATCGCGCCGCTTTTGATCATCGTCGGGACCTCGTTCAACCACGACGCCACCCTGACGTTTCCGCCGGACCAGTTCTCGCTCGTCTGGTACCAGGAGTTCCTGACCGATTCCCGGTGGATGCGCGCGTTCGCCAACAGTCTGTTGATCGCCTCGGCGACCACGGTGCTCTCGCTGGTTCTCGGAACCACCGCCGCCTACGGCATCCAGGGCGTCGACTCGAGGATCACGCAGGTGCTGCTTCCGGTGGTCCTGTTGCCGCTTCTCATCCCGCCGGTCGTCATCGGCATCGTGCTCGTCATCTACATGAGCATGCTGGGGCTCTTCCAGACGTACGTCAGCATCGTGATCGCCCACACGCTCTGGGCGGCACCGCTCGTGTTCTTCGTCATGCAGGCCGTCCTCTCGCGGTTCGACTGGCAGCTTCGGGATGCGGCGCTCGACCTCGGAGGAACGCCGCTCGAGGCGTTCCGGCACGCGGCACTCCCGCAGATCAAGTCGGGAATCGCCGCCGCCGGACTCATCGCGTTCATCATCAGCCTCCAGGAGTTCATCATGGCGCTGTTCCTGAGCAGCTACGCCACGCAGACGGTGCCGGTGCTCGCGTGGTCCGCGCTCCGGCAGTTCATCGACCCGATCATCAGCGTCGTCTCGACGATCCTGATGCTGTCGATATTCGTCGTCCTCGTGCCGATCGTACTGCTGTTCAGCTTCGACTGGGTCGCGAGACAGCTCTAGCTGGCTCTCGACCGATACCGACTCTTCGTCCCCTCCAAACGTCGACTGACGAGCGAAACCGACACCACCCGTATGAGTTCGCTCATCAGTTCAAGCTCGGGACACTACTTATCGACTGTACGGCGCGAGACTGGTTCGGTTTTGAATGGTTCCACGAAGATTCGGACCCGGAGATCGACGACCGAGCGCCAGTTCGACCGCCCCAGCGCCGTCGTGACCCGAACAGTCATTACGGTGGATTCGAAAATCGATAGCAGTACAATGGGCACGAGGCGAGCAGACCGTGATCGGACCGTCGTTCGAACCCGACGAACGGAGACGCATCAAGCGGCGCGGGGGCGGGCATCAATCGCGACTAGCTATCGACCGGTCGGCGGAGCGGACGACCATGAGTGACTGCGATCGCGTCGCGATTATCGGCGGCGGCGTCATCGGCTGTGCCGTCGCTCGAGCGCTCGCGCCCGACCACGACGTTCGCGTCTTCGAGAGCGGCCAGATCGCGGGGGGTGCGACGGCGCTCGCCGCGGGTGAAGTGACGACGCTCTCGAACTACGAGGATTACCCGGACATCGCCTGGCACTCGATCGACTTCTTTCGCGAGTACGACGGCACGCGGGCGGTCACGTTCAGCGAACGCGCCAGCATCGGTCTGGTCGAGCCAGACCGCGAGGGCGAAAAGCGCCGGTACGTCGACCGAGTTGCCGCCGACGGGTTGCCGGTCTCGTTTCTCGAGGCGGCCGAGGCGAGCGACCGGTACCCACGCTTCGACTTCTCGGAGTACGCCGGCGTGGTAGAGCATCGGGTGTCGGGCCACGTCGATCCGTACACGTTCACGGTGAGCCTCCAGCGGGACGCCGAAGAAGACGGTGCGGTATTCCACACCGGGACGGAAGTGACGGGGCTAACGGCGCAGAACGGAGCGATCAGCGCCGTCGAAACCGCGGACGGGCGCGTCGAAACCGATCGCGTGATCTGTGCGGCCGGATGGCGGACGCGAGAGGTCCTCCTCGAGACGCTCGACGTCCCCGTTCCGGTGCGGCCCTACCGGACCCAGTGTATCGTCCTCGAACCCGAGGAGCCGCTCTCGGCCGACTTTCCGATGGGGTGGTACCCCGAAGAACACGTCTACTTCCGCGGAGAGGCCAACGGCGATCTGCTGGTCGGCGGGTGGTCGTTCGCCGAAGACGATCCCCGGGGAGCAAGCGGGGACGCCGACGAGGCGTTCCGCAACCACGTTGCAGATCTCGTCCCGCGTTTTCTCGAGGGGTTCGACCGAGCGCGGTACGTCGACGACTGGGCGGGAATCGACGGCGCGACGCCCGACACGCGACCGATCATCGATACGCCGGCGGACGGCCCGGACGGACTGGTGGTCGCGACGGGGTTCAACGGCCGCGGGATCATGACCGCACCCGTCGCGGCAACGGCCGTCCGGTCGATTCTCACCGGCGAAGAGCCGCCGTTCCCGATGGATCCGTTCCGACTCAAGCGCTTCGACACCCGGTCCGACGAGTTCGAGTTCATCAGTATCAGCGGGAACGAGTAGGATCGCCCGGCGCAGAAAGCGGAACCTGACGATTCGACGTTACTCAGAATCGACGTCGACGTCACTCAAAATCGACATCGCGCAGTGCCGTACGAGCGCGCCCCGTCAGGGTAAACGGGCCGAACCATCGGGAGACAGCGGCGGAAGAAACAAAGCGAGAAAACGACCGGTTACGAGAGGGCCGATTCGGGCGCGATCGAGGCGATGTCCAGACGCTCGAGCGTTTCCCGTGTCGGTTTTCCGTCGACCGTCCACCCGCGCTGGTCGTAGTACTCCTCGAGCATCGATTCGAACTCCTCCTCGGCGATCGCGTTGCCGTCGGCGGGCCCGCCGCGCTCGAGGGGCCGGGTGAATCGCTCCGGCAGGGCGTCGTCGTCCCTGTCGAAGCCCTCGCGGACGTTGAACAGCCGCGTCGCGTTCCACGCCCGTTCGCCGACGGCCTGGAGGTCCTCGACGGTCACGTCGTATCCGAGTTCGTTCAGCCACTCGCAGACGCGATCGTAGTTGTAAGCGGTGAACGAACAGGCGACCATGCTGTAGGTCAGCGCGTTCTCGTCCTGTTCTTCGATGACGACTGACGCGTGGCCGGCGGTGTCGAAGGGATCGCGCGATCCGCCGAACGCGTCGGAGGAGATGGGAAACGCCCGCTGGTGACAGCCGCCGCGATCGGAGGTCGCGTACGCGAGCGCCATCCCGAACGACGCACGGGGTTCGTACGCCGGAAGCTCGAGCCCCTTGACCTGGACTGCCGCCTCGCGAGCGTCGGGATGGCCGTCACAGAGGACGTCGGCAGCGCGTGCGGTCCCTTCCGCCAGCCCATCACCGATCCCCTCCCTGTGGGCGATCTTGCAGATGATCTCGGCTGCGGCGTCGGCATCGCCCCAGGTCAACTCTGAGTCGACGAGCCCGTGTTCCGTCACCTCCATCAGCCACGAGAGGACGTTTCCGAGAGAGATCGTGTCCATCCCCAGCGTGTCGGCGAGATTCGCCAGCTGGGTCACCTCGGTCACGTTCGTGATGTCGGTGTTCGCTCCCATCATACCGATCGTCTCGTACTCCGGCCCCCAGTCGACGCTGGCGTCGGGAAACGCCCCGTCCACATCGCTCCCCTCGAAATCGACGACGTGGCCGCACGCGACCGGACAGCCGAAACAGGAGTCCGTGTCGGTGTGGCCCGGTTCGAAGGCGTCGATGTTCAGGTCGTCGACGCTCTCGATCGTTCCGCGAGTCCAGTTGTGCGAGGGCAACGCACCGACCTCCTGGGACCAGTCGACGATGAGCTGCGTTCCGCCGTTTCTCGCCCACGATACCTCGTCGTCAGTTCCGAGTCGCTGGGTGTGTTTGACCTTGAGATCCTGCACGTCGGGCGCTTCGGGCGGGGAGTCGCCGGTCGCGACGACCGCTTTCAGGTTCTTCGACCCCATCACGGCACCGACGCCGCCGCGGCCGGCGTGATGCGTCCCCTCGTCGCTCGAGATCGTCGCGAACCGGACCTCGTTCTCGCCGGCGGGGCCGATGCAGGCCGTTTTCGTCTGCCGGCCCTCGAACTGCCGTGCCGTCTCTTTGGTGTCGAGCCCCCACAGGTCGGTGGCGTCCTCGAGTGTCACTTCGCCCTCGGTGATCCGCAGCGTAACCGGGTCGTCAGCCCGGCCCTCGACGGCGATGGCGAGGACGTCCGGGAGGGCGTAGCGAACCATCGTCGGGAAGTGCCCGCCCGAGTAGGAATCGACGTACGTGCCGGTCAACGGCGACTTCGTGACGGCTGCGTAGCGCGAGGTCCCCGGCGCGAATCCGGTGAGGGGACCGAACGTGAAATACAGGGTGTTGTCGGAGGAGAGGGGATCCGTTCCCGCCTCGACTTCCTCGAGCAACAGCGCTGCACCCAGCCCCTTCCCGGCGATGAACCGATCCCGGTACTCCTGTGGAACCGTCTCGACTTCGAGTCGCTTCTCGGTGAGGTTCACGCGGAGAAGTTTGTCAAGCTGTGTGACCTGCTCGGGGGTATCGATAGTTGCCCGCGACATTATCACGTACATTATTTTTGGTCCACAAATAAGTGTTTGGTCGCCGGACAACACCGAATACCGACACGGTTTCCGGTCTATCCGAACGACGCAACCCGACCCTGACCGCCGAAATCGGAGCTGGGTATACAGCACCAGCTATAGTAGCCACTGGAAGTCAATGCACACCTGATCGCACGACGAGAGCGCGGTTCGGAGCGTACGCGGTTCGGAGCGAACGGAGTGAGCGAGAATCGCGGAATGGCGAGCGGGGAACGAAGTGACCCGTGAGCGATGTAACGAACGAGAACCGCGATATAGCGAACGGGGAACGCAGTGACCCGTGAGCTGTGCGATCAGTGTGTAACTAGTTCCAGTTGTCACTATAGAACTGTGGACACAATTCCAGTTGGTACTATAGATGACCGACGGTACTGCCGAGAGGACCTCAGTACCGATGACGCATACGGATTGTCGTCGCGCTTTACCGGTGAGCGCAGACCTCGTCCGAGCGATCACCGGCACCGAACGACAACAGTCCGTCTCCGTCGACGGTGATCCAACCGAGTAGACGAGGGCGTAAATGGGGAACAGCAGGTATAGATACTATTCTCGATAGCTCTCGGGACGAGTTATTCTACCACCACGTCTGCGAGTTCGTTCTTTTTAGCATATCTTAATAGAAGCCAATTTCTCATGCCTTAAACCCGTTGTATGTCTTTATTTCTCTCAATAGAAAAAATAGTAACACCCATATGTATGATACTATAAATGGCAACTGTTAGATATAATATTAGAATATATACTTGGGATAGATAACAAGTTCGGTATCGATTCCGAGTGGCTCCTCGAAGCGGACGGCAATCGAAGGGCCAGCCCCACACGGATGAACGACGAGGAGTGTCAAGGGAATCGAGATTGCGGTGGGCGGGACGGTGTGAATCGAGATTGCGACCGTCACGAAGACGGCCACCAGTGCCAGCGAAAGAGACCGTTCCAACCACGCCGGTTGACGGGACAGCTACTCTCGAGACCGGAAAACGAGACGAAAACGGACAGCGTTCGAATCAGCGGTCACGAAGTGGCAGCGGCAAAGTCGATCCGCAATCACGAAGTGGCGACGAGAAAGCTGATCCACCGGAAACGCTGTGACCTAGTTGAGTTCGGCTTCCATGTTCGATTCGATCTGCGAGAGGGTCTTTTCGATGTTTTTCACCATAAGCGGCGACTTGGGCTGGTCCTCGAGGTACTTCGAGGTGAGATCCTCTTCGTGCAACCGTGAGATTTCTTCGACGAGGTCGGACTCGCTCGCGCTGTCCAGTTGATCCAGCATTTCGTTCCGGCTGTTCACGTTGCCCTTGATGTAGTCGGTTAGCGCTTTGTACACCTCGATCTTGCGCATCACTTCGTCTTCGTCGACGGATATCTGCTCGAGGATGAACGATTCGAACTCCGGAGGAAGGACAGTAAAGACCTCGATATTCCCGTAGGACACCGTACTGCTGACGGAGACGGCGATGTTGAGCTCGCGCAGGTCGCCGATAAACTTCTGGTAGGTGTTGGTGATTTCGTCCGTCTGCCACGGCGCATCGCGATCGCTACTGAAGGTCGAATCGTGCGTCGTCAGGTGACCAGACCCGAGCCTGTTGAGCCCGTAGTTTACGAAAAACAGGAGGATCTTGTCGTTGTAATCGTCGAGGACGTCGAGGATGTCGTCCATATTCGTCTCGATGAACTGCTCGACGGCTTCCGACGCGACGTCACGACCGGCCGGAGTCAGCCGCTGTGAGTTGCTACTCTGGCGTAATCCGAGATCGTAGAGCGTCCAGGATTCGTAGTTGTAATCGGGGAAGTTGATCGTATCGTACGGTGCCTCGGCTTCGGCAGTGTAGATGACGCGAAGAATATCGAGCAGTTCGTGTATCTCCTCGTCGTTGTACCCGTACAAACTTTGAAGCGACGGATGGAGTTCCGACAGCGTCGAGACGTCACCGAGCACGCCGGTTTCGATGGCCATCTCTTCGATAACGTCTTGAAACGATTGGTCCTCGCTGCGGGACTCGTTAATCGCTTGATAGAGGGCGTCCGATAATCTGACCGTCTGCGCCATAGGTTGAGTAATAAGTGGGGTATCTCCTGTTAAACCTTTCGACTATACAGGGGACCGATCCGGGAGTAGGGACCGACAAACCGACCCCAGACCACCGGACGGTCGTGCTGGATCGACGCAGGTTGGATCGACGCGGGGGCGTCTCCGACGAGGGGAGGAGTGATTGGCCTGACGAAACGAGAACGCGTCAGATGAACCGACTGGCCGTCTCGTGCGCCCGGGAATAGGCGTCCTCTCGGGGGAGCATTCGATACTCCTTCGACAGAATTTCGACACCCCACGGACCGCGAAAGCCGGTCGCTTTCACGCTCTCTACGAACGATTCGATATCGAAATCGCCCTCGCCGGGCAGTTTGCGCATATTGAGCGCCTCGTCTCGGTACTCGAGCGAGGTGTGATCGTATCCGTCAGCGAACTCCACGCCCGCAATATCGTTCGCGGATACGGTTTCTAACTGTCTGAAGTCGATGTTCGACTTTTCGACGTGCCAGTTGTCCAGTATCACACCGCCGTTGTCGACGCCGTCGACGAGATCGGTCAACTCCGAGATCGTGTCGATTATCGGATCGTACGGAAAGAGTTCGAACGCGATATCGGCGTCGTAGGACTCTGCTTCCTCGCACAACTCGAGGAACCGCCGGCTCAGTTCCTCGGTGGAAACTGGGTAGCCTTTCGGGTTGCCAACCTTGACGTGGTTGGCACCGACTTCTTCGGAAAATCGAAACAGCGTTCGGCGAACCTCGCGCTCGTTCTCCCGCCGATAATCGTCAGCGCTCAGGAGCCAATCCTGCAAGAACTCGAGTTCGACGAACTCCATCCCGTTGCGCTCGAGAATGCGGGCGATTTCCGCGAACGTATAGTTCTCCTCGTCGACCATGTGCGAGATATCGGCGTAGTGCATGCCGATTCCGGTAAAGCCGTACTCGGCCAGCGCCTCGACACGCGTTCGAAAGTCCCAGGCGCTCCACGTTCGCCTCCCGAGTGGGTCGGCATCGCCAGCGTGTAGCCAATATGATGCTAATAGGTTAGAGTTTCCACTCTTCATATTCTGAAATACAGGAGATCTTTGATCAATGTTTCCATCTGTTGCCGCTCGCTTCGTTGATAATCGCCCACACGAGAGAGGAGAGACCCGCCGATTAGTCCCCAGGCGCGTTGATTCGATCTGCTGTAACGGGTTACCGGATGAACCGCGACCGGTCGTGGGTCCCACCGGCCACGACGGAACGGTACTAGTTTGGCTCCTATCGTCGGCCACAATCGAATCTCGAGTGCGAACGCGGTAACGACAGCCGGAAACGATTCGGTGTCGCCAATCGGGAACGATCCCGACACCGCCAGTCAGAACCGGTTCGATGACGCCGATCGTGAACGATTCGACGGCGTCAGTCGCTCCGTGTGACTGCCGGCCGGCTCTGTGCGGGATCGACTCGAGACGTGGACACCCGAGGGAATACGCATCTACAGCCGGTCGACCTCGACTCCCAGTTCGGAGAGGTGGTCGAAAAACTGCGGATACGAAACGTCGACGTGTTCGGCACCGCGGATGGTGGTCGGTCCATCGGCGACGAGGCCCGCGATCGACAGCGCCATGATCAGGCGGTGATCGGAGCGGCCCTCGACCGTCGCACCAGTCAACTCCGTCTCCCCGCCGTGGACGGTCATCGTATCCTCAGTCTCGGAGACGCTGGCACCCATCTTGGTCAACGCCTCGGTCATCGCCTCGACACGGTCGGTCTCTTTCTGGCGAACGTGGGCGCAGTTCGTCATGGTCGTGGTTCCGTCGGCGACCGCCCCGAGGACGGCGATGGTCGGAAGCAGGTCTGGAATGTCGGTGACGTCGACCTCGATTCCGGACAGCGGCTGGCTCGAGACAGAGATCCGACCGTTCTCTTCGTCCCAGCTGACGTCTGCCCCCATGTCTTTCACGATGGAGACGATTTCGCTGTCACCTTGCGCGCTGGGCTGAGCCCCGGAAACGGTAACCTCTCCCGCAACGGCACCGGCAGCCAGCGGGTACGATATCGACGAAAAGTCCCCTGGAACGACGTACGGGTCCTCACGTTCGTACGACTGGTCGGGGGAGACGGCGTATCCACCGTCGGTGTCTGCGACCTGAACGCCGAAGGAGTCGAGGAGTTCGATAGTCAGATTGATGTACGGAACTTCCTTCGGCGGGGAGTCGAGTTCGATTTCGACGCCGTCTGCCATCTTCGGCCCCGCCATCAGGAGCGCCGAAATATACTGCGACGGAATATCGTCGGGAAGCGAAACGCTGCCGCCTTCCACTGGGCCGGAGACGACGACCGGTGCCTGACCGTTTCCTCGCGAACTTTCGGCGGACTCGCTACCGAGGTCCTCGAGCGCGTCGAGCAACGGCCCCTGTGGGCGTGACCGGAGCGATTCGTCCCCGGTCAACACGGTCGTCCCGTCGGCCAGTGCCGCCGTGGCAATCGTCAGACGCATCGTCGTTCCGCTGTTGGCACAGTCGATCACGTCCGCGGGGGTCGTCGGCCACTCGGCCGGCGCGTCGACGGTTATCTCGTCCTCACGCGCCACGTCGCCGCCGAACAGTCGGGTCGCTCGAGCGGTTGCTTTCGTATCGGCACTGACCAGGGGACTGCGAACGACGCCGCCGCCCGCGTATCCGGCAGCAAGTATCGCACGGTGCGTATAACTCTTTGACGGTGGTGCGCGGACGGTACCATCGACTCCCGTCGGGTATACTCGTACGTCCATATCAATGACGATCAATCCCGATTATAAAATACTACCGATAAATATTGTCCGCACGAACGAGTAATCAGCATACCAATACCCAAAATGGTTGATGAATATAGAACTTAGTCTAACGTATTCTATAAGAGGTTGAACTTCCCTCCAGTCCAGTCGAATTAGAACTGAGACGAGGAGAAATCATCTCTGTAACCACTCCAATCCCAACTAGAGACCAATATTGATGATCGATATTAGTGCTCCAATTACAAACATACTATCGTAATTATGTACATAGATGAGTGAGATTGGACATCAACCCCCAGGTAACATATATAGTACCCACATTAGAACCATAAGTGGTAACAATTCGAATAGGAGCGGATGGAACTGAGAGACACATTATAATTTCGTAACGCCGACAGTAGTTTACTTAGAGGGTATGAGTTTACCCCGAAGTCTCGACAGCCGGTACAGCGTGAGCCCGTGAGATCATCTCATTGTTGCTGACGACTCGGCGAAGTTCTTCGTAGGGATTGCGTCCCTGCTGGCGCCATGTCGCCAGCAGGGACAAGATCGTCTCGTGAACGAACATACCTCGATCGTTCCGGAGTGTCCCGATGATTTTCCGGAGAACGACTGGTTCACGAAGTGCATTCTCAGCTGCGTTGTTCGTCGGGGAGACCGCTGGCTCACC
>NZ_REGA01000033.1 GCF_003841505.1 Natrarchaeobius chitinivorans
TGCTCGTGAGTCGTGAATTGCTTGATCTGGTCACCGAACAAGCGGACGATGAGATCGTGTTTCCGCCGGAACGCTGGGCGGCGACCTTCCGGTCGCACGCCCAGCTCATCCTCCACGAACTTGGCGAATATCTCGGCTACTCGCCGCCACCGCTGCTCGACCGACTGATCGACGACGCACAGAAGATTCACCAGCAACGGCCAGTGTTACAAGAGACGCTCGCTACCGCTACGCAACCGAGGTGTGAGTCTTAGCTAAAGACGAATAATGCACGCGGTTGCCACAGGTGTTGAGGGATCGAGCGAGGATATCTTGTTCGAGCACGGTATTACTGCACATCACCACAGCTGGGCCGGGCAGAGTGAGCCTGACTTGGAGATGGTACCTGATAATGAGACGTACGAACCGGATATCGGAGATTTCGACCTGCCGTACGGTGACTGGTTTGATGATGTGCCGAACTATGAAGGGACCGTCGATAAACGGGATCACTGGGGGATAACGATTGAGGTCGGTGCAGGTGAGGACGGAATGTATTTCGACCCGCCTGCAGTGCTCGTGGACCCAGATACCTATATTGAGTTCGAGTGGACTGGTAACGGCGGTTCACATAACGTGGTCGAGGAAGATGGGACGTGGGAGTCAGATCTTGTTGACGAGGCCGGGTACACGTTCCCGGTAAACTGGGAAACCCTTGATAGCGATACGCGGTTGAGTGAGCATGGCGTGTACCGGTATACGTGTGAACCGCACGATTCAGCCGGGATGCGGGGAGCAATCACGGTCGGAGATATCGACGACGTAGTTGATGACGTAATCACGTACGAAGTGGAGGACGTGGAGTTGGCTGAAGAGAGTATTGAGCCAGGTGAATCTGTACAGGTAACCGCTCATGTAGATCTGCCAGTTGAAGGCGCTGTCGAGTCGATGGAGATCGGGATTCTCGTTGATGGTGAACTCGTTGAATCGGTGGAACTTCCACCGGCAGCTACGACTGAAACATTCGATATCCCGTTTGATGAGACTGGTGAGTACGATATCCGGGTGAATGATGAACCGGCAGGAACGGTGACGGTTGGATCACCGGTATCAGGTGAGGATGGTAACGATGCATCAGAATCAAAAGCATCTAATGACGGAAGTCAAGACGATTCGGATGGTTCGGGGAATTCTGGCGAAGATGATACTGAGGGAGATGACGATGAGGGGACATCCGAGGAGATGCCCGGATTCGGTGTTCTCACAGCAGTAGCGAGCCTTGGCGGGGCAGCATACCTCATCAAGCGTCGGGTCACCGGTGGAACGGATGATGAACTATGATGTCTACTGAAACTTACTGCTCTTGGATGTTGTTGGATGAGAGTGTGTTGCGGAGTAACGGCGATGGTTCGTTTGCTCTCACCGGTGTGCTCATTCTGATGTCGTTATTCGGAATCTATGCCGTCTGGAAAGGCTCAAACCTTACGCGGCACGGATACAGGATTTTCTCAAATGACCCCATCCCGGCTGCAGAGGCACGCGAAGCACGTGGTGTTGTAGAGGTTGAAGGAACGGCACACCCGGTTTCCGGCTCTACCTCAAGCAAGTACACGGATACACCGTCTCTTGTGCATACGTGGAAAAAACGGAAAGAGGAGACGGGAAGCGGGTCAGATGATGATTCCGCAACGAATATGCGAACGCTGGATTCAGGCCGGGATTCGGTTCCGTTTGTTGTACGGGATGAGAGTGGGGAGATTGTAGTTGATCCGGCTGCGGCATCGCTCTCACTGTCGAACGATAAGACGGGTTACAGTCAGAACCGCGATATCAGAAAATACGAATCCCGACTCCACCCTGGCGATGATGTCCATGTGTACGGACAGAGAAACCACGTAACTGAGAAATGTGATGATTTCGGTGGGGAGGACGTAGTCATCGGAGAAGGAGAGGAAGTATCGCAGTTCCGAGTGTCGGATACTTCTCCGACGAGGACTTCTCTCCGGTTAGTTGCGAAGGGTATCGTGATCTTCGTTATCGGGGTTGGGATAACGATTGGTGCGGGGGTAATGGCACTCCTCCAAAAGGGGGTGATGTGACGTGGTGTCAGAAGACCTCTTAATCGGTTCGTTGCTGGCGCTCATTGGACTCCTATTGTTGTACGGGAGCGTTCGGAGTCTCATTACTGGTATCAAAATCTATCGAAGTGATCGAATCAGTGCTCGTGAGGTCCCGCAAGCTGATGGTGTGGTTGAATTTCAAGGAACGGTCGAACCCGAGCAGGATACTGGCGCGTTTGAATCACCGTTTTCCGGGCGAGAAGCTGTCTGTTATGAAGCCTGGATGAAGGTGAAAAGTAGACATCGAACGGACGTAGACGGTGTCGAAGTCGGCGGTGTGAAAGGGATGGACAAGCCGAGTAACACAGAAGTGTCGTGGGGATTGGCTGAAAGTGATGAGGCCAGACGCCCGTTTGCCGTACAGGATGGTGGATCTCGTGTTATGGTGGATCCGACGGGTGCAGAGATTGATATCACCGATCACATGGGAGAGTCAGTGTTGACAGTCGGAACTGGTGACTCGCTTTCTGAAGATGCGCACGAACGTCTCCAGACGATTACCGAGGACAAGGCTGGGTTTGAGAGTGATGCCGAGACGTGGGACCGTGAAGATGAGACGGTCAAGTATCAGGAGGCCCGATTAGAGCCAGGCGATACTGTTCACGTGATTGGGGCTGAAGTTGAGAGCGTTCCGGACGAATGGGGTCACAGCATAGACGCTACTGTGACCGAAGCTGTTTCAGATGACCAGTTCCGGATCAGCGAAGGAACTGAGAGCGGGATTGTCCGGAATCAACTCATCCAATTCATTACTGGTTCGATTGTTGCTACCGGACTGCTTCTACTCAGCTATCCACCGCTCACAAGAGCAGGGATGATATGATCCAATGTGTTCTTTTTGTAGAGACAATGCATTGAAACAAGGGGCATTTTCTCGTTAAGGGTGTTTGAGTCTCTTCTCATCAGGGGATGTTTTTCATTAGTTCGTGGAGTTAGTCAAATATCCTTATACGCTTGCTGATTGCGCTCATCAGCTGCTCAATCGGATTCGAGGTTCACCTATACCCAAACCACTTGACAGCGGGTTCAGCGATCCTCACAACCTACGGTAGTCAACGCCGAAGATACTTCGTCGCCTACTGTGATCCGTACTGGGACAGCCTCCACGCCGCCCATATATCACACATCCATCCGTTGAAACCGGTACAGAGCAGCCATGATTGCAGCAATCGTAAACAGTGTTAACAGGAGTACTGAGAGCTCCATCGGTACATGTTCGACTGCTTCAAATGACGCAGAGGCCGGATTTGAATCCTCTAATGGCGAATAGACGCCAGTAAATACAACAAGCCCTTCCTTCGTTTCGGAGGGGACTGTGCCATTAATCGCTCGATATATGACGACAAATACGTGACCGAAATGATAACTGACATCGAACAGGTAAAGATGGAAATTCTCGTACATATCTTGGCCGAAAATCCGTACTGGAACGAAAAGAAAGTAGAGTGCTGGAATAACGAGTGCTCCGAGCGTGGTTTGCAGGCGATCCTTGGTGAATACCGCGAGTGCGAGACCGGTTGCAGTTACGACAGACGCTCCGAACATGGCGAATACAAGGTTTGCTGGGAGAAGTGAGAAGACACTGCCCTGAATTGCTGCCGAATTAATATCGGCAAACTCAACAAGCATTATCGCAGTTACAAGCAGATTCACTAATCCGACGAGAGTGGCGAAACTGACGATGGCAAAGAACGTCCCTAGAAGTACTTCCCACCGTTTGACTGGTTTGCTTAGAAGGATTCGTAGACTCCCTCGTTCGCACTCAGTTGCTAAGGTTATCGCACAGAAGACTGCACACAGCGCCAGTAGCGGGATTGCGACACCCAAGAAGACGGACATTAGAATGAACGTCTCGTGAAGCCACGTTTCTTGCTGGGCCAGTGTTGACCCAACAGTTTCGCCATCTTGGGTTGGTGCGATCCCAAGCGCTAGGAATGCAGTAAAGCCCAGAAACGGCACGAGGTATGCCAGAAGTATTTTCGGATTTGAGAGATCAGCGAACGTTTTCCGGTAAATGGTAAATAGTCGCATCCGATTACACACCCTCATTGGACTCGATCATTTCAAGGAACGCTTCTTCTAACCCCGACTCACGATGCATCGATTGCAACCCGATTTCGGCATCACTGAGTACCGTCGGTAAGGTGGTTGAGAACGCATCTTCATCGTCGATCCAGACGGTTACCCCCGAGTCCTCATGAAGTTCGACACGTTCAACGAACGGACACTCCATAAGTAGGTTCTGGAGGGTAGCGTCGTCTGTGGACTCAACAACATATGTTTCGACCAACCCAGCACTGACCTCTGCAAGCGATCCCGATGTTATCACCTTCCCATCATTGATAACCGTCACCTCTTCGATAAACTGTTCGAGCTCCGAAAGGACATGGCTGCTCACGAAAACTGTCTTTCCTTGGTCGGTGAGGTTCTGTAATGTGTCAATAATCGATGCTCTCCCTCGTGGATCAAGTTCGGCTGTCGGCTCGTCGAGAATAAGCAGTTCAGGATCGTGGACCATCGCCTGCGCAAGTGCGAGACGACGCTCCATCCCACCGCTATATCCACTGATAGCCTGATCAGCAGCATCAGCAAGGTTGAGCCACTCAAGGAGTTCATCAACACGTTCCGAGAGATTGCCATCAAGCCCGGACATCTTCCCCATATGACGGAGATAAGATCGGGCAGTCATCGAATTATAGAAGACCGGATCTTGTGGTGCATAGCCGATTTTTTCGAGCGCTGCATGCGATCCCGCAGGGTCACCACCGATTGTCGCCTCCCCTACCGTCGGAGTGACAACGCCAACAAGCATTCCCATTGTCGTCGATTTGCCAGCACCGTTGGGACCAACAAAACCATGGATACTTCCCGCATCAATCGTCAGATCAATGCCTTGGACTGCCTTGATATCGCCGTAGTGCTTGGTCAAGTTGTTCGCCTCAATCATCGTCATGTTGAACGTCTCCTGAATCGGCGTACACTATAGGGTACGAACATCGAAGCCGTGGCAAGAGCGGTAGCTGCATAGAGCAGCAAGTCTGCGGACGATGACTGATCAGGCGACTCCATATTCGGTGGTTCGAATTCGGAGATGGTAGCCCGGATCGCTTCGGGATCGCCACCGGTGTGACCGATACCCTCCCCGGTTGGGACGTCCTCAGGACAGTCTGACTCCGGATTGCCAGCAACCCGCCCTTCGATATTGTTTCCACAGATAATCGCCTGGTGTTCAGGGCCTTGCCCTGCGTCCGATCCTGGGGAAAACCCGAGTCCCCACCCGTCCCCAAAGCCACTGATCTCGTTCCCGTAGATCGCATTCTCTGTGCCGACTTGTTCGGCAATCTCGTCATCAGGCGAGTCCTCAACCTCTCTCCCCACATTGACAGCATTTCCTTCACCGTCCTGAATGAGACACCATCGTAACGTACAATCGTATCCTGCAAGATTCACAGACGTAGCAGGCCGGTCGAGATCGTTCTGCGAGCCCCCTCCGTCTGTGCAATACTCAATCGTTACATTCTCCGCACCTGGTTTAACGTCCACAAGCTGCGAGTGCGGATGTCCTGCCGAGTTGTCGATGTGATGGATGTGTATGTCTTGCGTTCGATCCCATCCGGTAATATTGTCGTGCTGGTGAATGGTAGTCCTGCCAGTTCCAACATATACGATTTCGCCATTGTGGTTTTCTTCGTCCGTCAGCTGCCACTTCGCACCCGCACGTCCCGTAACCTCGAAGGGACCGACCCCGACGTTCTTTGCGAAGTTCAAATTCACGAGTTGGCGACCGGAGTTACCGATCCCGTGTGGTGCGATGACGATCCCTTCCACGTACTCATCCAGATCTGGTGCGGTCATATGAACCACCGGACCATCCCCGTACGCATCGGGATCTTCCGGTCGATCAGGATCAGCCAGTCCGTCGATTAAAAGCCCTGTCAGGTGGAAGTGATTGACAACAATAGCGATAGCCGCAGGCGAATCCGGTGGGCGTCGAAGGACCGCATCTGGTGGACCGGTAAGCTCAACTGGGTTCTCGGGTGTCCCGCCTTGGTCAGGGACGACGAACTCCTGATACTCACCTGAGTTTGCGTAGACTCTCTCGCCTGGTTCGACGCGTTCGAGTGCTTCCTGAATCGTTCCGACTGGTGAATCTGCAGTACCTGGATTGTCGTTACGACCAGACGGATCTACGAATACCGTATTTTCTTCTGTAATATTTTGATGTGAATCTCTGGATATCTGTTGTTGACTCGCTGAGGACGGAACCGACGTATCGCCAGCTCCACCAGCAACGCCAGTCAATACGCCGAGTGAACCCCCACAAATCCCGGCGAGAACTGCCCGACGACCGATGTCAGGTCCATTCATATCTGACTGACTGCATAATTCCGTCCGGATTTTTTATTCTTATCCCGTGGGAATGTTGCACGGTGTGCACAGATGCTGACCAATTAAGCGAAGTGATGAGGTGAGACAATCTGGGCTTCACTGCGGTACTCTTGGTACTGTCCTTCAGCCCACTCTCGGAGCGTCCCATCTGATGATTCGAGTAATGCACGAGGCATACCGTCGTCGTCTGCCACGCCGATTTGTATCGCTGTACCATCAGATAACCCTACATAAAAAGGCATAGAGCGCTCTACAGAGAGGACGGTTAACCGGTCAGTTTGTAGTTGTTCACGGAATATCGGGGCAAACTCACCAGAGGCGATTGTCTTTTTTACTTCTGGAGAAACGATGATTTCTGCTTCGAGGGTTTCATTCATTATTTGCTCGTGAGCTACCTTGGCACCTTCGAGATCTATCGCTGGAAATATTCCACGAAATACATCAGTTTCTTGAATGAATTCTGTCTGGGACCTTCCCGGTGCATACGGATCACCAGCAGTATATACAGTGATATCAGCACTCTGTAATTGCTCAATATCGAGGTCGTGATCGAAGTAGGGAAACCAAGTTAGGAAAACAGATAGTTTTTCAGTTGTCTGAACCATTTCAGCCAGCTCCAAAAACTCTTCAGTAAGGAGTTCACCGACTGGAGTCAAGTGGTACGATTCATGTTCTTTTGTAACCCAGTTCTGTTCTTCGAGTGACGTTAGTGACCGTGCAACCGTCGATCTTGATTTTTCGAGCTCCGCTCGAAGATCACGTTGCGTGGCTGGGCCTGACTCGAATAATTGTTGTAGGATTTATACTCGTGATTCTGAGCGTGCAAGGAACGAAATTTTCTCAATAGGATCCGCACTTGTATCCATATAGCTAATCACAGTGTCTTTTTAGTGCATAATAGTTGGCCTCTGGGTAGAATCATGACTAAACCGACGAATGCCATCCTCAACTAATCCTCTTCCGAGATTTATTTCTCTTCAGACAGTTTTTGACAATAATCTACAGTATTCTTACTAGTAGTCGCATCCGTTTGTACTATTAGTTGAGTAATTGAAGGACGAGCAGATGGGGTCGAATTTTACCAGAAACGGATCCTACGCCAACCTCATCGCCTATCTGGCCTCCGGATCCATAGAGAAGGGAAGCGAGAAGGCTATATAGCAAATATCAGCACACGTTTTTAAATAAGGGGGTTCGGGTGCATTCGTATTCGGTTAATACCCTCGGTAATACCGGGGTTGCGTTCTTCACCGCCCATGACCGTCGAAAATGGATGGTGAAACAGTTGATTCGAAGTGATTGAAGAGGTGTGAATCTGCGGGTTTCGTCAAGTGCGGCCGTTCTTGCTACGAGATCTTCTCGACGACGTGCAACTGTCCTCCCCAATTACTGAAGGGTATTTCATCTGGATGTATATCCCTCTCGGGCACAACCGAATACGAATGGGTTTGGGTGCTACTCGATGGATTCGATGAACTCGTCTAACGTATCCGTAAGTTCGTCAACCTGCTCCCCATCCTCATCCGCTGAGTACCGGACGATATACACATCCTTCTCGTTCGAATTCCGTGTCGTATCAACCTCTTCAACACCTTTCCAAATCCCTGTAACCTCTACCTCACCATACAACTCGTGATCATACGTTCCTTCTCGCTCCACCACCTGGTCTGAGTTAGAGTTCGGCTGATCACCAGACTCACCCATTGGTGTCTGTACTGTTGCAGTTGTTTTCGTCCACTTCCACTATACCCTCACTGCTAACTGAGATTTTGTAACCGGCGAACTGGAACGATACCCGGCGCTTATTCCGGGATGAACCGTTTGATGGCTGAACCAGATTTTCAAGAGCATCTGTATCCACAGCTGAATGCAAGGGTGCAAGTTCAACAGGATCTGTCTGGGAAATATCGGCAACAGCAGCTACAACCGCCAGACTTGGCCTATCTGCCGACGAATCATACTCTAACCGGTAGAGCCCATCTTTCTCAAGCTGCTCAACCACGCGTTCTGATTGAAGAATATCTCCTACCGTTGATTTTTCTGGTAATTTTGTGTTCTGGTATTCTTTAGAGGAGTCAGCAACCGTTTTTTGAGATCGGTCATTTCGAGCCACGTCTTATGTATGGGGCGTGGGATTGGTGAGTCTGGCTTTTACTCTGGTAACCTGTTTATAAGTCTCAGTCGGAAGGGTGGATCAATGTGCTTGCGATCAAACGACGAGTCCCTCGTTGAAGACGAGAAGCTAATGCTTGCCGTGAGATATTAAGCTCATCTGCAACTTCCTTCTGGGTCACCTCCCGAGGAGAATCATAGAACCCACAAGCATACGCTAAGGTCAACGCCTCTCGCTGTGCCTCAGTTAGATCATACCTTTGCCCGGACTGCAAGGGGGAAAGCGCGTGAAGCTCGGTAAGTTCTATAGGAATACCGTTGTTTTTACAGTATGATTGAAAATCAGATAGGTCCTGTTGTTTATTCCCTCGAACTTCAAAAGTCCACTTATCCTCCTTCCCAATAGCTGACACCAGTTCCACATCCGTCTCAAGGATCGCAGTTAGAACACTCTCATACTCAAAGTCCCAATCAATACGGATGAAAAGTTCTCCATCAACATCATCAATGATTCGAAGATCATTGATTCCAGGATGATCAATACCATCCAAATTGATGTCTGACGAGTCAATCTGTTGAAGCCAGAAGTACGGGATCAGCACGTCATTGGTAGGAACTACCCTATCTAACTCAATCTGTGCTGCAGGGAATTTTGAGAACACTTCAGCAAGAGGGAACTCGCCCTGTGTAGCAGTGAATGATGCTTCAATCGCCATAAAGAGTCTAGCCGTGACCAAGGTAAAGCCCCTTCGCAGCATCCGCACAGCCAGATAGAAGCAGAGAGAGGGTGCGTAACTGAGTTCGACCGTGTCTGGGTACTGGTCGGCAAACGATATCTCGACGATAAAGATCGAGCTGGCCGATCACTTCGAAACCTACTCGACTCCTAAGACTGGAACACAGTCTACCCGTTCCAACAAACCAGTGGGATAGGGAAGCAGAACCAGTATCTCAAACAAGTCGTCGAACACGAAGAACTCACTTTTCCATACAGAACTCTCGATCAAGTGGAAGATCAACAGCTAACGTTCAGCGACTTCTAACCAGTTTCTTATATCCAAATTTAGAGAATTAGGACAGTATTCTAATATATATGAAGGTATATATTCACTATAGCAAATCGATTATGAGATTTATAATAATAAACTCTACAATCGGTAAGCCTATCCAAATAGGGGTTCTTCTGACAGACTACTAATGGGGATAATTGCAGAGTTCACGATGACGGCTGACGAATTTGTCTTAGGAGATGCTTTATTGGTTCCCGAAATTGACCGGATAGAGTTTGAACGAGTTGTTCCTGCTCGTAAGTCCGTGATGCCGTTCTTCTGGGTTTGGGGCACTGATTTTGATGAGTTCGAATATGAGGCAGAGACAGAACCAGAAATCTCAAAACTAGTGCATGTGGATTCTTTTGAAGACGGGCGTTTGTACCGTGCAGAGTGGAGCCAGTACGTAAGCGGGTTAGTACGCGGGATCAAGCAATGTGACGCAGTTCTTCTTTCTGGTACCGGAGAAAAGGACCACTGGGAATTCGAGATAAGGTTTCCAAACAAAGACGATCTCACAGATTTCAGTAGCCAATGCATTGAGAAAGAATTGGAACTTTCCTTAGAACGTATGCATATGGTTTCACCTCCGAGTAACGATAGAGATATCGGGTATGGGCTTACACCACGACAACGGGAGCTTCTCACTGAAGCTGCTAAAAATGGGTATTACGAGGAACCTCGTGCAGTGTCTTTACAGGAGCTGGCTGAGGATTTTGATATTTCTGCTGCTTCGGCTACTGGTTTGCTACGACGTGGTACACACCAACTGATTGACTCAACTATTCTTCAGGAAAGGTAGACTGACCCAACAGATTTTGGAACAAGCCTTTAAAACGCTAAAGCGTTAGTCTTTACGCGTTTGAACCTGTAGGCCTTATAGAAAACATGAACCGGTAACTCGGTTTCACGCACCCCAATAAATATCCCAGCTTAGACCCTAATTATGGATAACAAGAACGCAGACAAAGAACTTCCTGCACGGGCAAAGAACGGTGAGACCCCCCTCAAGGTTGGTCAACCCTCAAAAGATCAGAATGCTCGCTCCCACTATGTACTTGTATATGAGAACCGGCAAGAGAAATTAGCCACTGTTACGGAGTTCTTAAGAGAAGGGGTTCAAAACGAAGAGAAATGTATTGCAATATACAATGATCAATTCGGTAAGGATTTGCAGTCTGCCTTACGTGCTACCGGGGTTGACGTGGAAGCCGCAATCGGGAAAGAACAATTAGAAATCAAAACTGTTGAAGAGACATATCTGGCACCGGATGAAATAACTGCCGAATCTATGGGAAACTGGATCGAAGAGATCCTGGATAAGAAAAAGGATGATAAGCTGATCCGAGTTTCTGGAGGTATGTCATGGGCGACAGATATGTTATCAGATCTGGGAGTTTTGGCTGAGTATGAGAAACTCTCCGATGAAATAATTGAAGATACCTCGCTAATGGCACTATGCCCATACAATGTTAATAAATTCCCTGACGAGTTTTTGTATAAAGTTCTATCTCATCATCCAATGTACCGGTCGCCAACAGGTGCCTGTGCGAATACTTTTCAACATAACCAATTAGCACCAACCGTCAACGAAAACGGATTGTTCGAAGCAGTAAACACGCTTGAGAAGCTTAGCCAGTACTCATCTCAGAAAGAGAAGATAGAGAAGATAACCAATCTTGCTAACAGGTTTGATGATAGAGAAGGCGATAGCAAATCCGAATTGATAGATGAGATCGTGAATACTGTCCGCATACTGTTCTCTCCCTCTTTCAGCACTGTCTGGCTTTACGATCATGAAACCGGGAGTTTCCGACCAAATGAATCTACGACCGAATCTGGAATCCTGGATACAGAAGCGATTACAGACGCACTCTCTGACCGGACATGGGAGATATTTACTAGAGAAGAAGGAATCCAAAGAGAGCCAATCTCTTTTACAGAAGCGTCTGATGGGCCAGCCGATCTTCCGCTTGGAGAAACTGTGTCTGTTCCTCTTGGGCGTCACGGTGTACTAGTTGCGGTTTTCCCGGATTACATGACGCTCAATGATTATGATATAGCGGTTCTTCAAACTCTTCAAACGAAATGTCGGACAGCGCTTGACAACATCATATATCAGGAAAGTGTTGAAGAGCACCAAACTAAGCTAGAAGAACAAACCGAACAAATCCGGGAACTCGAAGAGGTCATTTCCCTGCTTCAAGATACAGGTCGTGAATTGATTGATGCAAATACAAGAACCGAGATCGAACAAACCGTATGCAATCAGCTTTCTTCCTCTTCCTTAGTGAATTTCGCATGGTTCGGTACTGACAGTTCTAAAGACTCATCGATCACACCTTCTCGATCATGTGATAGTGAAAATGATTATCTAGAGTCAGTACAAGCTCACCAGGAAAACCCGGTTATAGAGCCTGCAACTACTGCCTTCAAAAATAACAAACCTGTTGTGATAGATGACCTGATTACAGAACCACCGTTTGAACCTTGGCGAGCCAAAGCATTAGAAAGAGGATACAAGTCTGTCGCAAGTGTACCAGTCTGCTTCAAGGATTCCAAGTATGGTGTACTAACATTGTTTTCTGACCGGACTAACGTATTCAACCATCAGATTGAGCAAGTCTTAGAAAATCTTGGTCGATGTACAGGACATGCGATCAATGCTTGTGAGACCAAAAAGGCGTTGATCAGCGAACAGGTAACGGAACTGGAGATCTGTATCAAAGACAATTCTCTTCCCAGTATCTCACTTGCCTCCGAGTTCGACACCCGAATTACGTTCAAGGGAATTGTCCCACAGAAGGATTCTCCTCCCCGAACTTACTTCACCATTCACGACTGTAATAAAGAAGAGGTAGAAGCATTTGCTAAACGGAATTATGGAATTCGAAACATCAACCATATTGTAGAGAAGGGTGACGGTCACTTATTTGCCAGTATTGTTGATGATCCATGCTTCTTCCAGATTTTATTAGATCATGGAGGTGTCCCATGTGAATTAACTGCTGAGGGGGACAAGGCTGAGATGACGTTAGAACTGCCGAATAACATGTCCTCAGGGTCTTTCATTTCGATGCTTGAAAGGCTGTATAACCATGTTGAAGTCAAGTCAAGCCAAACCCGGGAACGAGAATTCCATGTCCGTGAAGAGTTCAGACAAGAATTTGAGAACGAAATAACCGACCGTCAAAAACAAGTCTTGAAGACAGCGTATCACAGCGGTTTCTTCAATTCCCCACGAGATTGCACCGGTCAGGATCTAGCAGATCAACTGGGTGTAACCCAGCCCACCGTCACAGAGAACGTTCGAAGCGCTGAACGCACATTACTCAGACTCCTCTTCGGTTCTTAACGGTCGATCACTTTCGTTATCAGCATTATCGGTCGCTCTAGGCATGTTTATTCACAAAGCGAGAACGCCTTTCCGTCTATCCCTAGTGGATTGAATAGACATGAGTGGAGCAGAAATGGGTGACGAAGCAGTAGTTGATACGATGCAAGATGGGGAGACAATTTCACGGACTATTCTTCGCTTAGTATCTGTACTCAAGGACAGGAAACCTTCAGAACTTGAACAGCCCTTGTACAACGCAATCGATCCTGAGGCTTTGAATTCATTGTTTCAGGAGCAATCAATGGGCAAACTCACGTTCAAATACCATGGGTGCACGGTAACAGTATGGTCTTCGGGAAAAGTATCTGTAGAACCCTCTCAAAGCATCGAATAACAAAAGATTGGCGGTGATTGTTAGCAGGCAGTTCCCTGATCGGCGTCGTAGGTGCCGATTATCTCAGTGGCTGCTAAGACTTCGGCTTCCATCGCAATCGTGGAACCAAGCCGCCGCTTCCGAGTTTCCTCCGGCGTCCCGAGTTCACTGTCCAATGCGAGGAGCTTGAAGTGGTAGTCGTGGCTGTCTTCGGGCGGTGACGCACCTTCATACCCTTGTTCCACATAGTCGCTGTACCCTTCTGTAGCGTTTTCAGCATCCCATCCTTGTGGGATTGTACCGATACCTGAATCGATGTCCCATGCAAGCCAGTGATCCTAGGTGTGTCCTGCTACTAGTTGAGCGTCGAGGTCATCCATAATTAGGACAAGTGATTTTGCCTTGTCGGGTACACCCGAAATCTCCAGCGGCGGGTTACACTGGAAAACAGGAAAGAGTGGGGAGAGCAGTACATTGGCTTCTAAAACTCATTCTCATCAAATTCTTTACACAGAGAGAGTATTTCGGTCAAGATTTCCGGAGGGTTTGACAGACGGACTGCCCCACTTCTACGATCATACTCTATGAGCCCGCAGCCTTCCATCATGGGAAGTCCGTTGTGCTGGAGCTGTGTTTTCACTGATTCGACTGTTTCCGGTTCGACGTCGTCCGGTGGTACCCCTTCTTTTTTACAGCAGAATTGTGCGACAAGTTGTTCTAATTCAGCTGCTTGTTTTTGTTCGAGTAGGTAGAGCAGGTGTCTGCGGCGTGGTTCTGCGAGCGCTCTGAGGATTGTTCCCAGTTCTTGGGTTTGGTTGAATCCTCCGTCGGCTGTTTTTTCATGCCTTGTTTCTACACATTTCGTCTCGCAGCACTGTCTACTGAAATCATCGTCAGACATGTGTTCGGTATTCAACACCCTACGGGATATGGTTTGTGGAGTGTTATCACGGCTTGTGCACAGTCTTCTTATATTTTGTTCAGGGCTTCACGGTGTTCGACGAATTGTTTCTGGGTCTTGTTCTCAAAAGCTAATCTGCCGTGTTCTTCGTACTCTCCGATGTAGGCGTTTTCCAAGGCGTCTCTGCTGGGGATGGGGTCTCCGCCTTGGTCCATGTAGATCAGTTGGTCGGGTTCCTGTACTGCTGGTCCGTACAAGACACGGGGTTCTGTTTCCGGCCACAAACCTTTGTCCTGCCAGAACGCTTTGATCTCCTCAAGTGATATTTTCACGGTTTCTCGTATGGATAGGTGGTCTGCTCGTTGGTAGCCGTCCCTGCTGTAAAATTCGCCAAAATAGGCTGCTTTCTGAACTCCGTTCCCGTCTACTCCTCTGATGTCTGCTGGTGGGTCTCTTGTTAGGTTGGGCTGGGTCAACTCCTCGATCACTTCAAATTGAGACTGTGGGCTTCCCCCGAGTACATGTACATTTCGTCCTCGCCAGTCACGAACCGAGCTGTAATCTTCTGGTTTCAAATCACTGTACCCGTTCGGGTATCCCAGAGTCACTTCTTGGTCCAAGATCTCGAACGCATCCTCGCATTTCGCTACCACGATTATCTCTTTTCCAGGGCTTTCTTCAAGCAGCTGGATCGCTGTCTCACCCAACTCTTCTGCTTCAGTTCTATTGTAGGCATCACCGAGCACCGCCACGGAAGGGTCATACCGTGGGAAGGTGTCAAGGTACCTGTCCAAGTCAGGGTGTTCGAACCAGTTATTGAGGAAAACCACTGGCGGGTTCGCGTTCGGAATATCTCCTACTTGATAATCATAGTCTTCCCTGATTCCCGGAGCAAAACCCAGTTCATACCCTTCTGTCACCATTGGATGCCGCCCAGTGTGTGGTACATAGGAAAGTTTTCGATCCTCTTCTAAGTCTATCCCACAACCACCCCTAACAAATCAAGAAACAATTAGGGAATCAGGATTTTTCAACCCTACCACTGCAAATATCACCCTTCGCGTTATCCGACTACAACCCCTGAATACTGTATGAGCGTTATCACCGAGTTCACCATTCCCGCAGAGGCCTTCGCACTTGAACACACCTTCCAACAAGTTCCAGACCTGTCCATTGAAGTTGAACGATTAGCCACGCACAGCCGGGAGTGGATCATGCCCTTCCTCTGGGTACGAACAAAAAACCCAGAAACAGTAGAAACACCACTAAACGAAGATCCCAGCGTCGAAAGCGCCGAACTGATCGAAACCGGGGACGATGTCGCCTACTTCAACATCCACTGGAGTGAAGATGTGCAAAGCCTGATCGACCAGATCGTTAACCAGCACGGTATTATACAAGAAGCCGAAGCACTCGACAATCTTTGGTACCTTAAACTCCAGTTTGTAGATCAAGAAGCACTACAACAGTTCCAGGACTATTTCCACGACAAAGGTTACTCGTTCGAACTCCAACGGATATACGATGGAACCGCCCGTAAAGAACGAGAATACAACCTCACACCAGAACAACGCGAAGTACTGGTTACCGCATTGGAAATGGGATACTTTAACGTACCACGTGAAGCACAGATCGGGGATTTAGCCGAGAAACTGGATATCTCTACCAACTCCGTGTCCGAACGTTTGCGTCGTGCGTCCGCCAACCTCACACGGAACACAGTGACCGTTTCTGCACCTAAAGCAGATTCTGAAACCGGATAAGAAGTGTGAACCCGTACAGCGAAGAGCATATAAATAACCTTGAACTCACTGCATGAGGTGTTTCCCCCATCCGTTCTAGCTTAGTGACTGGCTGAGACGGCGACCACGCCGAAATTGCACCGAGTCTGACCGCTATCATACCGAGATAGCTGCTGTTCCACCAAACCAGCCGGTTCTTCGTTATGTCTCCCGTCACAGGCGGCGCACTCGCAGTCGTGAGTGCGCCGCCGTTCCAGAGCCATCGCTGATCAGTCCGGGCGATCCAGCCCGTCTCGTCAGGCGAG
>NZ_REGA01000034.1 GCF_003841505.1 Natrarchaeobius chitinivorans
TGAGATCGTGTTTCCGCCGGAACGCTGGGCGGCGACCTTCCGGTCGCACGCCCAGCTCATCCTCCACGAACTTGGCGAATATCTCGGCTACTCGCCGCCACCGCTGCTCGACCGACTGATCGACGACGCACAGAAGATTCACCAGCAACGGCCAGTGTTACAAGAGACGCTCGCTACCGCTACGCAACCGAGGTGTGAGTCTTAGCTAAAGACGAATACCTCCCGCTTGTGGCGTTCCACCGACGGGATGAGCCACGACTCGTTATGATAAAAACGAGAGATAATCCTGACAGGCACTTCGACGCGCAGATCCAACTCGACCACCAGGAGTTGATCGCGACAGCCGATGCGATCAAATACGCGAGAGACGTCTCCCCCACCGACGTGAATCCCCTGGCTGCCCTGATTTTCCCACCTGGTGATCATGACTAACCCCGACACCGTCAGGATGGATCTCTGCAAGCACCGACAGTCACCAGAACAGAACGGTGGTGATCTATGACTCGAGACGACCGTGTCGAAG
This sequence comes from Natrarchaeobius chitinivorans, assembly GCF_003841505.1. Lineage (GTDB taxonomy): Archaea > Halobacteriota > Halobacteria > Halobacteriales > Natrialbaceae > Natrarchaeobius > Natrarchaeobius chitinivorans. The sequence continues at coordinate 524 of NZ_REGA01000034.1, forward strand.
ACGGATCGGGGATCGACCCGCTTGGTATCCTCACCAGCGCAGCCGATTCGAAGATCTCCCGGCGTCGAGCCTGTCACATCTTCGGTATGATCGGCAGCGTCTCTCTGGCCGGGTGTGGGGACGCAGAACCAGCGGCCGACTCGACAGCAACGCCAGAGACGGTAACCAGTCGCAACGAAGTGGAGATGGACCCGAACATCGCTACTCTTATCGAGTCACACGTCACCAGGCTCGAAGACGAAAGTCACTCACTCACTGTTTCGGTCGACCGCGGAGAGCCTGGTAACGCAGTATCCAAAACCGTACGATACCTCCGAGAATCGGGACCTGAATCCCGCCGCAAACTAATCGACCGTTCGACCGCAGATGACGGTATCGAAGCAGTTTCACACTATATGGGTTCTGACTATCAGGCCGTTGAAATCGATCTCGAGGACGGCACACAGGCCGTTGCCGAGTTGGACCCGCCGACCGACCTTCTCGAACTGACCGGTGCGGAGTTGTTCGACGAGTTACTCCTCGGAGCCACAGTCGGCGATCCAACCGAACGAGAGGCCGAAACACGGAACGAACCGCTTACAGCCTACGAAATCGACACACACCGTCGCCTCGACCTTCATCGGGGCGAGGTCATCGTTGATGGCGACGGCGTCATCCAATCGTTCGAGATGGAATGGGACAACCCAGACGGGTTACTCCACTCAATTTCGGTCACAGTCAACGAAATTGGGACGACAGAGGTCGACGGGCCTGCCGTCGGATGAAAGTTGATGCGCGACCATGCTGACGAACTTCCCGACGGCTGGCTCTAAGCGGCGGCTCGATGAGCAGTATCGAACCGCACTGGGGGGTTCGATCATCGGTTCTGGTTCGGACCGCCAGCGAGTCCACCGGTCGAAAAATCCCGCAAATTCACCATCTACAGACTGCATAGTGATTTCAGACTGTCTCAGTGTGGATCGACCGCTTTCATTCCTTCTGGCGGGACAGTCCAGCCAGCGTACACCGCTGGCTCAGACGCTTCATACGGATTGCTGTAACTGTTTACCGCCACACCCGGGACCCGTTCACCGGGTGTAGCGGTAATGACTTACAGCAGACCGTATCAGACATCACTGCAACCACGATCGGCCGAACCCAGCGCTGAATGGCCGAATACCAGCCGAAGAGGTGCTGAACTAGAAGTGGCCCACTACCATCTATTTCATGGGTTTGAAAAGATCTCCTCGAGATCGTCTAATTCGAACAGCGACCAGCTATCGTCGAGTTTCGTAGCGAGGCCGTCTACGAATCCGCTTCTCGAGAACAGGGCAAAGCGTTCGGATCGATTTCCTGGTCCCCATCGGACGTTCTCGGCCTTTTCTCGAAGGTCATCGACGAGTCCGTAGCCAACTGGGTCACTAGTCCACTTGCATTCGGCGAGGAGGATTCGGTTATCAGCGGGTGCGAGCCCGACGATGTCGATTTCGTCTTCCCCATACCACCATCGGCCTACCTCGGAATATGGGCCCAGTTCTTCGCGTCTGATCAGTTCCCAGACGGCTTCGGTGCAGATATCTTCGAACGTTGTTGCAACGTGCGTCGGCAAATCCGGCTCGATCGTCCCTTCGAAAACGACGGACGGAGCTTCTTCGATGCTGGACCGATTTGGTTCGACGTAGCGAAACCAAAACCGGAGGAACTCATCGGCGACGCGGTACCGGGAGCGTTTGGATTTCTGCCCGGCTGCCGTGACCGGAACTTCCCGATCGAGAAGGCGAAGGCGGCGAAGTGTCTGGAGGTACTTCGAAAGCGGTCCTGAATCGACGCCGGTGGCACCCGAAATTTCGTTTGGAGTCGTGTGTCCCAGTGCGACCGCCTCGAGGATACTCAGGTAGCGGGCCGGATTTCGAAGTTCAGTCCGAAGCAGGAATTCCGGCTCGTTGTACAGCATAGCTGTCGGCGAGAGGATGTGTGCCCGGATGTTTTCGGATAGAGGCCGCTCGTAATCGAAGAGTGTGAGATACATGGGCGTCCCTCCCGTAACCGAGTACGACCGGATCGCGTCTGCAATGTCGTACGAGATGACGTCACGCGCCTGTTGAAACGAAAACGGTTGGAGATCGATCTGCCCGGTTCGACGACCGTACAGTGGACTTTCGTGGCCGAGCACCGCTGACTCCATCGTGCTCACACTCGAGCCACACAGTACGAGCATCGACCCACTGCCCTGGAGTTGCTCGTCGACGAACGCTTGGAGATAGGACGGAAGTGAGTCATTTTCCTCGACTAAATACGGGAACTCGTCGATAACGACGACTCGATCGTCCGTTGTGAGCTTCTCCCCGAGATACTCGAACGCGTCGTCCCAGCCGTCGATTCGTGGAACACGCTCATCGAACGCTTCGGCGACTCGCTCCACAAATTTCTCACGTTGACGTTCTTCTGCTTCTTGCGCAGCGAGATAGTAGAGGTGGGGGCGATCAACACAGAACTCTTTGAGAAGCGCGGTCTTTCCCACGCGCCGACGCCCATAGATTACGTAGAACGCGTGGCCGGGCGATGAATATACCGTTTCGAGTGAAGCGAGTTCGTCCTCCCGATCGTAGAAGGTCATACTTTGCCTAATGATTACTGCGATAATGACTTGGTCGTTTCGGTTGATCTGGGTGAACGGTGTCTATAGTAGCCCATCTACCATCCAAGAATATCGTATATATTGACGAATTTATTGAGGATTGGGACTGTGTCAAATACGTGTCATAGAACGAGATCATCAACCTATGGTAGCCACTGAAAGTCATTGTACACGCCTCGCGATGTATCTGCTTAGGACCGTCGAACTGTCGGTTCTGTGCCGTCTCGCTACGAATGTGTGTAAACCGTTTCAGTCGTTACCTGGCCCACAGTGTACACACGGCAACGACTAAGTATCCACACTCACATTGTACACATAATGAGCAGTGAGAAAAAACGAGTCCAGTTTCGTGCGCCCCACCGGCTTATCGACCGAACCGATGCGCTCGCAGATGTCCTCGGCGAGGACCGAACGGACATTCTCGTCACTGCACTTCGTGAGTATCTTCAGGACGCTACACACGACGATGCACTCGTTCAGGAGATTGCAGCCGCGTACTACGACGGCGAAATTACCTTCGACCAACTCAAATCTCTCGTCGGCGCTGAAAAGGCAGCCAACTTCCGAGTGCTCAAACAGCAACTCAACGAAGACTTCGTCGAGGAAGTTGCCGAGTTATAGATGTCTACAGCAGTTGCAGACTCCTCAGCACTCGTCAGTCTCGGTGTCGTCGCTGAGTCTCACCCCGACCCGCTCTCAGTGTTCCTCGCCAATTACGACGTAGTTGTTCCACCGGAAGTCGTCGAAGAGCTCCGAGATATCGCTTCGTATGACGACAATCACGGTCAGGCCGCAACAGTAGTTCTCGACCGACGCGATGCGCTCACCACGGAGACCGTTGACCTCGATTCAACCTTCCCACTCGACGACGGCGAAAATGCCGCTGTTACGCTCGCTAATGAGTCCGATGCATCGTTATTCCTCTGCGATGAGTACAACCAACTCGGACTTATCCACGCTTCCCTCGCAAATACGCGCCTCGTCACGACTCCAACGCTCCTCTCGATCTTCGTTCGGACTGATCAATTATCCTCAGGTGACGCGATAACGCTTCTTGACGACATCACCACGACTCGTAGTTGGGCCGACAATAGCTACGTTCAACGCGCTCGCTCTCTTTTCGAACAACTCTGAATCCGTACTTTTTCCTCGATGTGCAAGTGACCGACGGTTCGTAGCTGTGACCGGTCGTGAGCAACTCTGCGTAATCAACTCTGGCGCGGCGAGTCGAACACGCTTCACGTAACGGATCTCGTCTCAGTTCACGGTGGACTACTGACAGAAAGGCGTGAAACGTACGGGAAAAATCGCCATTTATGTGATTTGCCCGTAAATATAGTGCTCCGACGGGGATTTGAACCACGCGAAACGGTCGCCTCGCTCCCGTTTCTCTCATTCAAATCCGTGGTCGCATTCCCCGCTTACAACGTCTTCGCGCAGAAATGCTCCGACAGGGATTCGAACCCTGGTCATTGCCGTGAGAGGGCAATATGATTGGCCGGACTACACTATCGGAGCTGACGTGATTCGAAGTAGCGCGCTACGGTGTTTAAGGATTCCGTTTCGAGCCCTGGGTGTGTCCTCGTGACACGCGAACGCTATTCGTCGAACGGGGATTTCGTCGCTTCGGGTTCGAAGCCTTCGAGGCTGATGATGTTCTCGCGGCCGACGCGGAGTTTGCTGATCGTTCCCTCCTCTTCCATATCAGAGAGGAGCATGCTGACCTTGGACTTCGACCAGCCGGTTTCGTCGACGATGTTGACCTGTTTCATTCGGCCGCCGTTGTCTTTGATGAGCGTCAGGACTCGATCTTCGTCGGTCAGGAGTTCGTCGTCGGCGAGTGGATCGGATTGCTCGACGGGCTCGCTCGAGGAATCGGCGTCGGGTTCCCCCGCCGGATAAGACAGAGTTGGATCGGGAGGGGTTGTCCCGTCGTCCTCGTCAGCGGGAGGCTGGCGACGTCGGTAGAGGACGAAGCCGGCACCGAGTATCAACGCCACGAGAACCGCGCCGCCGAGAAGTTGCCACGGTGGTCCGTCGTTGCCATCGCCGACCGACGAGACGGGTCCGTTACCTGGTGCACCGGCCGTGTCCTCGGGATGTTCGAGGATGACACGTGGATGGCCGTTCAGAAACTCCCGTTCGCCGCTCCAGCGGACGGAGTTGGCGTTTTCGATCGAGGTGCCGACGTACTGTGGATCGGGTTCGGCGCTCTGGAAGGCCAGGCCATCGTCGGGCTCGATGACGATCGACTGGTCGTCCGTGATGTACAACCCCTGGAAGACGTCTCCGACGACGACGGTTCCGTTTTCCGTACTCGCGAAGCCGTGCCAGACGAACGACATCTCGACGATGCCCATCGGATTGAGCTGTTCGTCGATCCGTGCGGTCCGGTTGAACTCCGCCGCCTCCATCTCTCGGTCGGTGTCGTCGCTCGCCTTGTTGGTCATCTGTTCGGCTTGTTCGACAAAGCGGTCGTACAGTCCGAACTCGTTTTCCTGATCGTCGAACTCCTCGGCGAAGTCGCGAAAGTTCGCTCGCGCGGCGGCCTCGTCCTCATCGTCGTCGCCGTCGAGGCGTTGCTCGTACCGGAACGTCCACGTCGCGCTGCCGTTCTCGTGGACGACGATTTCGAACGTCGTCGTATCGAAGTCTCGAGAGTCGACGTCCGATTGACTCGCGGCGCTCATCGACGCCACAGCGGTCCGTTCCCCTATCGTCTGGTCCGTCCCGGTGACGTGGCCGTTCGCGGCACCAGCCACCACCGCCGGACTCGTGGCACCGATGACGGTGACGACGGTGATGAAGACGACGAACCCGACGGAAACCGGCCGGCTCATTCGTCTACCACTACGTGCCGGAGCTAAAAATCCTTGTGAATACCGCGACACCGAACGTCTCGGCGCACTGGGAATCCACGCGTGTCGATACGCACAAACCGATCGACGCTGTAGTGGCGGTATGATCACGAACCTCGCAGCAGGCGTGCAAGCGTTTACGAGCAACGCCTACCTCGTGACGGGAGAGCGGACGGTGGTCGTCGACCCCGGCGCGAACTTCGACGTCGTCGACCGGATCCGCGATCACGTCGACCACCTCGACGCCGTCGTCCTCACGCACACCCATCCGGATCACGTCGGCAACCTCGAGGCGGTCACCGACGCCTTCGGTGTCGACGTCTGGGGGTTCGATCCGTCGATCGAGGGGGTCGATCACGGGATCGAAGACGGCGAGACGGTCCGGTTGGGCGATCACGACTACGTCGCGCTCCACACGCCCGGACACAAGGACGACCACCTCTGTTTTTACTCGCCGGATGCGGGGGTCCTCATCGCCGGCGACCTCGTCTTTCAAAACGGGAGCTTCGGCCGCACGGATCTCGAGGAGGGTGACCGCGAGACGCTGATCGAGAGCATCGACCGCCTCGCCGAGCGGATCGACGACGACCTCGCGGAGATGCACACCGGCCACGGGCCGAGCGTGACGAGTGATCCGGCCGAACACGTCAGACTGGCGGGCCGGATGGCTCGCCAGATGTAGGTCGGAGTCGATCGTCACGGCGTTTCTCTCGAGTCACACGCTCAGAAAGAGTTCTCGAGTCACCCGTCGAGTCACACGCCAGCTGTTTCGCTCGAGGCTTCCGACGGAGGCGGCGCTACGACGTTTCTACCAGGTGCTCGTCGCCGGGCTCGAATCCCACCGTTACCGCCTCTCCGGGCATCTCCTCGAGTCGCAACACGACGGCGTGGTCGTTCCACCGGCCGTGGACACGGACGGTCTCGCCGAGGAACTCGCTCGTTTCGACGTCGACGGTGATCCGATTCCGGTCGGCCGCTTGCGAGAGGGCGTCCGGCCGAACGCAGAAGCTCACCCGACTGGCGTCGGCCGGAACGTCGCGGAGTTCGAACGTCCGGCCGCCGTGGTCGACCTGCGTCGTGTGCCCGGTTCGTTCCCGAACGGTGGCGTCGAAGACGTTGTTGTCGCCGACGAACTCGGCGACGAATCGCGTCGCCGGCTCGCCGTAGATCTCCTGTGGTGGGCCGACCTGCTCGAGGCGACCGTCGCTCATCACGGCCAGCCGATCGGAGACGGCGAGTGCCTCCTCCTGGTCGTGGGTGACGTAGACGGTCGTGATCTCGAGTTCGGACTGGATCCGCTTGAGCTGGCGTCGAAGCGACTCGCGCAATCTGGCGTCGAGGGCGCTCATCGGTTCGTCGAGCAAGAGCAGATCCGGAGCCGGCGCGAGCGCTCGAGCGAGCGCGACGCGCTGTCGTTGCCCGCCCGATAGCTGGTCGGGCGAGCGTTCGCCCATCCCCGAGAGATCGACCAGTTCGAGCAACTCGGCGACGCGTTCCTCCTCGTTCGTTCCCCCCGGCGGCTCCCGAAACTGCAACCCGTAGCCGACGTTCTCGGCGACGCTCATGTGGGGAAACAACGCGTAACTCTGGAAGACGACGCCGACGTCGCGGCGCTCGGGCGGAACGCCGGTCATCTCCGTTCCGTCGAACGAGACCGATCCTTCGGTCGGCTCCTCGAAGCCGGCGATCGCCCGCAGCGTCGTGGTCTTGCCACAGCCAGAGGGGCCGACGAGGGTGAAAAACTCCCCGTCTCGGACGGTCAGGTCGACCGACGACAGCGCGGTCGTCCCATCGCCGTCCGTCCCGTAGCGTTTTGAGACGCCCTCGAGGCGGAGTTCGGTCACAGTTCGTACCTCCCGCCGACGCGGTCGATGACGACGAAGCTGGCCGCGGTGACGGCGAGCAACAGCGTTCCCATTGCGATCGCGGGACCGGACCTGCGCCCGAGGTAGCGTTCGACGGCGACGGGCATCGTGTAGCTCTCGCTGCCGCTCGCCAAAATCACCGTCGAAGAGAACTCGCCGATCGAGATGGCGAAGGCGAACGCCGCGCCGGCGACGATTCCGCTCGCGATCAGCGGCAGTTCGACGTCGAGCAGCGCGCGGTACCGAGAGGCACCGAGCGCGCGGGCGGACTCGACCATCGCCGGATCGAGACTCGAGAGCAACGGCGAGACGTTCCGGGTCACGAACGGGTAGGCTGCGACGGCGTGAGCGATGACGATCGCAATCGCGCCGGTCACCTGAAGTCGCCACCCGCCCGGTAGCGGGACGCCGAAGACGAGTCCCTGCAGGAGGCCGATGCCGAAGACGATGCCGCTGACGGCGAGCGGAAGCATCGCCAGCGTGTCGACGACCGTTCCGCTGCGTCCGGCCCGGACCGTCAGCACCGATATCACGACGCCCATCGGCACCGCCACGAAAAGCGTCGCGAGGCCGAACAGAAGCGAGTTGCGGATCGCCGGCAGCGGGCGCGTCTGGAAGGTCGTCCCCTCGAGCTGGCGCTCGAGTAAGAACGCGTAGTTGCGAAGCGTAAAGCCGGTCCCGTCCGTGACGCTGCCGAGGACGAGACTCGCCATCGGGCCGACGAAGACGATTACGGCGACGAGACCGTAGGCGACGATGGCGAGGCGTTCCGGCGAGAGCGCAGTTCGGACGTCGGGAAACAGCGGCTCGGTTTCCGATGTGGAGCCGGTTCGGGCGAATCCCGCCTGCGCGGACTCGTACCGGAGGTAGGCGTAGGTGAGTCCGAGCGAGAGGATCGTCTCGAGGATCGCGAGCGTTGCGGCCTCGGCGTAGTCGAGTCGCTGGACGCGGTCGTAGATCCAGACTTCGACGGTCGCGAGCTGGAGGCCGCCCAGCGCGAGCACGATCGGGAACGTCATGAACGTGAAGATGAACGTCAGGAGCGCGCCGGTGAGGACGGCCGGCGCGAGCTGGGGAACGACGACGTCCCGGAACGCCCGTCGTTCGCTCGCGCCGAGGCTGCGAGCCGTTTCGACGGCCCGACGGTCGACCGACTCCCAGGCCGCGACGGTGATCCGGGCGACCAGCGGGGCGTTGTAGAAGGCGTGTGCGAGGATCACGATCGCGAGCGGGTTCGCCTCGATGAACGCGAACGGACCGAGGCCGATGACGCCCAGAACAGAGTTGAGCGTTCCCGCGTGGCCGAACATGGCGTAAAAGCCGACCGCGACCATGATACCCGGCAGGACGAACGGCAAGATCGTCAACGACCGGAGGGTCCGGCGGCCGGCGAACTCGTAGTTCGCGAGGACGTACGCCGCCGGGAGCCCGAGCGCGACGCTCGCGACAGTCGACAGGGCCGCCTGATACGCAGTAAAGCCGAACAGCCCCATTCGAACGCCGGGCGTCTCGACGGCGAGCCACGGGACCGGAACGCCGACCCCGGGGATCGGGTACTCGAGAGAGAGCGAGACCGAAACCGCCCCGAGCCACCCGAGGAGGGAGGCGAGGTGACTCCCGACGGCGACCGGATCGGCGACGACGTCCGCGAGGAACCCGACGTAGAACGGATCGGTGAGCACGTCGGCGAAGTGGCCGAGCGTCGGCGATCCCTCCTCGAGGACGGCCTCGACGAAGACGACGCCGACGGGAAGATACAGCATGACCACCAGAACGGCCGCCGTCGCGAGTGCGGTCAGCCACAGGGCCCGACGCTCGAGCCGGCGGCGAAGGCACTCGAGCACTCGATACCATCGCTCGAGCCAGTGGCGGACGCTGTCGAGAGCGGAGGACCGTTCCGGGGGAGACACGGCTGTGGTCGGTTCAGTGGCCGGCGAACTCGCGTGCCCAGTCGTCGACCCACTCGTCTACGTTTCCGCGGAGGTCGTCGTAGCCGACCGTCACCGCCTCCGGCGGAACGTGTGCGTACTCGTCGAACTCGTCGTCGAGGTCGACGTACTCGTCCTCGACGGCGGGGAACTGGACGTTGCGCTCGGCGATCTCGGCCTGAGCGTCGTTCGAGAGGACGAAATCGAAGAACGCGTACGCGAGGTCGGCGTTCTCCGTGTTCTCGAAGATCGCCATTCCCTCGGGGTTGGCGTAGCCCTGATCGTTGAGAAACCCGACCTGGTGGCGGGTGAGGTCGTTGCCCTCGGCGACGGCGAACACCTGGTCGGTCGAGTAGGAGACGACCATCGGCCGCTCCTCTTCCATGTACGCGCCGTAGTACGACTCCGTCCAGTCGTCGAGGACGCGCACGCCGTTGTCCCGGAGGTCTGCCCAGTAGTCGAGGTAGCCGTCCTCGCCGAAGGCGTCGATCGTCCACAGCAGGAAGGCCTGCCCGGGGTCGGACGTCTGGGCGTTCTGGGCCAACAGCGCGTCCTCGTAGGCCGGTTCGGTCAGGTCCTCGAACGTCTCCGGTTCGTCGACTTCGCTCTCGTCGTAGACGAGGCTGATGTAGCCCGTATCGTAGGGGAGGACGCGTCCGTGTGGATCGCCCATGTCGAGGCCGTCGCGGATCCGATCCGCTCGCTCGAGCCGGCCGGTATCGAGTTCCTGAAACAGCCCGCCGTCCTCGAGGTTGTCGTCGACCGTCACGAGGTCGTCGATGTTGAGGCCGAAGTAGACGTCGGGGTCGATCTCGACGCCCTCGTCCGCGCGGTTGACGTAGTGGTTGATCCCCTGATCCGGAAGCTGGGTCCACTCGAGGTCGACGTCCGGATACTCCTCTTCGAACGCCTCCCTGATCCACGGCCCGGCCGGATTGTCGCCGTCGATCATCGACTCGTAGGTGACGACCTCGAGAGTCCCCGATAGTTCGGAGTCGTCGGAATCGTCCGACTCCGCCGCGTCGTCTCCCCCATCGTCGTCCACCGGCGTCTGTTCGCCGTCGTCCGAATCGTCGCCGGAACCGGGATCTCCCTCGCCGTTTTCGCCGTCCTGTGTCAGACAGCCGGCCACTCCGAGCGTTACTCCACTCCCGACGGTACCGAGAAGGGTTCGCCGTCTCATTATCCGGTTGTTCCACCGAGTGGTGATAACGGCGTTGATCCGGGATCGAAGTGGTCCCCTTTTCGACACGATACGACGCCGGATTCCACTCCCGAACGACGTGGTTTCACAGTTGGGTCCACTCCCGAGGGACGCGACTCCCCGTCTGGATCTACTCTCGAACGGCCCGACCGGCCGCCTCGAGGAGGACGTCGTAGGCCTCCTCGTACGCGCTGGCGACGCGTTCGGGGTCGGATCGGTCCTCGCCGCCGAGCGGTGGCAGTCGAACGCGCTCGAGGGGATCGAGGTACTCGAGGACGTCGGGAACGCGCTTCTCGAGTCGACCGTCCATCGGACTCGAACTGGCGATCTCGCAGGCCCGACAGTAGCGGTCGCCCCGATAGATCCTCGCGCGGCCCGGTTCGACCGCGGCGACGGCCGTCACCGCCGCCGGATCGAGCGACTGGAGGGGCTGGGCGATGTCGCCGTAGGACTCGACGACGGCGACCTCCGCCGACTCGATCTCCGCGGCCAGCCGTTCGAACGCCGGGACGTACGCCTGCCGTGCGACGTCGTCGAACTCCTCGACCGTCTCGACCGGGACCGCCTCCACAGTCGGAAGCGCCTCGGCGACCGCGTCGGGCAACTCAGCGGCGGCGTTCCGGACGAACATCGGTCCATCCTCGCCCGTCCCGCGGCCGATCCTGTCGATCAGGAACTCCCGATCTGCTCTCCCGAAGAGGCCGCTCCCGCCGCCGGGCGAGGGCCGCCACAGCCGGTGGACCGGATTGAGCGCTTCGGGGGCTCGCCCCCGACCTTCCGCCCGGGCGAGACGGGCGGCGTCTTTCCCGTACAGCCGCCCCTCGGCGAGCGCTCGCCGGCAGTCGTCGTGGTCGAACCAGAAGTCGTTGCCCGCACGGGGCTTGTAGCCGACCCCACCGGTTCGCTCGAGCAGGCCGACGGAAAACGTCGTCTTCCCGGCGTCGACTCGGTCCGCGCCGACGACGAGCAAGATCATTCTTTCAGGCCGTAATACCCCGGTTCGTCGTCGGATCTCGGCTCGGCTACGACGAGGTCGTCGGCGTTGACCATGACCCAGGGAATCGCCCAGTCGAGCAGGATGTCCTCGGTCTCCCGGTCGACGTCGTCGTCCGGCTCGAGGCCCTGCAGCAGACGGGCGATCTCGTAGACGGTGTACATCCGGTCGTCGTCGAGCAGTTCTTCGGGCGTGTAGAAGTCACAGGGCAGGAGGTCGTCGAACTCCGATTTCGGAACGGGCATACGCCGAGCTATCGGTCTCGAGTGCCTAAATCGTTCGTTTCCTCTCGATCGTTTCGACCGATCCCGCTACAGCCAGACGGTCGATCCCACCGCCGGACCCGCTGCCCGACTCGTCTCGAGACCGGTCCCCCGGTCACCGCCCGGGAAATCGCCGGAGAGCGCTCGGTCCAGCATTTCGATTGGATGGACGGGGCGGTCGTACCCCTCGAAATCACCGACCTGTGTTCGACAGGAGACGCCCGGCGCGACGACGACGGGCTCGCTCACTCCCGTCGGAGCGGCGTCGCTTTGGGTCCGCTGGGGACGATTGGCCAGCCGTTCGTCGAGTTGCTCGCGAAGGAGCGAACCGATCGCCCTCGAGAGGTCGTAGTGTTCGGCCTCGTAGCCGAAGCTGCCGGCCATGCCACAACAGCCGGAGTCGACGGGGTCGACCGCGTAGCCCGCCCGGCGCAACACCCCCACGGCGTGGTGGTCGGTCCCGCGGGCCTTCTGGTGGCAGTGCCCGTGGTAGACGAGGTCGGACGGACTCCGGTCGAAACCGAACGACAGATCGGCGTCGAGGCGGTGTCGATCGAGGTACTCACAGACGTCGTAAGTATTCGCCGCGAGGCGCTCGAGACGGTCGTCGTCGACGATTCCCGGGAGCAGCGAGCGATACTCGTCGACCACCATCGAGGCGTCCGAGGGCTCGACGAAGACCACAGACCAGCCCCGGTCGAGATACGGCGCGAGGTCGTCGACCAGCCGTTCCCCTCGACCGCGCGCCGACTCGAGCATCCCCTGGGAGTAGGCTGCCCGCCCCGTCGGACCGAGATCGGGAACCGCGACCCGGATTCCCGCGGACTCGAGGACGCGGACGGCCGCCTTCCCGGGTTCGGGTCGACTGTAGTTGGTGTAGGTGTCCGGAAAGAGGACGACGTTCCCCGCCGCCGTCTCGGCGTCGACGGCCGATCCGCGGTTCTCGAACCACGAGACGAGACTTTCCCGCCGAAACGTCGGCAGCGTTCGATCGGCGGCGATTCCAGCCGTTCGCTCGAGTATCCGTCCGGTTCCCGGCACGGCGGGCGCTCGGTTGGCGATCGGTGCGACCGCGCTCCCCAATCGGGCGAGCCTGTCGACGTTCGCGAACAGCCGCTCCCGGACGCTCGCTCCTTCCCGTTCGTGGTACTGGTGTATCCGTCTTTAGCTAAGCGTGAAACCACGTGACAGCGACAGCTTATCGTGGATACTTTTCGGAAGGAATGAGGAGGTATCGAGTGTGCACAACGAAACCTCCTCATCTCGGATTATGCGTCGGCTCACTACATTGTTTCCCTCCGAGTTCCTCGAAGAGCACGCCGAGGAACTCGGCGTGGTCGAACGCGACCGCAAGCTCCAGATTCCCGCATTCGTCTGGGCATTCGTGTTCGGTTTCGCCGCAGGCGAAAGCCGAACACTCGCTGGCTTCAGACGCAGCTACAACTCGACAGCTGATGAGAC
>NZ_REGA01000035.1 GCF_003841505.1 Natrarchaeobius chitinivorans
ATCAGTCAAGGACTGCGGCCTCGGGCGAACGCACGCCCGAGGCCGCGTCCACGCACGAGCGCAGGTGTTCCTCGCGCTGTGCCTTCGCCTCGTCGTTGCAATTACCAACTACGAACGCGGAGACAATCCGGGAAGTACGATCATCACGGTGTGACAAGAGTTCTATGACACCCTCTTTGTGTGATTATGAGGGTGAATAGGGATCGGGTGCTGAGTCTTTGGCCTATACTGACCGCGAGTTTCACACCCCACTCTGGATAAAGAAATTGTATTAACAACCACTGTTATGAATTACAGGCTCTATTGAAACCCTTATTCCGTGATAGATTTGTGGATGATCGGTAAGTGAAGCTGAAAAATATATCGGCTGGTAGAAACCGTACACAGACAGATTGAGAGTCCCTAAATCAATCTGTAACCGGCACCGTCTAGTTAGCGCAGTTTGAGGAACGAACAGGTCGTAGAGTGAGGTTGGAACTATGCTCGCAGACCTGCTCAGCGAGAGCTACGCGGCGGAATTTGATGAATGTTGGGAGCGTGAAGCGACCGGTTGTTCGCTTCGAGAGACACAAGCGATTCTTCTCTCACTCGGCGTTAAACGCTCTCATCAAGCAATCTGGGGCTGGATACATCGGCTGTCTGATAGCGTCCCAGACCCGCCGACGGCTTCGCCGTCGCGGGTCGCGGTTGACGAAACCGCTGTCAGGATTAACGGCGACTGATCTTGGGTGTACGCTGCAATAGACATTGATACGAAACTCATCCTCGATGTTGCACTCTTTGGACGGCGAGGCACCGATCCAGCTGCTACGTTTCTGCATGGACTCACCGAGAAACACGATCTTTCTGAGGCTGAGTTTCTCGTTGATGGCTACGGCTATCTGACTGCCCTCTCTCGGTTAGGATTGAGCGGTCACCTCGACTACGTTGATCGAAACCACATCAAAAAGTGGTTTCACACCCTCAAAATGCGGATCGACCGCTTCCACAACTCGTGGGTGGTCAGTCGAGCGAGCGTCAGAGAGTGGCTTGAACAGTTCGTACACTACTATAACACACAGCGACCATACCAGTCACTCAACAGACAGACGCCAGCCGAGGTGCTAAACTAGACGGTGACCTGTAACCCGTTTCCTCACACCTATTAACTATAAAAGTCTTCGACATGAATTTCCTGCTGATTACAATGGGGGGAGTACATCACGAAAATGGTGAACAGGTTATCGAGAAATGGAATAGCGTTTTCAAAGCCCTCTCGTCCGAGCCACGTCGCCAAATCATAGTTTCCCTTTTGGATGCTGGACCAGATCAATCAGTTCCATTGCCCGAGAGTGCAATGATGCCTAACGTTCCACCCAACATGAGACAGCTCCGTCAGGAATTACACCACGTCCATCTGCCGATGTTAGCGGATATGGGGTTCATCACTTGGGAAGCAGAACCGCTGATCGCCGCTCGTGGTCCACGGTTCGATGAAGTAGCAGTGGTTTTCGAAGCGCTCCATGCGGAAGCGTCCCGTATTCCCAATTCATTAGTTCTTGGCTGTCAACGTCTTGAAGAGGAACAGCAGAATAGCGTCAATCTCTAATAGACAACTCAAGCGGCGAATTCGCAAACGTAGTTACCGTTCAGTATAGCCCAACCATATCTCACTGGGGTGCTATTGTCACCCAAATAGTCACAGCCTATATGGTTGGGAAGAAGGATAAACTATCCTAAAAATTGAGTAGGAACATGCCACAAAATCTCCACTACAAAGATGTACGTACTGATGGTGGCTCAACGATTACAGTAAAGCAACAGCCAGATGAATCTTATACTCAAGCAATACTAAGGGGAGTTGCTGAGTTGAAAGGAGTTACCGTAACTGCTCTTGATCCACTGTACAATAGCGTTGAGGTTGATGCGATGGAACAGCTAATAGATCATTCACAAGAACATAAATCTAATATATCCATTAGTTTCACCTTTGAGGGATGTATTATTAGTATAACTGAGAAAGATAATAACCAGATAACGCAGGATAGCATCCAAAGAGGATGATACAAGGACAGAAAGGCGCGATACGATAGGTGTGCAACCCCACTTACCGGCTATTTCACTGCAGATCGTGTCTGACCAATAGGATTTCAACAGAGCCGAATTACACAAATTGAACCCCCCCCTTAGGGACAAAGAAACACCTCAATTACACTTCTCCCTTCGAAAATTCGGAAACAGCACGCTTCCATTCATCACATAGAATAATGTGTGACGGACGTAATCACAGACGCTTGGGACTACAGCCGAAGTTTATACTATAAGAGATGAAAATCGGGACGCAGAGATCATTCATCTCTCAAGCGTCCTGCGGCCGATCCTTGACGGACAATCAGCGGATCCAGACTTCCTCCGCGGTCCTTCCGGAGTCAGGAAAACCTGCATTGCGCAATTCACGGTGGAAGGACTCCGAGAGAGGACACTACACGCGCTTATGTCACGATTTCAAATCGTGCCCCGCCCGTAGTGCTTTCAGTGATTGTGATTGTCCACCCATGCGACTCTACGATCTGTTGGATGCTCTTAAGCCCGATACCTGTGCCGCCATTTTTGGTCGAATACTTCCACTCGAATACCTCCTCACGAGCATCGAGCGGGATGCCCGGTCCATCATCCTGAACATAGAAGCCGTCACCGCTTTCGAGCCCACCGAATTCGATAGAAACCGTTGCTCCACCGTGCTCGATCGCGTTCCGAAACAGATTGGTCAATAACCGCTCCACAAGTCCCTCATCTGCCCGGACACTGACACCGTCCTTGATCGTTGCATTGGCGCGGCCGTTCTGGACTCGTTGCCAGACATCAGTCGCCACTGCAGATACCGCGACGGGTGTCATCTCTGTCTCGATCCCGTCTTGCTGGGAGAGGGAGAGTACATCGTCAATGATGTGGTCGATGCGAGAAACTGCATCTTCGACCTCGCTGAGAGCATCAGCCTGTTCATCTGTAACGTGCTCTTTCAGAAGATCGATATGACCGTGTGCTACCGCCACGGGATTCTTGAGGTCGTGTGAGAGGACACCAGCAAACTCTTGGAGTCGCTCTTGTTCCTGTCGAATCTGCTTTTCGTACTCCCGCCGCTGGGTGATGTCTCGGAGGACAGAGAGATGTTTGCCGGGGACGATATTCGCCGTTGCAGCGTACTGAGCGATGCGAATTGAGCCATCCGGTCGGCGAACAGGGAACACACCATGGTCAGTCTCATTCTCCCGGAACGAATCCCACACAGTATCGAAGTCGAAATCCTCGATGGTGAAGTCGGCTGCCGTCCTGCCAAGTAATTCCTCCTCGGACCGCCCGAAGAGTTCACAGGCTGCTGCATTGACATCGAGATACGTCCCGTCGTTGCTGGCGATGATCATGGCATCTGAGGCTTGCTCGAAGACGCCCTGAAACCGGCTCCGTTCGGTATCAACTTGATCTTCTGCACGGTAACGACGAACGGCGTTCTGGACGCGGTTGACCAGAACGGAATACTGGTCTGTCCCCGTCTCTTTTTGCATATACTCCGTCACGCCCATGCGAATCGCTTCGCTGGCGATCTCTTCGCTTCCCTTGCCCGTATAGAGGATAAATGGGAGGGAGGGATAATCCGCTCGGACTGATTCGAGGAGATCAAGACCGGTCATAGCTGGCATATCGAAATCGCTGACGATTGCATCGACAGCGTGGCCTGCAAGATAGTCGAGCGCCGCTTCGGGGCAGGTCACTCCGGTAGCAACAATGCAGTCCCCCTTCAGTTCGAGTTGCTTGCCGACGAGATCTGCCAAGCCGGGTTCGTCATCAACGCAGAGGATATGATCCATATCTGCATCAGCGGTAGCCATCAGTCACCACCAGCAAACTGAAAATCTTCCCCCTCACAGTTTGGACATACTTCCCAGTTCCGTGGCAGCGGGGTAGTTCCTGTTGCAGCCATGAAGACGAACTCGCACAGTCGGCATTCAACGTATTCACTCATCGTCCTTCATCGGTCCACCTATCCGTGGGTTGATCTACTTGGCTCACACTCTCCGGTCTGGACGACATTGTTTGAGGCTCCGGCGATTCCAGGGGCCTCACTTCGATCTCTCCGTGACTGCTTGCGGTCACTTCGTAGCCGTGATATTCGAATGTGATGTGCAGGGCACCATCAGCACCGCTACGGGGTGTCGAAAGTTCATTAAGCGCGTCAGGATCGATTGTCGAATGTAGCGGATCCACGTCGAGCGGGTTGGTATCCGAGACTGCTGCGACAGCACTCACGACGGCTTTGGTCGCAGAGTCGGTCGGATCGCTGGAGCGGAGTCGGTATACCTTATCCTCTGGATGGTATTCGACTGACTCGAACTCGGAGACACTTCGTTCGGGAGCGAAGGTTCGGTCTTGCGGTGGGGATGCCGTCTGTGTATCCGAGTTTGGAGAGGTATTGTGGGTCACTACCCCATTCTAGTCGGCTGAGTTGGGTCACTCTAATGGTTTCATACACAATTGAATATTTAAGCCAGGGTTGCTGTCGGCTTACGGGTCTGATTGGATAAGTGCCTGTTCGACCAAGCGCTTATTGCCGCGGTGCAGCCGCGCACCGAGCGCCTGCTGTGAAATCCTGAGATCCTCGGCCATATCTTCGAGGGTGGTTTCTCGCGGTGAGTCAAAGTACCCGCGTTCGTACGCGAGTGTAAGCGCATCGCGTTGTGCTTCAGTGAGATCTTGCTTCGCTTCGAGGGATCTGAGGGCGTGAAGCTCCGCCAACTTAACCGGAACACCGTGTTCGTGACAGTACTCTCGGAATTCCGCGATCTCCGCTCGACTCTCACCGCGCAATTCGAACGTCCACTCCTCGTTAGTCCCGACTGCCGACAACAAGATCACTTCAGGAGCAATCAACGCATCGAGGACGCTATCATAGTCTTCTTCCCATGCACAGCGCATGAGGTACTCGCCATCGACTTGATCGACGACGCGGATATCTCGAACACCTGGATGTGCAGAAAACTGCTCGACGATGTCATCAGTCTCCGTTCCTCGTACCCAAAAGTACGGGACGACACCGTTTGAGTCCGGGATAACGCGTTCGAGTTGCACGGTTACATCCGGAAGGTTCGCAAACACGGTTCCCAAGGGGAACTCGTCGGATTCGAGTGTGAACTCGGCTACTGTCGCCATAGCCACCTCACGCATTCGAAAGCCGGTAGTGACTGAGAGGCTACAGATACAGAGCGATTGGTGATGTGGGGTCTCATTGAGAGTGGTCTTCCTCTCGTTTTTGAATCCAGATTTCCCCACCAGTGTCTACAGTCACGTCGTGATCATTGTACACGAAACTAACCTGAATGGGACGCCGATGTCGCCGGATGAGGGCGTCGAAGACGATTGGGTCCACAACGGCATCGATTGCCTCCAGCTCGTCGGGATCAGTACCAGTCAATTCCGAAAGCGAAGAAACGACGGCATCGCTCCCCGGTTCGGACGCTGGATCAAACGTAGCGTGATATCCCTCCTTTGCAGGAACATATTCGGTACCTTCCTGTTCACTCATGGTCTATGACGAAGCTACGTTGCCGTATATGCCTTATTTAACCCCAACCTGATAAATGGACAAAAACACAGAAAGAGAGGGGATAAACTGCTAATATACAGAACCGGTAGAGACGCTTTAGTAAAATAAGAGCATAATACTGCTATATTAGCAACCCACTAGTTATTCAGTTTCGCTATCATCTTCCTGCCGCGTAATATCGTCCACTGCCTCCGAGAAGTAAAAGTGATTGAACGGTTGCACTTTCCGCTGTTTCATGATCTCCGAACTATCGACTTCGACGCCGAGATCGTGGATGGCGTCCGTGATGCGGACGATGTCGCTCGTGTCACGGCCTACTACCTCGACCTGAATGTTCCGATTGCCAGTAAGCATTTCACGAACGTCTATGACGCCATGGATGTCCAAGAGTTGGTCTACGGCCTCGCTTCGTTGTTTCGGCGGAGCAGTGATAACGAACATCACGCGCAGGGGGAGATTCGCTGACTCATAATCGATCTCAGGATGGTACCCTTTGACCACGCCGTCGTCTTCGAGGCGCTCAATGCGGTTACGAATGGTGCTGGCGGAGACGCCCGTTTTGTCGGCGATTTCCTCCGACGTGGTGTTCCGGGCGTCCAACTGGAGCATGTAGAGGATACCGCGATCAACGTTATCGAGTTCTCGTGCCATGGAAGGGATACGTGTTGATCGCTACAAAGTAACTGTGAAATGGCCCGCTCGTCCCGACCTATCGAGAGTCTCTAGTAACAACTGTAACTATGTAGACACTGATCGCACAGCCCACTCACGGGTCACGTCGTTCCTCGTTCGCTGTTCCGCGGTTCTCACTCACGCTGTCCGTTCCGAACCGCGTCCGCTCCGAACCGCGCGCGTTCGTCGTGGAACAGGTGTGCAGTGGCTACTATAATTCCCGGGTTTGTTAATCGTATGCCGTACGGAGCTGGTCGAGGTCGTCTCCCGTTGTCTGGAGCACCGATTGGATTGTTTCGATTCGAGACTCGTAGCGGATGGTCTTGGTTTCGGAGTCATACTCGATCCAGCCAGCTGCCGCTAATTTCGGTAGGTGACTGTGGTGGAGTTCGGTTTTAACAGTATTGGGGTCGGGAGGTCTGTCGTGACGTGTTGTTGCGCCTGCCGACTCCGAACCGGTCATTCCATCGACGGGTGCGTCGAGATGAACGGGGTTATCGTGGTTCGAAAGTTCGAACAGAAGCCGGCGTCGGAGCGGATGACTCAACAGACTGTGCGTGTCGATGACTGGTTTGGCTCCTGCCCTGGTATTGTCTGTCATAGCAATCTTACCGGAGAATTCTGTCACCATGTGCAAAACGTTCGGCCGGACTGCGAAAATAACAACGACAGGTTCCCGAGGGGTCTACTCGTCTTTGTCGCCGTTCGGAGCGCAATCTTGATCGTACGTGTGGAGCCACCACGTGAATATCACCCGTATTATCATGATTAGACCGTTTTCGGTAGCCGCTTTCCTACGTTGCGACTTCCTTAACGGCCACTGAACCGGCCGCCTCCACGCGCACACTGACGAGTAAAGTATTATTTGCGATGGACGTGAATCTTCAATTCGCTTGACCCAGGATTCCTCACCTGAAGGCGGATCAGGATACTAATTGAACCCGATGGCTTGATCCCCATCCCACGAAACCCGCTTCAGCATACTGGGGATTTGGCCCAATCTCCTGTGGAAGATCTCTCCTGGGTGGCTATCAATGGTTTCAGCTGATTTTCGAGCGACAACAGACTCTCCTTGATTGATTTGCACGTGAGCTGGTCCGAGGTCTGGATGGTCGCCATCTCGATGCCAGCCAAGCATGAACGATCGTTCCGGCTCGATCCAGTTGAACCAGTACCAATACTCGTTGTCCTGATCTGTGAATCCAATTTCGATACGTGCATCGGTTGACGGGTAGGTGGGGTCGTCGAGAAGCCATTGTGTCTTCGTCGATCCAACTACACGATAACTCCCTGATTCCCGTGGTTCGGCCAGCCGGAACTCAACGGTATCAAACCGATCATCATTCTGCAATTCACGGACGAGGTGGATCCGGTGAAGTGTGCGCATCCCGGGTCGCATCCAATTAACGAGAAATAGAGGAATAGAGATCACCTGTGTGATGGCAGTGAATAGCGGTCATACAGTAAGTGCCGTTTCTCCGTTTGATTGAGACAGTTGGGAGAGATCATCATAGAGTTGCAGAGCGTTTTTCAGGAGTCGAATCTCCAACTCGAGTGCCGCCCACGTATCGCTAACGTTCCGTATCTCTCGCATTTCTTCGGCAGAGACATCATCGTTGGTCAATTGCTCTCGCAACTCTTGGGCAGAAGTTACGCCGTACTCCGCCGAGAGATCCTCTACTTGCTCTTGGTACTCTTGGAGCTGTGATTCAAGCTCCGACTTCGAGTGGTCTTCGATGAGTTGGAGAATCTGGTCGAGGAACTGTTGGACCGGATTCGGTTCATAGAGCCCATCGTCTCTTTCGCGGACTTTGTTTTCCGTCTGAAGCCGTTCGACCTCGCTATCGGCGGTCTCCCACGCAACCTCCGCTTGTTCTGCGATAGTATTGATAGTCGCTGGATCGTTGAGCGTATCAACCACCATGCGGACGCGCTCACGTCCACTCGTTTTTTCCTTCCATGATCCTGGGTGTGAGGGCATTAGAACACAATACCAGGCCAGCACTCAAATAATTTGCCCCGTTCTCGATTATGTAGATCCGATTTTCCACCTGTTTGGGGAGACCAACGCCAGCTGTGGATTATGGTTCTGACCAGAAGGACACTCACGGTGTCAGCCTCGATACCCACAGACGCCATTTCGAAGGGAGTTCACCTCCGGAAAAGACTGTAGCCACTCACAGTAGTCTTCGTATCGGTCGCACACAAGTTGCACAGTTGGGCTTCTGACCCGTGTCACCAAAACAGATTTGACAGGCTGTAGTTGCCGACTTGCCACCGCTTCCACACTCATCTTGGGTGGGCTGTTCCGTGCCAGCAGACTGACCCCTTCCGTTCTCGTCTTGACAGCACCAGTACCACGGATCTCGAGTTTCTCAAACAACCAGTCACCGACATTGAGCTACTGTGGCTTCGAAGTGGGAACTGAAACTTCCCATGGGAATTCTTCGTTCCCACCATGGAGAGAAATATATTCGGCCCTGGTGAATCGCCACACTGCGTCGGGTTGTAGTAACTTACAGTCTTCCTGAAATCAGCCAATCGGTTTGTCACCGGCCGATTCCTCGAGAGTGCATCACGATGGTTCCAAACGGACGCCTCGAGCGATGTAATCTCCCGCGGGGAAGTCACTGCCACCTAGTGATCCACCAGAGGTATATCATATTTGACCGTGAGGGTCCCTATTGGTATTACTGTGGCTCAATTCCACGACTGCTCAACTGCTTCTCGCCGATCATTGAGAAGTTCCTGTTTCGTACGAGGGTCGTAATGTTTCTTGATTACCTTCACAGACACGTCGAATCGTTCGCTTGCCCGTTCTCGTCGGAGACCGCCACTAAGATGGCTGACAATCGATCCTCGACGGATTGCGTGCGGATAATACGACTCTGCACATACATTCGAATCTGGGTTGCAGGTACCATCACACGAACAATTATCAGTATCTTTTGGGTTCCAGCGGCAACTTGTTGCTTCGTACACCCATCGTCGAAGTGTCGACCGAGAAGCCCGTCCGTATTCTGTTGCAAATAACGGCTCTCGGCCGTACTCGTCAGTAACGTCAGGCCGTTCTGTCTCGATATACAATTGAATTGCGCTTATGACCTCTTCTTTTATCACAATATTTCGCTCACCATCACCAGCCGTGTTCGAGTTTTCGCTCCCGTTCTTAAGCCTCGTTCCTGTTTCCGGTCTGTGACGGAAGCGAAGCACTTTATTTTCGGGATCAAAATCTCGCTGATCAAGTGAATGTGCGCCACCAATACGTGGTCCACCATTCCATAAAAGTTCCATGAGAGCATGCATACCTGAACTTCGTCGACATCGCCGAAGTCGGTGAAGGCGACCTGTGACTTCAGGCTGTGAAATAGCCTCATCGCGAGCTTTGGGATACAATCCGAGCTCTTCCTGATTTAGAACTCGATATGTGGAATTGTCACACAGATCCCGTTTACTGAGCCATTGGAGCCACGATCGAACGTTTTTCGTATATGTGAGTATGGTAGCATCCGAATTGTATTCTGTCCGGAGATAGTCAATATACATGTCGGCAAGCGCTGGGGACAGTTTCTCGGGAGTAGATACGTTATTTGACTCTGCAAAATCGACGAACTCTGGGATAGTACGCTTATATTGTGCTCGTGTTGATGGGCTGCGGTTCTGGCGACGTGAGAGAAACCGATTGTAGAGTTCCGTCAGAGTTGTATTCAGCTGCTGAGTGAAATCGCTACTTTGCTCAGGAGGGTTCTCACATGCTTTCAAAACCTTCTCAATTGTATCTGGATCATTGACCTCAGACAGTATCTGGACTACATCTCCGCTCATCGTTCCCCCACTAACTTCGAAATCGAATGCTGCCAGAGATCGCAAGGGCAAATACCTTGGATCTGGTCACATTGAGACCTATCTGTTGTAAGCAAGTGACCATATTGGTCTTCGCTAATATGTTTGAGTGACCGACGAAGTGTTGCTTCACTTGCTCTCCCGTGAGTAGTCGTAAATAGTGGTTGACTATCTGCTTTTGTTGGCTCTTTCCGCTCATAAGTCACGTATTCTTCAATCGTCTCAATGGTACTCGGGGATAATTGTGCCACCCGTCCATTTACTAGATCTATACGACTCACCAGGTGCGTTTCTGGAATAGAAACGCTTACCAAGCCATCTTCCAATGAAATATCCTCTAATTCAATTTCTTTAATCACTGTTGGCCTTCCATTCACATCGACAATAAGTTCAGCATATGCGTGTACTCGAGTACCAAATTGACGTTGTCGAAGATAGGTCAATAGAGATGCAATATGCTCAGACCTGTTAAAATCACCATCCGAGTTAATGACTGCAGAGTTTTCTCCTATAATCTCATGGAGGTCCATTGAATTATATTCAGAGATTCCGGACAGCAGTTCAAACTTGAGAATTTCAGGATCTTGCCGGTGAATGAATGACCGTAAATTAGCGAAGATTGGAGTGTAGCTGGCAATTGTCTCAGAACTGAATCCTGATTTAGCCTGCACGTAGTCTATGAACTCAACGAAGTCAATTTGATTAGGAAAGTTCTTCGATACAGAATTGGTTTGGTACCAGTCACAGAACTCTGTTACTGCTGATTTGTGTGACCAGAAAGTGGTTTCTGGTGCTGAGTCTGCTAATTTGTCAAGGTAGATCTCGGTAGCACTCTCAAAAGATTCGAAATCGGATTGGCCTTGGATATGTGGTGAGACCATCCGTTCTAGCTTAGTGACTGGCTGAGACGGCGACCACGCCGAAATTGCACCGAGTCTGACCGCTATCATACCGAGATAGCTGCTGTTCCACCAAACCAGCCGGTTCTTCGTTATGTCTCCCGTCACAGGCGGCGCACTCGCAGTCGTGAGTGCGCCGCCGTTCCAGAGCCATCGCTGATCAGTCCGGGCGATCCAGCCCGTCTCGTCAGGCGAG
>NZ_REGA01000036.1 GCF_003841505.1 Natrarchaeobius chitinivorans
GGTGAGCCAGCGGTCTCCCCGACGAACAACGCAGCTGAGAATGCACTTCGTGAACCAGTCGTTCTCCGGAAAATCATCGGGACACTCCGGAACGATCGAGGTATGTTCGTTCACGAGACGATCTTGTCCCTGCTGGCGACATGGCGCCAGCAGGGACGCAATCCCTACGAAGAACTTCGCCGAGTCGTCAGCAACAATGAGATGATCTCACGGGCTCACGCTGTACCGGCTGTCGAGACTTCGGGGTAAACTCATACGTATAGCTTATTGAATTATCCGCCTCGGAACACGCTCTTCATGCGCCTTCTGATTGAGTGGTCATCGACAGGTTGCTCACGAATCTGCTCGAGGGTCTCCTCCCGCTGTTCAAGGAGTGTGCGCAACTCGTTACGTTCTGCAGTGAGCGTCTCGAGTTGCTCACGTTGCTCAACGATGGTTTGCTCGAGGTCATCGACTCGGTGCTCGAGCAGTCGGTTTTTCTCCTCGAGGTAGGTCTGTTTAGGCCTCGAAGTATCGTTCTGGACGTAACTCTCGAACGGAGAGTCGACTCCAACCTCCATCGTATTTCCAGAGACAGCTGCTGATGGATCGTAGAACTCGTCCGTTGCATCAATAGCCCGTTCGATCGTTTTCTCACCGTACGTCGATCCATCCGCGTAGTGCACCTCGTCCCACTTTTCACGGCTGAGTCCGGACTGGCGAAACAGTCGGTCCATCCGTGCGTGATCCCCACCCGTCCAGAACGCAAGCAAACAACACAACGCCATATCGGCTTCTGACTGACTATCGTACCCAGCAGTCGAGCCACGCCACAGTCGATCGAACTTCTCCCCGTTGCTCGCCGAGCGTGCTTTCTCGAGGAGGTCTTCATCCTCGAGTTCCAGTGGCTGATCACGAGCCTCGGTATTTGGTGACTCGTCGTCGACAGTGCCAGCCGTGCCACTCTCCTCGGACGCGACGAATTCCTCGTGGACCTCCTCGAGTGCCTCCTGACGCTCGTTGATCGACGTCGGCGTTCCGTCGACGTGGTCTGCGGTCACCGTAAAGAAACGAGCCTGGTCGTACATCTCGATCGAGCCATGTCGGTTCCGACCATCGGGAAGATCGCCCTCGAGGAGTACGTGATACCCCGTTCCCGATGGCGAAACCTCAGTGAACGAATCAAGCTGTTCGATGATCGACGACGCCGGCTCGAGTGGCTCGCCTGCCTCAGGATCGCGGCAATCATCTAAGTCCACACCGACCAGCGGATCCGTCGCCGTGAAGACGAAGCCAACTCCATCGGCTGCACCAGTCGCCACGTACTCGAGTGCCCGCTCAAGAGAAGTCCACGTCCGATCATCCATCGTCGACGCAAAGCTCCCAGTCTCCGGATTGACTGGTACCTTCGTTGTCTTCCCATCGCGGTCCGCTGCTCGCCAGCAAGTCCACTGCGTTCGTTCAGCGAGTGTATCCGGTATTGCTTCGACATCAATTCTACATGCTATCTGATCACTCATGGTTGACCTCCATTGGAGATGACTCTCCGACTCTCGAGGAGTCGAAAAAACTCGAGGGTGTGAACGCTTCGTCGCTCTCGAATGCCTGGACCGACGGGATAACCCTCCTCTATACTAGTCGGTTTTGGCCCCGGATTTGCCTGGACATCAACCGCAGTCTTGCGGTTTTTCCCTGGACATCCTCGTCCAGGCATTCTTCCGATTTCCGGAAAGCCTGGACGACAGTGGTTGCAGATGGAATCTACTCGATACATAGTGGTGTCTCTCATAGCTTATTCGAGGAAGGTTCGGCCATAGGACGACAGTGTAATACCAGTATAGTGGCGTACACGCTCGCCGTCACGTGTTGGGCGATACTCGTCATACGCAACATGCTCGCTCAACTTCCGGCCGAACCAGGATTTCGCATACGCCTCTTGATCGTGTGCGTCTGCCCATGCTTCATAGGCGTTGTATAGTCCGTCTTTTGCGATTTCGGCGTGTTCCTGTTCGATGAGACACTCCTCGACGAAGGTCCCAAAATCCACGCACTGTGAGCTATTTGATGAGCAGCCTTCAGACAGACTCTCTGAGGAATCAGGAGTAGGTGATTCACACCCAGGTTTTGAGTGAGGAGTTGAGACGGAATCGTCAGATTGCTCTTGTTCAGTGGAACTGAGTGAACGGACAGCGGTCAGCGAATCCGACTCTTCGATAAGAACATCGAGAGATCGTAATTGTCCATCACGATAGATCCGTATTGTGCCGCTGTCACTCTCGATCACAGCAATCACGTGTGGCTCGAGCGCCTCATTCAGTTGCGAGGTGCCAGTGTTGGGGACAAACGGCTCTCGAATTGGTATCCACTCTTGTTTGAACGCTGATTTAGTCTCGTAGATATGGCGTTCGGTGGGTTCGTAGACAACGTACTCATCGGCAGCTCTGTCATAGCTATATACCGCCGGAACATCACTTCGTGAGAGCGACTCGAACGACGAGACGGTCATAAATCCAGTTCCCGATCCATCACTCAGCAGATACTCGCCAGCTTCCCAAGTCCACACAGAACGTCTCGAGTTACCTGTCGCTGGCCGAACTGCAGTCACGCCGTCTCGAGCGTTCGCACCGCCATCAAACGTGATGTGCGAGTCAGTCGTGTATAATCGAACATCGCCAGACTCGAGTTCGTTGACTGGCCAAGAGAGGATATCCTCAAGGCGAGTAGCAGTCTGCAGTTCATCGTCACTGTCCTCAGCGGTAGCAACGACGAACAGCGGGATGTGGCTGTCATCCCGAGCTCGTTGGAAGTTTCGAAGAACCTTCACTGGCTTGTCGACCGTCGTTGACTCGACCTCGATATCGAATATTTGGTCACAGTCGGGATGAATCGCTCGCCCATCTGGTTTCTCGCTTCCATCCTGCGTAAAGACCGTGACATCGAAACCCTGCCGAGAGAGTTCCCGCTCAGCGGTGAACAACAACTCATCATGACGATCACTTCCCGACGATCGGACACCGCCCGTATCTGGCTCGGTCACCGCTTCGCCCTCGTCGGTTAACCGAACGACAATCTTGTTGTGGTCCTGGTCGAGTGAGACCTCGAGTAACCGGGAACGGTCCCGGATTTCTCCAAGCTCTTCGATCGACGGCGGTGACGCATCGGCAGCCTCGAATTGTGTTCTAAGTGCATGATCAACTTGCTGAACAGCAACCCATCCATTCTCCTCGCGAGCATCCTGTTGAAGCTGGATGGTACGAACTGCGTTTGCGAGCGCAATATCGAGATCTTCGGATGCTAATTCGAACGTTTCGCGGACAGTATCCGGGGTCCGACTCGTTGGAGGAGCTTCAGTTACAGCACCGTATTCAGTGTCCGCTCGTTCGTGAATCCGCTCAAGTGCTTGCTGAAACGCCTGCTCCTCGATGGCAGTCAGCGGATCATCACTCTCGGGATGTCCCGATGGAATCGGAAGTGGAGCCAAGCTGAACGGCTCGGGACCGGTCTCGCCGAACGTCGGACTCGGGAGGCGAACAACCCATTCGCCACGTGGAAGTGACCGGATCCGATTGGCGAACTCGACGGGATCCATGTCCTCGTGAGCCATTACCTTCGCAATCTCGTTGTCGACAGCGATCTTGCCGATGATCGGGCTTCCGACGTCGTTCAAAACATTCAGATAGACCTCACGGCCGCCCTTGACGTCGAGCTGCTCGGGGAACTGCAGGGAGAGACCAACAGAGAGTCGGAAGCTCCGACCCTTCTCCAACAGCGTGTTCATTATATCAGAGACGGCCAGACTCGAGGCCTCATCGATGATCAGATTAACCACGTAGTCATCCGGCTTTTGCTGTAAATCGTCACCACGCTCTTTCAGCGCGTTGTAGAGCTCCGTTAGAATCACACCCGTCATCGCCTTCGCCGACTCATCGCGAAGGCCACTGAGATCGAAGAGAATGACCTCCCGACCGTCGAGGACATCACGGAAGTCAAACTGCGGTTCAGTGTTGTTGAACACTCGGCGGAGATGCTCGTCCTGGGAAATGTAGTCGAGGCGGTTGCTCACGCCACCCATCACCGTTGCAAAGGTATTCGGGTCGAGCTGAAGCTGACGGTCGATCCGCCGTTGTACCTGTGGATTACTCGAGCGTGGTGCAGCGCCCTCCTCGGGATCTGGTGGGCCAGCACGCCAGAGTTGGTCGACGACGTACTCGAGTTGATCGTGAGCAAAGTAATCGACACTCTCACGGTAGCGGCCATTCTCGCGGCCATACTCGTCGTCGTAGAGCGTCTTGATGAGATACTTGATGAGCGTTGGTGCGACGACTGCTCGGTCGTAGCGCTCTTGACCCATCACCATTTTCAGGATCTCCTCGTAGTGATCCGCCTTGTTCTGGACCGCATCGATACGGCGGATCCCGTTCTCGAGTTGGTGCTCGATATTGAAGAACGCGAATCCTGGAAGTACCTCTGGAATCGGGAAGTGGAGGACGTTCTCCTCGAGGTCATCGACGCCGAATCGACGAGCGTGGGCTCGCATGTAGTCCTTACAGAGGCCGTCACCCTTTGCGTCGATCAGAATGATCGGCCCGTCGGTCTGCTCGTATAGCGAGAGTTTGTCGTTGGTCAGCGATTTCGACTTTCCACCGCCGGTCGTTGCCGCACGGACATAGTGAGTGGGCAACAACGACGGTGGGAGACAAACCGGTTCATCCTCAGGTTCACCGTTCTCATCGATCGCATATCCAATTGCCATGCCCTCTCGAAACTCGTCCATCAGATCCGGATGTGGCCGTGGCAGTGGATTCCGAGAGCGTTGCTCGGAGCGTGTCCCACGGCTTCCTTCGACTGTCAGATCCTGTGACGAGGGGACGACAGTGAGGTTCGCGAGTTCATCTGCGTTCAACACGAGATCTGGGCGGCGTTTCCCGCGCCCTATAGTCAGTTCGCCATCGAGTACGCGTTCGAGGACTGATTGAGCGCGTTTGCGTTTCGTTCGGTTCAAGATTCCCCTCGAGCGGAGTCGATATCCCTCGAGTTCGTAGAACGGCCCATCTAAGGCGGCCAGTGATTGAGCGAGTTGATCGAGTTGGGTTTCGACTCGATTATCTGTCTCGCCATCACCACAAGCTGGAAGCGCGACCGCTCGGGTATTGACTGTGAACGTTCGTTTCGGATGTTTGGCTTCGATGCGGTCGATTCGATTTCGAGTTTCGGTTCCGATGGTGCGCTGGTACTCCGCCGAGTCAACATCACCGGGTTCGAACAGCAGGCCGAGATAGCGCTGGGTGAATGTATCTCGTCCGTTTCGAAGGTCTTCGATGCGTAACTCTGCGTCCGCGATCCAGTCAGCCTTGCGCTGCCAGACCACCTGAAACGCGATCGGATACTCGAACGCGGTAAGATGATCGATTACCGTCGCGAGCGGGGGCTGGTCAGTATCGTACTCAGTTGGATCCGGATCTTGGTTCGCGAAAGATTTGATCGTCGTCATCCAGTCACGTTTGCGCTCGGCACAACCGTACCACTGGATACCAATTGGCTCGACCTCGTTGAGTGATGGCCGAGCCAAGATGGTCTCGGACGCTGGCGTGGACGCCGTACCGTCGTCGAGGACCGAATCGGCGTCTTGGGGAGACTCATCTGAAGTGTACTCTAGGATCGATCCATCGCCAAATTCGACGTCGCCAGCTTCGGACTCAAGGTCAGAGAACTCGAGTTCGTCGTTGGTCGACCGACCACCGTCAGTTCTCTCGACCCTGTCTTGCTCGTGGTCAGCCTGTTCATCGACAACTCGAGACTCTAGTAATCTTCCATCCTCGAGTCGCTCGTGATACTCGTCCCGTGTGTATTCGACGGGATGAATGAGTTTTTGCTCGAGTTCCAGCTCACATCGAGCGATGTCGAACGTCCGGGGATAGATCATCTTGAGCCGTTTCTCAAGTGTCTCGAGATGGGGTGATTGATCAACACCGTAGTAGAACTCGACTGGCTCGTCTTTCCCTTCACTGACAGCGAGAAATTCGAACGTCGGTGGTGCCGTATCGGCAAACGGATTCAGCCAATCCGACAAGCTCCGTGCATTCGGGTTCGTCAGTTTGTGCAGACTCTCGAGTGCGGCTGGAATCTCTGCAGTATGAAGTTCCTCAGAGGTGGGTGTCACGCGGATGTACTCACTCATCTGAGCGGTCACCTCCACCAGTCCACGTTAGCACTTCGTGGTCCGTGCCTCGCTGCTCTTCAGATGTATCGTCTGTTCGTCTGTCGTCTGTGGGTTGTCGCCCATCTTCTTCTGACACACCGGGAAGCTCGGCTCGAGACTGTTCTTTGGCGTCGAAGTCGATCACCTCCTTCTCTTTCTCGAGCGCATGGACCTCGATACCGCGCCAATCGCCGTCGACGCCAACGAGGGCTTCCGAGTAGCCAATGTCCTCGTTCCCTGGGACAGCATCCTGGACGAACCGCATCTGTGCCGAGTTCAACCCAAACTCGTTGGCCCAGTGCTGATCCATCCCATCGAGATGATGGAACTGCTTGATCGCACACTGGTCGAGGATTGCTTCAGACTCCGTATGCTGAAAGAACTCATCGACGGTCTGGGTGATCATCCGAACCGAAAGATTGTGATGACGGTGGTGGCGGAACACGATTTCGAGGTACTCGAGACTTGCGGCATCCTGCATCAGATATCGTGCTTCGTCAATGACGAAGACGACTTCCTTATCCGTCTCTTTTGCTCGTTCGTAGACCAGTGTGATCAGCAACTGCATGATGAGGCTCGTGCTGCCACCGAGACTGCCCTCCTGTTGGGCCAGATCGAGGTAGATCAGCTTCTCGTCGCGAAGGTCAAACTCGGTTGGTCGTCCAAGGTTTTCGTAGCGACCGTCCTCTGCAAAAGAGCGTAACTGATCGATTAACCACGTCGCATCCGATTCGATCTTCCGGGCTTCTTCGTCAGTTCGAACGACGAACCCCTCTGGACTGTCCACCATCTCCTCGAGGATATCGAGGACGTTGCGCAGTGTCGGGCTCTCGTTGTCGTGTGTCGCGATATCGTCGGTTATACCCTTTCGAGCATACGCATCTTCGATCGCTGTCTCGAGCGTCGTCCGTTTATCGCCGAGTTGGATGCCACGAAGCGCAAAGTAGTTCGAGAGGAAGCTCATCACGCTGTCGAGTTTCTCGCGATACGGACTCGCGTCCTCACCCATCGCTCGCTGGATCCGCTCGGGAGTCGGCTTAATCTCGAGCGGATTCAGCCCCATATCGCCACCGACCGTAATTCGCGCCCCACCGAGGGCTTCAGCGACGCCAGCCCAGTTGTTCAGCGGCTCGAGGATGATTCCGATTCGATCCTCGCTTTGCTCGATTGATCGGATAAAGTTTTGCTTCGCGCCAAACGACTTCCCGGAGCCTGGATCACCGATAGTGAACATTGCATACCCGTTTTCGCGAGCGAATGGATCGATTACGACCGGACTCCCGTTCTTCCAGTGCGTTCCAAACTCCACACCATCGTCCTCGAGAATCGTCGCATTGTGCGGTGAGGCAAGTAACGCACCGATTGCGCCACCGAGCGAGATTGCTTCACGCCCAAACGGGTTCGATCCGATCGGTGCAGCGGCCTGGAGAGCGAGATCTTGCTTACAAATCGCTGTCTTATTCGTCTTTAGCTAAGACTCACACCTCGGTTGCGTAGCGGTAGCGAGCGTCTCTTGTAACACTGGCCGTTGCTGGTGAATCTTCTGTGCGTCGTCGATCAGTCGGTCGAGCAGCGGTGGCGGCGAGTAGCCGAGATATTCGCCAAGTTCGTGGAGGATGAGCTGGGCGTGCGACCGGAAGGTCGCCGCCCAGCGTTCCGGCGGAAACACGATCTCATCGTCCGCTTGTTCGGTGACCAGATCAAGCAATTCACGACTCACGAGCAGTGACAGCAACGCCGCGTACAGCAGAATTTCGACAACATGCTTCTTTGTCGTGTCGAACTCGTCCAGTTCGTACTGCGTCTTCAACTCACGGAATAGCAACTCCACCTCCCACCGACACCGATAGATCGTCCCTAGATCCGACGGCAGGAACTCTTCTCTCGGGAGATTCGTGATGTACAGGTGGTAGTCGTCGGCGTCCTCTTTGCGGACGCCGACGACGCGAAACCGCTTTGTATCGCGTGACTGCGTTCCTCCGTACGGTCTTCGGTCGAACTCGGCTTCGACTTCCACGTCGATGTACTCGCGGTGCAGATTATCCACAACATCGTGGATCTGCTCACCTTCCAAGGGAATGGCGCGGCCGCGCCATTCCCGTAATTCCTCCGTTACGACCGGATTTGCGCTCTCTTTCAGCCGACTCACGAAGTAGCCGTCGTTCTCATCGATCAACGCGAAGCGGCGGTACTTGAAGTAGGCTCGGTCGAACAGAACGAGCCGATCTTCGAGCCACGATCCTGTGTTAAACAACGTGCTGTCGTGCGTTTTCTCGTCAGTCACGTCGAGCCGTTCTATCGTCTGCTCAGTGGCATTGTGGAGCAGGTGGAGCTTCGCTCCAGCCTGCTCCTCCTTGCGAGCTTCGTACTCATCGGC
>NZ_REGA01000037.1 GCF_003841505.1 Natrarchaeobius chitinivorans
GCTCCAGCCTGCTCCTCCTTGCGAGCTTCGTACTCATCGGCAAGGAACTCGTGCAACCGCAGGACGGTTCCATCAGCGATCATCACGTCCCTGAATCGGTCGATATCGGCGTCAACAGTGTCAGGGACAGCGACCTCGTCGAGACCGTACTCGACGAGGTCGCGGAAGTACTCTGCAAGAGACGGCGTCAACCGGTGATAGAAGCCGCCGGGAGAGATCGTCTCATCAGCTGTCGAGTTGTAGCTGCGTCTGAAGCCAGCGAGTGTTCGGCTTTCGCCTGCGGCGAAACCGAACACGAATGCCCAGACGAATGCGGGAATCTGGAGCTTGCGGTCGCGTTCGACCACGCCGAGTTCCTCGGCGTGCTCTTCGAGGAACTCGGAGGGAAACAATGTAGTGAGCCGACGCATAATCCGAGATGAGGAGGTTTCGTTGTGCACACTCGATACCTCCTCATTCCTTCCGAAAAGTATCCACGATAAGCTGTCGCTGTCACGTGGTTTCACGCTTAGCTAAAGACGGATA
>NZ_REGA01000038.1 GCF_003841505.1 Natrarchaeobius chitinivorans
TC
The DNA here is from genome assembly GCF_003841505.1 of Natrarchaeobius chitinivorans. GTDB lineage: Archaea > Halobacteriota > Halobacteria > Halobacteriales > Natrialbaceae > Natrarchaeobius > Natrarchaeobius chitinivorans. Next base: position 3 of record NZ_REGA01000038.1, read on the forward strand.
CGCCGGGGCGAACACGTCGAACTCTTCGAGAAACTCGAAGGAGAGATGCTCAAACAGCGCTAGCGTCTCGGTTTCCACGACATTGAAGAACGTCTCTACCGTAGGATTCTCTTGCAGGGTCGCTGGGCTCATACCACCTCAGCGTTCACCCTGCTCTCTGGTATGAGAACTGTTCTATGACACCCTCTACTATAGCTAACGACAGTCCACACCGAACGCAGCGGGAGTGTCGTCGCCAACCGGTCCGAGTCGTCCGACCGGTCGCTGCAGAAACCGAGTGACGCAATTCCTTTCTTCTGCACCGGTCGCGTAGTGTCGGGTATGGCTCGAAACGAGCTAGACGATACTGATCGCGGAATCCTGTACATGTTACAGCAAAACGCCCGCGACACGACCACGTCAGATATCGGGGACGAGGTTGGCGTCTCCGCTGGGACGGTCCGCAATCGGATCGATCGCCTCGAGGAGCGTGGCATTCTGAAGGGGTACGTTCCGGACATCGATTACGAGAAGGCCGGGTTCGAACTTCACATTCTGTTTACGTGTACCGCGGAGATGCAACCGTCCGACGAGTTCGTCGAAGACATCCTCGATCGTCACGGCGTCGTGACGGTACGGAAACTCCTCGCCGGAGATCAGAACCTCCACGTGGAAGCGGTCGGGACCAGTACCGACGACGTCTCCGAGATCGCTCACGAGTTAGAGGAGTGTGGACTCGAGATCGTTCGTTCGGAAGTCTTAGAGGAGGAGTTTATACAGCCGTTCAACCACTTCGGCGCGGAGATGGCTGGCGGGGAGTGACGTTTCGTGTCGGTACAATCGGGATTCCGTTTCGTTCGAAATTAGCAGAAATAACGGTTCGAATGGGACTCGGAGTGAAAAATTGGAGTAGCCTTATGAAACTGAGGCCACTCCTGACCGACAATGCCAACGCCGACGGAATCCACACCTCATAGTCTGGATGGTGACGTGTACGTCCGTATCGTCGAAACGATCGCCTCGAAAGAGGGGTGTGACGCGACCGAACTCCCTCCCATACACGACGTCATCGATCCGACGGCACTGGAGCAGCTCTTTCGACCGACCGGAACCAGCGAGCGGCCGGAGGGAACGGTCGCGTTCCGGTACTGTGACTACCGGGTTACGGTTACGGCCGGAGGACGAATCTCCGTGGAGTGAGCGATTCCGTTCGCAATCGGGCGGTTCGACGATCTCGCTGTGACTGGTGGCGAACCCAGGGCAGTTACTTAACCGGACTCGAGTCGAAATCCACTCGATGAACGTCCCCACCGACCGACTGTTACTCGTAAGCTAACCCACGACTAAAGTCGTGGGCTTTCAGCGTGGACTCCCGCTATGGCCGAACTCTCGGCAGGAGGCTCATACCCTCCGTTCGCGTTCAACATCCCGCTGTTTAGGGCAATGCCTACGGATGCCCCTCCACCGGAGCCAGTTTGGTTCCGGTGGAGATACCGCAAGCCGATGTTCTTCGCCGCGTTGTAATCAGCGTGATTCTCGTAGCCGCATTTCAGACACTCGAACGATTCACCGTCGCGGTTGTCCGGGTGTGTGAATCCACAGTGCGAGCAACGCCGTGATGTGTTCTTCGGATTAACCCGTTTTACGTCGATACCGTACTCTAAGGCTTTGTATTCGACGTACTCGTAGAGACGGTTGAACGCCCATTTGTGGCCCCACGACGCGTCCGTTCGCTCACGAATGTCGGTTAAATCCTCGAACGCGATCACCGAACAGCCGTGGTCGCGGGCTTCCGCGATGAGCTCGTTCGATATACGATGGAGGGTTTGTTTGAATCGGCCTTCCTCTTTGCGACCGACTGAGTGAATGTTCTCGTGTGCCCATCGGGTACCACACTCTTGCAGAGTACCACGCCGATTCTCGTATTCTCTGCGCCAGTGGTCGAACTCGTCGCCCTTCCAGAACGTGCCCGTCGATGTGACGGCAAGGTTGTTCACGCCGAGGTCAACCCCGAGAACCGTTCCGTTCTCAGTGGTTTCCTGCGCTGACGTGTCAGTCTCCACCTCCGTTTTGCAGTGGATGTGAAGCATCCAGTTGCCGTTCGTATAGTGAAGTTCTGCTCCCGTGGTTTCGTACTTGTCGGAGAAGAAGTATTCCACGTGGGGCGTCTCTGGCTCTTTGTCGGGAAGCACGTAGTCGGCTTCGATGCGACCGTCAACTGTTGCCAGCGACACGTACTCGTCGTGGAACGTAGCGGTGCGGTGGTCGTAGACGAGGTGGGGGCTGGTGAAGTAGGGCATCGACGCCTTCTTGCCCTGTTTCCACTTGGCAACCACGCTCTTGCAGGCTTCGGCGGCTTTGTTTCTGGCGGCTTGGACGTGGTTGCTGTGTAACGCCGTCTCGTCGCGCACGTCCTCGTAGGTTTCGTGGTGGAGGGTTGTCTTGCTCGTCGTGACGTATTCACCGTCGAAAGCGTGGCGTGTCACCTCGTTAGCCGTCCACAGGAACTCGTCTACGGTGTCTCCAAGGAGTGCGGCGTCGTCACTGTCCACGTCTAGTTTGACCGGGACAGTACGGCGCTTCTCCATACCTCATATGTAGTATTGATGACTCAAAAAATTGGGGGAGTCGGTCCTGTCGTAGTCGGTGGATTGTTTGCCGGAGCTTACGCGTTTGCTCCCACGACTGAAGTCGTGGATTTCCGCGCTGTATCTCTATGATCGTCGCAGCAACGGGATTCGCGATCGTATTCGGTGGACGGGGTGGCGCATTCGTACACGCCGAAGCGACGGGCGTCGAAGAGACTCTCCTCCGGATCGCGATCGGAGTCGTCTTCTTCGTCGTGTTGGCCGGAAGCTGGTACGTCTTTACCAGCATCGACCGAGAATCCACCTGAATACGCCTGACTTGAATCTCAACGTGGTGTGCAAGTGGGACGGGCGAAATCGGTCTACCGGACTGCGGCACTCGCTATCGCACCTGGCACTCGCGAGAGTTGCGTGCTGGCACCGCTCGCTGGGACGTTTTGCACTACGGCGGCAGGCTGACGAACGAACCGCCGACAGCAGCGGATCGAGCTCGGTTCGAACCTCGAGTTCGGCTTCCCGTCGTTTCTGCCGGGGTAGAAATCCGGTCCGGCGTCGGTCTCGTTCGCGAGGACCACTACACCCGTTCGCTCCGACACGCTTAACTTGATGCACTTATTTGGTCATTGTAAGACAACTACGTACATTGGTGTTCACTATGAAGGAGTACGTTCGACGGGCGACCGAGGGCACAGATTTCACACAGGCGGAGGCTCGAGCGGTCTCGTCGGCAGTCTTCGAGGACGCGACCGAGTCCCAGATCGGGGCGCTGCTGGCGGCACTCCGGGCGAAAGGCGAAACGGAAGCGGAAATAGCCGGCTTCGCCGAGGGGATGCGCGAAGCGGCCCGAACCATCGATCCGTCGCGTGATCCACTGGTCGACACCTGCGGAACCGGGGGAGACGACTACGACACGATCAACGTCTCGACGACGAGCGCGATCGTCGCCGCCGGTGCGGGCGTTCCGATCGCGAAACACGGCAACTACTCGGTTTCGTCGTCCTCCGGAAGCGCCGACGTCCTCGAGGAAGTCGGCGTCAACGTCGACGCCGAGCCACCGGCCGTCGAAACAGCGATCGAACGCGACGGCATCGGCTTCATGCTCGCGCCGGTCTTTCACCCGGCGATGAAAGCCGTCATCGGCCCCCGAAAGGAACTGGGAATGCGGACCATCTTCAACGTCCTCGGGCCGCTTACCAATCCGGCCGGGGCCGACGCCCAGCTCGTCGGGGTCTACGATCCCGACCTCGTCCCCGTACTCGCCAGCGCGCTCGCGCGGATGGAGGTCGAACGCGCGCTGGTCGTCCACGGCTCCGGTACCGACGAAATCGCCATTCACGGCGAGACGGTCGTTGCGGAAGTCGACGGCCGAGACGTCGAGGAGTACACCGTCGAACCGGCCGACCTCGGTCTCGAGGAGCACGACATTTCGAAAATCGCAGGCGGATCCCCCGCGGACAACGCGTCCGATCTCCGCGGAATCGTCGGCGGCGACGTGACTGGGGCCAAACGCGACGTCATCCTCGCGAACGCGGGGGCTGCGATCTACGTCGCCGAAGCGGCCACCTCCCTCGAAGCCGGTGTCGACGCCGCACGCGAGGCGATCGAATCCGGCGACGCGGCGGCGAAACTCGAGGGACTTCGGAGCGAACCGCCGGAGATCGAAGGATGACGGTCCGCGTGAAAATCTGCGGGTTGACCCGGGAACGCGACCTCGAGACGGCCGTCGAAGCCGGAGCCGACGCAATCGGAGTCATCGCGGACGTGCCGGTCGAGACGCCCCGGGAAGTGCCGGTCGACCGAGCGGCGGATCTCCTCGCGAGCGCCCCGCCGTTCGTGACGACCGTCCTCGTGACGATGGCCGACGGTGGCGAACGGATCGAGGAACTCGTCGAGACGGTCGAGCCCGACGTCCTCCAGTTTCACGGCGACGGAGACGCCGACGAACTCGGCGATCTGTGCGCCCGAATCGACAGCGACTTGCTCTTCGCCGTCGGCGCGGACGACGCGTCGTCACTCTCCCGGTACGACGGAGTCGTCGACGCGTTCCTCGTCGATACTCCGGCCGTCGACGGCGGCGGGGGGACTGGACGCACTCACGACTGGGAGCGGACCGGAGCGGCGAGTGCGGATCTGGACTCCCCCGTCGTCCTCGCCGGTGGTCTGACGCCCGAAAACGTCGAAAGCGCCATCGACGCGGCAGATCCGTTCGGGGTCGACGTCGCAAGCGGCGTCGAAGCCGACGGCGGTATCAAAGACGGCGACGCCGTTCGGTCGTTCGTCGCCCGCGCGAAAAGACACCACCGAACGGAAGTGACCACGTAACCCATGACTGAATCCAATCAAACGACACCCCCCTCGCTCGATATCGACCGGGAATCCTTCCGCGAACTCGCCCGCGGCCGGGCCGACGAACCGGTCGTCGTCCGGGCGGCTGCAACGCTTTCTACCGACACGTCGCCGCTCGCGGCGTACGCCGCGCTCACCGGCAGGTCTGAGACGAGCGATTGCGAGCGGACGCCGTACGCGTTTTTGCTCGAGAGCGCGGAGAAAACCGCCTCGAGCGATCCCGACGGCGCGTTTCGTCCGACGACGACGGGAGCAAAGCGCCACGCGCGATTTTCCTACGTCGGGTACGATCCGGAAGCCGTCGTTACGGTCACCCCCGGCGAGACTACCGTCGAAGCGCTCTCGGAGAACGCACCCCTCGAATCGACCGACATCGACGTCGAGGGCGATACCGTCGACGCGCTTCGGGACGTCATGCCGGACGCTCGACTGGCGAACTTCCCCGATCACGACCGGCAACACTTAGACGGTGGACTGGTCGGCTTTCTCGCCTACGACGCCGTCTACGATCTCTGGCTCGAGGAGGTCGGCCTGGAGCGGCCGAACTCGCGGTTTCCCGACGCCCAGTTCGTCCTGACGACGAAGACGATCGCGTTCGACGAACACGACGGAACTGTGTCACTCGTCTGTACGCCGGTTCTCGAGGACGGGGACGATCCCGACGCCGTCTACGACCGTCTCTTGGCGGAGGCGGCGGCCGTTTCGGAGACGTTGCGCGAAGCCAGTTCGCCAGAAACGGAGGGGTTCGTCAAACGAGACGAGATCGCCGGCCCGAAAGCCGAGTACGAGAAGAACGTCCGGCGGGCGAAAGAGCACGTCCTCGACGGCGACATCTACCAGGGAGTCATCTCCCGACGGCGTGAACTGTACGGCGAAGTCGATCCCATCGGGTTCTACGAGGCGATGCGCGAGGTGAATCCCTCGCCGTACATGTACCTGCTCGATCACGACGACCTGACCGTCGTCGGGGCCAGCCCCGAGACGCTGGTCTCCGTTCGCGGACGCGAGATCATGGCGAATCCGATCGCGGGAACCTGCGACCGCGGAACGAGCCCCGTCGAGGATCGTCGACTCGCCGGCGAGATGCTCGCGGACGGAAAGGAACGCGCCGAACACACGATGCTGGTCGACCTCGCGAGAAACGACGTTCGTCGCGTCGCGGAGGCCGGCACGGTCCGCGTCGACGAGTTCATGGACGTCCTCAAGTACAGCCACGTCCAGCACATCGAGTCGACGGTCACCGGCCAACTCGCTTCCGACGCGGACGCGTTCGACGCGACCCGCGCGTCGTTCCCGGCCGGAACGCTCTCTGGCGCGCCGAAGATCCGGGCGATGGAGATCATCGACGACCTCGAGTCCGAACCGCGCGGGCTCTACGGCGGGGGCGTCGGTTACTACTCCTGGACCGGCGACGCCGACTTCGCGATCGTGATCCGGACGGCGACGATCGAGAACGCCGCCCAGCGATCTGACGACGATCGATCCCCATCCGTCGACGGGCGGGACAGAATCACCGTCAGGGCCGGTGCAGGGCTCGTCGCCGACAGCGACCCGACGGCCGAGTTCGAAGAGACCGAAAAGAAGATGGGCGGCGTGCTCGCGGCCCTCGAGAAGATCGAAACGTCGGGCGGCGATCACCGGCCGAGCGACGACGACCGCGAGGCTGCGGAGGTGAGCCGATGAGCGTCCGAACCGGCCGGGACTCGGTCGGCGCGACACGGGACGCCGAGGAGTGTACGGTCCTGTTTATCGACAACTACGACTCGTTTACGTACAACCTGGTGGAGTACGTCAGCCAGCAACCCGGCACCGACACCGAACTTCTGAAAAACACGGCATCACTCGAGGACGTGGCGGCGATCGACCCCGACGCGATCGTCCTCAGCCCGGGGCCCGGCCATCCGAAAAACGATCGAGACGTCGGCATCACGACGGACGTCATCCGCGAGATCAGTCCCGACGTGCCGACCCTCGGCGTCTGTCTCGGTCTCGAGGCGGCAGTCTACGAGTACGGCGGGACCGTCGGCCGAGCGCCGGAACCGGTCCACGGCAAAGCGGTGGCCGTCGACCACGACGGGGCAGGCGTCTACGACGGCCTCGAACAGGGGTTCCGTGCCGGACGCTACCACTCGCTGGTCGCGACTGACGTCCCCGACTGCCTCGAGGTCGTCGCGACGGCCGATCACGATGGGACGACCCTCGTTATGGGCGTCCGACATCGCGAACACCCCCTCGAGGCCGTCCAGTTTCACCCGGAGAGCGTCCTCACCGCTGTCGGCCACGACGTGATCGCGAACTTCCTCGAGTCGGTCGACGACGCCTAAGACGGACTGCTGGAGGTCATACCGGCGCAACAGAAACGCGTCTGTGGACGTATCAGTAAAGCGGCGAACCAATCCGTACAAATCGCCCGTGACAGATCAGATGGGGAGGATTCCGAGCGTACCCGTCGCGTACAGCGCTGCGAGAACGACTGCGGCGACGATTCCAACACGGATTGCCAGTTTGATCGCGATACGAACGGCGATGATGGCGACCGCGACGACGGCGAGCAGTGCCAGGACGAGGAGGAGAATCGTCCCTGAGGTCAATGGATCGAACATACTCGAGTCACCGTAGCGAAGGGACGTAATCTTTCTGGATATCGTGACAGAGTCGACGGAACGACTGACTCGATGAAAAACAGATCTGTGGCCGTGGCACTGTCTAGATGAGAGTTTGAGGAATGAGCAGGTGGTGGCGAGAAGTGCCTATGCAACTCGCCAACCTGCTCAGAGAGACCTTAGATGTGGATTGTGATGAGGTTTGGGAGAACGAGCGCACCCCGACACCCGTCAGGGTGTTCGGGGTGCGCCTACATTCGATGGGACTGTCGGTTCGGGAGGTTGTTGCAGTGCTCGAATTACTCGGTATTGACCGTTCTCACGGCGCAATCTGGAACTGGACACACAAA
>NZ_REGA01000039.1 GCF_003841505.1 Natrarchaeobius chitinivorans
GGGCTGGCGTACGCGAACCTGCCGTGTATCGGCGCGGAGGTCCAGTTACCGTTCGGCGGGGTCAAGAAATCGGGCAACGGCTACCCGAGCGCTCGAGAGGCGATCGAAGCCGTCACCGAGCGAACCGCCTGGACGATGAACAACTCCACAGAGATCGAGATGGCCCAGGGACTGTCCGCCGACATCGTCACTCGAGAGGAGTGATACGAAAGGGTGGACGAGGCGAGAGGCGGGAGTGGAGGGGCTCGTTCCCGGGTAACGAGCCCCTGACGGGCCGGAGACGCGTAATGCCGGCATCGACGTGAAAAGCGCCTTGTACCGGCATTACGTCCGACGGTCCGACGGAACAAAAAGTCAGCGGTCGGTGGCCGTCAGCGACGACGGGATGAGAGTCGGGCGCACACCCTACCATCGGCCCCCGATCGTCCGCCATCGTCACCGCATACGGTTTACTGGCAGTCGGTTCCGAAGACTAGGCGTAGTCCCGCGGTCTCCGGTATACAGGTACAACAATCCGTCTCAGGAAAGTCGTCGGTCACGCAACGCCGGAAACTCCGAACGAACGGATTCGACGGCCTCGAGATCGACCTCGGCCAGAACGAGCGCCGGATCGTCGCCGCTCGAGGCGCGGACGATGCCCCACGGATCGTAGACGGTCGACCGGCCGAGCAGGGTGGCGTCCTCGAACTCGCCGGATCCGTTGATGGTCGCGACGTAACACTGGTTTTCAATCGCTCGCGCTCGCGAGAGGGTTTCCCAGTGTTCGATCCGCGGATACGGCCACGCGCTGGGAACGAGTACGAGGTCCGTGCCCGCATCCACCAGTCGGCGGTAGAGTTCGGGAAAACGAAGATCGTAACAGGTCGAGACGCCGACCGTCGTATCGCCGATAACTCCTGTCTCGAGGCGTTCCCCGGGAACCAGGAGTTCCGACTCCGCCGATTCGTAGCCGAACAGGTGGTGTTTGCGGTAGACGAGCGTCCGCTTTCCGTTCGCATCGAAGAGGACGGCGGTGTTTGCCAGTCCCTCCCCAGCCGGCGTCTCGACAGTCTGCGTCGCTGCGAGGTCCTCGACGATGCTTCCAGCGAGAACGGCGACGCCGTGTTCGGCGGCGGAGTCGGAGAGGAGAGTCAACGTCTCCCCCTCGAGGGATTCGGCGTGGGTCTCGTAGCGGTCGAACGCGAAGTAACCGACGTTGAAAAGCTCCGGGAGGGCAACCAGATCCGCCCCACGGGACGCCGCGTCCGCGATCGCTCGACGGGCCAGTTCGACGTTGCGGTCGACGTTACCCGGTTCGATACGGATCTGTGCGAGAGCGAGCGTCAGCGTTCGCCCCGAGCCGTCGGATCGATCAGCCATCGTCTCGGCGATCCTCCGTCGTTCGAAGATCGCGCTCGAGTTCGCGCCGAAGGTTCTCGAGTTCTCCGTCGAGGTTGCGCTTGAAGAACTGTTCGACACCGGGGAGTTTGCCGTCGACGACGAAGCGATTCTCGAGGCGGGATCCGGTTTCGGTTTCGACGATCGAGTGTTCGCCGGTGACGTTCATCACTTTCGATCGGCCAACGAACTCGACGTACTCCGGCGGTTTCCGGGTGACGTCTTCCGTTTCGACGGTGACGGTCCGCCGGACGAGCGGGATCGGTAACTCGACGTGCCATGTTACCTCGCGGCCTTCCGGGCCCGTAGTCGTGTATCGGTCGACGACGCTAATCGAGCGGGCACGGTTTTCCGGATCGGCGATAAATTCCCAGACTCGCTCGGGGGACGCTGTCAGTTCGAACGAACGCTCGACCCGTACAGTCATGACACTAGCTGGGGGACTGGCGGGTAAAAAGGGCGTGGACCGCGCTCGGAGTCGCGTCTGGTTCTGGACAAAAATATCAACTAATAGTGACTTTCCACGTCGTCGAGCGGGCACGTCCCCACTTTTCGATGTCGACCTCGTCCGATTTCTCGGCGAGGTGGGGGAGACGTACGCCTACCTGCTTCGACGAGAGTCCGATCGCCTGTGCGATGTTTTTCGCTCGGAAGTATCGTTCACCGCGGGCGGCGTTCTCGCGGAGATACGAGAGAATCCGTTGCTCTTCGTCGGAGTAGTCGGTCATCGTCCGTACAGGAGTATAGGGGATAATCGGTCTTAACTGTTTTTCAGGCGACGGCCTGTCCTTCGCCGCACGGACTGCGATAGCGGCCACTATCGAGTCAGTAGAGGTGGATCCCGACGACCGCAAGCGCACTGAACAGGACTGCTGCCCCGAAACCCCATGCCGCCTCGATATCCGGTGCGCCGGTTACCATCACGAGTGCACCGATCGTCGCGAGCACGCCGAAAGCGAGCGCCAGTCCGAGGCCCTTGTCCGTCGATTCCGATTGCGTAGTCATACTCGCCGGTTGTTCTCGGGGTCTCTTAATAGCACTCATTCCGGACGGCATAAACGATCCTCGGTCCTGCGTTTCGGGGACGGAATCTGGACTGTTCGATCAGTTGATCGTCGTGTGTTCGGACTCCTCGTTCAACGCGAGGTTTGCAGCGATCTCGGCGTTTCGCATCGCGTACTGGGCGGTCTGCTGGAGGCTGACCAGCACCTCTCGAACTCGAAGCAGTTCCTCGTTGGGCATCTCCGGCAGCCCCGAGAGGATCTCCTGTTCGCGATCCGCGATGTCGTGAAACAGCACTCGAACCTCGTTGGATTTGTCGTAATCGCGTTCGACGGCCGCCTCGACGGCGACGGACGTGATCTCGTCGACGAGTTCGTTCAGTTCGCGGATTTCACGCATGACCGAGCCCTCGACGTCGAGCGTGTGCCCGTTCGTCTCGATGACGATTTCGGCGATGTCCTCGCCGTTGTCCGCGGTCAACTCGAGGTTCTTCGCGATCGATCGGTAGCCGATCAACGGGAAGCCGCTATCGAGACCCACCGCTCGAGCGAGGTTCGGGTTCTGGTAGGCCGTAAAGATCAGGCGCAACAACAGGACGAAAATCTTGTTCGCCTGGCGTTCGCGGTTGAGCGCGCGCTGGGCGAGATCGGTGTTGCCGTGTGCGAGCGCCTTGATCCCTTCCCCCCGCATCGTCTGGCCGGTCCGCTCCAGGCGTTCGAGGAGGTTGTCGAGCGTGAAATCCTCCGGATCGACGGAACAGCGAATCGAGATGCTCTCCGGCGTTTCCTCGATGACGCCGAGTCCCATCAGCTGGGTTTCGGCCTGGTAGACGGCGTTTATGTGCGCCGACTCGAGGGCCCCGTTTTCGCGTTCGATACGAATAACGCGCCGGCCGAGAACGTACTGGGCGACGATCGCCCGTTCGACGGCGCTGGCATCTAGATTGTCGGCGTGGATGATCGCCTCGGTCTCCTCCGAACTCGCCGATTCCGGCATCACCGTCAGCGTCCCCTTTCCGCTCGTTCGAAGCGACACCTCGTCGCCCTTCTCGACGTCGTGTTCCGACGCCCACTCGGCCGGAAGGGTCATCGCGAGAGTCGACGGCCCCAGTCGTTGCACTTTCCGCGTTTCCATGCACAGCCGTAAGCGGGACTCGACCTTAATATTGACTATATTGGCATTACCATCGCCGGTGATGGTTATATGGTTGTCTCTCCTCCGAGAACTCCGGTCGACCTTAAACAACCTTCACCAGTCGCGTCGTAAACCGCCCGGTCCGGACCTGTATCCAGCCCCGGAGGTCGTCGTCGATCGCCTCGTCGTCCGTATCGACGCGGAGCGTATCGATCTCGTCGAGTTTCTCCTCGGAGGCGACGACCTCGATCTCGTCCGCGCGGTCGATCACTGCTGGCGAGATCTGGTGGTTGCCCCGACCGAAGACGAACCCCTGTCCGCCGATCGGCGAGACCACGATCGTGGTCGGTTCCTCGAGCACGTCGAGGATTTCGCGCTCCGAGGCGTCGCGGGCGAGTACCTCATCGTTGCGCCAGACGTCGACGCCGAGCGGTGACGGCTCGATGCCGAGTTCCGATTCGATCGCCCCGACCGTCCCGCCGGGGCCGAAGACGTACGTTCGGTCGGACTCGACCTCGCGGGCGAACCCGGCGGCGAGCGAGTCCACGCTCCCGCCGGAGAGTTGTTTGCTCGACTGGACGTCCGGCGCAACCGGGACCGACACGACGGCCTCGAGTCGCGTCCTGACCTCTCCGTCCCGATAGGCCTCCTCGTCGATGTCGTTTACCTCCCGGGACTCGACCCGGTCGAACTCGGCGGCAATCTGCCCGGTGTCGGCGGGAGTCACGCCGAACACCGACGAGTAGATCTTGACCCCCGCGGGGACACCGAGTATCGGAACGTCGCTGTCTTGCGCTTCGAGAACCGATGCGACGTCGACGGCCGTTCCGTCGCCGCCGACGAAGAGGATCAACTCCACGTCACGCTCGAGAAACGCTCGAACCGCCTCGCGGGTATCGGTCGCGGTCGTTCCTGCCTCCGCCGGATCGATCGGCGACGGCTGTCCGTCCTCGTCTCCGGATTCCCGTCCGGCTTCACCTGCCGACGTCTGATCGAGAGACTCCCCACCGGCCGCGCTCTCGGGAACGTACACGATTTCGGGCTCGTAACCCGCGTCTCGAGCGGCGTACTCGCCCATGACGCCGCCGGCCGTGTAGACGGTGAGTTCCGGTTTCCGGCGGGCGAGCGCCCGGAGTGCTTTCCGGGCCCGGTCGGGCGCTCGCGGCTCGGCACCCCGCCGTTTCGCCTCCTCGAGCGTATCATCGGTTCCCTTCAGCCCGACCCGACCGCCCATTCCAGCGATCGGGTTGACGACGATACCGACTGATTCCATGGTCGTCGTACGCTCGGCCGGTCCTAAAGGCGTGTGGTGTCTCGGCTCCGGTTCGGTTTTTGCTGTGGTAGTATGAAGCGTTAAGAGGGATCGGAATCGATCGACGAGTATGACCGAACTGACCTACGGGATTCTCGAGGCGGGGACCGAACTGCCGATGGAACTGGCCGGCTGGGGAACGCTGGCCCTGGCGCTTCTGGTGACGATCGCCTGGCTCATCGCCCTGTATCGGTAATCGCCATCTCACTCCTCCGGAAAACGGAGCGCGGTCGACGCAGTCGAATACTCACCGATCGCAGTCGGAGTCGCCCGTTTCGACGCGCTCGCGTAACCACGTCGCAGCATCCGCCACGGTCGTCTCGTCGGGACTCTCGACCGCGATCCGTACCGACTCGCCCGGATAACTGCCGACGGAGACGTCGAATCGGTTGCGCAACTGGTCGATCCGATCCAGCAGCGCGCTTTCGGGTTCGTCGGCGACGACGACCTCCCGGTGGGTCTGTGTGCCGGTGAACTCGGACGCAATCGTCTCGAACATCGCCCGCATCTCGGTGGGAACGCCCGGAAGAACGTACACTCCTTCCAGGGCCGCGCCAGGGGCGACGCCGACCTCGTTGTGAAGCGCGCGCGACCCCGCCGGCAGCGCCGTCGTTCCGTCCGTCAGATTCGAGTACGAGTATCCCTGCTCCTCGAGCCAGGCACGGGCAGCCTCGTGTTCTTCGAGCTGGCGACCGAGAGCCGCGGCGACACCCTCCATCGTGACGTCGTCGTGGGTCGGCCCGAGCCCACCCGTCACGATCACGGCGTCGTACTCCGCCCGATACTCGTTTACGACTCGAGCGATGTCCCCGATGCGGTCCGGGACGGTAGTTACTCGTTCGACCGTCACCCCACGACCGGCGAGGCGTTCACAGAGCCAGGTAGCGTTCGTGTCCGTCGTCCGTCCGGCGAGCAGTTCGTCTCCGACCGTTACGACCGCGGCGTTCATACTCTTTCGTTCAGCCTGAGAGTCCAAAGGTATACCGTCGGCGTGAATCCAGAGCCAGCACCGGGTGCGGGCCGCTCGAGTGCGGGCGGTCAGTACAGCGTTTCAACGATCAGTATCGAGGCTCCACCCCTTACTAATTATCTGTCGAGAAAGTGAGGGCGACCACAAGATTCACTTCTAATAATTTGAAACACTCCAACGATGTCTCGTCCGGAACGAACCAAACCGAATTCGACTGGCGTCCTCTCGGCACTGGGAAACAAATACAGTGCTGAAATTCTCTGTGCTGCCGGCACACCGAAGTCGGCACAGGCGTTGAGCGAGGACATCGAAATCCCGATCGCAACCTGTTATCGTCGGATCGAAGAACTCGTCGACGCTGGACTGTTGACCTGTGAGGGTCGGCAACTCTCGGAAGAAGGTCGTCGCACGTACATTTACCGGCGAACCGTAGACGAACTCGAGGTCGACTTCTCTGACGACCAGCCGCGGTTCTCGCGGAAACGACGAACCGAGGCCAAAAACCAGCTTCAGGACCAACTCGAGAACTAGTGCGCTCGCAAGTGTGGACAGCCTAGTCCTGCTTTTTCTCCGTGATAGTTGGATAGAGCCGGAGTAACTTCGTTCGGGCATCATCGGCAGTGAACTGCCAGTCGATCGAGACGGTAGCCTCGTTACGGTCAGTTTCCCACGCGGCGACCTCCGTTCGGAGTGTCGCCGCGTCAGGGATGCGCTGGTTGAGGCACTGGG
>NZ_REGA01000040.1 GCF_003841505.1 Natrarchaeobius chitinivorans
GTGAGCCCCTCGTCAGCCTTTAGCAGGATTCGTGCGCGGGTGATATCCTCTGCTCTATGTTCACCCGTCGAGATAATCGCCTCAAGTTCGCTTCGTTCCTTGTCAGAGAGGTTGACGATGTGCTTTTTCCGTCCCATCCCTATAGAGAGGTGCTCAGAAGAGATAAGCTAAGCAGTCGACGCTTGCAAGTGCACTAGTGGCGTCCCAAGCCTGCACTGATGAGCGAAATCACGCGGTGTGATCCGATTTCGCTCATCAGTCGACGCTTGGGAGGGTACTAATGTAAGCCGTTCTGTTGTACCGCTCTCCCGGTGGAACTGCACCCTGCCCCCCGGTTCCGTCGGCAGTGGCGTACACTATTGTAGCCACTGGAAGTCAATACACATCTGATCGCACGACGGCGAGCGCGTCACGTGTGACGCACATTGCCGTCTCTTCTGGCGCTTGTTTGCTCTCGGTGAATTCAGCTGCAATCGGGACCTTCGAACCGGTCAAAACGATCGTACAGCCGTAGCCGTAGTAGTACTCTTCAGCCGTTGGATCGTAGCATTTCGACGCGTCTTGATCGGCTGGTATCGTTCTCACGCCTGTTGAATCGATCGGCGTGGCCCGTGTCGCCGACCGTAGCGGTGGTCATCGTCGACCTTGCAAACGCCTCATGGAAGAAAACGAACCCCTATGGCGCGGCCATAGTCGTCGATCGGACATCGTGGCTTCGGACACTTTTCCGACGCAGACTTCAAGAAATCGCACAAAACTGCCCACCAGCTGGGTCAGGAGTACGATGAGTAAACCGCCAGATCAGACTGTTTGGGGTTCGCCGCGACGGAACGGAGGAATACGGCCAACGATGCCGCCAACCAGTGCACCGAAGATGCTGATGAGACAGAGAACAGCGAGAGAGAAAACGAACCATAGCACTCCGAAACCGGCGCCTAAAGTGGCGTAGAAAGCTGATATCTCCCATCCGGACGCAATGGCACTGCCGACGAGTATGACGGAGTCAAAAGCACTAATCACGCCGATTCGCAAGCCAGCCTGCCTGGAAGAGGTCGATCGCGATTGGTTGCTGTAGTACAATCCCCCAAGGACCCCAGCAACCAACACCGGAGTAGCGCTGTATTCAGATGGCAGTGTGTTCCAGGAAACAGCAACCGTGAGAGGGATAGTGAGAAACCCGAGTGCCGTTGCTACTCGTAGATCCTTGTCTAGTAACCATTGACTGACAGGGGTTAATACCGACATTGTATTGATGAAAATATTTACTGTGCAGCGATATACATTTTTCGAACGGCCGGCTCTGGTGAATTATCACACGTGGCTCATGTCATAGAATACGTCTCATACCCTTTACCAGGCGATTATACAACTTCCAATTCGCGTGTAACCCTATGAGTTTCGTCAGGCATGGGTTTTGCTCAAGATTGAGGCCGCGAATAACTCCTGTTGGGAACCAGTGTATGACACGCACCCAGTTGTTACTATATCGGAACCACTGAACGTCAATACACATTTGATCGTACGACTGCTGTGCGGTCGGTGTGTGAATTGTGTCAGTTGTAACTCTCGATCGCTGGTCACTCATGGTTTTATTCGACCCTACCATATCTATTTATAGTATGGAGGGAATATCCTGATATTATGCTGGGATTATCCAGAGAAGACCGTACCGAAACAGATCGGCTGGAACCGACGGACGGAACGTCCGAGCGTGGCGAAATTACTGAAACCCGACGACAGCTCCGGATCGGGCACGAACGACCGATCAGGCTCAGTACGGGCCATCGGATCCGACACCACGACGGCAAGTGCTCGCGTCCGCACGGACACAACTACGAAGTTGCGGTCACGCTCGAAGGGACCCTCACGCCCGAGGGGTGGGTCGTCGACAAAGGCGATGTGACGGCCGTCGTCGAGGAATGGGATCACCGGTTCGTCCTCGAGCGCGGCGATCCGCTGATCGAGGCGTTCCGGACGACGGGAGACGAAGACGCCGTCGTCGTCCTCGAGCGCCCGCCCACGGCCGAAGTGATGAGTGTCGTCCTCGAGGAAAAACTCGAGGCAGAACTCCCCGAGAACGTCCTCGAAGTCGCAGTACAGGTGAGCGAGACGAGCGAACTCTGCGGCGGGAGCACGCTCTGAGATGCCTGTTTCCGATTCGACGGATCACGAGGGCGTGATCGATCGTAAGCTGGTCGACACAGAGGAGACGAACGAACCGCGGAATCCGAACGACGGATTGCCGATCAACGAACTATTCGTCTCCCTCCAGGGAGAGGGGAAACTGGCCGGAATTCCGTCGGTGTTCGTCCGCACGAGCGGCTGTAATCTCCGGTGTTGGTTCTGTGACTCCTATCACACCTCCTGGGAGCCGACTCACGCCCGGCTGGATCTCGAGGAAATCGTGGCCGAGATCGAATCGTACGATGCTGATCACGTCGTGCTGACGGGCGGAGAGCCGCTGCTTTACGAGGCCAGCGTGAAACTGCTCGCGGACCTCGACGAACTCGGGTATCACACGACAGTCGAGACGAACGGGACGATCTATCGAGATGCGCCGATAGACCTCGTCTCGATCAGCCCGAAACTCGAGAGCAGTACGCCGACGCCGGAGCGGTCGCCGACCGACGTCGGTGAGTGGGAGCAGCGCCACGAGGCCGATCGGATCGACCTCGACTCGCTCTCCCGGCTCGTCGAGGACGCCGCGTTTCAGCTCAAGTTCGTCGTCACGGGCGAGGAGGACCTGCCGGAGATCCTCGACGTACTCGAAGCGCTACGCGACGCGACCGACGCGACCGTCCGCGACGAGGACGTCCTCTTGATGCCCGAGGGAGCGACACGGACCCGACTCGCGGAGACGCGGACTCGAGTCGCCGACCTCGCGATGACGTACGGATTCAGGTACACCCCCCGATTGCACGTCGACCTCTGGAACGACGCACCAGAAACGTAGTCAGTGACCAGTCTACCACTCGAAACGAATGCTCAATCAAACTGATATCGACGCCGAACCCGCAGACCGGGATCGATCGACCGCCGAACCGAAGGATTCGCCCGACGACCGACGCCGTGCCGTCGTTCTCCTGTCGGGTGGGATGGACAGCGCCACTGCAGCCTACGAAGCACAGGACCGGGGCTACCGGATACACGCCCTCCACACGTCCTACGGCCAGCGGACGGAAACCCGGGAACTCGCCTGCGCGCGCCGGATCGCGGACGAACTGACGGCGGCCGACTTCGTACAGGTCGAGACGAGCCACCTCGCGGAGATCGGTGCCTCGAGTCTCACCGACGACGGGATGGCCGTCGAAGACGCCGACGAGACGGGCGAGGAGGTTCCGTCGACGTACGTTCCATTCCGCAACGCTAACCTCCTCTCGATGGCCGTCTCGTACGCAGAGGCCACCGGTTGTGAGGCCGTCTTCATCGGCGCACACAGCGAGGACTTCTCGGGGTACCCCGACTGCCAGCCGGCCTTTTTCGAGGCGTTCGACCGGATGGTCGACGTCGGGACGAAACCCGAAACCGAGATCGCGATCGAAGCGCCCTTCGTCGACTGGTCGAAGACCGACGTCGCCGAGCACGGACTCGAACTGGGCGTCCCGTACGAGCAGACCTGGAGCTGCTATCGGGAGGATCGGCCCGCCTGCGGAACCTGCGACGCCTGCGCCTATCGGTTACAGGCGTTCCAGCGTCTCGCCGTCCGCGATCCGATCGAGTACGCGGATCGACCGTCGTACGTCGACGAAGGGGGGTGACCGACATCGGAGGGTATCGTAGCCACTGCAGCATCCGTTCGGACGAAGAGAGGGCGGTTTCTCGCTCGTCGAGTGAGAACCGCGGAACGGTGATCCGTGTGTGAACAGTTAGGGATTATCGTAACCTCCCGGAGGTCTCGAAACCGGCCCTTCGACACTGTGTCTCGGTTCTTCAGCGGGAAACTATGAACTCCTACGATAATCCCTAACTGTCAGTTGTTCCGACTGCGATGGAAACCGGTCGGTCACTGGTCGAGAGCGATGAAGATCACCGCTCGATTCCCCGGTTCAGGCCGGTTCGACCGCGTTGGGTACGTGTTCGCCGAGGAAACCGACGACGTCGTCGCCGCCGAGAAACCCCTCGGAGCGCCGAGCGATTGGCTTCTCGTCGTCGAAGAGGACGAGGGTCGGGACCGACTGGACGTCGAACCGATCGACGAGTTCGAGGTCCTGACCGGGGTTGACCAGCCCGATCGGAACCCCGGTCGCTCGAGCCACGTTTCCGAGCACCGGTTCCATCGCCTGGCACTTCGAGCAGCCGCTCGTGTAGAACTCGACGAGACAGGTGCCGTGTTCGTCGACGAACGCCTCGAGCTCGTCTCCGTCCTCGAGACGAACCGGTTTCGGTTCCATGTCGGAACTGGACGGTCCGACGGGAAACCGGTGTCGGTGGTACCGACGCAATCGCAGTGCTACCGCGAACGCAGTCGCAATATCGATCGGTATCTTCCGGATTTTCATCTCAACCGGAGACGAGTTTTCGAATCGTGTTCCGAACCGGCGATCGGAGAGGGATAGTTGTACGAACACCAATCCCTATCCACAGACCCGGAATATTCGCCCAGAGAAACAGGGACTTATTAGTAGAACCCCTTGATTCAGGCAGGCAGAAGATGACGAACGGAAACCTAACGTCGAAAGAACAGAACGTACTGAACGAAATCGAGTCCGAAGACGTGGACTTCCTTCGACTGCAGTTTACGGACATTCTGGGAACGGTAAAGAACGTCGCAGTTCCGGCC
This sequence comes from Natrarchaeobius chitinivorans, assembly GCF_003841505.1. Taxonomy (GTDB): domain Archaea; phylum Halobacteriota; class Halobacteria; order Halobacteriales; family Natrialbaceae; genus Natrarchaeobius; species Natrarchaeobius chitinivorans. The sequence continues at coordinate 4,781 of NZ_REGA01000040.1, forward strand.
CGTCAGGCCGAGAAGGCGTTCACCGAGGGAATCTACTTCGACGGCTCCTCGATAGAGGGGTTCGTCCGCATTCAGGAATCGGACATGCGGCTGGTTCCCGATCCGGACACGTTCGCGATCCTTCCGTGGAGACAGGACGAGGACAGCGCGGCGGCTCGGATGATCTGTGACGTTTACGACACGTCCACCGACGAACCGTTCGAAGGCGATCCCCGCCGGGTTCTCAAGAACGCCCTCGAGCGCGCCGAGGAGATGGGATACACGGTCAACTTCGCTCCCGAACCCGAGTTCTTCATGTTCGAGGAAGACGAGGACGGGCGCGCAACCACCGAGACCGCGGACCACGGCGGCTACTTCGACCTCGCGCCGAAGGACCTCGCGAGCGACGTCCGCCGGGACATCATTTACGGGCTCGAGGACATGGGCTTCGAAATCGAGGCCAGCCACCACGAGGTCGCTCGCGGCCAGTACGAGATCAACTTCGAGTACGACGACGCGCTGACGACCGCGGACAACGTCGCCACGTTCCGGACCGTCGTTCGTGCCATCGCCGCCCAGCACGACCTTCACGCGGCGTTCATGCCAAAGCCGATCCCGAAGATCAACGGCTCCGGCATGCACACCCACATGTCCCTGATGACCGAGAGCGGGGAGAACGCCTTCCACGACGAGGACGACGAGTTCGACCTGAGCGACACTGCCCGGTCGTACCTCGCAGGCGTCCTCGAGCACGCGCCGGCGATCACTGCCGTCGCGAACCCGACGGTCAACAGCTACAAGCGCCTCGTCCCCGGGTACGAGGCACCGGTGTACGTGGCGTGGTCCGACCGCAACCGCTCCGCGCTCGTCCGCAAACCCGCCGCACGCGTCCCTGCAGCCTCGCGGGTCGAACTCCGCTCGCCGGATCCCTCGTGTAACCCCTACCTCGCGTTCGCCGTCATGATCCACGCCGGCCTCGACGGGATCGAAAAGGACCTCGAGTGTCCGGATCCGATCCGCGAGAACATCTACGAGTTCGACGAGGCCAAACGCGAGGAATACGGCATCGAGACGCTGCCGTCGAACCTCGGCGAAGCCGTCGACGCCCTCGAGGAGGACGAGGCGATCTACAGCGCACTCGGCGAACACGTCGCACCGAAGTTCGTCGAGGCCAAATCACAGGAGTTCGAAGAGTACCTGATCGACGTCTCCGAGTGGGAACTCGATCGTTACCTCGAGACGTTCTGAGACGTCTGCGGCCCGGACGCCCCACGGACGACGTCGCGTCGATAGTCCTCGAGAGAGTGACCGAAGCAGCGATCCGTCGAACGGACGGGTCGACCGCGACTCCGCCTAGTGGCGTCCCAAGCCTGAACTGATGAGCGAAATCACGCGGTGTGGTCCGATTTCGCCCATCAGTCGACGCTTGGGAGGGTACTAGTGCGCTCGCAAGTGTGGACAGCCTAGTCCTGCTTTTTCTCCGTGATAGTTGGATAGAGCCGGAGTAACTTCGTTCGGGCATCATCGGCAGTGAACTGCCAGTCGATCGAGACGGTAGCCTCGTTACGGTCAGTTTCCCACGCGGCGACCTCCGTTCGGAGTGTCGCCGCGTCAGGGATGCGCTGGTTGAGGCACTGGGTGGTAAGCGCGCTCAGCTCAATTTCCGCCATATTGAGCCAGCTCCCGTGTTTCGGCGTGAAGTGAAACTCGAATCGGTCGAGATACGCTCGTGCGTC
>NZ_REGA01000041.1 GCF_003841505.1 Natrarchaeobius chitinivorans
GTCTCATCAGCTGTCGAGTTGTAGCTGCGTCTGAAGCCAGCGAGTGTTCGGCTTTCGCCTGCGGCGAAACCGAACACGAATGCCCAGACGAATGCGGGAATCTGGAGCTTGCGGTCGCGTTCGACCACGCCGAGTTCCTCGGCGTGCTCTTCGAGGAACTCGGAGGGAAACAATGTAGTGAGCCGACGCATAATCCGAGATGAGGAGGTTTCGTTGTGCACACTCGATACCTCCTCATTCCTTCCGAAAAGTATCCACGATAAGCTGTCGCTGTCACGTGGTTTCACGCTTAGCTAAAGACGGATACCTGATCCGCCAAATGGGATTCAGTTGTAACAAGTTTCTCGAGTTCGATACGCTACGCGCCGCTCGCGAATTTGTTCGCGGCGAGAAGATGGGCCAACTCGGATTTGAACCGAGAGCCTCCACCTTATCAGAGTGGCGCTCAACCTGATTGAGCTATTGGCCCGCGTCGCATCCGATAGTTGCTCGGTGGTACGTTTAAGCGTTTCTTTCCGTGGATGCCGTGAGAACCGCTAGCGAGCGCGGGGGTCGCGGTCGTCTCCGTCGGTATCGGCGTCCGACGAACTCGAGGCACTCCCATCACCGAAGTCGATCGTGTAGCCGTCGCCGGCGTCGACGGTGTAGGCGTCCTCGCCGAGGTCGTAGGTATCGCCGTCTGTCGATCCAGTACTCGATCCCGTCTGCCCCATCTGTTCGCCCTCGGGAAAGCCGTACGTCCAGACGGTCCCGCTGACCAGCCCGTCGGTCTTTTTGTCGGCGTACGGGACGATGACGAACCGCTTGAGGCCGGCGCGGATGGGAATCCGGGTGAGCGGGAGCACGAGCAGGAAGCCGATGGCGTCGGTCACCAGCCCGGGGGTGAGCAGGAACGCACCCGAGGCGATCAACAGCCCGCCGTCGAGTAGCTCGTTCGTCGGTGGCTCCCCCCGAGAGAGCGATCGTTGCATCTTTCGAATCGTCCGCCGGCCTTCCGCGCGGACGAGCAACATCCCGATCAGTCCCGTCAGGACGACGAGCAAGACCATCCCGACCCAGCCGAGCATCTCGGTCTGGCTGACGACGATCGCGAGGATCACCGCGTCGAGAAACGGGATGAGCAACAGCGCGAAGATCCACCGGAGCATGCGCCGATATAGCCGACCGAGGGTGAAAACCCTTTACTCTCGAGTCAGGGGCCGATCCCGCTGCCGAATGGAGGCTGGCGGGGACCGTCGTCGAATCGCGAGCGAAGGGCTTACGCCCGCGACTCCCGAGGATCCGATATGAACGACGAGACGCACGTCGAGTGGCGCGAGTGGGGGCGGGAGGCCTTCGACGAGGCGAGAGAGAAAGACGTCCCCGTGTTGCTCTCGCTCACCGCGACGTGGTGTGAACACTGCCACGAGATGGACCGCGAGACCTACGCCGAACCCAGAATCGCGGCGAACGTCAACGACAGCTTCGTTCCCGTCCGCGTCGACGTCGACCGCTTCCCGCGGGTTCGCGATCGGTACAACATGGGCGGCTTCCCGTCGACGGTCTTTCTCGCGCCCGGCGGCGGCGTCCTCACCGGTGCCGGCTACCTCGGTCCCGACGGCATGCGACAGGTACTCGATAGCGTCCGGACGATGTGGCAGACCAACGGCAGCGGCGCGGCTCGAACACCCCGTTCGCTTCGAGAGGACGATCCGCCAGGGGGCGATCTGACGGCCGACGTCGAGGCCGCGATGCTCGGCCAGCTGACCGAGACGTACGACGAGGTCGCCGGCGGCTGGGGTACCAGTCCGAAGTTTCCGCTCCCCGACGCACTCGAGTTCGCGCTCAAACGCGATCGAGAGATGGCGCTGCGGTCGTTCGACGCCGTGGGTGCAAATCTCCTCGACGAGTACGACGGCGGCTTCTACCGCTTTGCGACCGAACGGGACTGGGCCGGCCTCCAGTACGAGAAGCTGCTCGACTCGAACGCGGCGCTCGTTCGCGCGTTCGCGAACGCGTACCTTCACACTGGCGCGGACGAGTACCGCGAACCGGCCGAGCGAACGATCGAGTACCTGACTACGACGCTGTGGAACGACGACGTCGACGCGTTCGCCAACAGCCAGCCACCGGGCGAGGACGACGCGCACGTCCTCGACGCCACCGATCGCGCCACGGCCCCGGAGCCGCCGGTCGACGAGCGTGTCTTCGCCGGTCCGAACGCGCTCGCGGTCGAGGGACTGTTGACCTACTGCGCCTACACGGACGACGAGCGCGCGCGCCGGTACGCCGAACGCGCACTCGAGACGCTCCGGACCGACCTCCTCGAAGACGGCGTCGTCGTCCACGCACACGCGGGTACGATCGACACCGATCACGGAGACGCTGCCGAGGGCGGTGGGTCGGATCCGGCGTGTCTGCTCGCGAATCAGGCGCGCGCGCTGGCCGCGTTGACGGCTGGCGCGAGCGTGCTCGGAACGAAGTCACTCGCGGACGCGACGTCGGTCGCCGATACGACGATCGAGCGGCTTCGCGACGACGACTCGTTTCTCGACGGTCCCAGGGAGGGGGTCGGTCTCCTCGACCGTCCGCTCCGTCCACTCGACTCGAACGTCGCGTTCGCGGACGCACTCCTCAACCTCGCCGTACTCACCGGCGAGGACCGGTACCGGACCGTCGCGCGGGAAACGCTCGAGTCGTTCGCCGGAGCCAGCGACCGGTTCGGCGTCCAGATCGCCCGCTACGCCACGGCCGTCTCGAGGCTGCTCGAGGGCCCGCTGGTCGTCCGGGTCGCCGACGCGCCCGGATCGGATCTCCACCGGGCGGCGTTGCGCCTCGCCGACCACGAGAAAGTCGTCGTTCCGGACGCGGCCGGCGATCTCGAGGCGGGGACGGCACGGGTCGAGCTCGGTGACCGAGTTTCGGCGGTCGTCGAAACTCCGGAACAGTTGAGTGAACAGCTTCGGGACGTTCTCGCTTGATCTCGGCCCTGAACCGACCTAATTGCCGAAACCACACAACTACCGCAGCGTTTATAGCGTTCCAGTTGGTTTCGTTAGAGTATGGCGAGCCTCAGGGACCTCGGCCTTTCGGAGTACGAAGCCCGAGCGTATCGGTCGCTGTTGAACACCGGTCCGACAACGGCCAAAGAGTTGTCTCGAGCGAGCGACGTCCCGATGGGGCGCATCTACGACGTGCTCAACAGCATCGAACAGTACAACCTCGTCCGGAGCCAGACCGCGAGTCGTCCGAAGAAGTACGTCGCCGTCGAGCCGTCGACCGCGCTCGATCGCCTCCTCGAGGACAAGAAGCGCGAACTCGAGGAGAAGGCGGACCAGTACGAGTCGATCGTCGACGACCTCTCGGACGAACTCGACGCGGCCGAACCGATCGAGGATCAGTTCTGGACCGCGGCCGTCGGCCCGGAGGAGACGACGAATCTCCTGTTAGAGCGTCTCGCAGCCGCGGACGAGCACATCGTCATGGTCGCCGCGGACCCGATTCCCGAACGAGACATCCAGGCGGTCAGCGAGGACGTGGTCGAACAACTCGAGAGCGCGCTCGACAGGGGCGTTTCGGTCGACGTCTTGATGACCCGAAACATGGTCGGCTCGCTCTCCGAGAAGGTCGGCGAGCGCTACCGTGGGACGCTCCAGGCTCGGCGCGATTTCGACGTCCGGATCAACGACGACGTGACCGGCTCGTTCAACCTCATCGACGACGTCGAACTCTGCATACAGGTTCCGAATCCACTCTCGTCGGGCGACGCGTTCGGCATGATCGACCTCAAGGATCCGGAGTTCGCCGCGAACGTCCGCGAGGAGTTCGTCCCGCGGTGGGAAGAGGCGGAGCCGCTCGAGTTCTGATCGGCAGTGTACTGTCCGGAGCGGAGGCCGGAATACGTATCCGATCCGGTTGTCACCCGTAGTCATGGGCAGTGAAAAAGAGAAGATGCTAGCCGGGGACCGATACGACGCCGGCGGTCCCGAACTCGTCGCCGACCGGGAACGTGCCCGCGATCTCACGCGACGGTACAATCGAACGACATCGGACGATCGGCAGACACGGCGAAACCTACTGGGAGAACTCCTCGGCTCACTTGGCGACGAGTGTTACGTCGAGCCCCCATTTCGCTGTGACTACGGATACAACATCCACGTGGGGGAGAACTTCTATGCGAACTTCGACTGCGTCGTCCTCGATGTGTGTCGAGTCGACATCGGCCAGAACTGTCTGGTTGGGCCGGGCGTCCATACCTGCAGTGTCCATCCACCATTTACGTGATGAATATAGAGTTGAATCCAATCGCGCTCTTATCTTCTGAGATTTCATCACTACAATCTTTCAGACAAACCTCATTCGCTCCCCTGCTGAACACCACTCTGTTTTGTCTCACTTAAATGGTTTAGCCACAACAAATTAGATAGAGACACTTCAAAATTTCAACGAATGAAAGAAGGTCAACAGGACGACGTTGATTTCGCCTTCCTCGACGATGTTGACGAATTAATTCGAGAATCGGCCACTCGACCTCCAACTACGGACAACTATCTGTCAGAATCACGAATGAGATACCTGCTTCATGGAGAAACAGGATCATACAGTGATTCTGCTCTCGAAGAAAAAGTCAACGAGAGGGCAAATGAATTATCTGTCCGAATTCGACGATTGCTGTATGATATAACAGCATTAGAGCATGATGATCGGCTGAGCGACATTGATGATAACTGGAATTACTTACCAGACGTGTCCAAGCCTGAGCACTGGTCTATGCGGAATTTACACGGTCGCGATACGAAAAGTGACTTGGACAATTCAGAGTTTCAATTAGGATTTAGTATTGGGCTTGCCTTGAGTACACTAACGGGGACCGTTTTTGACAATAGACGTGCTCAAGATTTCTTATCTGGGTTTACACTTGCGTATCATACCGATGACCACTACAAAGAGAAGGGACCATCACAAACAGAGACCAATGAATACGAAATAGCTGACGGAAGAGCAGAGGTTTTGGAGAGATACGATATAAAGCCCACTCCATATCTCGATGAAGTTATTCATATCACTAATATTGGTCTAAGCGAGATGAATGGGGACCCCCCTCTTCGGCCGAGAGAGGCTACTGAAAGGTATGTTGAAAACAGACTTGGTGAATCATTCGGGAAATATAGTACTCTTCGTCTGGAATTGGATGAGGAATGGAACTCTATCAATGAAGCATCTGTTCCCGGTATCAATGTGAAGCAAGCTTTGGAGACGCTTTGGAATCTTCGGGTTTCCAAGGAGACTGGTCAAAATATCACCTCTGAGACAATTGCCTTGGCAATGGGTAAGTCAGCTACACATAAAAGAACAGTGAGTAACGTTTTCAATAATCTATCGGAAGAGGGTAAAAGTCCATCAAACAGACTGATTACAACCTACAAACACCGAGAAGTTGTTTATTGGTCCGGACAAAGTTGGAAGTTTACAGACTATGGAAAGGCACTTGCCCATCATGTATTCAGGTATAATCAAAATGCAGAATGGATACAAAAGGAAGCCATTGGTGTCGATCCCAATCATTCTGGCCGAGGAGTTAAGTCTGAGAAGGATTCCAGGATATTAGACAGCTGTTTATCTTCGATCTATAGTTAGCGGGCTTTGCCACTCTTCCCGGTGTCTGTTGGGGGTTGAGGACGGACTTGACAATACTATATGCGGTTGAGCCAATTTTGGTCTCAAACCTACTTAAACGAATTTCTCACACCCCTCTCTAGGCTCAGCTATGCACAGGTTATCTCCCTCGTTCAATACACAATGTCGTCTCGAAAGGTCTCACCACCATCCGTTCTAGTTTAACAGATCGGGGTATCCAGAGACGCCAAGCTAGAATCGTCAGTAACTAGGAATGTGAGAATCCGGTGGGAAGTGTGTACAAACCACCGGACTCAGTAGTTGTGAACCGAATTCAAAGAGCGTTTCCATCTGATGAGTTGCGCGAGCGTGCTCGCGCAACGAATCTCATCCAGCGAGAGCGGAAACTCGACGTCG
>NZ_REGA01000042.1 GCF_003841505.1 Natrarchaeobius chitinivorans
CGAACCGCCTCGCCGCGCGGTCCGTCCCGACTAGGCGAGACGACCCAGCATCACCACTCCCCGCCGCAATATGACACACCCCACGCAGCGCAACCGCTCTCCGTGAGGTGAATGAAAGTATGAAAGGGGCGGCGAACTCGCGTTCCCAGAGGGTCTCCCACTCCAGTACTAGCGAATACGCAGACGGGCTTATCTTCCGTGTTCGGGATGGGTACGGGAGGAACCCCGCCGCTCTGGCCGCCTAACGCCGATCAGCGGAATCGAACCGCCGTCAAACCGTAATCGGTGGCTAAACCGTGTGTCGTGTAGTCCAGTTAACGCCTGGATCCGTTCGCGGATCCTGATCCAATGCGATGTAGTATGACTGTGTGGCTCGGTCTGTTAGTGCTCGCGGGCTCAACGTCTCGTTGCCTCGACGCGTACACCCCGAGTCTATCGAACTCGTCTTCTACGAGTGACCTCCGTGGTATCTCTTTTCCAAGTGGGTTTCGAGCTTAGATGCGTTCAGCTCTTACCCCGTGGCGCGTGGCTGCCCGGCACGTGCTCTCTCGAACAACCGGTACACCAGTGGCACCCATTCGTAGTTCCTCTCGTACTATACGAACGTTCTCGTCAGATACCGTAACACCCCCAATAGATAGCAGCCGACCTGTCTCACGACGGTCTAAACCCAGCTCACGACCTCCTTTAATAGGCGAACAACCTCACCCTTGCCCGCTTCTGCACGGGCAGGATGGAGGGAACCGACATCGAGGTAGCAAGCCACCCGGTCGATATGTGCTCTTGCGGGTGACGACTCTGTTATCCCTAAGGTAGCTTTTCTGTCAGCAATTTCCCGCATCAAGCAGGATAATTGGTTCGCTAGACCACGCTTTCGCGTCAGCGTCCGTCGTTGTGCCGGACACTGTCAGGCTTCCGTATGCTCTTGCGCTCTTTCCCGAGTCTCCGACTCGGGTGAGGAAACCTTGGGGCGCGCTCGATATCTTTTCAAGCGCGTACCGCCCCAGTCAAACTGCCCGGCTACCAGTGTCCTCCGCCAGGAGTGAGAGTCGCAGTCACCATCGGGTAGTATTTCAATGCTGGCTGGGTGGCCCGCTAGCGCGGGTACCTCTGTAACGCCTCCTACCTATGCTGCACAATGGCGACCACGTCTCAGTGACAGCCTGCAGTAAAGCTCTATAGGGTCTTCGCTTCCCCTTGGGGGTCTCCAGACTCCGCACTGGAATGTACAGTTCACCGGGCCCAACGTTGGGACAGTGGCGCTCTCGTTCATCCATTCATGCAAGCCGCTACTGAAGCGGCAAGGTACTACGCTACCTTAAGAGGGTCATAGTTACCCCCGCCGTTAACAGGTCCTTCGTCCCCTTGTACGGGGTGTTCAGATACCTGCACTGGGCAGGATTCAGTGACCGTACGAGTCCTTGCGGATTTGCGGTCACCTATGTTGTTACTAGACAGTCGGAGCGCCCGAGTCACTGCGACCTGCCCCTCTCCGGGGCAGGCATCCCTTATTGCGAACGTACGGGACTAACTTGCCGAATTCCCTAACGTCGGTTGATCCCGACAGACCTTGGCTTTCGCCGCCACGAGTACCTGTGTCGGATCTCGGTACGGACAGTGTGCTCACCTTTTCACGGGCTCTCGGTTGACCTCACTTGCGCTATCCAGCCATTCATTCGCTTCCTGCCATTACGGCTTCCACGAACTTCGACTGTTCGACCGGGCGAAGGCCCGGCTGAGGCGGCCCCAAAGCGTTGGCTTTGAGTGCACACTGGCATAGGAATATTAACCTATTCCCCTTTTGTCAGCTTCGACTTACGGGCTGACTTAGGACCGGCTAACCCTCGGCTGATCAGCATTGCCGAGGAACCCTTACTCGTTCGGCCGTCGGGGTTCTCACCCGACTAACGCTGCTACTATGACCAGAATTTTCGTTTCCGAACGGTCCACACGAAATCTCTTCCGTGCTTCCACCCGAACGGAACGCCAACCTACGGAATCACCTTCTGACAGGTGCCGCTAGGTCTCGGTGGTGGACTTGAGCCCCGATCATTTTCAGCGCCCCGAACCTCGGCCGGTAAGCTGTTACGCTTTTCTTAGAGGGTAGCTGCTTCTAAGCTCACCTCCCGGCTGTCTAGGGCTCGGGACCACTTTCGATCGCACTTAGTCCACACTTGGGGACCTTAACCCAGCTCTGGGTTGTCTCCCTCACGGTACACAGGCTTACCCCGCGCACCGGACTCCCTGCGTCGAACGGCGTTCGTAGGTTCGGAGTTGGACAGGGGGGCGCACTCCTCTCGGAGTGCGGTCCCCCAATCCGTCGCTCTACCCCACGAACTACCTCGGCAGAGGTCATGCTTCGACATGTTTCGGTTGGAACCAGCTGTTTCCGGACTCGATGGGCCTTTCACCCCTAGACATAGGTCACGCGAGGGTATTGTAGGACACCAACGCTAACAGGCCTCCACGTGGCTTTCGCCACGCTTCACCTTGCCCATGCCTAGATCGTCCGGTTTCGGGTCGTGCCCGATTGACTCCCCGCGCTTGAACACGGCGGCCCTCGTCGTAAGACTGCGGCCATGTCGGTTTCCCTGCGCCTTCCCCGATACTCGGGTTAGACTCGTCAATCAGGCACACTCTCTGGTTCGTTTTTCAAAACGTACGACGGAACACCGGCTTCCCGTGATTCTTACTGGAGACTCGCGTCTCGGTCATTTCTCACAGGACCTTGTATGCCCCGTCGCTCTATCGCCAACTGATTTCACGCCCTATTGCACCTCCCTTTGTGGGGTGCTTTTCAGCGTTCGCTCACGCTACTTGTTCGCTATCGGTCTCGAGGAGTGTTTAGTCTTCGCGGTCGATGCCCGCGACATTCACGAGGGATATCCAACCCCCGCTACTCTGGAGCTGACGCACAGCATACTGACCGACGGTACGGGACTGTCACCCTGTTTCGTACTCTATTCCAAGAGACTTCTCGTCGGAGTTCTGCTGATGAGAGTCAGTCCGAACACCACATTGCCCGTGAAGGCTTCGGTTTGGACTGTATCGCGTTCATTCGCCATTACTAACGACATCGCGTTTGCTTTCTGTTCCTGCCGGTACTAAGATGTTTCAATTCCCGGCGTTCCCCATTGCGCGAAGCAATTGCGGTGGGGATTCCCATTCGGAAATCCTGAGTTCTTCCCCTCCGTGCGGGTCCCTCAGGCTTATCGCAGCTTGGCACGTCCTTCTTCAGCTCTCGAGCCGAGCGATCCACCAGCTGGCACAGTAGCCACGTTCATCGGATCGGTGTTGCACGCGAAGTGCAACAGTGTAGTGACCCGGGAACGGATCCAGTGGACGCCTGGACTACACGTACACACGGTCTCATCTGCACGCCAGTAGACAGCTGGCCTGCATTGACCCTTCCCATCCACGTTTACACGGGATGGTGCATCGGTTCGGTCGGATTAGATCGAAGTGTCGTCTCCCACTTAAGGGACACGATCTCGTCTTCGATCCGCACCGAGTATGGACCCACTGGGATTCGAACCCAGGGCATCCTCCTTGCAAAGGAGGCACTCTCCCACTGAGCTATGGGCCCACCCCTGTCTCGGCGCTGCCGAGACAGGGAGCAAATCGAGCCTTGGTAGTTCAAAGGTGCCCGATCGGCCGCACGTGGCGTCGATCGAACGTGGACGGTGTGGCGTAAACGCCACTGTGGTGGCCATCCCGTCAGGATGGCCGGTGGTGGGCCAGGCGCGACGGCCTGGTCCCGGTCTGTGGAGGTGATCCAGCCGCAGATTCCCCTACGGCTACCTTGTTACGACTTAAGCCCCCTTGCGAAGCCCAGATTCGACCCGGAAACCGGGCCTCATCCGGACCTCACTCGGGTGCTTTGACGGGCGGTGTGTGCAAGGAGCAGGGACGTATTCACCGCGCCCTTCTGAGGCGCGATTACTACCGAATCCAGCTTCATGAGGGCGAGTTTCAGCCCTCAATCCGAACTACGATCGAGTTTCGGAGATTAGCGTCGCCTTTCGGCGTTGCATCCCACTGTCTCGACCATTGTAGCCCGCGTGTCGCCCAGCACATTCGGGGCATACTGACCTACCGTTGCCCATTCCTTCCTCCAGTTTGGCACTGGCAGTCTCCCTAATGTACCCAACCACCACAAGGGTGTTGCTGGCAATTAGGGACGTGGGTCTCGCTCGTTGCCTGACTTAACAGGACGCCTCACGGTACGAGCTGACGGCGGCCATGCACCTCCTCTCAGTGGCTCAGGTAAGCTCATCACACTGACCGTCACTGCACACTGTCGATGCTGGTGAGATGTCCGGCGTTGAGTCCAATTAAACCGCAGGCTCCTCCGGTTGTAGTGCTCCCCCGCCAATTCCTTTAAGTTTCATCCTTGCGGACGTACTTCCCAGGCGGTCTGCTTCACGGCTTCCCTACGGCACAACACAGGCTCGTAGCCTGTGTCACACCTAGCAGACATCGTTTACAGCTCGGACTACCCGGGTATCTAATCCGGTTCGTGACCCGAGCTTTCGTCCCTCACCGTCGGATCCGTCTTCCTGAGGCGCTTTCGCCACCGGTGGTCCGTCCAGGATTACGGGATTTCACTCCTACCCCGGACGTACCCCTCTGGTCTTCCGGTCCCAAGCCGAACAGTTTCCACCGGACGCCCGCACGTTAGGCGTGCGGATTTCCCGATGGACTTGAACGGCCAGCTACGGACGCTTTAGGCCCAATAACAGCGGTCATCACTCGTGCTGCCGGTATTACCGCGGCGGCTGGCACCGGTCTTGCCCAGCACTTATTCCTGTACCTCCTTACGGTACAGAAAAGCGAGGACGATATGCCCTCGCACGTGGAGTCCCCTTATCGCACTGGCGTGCAGTGTAAAGGTTTCGCGCCTGCTGCGCCCCGTAGGGCCCGGTATCTTGTCTCAGATACCGTCTCCGGGCTCTTGCTCTCACAACCCGTACCGATTACTGGCACGGTGGGCCGTTACCCCACCGTCTACCTAATCGGCCGCAGCCACATCCTATAGCGCCGGAGCGTTTCACACTCTCTG
>NZ_REGA01000043.1 GCF_003841505.1 Natrarchaeobius chitinivorans
GCTCGTCCTTCTGGTCAAGTTGCTCTTGCAACTGATCGATCTTCTTGTCCTTCCGCTTGTTTTCTTGCTCAAGTTCTTCGACCCGCTGCTCAAGCTGAAGCAACCGAGAAAAGAGCTCTTCTTTGGTGAAATCGTCTGCGTTCACAGACTCCACCAACCAGGTATGACAGCAGAGGCAACGGGATGGACTCCGCTGCGGAGCCCATCCCTGAGAGTCGTATCCGATGTCTGCTGCCTGTTCATATCGCGTCCGTTGAACGCTTCCTACGAGACAGTACCGAAATCAGCTCGGGCTAAACACATACAGCTATACGAAATGCCATAGAACGGCTTGTACGGCATTTCTTTCGCCTAATTAGGACTGAACTGGCCGTTTACTATGCGTGCGAATCTACCGTGGTTGCTTCCATCAGATAATAGAGATGGTGAGAGGGCCGTGCTGACTACAGCGCAGCATATCGGTCATTCTGGATGTTGTGTGGGACTACCACCAACAGCAATCTCAAATCGGGCTCCGCCGGCCTCGCTTTCTGTAACGGTTATTTCCCAGCCATGTGCCTCTGTGATTCGTCTGATGATATCGAGTCCAAACCCCGCTTCCTTGGTATTCGAGGTATAGGCCGGGTCGAAGATTCTCTCACGGTCTTCCTGTTGAATGCCGGCCCCATCGTCGGCGACGTAGAATCCGTGATCCAGATCACCGATCGTCACTGTCACGTCAGTACCACCGTGTTCGATCGCATTCCGAATCATATTTTCCAGCAGCCGTTTCAGCTGGCCGGGATCTGCTTGAATCGACTGCTCACAGTCGGTGACCAGTTGTGCGTCGGGTGTCTTGACGTTCTTCCAGCACTCATTAGCAATCTCTTCTAGATTGATGAATTCCGTATCGGAGATATCCTGCTCCTGCTGGGCTACCGTGAGCAAGTCATCAATCAGTTCAAAAGCTCGACTCAAGCCCCTGCGTGCGTCGTCGAGATGCTCGATCTCCTGTGTTTGTTGAGCCAGTTGGATGCGGGCTTGAGCGACGTTCAGCGGATTTCGGAGATCGTGTGACAAAACATTAGCGAATTTTCGGAGTTGTTCGTTCTGGCGTTGTAACTCCTGTTGTCGCTGTTTCCGATCCGTAATCTCGGTAATGAACCCCTCGAGTGCTTCAACACGGTCATCATCGGGATAGATTCCCTGCCCGCGTTCCCAGACCCACTTCGTCTTGCCTGTCTTGGTGAGGATTCGGTACTCGATTTCGTACGGTTCCCGTTCATCAAGTGCGGTCTGTACAGCGGTCCACACGTCGCCTCGGTCATCTGGATGGATCAGGTGCGTTCCAAAGTGACCCTTATCCTGTGTAAACGTGTCCGGCGAATAGCCGGTAAGCGCCTCAACTTCACCCTTGACGTACTCCATCGGCCAGCCTTGGTCGTTTTTGCACCGATACACGATCCCGGGTAAGTTGTCGACGAGTGTCGCCAATCGCCGCTCGCGGGTTCGTTGCTCGGTGACATTGCGGACAACACCGACGGTTCCTTGAAATCCGTCGTCGGACGAACGCAGCGCGAGGTGTGCTTCGACCACCCGCGGAGGCGCGTTTATTGGGCGTATCTCGGTTTCGTATCGCACCTCCTCACAGTCGTTCGCCGAGGAGAGCATGGTTCGGACACTTTCGAGGTACCACTCGATGATCGTTTCGTCAAAAACGCCGGCCTCGACGAACGTCGTGAACGGTTGCCCGTGTATCTCGTCGATAGTCATCCCGAGAAGCGATGCCACGCTCTGATTAGCGAGTTCAATGGTGCCGTCTTCGTCGAGAATAAACACCCCGTCGGGGACGGCCTCGACAGCGGTCTGATACCGACGGAGCGTCTGTTGGGTTTCAACGGTGTGGAGCGCCTTCGCCATGTCGCTGGCGAGTTTATTGAGCATCTCACGCTCGCTGTCATCGAACACGTCTTCGTGTGGCGCATACAACGCAAGTAGTCCGTAGCAGTGGCCCTGGTACTCGGCTGGAACGACGGCTGCTTTTGCGTACGAGCTATTATCGTCCCGAGTCCACACCTCGAGTGAAGGGTCCGGCGGCTGGCCGATGGCTATTGAGTTGGTCCGAAGCGCCTCGCGAATGATCCCATCGGGGTACTCAGAGAGAGTGATGGTCCCAGGTGTCTCGATGTTGGGACCAGCAACACTCCGGGGGGCGAGACGATCTCGCTCGGCGTCATACTTACTGAACCAGACGAGACTATACGGCTCTGCTGCCCCGAGAACAGCTGTGATTTCATTTTCGATTTCCGCCCGTGTCGTCGATGTAATGAGAGCCTGATTGGCGTCCCGGAGGATACGCGCCTGTTGGGACGCACGTTGCTGGGCACGATTTTGCGCGACAGCGTTTTCGATGCGGTTTGCGAGGAGCTCATACTGCTCCACCCCAGATTTTTTTTGCAGATAATCTGTGGCCCCGCTCGATATTGCTTCGCTTGCAACGGCCTCACTCCCTTTCGCTGTGAAAAGAATAAACGGCAGATTCGGATGCTGTTCGCGGACAGCGTCGAGAAATTCGATTCCGTCTTGTTCTGGCATCTCGTACTCAGATAGGATGCAATCGAACTCGTCACTGGTGAGTCGACGAAGTCCACCACTGGCGCTCGATGCAGTTTCGACTGTGAAGCGGTCGGATATCCGTTCGAGGTGAGTGGCAGTCAGGTCTGTGGCCGAGGGGTCATCGGCAACGTGAAGGACATGGATGGGTGGCGTCAATAGAAGTATTCATGGGGGGGTTTTCAGATAATCGTTCTGGCTAGAATTCACCGTTTCTAGTGGCTATAACCGGCATTTCCACCGAATCAGGGATCCAACGAGCGAGACATATATTTCGATCTTCTCAAGACTATCATCGACGTCTTGCATGATGATTCCAGTATGTGCATGCTCTGCTACTCTGGAAAAGATGGGACGCTACGCTATTTCCATTAGGGCAAATCCCGTTTGCTTTCTGGTCGTGTGAACCGATTTACTATCCTCAAGCCAGTCGCTACAGATGAGTAAATACGGTCCCGGAATGGTGCAATGTATGGTTGACAGCCATTCACGGGACATCACCCTTTACCACTATTCGGTTCTGGTGAATCGCCAGACAGCGACGACTTGATCCGTCAGAACTAGGGAGTTGAAGCGGGAAACGGCGGATGTTCTATGTCCAAAATTTCCCGCTTCACTGGGAAGGTAGTGACATTGGCTAAAAGTGCTGTTGGTGGCCGAGGCGAATCCGCCGCCC
>NZ_REGA01000044.1 GCF_003841505.1 Natrarchaeobius chitinivorans
TCTATCCGCTCGTCCTTCTGGTCAAGTTGCTCTTGCAACTGATCGATCTTCTTGTCCTTCCGCTTGTTTTCTTGCTCAAGTTCTTCGACCCGCTGCTCAAGCTGAAGCAACCGAGAAAAGAGCTCTTCTTTGGTGAAATCGTCTGCGTTCACAGACTCCACCAACCAGGTATGACAGCAGAGGCAACGGGATGGACTCCGCTGCGGAGCCCATCCCTGAGAGTCGTATCCGATGTCTGCTGCCTGTTCATATCGCGTCCGTTGAACGCTTCCTACGAGACAGTACCGAAATCAGCTCGGGCTAAACACATACCTTAGAGGAAATAGACTAATGGTCGAATATAATGTATAAGCGTTATCGCAAATTGCACCGATCCGTTCGGACGAAACAGGTTAGTCGACTACCTAAGAATCAGGGGTCACACATTCAGAACACGAGCTCAGGCCATCTAAAGGGAGATTGACGATCGAAGCTACCCCGGTTACTCGGCTTGAGATACCGTAAGAGCCAAGAATGCGTTTTGTATAGTTGGGGTATGCGTGCGTCATGGTGGAGTGGCTCAGGGATACTCTTCGGACGGTCCGTTCCCGATCCGCCAGGGTACGATGGGAGCACATCACATATCGAACCGAAATCTAAGCAAGTGTCCTTCAAGAGCGAGGAATACCAATGTCATACCGTTTCCTCTCAGGACCAACGTTGGACGCTTGCTTACGGGTACGCGATCACAAATGACGAACCTCAAATATTTCGTATTAACGAGGGAAGAGTGGTTGATACGTTTGATGGGGTGAGTCCCACGGGGGGCGTCATCGCCAACGATGGAACGGCGGTAGTCATCTCAAATAGTGATTCAAAATCGGGACCAAATAGGATGGCAAGAATTGACAACTGTGGGTACCATGAAATCGATAGTTTCAATTCAAATCTTCGGTCCCCCTGTATTTCGGTGTCTGGCGACTACATTTCTGTAGCGACCCTACCACCGTCGAGGAAGGTCTGCCAGTACACAAACAACGGTAAACATCTATCGACGTACTCGTTCGATCGAATCACGCCACACCTTCTCGGATACTACTCCAGCGACGACGTGCCTCTGTTGTATATCACCAAGTTTGAGAACGGAGACCCGTACTTGGCGCTTGATACCAGTGGGGTAGTACAGTGGCGGAGTTTCGAGAATTACGTCATGCGCTCTCTTACCGACCGGATTGGTTCGTGGTGGAATCATAAACAAAACAGAAACTCGTAGATCGGAACTCATCTTGCAAGGGGGTGTACCGATAAGGCACAACTCGGTTCGGTAGAAAATCACGCTGAAGACAGCCCCCATTCGTATACTTTCAGAATGCAATAATACAACAATTTTATTGCCCATCATAATACATTTCTGAATTAGTAGTGATACTTGAGAGGAAATAAGAAATAGGCAACAACCAGCATCAGTTGAATGCCTGCAAGTCATCCAGGTCATAAGCGCCGTCAGCAGAAATCACATCGTATTATTCCTACAAGCGCAGCCAACCAGATCTCGTCATCTACCTATTCTACGAACTAATCAGAATATAATCCACCCCCATTCGTCATCCGTTCTAGTTTAACAGATCGGGGTATCCAGAGACGCCAAGCTAGAATCGTCAGTAACTAGGAATGTGAGAATCCGGTGGGAAGTGTGTACAAACCACCGGACTCAGTAGTTGTGAACCGAATTCAAAGAGCGTTTCCATCTGATGAGTTGCGCGAGCGTGCTCGCGCAACGAATCTCATCCAGCGAGAGCGGAAACTCGACGTCGTCGCGTTGTTTTACACGCTTTCACTCGGCTTCGCTGCCGGATCTGATCGATCCATTCAGGCGTTTCTCGAACGCTACGTCGAGACGGCTGACTGTGACGAACTCTCGTATGCGACGTTTCACGGCTGGTTCAAACCGGGCTTCGTCGCACTCCTTCGAGAGATTCTCGATGACGCCATCGAGAATCTCGATACGGGCCAAACCGAACTTACCGGACGTCTCGAACGATTTCGAGACGTCCTCATCGTTGACGCCACGATCATCTCGCTTTATCAAGACGCCAAAGACGTCTACGCACTCGATGACGACCGAGCTGGGGCGAAACTCCATCTCACCGAATCGCTCTCAACGGGGCTTCCGACACGATTCCAGACAACCGACGCGAGCACCCACGAACGGAGCCAGCTACCCACCGGCAAGTGGGTAGCTGGCGCCCTCATTCTGTTCGATCTGGGCTACTACGACTTCTGGCTATTCGACCGCATTGACGCCAATGACGGCTGGTTCGTCTCTCGCGTCAAAGCGAACGCAGACTTCGAGATCGTCGAAGAACTCCGGACGTGGCGGGGGAACAGCATTCCGCTAGAAGGCCAGTCGCTGCAGGCCGTCCTCGACGACCTGCAGCGACGGGAAATCGACGTACAGATCACGCTCTCGTTCGACCGCAAACAAGGGTCGGGCGCCAGCGCGACCCGAACCTTCCGATTAGTCGGCGTTCGCAACGATGACAGCGGCGAGTATCATCTGTACCTAACGAATCTGGACAGAGACGACTACCGCGCGCCCGATATCGCACAGCTCTATCGGGCGCGCTGGGAGATCGAACTGCTGTTCAAAGAACTCAAATCACGGTTCGGTTTGGACGAGATCAACACGACCGACGCTTACATCATCGAGGCGCTGATCATCATGGCAGCGCTCTCGTTGCTGATGAGCCGGGTTATCGTCGACGAACTCCAGAAATTGGACGCAAACCAGCGAGACTGCGACGACGACGCCTCGGCGTCGTCGACGCGGCTGCCTCGACGACGATGTTCACACGCTGTCGAACGGCACGCGCATCTGATCCAGTTGTACCTGATGCTGGATCTGGGGTACGAGCTGCCGGATCTCGATTCGTTGTTGCTGTGGTCGTCACGAGATCCAAATCCACACCGTCCGAGGTTACGTGAACAGGTGGAGTCAGGCGAGTTCTGGTAACGAACTCGCCTGACGAGACGGGCTGGATCGCCCGGACTGATCAGCGATGGCTCTGGAACGGCGGCGCACTCACGACTGCGAGTGCGCCGCCTGTGACGGGAGACATAACGAAGAACCGGCTGGTTTGGTGGAACAGCAGCTATCTCGGTATGATAGCGGTCAGACTCGGTGCAATTTCGGCGTGGTCGCCGTCTCAGCCAGTCACTAAGCTAGAACGGATG
>NZ_REGA01000045.1 GCF_003841505.1 Natrarchaeobius chitinivorans
ACTCCTCTCGAGTGACGATGTCGGCGGACAGTCCCTGGGCCATCTCGATCTCTGTGGAGTTGTTCATCGTCCAGGCGGTTCGCTCGGTGACGGCTTCGATCGCCTCTCGAGCGCTCGGGTAGCCGTTGCCCGATTTCTTGACCCCGCCGAACGGTAACTGGACCTCCGCGCCGATACACGGCAGGTTCGCGTACGCCAGCCCGAGTTCGGCGTGATCGCGGAAGTGGTTGATCTGGCGGTAATCCTCGGAGATGATCGCACCCGCGAGTCCGTAGGGGGTGTCGTTGTGGATCTCGAGGGCGCGTTCGACGTCGCCGTCGTACTCGAGCAAGGCGACGTGGGGGCCGAAACACTCCTCTTTCAGGCAGCGCAGGTCGGTGTCGTACTCGATCTCGTAGACGAACGGACCGACCCAGTGGCCCTCCTCGTGGTCGTCCGGGATTTCCTCGTTCTCGAGTTCGAATCGGTCGACCAGCACCTCCGCCCCCTCTTTCCGCGCGAGGTCGTTGTGTTTGCGGATCTTCTCGACGTGATCGGCCTCGATCGCCGGCCCCATGAACGTCTCCTCCTCGAGGGGGTCACCCACCGCGATCTCCTCGGCGATGTCGACGAACCGCGCTTTGAACTCGTCGTAAACGTCCGTGTGGACGATCAGGCGCTCGGAGGAGACACAGCGCTGGCCGGTCGTCTTGAAACTCGACATGATCGCCGAGTGAACCGCGATGTCGAGGTCGGCTTCCTCCGTGATGACGATGCCGTTTTTGCCACCCATCTCGCAGGCCGCCAGCTTCCCGGGTTCGGATCCAACTTTGCCGGCGATTTCGTGGCCGACCTCGGCCGATCCCGTAAAGAGGACGGTGTCGACGCGCTCGTCGTCGGTGATCGCCGCACCGGCGTCGCCGAAGCCCTGAATCATGTTGAACACGCCGTCGGGAATACCCGCCTCGTCCATCATTTCCGCGACGATCTGGCCACACCACGGCGTCTGTTCGGCGGGCTTCCAGATGACGGTGTTGCCCTCGACCAGCGCGATCGCCATGTGCCAGAACGGAATCGCGACCGGGAAGTTCCACGGCGTGATACAGCCGACGACGCCGCGGGGCTTGCGCCGCATGTAGGCGTCCTTGCTCGCGACCTCGCTCGGAACCACGTCGCCGTGAGGGTGACGGGCGTTGCCCGCCGCCCACTCCACCATGTGCCAGGCTTCGGTGACGTCGGCTTTCCCCTCCGAGATCTCCTTGCCACACTCCTTCGAGACGATCTC
>NZ_REGA01000046.1 GCF_003841505.1 Natrarchaeobius chitinivorans
AGTGCGCTCGCAAGTGTGGACAGCCTAGTCCTGCTTTTTCTCCGTGATAGTTGGATAGAGCCGGAGTAACTTCGTTCGGGCATCATCGGCAGTGAACTGCCAGTCGATCGAGACGGTAGCCTCGTTACGGTCAGTTTCCCACGCGGCGACCTCCGTTCGGAGTGTCGCCGCGTCAGGGATGCGCTGGTTGAGGCACTGGGTGGTAAGCGCGCTCAGCTCAATTTCCGCCATATTGAGCCAGCTCCCGTGTTTCGGCGTGAAGTGAAACTCGAATCGGTCGAGATACGCTCGTGCGTCTTCCGGAGTACAAAACTCGTAGAAAGCAGCCGGATTGTGCGTGTTGAGGTTGTCGAGGACTACCCGGATGCGGACTGCATCCGGGTAGTGCTCATCCACGAGTTCTTGCATTTGTTCGACGAACTCGCGCTTGCGTCGTCTTGGTGTAACCGTGACGTGGCGCCAACCGGTGAGCGGTTCGGTGGCGATGTGGATTTTTCGCTCTCCGTTGCGTTCATAATGAGTGTCCTCGCGTGCGACCGCTCCCGGTGCGACCGGGAGCGGGTCGCGGACCTGCTTGTGAAGCGTCTTGCTGGACTCATCGAAGCAGACGACTGGACGATCTTCATCGTACGGCTCATGGTAGAGCGCAAGTACGTTTTCCATACGGTAGACGAATTTAGCGTTCTGCTTCGGCGGAATTAGCCAGTGCTTCGAGCGGTAGGGCTTCAGGTCGTTTTTTTAACCGCTGTCGAACGGTTTCTCGGGAGATCGTCTCCAGGTCGATCTCCTCGAGGGTAACGAAGCGATCAGCGAGGAGTTGATACGTCCAGCGAGAATATCCGTCTGGTGGGTCAGAACACGCGAGTGCGACCAAATGGGCCTCATCGCGGCCGTCGAGCTTTGGCTCGTAGTCGCGGTCGGGCTTGCGGCGGTGGAGCGCCGCAAGCCCTCGTTCAGCGTACGCCTTGCGCGTGCGATAGGGGGTAGAGATCGAACAATCGAGGTGCTCACAGATCGCGGGATCTGTGAGCCCCTCGTCAGCCTTTAGCAGGATTCGTGCGCGGGTGATATCCTCTGCTCTATGTTCACCCGTCGAGATAATCGCCTCAAGTTCGCTTCGTTCCTTGTCAGAGAGGTTGACGATGTGCTTTTTCCGTCCCATCCCTATAGAGAGGTGCTCAGAAGAGATAAGCTAAGCAGTCGACGCTTGCAAGTGCACT
>NZ_REGA01000047.1 GCF_003841505.1 Natrarchaeobius chitinivorans
GGCCGTGGTGAATCGCTATACGGCGCTTGATTTTACTACTTGACGGCACGCTTGATGTTGTAGACGACACACATCAGGACAATTTCACGGAACTCTCGATACCAGCTTCGCGCACGCACGGCGTCGCCGAGCGTGCGCTTGATCACTGAGAAGACGGTCTCAGACAATGCTCTCTGCCCGTAGAGAGTCCCATTGATCCGCGCGTTATGCGCGTGATCGATGGGACGGAACTCTCGATGCTTGATCAGTGGTCTTACGTCCTCTTCTCGGAGTTTATCACGTAACCGTTGCCAGTCGTAGCCTTTGTCTGCGGCGAGGCTGTGCAACTCGCCCGCGTTGCGGCGGGCGAGTTGCCAGCCGATCTGCGTGTCATGACGTTTCTCGGTTGTACAGTGAACGTCGAGGATAGCTTGTGACTCAGTATCGACGAGTGCAGTGGTTTTGAGCGTCTGAACCCGATAGTTCGTCCGTCGGCAGTAGTGTTTGCTGGCGTTTTCGCGGTCGAAAAACGTCGCGTCCATCGCTGCATGACCAGATGGCTCGTGGAGCTGCGCCGACAGGCGCAGCACCACTCGCCAGACTGCCATCTTAATTCTGTCAAACGCCTTTACTAGCGTCGAGTGATCAGGGAGATCGGCCTTCTCAAGGCCGATCTCCGCCAGTATTTGTGGCATCTCGCTCAGTAGATCAAGTGCTTCGCGGTAGGACTTCTCTAAGTAAATCCGCAGACAATGCAGCGAAACGACGGCGTAGTCGGCGAATCCGCCGCCACCCTGTGGGGCGGCGGATTCGCCTCGGCCACCAACAGCACTTTTAGCCAATGTCACTACCTTCCCAGTGAAGCGGGAAATTTTGGACATAGAACATCCGCCGTTTCCCGCTTCAACTCCCTAGTTCTGACGGATCAAGTCGTCGCTGTCTGGCGATTCACCAGAACC
>NZ_REGA01000048.1 GCF_003841505.1 Natrarchaeobius chitinivorans
ACGGTACCGACACATCTGGAAGAGTTGCGTCAATTCGACGTTGGCCGTCGAGTTGCTTCGGCGATTATCTGCGATGACACCGACTTCATCCAGAATCGGCGCACTCTGGAACGGTGCCGTCCGAAGCAGATGGATGGCTGTCTTCGCGTCCATCGCGGCATGGTTCTCGGCGTCGAACGCTGGATAGTGAGCTTTGGCGACCGATATTGCCCCGCTCGTTTTCCCGAGTCCGACCCCCGCGTTTCGACCGGTCCAGATGATCCGAATGTCCCGTTCGTTCTGCCATCGGCTCTCGATGAAGTCGTGAATATCGAACGTCGATCGGTACGGCTCGAAGTCCTCGACGGGCAACTCGCGAACCTCGAGCGTGTCTTGTTGCTCGATCGATGGCGAGGACGGTGTTACCGGTCCCTCTTTTGCAGGATCGACTGTCGGATCAAACGTTGAGTCGATGCTCATTCGTCACCCACCGTTGTATCCGTATCTGGATCGTTCGTTTCGACTTGGCTCTGATCGATCCGCTGACGCTCCGGTGCTGCGCCCTGCCCTGGGGAGAACGGCGAATCACGGAACAACTGATCGAGAACCATGACCGCTCTGGCTGCAATCTCTGGCGGCATGATTCGCGAAACCTCCTCAGTTTGGATCGATTCGCCTTCAACTGCGTCTTCCGAGCGAACCTCCTGTTTCTCGACCGAGTATACCCACGGATCGAGGTTTTTGAGACCCGTGATCCAGTCGCCGTCATTACCCTTGTATAGCGGAACCTCATCCCAGTAGTAGGCCGACGTAATCGCCCACGGCCGGAGTGTAACGTAGTAGTGGGTTGTGGCGACATGAAGCGACGTTTTCGATTGGTCGACCGTGTCGTCGTCGTAGGATCCTGCCAGTACCTGATTGACTGTCCTCAACGCTTGCCGGGCTTCTCGAGATGCTTGATGAACGTCCTGTACAACCATTGCACCGCCATCGGCGCTCTGCATAGGGATTTGCTGTCAAATTCGCTGTCTTATAATCTTGGGAAAGAACTAAGCCGAGCCGATTGACCACACCGCCAGCATGGCTACAGCAAGCCAGAGAGCCACCGAGATCGACGTCAGGGTGGCAACGACGGAGGCGCAAAGTTTCAAGGAGCGGCTCGCGGATGTCGCGACGATCGGAGCGATCTTCGGTCCTGCGGAGGCGGCGATCGCGGCGAACGAACACGCTGAGGAGTTCTCCGATCAGCACTTTGACAACGTGCTGATTAACGGTATCATGACTGTCCTGATCGGCGGTATTCTCCTCACGCTGGCGGGAGTGATCATCACCGACTTCGTGGAAATTATGCCGGAAGGGACGACGGAAGAGCCGGCGCTGATCCCGCGGTCAGACATCACCGGCCCGCTCGCGACGGCGCTGGGACTCGCATCGATTTCACTCGTCGTGCCGATCGTCGCCGGTGTCGTCGCACTTCTCATGGGATCGTTCGGAGGTTTCATGGGCGGAAACGGCGGATTAGGTAGACGCGGGCGATAGCGTAGCCCCTCCGGTAATTTTAAGCCAGCCTATTTGATCACACGGCGAGCATGGCTGTATCAAGCCAAACGCCCGCCGAGATTCCCATCGAGGTGGCGCAACCCGAGGAAGCACAGAGTTTCAAAGAGCGGATCGCAGACGTCGGGACAGTCTGGCGAATCTCTGGACCGGCAGAGGCAGCGATCGCGGCAAACGAGCACGGAGAGGAGTTTGCCGATCAGCACTTCAACAACGTGCTGATCAACGGTATTATGACCGTCCTGATCGGCGGGATCCTGCTCACGCTGGCAGGGGTGATCATCACCGACTTCGTCGAGATCATGCCTGAGGAGGGCTTCATGGATCAGTCAGACCTTACGGGGCCGCTCGCGACTGCGCTCGGTCTGGCGGCGATTTCGCTCGTCGTTCCGATCGTCGCCGGTGTCGTTGCACTACTCATGGGGTCGTTCGGCGGCTTCATGGGCAACGGCGGCGGTGTCGGCGGACGGAGACGCTAACACGGTAGATCCCGCTTTTTATGAAGACCACTGGAACGCTCGCCTCGTTGATACTCGTCGCCATCCTTGGAGTGGCGACCACTGTCGCGGCGTCGGGGTTTTACGCGGGTGACGGAGAAGCAACTGACGTTGAGCAAGCAATTTTCGGGACGCTCGGGACCGTTTCGGCTCCGCTGTTCGGCGCGCTGATTCTGTTGCTATTCGCCGTTTTCGTCGTCGCGATCGCACTCAGCGCTCGAGACAGTACGTACGGAGGTGGCGGCCGGTGATTTGGCCGGTCTTCCTCTCGCTGTTCTGGGCAGGAATCGGGACGGCGTACGTCTCGGTCGTTCGTCGCGAGGCCGAGTTGCTGTTTGGCGGGTTGTCGTTTCTATGCTGGCTCGGCGTCGCGTTCTCCGCGACGTCCATCCAGATCGTGGCTGGCGACTCACTCGAGACGGTTGGCGAGCCCGGTGTGACGGCCATCGGGCTGTTCGGTGTCGTTGGGATGCTCGTCTGGATCCTGCTTGTCATCGCCGATCGCGTCCCGACGGACGGCGACCCAACTGACCGCGATCACGAACCTGACACCCATGACTACGAATACTGACCGATCCGGAACTGCATCGAACGCGAAAACGAACGGCCGAAGCCCGACGAACGGCGTTGCTCGACGTCCTCGAGCAAAGCCCGAATCGCTGGGATCCAAAGACAGCGAGTACGTCGATACGATCGTCTCGGCCGACAAGATTCACGAGCGCTGGGAATCCTGGCTCGAGACGGACTTTTCGAAGGACTATCCGCTGGCGAAGTATCCCGCCGGTCACGCTGAAGACGAGGAATTGCTGGTGCTGAACCGGATGGATCTGTTTCGGAAGTCCCACCCGCCAGACGATTCGGCGATCCAGGGGCCGGTTCGCGAAGAGCTGTTCGGCGATCAAAAAAAGCCGGTCGGCGCTGACGACCTGTACCTCTTGCAATCGTACCTGCGGCGGATCGTCTCGCGGATGACTCGCGGTGAGGGTGGCTGGCAACAGGACAAGTTCGACGGCGTGTTGTCCGTCTCGAAAAGCGAGAGTTCGGGCAGGAGATCGCTCAAAGAGAAGATTTTCGGCTAACCATGAGTTGGAGAGAGAAACTCGCACGATGGCACATGAACCGCGCGATGTCGACGATCGGGACCGCCGTCCTGGTCGAAGACGACGACAACCATTACACCCTCTACGGCGGTCAGTACGATCCCGAGGTGAACGCGATCACCTGCGAGTGGGGTGGTGACAAGCACAAATTCAAGCTCGATGGTGAGGGTGGCGTCGGCTCGTTCTGTGGCGGTGGATTGGCGCTTGCGTACCGCCGTCTCGGTGGCGTTGCGAGTGTTGCGAACGCTCGAGCGTCCAAAGAGGTACACCGCGTCACCGACGGCGGCACTGTCAAAGACGCCGATCCAGATACCGACATCGAGGTTCCCGTTGAGTCGGTCGGCGTCAAGCTCGGGAACGTGATGAAAGCCAGCCCGCACAAGTACGACCCCGAAGACCTGGTGAAAGCCGAGCAACGGGGGTATCTCTTCGCGAAAGACGAGAGTTCGATGCCCAGCTACATGCTGGTCATCGGCACCCTGTTGCTCGGTCTACTGATCGGCGCGTTGATCGTCTACTTCAGCATGGGTAGCGACGGTGGGTCGCCGATCTCGCTGATGGCTGGGCCGATCCTCACCGGGTGGTTCTGATGGCTCGAGACCGGCTCAGTGACGCGCTTCGGTCGGGATACGAGGCAGCGCTTGGTGCCGGCGGTCGCGCTCGAGATCGCGTCGACGACGTCGCCGATCGAGCCCGCTCCGAGGTCGATGAAGTGACCGAGCGCGGGCAAGATCGACTCGACGAGGCGACGGATCGTGCGAAAGATAGCGCCGATCGCATTTCCGACGTCCCGGCGACTGTTTCTGAACGGGTGAGTGAGGCTGAACTTCAGAGTGACGAAATGTCGGTTCCGGTGGCCGATGGACAGGTTCGATCCAGGTTACAATCGGCGGCCGAAAGATGGGACGAGGCCGGTGAACGTATCGCCCCACACGTCGGCGAGGAAATGTCTGAGCGACCAGAAACACTGGCTCCAGCGGCTGCCCCACACGTCGCCGCCTCGAGACCAACCGAGGAACTCGCTGATCGAACACTGGGAGAAGATCATCCGGCTGCCCAAATGCTCCCCTCGAGGGTAGCCAGTTCGGCGCTGTCGTCGGCGGAAGACGAAGTAGCCGAGAGAACGCTGTCAGAGAGCGTTGATACGGATCGAAGTGTACGAGCAGACGCCGGCGAGCGAGTGACCCGGGGATTTACCCGCGGCGTGAATCCGGCTGCCATCGCCGACGCCGCAGTCGGGACCGGAGAAGCCGCAGTGTGGGTTGGTTCAGGGGCCACCGGTGGCCCTGGAGAGTTCGTCCGCCGAGGTGAAGTCTTCGGTGAGCATGGAACTGCCCTCGCGCGCCAGGGTGCTCGAGCGGCCAGAGAACGGCCTATCGAAACTCTTGCGACAGGAGCAGGTGGTCTTCTCTTCGGGGGAGGTGTTGGAGCCGCCACACGCGCTGGACGCGGTGCCCTCTCTCAACGACCGAGTCCAGATACTCCGCAGCAACCGGCTACGGCACGGACCGACCTTCCCGACGAACGGCCAGATCCGTGGGCAGGTATCGATCCAAGTGCGCCAGCATCGACGCGTTTCGGACTTGACGATCGCGGGCAAATGGACCTGACTTTCGGTCGGCAACGTGATCGTGGCCGGCAAGAACGCCGGCCTGACCGTGAGTACGATCCCCTCGAGCGGGGTGACCGCGAAGTGCTGGAGGGATCGCCCCGGGATTTGGTTCAGGACGAACTGACGCAGATGCAGTTGGCGCAGCGGCGTGAGATCGAAGCCGACGCCCTCGAGCCGGACGTTCGCCCCGGTCACCGGTTCGACGAGCCAACGCCGGCCCCCCGCACTCGAGATCGCCGCCAGCCGGATCACGTCGAACAGCATCGACGGGACAGTAGCCAGATGCACGATCCGCTGTATGCTGGTACCGGTGCGCTTGCTGGACTCCTTGGTTCCCCACCGATCGATCACGATGCTGTCGGCCCAGGGACGGACGACGTCGTCGGTCCTGACACCGATGCTGGCACACGACCCGACCAGCCTCTTCGAACCTATACAACCCCCCAGGTTGCCGAGGGTACGCGACATGACCAGCAGAGACGTACACCACCAGTTATTCAGACACCAGTCGTCCCGAGTCAGGATCCAGCACCGCCACCAGACTGGGGACGGTCGCCGCCGCCAGGATCGCCACGGCAAACGGGGGGACGTGGTCCTCCCCGTCCACCGAGGGTCGAGTTCGAAAGCGACGAGTATGAAATGCCGTCCGTAGATACTACTGATCCCGGTTTCGGCGAGTGGCTGAATCCGATGTGGAGTCCTGCTCAGGTCGCAGGTCGCAGCGAGCCAGATTCACCCCAAGACGAATCTCAGGACGATCCTGAAGCCCGCCTATCCGAGTTGCTTGGAGGTCCACGATGAGCGAGACGGTCGAGTACGCGATCGCTTGGGCGGTAATCATGATCATTGCCGGCCTTCTGTTGATTGGCTTTGTCTGGGTCATCCTCGACGTCTTCGTCCAGCATGTGATGGCGGAAGCCGGTGATACACCCGCATACTCGGCAGATCGCGTCGAGTATACGACACACTGGTTACGGCGGTTCTGGCTGTTCATCCCAACGATGGCGCTGGGCTCGCTGATTGCCTGGGGGCTCGTCCGTGCGGTATCCCATCGGGGTGGTCCCGCGTGAGCCATCCGGCGTTGGCCTGGATTCTCGTGATGGTCGTTTTCGTGATCCTCTTCGCCGTTACTTGGATGGCCGGCCAGCTCGTCGGCGAGTTGTTCCCCGCCCTCGAGGCGATGGGGAACGACTTCGTGCCGGTCTCGCTGGTCACTGACGCAATCCTGATCTGGATGCCCCTTGGGCTCGGGTTCGGGTTCGTGCTCTGGGCGATCGCGTACACGTTTCTGCGTGAGGCGGTGGTTCGATGAGCGGTCTCGACATACCCGACCTATCCATTTCTTCCAATCAAATCCGGTCGATAGGGTTTGCGGTGTTGCTCATAGCCAGTGTCATGGCTGGACCGCTCGTCCTGACTGGCGTCGCCGCAACTAACGGGGTAGCCGCCGCTGAAGAGACCAACGAAGAAGAGATTGAGATGATCTTCGCTACCGGTGGAGAAGGATCTATTGCGGCAATCGACCGTGAAACAGGCGAGACGCTCTGGTCCGATTCGATCAGTGGTGAACCAGTTGAAGCTGGAGCCGTCTCACAAGATGGAGAGACGGTCTATGCGGGAGATCGTGCCGGCCAAATCGTAGCTTTTGACGCTGCCACCGGCGAGGAACAGTGGACGTTTGAATGGGATGGTGCAGAGTATCCGTGGATTCGCACTCTGTACCCGGCAGATGATGAATTATTCGTCGGAACTGCTGGCCTGTCAGGCCAGGGAACGATGATACTGTCGGTCGACAAAGACGAGCAGACGCTGAACTGGGTCAGCGAACCATACGATGGCGCACCTCATGAGTTTGCGATGTCTCAAGGGGAATTGTATACGATTATCGGTGGAACGCGGGGATCTCCTGCGGGACAACTCGCCCACGTTGATCAGACCTCAGGCGAACCACACTGGATCAAAGATCTCGACTCTGGCAGTGGGTTGGGCCTCCACGTCGATGGCGAAGGCATCTACACGTCTTCGAGGCACAGCAATAACGTCAGCGCGTTCGATCGGGAATCGAGAGAACTACAGTGGGCGTTCACAGACCTGGGCAGTTCCCCGAGCGCGTTGGAGCACCGGCCAGGGAGCAACGAACTGTTTGTCGGCGACGGCGACGATACGTACGTTCTGGACAAGAATAGCGGCACCCTACAAAAGACCTACTCTATCGGACCCAACGCGATGGCGTTCGATCCGACTGGAGAGGTGTTATACGCCGAGGAGCGCGGTGCAGGGAATACGATCGTCGGAGCGGATCCCGACACCGGAGAGGTGTTCTGGACCAACAGTGCGTTAGATCGAAACGTCCGTACGATCTCGACGCTACCTGCTGACGGGCCAGTTGAGGTCGAAGGCCAGGTCGTTGACGCCCCTGTCGATGAAACCGGCCCCGGTCCTATCGACCCCGAAAATCGAACGGCCGTTCCGAACGCAACCGTCGAGATCTGGAGTGAGGACGGGACAGAACTCATCGACTCGATGGAGACCAACGAACAGGGCCAGTGGGCGACCGACGAAATCACAACCGGTGACGACGCCTCGATTTACGACACGCGCGTCTACGTCGGTGGAGAACGCCGCTGGGACGAAACGTCTGCGTTACCGGCGGAAGGCGATCACGTCTGGATGACTGTTCCGATGTCGGATCCGGAGTTATCCAGTCCTACACCCTCTGACGACTTCAACATTCCAGGCGTCACGGCTGGCACCGAACTCGAGGTGACGGTAACGGATCCGGACTTCCCGAGTTCGCACGTGTACGTCGAATTCTACGACGGTGACGACCAGTTCATTGGCGACGACCTGGTGTT
The DNA here is from genome assembly GCF_003841505.1 of Natrarchaeobius chitinivorans. GTDB lineage: Archaea > Halobacteriota > Halobacteria > Halobacteriales > Natrialbaceae > Natrarchaeobius > Natrarchaeobius chitinivorans. The sequence goes on from NZ_REGA01000048.1 coordinate 7,601, forward strand.
CGTCAACGAAAGCGGTAGCTCCGCGACGGTCTCGATGCCGTGGTTCGACGCGAACGAACAGGGCGTCTACGAGTGGTATGCGGTGGCCTCTGATCCGTACCTCTCGACGAACGATGCGGAAACCGATCTCAACACGTTCGAGATTCGGGACGACCCACCGATCATCTACGACTCTACCGCGTCGCCTGACGGCGAAACTGTCTCGGGAGACGTCGAGCTATCGATCGACGTCGACAATCCGAATTTCCCCGATGACGACGTCACCGTCGAGTTCTACGAGTACGACACGGGCGATCCCGACGTCGACGAACTGATCGGCACGGACACGCTCGAGAGCAACGGTACTGCAAAGACAGAGTGGCCTGTTACCGACGAGTCCCTCGAGTGGTACGTGGTCGCCGAGAGCGAGCTGGGTCACGTCGTCTTCTCGCGTATCTTCTCGTTCGGCGTCGCCGGCGACCTCGAGATTCGGGACGCGACGAGTGGGGAGTTGATCGACGATCGGACGGTCAAAGTCGATGTTACGGCCCCTGGGCAGAGTTACACGACGTACCTGACTGACGGCGTTTTCGACATCGGCGACCTCGAGGCCCATGACGAGACCGTTCGGTTCGACATCACCGCAATGGACTACTATCCACGGACTGTCGAACTCCGATCGACTGTCGGCGGCGTAGCTGTGTATCTCGAGCGCGGTCCCGACTGGGAACCAGATCCACCAGACGACGAAGACGATCCCGAAGACACGCCTGATTACGAGGACGACGAGAACAAAGTTCTCGTTCGGTTCGAACTCACAGACAATACGGGTGATTTCCCACCCGAAGACACGACACTACGAATAAACGACCGTGTCGACAACGAGACGCGCCTGGTCCATAGTGAGACGTTCGGTCCGATCAATCGTGTCGACGTGATCTTGAACCGGGACGAACGCTACCAGCTCGAGGCCGCAAGCGATGACGGTGGTGTGCGGGGACTCGGTGGATTCACTGCGAGCGAATCGGAGGTCGTCCCGCTCGAAATCGGTGAGTTGTCGTGGCCAATTCCGGTGGAAGAGGGTTACGAGTTCGACGCGCGGTTCGACGAAGACACCGGTGACCTGGATATCCGATGGATCGACGACGACGAACTGACCAGACCGCTTCAGATCACAGTCAGAGACTACGAGAGTGGCCAGACAGTATTCAGCGATACACACCCATCATTCCTTGGAGAGTACCGAAATCAGGTCGCACTCGAGACTGACCGCACGTACGAGGTTGAGGCGATTGCGACTCGAGACGGCGAGACAATCCACCTAACTCGAATCATTGGGCCGACGGATATGGACATCGAGCCGCTGCTTGGGCCGATGGCGATGGCAGGTATCTCTGCGTTGGCGATCGTCGTCGTCGCGGGAATCGTCGGCGGGCGGCTCTCGTCGATCGGCTCGGTGATCGTTTCGTCGTTTGGTGCGTTGCTAGTCGTCGTCGGGTGGTTACCGATCCCGTGGCCGGCGATACTCGTGGCGTTCGTCGTCTCGGTGCTGTTCTACGTAGGTGACACCACATGATGAGCACCCGCGCGCTGGCCGTGTTCATCGTCTGTCTGGCGGCCAGCACGGCGTTCGTCTCGGCCATCGGTTTCTCGGACGTCATCGGCGAGACTGAGGTCGGCGTCGAGGAGCGCGTCGGTGAGACCGAGGAGGAGTTGAGAGACGTCGCTCCTGAGGACGAAGATCGCTCTAACGACGGGTTGCTGTCGCTCACCTATGGCGCGGTGAGCATCCTTCGTGATGTGGCTGGGATGGTTTTCTTCCTCCCTCAAGTGTTGCACAACCTCGGGCTACCGATGGCCGCAGCGACGTTCATTTCTGCCCCTGTCTACGTCGTCGTTGGACTATCGCTCGTCGAGTTTGCTCGAGGTGATCGGCTTCGATGACTGACGAGTACGACGACGTCCCTGGTTCGGATCCAGACACCCTCCCTGACGGAGCCGACGGACTCGAGGGACTGGTACAGGGAGAGATTCTCGAGATGATGCTCTCGCCGTATCTGGATACGCTCGGGCCGGTGTTCGCCGTGGTGTTGGTCGCCGGCGTCTTCGCGATGTTGTGGATCTGGTCCGGCGATATCTCGCTCCCGATCGTCGTCGGGATTATCCTCTCTGGGTTGATGATCACGATCCTACCGTGGCAGCTCGTCGGGCTGCTCGAGGATCTGCTGATCATCGGCATCGCGATCGCACTGTTCTCGGCGTGGTGGATGCGATCGGCAGGTGGGATGCGGTGACGGCTGTACACCGGCCAGTTCGAATCAGCGTTGGCTGTCTCCGGATCGTTTCTGTGTTTCTGTTGTTCCCGTGGATCCTCTTACACGAGCTGGCCCATGTTGTCGCGGCGCTCCCCTGGAGTACCCAGCAGTCGATCACGGTGTTCCCGCCTCGAGCCTCAATCTCGTTCGAGCACTCGAGTCAGGGGGCAATGTTGGTGGTCGGTCTCGCCCCGACAATCGCCGGATACGTGCTCGCACTGAACGTCTTATCTACGGTCGGGTGGCCGCCCTGGTTCGGCGTGATCGATGTCTACCTACTGTTGGGGTGGATCGTTCTTTCGACGCCGAGCCCCCAGGATATCACGGCGTTCCGGCAGGTATAGCTACAATTGGGGTGGGGCCGTGTGATCGATGTGAGAGTCCGGCGATCGACTCGAGCACGACGGACACTCGTAGACGTTGCCTTGGTCTCCAAAAACCCGGACGTACTGTCGTGAGACGTGTGATCCACAGGATCGGCAGGTTCCCATACTGAAAACCCACCAAGCGGTCGCATTACCTTCAGGATTCTATGACTGTTCTCTATGATAGCTACATAGATCCGTAGATTTATCACATAGAGACGAAACGGCCCGTTCGATGCCGATCTACGAACGTTATATCGGAACGACAACTGCACAGGGACGGGAAGCGGATGAAACCGTGACGACGACGATCCCGAAACCGGTCGCCGAAGAACTTGGGATCGAAGCGGGGACGCCCGTACTCTGGGATTGCGAGGAGGGGAGTGAGACAGCCCAAATCAAAAATCCAGTGGAATAGTATTTTTGGTGTCCGATTTCCGCCAAAGTCGAGCAACGTTCACTACAGGTGGAGTACATACCATTCGGCAAAAGCCATACGCATATTGATTGGTTTCGTTATTCGATCTGTTACCCGTTTTGTCACACCTACCACGATATAAGTGTCTACGAGTGGAAATTTATTTGTTAACAATGGGGGAGAAACATCAGAAGAACGGTCAACAAGTTAGCGAGAGATGGAACATGGTTTTCAAAGCCCTCTCGTCCGAGCCACGTCGCCAAATCATCGTTTCTCTTTTGGATACTGGACCAGATCAATCAGTTCCATTGCCCGAGAGTGCAATGATGCCTAACGTTATACCCGACTCGGAAGTTCTTCGTCAAGAGTTACACCACCACCATCTGCCGATGTTAGTAGATTTGGGATTCATCACATGGGAAACAGAGCCATTGGTCGCCTCTCGTGGTTCAGAGTTTGATGAAGTAGCGGTGATTTTCGAAGCACTCCACGCGGAAGCAACCAGCATTCCCGATTCATTAATAATTGGCTGCCGCCGACTTGAGGAGGAACAGCAGAAGAACATCAACTTATAGTTACTTGTATGAGTTTACCCCGAAGTCTCGACAGCCGGTACAGCGTGAGCCCGTGAGATCATCTCATTGTTGCTGACGACTCGGCGAAGTTCTTCGTAGGGATTGCGTCCCTGCTGGCGCCATGTCGCCAGCAGGGACAAGATCGTCTCGTGAACGAACATACCTCGATCGTTCCGGAGTGTCCCGATGATTTTCCGGAGAACGACTGGTTCACGAAGTGCATTCTCAGCTGCGTTGTTCGTCGGGGAGACCGCTGGCTCACCGACGAAGGTGAGCCAGTGGTCAATCCCTCCTTCGATCTTCCCGAGTAGTGTTGCCACTGCCTCGTCGGTTACTGACCGCTCAACGAGCGATCTAAGCCCGTTCTGGCATGATCGGTGCATCTGTGCTCTCTCACGAGGACTCGGGTCGGTCTCCAGCCACGACTGGAGACCGACAAACATCTGTTTGAGATACCGGTGAACCGGCTCTGCCTCCTCGTGGTCATTAGCAGCGTCTTCGGCTTCCCGGAGAAGATGTGCCCAGCACCGCTGTAAATTACTGCTGAACGCTGGATACGCCGTCCACCCATCGCAGATGACCGTTCCCGCGAAGTCCTCGCCGAGGACTTCCGCGGGAACATCACTCCCACGACTCTCTCTAACGGCGTATAGCGTGTGTTCGCTCGTTCGAAACGTCCAGATCCACGCTTGCTCACCCTCACGTTTGATACCGGTTTCGTCGACGTGAACGATCTCTGCTTGCTGAATCTGTCTTCGAATCTGTTCGTATTCGCAGCGACCGGCGCGCGCAGCGCGCTCGGTCGCGTGCCACGCGGACGCACCCGAGAGTTCTAATCCATGCAGTTGCTCGAAGCGATCAGCTATTTTCCGGTAGGGAAGGCGGTGATCGTACCGAGAAAGTGCTGCTTGAGAGATGACGTTCACCCCGAACTGCCCCTCATCGGGGCAGTCGGGGTGTGTAGCAACGGTTTCTGTTCCACAAGAGTCGCACTGGTAGCAGTGGCGGTTGTACTGGGTGACTTCAGGAGGCTGCGGATCAGGAACCTCCTCGACGAGTCGGGGGCTGACGCCCACCGACTCGTCGAAGTGGTCGCCACACTCGGGACAACAGTCACGGGTGACTTCGATCTCTTTGTCGGGGTCAGCTGTTACACGCCACTCTGGATCATGACCGTCCTTCCGTCCGGGAGTGCCGCCGTCGGTTCGAACATTCTCGTCTTCGTGGTCCTGCGATGTCGGGGACTCGTCAGTCCCCGACCGTCGCTTACTGGGCGGTGTATGCGGATTTTCGTATTTGCGAAGACGTGTTTCGAGTTCTTCTATCCGCTCGTCCTTCTGGTCAAGTTGCTCTTGCAACTGATCGATCTTCTTGTCCTTCCGCTTGTTTTCTTGCTCAAGTTCTTCGACCCGCTGCTCAAGCTGAAGCAACCGAGAAAAGAGCTCTTCTTTGGTGAAATCGTCTGCGTTCACAGACTCCACCAACCAGGTATGACAGCAGAGGCAACGGGATGGACTCCGCTGCGGAGCCCATCCCTGAGAGTCGTATCCGATGTCTGCTGCCTGTTCATATCGCGTCCGTTGAACGCTTCCTACGAGACAGTACCGAAATCAGCTCGGGCTAAACACATACAGTTACTTCAAAAGAAAATCTGCAGAGATCGTTACCGCTTAGTACTGGTGGAAGATGGTTCACCAACCGTGTTTCTCAGATTATCACAGCCAATAATATTGGGAAGAAACCCAAAAAGCTCTGACCTAATTTAGGAACATATGACTTTTCAAAATCAACAGAAGGTAGTCGCGGATGGCGGGTCCGCGATTGTTGTAGAAAGACAACCAAGTGAATCCGCGGTACAGGCTGTAGTTCGAGGAGTCGCTGCTGCACAAGGAACTCCCGAATGTGACCTTGACCCGTTATACAATACAGTCCTCGGTAATTGGGCCTCAATTCTCAAATTCAGGATGACCGTCCAAGAGGAACGGATAGCCGTCACCGAACACCTCTCGAACGATGTTACTTCGAACTGATAGATCACGAACTTCTCCGATGTCGATTTCCTCCATGTCGAGCAGCATAGCGACCATGAACTGATTGGCTGTAAACCGGTATCGGCCCTGGTCGTCTTTTACTGGGCGGTCGTTCTCAACGGCGTACTTCACGTTCGACGCCATCCACATCGCGTTGTAGATGAACGCCATGTTGGCGATAAACTCCCGCTGACTCCGTAGTTCGCTCGCAGACTTTGCGGTAAAATCGTGCTTCATCAGCCGATAGGAGGTCTCCACAGCCCATCTTTGCCGATATCGCCGCCCGATTTCCAACCCGTCGAATTTCTCAGGATCGAGGTTCGTGTAGTAGACTTCCCAATTGCCCTTGTCCTCGGTTCCGGTTTCTGCTCGGGAGATTCGCTTCTTGGAGGGCATCGTTATGAGCCACGACTTAGCCTCACTTTCCGGCACAACCTCACCGAGTCGGACGTCGTACCCGGTCGCGTTGTAGTCCATGTCATAGAGGACGCCAGCCTCTTTCAGGTCATCGACGATGGATGGCATCCGGCCGCGCAGCCGGCTGATGAAGCTCAGGCCGTGGTCTTCCAGACACTCATGCATTCCGCGCCCGTAGAACCCGCCGTCCATACAGACGATGTTGGGCTCGACGTAGTGCTTCGCGTACGTGAGCATCTCGTCTATCTGGTGTTCGATGCTCCTGCGGCGCTGGATACTCTTCGCGGCCAGTGTGACAGGAATCTCTACGTTGGCGAGACTCACAGACGCAATCTGGAACGCAAAGGTGCTCCCCGCCTTTTGATCAACTCCTTCGACGCCGATAGGCTGGTCCTCGTGCGGGATGTCGTCGCGGTCGAGCCGCTTCCCATTTTTCTCCTTTTCCGTCGAGTGTCGCCCGTACCACATCAGGTTAGTCAGGTCCATAGCGAGGTCGGACCTATTCGGGAGATACCCGTACTCGTCGAGGACCATGATCAGTCGCTCCAGAGCGGCGAGGTACATCTTCCGCAATTCGAAAATGTCGTACTCGCGGATTTGGTTCCAGAGCGCTTTGAACCCTGGTGAGTCCCGGTAGTAGAAGTACGGGAGGAACCGGAGCGAGGCCTCGGCATCGTTCGGATGGATGTTGCACAGTCCGGCGATTTCCATCAGCTTAAACAACTGCCACTTCGGGTACGTGATCCTGGACTCGTCCCGGTCCAACTGGATGAACTGGTACGCGAGTTTTCGCATCTCCCGAGAGATGAGTACCAGATCCGGTTCGCCCCGACCGTCTGCGGTCGCCTCGGAGAGTGTGATGATCTCCTCGTTGTCATCCAGCTGCTCAACGATCTCCCGGAGGGGATGGCTGACGTCAGCGCCGATCTGCGCTTCCACCTTCTCGCTGATTCTCTCGATTGTGTTCTCGGTGATGGTATCATTGAGCCCAAGGTGTTCCGCAGCGCCGTCTTTGAGTTCGTCCTCGATGACGTAGTCTTTCGAGGAACTGAGCGCGCGGTACAAGAACAGTCGGGCGGCATCTTCTTCGTCGAGCTTGTACCACTTCCTTTCGAGGTTCCAGAACGGCACGTTCCCCGTGTAGAGGTCGAGTTTTCCGACCGCCTCCTCGGGAGAGAGGCCTTGATCGAAGTAACGAAGGAGTTGTGTCTCTAGGTCGAGGTTGCCCTCTATCTGTGTGATGAGAGACGGTCCAGAACTGGATTCGGAAGTATCGAAGTCATCGATAGAGAGGTCGTCAAGGTCGTTGTCGTTCTCGTTTGAGCCGTCCGGTGGCTCCAGAAAGCGGCGAGGTGTTCGCCCGTCGATGTCGGGTTCCCGCGACACGTTTCCAGACAATACAGAAGATTGGTACTTAAATTACCCGTAGGATAGCACTCAGGACCGTCGGCGCTTGGCCATCTCTACGACATAAGACCACGACGAGAGTCCACCCGGGGGACTTATTCCCTAGATCACCACGAAGAGTGCAGCGGGTCGGAAGCTTAGCTTTCAACCGTCGTTACTCACGACAGTCACAGCCAGTCGTCGGGTAGCTCATCGGCGTGGTTCTGCATTAACTCCAGCAGTGGTCGAATCTCGTCGAATTTGGGACCCTTCCGTATCGAGTTTGTGTCCCGATCCCACTCGATGAATCCTGATTCTTCGAGCTTTGGAAGGTGCGTATGCGTCATGTGAATCCGAAGCGTTTCCAGGTCCTCATCTGCGAGTTTAATGTCCGAAGGAATTTTTGGGTCATCGGCATCCTGCGGATTGTGTTCTAGCAGCGCGACGAGCACGCGGCGACGATACTGGTTTTCTAAGACGTTTAAAATGGTGTCCATCGACAGGGGTGAAGGTCTCATTTGGGCCGTCATTGTCTGGAGGCCTCCTTGTTGCGTCCCTCAGCTCTAACGGTACCGGCGGTCGCAAGCGGTGAGCGATCCGATGCGACCCGTGCTGTAAGTGCATCGACCGAGATCGGTTCGTCCTGCTTCAGGAGCTGGAATAATATTCGTCGGTTGTTCCGGTGACTCAGAACGTTGAGTACTCCCGATAGTCCAGCTGGCACGTCCGTGTGGGGAGAAAGCTCTCCTGATTCGTGTTCGCCAGTACTGCGCTCCTCTTGGTTGCAGACCATGCCCTCACTCAGGGGGATACCAAGGAAAGAATAGTCCCGAAAAACTGCGCCAGCACCCAACACCGAGTCGCACTATTGCGAACGCCAACATGTCGTAATCATGTGCTCTGCTTCCTAAGTGCTCCTTCAACTCCTCTATAACCAATTTAAAAGGAATTCGTCGAGATAATACGTGAATAGGAAAGAAGGTACAAGACGTAATAATGAGATGAATAGCGACTGGTATTCAACTACGCTTCTGGGTCGTGATCGAATACCATCGCCAGGAGTTTGCGTTCGCCACCTCTGAGATGATAGTTGAACGTCGATTGCGAGAGGTCCAGCGCGTCGGAAAGTTCTTTGCCCGTTTGAACGCGAGGTGACTCGAAGTACCCACTTCGGTAGGCCAGTTGGAGAATCTCTTGTTGACGGGGGGTGAGGCGCTGCTTGAATGTGGTTTGGAGCCGCAGTTCCTTGTCGGGTGGCCTGGTTTGAGACTGGCGAGCGAGCAGGTCGAGATCGGGAACGTCACGCTTCACACCTTCAACGAACTCGCGGACGTCGGCTGCCTCCGGCAACTCTACGACGGCAGTAGCGGTCCCCGCATCAATGTTTAGTGAGCGGATCGTCGCACCCTGTTCGAGGAGATTGCTGGCTAGCGTCGAGGTAGCCAACCGTGCTTTGAACTTGGAACCGGTATCCTGTTGAGCCAACTGAGACAATTCCTTGATAACGAGCGATTGCTCGCCGGCAGCCATCACCTCGTTGGGAGACACGTCCTTCGCAGTGAAGAACACAGTCATGTCCCCGTCGTCTCTCGGAACCGCTCCCTCAAACTCGATCACACAGTCGGTCTCCAGGGAGAGCCGAACGAGTGGCATTTCTGCCGTCGTTTGGAGTGTGAGTTCGACGACGCTGTCGGTTCGCTGAGTTACTCTGGTTTCGACCGCATGAATCGCATGGGCGATCGTCTCCCCGAGTTCCGAGAGGACGTCCACGTTCCGTTCGTCGGGTTGTGGCGTCCTGCCGTACACAACTAAGACACCGTAGATAGACTCGTCATACACGAGTGGAATACAAATACACGACCGCGCGCCAGATTCCAGCGCGGCTTCGCGCCACGACGATGCCCGTGGATCTGTTGCGGTGTCAGCGACGACTTGAACCTCATCTGTCCGGACTGCGGCGATGACTTGGCTCTCACACCATACAGACTCCTCGCTTGTAATGAGTTGTTCCAGAGATGTTCCATCAATCCCCGCCCACTCCCGAGCGGCAACCGTGTCGCCGGCGGCGTCGAACTCGCCGATCCAGGCGAACTCGAACAGGGCGGACTCGGCCAGGTGCTCGCAAACGGCCTCATCGATAGATTCGACCGTCTCCGCTCGGATGAGTGCCTGATCAATCTTCCTGATCAATATGTTGAGCCGATCAACCCTGGCTAACTCCGCGTTCTGCTGTTTCAACTTCGCTTCGCCATCGGCACGGTTCCAGGCGGTCTCGACCGTGGTGGCAACCGTCTCTACGAGGTCAACTAACCTATCGTCGAACGTGTCGGACTGCGTCGAGCCGACACAAATGACGCCTTGTCTCCCCAATGGGGCTAACACACGACTCCGCAGTGGTGCCGCCCCCGTCTCGCGCCCACTACCCTCGACGTCGTTTTCGATGTCCACATCATCACTGATAAACGTCTGCCAGACCCGCTCGGGAAGGTTAGTGGGTAGCTGAACTGTATCAGGGTCGATTTCGGGGCTCGTTCGACTGGCGTACTCGTCAAGTTCGCCGATCGTCTCGTCGTAGAGCCAAAGTCCGGCGTATTCGACATCGAGGACCGACTGGGCGATGTCGGCGGTCCGGAGTCGCATCTCCTCGGGAGCAGCGTCGATCAGTTCCTGGGTTGCGACGTTGAGCCGTTCGAGTGCCGCCTCGGTCTCACGAATGCGTTCTTCGGCGCGCTTGCGCTCGGTGACGTCGCGCGAGAGCGCGAGGACGTACCCCCGTTCTAGCTGATCCAGTTCGATGTACGACACGTTGACTTCAACCGGGAACGTGGAGCCGTCTTTCCGCCGGTGCGTCCCGTCAAAGGTCGTGTGCCCATCGTCTTTTAGGTTCGTCACGAATGCCTGGTAGTCCTCCATCGTGGGAAGTTCGGTGTCGATGTCGGCTACCGTGAGATCCAGTAGTTCCTCACGAGAGTAGCCGAGCTGTCGGGTGGCGGTATCGTTGACGTCGAGGATTTCTCCGGTCCTGGGGTCTTCGACGAAGACGGCATCGGTGGAATAATCAAATAACGTGCGGAACAGTGCGTGATCACGTTCACGCTTCCGGTCCTCGGTTATGTCGCGGAAGTAGATTGATAGACCTGACGCGGACGGATAGACGTGAACCTCGAACCAACCGTCGAACGGCGGGTAGTACTCCTCAAATGAGGTGGGTTCTTGAGTGGCGAACACTTCACGGTATTGCTCCTCGAACGTCGTTCCGAGTGCTGGCTCGAACACATCCCAGAAGTTCCTGCCGACCAGTCCCTCGCCGTCGAGGTCAATCAGCTCCTTCCCGCGGTCGTTGATGTATGCGATGGTCCAGTCCGCGTTAATCCCGATGAAGCCGTCCGTGATGCGGTCGAACGTCTCTTTGAGGTCCTTCTCCCTTTCGTGGAGCTGTTTCTCCGAATTCACTTCCTTGATCGCAGCTGCAAGCACGTTAGCGATGCTCTGGACGAAGTTCACGTCGTGGTCGGTGAACTCGCGGCGCTCGGTTGTATGTGCTCCGAGTACGCCCCATGGCTCTTCGACAGAGCCAATGATAACGCTGATGCCGCTGACGACATCGTGGCTCGTGAGCAGCTCAGGTCCGGAAAATCGTTCATCGGTTCGAAGGTCGTCTACGATGATCGGTTCTTCAGATATCAGCGTATAGCCCGCTTGAGAGTCCAAATCCGCTGGCACCGTTGCTTCGCCGACGAGCCCATTTCGCCAGCCGATACCCTGTTGAAGGAACATTTTGTCTCCATCGGGAAGCAATTTCAACACTTTGACGTAGTCAGTATCAAGTGTCTCGGCGATGGCAACCGCAGCGTCGTGCATCAACTGTTCAAGATCATCGGTTTCGAACGCTTGCTGGCCGAGTTCAGCGGCAACTTCCTGCTGCCGGACTCTGGTTTGCAATTCGGAATTCTGTCCGACAGTTGAATCCATGCTGAAGTCTGTAAGGCAGGAAGAAGCGTAAAGGCCCCGATGCTCACACGTATTATAATAAAGTAGGACTAACAGAATATTCCTAACGAACGTCACTGTGACTGCCAATGGGTGAATTCACTGGCCAGTCGAACCACTACTAAAGCAGTGAAACGAACGATATTATCGTGCTGAACTTATCCTCTGTCTTATTATTCAATAGTCACAATTAGATATTGTATTTATTTGATACTATTTCGGTTGAAAGACTCGTGCTCTGTTCCCTCAAACATCTATCAACCTCTGGGAATTTTTGGAGGAAATCTATGAATCGTTCAAGAAAATTAATTCAGAGAGTGAACTGTGGCGGAAACTGTTATCTCAGGGAGCAGGTTGAAGATAGTCGTGAATCAGACACATTCGCTGGAAACGAAGACTGAATTACTTGCGGAGAGCGAACAAAATAAAGGGCTAGCTCACGAATCTGAATTTGAGAATTTACATCCAATTACCGAGGACTGAATAGTATTGAACCAGAGGCACTAAACAAACTGATTCGACATTCACAGCGTGCCATAACAGATGTGTCTGTTGTATTCACCTATGAGGGGTTTACCGTTCAGGTAGAAGACGGAGGTTCAATAAAAATCATGGATTCTCCACCCGATGAAAGTTGGTGGCTGATGTAGAACCAGATATTAGACCGATAAGTGCGCACGTGTAGTGTGCGTCCGAGAACTCCCCCAAAGTCGGACGAAATTAGACCGGAAACCCGGTGCGTACCACCGTAACAACTACTATTCCCCCTCGAAACTGGCCGGGTTGCGAGGAAACCGGACATGAATCTTCAACAGCACGAGAACCGAGACGACATGAAGGTCTGGCTCAGCCAGTCCGAGGTCGAGCAGTTACTTGAGGCCGCGGAGAACGCTCAACAGCGGATTGCGTTCGCGCTCGGGGTGCGCTGCGGGCTCCGATCACACGAAGTCCTCGACGTCGCTCCTGAGGACGTCGTCGATACCGATTCCGGCACGGTACTACGCGTGTGGCACGGGAAAGGCGACAAGTTCCGCGAGACGCCCGTCCCGCGCGATCTCGCGACGACAATCCGGACGGTCGACGACGTGCGTCCCGAGTCCTCGAGCACGTCGCTCGTCGAGATCTCGAGCACGCGCTCGCTTCGGCGGTGGTTGCGATCTACCGCTGACGAGCTGGCCGACGAGACTGAGGATGTTGGCTGGGAGCACCTGGCGTTTCACGATTTGAGACGAACGTGGGCGACTGCTCTCGCGTCGGCCGACGTCGACCCGTTGCTCGTCTGTGAGTACGGGGGTTGGAACGACCTCGAGACGTTCCTCGACCACTATCGCGGCACATTCAGCCCGGAAGCGCGCAAACGGGAGCGGCAGAAAGTCTCCTGGTTGTAATATTCGTCCCCAAAAGGTTATATTTATGAATACTATTCCTCATTGATCTGTTGTGATAGACAACGCTCGAGCGCTCGAGACAACTCATGTTCCGCAGGACCTCGAGCATCGCGAGGGACAGATTGACCAACTCGTTACTGACTTGAGCCCGATCGCTCACGGTCTATCCGGCGAACACACCATGATTTTCGGGCCGAGTGGAACTGGGAAGACGACGCTGGCAAAGTTCGTCGTCCGGAAGCTACAAGAAGAAGCCTTCGGCGTCAGGCGAGCGTACCATAATTGTATGTCTGGTTCGGCAGAAACAGCGGTTTTGCACGGACTGGTTGATGATTCTGGACTTGGGAGGCATCTTCCACAGGAAGGTGTCGCTGCAAATCGATACATCGAATGCCTGCGCGAGTCAGACGACCACATTGTTGCGGTCGTCGACGAGGTCGACGTGATCGACGACGAAACGACTCTGATTGGTCTCTCGGATCTGCCGAACGTCACGCTCATTCTGATTACGATCAACGAAAACGACTTTTTCAGCGATCCACGGTTCGATGGTCGCGTCAGGTCGCGGTTTAACCACTGCGAGAAGGTTTGTCTCCACAAATACGAGCAGAACGAACTCGAAGACATCCTTTGGGCGCGGATCGAAGCGGGACTCAAGCCTGGCGTGATCGACAGTTACGTCGTCGAATATATCGCGAATATGGCTGCAGGCGATGCTCGAGAGGGGATTATACTGCTTCGACGTGCAACGATGCGAGCGATCGATGCCGATCGAACAGAGATCACGGTTGCCGACGTCGACGCGGTCGAAACCAGCGCAAGAGAGGAGAAACGTCAGGTCCACGTCGATTCGTTAGGAACACACAAGCGAACCCTGTACGATATTATCGAACGATCTGGAACGATCTCTTCGGCCGAATTGAAGGAAACATACAAACAACGAGTCTCCAGCCCAAAATCGCGGAGTACCCGGAACCGATACCTCGATGCACTCGAGAATAAATACGGACTGATTACGTCGACTGGAGTCACGAAGGGGACTGTTTATCAGTCGACGTGAATACGGTACTTCAATTCACAAAGCGTAGCCACTGCCCGGACAATACAGGTGACCAAGTGAACGGGTTTGAAGAATTTAATCAGAGTTCACAGACAATATTATGGTATCAGTGGGTGAAGCGACTCTATGCCAGATGGCGAGCACAAAAGAGGGGTTGCTAAGTGCCGCTCTTGCAGTTCTGTATTTGCCGTTGACATATGGGGAGACGGGACGGTTCGTCCCATCGGAAGACAGGACTGTGATTGCGGAGCAAACGAATTTCAACTCATTGGGAATCTGGATGAAGCCATCATTCAAGATAGCGAAACACCTGATCATTCTTGACCGCTCAATAAAGTATCTACATGTACCGCTACAGTTTCCGTCCCCGAACGCTCCGAGTTCTGGTTCAGGCACTCGATTCAACTGGCTCGACAGTGAATTAGACGCTATGGTCGATGATCCACTCGACAACCTCGACCGCCGTATCCTGCACTTGCTCCAGATAGACGCCCGTGGTGCCAGCGACACGTCCATTGCCGACGAAACTGACGTTACCGGGACGACCGTCCACAATCGAATCCAGCAACTGGAAGACCAAGGGGTCATTCTCGGATACAACCCGGAAATCAGTTACGAGCGGGCAGGCTATCCGATGCGCGTTCTGTTTATTTGCTCAATCGATCTCTCCAAGCGATCAGAAATGGCGGTGAAAGCCCTCGATGTACGGGGTGTCGTTAACGTCCGGGAGATGCTGGCCGGTGAGGAGAACCTCCACGTCGAAGTCGTAGCCGAAGGGACATCCGATGTCAAGGAAAGCACCGAACAGTTAGACGAACTGGGTCTACAGATCATGAGCAGCAATATCTTAGCGGAGGAACACATCCAGCCATGGAATCACTTCCACCAAGAAATGGCCGGCGAAGACGCCGAGACTCCCTCGGAGATCGGCTCCGACGAAGAATAGTCGCTCAGCGAAACTACGACGACGATTTGACTATTGAATCCTTACCGCCGACGCCTTGATCGACACACACTATTGGTTGGATTATTGGAATATGGCTCGGGTTCCGTCTCATTTTACTTGAGAAAGTCAATCAACTGTCCGTCTCTACGTGGAATTATAAAATACTTAGGTGGATCGCAAAAAAGACGTTAAGAGGCTCACAACGGCACTGTCTAGATGAGGGTTTGAGAAGCGAGCAGGTGGTGGCGAGAAGTGCTCATGCAACTCGCCGACCTGCTCAGAGAAACCTTGAACGTGGATTGTGATGAGGTTTGGGAGAACGAGCGCACCCCGACACCCGTCAGGGTGTTCGGGGTGCGCCTGCATTCGATGGGATTGTCGGTTCGAGAAGTCGTCGCGGTCCTCGAATTACTCGGTATTGAGCGTTCTCACGGTGCAATCTGGAACTGGACGCACAAGCTGTCGGAGACCCAGAGCGACCCGCCGACGGCGACGCCGTCGCGGGTCGCGGTCGATGAGAAACAGATCGAGGTTGACGGTGAGAAAAAGTGGCTGTACGCCGCGATCGACACGGAATCGAAGCTACTGCTCGAAATCGACGTCTTCAGCCGCCGCGGGACTGACCCCGCGGCGGCGTTCCTGCATCGGCTCACCGAGAAACACGATCTCGACGAGACAGAGTTTCTCGTCGATGGTGGCGGCTATCTGACTGCCCTCGCGCGCCACGAATTGAGCGGTCACCTCAACTACAGCGACCGAAACCACGTCGAAAAGTGGTTTCAGACCGTCTCAATGCGGATCGACCGCTTTCACTCCTTCTGGCGGGGCAGTCCGGCCAGCGCAAGACGCTGGCTCAGACGCTTCAGACACCACTATAACCACGATCGACCGAATCAAGCGCTCAATGGCCGAACGCCAGCTGAGGAGGTCCTGAACTAGACAGTGCCATGCGAACGAAACGATATCGTCAGTGACGATTATGACTGAAACGGATACTGTAACGTTCCCCCATGAATCAACGGAAACAGATGCCGTCGTCGTTCATATCGACGATACGAACACGCGAATCTCGGAACTGAATCGGACTCGGCTGTTAGGAAACGAAGAGTCCCCGGTACATCATGGCTCTGGCCTTGGTATGTGGTTGGTCAACTGGCTCGTGACGATGTCGGGCGGGCTCATCGAACACACAACACGATCCAACGGCGGGAATCGGATCTCGATTACGCTTCTCCAACCAACTGAATAGGAAATCAACAGGTATCGAATCATACTCGAAAGTAGTGGTCTACCCCCTGTCTCGTCAACTTCTTCGTTTCACTTTCGGCATCGTATATAAACTCTCGGATTGTCCCATTGTCCCACTTTTGTCCCACGCGGTACAGGCACTGAACCAGGTAATTTCGATCCCGAGAACGATTTTCGTCGTTTTTGTCCCATCGCCGGTATACTCTTATTCTATTTTCAGACCGTCATCCAATCATGTCCGTCAGGATTGGAAATACGAGCCCGGACGAACCGCGACTGAAGACGACCCTCAATGACGGCCGCGACGTCGAGATCGAGATCACCGGTAGGCCCGAGAACAAACGGCGGATCGACGTCACTGTCGATCACGGCCGGAAGTGGGTGTTTGGTGTTCAGGGAGGGGTTGCCGCGTTGATCATGACGCTGAACAGTCAGGGCCAGCGGATCGACGACGAGCTGCCGGCGTGGATCGAACCGATGCTTCAGCGGCTTGGGCTCGAGGGTGTTGACGCGTGAGATTAGCGGTTCTCGTCGATCCACTCGCACCAAGCTTCAAAATCGCGTGCAGCACACTGATCGGCGATGTTCCTCAGCGTTCCTTCACGGATCCGGTCGTGCATGGGAACAGAAACGAGACGGACCTCGTCGGTTTCCGGAACTTCGTACCGCAGTCGAACGTGGCTCCCTGTTCGTCCGACTGGTCGGTAATTGTACCGTCGGAGCACTTTGATGACGTCTTGCCCAGAGAAGTCGCGCGTCGCCATACGGGTTACTGCATGAACTCCGGCAGTTCCCGATCTTCCGCACCAGCAACATCCTCAGGATCGATTCCGATCTCTCGGAGGAACTCCTCTTCGTCCTCGATCGGCTCTCCAGCTTCTCCTGTGTGGAGCGCGACCACTTCATCGAGGTTATCTAATGCTTCCTCCCGTGTTTCGCCTTGGCTGGCGACGCCGACTTCCTCGTCGATCGCGGACCACCAGCCGTCGTCTTCCTCGATCAGGCGGATCTCCCGACGGACCTGTGTGCTCATGGGGATACGTACGGAAGATCCACGCATAAGGGTTCGGTCGCGTCCTATCTGGCTCGAGGGGGTCGAGAAGTGAACGGGTTAACTGCCGTTGTCTTCCGGCTCGAGCGGGACTCGCGTCACATCCAGATCGTCGTACGAGAGATCAGACGAGAGTATTCGCTCGTTTTGGCTTGCCGCAATCCCGGCGTGAAGCGCGTCGAACGGAGTCATTTCGTATTCCTCGAGATATGTCGCCGCCGCAAGCAGGGCGTCTTCGTGTGCCTGTGGTCGAACCGGGACGAGTTCGAGGAGATTGACGACGAGTCGGGGAGCGTCCGTCTCAAACCCCTCCCCCCTGTCGTACGTTCGAACAAGGAATTCGGCGTAGGCAAGAATCGACGTATGGACGTCTTCGCGTTCGAGTGCCGCCTTCGCTTCGTCCTGCAGCCAATCATCACGCTTTGCGAGGGCGAACAGAAAGTCGGTTTCGACGTACATCCGCGGCGTTACTCCTCACCGCGCTGGCGGGCTTCGCGATCGCGGACTTCGTCATCGACGTCAGCTCGCACAGCCTCGCGAGCTTCCTGCTTGAGGTCTTCGATCGAGGTGTCTCCGAGCACGTCGCCGGCTTCCTCCTGGATGGCCTCGAGCGGATCTTCGTCGACGGGGACGAGCATGATCCGCGTGGGGAGATTGACGACCCGGAACCGCTCTCCGTGCCGCTTGCGGAGCTTTTTCGGGAGGTACACACGCCCCCGATCGTCGGTTTCAATCGCCATGTGTCATAAGTCGGTTGGGAAAGTCAAGAGTCTTTCCCACACCTCCGACAAGCTGTTACTCGTCGCTCGACGGCTCGAGGGTATCTGCGTTGACTTCCCCTTTGAGATATGCTTCGCCTCGCCAAGTGATCGAATAGTATCCTGGTTCTTCTTTTTCCACCAGCTCCACATCTTCGAGTTCCCTACAGACAACACCGATGTAATTGCTGTCTTTGTAGCCTGTGCTATGAGCAATACACTTTGGCGACAACCGCAATCGGTCGGTTCTCGAGCTATCTGGGACATCGATTTCCAGCAGTTCGAGGACGGCCAAATGAGCACCTGTAGGTCCGCCCTCTTCAAGCGGCATACTGCGATTTCTCGTCTAACGCTCTTTAATTCGTTCGGAAAGGGTGTCCAACCATCCATCTGCATTACTAACCATTCATATACTGGGAAAGATTTAATATTATATACTATAGAGTGTTGCTCAGCGCGAGTTCCACGCGAACCTGACTGTCATGGTTCGTATCAGAAATGCGGTCCGGTGCTGGGACACCGGGTCCGCGCGGCTCGCGTAGATACGGTACGCAAGCCATGCCCGAAGACACAACGCGGGGTCTTGAATCCCCCGAACGATCACACGAAGCGACTGTCAACTGCAAGTCGGCGAGCGACCCAATCGACGGGTTCGGCGTCCGCTTCTCGCCATCCGATCGCCAGCCACGGAAAATCACGTTCGACTCGAGCCCGCGAGACGGCTTTTACCGCGCCGATTACGAGTGGAACGGCTGCACCTGGCGCGAAACCGGTTACGAGCACTGCGAAAGCGTTTCCCTCGAGTTCGGCGAGCAACTGCCGCCCGAACTCGTCGCGGCCGTCCTCGATCGACTGTTCTACGAAGCGTTCGAGTCGGGATCGCTCACCGACGTCGACGTTCTCAACGCGATCGCTCGTCGGGCGTTCCCCGAGGAGATGGTTTCCGAAACGCTCACGCAGGGAGGTGAGCGCTGATATGGTCCGCGGCGGCTGTCGCATGTGCGGCCAGCGCACGACGAACAACCGACTGTGCAACCGGTGCCAGAAACTCCGTCGACACGGGTTTTTCGTCGAGAATCGAGAGCAGAAACAGGATCCGTCTACGGTCCTGTACGAATGTGTCGAATGCGGTACCGAATACGAGGGGACGGTCTCGACTCCGTGTCCGGACTGTGGCGAAACCCGTTGCCGAGCGGCCAAGTCGGAAGTCGCAACCGATGGCGGTCAACCGGAGTGGGTTAGCGAACCGGAGACGACCTGGTGTTCCGACTGTCAACGGTACCGCGTATCCTGCGCACATCTCACAGGTGATTCACTATGAGCTACACAGATTCATCCCCACGACCAGACGCACCGGCTATTTCACAAGCACGCGGACCGACGCAGATCGCGGTTCTCGAGGTACTCGAGGATCGAAACGAGGTCTCTGCTCGAGAGGTTAGCGAGGAGATCGACAAAAGTAGGGGATCGGTGGTGTCGGCGCTGTATCGACTCTACCACCGCGGTATCCTCAAACGGCGTCCTGATCCGACGTATCCCGTTCAAAATCTCTACTGGCTACCAGACGGTGACCAGCAATGATCGACTGGCCCGCCGAGATTGAGCGAACACCGGAGGGTGAGCGGACGCGAAACAAGAATTTCAAAGCGTCACTCGGTTCGACGACGATCGATCTGTCGACTGAGATGGGCCGCCTCGAACCGGACAACTGGCGCGCGTCGATCGGGAATCAGCACACGAAATCGAACGGTCTTCCGAGGCACAACGCGAAACCCGACGATCCCGGGTTCGTCCTCCGATGGACGAAAGACGGCGAACAGTACGCGGTCGCCTGCGATGCGTACGATCGGCTTCGAGATAACGTCCGGGCGGTCTATCTGTGGGTTCGCGAAACCCGTCTCCGTGGGAATCGTCCGGTTCGAACCGCAGAGAGCGAGTTCGCTGCGGCCCGTCTCCCCAGCGCGGACGACGTCGCTGCAACCGATCAACCGCACGAGGTTCTCGACGTTGATCCGGATGCAACGGAGTCGGAGGTAAGGAACGCATTCCGGGAGAGGGCGAAACACTCCCATCCAGACCTTGGCGGAAGCGTAGCCGAATTCAAGCGCATCACCGGCGCAAAGGAGGCGATGATCGATGAGTGACGAGTTCCTCGCACTCGAGGCGCAACGAGAAGCCCTCGAGCGACAGACCGAGGCACTCGAGGCGATCGCGACGGAGATGCGCTATCAGAACGCCGTCCTCGTCGAGATGGTTTCGTGTCTCGATGACCTGTCCGCTCGAGTCGACGAGAATCACTTTCCGGAGACCGAGCCAGTCGATCGGTCCGGGCCGGCACTTCAGACTTGGATCCAGGATCGGTTGTACGAGCGCGACCAGCTCGAAGGCGACCAGCCGTCGTTTCGGTGGGGCCAGCCGGAGAACTGGCAGGATGCAAATCAGCGGGGTGAACGATGAGCGAGGACCTCGAGCCGCTCTCGCCCGCCGAAGCGGTGAACCTCTATTTGAACCACCGTGAGCCGGAACTCTCCGAGAAAAGCATTCAAAACCAGCGATACCGACTGAACTCCTTCATCGACTGGTGTCAGGAAACAGGATTCGAGAACATGAACGACCTCTCAGGTCGCGATCTCCATCGGTTCCGATCTTGGCGACAGAAAGAGGACGTCGCGACGATCACTCTCCGGTCGCAACTCGCGACACTGCGCGTGTTCCTCGAGTTCTGCGCGAACATCGACGCTGTCGAACCAGGATTGCGTGAGCGCGTTCTGCTCCCGGAGGTCGATTCGGTCGACGAATCGCGCGACATTAAACTCGAGGAGGACCACGCGAACAGGCTTCTCGATTACCTCGAGAAGTTCGATTACGCCTCACGAGACCACGTTATCGTCGCGATCCTCTGGCATACGGGGATTCGGTTAGGATCGCTTCGCGCGTTCGATCTGAACGATTTCGATCCAGACGACCAGTGTCTCGAGCTTCGGCACCGGCCGGAAACCGGGACACGTCTGAAAAACGGCTCGAAGGCAAAGCGGGCGATCGCCGTCGGCGAAACGTACTGCCGAACGATTCAGGACTACATCGACACCCACCGCGACTCGGTGACCGACGATTACGGCCGCCACCCACTGATCACCAGTACTCACGGCCGTCTCTCGAGTGGGGCGATTCGCGCCACCGTCTACAAGGTGACGCGCCCGTGTTTGCACGACCCCTGTCCGCACAATCGCGACCCGACGACGTGCGAGTATATGGATTATCAGAGCGCGAGTGGTTGCCCCAGCTCTCGATCACCACACGGGATTCGCCGCGGATCCATTACGAACCATCTCCGCGACGGGACGCCAGAGGAGATTGTCGGTGATCGCATGAACGTCTCGAGCGACGTCCTCGAACAGCACTACGATCGGCGCACTGAACGCGAGAAAATGGAGCTTCGACGCCAGTTCATCAAAGAATCATGATCCGACCAATTACGAACGAAACCAGTACTGCATCGACGAATATCCGTCGCTTGGGAGACCAGCGTTCGCCGAATTATGTCTCCCCCGGCGAGTCCACTCGGAATTATCCGTTTTACACGGGGAAATTAAATCTACGAGAGGTAGCCTCTCGTAGCGGTTTTCCGGCGAATTACCGTTGCAGAATCTTCCATCTCAAAGAGAGTCCACTTGGGGGCGTGACGGACCCCGACGCTGTCTTGCGGTCGTTTGAGGGAGGTGATGCACGTGAGTTCGCCTGAACAGCGGGTTCGAGCGTTTACGCCGCCCGTCTGTCGGTTCTGCGGTCTCGAGATAGCGACAGTCGACGAGCAGTGCCCAGCACTCGACGACGGGGTGTGCCAGCCATGATGCGCTGGAAACCCAGCGCATCGGCTCGAAACCAGTGTCAGAAATGTGGCAGTCACGTCACTGGCGAGTTCCGACGTGGCTACGGCGACCAAGACGACGTCGCGCACCGCTGCCCGACGTGCGACACCTACGAGCGGCTGTCTGACGGGAGTGCGTCCGGCCAGTTCGTCGCACTTCCCGATCCGCTCGACGATCCGACGCGGTTCAACTGCTCCCGTGCGGACCTTCCCGAGCGAATCTTGACTCTTGTCGAGTCTCGAGCTGCCACGACCGACGGCGGCGAGGACGACGATCATAAGATTCGGACCGATGGAGGCCACTGTACAGACGGTACTGGTCGCGAGAAGGTAGGGTACAGTCGACGAGAAAACGAGGTGGTTTCGCAATTCGAGCACGAGCCAGTTCAGCGACGTGGCCGGAACAGTTTGGATCCACAAGAACAGGAATTGACTCCTATTGGGCGGATCCGTCCGTCCGAGATCTCTTTCGCCGCGTATGCCGACTTACACTCTGTACAAACGGCCACAAGTCGATTGTGGTCGCCCATTGCGAGCACCTCCTCTATTCGAAGAGCTTCTAACAACTTCAATCCCTATTTTAAACATAGAGTAACTCACCGGAGTGTAACTGTCTTCTTCAACCGGTCACTATGCACGGATAGTGGACAGGACGGTGATTCTCGATGAGCCACCTCGTCGAGTCCGACGAGTGCGAACGGTGTGACGCATCTGTCCCGGCAACGCGCCGTCTCTGTCCGAAATGCGCTCGAGAGGTTCGGCTGGCTCGAGGTGGTCCGCTGTGAGTTCACGTACGTCGGCTCTCGAGAGTCCGAAAGCCAGCGGTGACGCGCTCGAGGCGCACCTGATCCAGTCGATAGAGGAACTCGAGTACGTCGGCGATCGGACGGCGACCTGGCACGACGCGCGGACGACGACGCTGCTCGAGCCGACGTCGTCGCTGCCGTTCTTCGGAATCGTCCTCGTCGAGCCGGACGTCCCGGTCGAGATCAAGGGCTGCCAGATCGAGACGAGTAACGGGAGCAGTTCGACGCGCGGCCGGTTCTACGTCAAACGTGACGCGCACGAGCGACTGCTCAAGGCCGGCGGGATGTACCTGCTCGTCGTCTATCTGCCCCGTCCGGGGCTCCCTCAGGTCGCCCGCGCGATCGTCCCAGCGACGATCGTCGACGAGCTGCTCGCCGATCGGTGGTACGAGGTCAGTGGGTCGCGCTCGGAGAACGAGGTCGCGAAGCTCGCCTGGTCGCACGTGATCGATCCAGCGACGATTGATCCGACGGATACAGTGGGTGGTCAGTATGTCTGAACGCGAGACCGAACGAGTCGAGTGCTTAAAATGTGGCTACAATCGCCTCACTTGGGAGGCTTGCCCAGAGTGCGGAGCCTACGGAGGTGATCGAAATGACGAGTGACGGTGCTGATCACTCACTCGAGAGGCTAAAGAGAAATCAGGTGGGTTTAGATTACAGTTGGTTCGACCACTCGTGGCCGCAATCTGGACATGCAAAGTCTACTATAGTCAGCCCTTCAGAGGCGTATTTAGCAATTCGTTCCCCCAACCCGTCGTCGCATTCTGGACATCGAGCTCTCATTCCTGTATTCGAGAATAATAACCCCTCCCTGATTAGTCCAGTACCAAATCATGTGTGTAGTACATTCCTCGAAAACAACCTATCCATCCTCAAAGAATGCTCACTACACACGGTAGCTGACCGGTGGGAGGGCGATTCTCGATGACCGTTCACACGACCTACTTCGGCGGGTTGAACTCGAGTTTCGAACCTGGCGAGGAAGATGCTGTGTTCGGCGTCGTCCGCTTCCCGCAGGATTTCGTGGATCGACTCACGGATCGAAACATACCGGCTGTCGCGCCGCCTGCGGACCTACTCGAGGCATACAAGACCGTCGAGGAGGCCGCCGAAGAGAACGGCGAGCCGAACCCCGCCGCGATCGCATGGGACTCGGTCGAGTACGAAGGCCGGTATCTGGCTCACCTCGAGCAAGCAGGGCCGCAAACAGTCGTTGGTGAGCTGGCCGACCGCACTCGAGAGCGGGACATCTGGCTCGTCTGCTGGGAGAACGACGCCCGTTGGTGTCATCGACGGTTGCTCGCGAACGCCGTTGTCGCCGAACTCGAGGACGTCGAGGTCGTTCACCATCCCGATCCCTCGACGATCCCGATCGACGATGAATCCGAGGAGCAGCCGGAAGCGACGCTTGCGGACTTCGCCCCTGGTGGTGCCTGATGAGCGCCGATTTCGTCCGCGCGAGTCGCCTCTACGACGTCGGGAGTCGGACGGCACTCGTTCATCCAGCCGCACAGGCCAACGACTCAGACGTTCGACGCGCTCTCGAGGACCATGAGTCGCGAGCCTGACTCTGACGAACTCGAGGAGGCAACCGACAACGCGTTCGACCTCCTCGAGTCTGCGCGGCCTGTCACGAACAGTGACGATGAAATCGAGAGTTTGGTCGAGCAGGAGATCCCGACCGCTGGTGGCGACGACGTCACGCTCGAGTTCGACGAAGACAGCGATGTCGGCGATCCCGAACCTCGAGCAGCGTGTCGGTTCTGCCAGGAAGAGTTCCACACGGTCACGGCAGAGCGGTCGCACCACTCCGAAGATCGGTGTGATCAGGAGTCGCCGGTGTTCCGGCCGGACGGACGGCCGCTGATCGATCCCCAGTTGCACAAGTTCGGCGGGCACTTCCTGTTTGTGCCCGGACTCGGCGATCTCCGTGGGTCACAGGACGGGATGGCTCCGTACTTCGGGATCGTCTCGCAGTTCGATCGCTGTCTGCAAGAGGACGGCGAGGACTACGTCGGATCGTTCGAGAGTGCTGGCGACTCCTGGGTTCTCAACCACGACGAAGACAAGGTCAAGTATTGGCAGGGGCAGATCGAGACGCGTCCAGGCGACGTTGGCGATGCGTACTACGAGTATCAGATCGGCGTCGTCGCTGAGGATGCGGTCGGTCGGAAACGGATTAATTTCCAGTTCAGACCGTCGCTGCCGGAAGCAACGAACGCTGAGACTGGTGAGCGAATCCAGTCGATGCCGGCTGATCTTCCCGAGGGCATTCGTGTCCAGGTCGAGAGTGCGAACGTCGAGCCCGAGGAGATGTTCGGGGTGTTACGGGATTTGATGAGAGAGATCGACGTCGATCCGGCGTACTTCGACGTCGAGAATCTCCACGAGCATTCGAGAGTGACCGGGCTCGAGCTATACGTACGCGCCGTCCGCGAGATCGTCGAGAAGCAGGTCGTCGAAACCGGTGCCTTGTTCGATCGACTGGCTCAGTTCTCGAGCGTTCGGCGAGGCCGCGGCGAATACGTGTGGGACAACGAGGAGATCATCGGCCACCGTCACGCCGTCGCGATGAACGAGACGTCACTCGGGAAACTCTATCGGCAGGGCGAGCACGAGGTCGGCAAACTGCTGAAGAGCTATCTGATGAAGAATCCCGAGAAGCAGGGCGGTCCGACCGCTGAACCGAAGATCGAAGTTCAGTGGAACAAGGAGTACAGCGACTATCTCGGCGGCAACGCCGTTCCATGGATCGATCCGGACGGCTACGATTTCGAGGATCTTCGTGATGAACTTGACGAACACCTGATGTTCGCGCTGAACGCGGCCGAACTACCGCTTCGGGCCGATCCGACGGTGTACGTCGCCGACGAGTACTGGGATGTCGAAGAGTCCGAGCGTGACGTGGCGGTCCACTCAGATCCGACCGAGGAACTGAAAGAAGCGGAGGAAGATCTCACTCGAGCCCAGCTCGCTCGCGAGGACTTGACGCCGACCGACCGCGCCGTGATCAAGGCGCTGGCCGACGGCGGTCAACAGCACTACGAGCAAATCGTCGAGAAGACTGATACCTCGAGCAGTTCGGTGTACCGCTCGATCGATAAGTTCGGAACGCTCGTCGAGAAGGTGGGTCGCGGGACGTACGATCTGGCCGACGACGTCGTCCGCGAGAAGATCGAGGACGTGTTCCATGCGCTCGAAGACGTTACCGAGTGGGTCGAGCGCGGGATCGAGGCGGTCGTCGAGGGGAGTGGCGAGATCGCCGACGACTCGGCACTCGCGAAGTGGGCACGACGGCACGGTGCGATCCTCGATGGCCACCACGACAATCTCGAGGTCGAGCTGACCGGCAGCTTCGCCTCGAAGTACGAAATCCGGAAGTTGCTTCGGTTCGGTCTCCAGGCCGCCCAGGAGACCGGTGCGAAGACTCGAGCACGGTTCGTTGACGGTTCGTTCACGTTCCGGTTGAACGGAGAGCGACGTCCTCACCAGGAGCCGTTCCATCACGTCGGCGATCGCCTGTTCTGTCTCGGCGCTCGCACTGAGCGATAACCGAGTAGTTACATCTTTTTCGACCGACTTTATTTCTGCAAGTTTACTTTCTCCATATCTGGCCTACACAAGTCAGCTTGAATTATTCTGCCGAAAGGGGGAAGAGTGTCGCACTCGACCCATATCACAAAAGTATCACTTCCCGGCGTTTGGGCAACACCCCTTAGGGCGTGTGCCTAAGGGCACAACCTCAAAAAAACCACTGCGGCTGGTCAGTCGGCTGTTTCAGTTGATCCACACGAAACGTACCCCCTGTCCGAAGGACAGCACGGAACAATTTCGTCGTACCGCTTCTCTGTCCCCAAGGGGCCAGCGCAAAAAATTACAGAGCCCCCGCCCCACCTCCGTACGAAAATCTCCAGTTGAAGCACATGAAACGGGGGTTATACCAGATACATCGGGTTATCCTTTCTAGGGGAAGGTTCAAATAGATCCCATATAATAGATGGACCAATGTCAGTTGATAAGGACAAGATTAGAAATATCTTGGAAAGTGATTCTATCAAGGCTTCTCACCTGAAAGACTTGGTCGATGAAAGGGGGTTGGATGTCGAACCACGAACAATCGATAATATGATTACAGCCCTTCTTTCAGAAAAATGGACTACTGACGAGTTTGATGAATTGAAGAAGAAGCTCGTTATGATTCAGAAAGAATCATCTCCACATGGATATTATGTCGGAACAATTGAGGATTTGCCGGATGCCACTCCACAGAAAGATCACGAAGAACTCCAAGAGGCTCTCCGTATCAATGAGGCCAGTTTTGATGGAGACGACTTAGTTGACTCGGGTTTCAAGGTGAATAAATCACTTCCTGATCTGGTCACTGGTATCTATTGGACCCAGACCACTACCTATGAATCGGACCCATTCGATAACTTAAGGACAAGGACTAAATTATATGATTTCGGGTTCGAATTCCACCTTGATGAGGGTATCGTGCATATAATTGGAGATAATTTTGGGAAATTAGGGGAGGTGATGTCGGCCCTTGAAGAAGTTGGTGTCGATATCGAAGGAGTAGGCCATGACGGCGTTCATCCAGACGATGCTCAAACATATGTGAAAGGCTTTATAAACGACCTGTCTGATGGATTGCAAGACAAGCGTGCTCAACAAAGCCTTACGAACTTCGGTTCAGGAAGCCACAATCCCCTAATAAGCGTCCATACGGTGCATATCCGTCTATCAGGAGGAGCCCTTCAAAAAGCCGATCTCGAAGGGAACCAAGATATCTTCGATAATGATACTGTGGAGGATCTAACAGAAAACAAGAACGGAAAAATTGCGCAAATGAAGGGCGATCTAACCTACAAAGACACGAGCTTTGGATTTAATATCGGATACAATGAAAGACTTGGCAGAATCAGAATTAAAAAGAAAACAGGGAAAGATGGCGACGTAGATATTGTAGAAGAGGCTTTTGAATTTGTATACTCATATTATATAGAATACTATATTGAGAAGCCATAATGGGGAGACAATTCCAATTTGAGGTTCAATATACCCTCTCACTCATTGTCGGTGTGTTAGGTTTGATCGGAACAGAGGCCCTTAGCGGCTATATCCGCTTGGAAGTAGGATTAGGGTTCCTAATTATGGGTGGATTCCATTTAATATTGCTATCTATAGTATATAGCTTTGAAAAGACTGTATCGATACCAATACCGTTAGTTGAGCGGATAGAGGGAGCTAGCGTATGGACATTACGATTAGCAACACTGTTCTTCGTATATTTGCTATTCCATGGCCTGAGTAGGAGTCTCTTACCCACTGCAGTCTCTGAAACAAACCGAGGTCTTATTGTGTTTGGGTTACCACTTCTACCTGTTGTGATCATCGTGATGGCATACATCCTCAGCATCTTACCTTTCAAGAGGTTCTCTGATGATGTCTCCATCACGATTGTCCCGGATGGTCTCACGATCTTTGAGAACTATGAGGATGGAAGGCCGGGACATATTGAAGTAGTAAATGATGGTGAAAGAACTCACGAGTTTGAGATAGTCATTGACCTTCCAGAGAATGTATACGCCCGTTACAAGGGAGAAGAATATGCTGACGAGATTAGAGAGACTCTCTCATTTTCAGGGAAAGGTCTCCAAACTATGGATTTGCAACTTCGTCATGACTCTTCAACACAAAAAATGGCACTGACCAAAGTGAATGTTGACTATAAAACGTCTACGAGAGAGATCGAATGGGAAACTCTGTTAGCTTGATTTGAATTCCACTATTAATTTTCCTTCCCCCAGGGATTGTACGTCGACAGAATCGGTTTCGCGAATATGCACACGAGAATCGAGATACCGTGTGTATATCTCGAGTTGCTCATTCGATTGTCTCACTATTCGTCTGTGACTGACCAACAGTTTCGGACCGATTGAGTCCGCTATGGGGTGTTCAGTGAGTCGAAAAAACTAGGATATCGGGGTCGTGTGTACGAATATGTGGATCCGAACCGTCAACACTGACTGAAACCGGCCCGATTTATTGAGTGAATATGGCCGACACAGGTGACCAGGAGCCTACTCTCACAAACTGACCCAGTTATCAGTCTACGCGGAAGGCTGGGTGGATCCACTCGAGGTAGGGCCGGTGGTGTCGAATCCACTGGTCGAGGTCACGGCCTTTCCAGACGGTACCGACGCACGGGAGATGACCGTCAATCCCGATCTCGTGGATGCGTAGAACATCGCTCTCGTCTTGTCCACCCTCTTCGTACAAGAAGACTTCACGGCCCCGACGTCGAAAGCCAACCACGTACGAGCCGACGCTGTGCTTTCGCGTGAGTCTTTGTGCGAGTCGGTCCGGATCTCCAGCCCTATCGACCTTCTTGAGGTACTCTTGGAGTTCGACCTGGAGCGATTCAAGTTCGCTCGTCATTGCGTATGCCATATAGACGCCCACGGAGTTGCGATAAATAGTCTCGAGGGACCGGTTTCCGTTTCCAAAAGTTTCCGATAACCCTCGCGTCCACCGTATCCGGACGAAAGTCGTTGGGCGATCAATTCCTCTGGACAGCATACCGGCGTATGTGTGATAGAAACGTTTAACCCAGTTAATTTGACACCCGGTGGGTGAATGAACCGACCCGAGGCCGGATCCCAGTTCGTTGCTCAGGTCGCGGTGATGTCGATCCTTGCAGTCGCGACAATCGTCATCATTACACTGCTCATCGGCGCTCCAGGAGCTTCGGTCGAAGGGTTTGAACCAGATGCAAGCGGTACAACACTCGAGACCGACGTGGACGAGGTCACGATCGTCGACTCAACGGGGACGGCGATCGAAATGGGTCCGTCACACTCACGCGTCGCGACGGACCTATCCGACGGTGAATCAGGCGAAGCAGCGTTGTCGACATGGGTGCAACTCGATAGTGAGGCTGCACTCTGGCGGGACTACTACGTCGCCCAGTATGGCGATGCCCAGCTCGTCCTGCTTCTCATTGACGGTGAATGGACGGGGATTCATACGGATCAGCAGTCGGCTATCGTTTCCACCGACGTAACCAACCACGATACACTTCGGCAGGTTGGCCTCGAGCACGACTCTGAAGAGTTGCGGTTGTACGTTGACGGTGAATTAGTCGATTCGGAACCGTTGACCGATGGAGACACCGATATCCCAGCAACCGACTCATTCTTTGGAACGGTCGAAGAGGTCCGAACGTTCGACAGTACGCTGGAGGCAGACGACTGGCACACGCTGCACGACGATCCAGTCGCACCGGTCGAACCAGGTTCAGAAACTGCTCGGCTCATGTTCGACGAGTCTGGCGGTGATGAAACGTACGTCGTCTACCACGGCGAGTGGACCGAACTCGAAGGAAACATCGAGTGGACAGACGGGCTCGAGGGAACGACCCTTTCCGAGGGTGACGATTACGAGATCGACGCACCCGACAACACCATTCAGCCAACGCAAGAAGGAGAATTAGCAGAGCTACCCCGGGCGTACATCTACACGTCGGATTCCAACCAGTTCATCGCAGCCGATACACTCTCGCGAGTGTTTTCCATCCTTCTGGTTTCACTCGTGGTGCTGGTCGTAGTTGCAGTGATCACCATGCTTCCTACCTTGTCGGGCGGATCGCGGTCTCGAGGACGATGACAGATCAAACCATGACGAACGACACAATGCAGACCAGTGAAACGACGAACCTCTCACGACGAGCAGTCTTGGCGATAACCGGGTCCCTGGGGGTTGCTACTGCAACCCAGACAGTCAGTGGCGATGTCTCAGTAGGATCTTCCAGTGGCACACAAGAGGCAACGCCGATCCGAAACTGGCAAGTCGGGCACGAAGACAACGTGCCGGACGATTCGCAGGGGGTTGAGGGTGATATGTTCTTCACGACCAACGCCGCCCCGGACTACTGGCATGATGGATCCGAGTGGGTTTCGGTCCCCGGAAACGGTGACGGCAGTTGGTCACTGACTGCCGATGGCGCTCTCGAGCCGACTGACGGCCAGCCAGTCACTGTCGAAAAGGCATACACGGAAACTGTTCCTGACGAAGCGTCGGCGATCCCGAACCGAAATTGGGTCGATAGGCAAATAGCCAGCACTCCCGACGTGATCGATGGCTTCGAGAGTGGAACTGTTGCGGAATACGACGGTGATCTCGGCTCGTTCGACGTCAACAGCGATGACCCTGTTTCGGGAGGGCACTTCAGCCTCAAACTCTTGCCAGACGCTGATGTGGCCGATAGAATCGTCTCGACCACCGGGTTGAACGCGTATCCGCCGCGTGGGAGTACCATTCTGGCAGACGTCGAAATGGTGAACGTTGATCAAAACGTTCGGCCTGGATTGATTTTCGGCGCAGAAGGGCTCGAGAATCACTATACGGCGAGGTACCAGGGGCAAGCCAGTGAAATCCAGATCGGCATCCGTGAAGGCGGGACCTGGGACGTTCTCGATTCGGCATCTATCGATCTCTCTTCTGGCCGTCACACGTGGCGAGTTGACTTCGACGATCCAACGATCCGATTCGAACTCAGAAACCTCGTCGGCGACGTCGAAGGGATCGTCGAGGTCGATGACGAGACGTTCGAGGGCCACGGTGTTGGGTACTACATCGGTTCCTCGATATCGTATACAAACGCGGTTTTCCACCGCATCCGACGCCTCTCACAGAAGTTAGATACGGACTATGACGGTGGCGGAGGAGCCAGATAGCGATGAGTGACGAGCATATTGCAGTAGAGTTAGCGGATCCGTGGTGGGGTCCAAACGGCTACTGGAACTTTCGACTGAACGGCGTCAAGGACAAGCAAATCTCGTTTCACATCCGAAATATCGAAGAGTCACACCAGGACTTGGATTACCGGCCTGCGATAACGGCAGATCCGATGACTGACGAATGGGATCGAGTAGACGAATGGGTTGAGGATGGCTGGACCCACTCGTTCGATATCGACACGGCCTATATTGGATTCGTCCCGTATCCCTACCGCAAAACAGTTGACTTCGTTTCCGAGGTCTCCGACAGCGAGTTCGTCGAGACTGCGGTCATCGGCCAGAGCGTCCAGGGCCGTGATATGCATTGTATCCGCATTGGGGATCCTACCGAGAACGGCGAGATGCTCGATATCGTACTCACTACGCGGCTACATCCGGGGGAGACGCTCTCGAGCTATCAAATCGAAGGGGCGGTGAACTATATCCTCGATACGTTCAGAGAGAGTGGGTTCGATCGAGCTTACCGCTTTCACATCTATCCGAACGGGAACCCTGACGGCATGGTCAACGGATGGCAGCGTCACAACGTCAACGGCGTCAATCTCAACCGACAGTGGGACAAAACAGATCCATCCGTCGAGGTCGAAAACATCCAACATGACCTCGAATCACACGTCGACAACTATCATTGGGGAATCGACTGGCATACGCAACCGGCGGACTATCCCACTGTATTCTACGATGCTACCGAGCATTCTGACGATGAAATCGATACCATCGAGGAAATCGAACGTGCGATAGAAGGCACGTCCGGGTTGAATAGCGTTGACGGTGCAGGACGGGCTCGAGGCTACTTTACCGATGAATTCGGTGGTCCAGGGATCACCATCGAGACGAAAGATTATCACCCGTACGATGCGGCTACGCTCCGATCCGAGGGGCGTCAAGTAATTCAGGCGATCACGGATACGGCAGCGTAAGAACCACTCTGAATTAAGAATTCTATAGAACGATTACTAAACCAAAAAGCAGGGTGAGTGCTGAGGTGGCATACAGTCAGCGACCTTAATCTTAAATTTCCAAAGATGATACGGGAGTTCTCTACTGACTCGATCAAACGCTGCTACGTCATCACTGGACTTGTTGTAGGTTATCCGCAAGTGTCCTCCGTTATCAGAGTTCGAAAACTCCACCGTTCCGCTAGCGTTCTCCACAATCCTCTTGATAAGACACAATCCCAAACTGTTTCAATTGTCTAACTTAGTTTCGCCCCCTGCAAAACTGCTCGGCGGTCGGCGTCTGGAATTGAATATCCTGGATTCCGTGGGTTGTTCTCATAAGAGCGTATTAGGATTGAATACGAGGGAGTGACGTAATATCGTATAGATCGTCAGAAAGGTATTCAGAAACGCCAATCTCGATAATAGCGGTTACATCTCGAGAGGTTGCCGTCTCGAATGCCGCTTTGACCTCCTCGGGCGTTTCAGTAGAGTAGGATTCGACGCCGTCGAAGCAGCGGCCCAATTCGTCATACTTGATCGGAGAGGGGTCTTTCGGCGTAATTCGTTGGCCAAATTCGGCTTCCTGACGTTCAGTGACCAATCCGAGACGAGAGTTGTTGACGACACAAATAATGGGATTTGACTCCTGATATTGTGCTTCTGTTATCAGGGAGAGATCCATTTCGAATTCACCATCGCCAAGCACTAAAATCGGTGATTCACCCCATTCAAGCCCTGAAACCACTTCACCCATCGATCCACTGCGAGAAACCTCCTTTCGAACCGTCGGTCCGAGGGCATAGGTCATCCACAGCATTGAATTTCCTACCCCAAGCGTAACAACTGATTCCGGACTCTGTACCCGGATAGCGGATCCTAACGCCTGGAGCTGGTCCGGAACCAATTCATATTTCGACCCGCAGTCGTAGCGACAGTCGAACCAGACGTCACTGGCTTGATCGTCAAGAACGTCAAGCGCTGTTTCGACACCGGAAGAGAACCAGGAATCGGTGAATACACTTCGTCGTCGGGGATTGTCTTCGACCTGGATAGTCTTCGCCTGAAATTCCTTGATCGTCTCTGGATCATAGGACGTCACGAGATTATTCACCGATGTACCGAGAGCAATCACCAAATCCGACCGGAAAAACGCCTCATTGGCCGATGGCGTCCCAAGCGTCCCGATACGGCCCACGTGGCTTGTATCGAAATAGCCGTCCGTCTGCAACGTCGTCGCGATCGGGATCCCGGCATCAGCAGCAATAGCTGAAACTCGCTGTCGCGTTTCGGGATGTCGGATACCACGTCCGACGATCAACAGTGGTCGATCGGCATCCGAAACGCGCGACGTGAACGCCGATTGTGACACGACAGTAGGAGAATACGACTCGAGGAATTCAAACTGAGATCCAAGGTCGGCTTCGGTATAGAGGGGGAGATGGACGAATCCAACGTCTTTCGTTTCTGCAACAGTCTCCACGAGCTGGTCAACTCGATCAATATCGCTTTCGTCACTGACCAAAAGGCGCTCAGCAATGCCCTCGTGCTGTTGAAGAGCCTCGGTTTGGGAAATTGTTTCGTAGGTCGTCGCCCGCGGAGATTGATGAGCGGTGTTCACTGCGTTTCCAACATGAGGGAACTGCTCCTCTGCAACCACGACGATGCAGGGACAGGTGATTGACCCAGCCAGTAACGGCTGAGAAAGCATCGCCTCTCCCAGATCAGCTGACGCAACAACGATTGGAATTTGCTTTTTTCCCTCTTCCAACGTCCTGAAATACTGGCTCTGCGCTAAATGAAGGAGATGTTGTTCACGAACAGTAGAGACAATATCTTTCCCGTGTTCCTCAACAGCTTCGTAGACATACCGTGGTGGACTCCCAGGGTACGTATATACTCGTTCAGAGCCGGTTAGTGTTAAAATCCGATCGATAACGCGCCCAGTAGTGGACATGTTATAACATCATCTATATAACTTTTGGATTATTATTGTTCCGTTATACATAGGACTGTAATGTTAACACAACCGGGCGAATATTCGAATACTTCCAACCGTAGAAGTTCCAATCACACTTCCAGATCAAAGGGCAGTGGTGCAGAAGTCCCCACAAGGAAGCGGTAGGACGGTATTTGATGTGTTCAGCACTAAGTCCGTCCTACCGGATAACGCTACGGTCGAACAGGTGTTCAAAACACTGGAGACAAAGACTACCCCGAAGATTGTGCCAGTTTCCATATAACGGTCGTATTCAGCATGCGTCGATCAACACCTGCATTACTTGATGGAATCGGTCGCGTTCAGTCCGCACGTGTCGTGGCCGGGTGGTTCACCGCTGTCGGCGCAAAACAAACAAAATCGGCATGCGGAACTAATGCTCTATATCCAGCACGCCGATGCCGACATGTCCGTAACATGCCACACTGGATGTGTGAGGTGCTGGGGTAACTCCCACAAGTTTTCGGTCACCACGTCCAAAATCGACCAGTCTCAGTTCCTCTTCCAACCCCAGCCGGGACACGATCCTGTGTGACGAAGAGGCCAGTATCAGCCGATCGATCGACACCGAGCACAGGATCAGGTTGCGGATTCGGCGGTGTAAACCATCCAGTTCGGGCGTCGCGTTCAAAGCGGACTGGATCGAGAGGTTCGGGAGCGGGCCGCCGCTCACGGTGACACTCTTCGGCGGCGCGCTCGACGAACTCGTGACCGAACTCGGCCCGGATATCCTCGATCGTCTCTTTCGCTCGTCGAATTCGCGCGTTCGAGACACCTGGATCCTCGCCGGCCAGAATCGCGCGGAACACCTCGGGATCGTGTTCGTCGCTGATCTCCATGCAGTGTTCGATCACTGCATCCGACGCATGTTGTCGTTGCTGAACCGGCGCACCGACGGCTCCTGCGGCCATCGCGTCGAACGCACCTTCTCGAGCATGTTCGTCCATCCGCGCACCACGTTCGTCGCGACGGGCCTGCTCGGCGATCGAGCGGTGTTCGTCGACGGTAAGTTGGGGATCGTAGTAGGCGATCCAGTCGTCGACTCCGGAGCCCTGGAGGACAGCCTTCGCCGACTGTGCGTGAAAGAGCATCCGACCGTCCCAGTCGCGGCGATCCTCGAGCTGGGCTCGTTCGGCTCGAGTGAGTTCTACCTGGCCGAACTGGTCGGCAAGGTGTGCTCGACTCTCGGTGGCCTCGAGCGCGATCGCGTCGACGACGTCGTCCGGAGCGTTCCCCCAAATGCGAACCGTCTTCGTTCGACGGGAGTCGGAATCGTCGAGCGCATCCGGATAGCGGTCTCGAGCCGCGTTTGCGCCGTCGAGCGAGTGAAACTCGATTTCGATCGGGTCCGGTTCGAAGACGTCCGGCGGCGCGTGCTCGGCGTCGCCGTTCGGACCGATCGGCTCGAGGACACCCGCTTGCTCGGCCGCTGCGATGTTCTCCTCGAGGGGAACCGGTTCGACGGTCGGTCCCGACCAGTCTGGCGTATCGGTGACTGTCGCTTCGCCACCGAGTAGATCCGCCTGTCCCTCGATCGTCTCGGAGGTCTCGACGAGTGGTGTCTGTTCGCCGGGATCGATCGTTGGCTCATCGACGTCGACGAACGCTTCGGATCCGACGATCTCGCCACCGCGTTCAGCTCGTCTCGCTGTTCGTTGAGCGGCATCGCCGACGTCGAGTGTTGCCTGCTGTGGCCGATCGTCGAACCAGCCGCCGTTATTGTCTTGTGGCATCGGTAGCGGTGTGTCAAACACGGTGTGAAAACTGTTGTTCTCGTCCAAGTGGGCAGGCGCGACACGGGGGCGGCACACGTGCGGAAACGTCCGTTCGCGGGGAGGTCTCGGTCTCGCAAATCGATCGGCGATTTTCCACCGGCCCTACTCCATGATATATTATTCTGGCCTACTTTCTTCTTGCAGG
The DNA here is from genome assembly GCF_003841505.1 of Natrarchaeobius chitinivorans. Classification (GTDB taxonomy): domain Archaea; phylum Halobacteriota; class Halobacteria; order Halobacteriales; family Natrialbaceae; genus Natrarchaeobius; species Natrarchaeobius chitinivorans. The sequence goes on from NZ_REGA01000048.1 coordinate 43,862, forward strand.
TTCCATCCCTTCGGTCCCTTCGCTGTCTTGCGTTTTTCTTCGATCGATTCCAAAATATAGTGCCTAATTCCTATGTTAAGAGTGTCGAAATTAGTTTCCAGTCTTGCGGTTTGCTTCGTTTTTATTCGTCTCGGATAATCTGGCCGACTCGAGAACCGCTCAGGTCGATCGCCTCGCCGATGTTACTCTGGGTCAGTTCTGTGTTCTCATAGATTCCCTTCAAAATCTCGTGTTTCACCGTCTTCTCGGCGTCTTCAACCTCTCGCTCGACGATCTGCTCGTGTTCGTCTCGCCAGAGCAGATTCGACTCCTCGAGTCCGTCGTACCGGTCGTCCTTCAGATCCGAAAGGTACTGATAGTCCGGATCGTTGTCGATCGGATCCCACTCGAGATACTGGAGAATCTTGGGCTGAAGCTGTCGCTGGGTGGCGGAGTCGGGTTGATCGTAGCGATAGACTTTCGCCTCTCCTTGATCGGTGACGTGGATCCGCAGGTCTGACATCTCGATCAGTCGGACGTCGAGCGCGGAGATCGACGGAAGCGTCGCCTGCAAGAGGTACTG